>NZ_JAMBON010000040.1 GCF_023715655.1 Oceanobacillus luteolus | reverse complement strand
TCATACCTAGCTTTCCATTCTATTCTTTTGTTAGCATCGTTCATTGGCATAACCTCCAGATTTTTTTCTAAAGAGATTATCTCAAGAACGGATATTTAATAGAAGGTGTTCATTGTTTGACGCTTACGAGGATGTGGAGTGAATGAATCCTTAGTAAATGAAACATAAAATGCTCCAAATTAATGAAAAAGGCAGCTTCCACTAGGAAAGACTGCCTTTTTAAAGTGAAGATTGAAAAGGGCTAATGTGAATAATCACTATAACAGTTTGAATACATCCAACTCATCTATCTCAATATAAGGTGAAAAAGAAAATCTCACAGACTCTCTAACTTCTTGTAACGATAATCCAATAGCCTGCAATACATGAGATGGCTTTGTACTACTACAAGCCGATCCGGATGATGCTGCAATAACTGGAGCTAATTTTTTTAGTAAGATTTGATTATTAATTCCCTTGAATCGAATATTTAATATGCCGGGAATTTTATTATTATCATCTGAGTTAAAAATAATATGATCATTAAATTTCTCTATCAATAATTCCTTTGCTTTTTCCTCAAGCTCTTTTAATTGCTCTCTATTGGAAGATAGCTGCTCTTTTGCAATTCTTGCTGCTTCTCCAAAGCCTACAATGTTATGAACGGAGTAAGTCCCGCTTCTTAATTCTCTTTCTTGTCCACCACCGTGAAGCAAAGGTGTAAATTCTATTAACTTTCCATATTCATCGCTTCTTACAAATAGAGCACCAACGCCCTTTGGGCCGTGCATTTTATGAGCTGAACAGGATAAAAAGCTAATCCCCTGGTATTCTTCTAAATCAATGTCCACTTTTCCTGTAACCTGTGTTGCATCTGTATGAAAAAAAACATTTCTATCCTTACAAAACTGTGATATCTTCTTAATATCATTTAGTGATCCAAGTTCATTGTTTCCCCAAAAGATACTTACAAGAATAGTGTTATCGTTAAATGCTTGTTTTACATCTTCTGGATTTACTCTACCAAATTGATCAACATCAAGATAGGTTATCTCATATCCTTTATCTTCTAAGTACTCACAGACATCCATAATAGAAGGATGTTCTGCTTTAGAGGTAATGATATGTTTTCCTTTGTTTGAATAATGTTCTGCTACACCTTTTAAAACAGTATTATTACTTTCGGTAGCCCCACTTGTAAAGATAATTTCAAGGCTTTTCGCACCAAGAAGATTTCCAACATGGTCTCTTGCTGCTTCAACGGCTTCTTTTGCATGTATTGCTAGGTCATAAAATTTACCTGAAGGATTTCCAAATTCCTCAGTTAAAAAGGTTAACATTTTCTCCCTGACTTCAGGGAGGATTGATGTTGTTGCACTATTATCTAAGTAAAGTATGGTTATCACTCCTTATTTAACAAATTATCCTCTGAGGCCTTTAGTAAGTTTGTTAATAACTTGTTATAATTACCAGCATGTTTATATTCCAATTCGAGTAATCGAACTCCACGTGATAAATGTGCATTAAATATATTAGGGAAATATTCAGATTCTGGAATCTGTCTTCCGGCATGCTGCCTAATTAGTGATTTATAGAAATAGTCGTGTTCACCTGTAAGTGTATTGCGATTAAATTCTAATCCTTTACTCTCTGGTTGCACTTCTTCAGGAAACTCAGGGTCAATTAAGGATAATGATATTGCTATTCTCGCAAGTATGTTTGGAGTTAATCCCGTAGTACTTTGTAAGCTTTTTAAAGAATCAGCAGTTTTTTCCGTTGTTTTCAATCTAAAATTCATTGAGAGTTTCCCCTTTTATATGACGATTAAAAAAATGGTTTTCTATTTTTGTATGTTTGTTATTTGTATCATAATTCAATGTATAATGATTAGATACATAAGGTGATAAATCATGAAATAGATCTTCTGTAATTTCAGAGTTTGTAGCTAAGATAATGCATTGCTCCCCAAATTGAGGGATTAGATTATTTATAACAGATGCCTTATGTTCTAGGTCTAGTCTTCCTAATAGTGTGTCTAAGACTATAGGTAGTTCTTTACTAGATGAATGAATTGTCCCCCAAATAATGGAAAGAACAAGTAGTTCATTTTCTCCTGCGGATAGAATACTTTTATTAATTGTATTGCTATCTTGATCAATTAGAGAGACTTCAAATGTTTCGTGATCAATGTAAATACGTTTAATAAAGTTTTCCTTTCTCATAAGACCTTTAATCATCTTAGTTGAGAAGTACTCTATATCTCTTACTTTCTTCCGGAGTTGATCCTCTTGAAACTTTCTACTGATAGTCAATGCCTTTTCCGTTATGTGAAAGGAGGATTTTTTCTTGTATATATTGTGTAGTTCTTTTTTTACCCTCTCATATTGCTTGTTAATCATATCGATTTCTTCATGCAATTTTTCTTGTAAGTCTAATAGATTATTTAAGATATTTTCAAGTTTCGAAATTTCTATAGAGTCTTTCTCCATTGACTCTATCATTTCATTAAACTCTGAAGTCCGCTCGTTATCCTTTAATTTCCTGTTTAAGAGAGATAATTTACTCAAGTCATCACTGTTTTGTTGTAGTATTTGATTAATCTTTTGCAATCTTTTTATATTGATTTGAGATGAGAGTGAGAGTACTTGATTTGTTTCTGTTTTAGAAGCGTTATGAATAATAGGTATGTCATCTGAAACAGTAAGTTCATTTCTAAGTACAGTGAGTATTTTTTCCTTTTTATCAGAATCCAGTGAAGTACTAAATACTTCTTCAATTTCTTGAAATGATATAGTATTTAGTTTCTCTTCAATTATGCTGGAAATATAGTAGCTTTCTTCACTTTCTAGTTGATTTACCAAGTTGTTTAGTACCGGCAGTGCCAAGAAGAAAGGAAGGTCTTTGGCAATAAATTCCTTAACAGATTCATTTGCTTGCTTACGATCACTCTCTATTTTTAAAATTTCTTTTTGGATATTTTCTCTTTCCTCAAATAGTAAACCTCCATGAATGGAGAATTCTTCTCTAGTTTTTCTGTAGTTTTCTTTAGTAGCAGTTAATTGCTCTGTGAGCATATCAGTTTTGTTTTTCAGATCTTTTAACTCATCAATCTTTGTTTTTAAATTTAATTCTACTTTATCTCTTTCCTCTTCCAATTTTCTTTCATGGTTGGATTTAGAGTCTTCGGATAAGTATCTTACTAAATTCTGTTCTAAACTTTGAAAGAGGTCCAAGTTAAACAGTCTAGAGGATAATTCTTTTAAATAAGAAGACAAATTATCTTCATTACTTAGTTTTGTAATATCCTCTCCGTCAAAGAAACATAGTTCCAAAAGAGAAGGTGGAAAAGTTACTCGTAACTTTTCCAGAAAATTGTCTTTTTCGATTTCACTTAACCGACTACGATTTTTAAAAATCTCTACATGTTCTTTTACTGATGAATTAGATAGAGTCCAGCTACGGATAATTTCAACTGAAATTCGTTTAAATTCTTCTACAGTTGTAAATCCTAATTTAATCTTAAAAAATCTCTCACCATTATTTTTTGCTTTATTATTGAGTAATGTCTCTATAGTTGATAAGTAAGTTTGGGTGTGAGTTCTAAATCCATACGCTAATGGACCATATAATGCGAGCCTTACACTGTTTAAGAATGTAGTTTTGCCAGAACCGTTTTTGCCACCAATTAATACAGTGTTCTTATTTTCATCCGTATTAAATGAAAATGTATTAGTGCCTTCATAGGGACCAATATTAGTTAATTCTATTTCTTTAAAGAGCATAAGCTATATCCTTTCTATCTTACAAATGTAAATAATCTTGGTTTAGAGCAGAGGATAATTGATCCATTAGACCTCTCTTCATTTTAAATTCAGAATGCTCTTTTTCAATTAATAAAAGTCTCTTCATTAGGCGATAATCAAGCCCTTCTTCTTCACACATTAATTCTAGTTGAGTTAAATCATCACGATCAAACAAAAGTCTGTCATCTTTTTCCCAGTCTAAATCGTAACCAAAAATATCGTAATATATCATAGGTAGACTATCTTCAAAATCACCATTGTTAAACCATATTTTTCGGATTTCTTTTAGTTCATCTTCTTGAATTAGTTGATAGCTTTCATCATGAGGATGTTTAAGGTTCTTTTGTACTTTTAATAACCTTGTTAAAATTTCCTTTCTTGCTTCTAAAGTAAATGGCCCTAGTCCTAAGCGGTAGTAATTATCTTCTGAATCTCGAATTAAAATATTAGGGTCATCGGAAGTAGAGAGATCAATATTATTTTCTTTTAAATATGTTTTTAGCTCCGCCTGATCAATAATTTCAAATTCAGTAACTGGAATAAACTCTCTTTTTCGATCACCTTTTTTAGGTATTAATATACAGTCTTCACCATTATGTTCAATAATTTGAACTTGAAGATAATAAACTTGACCATTCATACGATATTTCATGCGCATTGAGCGATCATCTCTAATACTACTTAACCAGTTTCTAAAGTTAAGTAATGGTTTCATCCAATCATGTCCATTATTAATAAAGCCTGTCAAAGCTTTATCCTCATTTACTACTGTACAAACCCAACAACCGAAACGAGAATTACCACAAGATCCAGCTGCTTCTTTTATCGTCTTATCAACAACTAGCGGACATTCGCCACTGTTTGAATCACTGTACAGTCGATATAATTCATAATTGTCATCCCCCCAAGGAGATTCATGATTTAATAGATAGTTCCAGACATCATCTACACTAAATTTTTTAATTGGTGCATAGACATATGCATTAGTTAAAGTAGAATGTCTCATTAATAATTTTCCTTCTGTTGAATGAGATTTAATAACATTTGCTCTAGTAGCACTCTCTTGTTCTCTAACTCCAAGTAGCATAATAACTTCTCCAAATGAATTCACTTTATCCATTATAAATTGGTTTGCTGGATCTATTTTCATTCGGTCCGTACACCATCTAAATTGTTGATTTGGAGAAGGGTAACCTTTGCCTATAATATTTGTCCAAAATGATTGCTCAATCATTGGTTTAACTTTATGAGTCTCAATTGGAAGGTTATCTTCAATAGCCTTTTCTTCTATTCTACGTAGGGTTGTATTAATAGATTGTATAATTAAAGGTGTTTCTACTAGTGTATCCGAAGAAATTACATAAATTTTTTTATTTAATTGTTCTGACGATAGTTCTTTGAGCGCTTCATAAACGAGCTGTATTACGACTGTAGAATCTTTACCACCGCTATAACCTACAACCCAAGGGCGGTCGTCTTCTAAATATACCTTCCTAATTTCCTCTTTTGCATCTTCAATCAGAGTTACTTGATCATTAAATAAGTTGGATATAATACTCATTTTGAAACTCCTTTTATAAACTCACTTTCTATAGCTTTTTCCTGTTCAGAAAGTGGTAAGTTTAAGATTTTTTTAATTTGAATAGCTGTTAGCTTTATGGTTTGAGCGTTTTTCTGAACCCTTCCATTTTTGATTGCTCGGCCTTCCCAGCTTCCACTTTGACGAGACCAATCAGCTTTATTCAATTCCTTAATATATTTTTGCCAGTTATTTGGATCAAATTGTCTTAAAAAGTTTCCTACTATACCGATAGCTTCAAAGAAGACACCATGACCAACTATATAGTTCATTCTTATGTCTTTGGGGGTTAGATCTTTGTTCATAACCTGGTGCCATTCACTAATGGAGTCAGTCAAAGTTGACCAGAAATTATGAAGAAATTCTTCATCCTCCTTAGTTATTGCATCTCCTTTGGAAATACCTAGTAACTTCAAATTTGTATTAAAAACGTGATTTAAAGCAACAATCTTGGGAGAGTTTTTAGACAGAGAAACTCTTTCTTTATCTGTATATCTCTTTAAGAAAGGAGTACTACTAACAATATCTTTTGTAACGATTGCTAATTTATCACGGTGATCATAGAGAATTCCTATAGACGATGTAGTATTAACCGCATGTCTATTGAGATCTGAAAAAATTTGCTGAGAATTCTTTAGCCCTTTATCAATAAAAAATACAACTGATATTGTTTCAGAACCTAATTCTGGGTTTATCTTCAACGCTTCCTCTATAGCTGCACGACGATGTTGCCCGTCGTTAATTAGAAACTTTGCGTCTAAAGCAATAGATAACATGCCAACGTTAATTAAGGATGGATCTTCAGAAGTGGGAGTAAACTCTACTTCTCCGTCTATTGAGGCTGTAAGGGAAGAGAATACATAATCATTTGGATTATCTAGAATGTAATTGGTAATTTCAGGTATTCTATTCCTGTTAATTATTCTCTGCGAGCGATACTCTGGCGGAACTTCGTCCTCATCAAATAAGAAAATCTTAGGAATAACCCGTAAGGGACACATTGCAATATAGTATTCTTTACCCGCCTGCAGTCCTCGAATACCGGGGAAATTATAACTAAATCCAAATTCCATAACTCTTCTCCTTTTACGTACGTAATTTATAAAATTACACATATATTATTGAGTTTATTCTACCACTTTTTAGTACATAATGGAACCGAAATAACTCGATCTATTAAACTTCTATTTACCTAATAATACTGGCTAAAGTATGGTAAAATGTAAATAATTATAAAAAATCGGGGTTGATAGTCATGAGTAAGTTTGTAGAGTTTTTGAAAACAATGAATACTACTGCTGCTCAGTACGTGCACGAAATGGAGCAAATTATATTTAAAGACCCTAGTAGTGCAATTGTCAAAGGAAGAAAGTTTTTAGAGGTAATTTTAAATGATATAACCAAGTATGAAGATTTAGATGAAGCTTATCCTACTTTTAGCTTATATGAAAAAATATCCTATTTAATTAGAGATCATATAATAGACGGAAGAAAAATTCAAAAATCATTTGATACTGTACGTATAATAGGGAATAAAGCAGCGCATCACAGTGAAACTAATGAATATGCTGATGCTTTTAAGGTCCATAGAGAATTATATAACATTGCAATCTGGTACCATGACTTATATTTCTATACTGATAATAATAGCATAATTCCATTATATGAATCTCCACAACCACAACAACAACCTCAAGGGGACTACCAAGAAATTCAGAGGTTGATGAACGAAGTTAAGAATTTCTTGGGAAGTAAAGTAACCAAAGATATAGAAATAGAGCAACCAGAAAATAGAGTTGAGAAAAAGGCTAAAGTAAATTATGGGGTGAGTCTATCAGACAGAATCGAAGCTGGGAGAAAGAATCAGGATACAAGTATTGAAATAAAAGAAAACAAACCTGATTTATTTAATAAAGACCTCCCAAAAGGAGAAAGTTATTTAATTAGAGAACTAAATAGATTAAAAACATCTTCTAAGGAAGCAGTGGAGAATGCCAACCAATTTAGTCCTTTTAAAGACTATCTTCATGTAGAACGTCCTATACTAAGAGATTTAGAAAGAATGTTGGAGGAAAATGCAAATAAAGAGCATGGAAATCTTATTTTGCTATGCGGAAATGTTGGAGATGGTAAGTCCCATATACTTGCTTATTTAAATAAGAATAGACCTGAACTGGTAAAAAATTATGAGATTTACAATGATGCTACGGAGAGCTTTTCGCCTAATAAAGATGCCTTAGCTACACTAGAGGAATCCTTGAGCGGCTTCTCAGATCAAAATTTAGATTCCCATAAAGGTAATTTTATTCTTGCTATAAATATGGGAGTCTTGCATAACTTTATTTCTAGGAAACATGAAAAGTATACATATAATCGGCTAATTGAGTTTATTAATGAAAGTGAGTTATTCTCACCAAAAATTCAACCAAATTTTACTAAGGACAATTTTAGTTTATTAAGTTTTGGTGATTACAATTCTTATGAACTAACTAATAGAGGGCCGGTGTCTTCTTTCTATAGTGCTTTGTTAAAAAAGATTGTAGATCCATTGGATAGAAATCCATTTTATTTAGCTTTTCAGGAAGATAAAAAAAATGAGCTTCACACAATCATCCATGATAACTATAAGTTGCTGCAAAACGACAGTGTTCAAGAAGCGATTATTCAATTAGTAATTGAAAGTGTGATAAAAGACAAGCTTGTTATTTCTGCAAGAGCTTTTTTAAACCTTATAGCAGATATTTTAATTCCAAATAATTATGAGGGCAATAGCTATCTGTCAGATTTAGAAAAGCTCGAATCAACTTTACCAAATTTATTATTCGGGCATAGTGAACGATCAGATATATTAAGATCTATTTCCAAAATGGATCCTATACATCGCCGTTCAGAAATAACCGATCAGTTAGTTATTGAATTGAATACACTTACTGAGTGGGAATCCGTAGTGAATAATAATGTGGAAGACGAAGTGGCAATTGGTTGGCTAAGTCCTTTCTTTAATCAAGATACATTAACAGGATATTCCTTTGATTTGTTTTTTGAAACCTTTGTGAGGATCATATACTTACTAAATAAAGAGTATGCGGAAAGCATAAAAGATGATAGCTATAAAAAGTATATAGATTACCTATATTATTTTAATAAAGGGAATAAGGCTAAAGTCAGAACTTTTTATGAGGAGTTTAAGAAAGTAATGCTAGCTTGGAGAGGTTCTCCCAAGAAAGAATATATTTATATAAATAAGCCATCAGAAAAATATAGAATAGCTCAAGAACTATTTTTAAGGCCGACCATTGAACACATAGAGTCTAACCCAAATGAAGTACTACAAAGCTTTAAAACAACTATTCTTCTAGCTTATGAAGATCGAAGAAATAAAAACAAGGTTACAATAGATATCGATTATCCGTTATTTAAACTATTAAGTAAAGTAAAAAACGGATATCTTCCAAACAAAACTGATGATGAAAATGCTATACAATTCACAGAGTTTGTCGATAAGGCAATGAAGTTCGGGGATGAGAAAAAAGAGTTATTAGTTTACTTGAAAACTGATAATCGCCTGTATTCTTTTAGAAAAGGTGATTTTGGTTCTTATGTATTCGAAAGGGAGAGTAATTATAGTGGCTGAATTACATAAAGATTATCTCAGCGAGACATTAGGTAAACAAGCCAAACATGATGTTGGAAAGGCTCTAGATTTAGTACCTTTTTTATCTAAAAGAACGAGAAAAATTAGAGGGAACTTTAATAATGTTCTTGGAGAATTCGTTAGGGGAATTTGTAATCTAAAATTAGATTTATCTACACTAGATAAGCCCGAACTCACTTTTTCCCCTGACGAAAATACGGAAGAGGACCAATTTATATGGCATATAGTACAACAAGTAGAGTTTCATAATGAAGATGATAAATACGATTTTGTTCGTTTTTTGAAGGAATATCTTTTTAATAAGGATTCTATCAAGATTATTCATCCTTTTTTATTTAACTATATAAGAGTTGAAAAAAAAGACCAAAATGAGTTCAGTAAATACGGTGAATTCATGAATGACGTACTTATAAGAGACAAGGAAAAATTCCAAGGCATCTTCAAAAATAACGACACAGAAGATATTCTTACAGAGTTAATTATCAATCAAAATGAAATAATAAAAGAATTGAATGTGAAAGAGAGTAAGTATGACTCTTTGTTACAGCCTATTACTAATTTATATGAGGAAGATATTCTCTTTCTAAGTAACTATAAGGATTACTTTCTTAAATCATTTTCTTTATTGACTCATTTCTATGTTTTTATGTATATTTGTCAATTAGTAATTAAGTTTGAAAGTTTTTCAAAGGCTGATTTTGGCACTTTAAATCCTTTATACTTCACACTCGAATGGGAACGTTTGAGTAGAAGACGAAAAGCAGTAGATGATTTAAATAGTTTTAAGTTTATTAAAACCAAGCTAGATCATTTATTCCCGCATATCCATACGCTTTCACAACTGAGTCATAACAAAGCTAACATAAAAGAGAATGAACTTAACTCAACTAAAAATGAAATGAGGGTTCTAACTTATCCTGAGATTAAACAATTAGTAGAAGATGGAAGCTTAGATGAAGAGAAATTTTTATCGGATTTACGTGATTGGATGAGAAAGTACAGTACTATTTTTCATAAAGAATTTAAAGAGGAATATACGCCTCTGTTTCAAAATATAGATCAGGGAATGGAAGAATTATTCAGTTTGGTTAATAAAGGTACAAGTGATGATGTTAGTAAAAAATATGGTGGAAATCTTGAAGATTTAGGCGCTAATCAATTTATTAAGAGTAGGGGTAGTATTGGCCAAGTATTAAATATTACTCACGAGTTCCTAATATTACTCACTGCAGTATCTGTAAAGACATCTAGAATTCCTTTAAATCAGTTATTTGAAGAATTTGAGAAAAGAGGAATTCTTTTAGATCGTTATAGTAAAAGCGAAGTTGTACATGCATTAGATAGATTAAACTTAATTGACAAAAAAAGTGATAGTGGTGATGCACAGTATGTCAAACCAATTTTATAATTATATTGCGAAGCTAATAACTGATTACACTGGGAAGGAAGGATTTCCTGGCGATCGCTTCTATATTCAACTTGATAGTCAATTAGAAGTTGATCAACTCGTGAAAGCTTTATCTAAGGACTCAAGAGTTCAACGTTTTTCTTATCAGCATGAGCAAGGTGATCCGTATGAAACATTTGCTATAGATTTCGATAAACATAAATTAATTATCGCAAACACTTCCTCTACAGTAAAACCAGATTTTTTGGTAACTCTTCGAAATTTGGTCGGTGAGCAAGTAAACGACTTTAAAAATACGTCACTTTTAAGCATTGTTTCGGAACAACTTGACTCAATTGAAGGTGGAAGCAGTAATCTACAAAAAGAAGGTATGCCTTTACATCCAAATTCAATTTTTAATAATTTGGAACAAGAGATAGATGAAAGTAACTTGAGCACAGTTGATAAGGTGATACTTAAGAATAATCTAGGATACCTATTAAGTGGAGAACCGTTTCAACAAGTGACGTTTTTTGATTTTAAAAGTATTTTTTCGACTTTGCAAAAGGGTTATATCGAAGAAGATAAATTTTATGAATTTGGGTTATTTAAAGATAACGATATAGCGAGTTTTCCAAAAAATGAACAAGAGAAAAGACTCGAAAAAAACAGGGAATTTTTTGATCACGTAAAAAGGGTTCATGACTATGGTTTGAATAAGAGCCAGTTAGAGGAAAGATTCTCTGAAGTTGGTGCTAACAACTTAATAAAAGAAGATTGGTATAACACACCATATTCTTTAGTAGATAAATATCATCAAGATTACATTAAAGAAAACAAGGATGTTAAAGTGGTTTTGGATGGAGTTAAAGTAGAACAAGACCTCACGATTTGGGAGAAACCTCTAAATGAAAGAGCAGCTGGAAAGAGAAAAAGACAGATTGTGATTTTCAATCCTCATGACATGCAAGAGATTGATTTAACAATTTCGTTTAACTTTACAGGAAACGTTACTAGTTTAGAAAATCAGTATTTAACAATAGGGAACCAATCTATTAAGCATTTAAATACAGAAGTTAAGAGAAAGAATATTAAAGTAAAGATAAATACATTAAATAAGGACAGTGTGTTTGTTAGATTCAGCTACAAACATAACAAAAAAGCAACTTTGGGAGCAGAGTTTTCAATAGCGATTTTACCAATTGATCCCGAATACATTGATGCTTATAAAACCAGATATATTGTTAATATTAAGCAATCAGCACTTGAATTAAAGTATGATGACGAGCATATTCGTCTTGGTACAGGCTTGGGTCGGAAAAATGTTGAGTTAAATGAATATCATCAAGAAATTGAGATGACGGAAATTGATACTTTAGTATTAAACGCTACACCAGAGGCTTTTAATGATAATGACGAGCTAATCTTCTACTTGAATATTCAAAACAAGAAAATACCATTTTTATTGACGAATGAATTACCTGATTCTACACCTATTTTGGGTCAAAGAATCAGGAAGTTAATTAGAGAAAACGAAAGTAGTATGGAATGGTTAAGAGAAAACAATCGTTTAATCATGGGGAACCAAGAGTTTTACTTCCATTCAGATTATGCTACCTTTTTTGAGTGGGAAGATCTATTTGTTGAAGAAGCAATGAAATTCGCTACTTTTGAAGCTGGTCAATTGTACGCACATGATATCGAGTTAAATGATGAATTAAGAGAGTCTTATAGTCGTTTGATCACATATTTTCAAATTCATAAATCTATCCCAAGTTTATGTACAATAAATGAAGATTTAAAACAGAGAGCTATTGAATATATAGAACAGTACATAAAACAGGTTGAATCCTTTGAAAATGGATTTCCTGCTGGAAAACGTGGGATTGATTTATTTAAACTAGGTACAATTATGGCGAGAGAAAGAATCTATCTCACCCCCTTCCATCCTTTAATGATCGCTTATAAGATAAAGTATTTTGAAGCATTGGGAACAGAAGAACTAGGTAATAATATACTAAACAGATTAAGCCCAGAAGCGTTGTTGCCATTTATTTATGATGAATCTCGAGTTTTATATAAACCTGAATACCAAAACTCTGTACCGGAATGGCTAATTTATAAGCCTGTAAATCAAGTCTCGGTTTCTGATGCAAGTCATTACCTAGCAAAAATAGTTAAAGATAAAATCACTCAATTTCAAACCCATTTCTCCTATCTTTTTATGGAAAAATCACAAGCTCCGTTTAAAATAGGGGTTGTAAATATATCAAATGATTTCGAAGTTATAAGAGGAATCTTAGATTGGATGAAAGATTCACTTGAGAAATCTAATAGTTTAAAACCTGTAGAGATAACATTGTACAAAAATGGGGATCAAGAAAGCTCCCTCGATAAATTAGCAATGATAGAAAATGTTACTGATTTCAAGGACTACTTTAACCTTAATTTAAAAGTGCGAGATTTAGATGAAGATGACGTTTTAAGAATAATAAGAGAAAAAATATCGTTTTATAAAAGTGAAGTAGGAGAGTCGTCCCGCTATGCACATATCACTTTTTACAAAATGGAAGAACAAGAACAAATCGCAATACAACCAATGAAAAATATGCTTTCGGGAATTGCAATGGATGGACTATATTCAAGTGTACCGTCTATGAAAGACGATGAAAATTACCGAAGTGGCTTCGGTATTAAGTCTTATGATATTACACCAGATAATATTCTAACTCGTGTAGCGTATTATACAAATGAGTTAGCTGCTAATTTGCGAAATAGTGGAAATGATAGTTATAGAAAAGGGGAGGCAATTTTTTCTCGGACCACAAATACAGATGAAAAAATTCTACAAGAAGTGTTTGATTCATCCCACTGGGTAACTTTTGTTGACCCATCTATTGACTTAGAGTTTTTCAATAAATTTGATGAGAACTTAGTTGTTATTCACTACAGCGATCAATATTCTTCTACAAGTCGTTATGATGCAATTACAGTTACAAATAAATCTAATCAATATTTTGCGGTTATTAAAGAATTCTTAGAACAAAAAAATATTGATGGAAAAGATGAAAATGTACTGAACGCTGTTAAGGCTTTTAATATGTTTAATGGCGAATGGCTTCTACGAATTATTGGTAGTAAAGGTCATAGTGCAAAAGAAAAGTTGAGCATTATATCAGCAATTAAATATGTGGTTTCCTATTTAGATCATCCAAATATTTTATGGGTACCTATCTCATTAGAAGAGGTGCTACGAGTAGCTGGAGCTGTAAGTTTAAATAAGTCAGATGGTGTTTTCACAGCTAGAAACCTAGGAGTAAAGGGAGTACACAGTGATGATCTTCTCTTGATTGGTCTTGAAACAACTGAAGATGAGGTTTTACTTCACTACTATCCAGTAGAAGTGAAAATCGGGATAAATGCAAACTCCGTTTTAGATAAAGCAAGAACTCAAGTAAACAAAACAAAGAAATTGCTACTAGATTCTTTAACTGGAGAAATGGAGACTACTTTCGAGGGTAAATTTTATCGAAACTTCTTCGTACAACTATTAATTGCCAATGCACGAATGTTGGATCATAACGAATTTTGGACTAGTAAGAATTACGAGCTAGATGATGGTGTAGTGGAAAAATTGCTAAAAGATGACTATAGAATCTCAAACAGATTAGTTCCACTTATTGGTGAAGGCGCAATATTATCCTTCCAAAAAAATGCTTATCATCGTAGTGCAGTAATCGAAGATGGTGTATTACAACTGAATCTTATTGAGTATGATGGCTTTAGTGGATTAATACAATCTGTAGAGAACCTGAGAAATTGGGTACAAGAAGAAACGCATGATTTAATTAAAGAGGACATGTTATCCACTACCTATAATCCAGAGAGCAAAAGCGATAATCAAAAATACAGTGGTAAACAAGATAATGAAGGTGTGAACGAATCTAAGAAAGATATACAGGGCGATAATGGGAATGAGCAAGTTGTAAAACCTGTTATGAATAAGAGAGGAGAAGAGACAGAGAAACAAGAAGAAGTCGAAAAGCCTAAACCAGAAGATAAAAGTATTCAAGAAGCAGCAGTAACGAGTACATCAACTGAAGAAGAGAACAAATATTTAGAAGAAACCAGATTATTACTAGGTACAGCGGAAAACTCTAAACATAATATATATTGGGAGTATGGCCATAAAGGTCTTGCCAATAGGCATCTTCTAATATCAGGAAAATCAGGTCAAGGCAAGACATACTTCATGCAATGCCTATTATTAGAAGCTTCAAAGCAAGGTATTCCAAACGTAGTTATTGATTATACGGAAGGATTTCTGCCTAACCAGTTAGAACCAGCATTTTTGGGTTATCTTGGTGGTAAAATATCTCAAAAAATAGTATATAATGAAAAGTTCCCAATCAATCCTTTTATGAGAAACACACGGGATATAGGCGGGATTGAACTGTTAGAAACAGAAACTGATGTTGCAGAAAGGATTAGAAGTGTATTTTCTGCAGTATATGATCGACTAGGTATCCAGCAATTAAATGCTATTTATGATGCAACATACAGAGGATTAGAGCGGTATGGAGATCAAATGAGTTTAATTAAGCTTAGAGAACTGTTAGAGGAAGATAACTCCTCTTACGCAAAAACGGCGTTATCACAAATCAGACCATTAATTGACAGAAATCCTTTTGATATTAACAATACAATTGACTGGATAGATATTATTGACAGTGATGGAGAAGTCTTTATTATTCAATTGACCGGATTTAATCGTGAAGTCCAGTTGGTAATTACGGAATTTATTCTGTGGGATCTATGGAATTATTCGATCCGTAATGGAGATAAAGATATACCAATCCCAGTAATTATGGATGAGGCACAGAACTTAGACCATCGAGAAAACTCACCATCTGCAAGAATACTCACGGAGGGTAGAAAGTTTGGCTGGTCTGCATGGTATGCTACGCAATTTCTAAAAGCTCAATTAGATGCAGATGAGTTAGCAAGATTGCAAAACTCGTCTCAGAAAATTTATTTTGCCCCACCTGAAGAAGAAATTGGTAATATCGCATCGAGTCTATCTAAAGATACTCAGGAAAGAAAAGAGTGGGAAAGAAAACTTGCGAGTTTAAAGAAAGGCCAGTGTATCGTCCATGGACCTGTTCTTCAACCTAATGGAGAATTATCGACTCCAACAATAAATATTGTTAACATCACTTCATTAGAAGAAAGAATTTAATAAGTGTAGAAAAGATTAAAACCGCATGTTAGGTATTTTCCTTCTAAAGTTAGAGCTAATGAATGTAACTTTAGGGTCGGATAGTGCCATAGCATGCGGTTTTACTTTATAAGATCGCTATTCTCAAGTCTTCCATCGACGTTTTTTCTTGACTAGTCCTTGATAATTCTCTTAAACCTGATTCAATAAATCGGATCATATAATCGTGCAATTCCTGGTTATCGATAGGTTTCTTGGCTTCGTTTTGTATTAAATACTTAAACAGTGTAAAATTATCATCCTTGATTATGTTATCTGGAATAGTCCAGCTCTTACTTCCTTTGTCATATGAGGTACTAGGAGCGCCGCTAGATATTTGAATGCCTTTTGCAAGAGCTACTTGCAGAACGAATGGTCGATCTAATTCTAATTGCTCTGTTAAATCATCAAGCATAGATTTACCTTTCTCGGAAAGAGTCATCTTTCTGTTTGACATATGACATTCACTCCTTATTGCGTTATAAAATCAAAATAGCCATTACGGACAATGGTATATTTTTTCTCTTCATCATAGTCTAAGAGAAATTGCTTATAGGAATTTTCACTCATTAAGTTAATATACTCATCTGTGATTTCTGTATCTGTAGATAAGATAATTACTTGCTCGGAAATATGTTTATAATAATGTTTAATTAAATGATTTCTATGCTGACTGTCCAACCTACCTAAAGGCGTATCTACAACTATTGGCAGTGATAAATCAGATACCTTAGTCAAAGCCCAGATTAGAGAAGAAGAAATCATTTGCATTTCTCCTGCTGAACGGTCTTGTATACTAATTTCTTGAAGCTTGTCATTGTATAATCGAACAGTATAAGTATTAATATCAAACTCTATTTTCCCAAATTCATCTTGCTTTCTAAATAATTTATTTAGTATACTAGAAAATTCCTCTTGAATAAATTGTGCTTTCATTTCTGTCGTTTCATGAATATATTGCTCCATAGCTTTTATTGTCTGTTGTAATAATTGATACTCTCCCTTTATTTCTTCAATGTTTGTACCTTTACTAGATAAACGAGTCAATTGATTTTGGATATCAGTTCTTTCATTTTTATATTTATTAAGATTATGATTGACTGATTTTATTCTTAAGGATAGAGCACCAATTTCTTTTGTAATTGAATCTATTTTATTATTTTCCTCTTCTATGTCCAATGTTTCTGGCGCTTTACGCATTTTTTCTTCAATCTGTTCATTTTCATTTTCTAGTTTTTCAATTTTATTTAATAAACGTATGATAGTATTTTTATCGCTAATTCTATAGTTCAAAAGAAGATGCTGTTCTTTTGAAGATAAGTCATGAATTTCAGTTTCATTTTCTAGACTTGCTATATTGATATTATTTTGTTCTCTCCATATCTCTTTTCCAAACTCACTTATTTGTATTAGTTGATCGGAAGTAAGCGGAGGATTGAATTTTTTACTTAAGAGCTGATTAATAAATTCTTGGTATGGTTTCAAGGCAGATTGTTCAATCAAACGATTTCTTCTAATCTCTTTTTCTAGGTTCAACTGTTTTTTTAGTAATTTTATTTTCTCTCCCAAAATAATTCCAAAGATATTTTCTTTATAAGTTGAGCTCAACTCTTCTTTCGCTAAATTTAGTTCAATTTCTAATTGAGATTGCTTTTTGACTAAAGTTTCACGAGAACTCGAGTTCTGTACAAGCTTTTTATTTCTATTTTCCTTTACTTCCTCAAGTGCGTTAGAAAGTTCCTTGTTTTTACGTAGTAGTTTTGCTTTACGCTCTTCATATTGTTCAATCTGTTGGTCAACTTTGTCGAGATCGGTTTGTAACGCTTGTATTTTTCTATTATCGACAGAGTTTAATAATTTTCGTTGAGTTGACTTTTCCATTTCTTTTAGGTCATTAATTAATTGATTATAAGCTTCCATTCCAGTAATTTTATGTATAGCAGCTTTCATCTCATTGCTATTCTGTCTAAGAATAATCTCTTTTATTTCCTCGCCATCAAATATGAAAAAAGGTGCAGCGTGGTATGGAATAATTCTATCAATATACTTGTTATAAGCTTCTATATTCTGGATATTAGCATGTTTTTTAGCTCTAACACCCGGTCGAGATATTAATAATTCCCTTTCTTCTAAGTTGAGCTTCTTAGAGTCCTTGTCAAAATACCATTTTACTTTTAAAGTCCATTCTTCACCGGCATCAGTTTCTATAATAAGTGAAACAGAACTCTGTCTACCTCCTTCATTAAAAAAGGTATTGTTAATTATGCTAGAAAATAACCTTTCATGTTCCTGTTCCGACATTCCCCTTTTACCAAATAATACATATAAGATTGCTTTTAAAACGGTTGTTTTACCAGCACCATTTAACCCACCTATTAAAATAATATTCTTACCGTTTTCTCTTTCATCTTTTGGAATATAAAGGTCAATTTCCTGCTGTCCATAGAAAGTTTTATAATTAGAAAATATTATCTTTTTAAGTAACATTAATATCACCTAGTCTCTATTTTTATCATGAAAACTTATTAAATCTTGATATTCTTTTCTTCTTGCAGTGGAAGTTTGATTCTCGTAGGTAAATTTCTTTGCAGTCTGAAGTAACGTTTTCATTAACTTTAGAGGTAAATCGTGTTGTTTGGATACTCTTACTAATATTTCAATTTCTCTTCTTTCAATTTTATTCATTATTATCACCTATATTTTTTGACTTCATAGATATATTTTACTACAAAATAATTAATATAACTAGGTCTTATGATTGGAAAATAGAATTAAAGATTATAATATACTATTTTTTCTAAGTGATGAGTATCTTGAGGTGGTTATTCAATCATCCCACCACGTCTCCATATCAATCAACCAATGACTCCTTAGCGTAATAGCCCGCTCCAATGCAGCCAATGTACCACCAACCACCAGCGTCATGTTCAACCAATCCGATAGAACAATCGGCGACTCAAACGTTCCAAATCTATCTGATATAAAGTCAATTTGAGAAATTAATGCGACAAGTTGGGGAAGGCCGAGTACTAAGGAAACTAATAAGATAATAATAGCGGCAATACCTATCAACTTACTTATACCAGGAAAACGCTGATCAAATTTCATCCGTAAGCCTTCCATTGATCGGGGATGGGGTGCCAGCTGTTGTTCGGTCCCGTCAGCGGTGACATAATGCATTCGTTTCAGCCCAAATGTCGTCGTGGCAACTTCAATATAGCCATCTGCAACGGGGAAAGTTGCTGGAAGGTTTGAGGTGGCATGATGCTTGCCGTTGAGGTATAATTCCGTCGTTTCATCTTCGTTGAAATAGTCGACGTTCACTGCATAAACGTTTTCGATGTCTTCTTCAACAATCCTCATATAAAACACCGAACGGGTGAAAATTTCCCACCAGCGGTACTCTTTCAGTGGATGGCCGTCTCCAGGTTTAACTTTATTAATTGCTCGTTTTCTTTTCCAATGACGATACTTACGAAGCATCGTTTTTCCACTCCTTTAAAATTCACAACTACTTATGTAATAGGTAATAGTATTACGGAAAAACGGTGAAATATGTTTCATTATTCCTGCTTAGGTAGGGATAAAACATGGGTTGAAACAATGATGTTCGGTCTGCTGCCGATTCTAAAGGAGGATTAGCACATATTTTGTTGAAATACATAATAAGGCAGGTTAAGGAAAAGGAGTATCTTATGCTAAAAAATAAAATGACAGAGCTATTGCAAATCCAATATCCGATTATACAGGCGCCTATGGCGGGAGGAATCACTACTTCGGAATTAGTGGCTGAGGTTTCAAATGCTGGAGGTCTAGGATCGATTGGGGCGGGCTATATGACCCCTGTCCAAATCCGTGAGCAAATAATAGAGATTAAACAATTAACGTCGAATCCTTTTAGTATCAATCTATTTGTTCCTAATGAATTCTTTGTTATCCAAGATGAGATTGATTCAGCTAACCAAGTATTACAGCCTTTACGTGATGAATTAGGTATACGAGATGAAGATCGCATGGAAATTCCGCAATTTGAAGATGAATTAGATACATTCCATGAACAGATCAAGGTAGTAATCGAAGAAAAGGTACCTGTTTGTTCATTCACTTTCGGTATTCCTTCCGCTGAAGTGATTGGAGAGTTAAAGCAGCACAACATTATTTTAATGGGAACAGCTACTACGGTAGAAGAGGCGATTGAAGTTGAAAAAGCAGGAATGGATATCGTCATCGTTCAAGGCAGTGAGGCTGGGGGACATCGGGGAAGCTTTCTTCTTCATGCTCAAGAAAGTTTAATTGGTTTAATGTCGCTCATTCCGCAGACAGTTGACCAAGTAAATATTCCTGTTGTTGCTGCTGGAGGGATTATGGATGGCAGAGGATTAATGGCCTCTGTTTGTTTAGGTGCAAGTGGTGTCCAAATGGGGACAGCATTTTTAACAACTTCGGAAAGCGGGGCTCCGGCTATCCAAAAGGAAGAAATACTATATGCTCACGAAGACCAAACCGTATTAACGCGGGCTTTTTCAGGGAAATGGGCAAGAGGAATAAAAAATAAATACATTTCAGAGATGCAGCAGCATGAAGCAACATTACCGGAGTTTCCCGTTCAAAATGCTTTAACAAAAGGAATTAGAAGTGCTTCTTCCTCACAAAAAAATCCGGATTTTATGTCTCTTTGGTCTGGTCAGAGTCCAAGGTTAGCTGAAAAGCAAACTGTGAGCAAGTTAATAAAGAAAATGATAGCAGAAGCGAAACATTTGAAAGAAACGTTATAAAATTAAATCCGTTGATTGCCGCAGAGTGCAGTTCATGCTCTGCGGTTAGCTCTGTCGCTTGATGAATTCCAAAGGCAATTTTTTATTTAATTTATAAAATAGATTTTGAAAATGGCTGATATCATCCGGATTCTTCTTTTCAAAATCAACATCACGAATGACCGCTGAATACTCGCTGAAATCTTGTTCGCTTTCTTTAAGACTAAATTCTATCTGTAACGATTCGTTTTCATTCTCAAATTGAAGAGTGAGAACATCGCCGTTTAATTCATATGTCCCATCACCGTCTTGGATGGATGGTGTGGCTGCTTCCCCGTCTGAAAACTCTACTGTCATGAGTGAGTCATATCCATTCGGATCATCATTTCGTGCATCTGGTGTTGGATAGGAGATGTTAAAGGTGCTTCCTGACAATTCGTCAGTGGCTGTCTGAGCATAGTGATTATTGAATAACGGGATTGCTACTAGCAAAAGAAGAAAAACGGAAGCAAGATAATATTTACGTTTTGAGGATTTCTCGATCTTGGCGCCTTCATTCTTATGAACTTTACTGCCCATCTTTCTATTTTTCTTGAATGTTTTCATGCGTATCATCCCCTTTTTAGATTCTTTCTCCTCTTACTTTACTAACGAATGAAAAGTAAAAAGGTTACAGTTATTTTCGGAAAATTTCATTTCTTGAAGTAAATACCTCCGGATGTATGATTCCAAGTGTATTTTTGCATACCTCAAAAGAAATTGGACAGTAATAATAATGAATTAAATTTAGTTAGGTGAGGTGAATAACATGAAGTTCAAAAAAATCTTCGGAAGTGCTTTTGTAGCGATTCTCTCTACGGGATTATTGTTCGGATGTGGTACAGCAAATGATGAACAAGAACCTGATCCGACCGAAGAACCTTCTGAACAAATGGAAGATAGGCAAGATAATCAATAAGAAGCTGCATTTTTTACTTAAAGGATTGTTATAGAAAAAAGGATTTGTTTTCATGACAAATCCTTTTTTTATTGGTTAAAAGATGAATTTTCCATCAACCAAAATAAAAATGGCAATATCCTATTGACATATATACTCGGTATCTATATACTCAGTAAATAGTTACTCAGTATATAAAAAGGTGGAAAGCGTATGAATTTTTTATTGGATTACCAATGGGAGATATTTATCCTTGCTGAAATACTGTCCATCGTCTCCTTATTGCTGTTTGGTGTTGTTCGTTATTTATTCAGAAAGAGAAAAATGAGCCTCCTCTTCTTGTTCCTCTTCCTAGTTCTGCTCATTTTAGAAGCTGCACTTGCCCTCGTGATTTATCGTGAAACCGGTGAGATTTCTACATTTCAAATTGTGATTATGATTTTCGTCGTTTACGCATGTACTTTCGGAATAAATGATTTTAAAAAGCTCGACCGCTGGATGAAGATGAAAATTGGCCAGTGGCGTGGAGTTGATTTGCTGACAGAGAAGGACAGAAGGATTATGGCGAGGCAAAAAGATCCGAAATATATTGCCAAAGTGAATCGCTATAGCGCGATGATCCATCTGCTCATTTTTGTTGTTGCGCAGGCTGTCTTCTGGAGTTATGGATTGAATGGTTTCAATGAAGCGATGAACTATGTTTCCGATTTATCGTGGATTGGCACAGAAAATTATTTGGATACACCTTATCCAAATGATGTGATTTATGGAATCTCCATGATTTGGGGACTCGTCTTTATCATTGATTTTATCTACTCATGGTCTTACACGATTTTTCCATCAAAATAAAGAGGTGAATAACATGATTAACGTTTCAGGCTTAACAAAGGAGTACAAAACCGGGAAGGAAGTTGTACCTGTTTTAAAAGGGGTTGACCTCTCGATTGAAGAGGGGGAGTTTGTTTGTATTATCGGTCCAAGTGGTTCTGGTAAAACAACTCTGTTGCATTTGCTCGGTGGTTTGGACACTGCAAATTCAGGAAGTATTTATTTGAAGAATACAGACCTTACATCGAAAACGGAAAAAGAACGGACGATATTAAGGCGGAAAGAAATTGGCCTTGTGTTTCAGAACTATCAACTGCTTCCGACGCTCACCGTATACGAGAATATCGTTTTTCCGATGCATGCGGATGGAAAGAATGTGTCAGCAACCGATGTCGAGAATCTGTTGAAGGCAGTAGACTTGGCAGGCTATGAAAATCGTTTTCCCTATGAATTAAGTGGTGGACAGCAACAGCGGGTGGCGATTGCCCGGTCGCTGATCCACAAGCCGTCCCTTTTACTGGCAGATGAGCCAACCGGGAACTTGGATAGAAAGCGTAGTGGAGATATTTTGGATTTATTGGCGAAGTTCCATTATGAGCAAAAGCAAACCATCGTCATGGTTACACATGATATGTTTGCGGCAGGATATGCAGATCGGATTATATTGTTTAAAGATGGAGTAATTGAAGCGGAAGTGAAGAGGGAGGATGACGACTATGCTAAGTTCTTGGCGCGTTTCATGGCGTAACCTGACTCGGCATAAGAAACGTTTCCTTTTCACCTTGATTGCCCTCACGCTAGGCGTCACGGTCATGACGAGTATGCTGATTGCAAAATATACCTTCTCCAACATGATGGATGAGCAGGAGCAGTTATATGCAGGAGAAGCAGATTTTTGGATCCAGAGCAATGAAGGATTTTTCGATGAAACTGAAATTGCCTGGCTGGAGGGGCGGGAAGAAATCGACGAAGGTGTCACTGCTTTAGTGAAACAAGGACTGGTTGAGCTCGAGACGGACGTCCCTGCCCAGCGCACGGTACGATTTACAGGACTCTCGGATTTCCGGTCAAATATTGTTCCGTTACCTGTCAAAGCTGGCGATACGACTGAAGAAGGTTTGGTTATAACGGAAAACGCCGCAGAGCTCTGGGGAAAAGAAGTAGGGGACACAGTCACTTTCGAAGATATTGGTACGCTTGAAGTTACTGCAATCGTAT
The DNA here is from genome assembly GCF_023715655.1 of Oceanobacillus luteolus. Taxonomy (GTDB): domain Bacteria; phylum Bacillota; class Bacilli; order Bacillales; family Amphibacillaceae; genus Oceanobacillus; species Oceanobacillus luteolus. The sequence goes on along the minus strand of NZ_JAMBON010000040.1, from coordinate 8,735 downwards.
ATGAGGGTCCGATGTTGAACAGTCCACAGACATTTGATGCAGCTTTCTATCAAGACTTTCGAGTGATGGTGCCGTTAGAAACCCTCCAATTGGAAAGTGGACTTGAAAATCAAATATCGAATTTCCGGTTCAGTGTCGAGGAAGGCGCCGATCATCAGGAATTACTGACTGCTTATGAAAATGAATTCGAAGGAACCTCTCTATTTGTTCAGCCGATTGTAGTAGACAATCAGCAAAACAATGACATAGACAGTATCTATTATGTCTTTGACCTCATTGCCATATTAGCTGTTTTCATCAGTGCGTTTATCGCTTTTAACATGATTCATACAAGCATCGTGGAGAGGAAACGGGAAATCGGAATCATGAAAAGTCTCGGTTACACCGATGGCAATGTCATTCGCCTGCTTGCACAGGAAATCAGTATCCTTGCAATTTTAGGAACGGTGTTTGGTGTCAGCCTCGGTGCTTGGTTAGGGAATGCCATTCAGGAAGTATTAATAACAGCCATCGCTACGCAAAATATTGAGTATGATGTCGTATTTTTCAGTCCGATTATCACTTCCATCATCATCGGCTTCCTATTTCCTTTTGTCGCTGCTTCACTACCGGTGTACAAAGCAGGAAAGGTTCCTATATTAGAAGCAATGTTTGAGAAGGATCCGTCCATCCGAATTGATCGGTTGAGTAAAATTCGAATCGTGCTAGGTATCGTCTTTACAGGGATTGGTCTCATTGATAATGTATGGGCATTTCTCTCTTTATTTATCGGACTCGTCCTGTTGTTCCCATTATGGATGAGGTTGCTGCAGTTGATTATTGGCCCGTTGTTATCCCTGTTGTTCGGCTTTTCAGGGAAGCAAGCGGCGAACTCCATCAAGCAGTTTTTAAGGAGAAATGCTAATACGGCTGCCATGCTTGCTATCGGGGTAAGCTTAGCTTTATTCATGAGTGCGGCATTACAAGATTTGCCTAAAGGAATGGAAGACGAGGTTCAACAGACCTTTGGGGGAGATATTCATGTGGAGAAAGAAACCCCGTGGTCAGAGGAAGAACTACATGCTCTGGAAGAAATTCCTGGGGTAGAAACGGTTTATTCTGCATATGAAATTCCGAATGTCACTTGGTATACGAGCAACGATGAGCTTAGGGAATTTTCCATCATGTCCTATTCGGAAACGACCCTACAGCAGTTTTCAATTGAGGAAGAGACGACAGATTCCAGTGAACTCCCAGAAATTTATTTAGGGAATCGTGCTTTAGCGGAAGCAGGCGTGGAGGTAGGTGATGTTTGGACACTTCAAACACCGGCAGGAGCGCAGGATGTTTTCATCAAAGGACGTGTGCTCACCTCCCATTATTCCAATTATGTTGCTTTTGCTGAAGAAAGCACGATAAAGGATAGGTTGAACTGGCCATTTAGTTATAAAGTGATGATGGATGTGGCAAGTGAGGGAGATGTCCCAACTATCCTCGCAGTAGTTTGGGAACAGTTTGGTGCATCTATTTCAGGTGTAAATACATTGCCGCTAACAATTGAAAAGACAACTGGCGGAGTGAAGGGTATTGATGATTTGTTTCAGTTTCTACTCTTACTCATTATCGGAATAGCTGCAGTAGGGATAAGTAATACGTTATTTATGAATACGATGGAGCGAGTAAAGGAAATAGGAACGATACGGGCGCTTGGTTTTACAAAAGGGCAAGTGAGATTTATGATTATTGCAGAGGGTCTGTTTATTGGTATTGCAGGGGTAGTGGTTGGAACAGCTTATGGAATTCTAGTCATCTATTTGAATTCCATCTCTGCAGATGCTCAAGGACTATTGGATTTCGCCATTCCTTGGGTCAGCCTGATCCTTGCCATTGCAGGTGGTATCCTATTTACACTTCTCGCTTCCTGGTTACCTAGTTACACTGCATCACGAATTTCCGTCAAAGAGGCGATTCAATATGAGTAAATGGGGATATTGATATGTCAGTTAAACATTCATTACTTGCTCTAATCTATGAGAAACCAAGACATGGCTATGAATTGAAAACCGGATTTGAATCTTTAGTTGAAGGGTTATGGCCGCTAAATGCCGGTCAAGTCTACACGACACTCGACCGGCTGGAGCGGGATTCTTTTGTAGAATCACCAGGTCATGATAAAAAGGACCGGAAACTATATACGATCACACAGGCGGGCAAAGAAGAACTCTGGTCCTGGCTCAATGAGCCCGTTGGAAGATCGTTGTTCAAAGAGGAATTTTATATTAAATTTCTTTGTGCAAGTCACGTATCGTATGATAACAAGAAAACGATGATCCGAAATCAAAAGGAAACGATATTAAAGGATATATTGCATCTTACCCAATTAAGAAAACAAATGTCCCTATCCGGAAATGATACGATGAAACTATTGATTGAAGGGGCTTTGCTGCATTTAGAGGCCGATATGAAGTGGTTGGAACGGATAGAGGAAGAGTTGTAGTATATCATCATAACGAAGAATGAGCTGTTTATACAGCTCATTTTTTAATGAGTTTTGGGCGCTTGCTGTACCATGCAAGTGCCCAGAGTTTAATGTATGATTTATTAACATCACGTTCATATTACTCAGAGATAATAGACAAGAGGGGTGATGACATGAAGCGACCGATAAAAGTTTTAATCATAGAAGATGATTCGAATATTGTGGAGTTAATCCAGTTGTATATGGATAAAATCGGTTTTTCCTCTATTTCTGCTTCCGATGGAGAAGAAGGGTTGGAGTTATTTTATAATGAATCCCCTGACTGTATCCTTCTAGATATTATGCTGCCTAAAATGAATGGTTGGGAAGTTTGTAAGGAAATTCGATTGATAGATAAACAAGTTCCGATCATCATGTTGACTGGCAAAGGGGAAACGTATGATATTATCCAAGGATTGGACATTGGAGCGGATGACTATGTTGTTAAACCATTTGATCCGAATGAATTAACCGCGCGTATCAAAACTGTATTACGGCGAACGATACTGTCGGATAGTGAAAAGGACGAGCTACATTTTGATAACATCGTTATAAATATGAAAGAATACCGTGTGTTAATCAATGAGAAACAAGTATTGATGGCGCCGAAAGAAATGGAATTGTTTTATTACTTGGCAATGAACCCGAATCAAGTGCTGACAAGGCAACAGTTATTGGACCGTGTATGGGGCTATGAGTTTGATGGAGATCCGCGTACCGTCGATGTCCATATAAAACGAATCCGGGATAAGCTGGCTGCGCATCAAGCGGATTGGTCTGTAGCTACTATTCGAGGAGTCGGTTATCGGTTTGAGGTGAAATCTTTTGCTTAAGAAAAACTCAATCTTTTCCAGGATGTTTCTCAGCTATTCATTCATTATTGTTATTTCCTTTTTATTCTTTATTGCTGTCTTTTTTTATTTATTTCACTTGAATTTCTACAAAGAATTTGAAGATATCTATCAACATCAATATGAACAGGTTGAAAATCAGCTGCAAAATCAACAGCGATTCAATTGGAGTGACAGTGAAACGGCTGAAATATTTGCCCAATCCCTTAATCAGCCAGACTATCTTATTTATCTCGTCGATGAAACAGGCGAGCAGATTTATGGTCCCGGTTTAACAGAAGCTTCTCCATTTATACCAATTCCCGAAGATATTTTGGAACAAGTCATTGCAGGAGAAAAAGTGTCCGAGGGAGGGTTTGTGGATGGAGAACTTCGTTATACGATTGCGAGCACGCTCCATACGAATATAGATGATGTGGAGCGGCCAATTATGGTGATGATTTTTCATGAATTACACCATGAATATAAACAAATCATTTTCATGATTCTTTTTACATTCATCATTGGAATTCTGTTTGCAGGGATTATTTTATGGTTTATGTCAATAAGAATCTCTGCCCCATTGAGAGAAATGAGCGAGATTGCAAGGCACTATGCGACTGGTGACTTTTCGAAGTCTGTACAATATGAGTTAAACGATGAAATTGGTCAGTTGGCGAAATCTTTTACGTATATGGCTGATGAACTAAACCATTTAGAAAAGACTCGACGGCAATTCATCTCAAACGTCTCTCATGAATTACGTTCCCCATTAACATCTATAAAGGGGTTTATCATTGCTTTGATGGATGGGACAATTCCAGCCCATAAACAAGCGCATTATTATGGACTGATGAAAGATGAGACAGAACGGATGATTAAGCTTGTAAATGATACGTTGGATATGAACCAGTTGGAAGAAGGTCACCAAAAGCTTTTCCGGACGGATTATAACTTAACGGAACAAATCAATGCCATCATTCATAAGTTTGAACCACACTGCAAGGAAAAGCAATTGGAAATTCGTTTTCACTCTAACCAAGATTACGTAGTTAATGCAGATAAAGAACGAATGGAACAGGTACTTGTTAATCTCATTCATAATGCTATTCAGTTTTCAAATATGTATGAGCGCATTGATATCAAGTTGATCAGGGAAGGACGTCATGTCCGCGTGCTGATAAAGGATTATGGAATCGGCATGGAAGAGAAACAATTAGATCTGATTTGGAGAAGGTTTTACAAGGTGGACGAGGCTCGTTCAAGTAAAACCGGAGCAGGGCTTGGATTGGCAATTGTTAAATCTATTTTAGACCTGCATGAAACGGAAGTCGAAGTCGAGACAAAACCAGGAGAAGGGACGGCCTTTTCTTTTAAGCTTCCGTTAAGCTATTAATTTAATTACATTCTAAGCGGGAGGAAAGGTTTGTTAACATGTTGTTCATATTCGATTGCTACGATAAATCCAGGTAAACAATGTAGAAAGGATGTAAACGATGTATTCTTTAAGTTATATTCTCCACATTACTGGAGTTGCAATCTGGGTAGGTTCATTTTTGGCGCTGGGCTATCTTTTACGAGGTATTGCCAAGAATGAAAGAGTATTAACAAACTTTGCTCCCGTTATCAAGCGAATTCAAAAATGGGTAATGTGGGGAGTTCTTCCTAGCTTAACATTAATACTGTTATCTGGGGTTTATATGATTTTACAGTTTAATCGGGAATCGATGCCGCTCTATCTTACCATCATGGAACAAGGCGGTACAATGATCATCCTGTTAACGATTATTTTTGTGTCCATTTATAGTGTGAGGTTGACTAGAAAACTGGAAGGTATTCCTTTAAAGAAAGAGAAAACACTTGTTGGACTTACAAAAATGTATGCCAACTACCTATTAATCTCTACTCTATTAGGCATAGGTATTGTTATTATTGTTGGATTGCGGTTGAGCTGATGAAGCTGGATTAAAAATTTGTAGATTACGAGTTACCATTACAACATAGAGGTGAAATTATGTTTCTTGCATTAAGAGAATTTAAGCATGCCAAATTACGTTTTATCATGATTGGCATGATTTTAGTATTAATATCTTGGCTTGTTTTTATATTATCAGGTCTCGGAAATGGTTTGTCTTCCCTAAGTGCCGCGACGTTTAAAAACATGGATGCTGATTTTGTTGTTTTTGAAGAAGGCTCCCGCCATTCCATGTTAAGATCGGTCATTTCAGAGGATTTATCTGAAGAGCTTATGGAACAGGAACATGTGAACGACGCTGCACCAATGGGTTCCCAAACGGCAGTAATTCTTAAAGAGGATGCCACTTCAGATGATGGAAAAATTGATGCCTCCCTTTTAGGAATCAATCCTGGTACATTTTTAGAACCTGAAGTCATTGAAGGACAAGCCCTGACTGAGGGTAAAGATCAGGAAGTTATTGTAAATGATGTATTAAAAAATGAAGGCATTAAACTTGGGGATACGCTTGAAATTGAAGGTACAGATAAAGTCATTAAAGTTGTCGGGTTTGTAGAAAATGAATCTTTTAACCATTTGCCGGCTATTTTTATGACCATGGACGCTTGGCGCGACATTCATTTTGCTGCACCTGGTTCTGATATGGGCGTAAGCAATCCAGTTAATGCCATTATGCTTCAAGGTAATGAAATTATTCCGGAAGAAGTCGATCAAGCAATACAAGGGATAGAAACAGCAACGAAACAAGAAGCCATCAATGGAATTCCAGGCTATACAGCTGAAAATGGAACGATTATGATGATGCTCGGTTTTCTTTTAGCGATATCCGCATTTGTGATTACTGTTTTCTTCTATGTGATGACATTACAAAAATCAAATCAATTTGGAATTATGAAGGCTATTGGAGCAAGTGATGGTTTTCTTGGACGAGCAGTGGTTTCCCAAATATTCCTGCTTGCTGTCGTAAGTATTGGATTGGGAATATTACTGACTTATGGAACGGCGGCAATTTTCCCAGAAGGGATGCCTTTTGAACTGAACCCTACTCTCGTAATCAGTTATGCACTCGTATTGCTTGTCGTGTCAGTACTAAGCTCACTTCTGTCCGTACGGAAAATAACGAAAATTGATCCACTGCAAGCAATAGGGAGGGTTGAATAATGAAAGGAATTAAGTTTGAAAAAGTATCTAAACATTATCAAGAAGGAGATAGAAAGTTCACAGCTCTGAATAATGTCTCCATTTCAGTCCAACCTGGAGAATTCGTTGCGGTGATCGGTCCATCTGGTTCTGGAAAGAGTACATTCTTATCCATTGCAGGTGCGCTTCTGCAGCCTTCGGAAGGTAATGTGACGATTAATGGGACTAGTCTAGCGAATCTTAAGCCAAAAGAGCTTGCGAAACTACGTCTGGAACAAATCGGCTTTATCCTGCAAACATCGAATCTTGTCCCTTACTTGACCGTGCTTGACCAACTTCTAGTCGTTAAGAAAATGAAGGGCTCCATTACGGAGGAAGATAAACGATTTGCAAAAGAGTTGCTGACAGAAGTAGGTTTAGGTGATAAATTAAAAAAATATCCTGATCAGCTTTCAGGCGGAGAACGTCAACGGACAGCAATTGCTCGGGCGTTAATGAATGATCCGGATATTATTCTTGCCGACGAACCTACAGCAAGTCTTGATACACAGCGTGCCTTTGAAATCGTGGAGTTATTGTCTACTGGATTGAAAGCACGAAACAAGGCAGCGATTATGGTTACACATGATGAACGTTTATTAAAATATTGTGATAAAGTATATCAAATGATTGACGGAGAACTTAAATTGCTTGAAGAAGCACAGTCCGCAGTTCGCTAATGATAAAATTCAGTACCTTCATGTCTATAATGGATGGGTTGGAAGACATATTAAACTAAATGAACAAACTGTTGTACTAGCTTATCGTTTTGATGTATCAATATAATTATTCAATAGTTCATGCTCCCTTTAGTAGAATCTACTTTAGGGAGTTTTTTTGGAAGTCACCAGATTCTCTATATAAGCTGCAGAAGGGCTGAGATATAATAGTCTATGACCACCAATACGTCTGCTTCGGTTTATCGTCAGCGCTGCCTGTTATTTAGTCTGTAGTTCAAAATAAATTGGGTAATGCGCAGTACATCCCGCATTGAAGGAAGCCTGGCAGTTTGGGCAGCTTGTGGTACGCATGTATTGGTGAATCGTCAACTTTGTGTGACAGCGGCCGCAAAGGATGGCCGATTCGTCAAACTGCTGTTCAGGCCAAGGTTTGATGCGGTGATCCGCATGCTCTTCATGGCATTTGTAGCAAGGATAATAGCGATTGCAGCATTTAAATTTAATAGCAATAATATCTTTTTCTGAATGATAATGTGTACAACGTGTCTCGTCGTCCACAATAGACCCATAAATTTTCATCAACAAACTCCTTATCTAAATAATAGCCTGTTCACTGTAACAAACATTTTCTACCGATAAAGTTGTTATTTAGAAAACATTCATCAACAATCTCTGAACAAGAAAGATTACTGCTATGGATGACCCGCCTAGTATAGTATGTTTGGAGATCTCTATCATTACCCATTAAACAAGAAATCGACTATTTCAATATCTTCACTTCCATTTTAATTACGATTACAGAACTAAAAGTTTCATTAACATTTTCTTGAAAAAGCCTGCTGTCGTGACAATCTCAATTTGAACAACACTTTACAATCCTCTTTAGAATAACCAACCCAATTTTATCAAAAGATACTCCTAGAAGGAAGGAGGGGTAGCCATGGCACCGAGACCTAAAGGACCGAAACAAAAGAAAAACCCGGATATTCCACAAAGCCCGGACCAACCATACGGCGAGCCGATGCAAGGTTCCAAAAAAGTTAAAACAGCAAATCACTCGAGACAAAACCGCAACCCGGGTCACGGGTTGTAATCTCTCGGTTAAAACATTCCTTGTAGCATAGAGCAACAGGGAATGTTTTTTATTTTCGTTTTTATCTGGAATTAAGTAGCTCTCTGCATGAAGATAGTGAGAAAGAATGTGCTCATGACGATAGAGTGCTTCTTAGTGCATGAAGGCAGAGGAGAAAAGTGTGTTCATGACGCTAGAAGGCTTCTCAGAACACGAAGCAAGAAAGAAATTGTGCGTTCATGATGTTAGTGTGTTTCTCAGTGCAAGAATACAAAGAAAAAAAGTTCGTTCATGATGTTAGAGCGCTTCTCAGAACACGAATGCAGAGAAAAATTGGTCGTTCGTGATGTTAGAGTGCTTCTCAGTGCACGAATGCAGTCAAGTCCATAATTCTGTGTAAAAGCATATTTTCGACCAGTAGTAATATTATTTGAAACCATAGTGTGAGAGCAGCCACAGCTTTGCTGCTTGCCATTGACTGTAGTGCCCGATTCTTAGTATT
>NZ_JAMBON010000003.1 GCF_023715655.1 Oceanobacillus luteolus | reverse complement strand
TCTCAGTCCCAGTGTGGCCGATCACCCTCTCAGGTCGGCTACGCATCGTCGCCTTGGTAGGCCATTACCCCACCAACTAGCTAATGCGCCGCGGGCCCATCTGTAAGTGACAGCAAAACCGTCTTTCGTCTCCACACCAGGAGGTGTGGAGCATTATCCGGTATTAGCTCACGTTTCCGCAAGTTATCCCGATCTTACAGGCAGGTTGCCCACGTGTTACTCACCCGTCCGCCGCTCGTTCCACAGACGTCACCCCGAAGGGATCAGTCTGCTTCCCGCGCTCGACTTGCATGTATTAGGCACGCCGCCAGCGTTCGTCCTGAGCCAAGATCAAACTCTCCATAAAAGTGTTTGAAAAAACTTAGCTGTTGTTTAATAAGAAAACGGGGTTTTCTTATTAAGTTTATGCTTGGTCACTCACGTGACCTCGCTTGACATACTGGTTGTTTTGTTCAGTTTTCAAAGAGCAAATATTTTGTTGCCGTTCGTAACGGCGACTTTTCTAATATAACACGAATGATATTTCCTGTCAACAACTTTTTTCAAAGTTATTTTATCGCTTTGTCGAATGTTGTACTCGTTTTTGGCGACGCTTATTAATTTACCATGTTATATTATAATTGTCAACGCGAAATTCAAATTCGAAATTATCACTTTAATCCCTCTGCCACGATTAAATTTTTCCTTCTATATATAGGACAACTTATCGTTCATTTCAAATGCCATAAAAAATAAAGATTCCTTTTAATAACCCTTCTTTTTAATCCAACTTAATAAAAGTAATCCTCCTCGTTTTATTAAAATTCAACACTTGCTTGTTCAATTAAGTAGGAATTCATCACATGTTCTTAGTCTTTTATTCTTCTACTTAATAGAAAATATGCTATACTACAATGGAAGATAAGGGAGGAATTTATGAGGTTATGGCACAACTGAAGTACTCAAATAAAATAAATAAAATCCGTTCATTTGCCCTGATATTGATCTTTGGTGGAATCCTGCTCATGTATGTAGGTCTACTCTTTAAACAAAAAGAATGGGTCATGATTATATTCTTTATATTGGGACTGCTGGCAATCTTTTTAAGCTTGATTGTTTATTTATGGATCGGCACGCTTTCCTTAAGAGCAATCCCGATTATATGTCCGAGTTGTGAGAAGCCGACTAAAATGCTAGGCCGTGTAGATGCTTGTATGCATTGCAAACAGCCGCTTACATTAGATCAAGACTTAGAAGGTAAAGAATTTGACGAGAAATATAACAAACGGAGTTATGCGAAATCCAAAGAGCAAAATACGTAACAAAAAAACCACACGAATTATCGCTGTGGTTTTTTATATCGAGATTAAATTAATGCTGTTGTGCCTCCACTGATTTACAATCTTCGCAAATACCATACAGTTCTAGGCGATGATGGCTAATATCGAAACCTGCCACCTGCTCAGCTAAAGATTCTACTTCTTCGAGTGTCGGATAGTGGAAGTCTACAATTTTCCCACAATCATTGCAAATAATATGGTAGTGGTCAGAAGTATTGCAATCGAAACGGCTAGATGAATCTCCATACGTCAATTCACGGACGAGACCAATTTCTTTTAATACGCGTAAATTATTATAAACCGTTGCAACACTCATATTAGGAAATTTGCCTTCAAGAGCTTTGTATATATCATCTGCTGTAGGATGAGTCATCGCATTGAGAAGGTATTCAAGAACCGCATGACGTTGTGGTGTAATTCGGACGCCTGATTCTTTTAATGTGTCAATTGCATCACGTAATCTCTTTTCAGACATCGCTAACAACCTCACTTTCGCTAGATAATGGCATTCAATAATATTATTAAATAATAATCTTTATAATTAGTTTATCGTTATTAGCTAGTCTAGTCAATATAAGTAACTTAAGAATAGTAATAATCCTCTTCCATTTATCTAAATTTCATTTAATATCCTAGTGACAAATCAATTTTATTTACAAATTCACCTTCATTATCCTCATATACGGTTAAATTGGTTTTAAAGATTTCTAATGCCCGCTTTACGTATTCAGGAGATGAGCCAGATATATGTGGGGTAATCGTTATATTTTGTTCTTTCCAGAAGGGATGCTCTGTCGGTAGTGGTTCTTCTTCAAACACATCTAAGACTGCATGTTGAATTTGCCCTTCTCGGACAGCCTGTAATAAATCATCTTCATCTAATACATTTCCACGCCCCATATTCAAAAACACCGCAGATTGTTTCATTGCTTTAAAATGATTATGAGTTAACAACCCTGCCGTTTCTTTTGTGCTCGGAAGGACGGAAACAATTAAATCCGCTTCAGGTAAAATGTCCAATAGCTCGGAAGTTTTATATACTTCATCAAAATGCTCTACCGTTTTCCCGCTCCTTGAAATACCTATCGTCTTCATGCGGAATGCTTTGGCGAGTCGTGCAGTCTCTCCGCCGATAGCACCTGTTCCCAGTATAAGGATTGTTTTACCTGTTATCTCCTGAACTTTAACACGCTTTTCCCATGTTGATTTCCGCTCATTTTCAATGATAGTCTTAGAATTCCGATACACTTGTAAAAGCATGGCAATCGCATATTCAGCCATTTGTATTTTATGAATTCCTCTAGCATTCGTAACAAGGATCCCTCTCTCCTCCAAACGCTCAAACGGAAAACCATCCACCCCAGCCGAGAGGCAGGCAATCCATTTTAGTTTGGGTGCGGAGTCAACGAGTTCTACTGTTATGTCATCCCCATACGTAACAAAAACCTCTGCATCCTTTAAATGACTTTCCGCTTCCTCTATCGATTCACAAAAAATAAACTTTTGATTCGTGAATTCCTCTTCTAGCTTCACACGATGTTTTTCTGAGATTTTAGCTGAAAATAAAATCATGACTTTCCCCCTCTGCCCCTTTGAAATCAAACTATTATTTCACTTCATCACGCAAGTACTCAAGTGCTTCTTCCACATGTCCTTTTACTCGAACTTTACGATACTCTTTTAATAATTTACCTTCTTTATCGATAATAAAAGTAGAGCGTTCAATTCCATAATACTCTTTACCGAAGTTTTTCTTTAGCTTCCAGACTCCAAAGTCTTCAGCTACCTTGTGATCTTCATCAGCCAACAATTCAAATGGCAGTTCATGTTTGTCGATAAACTTTTGATGCCTTTCCACCGGATCTGGACTGACACCAAGGATCACCGCATCCAATTCACCGAATTTCTCATGCTGGTCTCTAAAGTCACAAGCCTGAGTAGTACAACCAGGCGTCATATCCTTTGGATAAAAATAAAGAACTACGTATTTCCCTCTATAATCACTTAAGGATATATTTTCTCCAGCTTGGTTTGGTAATGTAAAATCTTTCACTTCTTTACCTACTTCTACTGTCATGATAATCCCTCCATCTCTATTTCCTCCACTATATCATAGAGATAAATGAGATACCTTCTAAAATGCTTGACAGCTTGCTCCTGTACGAAATGGATAATTTTGATATAGTAAAAAGAGTATATCCATCCTTTGTATGGAAATTGCAATCTTTCTAGGAGGCATAATTAATGAATTATTCAACATCCGAATCTTTACACGAAGAAGCATTAGAACATATAGTCGGTGGTGTGAATTCACCTTCCCGTTCGTATAAAGCTGTAGGCGGTGGATCCCCTGTTTACATGGAAAAAGCAAAAGGAGCATACTTCTGGGACGTAGACGGAAATAAATATATAGATTATCTGGCAGCTTATGGACCGATTATTACGGGACATGCTCATCCACATATAACCGAAGCAATTCAAAAACAAGCTGAAAATGGAGTACTATACGGAACACCGACCCGTTTAGAGAATAAGTTTGCGAAGATGTTAAAAGAAGCAATTCCTTCTTTGGAAAAGGTGCGTTTTAACAACTCTGGAACAGAAGCAGTTATGACGACCATCCGTGTTGCACGAGCTTATACCGGACGCAATAAAATCATTAAATTTGCTGGTTGTTATCATGGGCATTTTGATGCTGTACTCGTGGAAGCAGGTTCAGGTCCATCCACTTTAGGTACTCCTGATTCAGCAGGTGTTCCACAATCTACGGCGGATGATGTAATTACAGTTCCATTTAATGATTTAGACGGATTAAAAGAAGCTTTAGATAAATGGGGAGATGAAGTTGCCGCAGTTCTTGTGGAACCTATTGTTGGTAACTTCGGTATCGTGACGCCACATGAAGGATTCCTTCAAGGGGTAAATGACCTTGCACATGGAGCAGGTGCCCTCGTCATATACGATGAAGTGATTTCTGCTTTCCGATTCACTTATGGAAGTGCTCAACAAGTTTATGGTGTGGAGCCTGATATGACAGCGATGGGTAAAATCATCGGTGGCGGTTTGGCTATCGGAGCATACGGCGGCCGAAAAGATATCATGGAGCAAGTCGCACCTCTCGGACCAGCTTATCAGGCAGGAACAATGTCAGGTAACCCGTTATCCATGGCTGCAGGAATTGCTTGCTTAGAAGTACTCAAGGAAGAAGGTGTCTATGAAGAATTAGATCGACTTGGCTCACAACTAGAAGCTGGCATCCTTGAAAAAGCGGAAAAGCATGGCATCGATATTACAATCAATCGACTAAATGGTGCACTTACTGTTTTCTTCGGTACAGAGAAAGTGACAAATTATAAGGAATCAGAAGCAACAGACGGAGAAGCTTTTGCTAAATTCTTCAAACTGTTATTAAAAGAAGGTATTAACTTAGCACCTTCCAAATACGAAGCATGGTTCTTAACTACAGAACATACTGAAAAAGATATCGAAGAAACAATTGCAGCAGTCGACCGAGCATTTGAACAGATGAAATAAAAAAAAGGGAAGAATCCTTTTCATACGGATTCTTCCCTTTTATTTTATTTTTCACCGTTATCCAAATTCTGGATTTCATACAAATTATAGTAACTGCCTTGTTTCTTCATTAGTTCTTCATGGGAGCCTTTCTCGACAATTTCTCCATTTTCTATCACAACGATTGTATCGGCATGAGTAATGGTAGCGAGCCTGTGAGCAACGATAAAGGTTGTCCGTTCGGCAGCAAGCCGCTCCATCGTCTCTTGAATCAGATGCTCACTCTCCAAATCGAGGGCGGAAGTCGCTTCATCAAAAATAAGGATTGGAGGATTTTTCAAGAAAACACGAGCAATGGCGACACGCTGTTTCTGTCCTCCAGATAGTTTTACTCCTCTTTCACCGACTAATGTATCGTAACCTTTAGGCAGACTCATAATGAAATCATGGGCATTCGCCGCTTTTGCAGCTTCAATCACTTCCTCATCGGTTGCATAAGGATTCCCCATCCTAATATTCATCGCGATTGATTCACTGAATAAAATATTATCCTGTAATACCATTCCGATGTTATTCCGTAAAGAACGTGCTTTTACATCTCGGATATCCTTGCCATCGATGCGAATTGCCCCACTCGTTACGTCATAGAATCGAGGGATTAAACTGATTAGAGTGGACTTTCCTCCACCACTCATTCCGACAAATGCGACAGTTTCACCTTTTTCCACTGTAAGATTCACATTTTTCAACACTTGCAATTCATCTTCATCATAATAGAAGGAAACTTGGTCGAACTCGACATTCCCTTCGACGCGGCCCAGTTCCTCAGCATCTTCTTTATCTGTAATATCATACTTCTCATTTACAAATTCAAATACCCTGTCAATGGAGGCAACGGATTGGACTAAAACGGTCGATGAATTGACCAGACGACGCAACGGACTATATACCCGATCCATAAATCCGATAAAAGCAACCATCGTTCCAATGGAAGCAGCTCCGTTAATCACTTGATAAGCTGCAAAACCAATAACAAGTAATGGAGCAAGATCGGTGATTGTATTCGTTACAGCGAATGTCTTAGCATTCCAATCTGTATGCTCAATCGCCTTGTCTAAGAAGCTTTTATTACGACTACCAAACTGTTCCTGTTCATAGTCCTCCAACGCAAAGCTGCGGGTTACAGGAACTCCTTGAATACGCTCATGCAAATGACCCTGCACCTCTGCAAGTTTCTGGGACCTTTCCCTGGTCAGCTGCCTAAGCTTTCCATAGAAATACTTAATGGCGAAGCCAAAGATCGGAAACAACGCAACAGCAACAATCGTCAACGGAATATCCATCGTAAACATAATGCCAAGCGCAATCATGATGGTAATTAAATCAAGCCATACATTCATGAGTCCAGTAATGACGAAATTCTTCGTTTGTTCGACATCATTAATTACCCGGGAAATAATTTCACCGGATTTTGTCTTAGAATAGTACTTCAAGCTCAACTTTTGAATATGATCAAATAACCGATCACGGATATCAAATAAAATTGTATTTCCTACCCATTGCGCAAAATACTGACGATAATATTCAATCGGAGGACGAATGACAACGAATATAAAGAAGGCGATACCCATCACCCAAAAGAGCTGCGTTATCTTTTCATCAGTCGTCATCGTTTCCACATAAATAATATCATCAAGCACATATTTCAATAATAGTGGTAATAACAATGGAATCCCAAATTTAAGTATTCCAATAACGATGGTAAGAAGGATTTTCCATTTATACGGTTTTACAAAGTTCATATATTGCCTAATACTACCCATGCAGTCATCTTCCTTTTACATACACATATTCATACTTACTTATTCATTGTTAACTTGTTTACGCCCACTTGTAAAACAAAATGCCTTGCTACAAATCGTAACAAGGCTTTTATGGACGGCTTACCGATAGGTCAAATATCGTTCATACCAATTATCGACAAAGTCCGGCGCGAACGGTCCTTTCCGCTGATGAATCCAATGCTTAAGAATTATAATGTTTTTCTGTAGGATTCGGTCCAATACGGTTGGGTAATTCATTGTATTCCGGTGTGTTTCATACTCGTCTTCATCAAGCAGCTCATAAGTCATATCGGGAAATACTTTTATATCTAGGTCATAGTCAATATATTTCAGAGCTTCCTCATCATACACAAAAGGAGAACTTATATTGCAGTAATAATGGATGCCATCCGTCCTTATCATGCCAATGATGTTAAACCAATTCTCTGCATGAAAAAAACAGATTGCCGGCTCCCGAGTCACCCATGTTCTTCCATCACTTTCCGTTACCTGTGTACGGTCATTCGCTCCAATAACAACCATTTCCGTCCCCTTCAACACAAGACTACTTTCCCAAGTCCGATGAAGCATGCCATTATGTTTATAGCTTTGTATTTCTATCCTTGTACCAGGTTCCGGAGCAACCACTTGGATCAACCTTCCTTTACAAGATAATCATATATATGTTATTTTCTATAGTATCTTATCTATTATAAATGTTAAAACATAAAAGATAAAGGATAATGGGGAAGCATAACTTAGAGCACTTGGTTATCCACTACGACAGATAACTCTTCCCTCCTTCCTACCTGGAGATTAGTAACCCGCGCTGCTTTAATGGGATTAATGTATTCTACAAGATGGACTTTCACACCTAAATCGTTGCTATGCCGATATACATGATAAAAGCACTGCGAATGAAGTGACCCCTAAAAGTTAGACACGGTTAATTCATTATGCAGCTTGCTCAAAATGAGTTCGGTATTGTACCGGACTCATTTTTAACTTTGCTTTCAACCGTTTCGTATTATAGTATTCTATATATTTTTGTAGTTCTAGTTTAAAATGCTCTACATTTTCGAATTCCTTATAATAAAGAAATTCTGATTTCATAATCCCAAAGAAATTCTCCATCACAGAATTATCATAACAATTTCCCTTACGGGACATGCTTTGCTTGATCCCTCTATCTTGAAGGGCATGACGATATTGTTTCATCTGATAATGCCAACCTTGATCGGAATGCATGAGTAATTGATGCTTTGCCGGCAAGCGAATAAGAGCTTTCTCCAACATCTCTGAAACGAGTGAATACGTTGGTCTAGAACCTATTGTATATGTAATAATTTCTCCATTGAATAAATCTAATACTGGCGATAAATAAAGCTTTTCACCAAATAACTTAAACTCCGTTATATCTGTTACCCACTTTTGATTTGGTTCCTCTGCTGTAAATTGACGATCTAAATGATTTGGTGCCGTTTTTCCTACAGTACCTTTATAAGATTTGTATTTTTTCATTCGCACTAAACATTTTAGGCCAAGTTCTTTCATAATACGTTGGATCTTTTTATGGTTCACTTTTTGTCCACGGTTAGCTAGCTCATCACGAATACGGCGGTAGCCGTATCGACCATCATGTTCCTCATAGATAGCTTTTATTTCAGCTTTCAAATTAATATCTGGATCTGGCTGATTCATTCTCTTCACCAAATGATAATATGTACTACGTGGTATATCTGCGAGCTTTACGAGTGCCTTCACCGGATATTTATGCCTTAACTCATAGACTACTTGCGCTTTGTCTTGTTTGGTGATTTTTCCTTGTTTTGAACTAAGGCATTCAACTTTTTTAAATACTCATTTTCCATTTCCAGCTGTTTAATACGTGCTTCAAGTGCTTCTACTGAATCTTCAGCTGGTCCTTGTTTTGGTTGTTTAGATGATTTCTTTCCCATGGATGGACGCCCCTTACTTGGTTCAAGGGCTTCAATACCACCACTCTTCATCTTTTTCTGCCAATCATACACCATGGTATAACTAGAGATTTTAAAGAGAGCTGCGGTATCCATTAATGACGCACCAGTTCGAACCATATAGTTTAGTACGTCTAGTTTAAAACTAACAGAACAGTTTGTACAGGGGTTATTTAATCCTTCTACTCCATGCAATTCATATAATTTCAGCCAATATTGGAATAGTGCTCTGGGAATGCCCAGTTGCTTTGCATATCCTTTTTTAGACATTATTTTCGGATTATATCCTTGGATAATATTTAACTTCATATCACCTGTATATTTAGTCATATTAAAACTGCACCTCCAATTGTTAGTTAGTGTCTAACAATTGGGGTGCAGTTCAGAATTGCAGTGCTTTTAATATACAATCTTCAGCTATTTGAATTCATTTTCTATTTATAAGCTAAGGAAAATCAGTTAGAGTTAGAATCCCTGTGCTCCTCACCTTTATTTACTCTAATTCCTCTATCATTTCTTCTAATTCTTCAACTTGCTCTTCTATTTCACTTTCATCTAAATCTTTATCTTTCTTTATTTCTTTTATTTGAAGCTTTAGACTTTCGATTTGAACATTTTTATTCTCGAGTTCTTCTCCAAGCTGCATTGCTTTTTTATAATTACCTTGTTCGATATAGCTGTAAGCTGCCAAATATTTTGCCCTGTCATTATCTTTTAGACTAGTATAAGTATCAATTACCTTATCGTATGCACCATTTATCCAAGCTTGTTCTATAATTACTTCCGGTAAGGAAGATTCTATACTAAGAATCGCTGCTTTGGCTTCTTTAGTTTTCAAGCTGCGCAATTCCTCCACTAAGCTTATTGGATCATCCATCCCCATGTTCACTGCCTTTTTAAGACTTTCTTGAGTATTTAATAAGAGGTATTGTTCAAATAAAATCGCTTCTGCATGATCTTCGAGATATGCTGCACTTTCTAACAGATTAATTGCTTCTTCTGTATCGCCGTGAATGACATGTTCAAATGCTTCATTCATTATATCGCTGTGTTCGAGTTCTTCCTCCAGCTCGGCATTGACTTCTTTTAATTGGTTGTTTTCATCTTCCAATGAAGTTTTCCTATCCATCTGTACATCTGCAGCTTGTGTCATTGGCATTACCTGAAATAAATATATCAGCAGGACACCAGCAATAAGTCCAATTAAAACACCAGACAGTAATTGTTTATTTGGAAGCTGTACTTCCTTTGCGGCAGCAGGTGTTTCCTCAGCTTGGAGAATTTGACGAAGGTCATGGATACTGGAAGCACGGTAAATTTTTTCTAAAAAGGGATTTCCTTTCTTTAGATTTTTCCAATCTGACACTTCAGAAAAACGTGTCGAGGAAAACAGTAAAATAATGATTCTCTTTAAATCAGAAAGGAGCTGGGGAACCGTCAATTCTTCTGTCGGAAACACAGAACGTATTCCACGATGAGCAAGCTTTACATTTCCTTCAGCATCTGCATAAATATTCGTCGGATGGAGAAAAGTTGTATATTGTGTACCAATCAACTTTTCGACGGAAAGAAGACCAATCGCTATTTTCCGTTTTATTTCCTGATTTGCTTCAGTGAAGTTTATAATTGACTGATAACCGCTTTCCTTCTCATAATAAATATGTACGTGGTGCTTACTTTCTTGACCGTTTAAGAAATGAAAGAATAAAGGATCTGTTTTCTTCAATTCATTCAGCTGATCTGCATCAATCAGGTTGGTATACTCTTTATCAATCTGATAAATAACCTTTTCATTGTCTTCCGTGATATATCCCTGCTTGCTTCTCTGCGTATCTTCCATGTGATCACCTCCAAGTTATGTCCGTTCCGCCATTTCTATTTCTGGGCGGAATATATATTCCATAAACGTTGGTCTGACTTTTATTAAACTGCTTAGCACTTGATCAATTGAATGATAGCGTTCATCCAAATTTGTTTCAGTCAGTTTTATAATAAGTTTAGCAAAAGCTTTCGGCAGTTTGCTTGCCACAATTTTTTCGACATCACTTGTATAGATATTTTCACCTACACTTACAATGTAAAACAACACAGCTCCCAATGAGAATAAATCGGAACGTAAATCAGCAACCCCATGTTCAAACTGCTCCGGTGCAGCATAACCGATTGTCCCAATTGCTTTATGCTGCCCGGCAGCCTGCACTGGTACAGATGCACCGAAATCAATCAAATGTACTCGGTTCTCTTCACATAACAAGATATTAGAAGGCTTTATATCCCTAATGACAATTGGAGAACTGTGATGATGAAAGGCATGAATGATGTTCGCAAGCTGAATTGCTATTTCCAGCACTTCTCGCCAAATAAACCGTCTTCCATCTTCTTCAATTATTTCGGATAAACTTTTTCCTGGCATTTTTTTCATAATAATACCGTGATGATATTTTGCTATCGTTACTTTATCGTAGAGCTCAGGTACATTTTCATGATGTACAGCAGCAAGTATTTTTGCTTCATTGTCAATCTGCTCATTAAAAAGGGTTGTTGGCTGTTTCACTACTTTCAGTACAGCCCGTCTTTCGGAAGATGTTTTTATCTCATAGACGAAAGATGTACCTCCTTCAGATAAAAAATCTACCACCTGGTATTTATTATCAATCCATTCCTTTTTCTCTAATATCATTGGTCATCAGCTCTTTTACCGATATTCACAGCAATCAAAGAAGCATCATCTTGAAATTGCGACGCTTTTATCATTCCATAAAAATGGTCACAGACCCCCTGCATACTTGTTCCTTCCTCTACATGCTTACACCATTCTTCTCTTAATAAATCAGCCGAAAATAAGTCATGAAATCCATCTGTGCTTAATAAGAAATAATCAGCATAGGTAAATGAACCAGAGGCTGTAAAAGGCTGGATCTCTCCTTCTACACCAAGACATTGCGTAAGATAATTCGCTTTCTCATGTGCTCTTGCTTCTTCAACTTCCATATGACCATACTTTAACTGTTCGTTGGCCCATGAATGATCTTCCGTTAATTGAATGAGTGACTTTTCCTGATTCAGATCAATGGTATCGTCGCTAGGGTTCTCTTTTTCCAGCACACGTTCCCGAAAACGGTAAATTCTTGTATCGCCAATATGACAAATATAATATCTGTTTTCTGCATATAAAATGACACTTAATGTCGTGCCGATTTTCTTATTTTCAAGTCTGCCGAATTCAATGAGATCATGATTGATTTCATGAAATGCATCAATGATGCTTGTCTCGCATTCATTCATAAAACTTTCTGCTGACTGATGTGTCCAAACGGTACTTTTCCACCATTTCAAAATGAAATTGACTGCGTAATAACTTGCTGCATCACCTGCTGAATAGCCGCCCATTCCATCTGCAATGATGGCAATATGCACTTCCTCATCAGGTTGAATCAAAGCGCTGGAGTAAGTAAGATAATCCTCATTCACTTTTTTTGAATCAGGCTTAACACTTACCTTCCCAGCAAACAGTCCTTTGCTCTCCAATGTATTATTCATAGACGACCCTGTATGTATAGACTGTTTTTCCGATTTGTATATCATCTTCATCTTCCAATTCATGAATTTTATAAGGTATGACTTTTTCCTGATTAACATAGGTCCCGTTTTTGGCACCTAAATCCTTCAGACCATACGTATCAGACAACCTGATGAATTCGACATGCATTCGAGACACACCAACACCATTTTCTACAAAATCCGTACCCTTCTCTGCTCTTCCGATAATAAAGTTATCGCTATTTAGCTCAATTCTCTCTTCTGAACCATCCCGATTTGTAATTAAAAAGTTTTGTACTTTTGGTTTATTTGCTTGAGGTATCATTTCTGAAGCATCGAGCAGCATCGTTTCATCATAAGTTGGATTTTGGGGCTGATCCACGCGAACCTTATTTTCAACCGCTGTTTCTGTACTCATCGCAATTTCTCGCTGAGGTAAGTTATAGTCTGCTTCCGTAAACTGATAACCGTCTTGCTCCTCTGTACCTAATCCGAAGTGATCTGTTTCCGTATTTTCTTCTGTCTTTGATTGTACGGGTTGTTTAAATTGCTTACTCTTCACCTTTACTTCTTTTTCAGTAATAATCGGCTCTACACCCGGGCGCCAGATAAACCAGTAGACTACTACAGCAGCAATGACAAGCAGGGACAGAATAATCGATGTAATCAACATCACCGTACTCGGAGAATCCGTGTAAAACTTCCAGATAACAGCGATCGCAAGAAATCCAAACAGAATCGAATATAGTTTAATTTTACTGCTTAATGGTGGAAGGCTTCTCACCTTTTTTATTTTATACTCTTCCTGGTTACTATCATCTTCTGACTGACTTCTGTTTACTGGCATTTCTTCCTGCTGTTTATCCTGCAGTTTACTTAATAATTGTTTTATACCTCGGAGACTGAAACCGGGGTCTTTTAAATAATTGAGAATCATTTTGAATTGCGTACCATTTAATCCTCTAACTTCACTCGCCATATTCAATAATAGCTTCTTCAAACTTTCATTAACCGAAATACGGCTGTTATTCTGTTTAATCGGCACATACATAAGATATACATCGTGATAACCTTTACCAATGTAAATATTCTCTTCATTTAAAACAAAATGGTTATCATTCAGCATCGTGTTGTTTGAATCCTGTAATGCTTGAACCAGATTGATGAATAAAGAATAGTATTCCTGCATCGAAGGGGGGCGCTCCTTCGATATGGACCGAAGTCCTCGTAAACCTTCAATCTTATAATAAACGGATACCTCATTGTTTACATCTTCAAATGTCATTGGTACTAGTCGCGGTATATAATTGGACTGGATCATTTTTACTTGAAGCTCCTGAAAGTCTTCCTGCTGAAATCCTTCAGATTGCGACTTTTTCATTTTAATGTATGTACCGTTCGATTCGATATATTCAATCCAATAATCATCTAATTGATTAGCCATTTTCATTCCTCCTTATACGAGATACATATAGTAAAATGCTGTGAGTACACCTGGAATAACAGCATACATGAACGGAAATTTATTAGATATGTTGTTTTTAAATTCATCCAACGGGGTCAGTGATTTCTTTTTCATTGATTCTTTGATATGTAAGAGTGCTAACGTGATATTAACCAAAAATGTTTTTGTAAATAATAAAACAATAAGTCCGATAATCCCGGCAAAAATAATCGTATACATGATTGCATATAATGAAAATAAAATACCTGTAATAGCTCCGATCGCCGCAAACAGTTTCACATCACCTGCTCCGAGCGCCTTAAAGATATAAAGAACGAGCATAATACCCCCTGCAACGAGCAATCCTAGTACAGAATTCAGAAATCCATCGATTTGATAAACAACCAGGTGATAAGCCATTCCGACCAACATCCCGGTTACGTTCAGCCAATTTGGCAGCCGCTGGTATCTCATATCATAATAGGAAGCAAAGATTAGAAATATGAACAATATAATAAAGTGGTAGAGCATGTCTTTCTCCTTTTATTTTATTATCAGCCTCCAGCCCAAGCGCGTTCGACTGTTTTCTTCTTGATTTTTATATCTCTCTCAAAGAATGGAAATACTAGACGCAGTTCATTTTCAACTTCAATGACGACATCTGAATCCCCGCGGGTCTGAGGAAAATTATGGTCAGTAACGGTGATGCCGCTGGCATTGAAAAAGTCTGAACTACCTACTTTCTTTTCGTATTTATCTCTGACAGCAGCTTCGTAGACTGATTCTGCAACATAACTATTAAGCAAGGCTCCTGTTGTAGGGATAGCATTTTTAATTTCTTCACTTAACGCATCCAGTAAGTGTTCCGCAATTACATTGTTCTCGAACCTGTTTTTCTGTTCCTCCGTTAAATCATCAATAAATCCTTCCGTTCCATCCATAATCGCCCCTTCAATAACGAGAGCAAGAAATGAATAGTGTGCAATGGTTTGACCAGTTTCATTTACTGATTCCTGGAGTGCCATCTCTGCAATAGCTATTTTCACAAATGACATTAACGCAAGGAAAAACAGTAATAAAATAGGGATAAGCAAAGAGGCTTCAAGAGTGATGCTTCCATCTTCTTTTCTTAAGTTCAATGGTATTCAACCCGCCTTCTTTCTTAGACGTTAATCAGAGGAATATGCTGCCTCATATAGACAGCATACTCTTAGAACAATGGTTCTCTTAAGGTATAGGTAATTCAAATCTGAATTCAAGGTCAGAATCGTGGGTGTTGAAATATAGTTCGACCATTCCGTCTTCATCTAAAATTCTACTTGTAATGAAAATAAGATCAGCTGTCATTTCTTCACCAGGTTGAATCTCTTCATTAAATTCTGGCATTGCATCCCTTTCCGGACGTTCATTTGTGAAGTCACCAATTAATGAAGGAGTCATTGTATCATTTACAGAAAATGCATCATCACCTGTGTTTGCCACCGTGATATTTACAACTGAAAATCTTGTATCCTCACCTGGGTCAGATGTTTCGGAAAAGAATTCAGCAATCGTATAGCCATTTACCTCATCTGCAGTAACTTGAAAATCATTTACTGTAACTTCATATGGAAAACCATACGAACTGCTCTCTGCTACTGCAGTTTCACCGATCTGATAGACATCTTTCTGTTCATCTGCTGTTTCGTTTTCATTATTATTTTCGTTGTTTTCTTCTGTTTGTTCATTGTTGTTATTATCAGCGTTACTGTTTTCCGAATCCGAATCATCCCCACTGCAAGCTGCAATAAACAGGGTACTTGCTAATAAGATCATTAGTATTTTTTTCATCTGTCAACATTCCTCCTAGTATGAATAAACTTTTGTTTTCTCTATGCTGTACGTATTCCCTGACAATTGACCACTTTCATTCGGTATAAGATGCGTTAATGCTGGGATGAATAATAAATCCACCTCAGCAGTGACTGTCGCCTTAATATAGGAAGGATTTTCATCAAGCCGGACACCTGTATCTTCTGTAATAGCTGCCTGTAACCGCCGCATTTTGTCATTATTGTAGCCTTCTCCACCTAACGATCTTACAATCATAAAGAAACGCATAAATGTGGGCATCGTCATATTGAATCGTGGAGATATTTTTAATGGTTTCCACCTGTATACGTTATTTCCTGTTGTCAAATCAATAAGACCAGTAACCGTTTCGCTAAAAGCCAGAACAATTGCTCTTAAAACCCCTAAAGGGCCAGCATAGCCTCCTTCAAAAATGATGAGGTCGATCAACTTTACAACAAACAACAACATTGCAATATCTCTAATAAATGCCAAGTAATTGGCACCAGCTGTAGTATAACCGTAAGTAATAAATTGTGCCTGCTTCGTTTCATATAAAAATGCACCTAATTCCGGTTCTAAATTATATGGGGCACTTGTACCATAGTTTGCCATAATATATTCATTTACATAGAGCTGATTTCGAAACGAATCAGGAAACCCGGTCATAAATTCAATAAAGTGTCCAAATCTTTCAAATGCATTTCTTATAAATTCCAGTCTTCCCGGATCTTCATCATCCAAATCACCATTGACAGCATCATAATCGGCAATATATCCTGCTAATTCATCGTATACGTCTTGATCTCCAGCCAAGTTTTCAAGACCGCTCAGTAAATCCCACAGGTCAGAGAAAGCATCATCTGCTTCTTCTTCTTTCTCCTCCAGACCATCTTGTTCTTCCAGTAATTCTTTGGAATCCTCATAGGCATTTAAATGATCCTGGAGTATTTGTGCATCATTATCCCGATAAATTATATATCGCTGTCTTAGCTCATTTTTTATATTAGTAGCGGCATTCACATGATCCTTAATCGTTTTATAAAAACCATCTACAAGTTGGACAACTGTCTTTGAAGCGTAACCGCCTGCAAGTGCTTCCTCTAAACTCATACGCTTATCTGGATTGAATTGCTCGGCCAATATTTCAATATGATTATAGATGTCCAGGAAGAAGTCTTCTTCAAGAATCATCTTCTCCAGCTTTTCAATTTCACTGCGAGACTCTTCATCGACCTCAATATTATCAAAGTTTATATTGTCCATAATTCTTGCCATTTGGTCATTATAGTCCATTGCAGAGTTTGGACCATAATTATCTGGTGACCCTTCAAAAGATCCCATTCCAAATAGCAAAGTATAGATATCTGATTTTAAAGTTGAGTGGAACTGGTTAAATGCTCCTAAGTGATTGTCCCTTCCCTCACTAAGGGCATTCTCATAGTTTTCAATTTCCTGCTGTCTTGCTTCTCTTTCTTCTTCACTTTCTTCCTCTTCTTCTTCGCTCTCCTCATCGCTATCATTAACCTCATCCGCTGCCTCTTCTTGCTCCAGCAGCTCATGATAACGTTCATTATAATAGATTAACTCTTCCATATTTAGTAGTCTGTCCGGTATTGCTTCAGGTAAAGATGGATTAGGTGGACCTAGAATAGTGAATAATCCGCCATCTTCACTTAGCATATTAATGTACTTCTCAATATCGGCTCGTGCCGCATCAATTTTCTCATTGCGCTTTTTAGCTAATTCAAACAGTTCTTTATACGATTCAATTAATTCTTCAACACTTTCAACTCCATCTTCCGTTACACTATCAAAGCCGGAGTTTCTGACAAAGTCGAAGATTTCCTGCCCGATTTGGGCTGGTGCCTGATACTTCATACTTTCTAAGATCTGATGCTCAAAAACTTCTAAATCAACCAGGTTACGATCTGTATCAAATGAAGCTGTAGCTGAGCCGCTTTGTATATTCGGCTGTACCATCGTAAATACACCGCTTAGTTCTCCTGCGTCGTAAAATTGCGCATCTAGATAATGCTGGAAGTCTGCTTGGGCTTCGGCTTGACTTCCGCTATATCCAAACAAGCCTTTCGCAGCCAATTTTTCGTTGAACTCTGCCATCGTTGAACGAAGTGCGGTATCGATTGCATTTTCCATCTGTCGCTCCGCAGTGACAATGCGTATCGTATCAATAAATAAGGCGTTAAGCAGGAAAATCGGCACGATGATAAGTATGGCAAATACAGAAACCGCACCTTTTTCTCCATATAGAAGACGTTTAAAAAACTTTTTCATTCGTTCTCCTCCTAGAAGAGGTCTTGATTTTCTGCTGATAGGAGTTAATTAGCAGGTTACTCTATATCACTTTCCAAAACGTCCCAGTTCGCATATGTTAAAATTTGTTGTCCACTTCCACCAATAATAAATCTGTACTGATCGCTCACTTCGCCAATTTCAAAAATATGGTCGCCAGTTACTGATTCACCTGGGGCAATTTCTCCCTCTAATAATTCTTCATCGAGCTCCACACCGGCATCCCTAAATATGTCATTCATCGTTGTCTGAAGTCCTCCCTCAGGACCGAATCCCGGATTATACATATTGGCAGCATCAAAACTGGCATCACCAGTATTTTTAACGGTAATGTTAGCAACGACGAAGGTTTCTCCATTAGGTTCCAAACCTGCGACGCTGTCTTTAAATGTAACAGAGTTAAGTGTTACATCATATCTATTCTTATCGTTATCTACAACCGTACCCGTATCACCGATCCGTAGACCCTCCTGATGATTTCCAAAAGAAATATCACCGTCTTCTTCGGACTCGTCATTATCAGTTACTTCCTCCGAGCTGTCTTCTTCATTGATCACATCTTCTTCAGTTGTTTCATTTTCTTCAGTTTCATTTGTTTCCTGATTACTATTTTCTTCCTCGTTTACTCCCTCATCTACCTTATCATCTCCATTGCATGCAGCAATAAATAATATAGTAATGATAAGAATGAATGATAGTTTGATATATTTCTTCATGTTAACCTCCATAAGCCTGTCAGTTGAAAAAGTCACTGACAGAGTCTAAAATGTTTTGCGTTGCATCAGCTAACCCTGTTACCCTCCATAAATAGTTAGCAAAGTTATACGTACGAATTAATTCAGGGGTCTCGGTTACAACGTGTGTTGATTCAGCCGTTAATGAATCACTGCCACCCAACATTTCTTTTAAAAATTGTGGCATGAACAATTCAGTTTTAGCAGTTGCTGTCACTTCACTGTAAATAATATAATTATTGTAATCTACATCTACTGTAAGGGCGTTATTATACTCTAATTCCGCTTTCAACAGTTTTCTGTAAAATGTGCCATCATCTGATGGACTGAATACCCCATCCAAACCAAACATGCCAAGTATTCCGTTATCAAATATACGCCAATAAAGTCCATCACCTGCAGAATCACCTAATCCCGGGTACAGATGCTTTTCAAACTCACCAGTTTTCAGATCCTTATTTGAATTGTTCCAAGTATATGCAACCTGTGATGCCGCTTTTTGTGCAGTATAATGTGCTGTTCCCATCTGGAAAATAACAATACAAAGAAATACTCCAGCAAGAACAAACATGAGAAAAGCCGGAAAGACGAGGGTCGCTTCAACAGTAAAGCTCCCCCGTTCTCCTTTCAAGAAGGGTTTCATTTCTAGTCACCCCAAATTTCATTGATTTTTCGATTCACTTTTTAATACTCTTATTCTGACATCGGTAATTCTGTCTCTATCGTTCTAAAAATACCCTCTACCCATCCGATCAGTTCGTCTCGGAACATAAGGGCAACTACAATGAGCACAGATAAGATTAGTAGAATTTCTACCGTCTCAATCCCCTCTTCGTCATTCCAAAAATTCTTAATAAATGTCGTTAATTGTTGCATGTTAATCCTCTCCTTAATTTTAATTTTTTAAAATACCGCGATAGCCGGGTAGATTACAATTAGTAGTACTGCTCCAAAAATAAAAATAATCGGGAATACCAGTTTAGAAGAAGCCTCTTCTCCCTTAATGCGAGTAATCGTTTTTCTCTTCTCCCACAATGTTACAGAAAGTTCTTTAAGGGATTCTGTAAGCTGCGCTCCTCCTTTCCTGTAGTTCATCATTACAGTCGTTGTGAATACAGATACTTCCTGTATCCCACTCCTGTAACTTAAATCTTTTAATGCGTCCTGAAAAGAAGTGTTCGCAGACATTTTATTCACTGCTTCACTCAGTTCAAAATAGAGCGGTGATTCAAAAATTCTATGTTTATTTTGATTGACACATTTCTCAAAAGCTCCCTGAACGGTTTCACCCGCATTGACTAAGAGTATAATTTTATTGACAAATTCAGGGAGGTCAATCAAAATTGAATCCTTTCTTTGTTTCACTTTTTTATCTAAATCTTTTACGAGAAAAACACTGACAATACCTGTTAACAAGGAACCCCAAACGAGCATTTCATAGTCGCCGCCACTAGCTTCAACAGCAACTAACGTTAATAGAACCAGCAAAATCAGTGTAATGATCATTTTGGCCAGATAGACTCTTGTGTGGTCACCCGACAGCTTACTTCCCTTTAAAATAATCATTTTCTGATGAATAAAATTAACAAGTCTTGGAAGACGTCTGTTTACATCCAGTTTATCAATTACTGTAAAAGCAAATGGCGCAAGGACAGGCAGGGTAATATCCTCTTTGTACAATTCAATGAATTGCTGATAAATTTTCTTCTGTTTTAAGCTAGTTGTAAGTACAACGAGCAGGATAACTGCTATGAGTATTCTGATGATCATGTCCTTTAGCCTCCCCTCTGTTCATCAAATCTTGATATCCATAATTTTTTGACTGATAAATAGACTTAAAACGATGAAAATCAGCGCAACAGTCATTACTACTGGACCAGGGGTGCCAAGATCAAATAATGGTGCAACAAACTCAGGTGAAGAAACCCGAAGCATCAAGATAATCCCGATTGGTGCAATCGCCATTATTTTTGACTCGAATTTCTTTTGTGAGACTAGTATTCTAATTTCTTGCTGAATCTCGATTTTATCTGAGAGAATATCTGATGTCTGTTTAATTACCCTTACTAAGTCTCCGCCTGTACGCTTACACGTAATAAATACATTGGAAAAGTTAATGATATCTTCAATATCTGAACGTTTGGCAAAATCGTCAATTGCCCGTTCAACCGTTTCACCATTTTCTATTCTTCTATTAATCAAGTTAAATTCTTTAATAATGTGAATGTCATCATTTGGATAGAGCAATTTTAAATCTTTTAACGCATCCCGAAATGCATTTTCTATAGATTGTCCAGCTGCAAGTGATGAAGATAATGCTGAAATTGCTTCTTTAAATTGCAAGAGCAGTTCATTCTTGCGCTTTTCATTCAAGCTTTTCTTTTTCATCCGCGGATAGAATACACCAAGGAGTCCTACAATACTTGAAACGATGAAGTTATCGTAAAATAAATAAGCAATCCCGAACAGCACCGCTCCAGCCATCAGCGTATATTTCACTTTCTCCCCAAAGCTTAATTCATATGTAGCATAATCAATTAACGTATTACCACCAAGAGTTCGCATCCGGATCGCTTGAATACTTCTTTCTCTTTTCATGCTTTCCAGTTTACTCTGTTCTTTTTCTACCTGTTTTCTTCTACGGGATTGGAATAAACGGCGAAAAACAAGGGTTCCAAGGAGGAAAATAATTAAAATCGATCCAATAATTTGTTCTAAATCCATATCCATCAATCCCCAATTAATTAGTCAGAAAACTGTTCCAAAACATCATATTTCCCAGCTAATTTCAATTTGTTTGTGGACACTAATCCATTTTCTGTTTTCTGTAATTTACCGATGATTCTTCCACGATAATCTTCGCCTTCTTCTTCAAACTTATATAACGGCGCCGTTATAATTTTTCCGTTTTCCATTCCTCTTACTTCCGATATTTCGACAACTCTTCTTGAATGGTCCCGGAATCTGGAAAGGTGAACCATAATATCAATTGCTGAGCTGATTTGTTGGCGGATTGCCTCCAGTGGCAGTTCCGCAGCACTTAACACCATTGTTTCCAATCTGCTTAGCATATCAACAATCGAGTTCGCATGTCCTGTCGACAAGGAGCCGTCATGTCCTGTATTCATTGCCTGCAGCATATCCAGCGCTTCCTCTCCGCGGACTTCACCTACAATAATCCGGTTTGGTCTCATACGCAAGGAAGCTTTTATTAGATCTTTTATCGACACTTCGCCCTTGCCCTCTGTGTTCGGGTTCCTCGTCTCAAGACTAATAAGGTTAGGAATATTCCTAATTTGGAGCTCAGCTGAATCCTCTATTGAGATGAGCCTCTCGTCCGGCGGAATAAAATTAGACAAGACATTTAAGAAAGTTGTTTTCCCGGAACCAGTTCCTCCGCCTATGAATATATTGTATTTCGCTTCGACAAGGTGCTGCAGAAAATCGGCAACTTCTTCATCCAAAGCTCCAAACTTTATCAAATCCTTCATAGTTAAAGGATTCTGAGGAAATTTCCGGATGGTCATTGCTGGCCCTCTTAAAGCGATCGGCGGCAATACAACATTGACCCGGGATCCGTCTTCTAATCTGGCATCTGCTATTGGACTTGATTCATTTACTACGCGATTCACTTTCGACACAATCGTTTGGATTGTATCCTCCAACTTTTGTCTATTCTCAAAAGCAACATCCGTCCTTGTTACTTGACCATCTCGCTCAATAAAAATTTCTTCATGATTATTTACCATAATCTCTGTAATGGAAGGATCATCCAATAGCGGCTGCAATGCGCCCAATCCTCTAAATGCATTGTACATCCGGTCAACAATCCGCTTTATCATCGAAGAGTTGATAGCGTGTTCCCTTGCATAAGCAATTACAGTTTCTTCTACAAGCCCCAATAACTCTTCATTCGTAACTGAGTGCATAAAATCGAGTGTTTCCCTCAGTTCCTCAATCAGCTTTTTCGTTATCTCATCCTCATCGAGTGCAAGATGTTGTTTATCATCTTCCGAGGCTGGATTTTTTTTAATTTTCAGATCATCAGTTTTCAACAAAGTCCACCTGCCTAAACAATTCTTGATTTGTTATAAATAATTGGGCAAGCTTCTCCCCAATCTCGGTGTCTCCGAGGACCTTCTGCTGCTCATCCATCTCCATCCAGGATGAAAAGAAAGGAATACTTGCTTCAATACTGAAATTATAACTATCAAAATTACTGAATAAGTTTGAAGGAACTTTGTTTAGGATATAATGCAGTTTTGTCTTATCGATGTCGTTACCAATAAGATCGTTATCCAATATATACTTCGTTCTTGCCATACTCGTCTCACTCGAACTTAAAATCCAGAAAACTTCATCACTAATCTCCATTGCAGCAGTATTGCGTTCATGCAATGAAGCATCTAAATCTATAATGATATAATCATATTCCTGCATTGCTTTTAGAGCACTTACCAATGTTTTTACATCAGACGCCGTCAGCATTTCCATTTCTTCAGGCAGAACTGGAAAAGTGAAGTAATCAATATTAGTTAAGGCATCATGTGATTTCAATGCTTCTATTTTTGAAATCAAACGATCTGTATTATTTTTTAAGTAGTAGAACACTTCCGCAGAAGACACTTTCGGCTCTTTGAAAAATAGATATGTAGTATGTAATTGTTCCAGACTTATATAAAACACACGCTTATTCTGCATCGTCAAATTTTTTGCAAGGGATAGGGAGAGTATCGTTTTACCCGTACCAGCACTTCCACTGTAAAAACTGACGACCGTCTCCTTGTTTTCCTGATAAAATGATTTCTCAATCCTGCCGTTACTTTCATAATAAATGGATAGTACTTGTGATAATAATTCATTGAGCGGTTGATATTTAAATACATACAGATCATGCTCAGCTGCATTTGATTTATCTTCCGTAATGATAATCACTTTATCAAAATTGCTTTTGTCTGATTCTTCCAGATTCGCATCCGTCAACAAGATATGCTGTTTTTGGTTACGGATATTATTTTTGAAAGCAGCTTCATCCGTGAAAATCTTTGTCGAGAACTTCGAACTGTTCGAAGGATTTCTCATAAAGTTGGAAAAATATTCCGCATAGACAGTATCCTGCGTATATAAGACGACTTTAACTTTATTCATCTGGATAACCTCCTTAAGTAACTTCATTTGCTTTACAGTAAATAATCAACTAGAGTATATTCATAGTCTCAAAATTATGTCAATATTGTGTCAAAAGCAAATGCTGCCTTTAAATAAAATTAATATATTGTGTTTGCCGGATATAAAAGGATTGTTCGCTTTTCATAACATAAAAATCCGGTCAATGTTAAATTTTTGTAACAAAAGTGAAACGCTCCTTCTAATAAAATCAACTATTTTATGACAATGTAGCATAACAAAAAATAAAAATCCAATATCGATTAGAGAGAAAAACAGAGCATAGCAATATCATAGGAACATAGATATAGTGAATGATACCCTGTGTTTTCACTATTAGACTATAAAACTTATTTTCTCTATATAATCCGACCTGCTTCGACAGGCTCACGCTTTCTAGTTCATTCGAATCGTAAACTCTAATTGTCTTTATTCCTATACCATAAATCGTCTCTAGCTCTCGAATAGTACCTATTTGTGAATTACAAGCCAACATGCCAGTAAATTTCATTACATTCGAAGTGCAAACTATTAGAATTCATTGGTAAAAATTACCTAAAAATAATTCTGTTGCAACCAACAGAAAATTCTCCTCACCCCATAATAAAAAATAAGTCTTATGACCCCGCCACGTTAGCGCCTGCTTCTTCATGGAATTTGCTAAAAATGTCGAAGAAAAGGATGATTTGCATATCCGTTGATATACAATTATTCCAGGTTGCCACATTATGATATTCATCATATAGCTGTATATTTGTTACCAAAGAAACACTGTGCAAAGGTTTCCCATTGCTTCTATATGTTTACATTTAATTTCGGGTTATCATAAAGCAGCATCCTTTCACTCTTGTCCCACCTGTTCTGCAATATGCAGATATATTTTGCATACTGTTTTAATCGAGCATTTTCTACTACCCAGAACTTTCGAGTATTAAAAGTCGAGTAAAATCTTTGAAATAGTCTTTTTCGAAATGTAATACTATAGAGAAATTTCACCACTAGATAGTCACCTTGCTAGTAAATAAAGTAAAAAGAGCTTCCCACTAGTCAGGAAGCTCTTTTGTATGTTGTTACTTTTTATTTTGTTGAGACTTTTGGTTCTGACGTCTTACTTCTTGCGCATCCGTTTCAGAAGCAAACTCAGTCCCATATTGACCTTGACTTTGTCCTTGGCCTTGTTTAGACTTTTGGTTCTGACGTCTTACCTCTTGCGCATCCGTTTCAGAAGCAAACTCAGTCTCGTATTGACCTTGCTTAGACATTTGGTTTTGTTGTCTCACTTTTTGCACGTTAGTACCTGCTTGTGATTTTTTCGCCATTGATATCACCTCCGTAACTATAATTTAACCATTTACGAAGAAGCTATACGGAGGATATTTTAAGTATTTTTAATAAAACTTGGTAAAAGCTTGCCTACTCTAAACCTTTTCTTATTCGAAGATGCGACACTGGAAAAGGTAAATTTTTCATCTCCTCCAAGTCGACGATACGTAAACTTGAATCCTTTACTTCCGTATCATTCACCTCAGCCGAATGAATATCGATGTTCCAGATCAAATGACTGAATACATGCTTCAAATCACCACTTTGCACACCCATTTGTAGTTGCACACCATATTTCTTATAAAACCATGCAGGTATGTCTTCAAGCTTTACCTCTTCTAATGGGACCATCGGGAATTGATACATATTGGCAAGCAAGCCTTCTTCCGGTCTTTTCTCAATCAAATACTTGCCTTCCTGATTTCTGATGATCAATGCCGCATAATGAATTGACTTCTGTTTCTTTGCTTTTGTTTTCACCGGTAATTCAGCTTGCGCACCTACTTCAAAGGCTCTACAGTGTTCCTGGACCGGGCAAATTAAACAAGCAGGAGATTTCGGTGTACAAATTGTCGCACCAAGATCCATAATCGCTTGATTGAAGGATGATGGATCTTCTTTCGATATGACTTCGGCAACAATCTGCTCAAAATATTTCTTTGTTCTAGCACGTGCTATATCATCATTAATTAATAACAATCGAGAGAACACCCGCATAACATTTCCATCTACAGCAGGCTCAGGCTGATTGAAGGCAATCGAAAGAATCGCACCTTGAGTATACGGTCCAACACCTTTTAATTTTCCTAATTCATCCTTTGTATCAGGAACTTTTCCATCGTAGTTTTCCACGACTTCACGGACTGCCGTGTGCAAATTCCTCGCCCTCGAATAAAAGCCTAATCCTTCCCATACTTTTAATACTTCCTCTTCTGGAGCATTTGCCAATGAGTAAAGGTCTGGATATTTATCGATAAACCGATTAAAATAAGGAATAACTGTATCAACTTTGGTTTGTTGAAGCATGATTTCGGATATCCATATATAGTAAGGGTCACTTGTTTCACGCCATGGGAGGGCCCGCTTATTTTCTTGATACCAGTTAAGAATTTCCTTCTGAAATGCTTCTATGTTAAAATTCTGTAATATGTCTTTTATCAAAACTTCACCTTCTTTTGGTACAATAAATATATATGAACGCTTTTTCCATCATGGTTTTTTCTACGCTCTCTGTCTTACGGAGGCTGGACCGTGATAATCATATAAGATAGGAAGTGTCCAATACGATGGATACCGCAACGCATATCGTTATGGGAGTTTCACTCGCAGGACTTGCCACATTAGATCCTGTTGTGCAAAGTGATCCGGCATTGTTTAATGCCGTTTTAATTGGAACGATAGTTGGGTCGCATGCACCAGACTTCGATACCGTATTTAAAATGAAAGATAATGCAACGTATATCAGGCATCACCGTGGTGCAAGCCATTCGATCCCTGCCATCATCATGTGGGGGCTCCTTGTGTCTGGAGTGATCTATTTATTCGCCCCAGAAGTGAGTTTCCTCCATCTATGGCTTTGGACATTTCTTGCTGTCATTATTCATGTGACAGTGGATTTGTTTAACGCTTATGGCACACAAGCACTAAGACCCTTCTCCAGTAAATGGATAGCAAAGGGCTTCATCAACACTTTCGATCCTTATATTTTTTCTTTGAATGTAGTTGGGATTATTGCATGGACACTTGGTGCAAATCCGGCCTATACTTGGATTACGATCTACTCAGTGATTATCCTATACTATATTAAACGATATTTGGACAAACGGGAAATTGTAAACAAGATCAAGGAACATTTCCCTGATACGTTAGAAATTGCCACTTCACCAACTTTAAAACAAAATTATTGGCGTGTGGCAATCACTACAAAAGAACGTTTCTATGTAGGAAAAGTGGAAAATCGCCATATTGAAATTGTCGATGAGTTTAAGAAAATCCCTTTACCGGATCTGCCAATTATTGACGTCGCTAAGACCGATGACAATATAGCGGCCTTCTTGAATTTTTCACCGGTATACCGCTGGGAGATCAATGAATTCGACAATTATACGGAAGTTCGGCTTATCGATCTGAGATATCGTTCAAATGACTACTATCCATTTGTGGCTGTAGTAAAAATTAGTCCCGAACTCGAAATTATCAGTTCCTATACAGGTTGGATATTCTCGGAACATAAATTACAACGAAAACTATATGCGAGTGATTTTGTATAAAGACAAGAACAGCAGGCATCCCCTGCTGTTCTTTTTTGTTTCCAACTTCATCGCCTTAGCCTGTAAAGGCACTTCAGCTTTCGGATTTAATTTACTTTTTTACCTAATAATGCAATCGGCAGTGCTTCAATTTCTTCATACTGCTCGTCCAATAAATTGATTCGATATCCCCATGCAAACACGCCATTAATATAATCAATTTTGAAACGGAAGCCAGGCTCCATTTTGAATTGATAAATTTCACCAGCTTTGAAATCGTCTGGATTCATTGTATATGAAATTGCCACCTGCATTTTTCTTTCATTGATCTGCACCTCGGAAATATTACCAAGCTGCTCTGCCCTCTGAGCTTTCTCCTTCAGCTCGCTTATTTCTTTATATAATTGTTCCACTGAATAATCGCTATAACGATATGTCATTTTTCATCCCCCATTCTTCCTCTAGCTTATCAATTTTTAACCGGGAATGGAATACACGAGACCCGCCCCAACAAAAATTCATTCCTGCTCTAAGCTTTCTTGAATGAAACGCTGTATTAAATCAAAGGAAAAACCCTTCCGATAAAGTCCCTCTGTCAATTTATTCCTTAATTCGAAGCCCGAAAACTTGTTCTGATATTTTCGCAAAAGCTTCTCTCCTTGAAAGACTAACGCTTCCCATTCAGCATCTGCATCCTTTTGGTCTGAAAAATTAACAGCAACTTCTTGAATGATCTCCCGGGAGAATCCTTTTTGCATTAGATTCACTTGTATCTGCTCCAACCGTTTGCGGAACGCATGCTTGGACGATTGGCGCAGCTTTTTTTCCATAATCTTATACACTTTATCAAATTGTTTCTCTGTAGTATACAGTTCCAAAACGTCTGCAACTATCTTTGCACTTACTCCTTTTTCCCTCAACTCTTGAGCTATTACTTTCGGTCCTTTCGTCGATGTGTTGATTCTTGTCCGAACAAAAGCTTCTGCAAATTCCCGGTCATCAAGCAGTTTTTCCTTTGTTAACCGGTCAATGATTTCATCTATGTATTCAGGTTCTACTTCTTTTTTCTTTAAGTAATCATAAACTTCCTTTTTCGTCCGCATTCGATAGCTTAAATAGTTGATCGATTGGGTATAGAATTGGTACAGCTTCTCTTTTTGGACAATTTTATTGATTGCCGCTTCATCTAATTCAAGACCTTTGCGGAGACCAAATTCAATAAGAATTGCTTCATCGACACTAAATGCATACTCATCAGCAAGGAAAATATTATACCGATTCTTATTTTTCTGTTGAACGGTAATCCGGGTAATTTTTTTCAAAACCATTCACCCCTTCCCTACCATATTATCATGAATGCCTGTATACAACTAATACTTATCCTATATAATAAAATGAAATCAAAGACGAATCATAAAGACTTCCGGAGGGATACCATGAATTTTCTAATAACCGGTGGTACCGGATTTATCGGTAAACACTTGACTGCAAAATTAATAACAAAAGGACATCATGTCTTTGTCGTTACTCGATCACCCCAATCACATAAAAACACAAAACATGTCACCTATCTATCTTATCAAGACGATGTCCAAGATTTTCCAGCAATTTATGGGGTCATCAACCTTGCTGGAGAATCTTTATTCGGCTATTGGACAGAGGAAAAGAAAAAGAAAATCCGTCAGAGCAGAATAGAGGCAACAAAAAACCTCATTGAATTAGTAAGTAAACTGAATGAGAAGCCAAAAGTTTTCATTAATGGTTCTGCTGTCGGATATTATGGAACATCTACTGAGATAATTTTTACGGAGAATACCGAAAAACCAGGAAAGGATTTTTTAAGCTCTGTCGTTGTAGATTGGGAAGATACCGCAAAGACAATTGAAAAAATGGGAATCCGCACGATTTATGCGCGATTTGGAATTATACTTGGCAGAAAAGAAGGATCTTTTCCTCTCATGGCTTTACCTGTTAAACTGTTTGTCGGAGGAAGTATCGGTGATGGAGAGCAATGGATATCGTGGATTCATATAGATGATGCCGTAAATTTACTGGAATTCTGCATTTTTAATGAAAGAATGCAAGGTCCTGTCAATGTTACAGCGACTGAGCCGAAACGCAATAAAGATTTTTATCGGCTTATGGCGAAAAGTTATAACCGCCCATACTGGTTTCCAGCCCCTAAACTTTTTATCAAACTCGCTATGGGGGAAATGTCCACACTAATCACCGAGGGCCAATTCGCTTATCCAAAACAGGCTGAAGACAATGGATTTTCTTTTCAATATCCGAAGCTTTTCCATGCCTTAAATGACTTAATATAATAACAATTTTCACATATAAAAGGCAATGAATTTGATGTGTTTTTCCCTAAAAAAATTTTAATAAAATATTTTAAAAAACCCATTCACATTTTCGAGAAACCAGTGTAAAATGAGTTAAGAAATTAATTACAAACTGCAGAAAAGAGATGACGATTAGGAAGTCTCCAAACGTTAGTTGAAATTAAATAGGGAAGGCAAATGGTGCGCCACCAGCATATATGTACTGGTTCTAGTGGGTTCGATTCCCACCCCGAATTTTTGTTGATCAATCTTTAGTTTTTTCGATCTTGAATAAAAATTCGTGGGTAGGTTTCCAACTGGGACCACTAGTGCGCCTTAGGAAATATACCCACCTGGAAAAAGGAGGGTTTTTTTATGCTAAAATTGCGTGAATTACATGAGGTGCCTGTACTGTATGAGTTGATGACACATCCCGAAGTATTTCCCTATGTTAGACAAAAAGCCAACACATTAGATGAATTATATTTTTTAACGAAGCAGACGATTGAAGCGGAGCAAAATCGTGAATTGATTTCTAGAACTATTCTTGATGAGTTCCAGCAGCCAATAGGAACGATTAATTTGTTTGATATTGAAGAAAATTACGGATTTCTCGCTACATGGATTGGTAAACCTTATTTTGGCAAAGGATACAACCGCCAGGCTAAAGATATGTTCTTTGATGAATTATTCCTCACCCAAGGGATTGATGGCATATTCATGAAAGTACGGAAGACCAACATCCGCTCATTGAAAGCAGTGTTGAAGCTCCCTTATATCGCATTGGCTAATGAAACCTATCCTGGAGTCTTTTCCAAGGTCAATCCAGAAGAAGAAATCTATGATTTGTTTGTCATTACGA
This sequence comes from Oceanobacillus luteolus, assembly GCF_023715655.1. GTDB lineage: Bacteria > Bacillota > Bacilli > Bacillales > Amphibacillaceae > Oceanobacillus > Oceanobacillus luteolus. The sequence continues at coordinate 129,783 of NZ_JAMBON010000003.1, read as the reverse complement.
AAGAAAACTACCTTTCTTATAAACAGTTCTCCCATGTGGAAGCACCTATGACTGGAGAAGTTGTTTCATAAGTTAGTGCGATCAGCTTTTAAATATTAACTATAAAAACTTAACAAACCAAAGTGATTCTTTTGATAAGGAATTGCTTTGGTTTTTTTCTATTGAAGAAATATGCTATTGCCTCATAATTTCCTATTGTACTTCAACAATTTGTCTGTTATACTACTAATAGAACAGATACAACATCTTGCCTGTATAGAAAGAAGGTGTGTTTATGTTTATCAAAATGGATATGGCCGCTGATAAACCAATTTATATTCAGCTCAAAGAGCAAATTATTGAAGGTATCGCCAGAAAAGAATTGCAGCCTGGGGATGATTTGCCATCTGTCCGCTCCCTTGCCGCTGATATTGGCATAAATGTTCATACCGTAAACAAAGTCTACCAGCAATTAAAACAGGAAGGATACATCCAAATCCATAGAAAGCGCGGGGTCATTATTCACCCAGATGGATTCCTTCCAGCAGACGAAAATTATATCAACTCACTCAAAGAAGAATTAAGACCTCTGCTTGCAGCAAGCATTTGTCATAACCTCACCATCGATGAGTTTAAAGAACTAAGCGATGAGATATACTTACAGATTTTAAATAAAGAAGGTGAACAACATGAATAATTGGTTTCCCTTGATCGCACTGCTGATCCTCATTCCCAGTTATCTTGCAACTATATTTATCCCTTACTGGACTAGAAGAACAGAAAGTTTCGGAGTTACGATTCCGGAAGAAGTTTATCATAGCCCATTACTAAAGCGTCTCAGGAAAAAATACGTGCAATCGACAAGCCTGCTTGCACTTTTGCTCACCCTACTTTTTTTATTCTTAAGTATGGGGGCCGATGAAGCTCAGGCAACTATTCTGCTGACTATAACCATACTTTTCTACTTTATCGTAACTGCTATCATTTACCTTATCTTCCACAAAAGAATGAAGAAAATTAAAGTAGCAAGTGCATGGAGTGCCGATGAAACACAAGAGGTCGTCATTAGTACCGCTTTCCGAAAAGAGAAACTGACCTACTCCAACTTATGGTTCCTTATTTCTCTCTTCCTTACGGTTGGACTGATTATTTATAGTATAATCAATTACCATTTGCTGCCGGATCAAATACCAATGCAATATAGCTTTTCTGGTGAAGTGACAAGATCAGCAGAAAAATCCTATCTTTCTATTCTTATGGTGCCTGCATTCCAATTTTTTCTGATTGGAGTCTTTATATTTTCAAACAGCATGATACAACTTGCAAAACAACAAATCGACCAGTCCAATCCGAAACTGTCATTGAAGCGAAATTCGATTTTCCGGAAACGTTGGTCCCTATTTCTCATCATCACCGGGAATGGCATCATTGCATTACTTACATTTGTCCAGATAGCGATGTTCCATCCAGTCAATAAAAAACTGGTAGTTACCATCTCACTAATTTTCAACATAGCTATCATCATCTATGCCATCTATCTCAGCTTCAAACTTGGGCAAGGTGGAAGCCGACTCTATCATGTTACCGGACCTGGTGGTACACAAATTAATCGCGATGACGATCGCTATTGGAAACTTGGAGTATTTTATTTCAACAAGGAGGACCCGGCAGTCTTCCTTGAAAAGAGATTCGGAATTGGCTGGACTATAAATATGGCACGGCCACATGGATGGATTATCCTAATCATCATTCTTGGTCTCGCATTTCTTATTCCTGTTTTATTAAGCTAATCAATTGGAGGGAACTAACATGGAATCTTTAGCTATTAATTGGCAATTAATATTACCATTATTTTTTATACAAGGGATTTTACTGATTGTCGGTATTCTCGATTGGGCAAAGCAAGGAGAAAATGTCCGGGGTAACCGCTGGGTTTGGTTTGTAGTCATCGTGTTCATAAATATTATCGGACCGATTCTCTACTTTATTTTCGGAAGGAGAAGATAATCCATGAACCTGCTTTCCGCCACATCTTTAAAGAAAACGTATAAAGATTATACTGCTGTACGAGGGGTGGATTTTTCCCTTACTTCAGGTAAATGCATCGCTTTAATTGGACCGAATGGAGCCGGAAAAACAACGATTTTACGAATACTTGCCGGATTATTAAAGCCAACGGAGGGCAAGATTCGATTTTCTGGTCAGCCGGCTAACGCAGATTTACGGAAATTTATTGGTTATCTGCCACAATATCCCGTCTTCCCAAGTTGGATGACAGCGAAGGAATTTCTGATATTCAGCGGAGAACTCGCATATTTATCGAAGAAAGAAGCAGAAGAGCGGGCAGAAAAGCTTGTGGAAGAAGTAGGAATCAAAGATGCATGGAATAAACCTATCGGTGGATATTCTGGTGGAATGAAGCAACGTCTTGGAATTGCCCAAGCAATTATTCATTCCCCAAAATTACTTTTACTCGACGAACCAGTTTCGTCATTGGATCCGATTGGAAGAAGAGAAGTATTGACATTACTTGAAAAGTTAAAGGAAGAAATGACCATCCTCTTCTCAACTCATATTTTAAATGATGCCGAAGAGGTATGTGATGACCTTCTACTGCTGCATAAAGGGGAAATCATTGAAGCTGGCTCCATTCTCGAGTTACGGAAGAAATATCAAACTTCGGTTATAGAACTCGAATTTCAAGATAATCCAGAACAGTATTTGGAGAAATTACGAGCTTTACCAAGTGGAACTTCCAGTTATCTCGATCGCAATACAATTAAAATTCCGGCAGCAGATATCAGTAAAGTTAGATACGAAGTTCTCAAAGCAGCCACAGAGGAAAATTGGCCACTCGTTGAATTTCATCTCAATCGAGCTTCACTTGAAGAAATGTTCATGAAGGCGGTGAAGAAATGAGACAATGGAAAACTCTTTTCAAAAATGAAATGGTTGGACACTTCCGTGATCGGAAATGGATTTGGGTGCCTCTCGTACTCATCCTCATCGCTGTCATGGACCCAGTGATGAATTATTACCTTCCGCAAATTCTCGATAAGGTAGGCGGATTACCTGAAGGTGCTGTATTCCAAATGCCAGAATTCACTGGAATTGATGCAATTCAAATGAGCATCAGTCAACTTAGCAGCCTAGGTGTTTTAATTATTGCTCTTATCTCCATGGGAACAATTGCAGGAGAACGAAAATCCGGAATTGCTGAATTGATACTTGTAAAACCAGTAGCCTACCCAGCATATATCCTTAGTAAATGGGCAGCACTTCTCGTCCTCATTATAGCATCTTATGTGTTAGCAATGCTGTTCGCTTGGTATTATATCGGCATTTTATATGATACCATCCCCATCGGTGATTTTCTTGTAATGACAGCATTATATGGGCTTTGGCTGACACTCGTACTGACCGTATCCATTTTTTATAATACAATCTTCAAATCATCTGGTCTTGTCGCATTCAGTACAATAGCAACCATAATTTTAATAAGCGTTGGATCAAGCCTGTTTGGAGAAAAGTTAAGCTACAGCCCTTCTAATATTTCCAATCATTCATTTGAGTTTCTACACACCGGTGAAATATCAAGCTCTTTAATTGGATCGGCTGTGACAACGGTTATTGCATGTCTCATTCTACTATTACTGAGTATTTATATATTCCGTACGAAAGAACATGCGGGATAAATCCATATATCTTTAATCCACAAAAAACAGGAAGAGTACATCTTCCTGTTTTTTATTAAGCCTTTACTGTCGTTATCCCTCTCACTAAAAAATAGGTCAATCCATAAATCAGTATACTGATACCAAATACCTGAGCGAAGAAAACATAATCAATGGTGTGGTACAAGTTGAGAAAGAATTCAAACAGCCATCCTTGCGCGATACCAAATAGTAAAGTGACGCCAATCAGTCCGACAACACTGCCACCAATAATTAGGCCACCACGGTAAAACAACAGGGCCAATAGAAAGAATAGAGCAAAAACACCAAACATCATTACCGTATCTACGGCAATTCTTGTCAGCCATGTATCACTTCCAATTAATTGTGCTGGATGCAAAAACATGAATGAATGCAATCCAACTGCTTCTATAATCAGATTAATGATGAAATGAAGGGTACTAGAAATCATGGCCATGATAAATCCATACAAAACAAATAATACACCAGCTGCAGCAAAAATATTTTTCCGGACTGCTCCCAGCTTCAACGAAAAAGGAATATAATCCTTCACGATTAGAAAGCCGACTATCCCGACATTAATGTATGTTGCAAAAGGAAATCCAAAAAAGAACACACCATCCTGCACATCCAACAGTAAATACGCTATCCCCAATGAAAGAGCTAAAGCAATCAGAAGAATCGACCAAAAAATTGTAAACGAATGTCTTAGGTCAGATAAGAAAAAGAATAGCAATCCCTTCACTTGTCTCGTCATTTTATGCCCCCCGCTTTCTTTCCGTCAAATGGATCATTAACTCCTGTATCGGCACACCTTCTACATCTAATCCATACTCTAATGCCTCTTCCTTCTCTCCGTAAACATAAGCATTCATCATTCCCGCCAATTGTTTTATCTCAAGTGTTTCTTTATTTTCAATATACGTCTTTACTGCATCCACAGGCCCTGAAACAGAAATAATGCTTTGCCTTAGAGAATCCGTCTCCTCCTGAAGAACGAGTTTCCCTTCCCGGATAATCAACACTTCCTCAAACAACAGACTGACTTCATCTATCAAATGCGTAGAAAAGATAATTGTTCGTTTTTCATTCTGAAACTCCTCAAGCAATATTTCATAGAATTTCTTACGTGAAGGTGCATCCAGACCAATATACGGTTCATCAAAAATAGTGATAGGTGCTTTACTAGCCAAACCGACCGAGATTCCAAGTGCAGATTCCATCCCTTTAGATAGTGTTTTTATTTTTGCATTCCTATCAAGTCCATATTCATCAATTAATTTATCCGCAAGTTCCTGATCCCAAGTGGGATAAAAATAGGAATAGATTTTTAATACGTGTTTGATTTTCAGATCCTTCTTGAAGTTATTCCCCTCTTTGATAAGGCAAATGGATTCAATCAACCGTTGATTATCAAACGGACGGACACCATCGATTAGAACCTCACCCTTCGTAGCCGTAATTTGTCCAGCTAATATTTCCATAAAAGTTGTTTTACCTGCACCATTTCTGCCCAATAAGCCATAAATTTTCGGTTCATTTAAGGTGAATGAAAGATTTGACAAGGCTTCTTTTTCCCCATATCGTTTCGTTAACTCTTTCACTTCAATTTTCATCAGCTATCCTCCCGTTGTAACATTTTCAATAATTCATCTTTATCGATATCCAGCTTCTGTGCGGCTTGCTTCAGTGGCCGGATATATTCCTCGTAAAAATTGGCTTGATGTTTCTCCAATAGTATATTCCGTGCATTCTCTGCAACGAACATTCCTACACCCCTTCTTTTATATAAAATTTCTTCTGCCACCAATTCATTTATTCCCTTCGCAGCAGTTGCCGGATTGATTTTATAATGTGCTGCTAATTCATTTGTTGAAGGCACCCTATCTCCTTCCTTCAATGTATTGCTAATAATTGAATCCTCAAGCATTTCTTTGATTTGGAGGAAGATCGGTTTGGTGTCGTCTAATTTAATTTTCATCTGCAACCTCCTGCGTTCATTGGTTAGTTACTTATGTAATTAACCATATAACTGAAACGAATTTTTGTCAATAGTTTTCTGAATATTTTTGTTTATATTTTTAGAATTCAAATGAAAAAGTAAAAAAAGCCAGCTGTCCGCTGACTTCTATTATTTCTATTTATTTAATCGCTCAATGAGCCTTTCCACCGGTTGCATATCTGGAACTACAATATAATCATTTCCATCCGTTTCCACGATAATATTGCCATAGGCTGCAGTAGAAAAAATTTGACTCTCCAGTTTTAATAAATTGTTGATGACGCGTTTTACAGGATGACCATAATCATTTACAACACTGTAGGTAATAATCGAAACTTCAGGGTTGGCCTGTTTCAAAAAATCTAGCGTGCTGCTGGAGCTTGATCCGTGATGGGCTACTTTTAAAACTTCTGATTCAATACTATATTTATCAGCAATCACCTTCTCCTGCTCAGCACCAACATCACTCATTAATAAGAAATCTATTGAATGATATGTCAGCTTTAAGACAATTGCCGATTCATTTGGATTCTCTGCATTCTTCTGAGCTGCATGAAGGACATGAAGCTCGACCTCTTCTTCTACAGAGATTTTCTCGTTCTCTTTCGCGATTTTGATTGGAATATCATCTTTAAAGAGTTGCAAACGATACTTTGCATACGTATTAGTTGGACGTATTTCTCCATTTTCCAATACTTTACTTACAGGGAAATGCTTCATTACTTCAATAAGTCCACCAATATGATCGAAATCCGGGTGGGTCGCTATCATCAAATCAATTGTTTTTATACCATGTTTTTTTAGATACTTTACAAGCCGCTTCCCCTCTTTCGGCTCTCCCCCATCAATTAAAATCGTCTTATCTTCAGGTGTTTCAATCAACATACTATCCCCCTGGCCAACGTCGATAAAGTGGACACGCATGGGAGAACTGGCTGAAGTATAGGTGACGTGCGGAATGACGATTAAAATGATTATGAGTAGCTGAATTAACTTCTTCATACGTTACACCCTTTGTTTGATGTATTTATGTACATGATTGATTATCATTTACCAACCGAAAATGATGAAGCAGGACTTATATAGGTCTTCATCGTACTGATGACCGACCGAGAAGGAAGTAGTTCGTTACATTCGGGCGGTTAGAGCACCAATGAGTGACTGAAGAGCAGGGAAATCATCACATTCGGGCGGTTAGAGCACCGATGAGTGACCGAAGAGCAGGGAATTCATCACATTCGGGCGGTTAGAGCCTAGATGAGTGACTGAAGAGCAGGGAAATCATCACATTCGGGCGGTTAGAGCACCGATGAGTGGCCGAAGAGCAGGGAATTCATCACATTCGGGCAGTTAGAGCACCGATGAGTGACCGAAGAGCAGGGAAATCATTACATTCGGGCGGTTAGAGCACCGATGAGTGACCAATGATGAAAGAACCCAATTCATTTAGGCAGTCAAAGCACGTTTTAGTTTCACTCTTTATATTTTGTACGAAAAAACTAAGCTTATGAACATAAAAAAAACCGTCTGCAATATTGCAGACGGTTTATGATTTAAACTTGTTTAACAACAATCTCTTCTTCTTCGACGTCTACTTGGACTTTCTCAACAGAGTCTGACTCAAGAATTAGATCTGTGAGCTGGTCCTCGATTTTATCTTGGATTACCCGGCGTAATGGTCTTGCACCAAAGCGCGGATCATATCCAAGGTCAACTAGTCGTTGTTTAGCAGCGTCTGTGATCATGATTTCAATATCATTTTCTTCGATAGCTTCTTGTAGTTCATTAAGCATCAAGTCTACGATAGTCAATAGATTTTCTTTTGATAACTCATTAAATTCTACAATGGCATCAAAGCGGTTTAAGAACTCTGGTTTGAAATAGTCACTTAAATTCTCTAGTGTTGAAACAGCATCATGGGTTTGACTGAAACCGACATTCACACGCTTCGTACCCGTTCCTGCGTTACTTGTCATAATGATGACAGACTCTTTAAAGCTTACTGTTCTTCCCTGTGAGTCGGTCAAATGACCGTCTTCCATAATTTGCAGGAACATGTTCTGTACATCAGGATGAGCTTTTTCAATTTCATCCAATAAGATGATGGAGTATGGGTTTCGGCGTATTTTCTCGGTTAATTGGCCAGCCTCTTCATGACCAACATATCCCGGAGGAGAACCAATAATTTTAGATACAGAATGTTTCTCCATATATTCACTCATATCGAGGCGTACATATGCATCACGTTTACCGAATAATTCTTCTGCAAGTACTTTAGTCAGTTCCGTTTTACCAACTCCAGTTGGACCGACGAATAAGAAAGAACCGATTGGTCGTTCTTTTGACTTCAATCCTGCACGGCTACGGCGGATTGCTTTTGCAACTTTATCAACGGCTTCATCTTGTCCAATAACTTTACCGCGTAAGTTTTCGGCTAAGTTCTTCATTTGTTTTTGTTCTTCAGCTTGCATTTTCGTTACTGGAATACCAGTTTTTTCTTCAACAATCAATTCAACATCATGAACAGAGACATCCGTCACTTTTTCACTGTCATCCGCTTTTTCCAATTGTTTTTGCAGTTGAATTTCTTGGTAACGAAGATTTGCTGCAAGTTCATAATCTTCACGTTCAGCAGCTTCCTGCTTTTCTTTCACAATCTCATCTAGTCGATTCTTAAGCGATGTTGAATCTTGTTGTGAATTCTTCAAGTTAAGGCGTGATCCTACCTCATCCATCAAGTCTATCGCCTTATCAGGCAAGAAGCGATCTTGGATATAACGATTTGATAATGTTACAAACGACTCAACCACTTCATCCGAATAGTTCACTTCATGGAATTGCTCGTAGCGATCTTTAATACCGTTTAAAATCTCAATTGTATGCTCAATTGTCGGCTCTTTCACAGTAATTGGTTGTAGACGGCGTTCCAATGCTGGGTCTTTTTCAATTTGTCGATATTCTTTTAAAGTCGTAGCACCGATCAATTGCAATTCACCACGTGCAAGTGCAGGTTTTAAAATATTTCCTGCATCCATCTGAGAACCTTCTGTAGATCCAGCACCGACAATTAAATGGATCTCATCAATGAATAGGATGACATCTTTTCTTTCCTGAAGCTCTGCGATCAGCTTTTTCATACGTTCCTCGAACTGACCTCGGATTCCTGTGTTAGCAACTAACGATGCTACATCCAGTAAATACACTTCTTTAGAAAGCAATTTTGATGGTACAGAACCTTCGACAATTTTAAGTGCCAATCCTTCTGCGATTGCAGTTTTACCTACACCAGGTTCCCCAATGAGTACTGGGTTATTTTTACTTCTTCTATTTAATGTTTCAATTACTCTTTTAATTTCTTGATCTCGTCCAATAATCGGATCGATTTCTCCTGCTCGAGCAGAATCTGTTAAGTTCTTTCCTAATTGGTCAAGCAATCCCTTGCCTTTGTTTGCACGTTGCTTCGTACGGGTTCCAGCTTGGCGGCCAGAGCCTCCTTGTTGGAAGAATTGATTATTTTCAAAAGGAGTTGATCCTTGATTAAAGTTAGAAAAGAAATCATTCGCATGATTCATCATATTATTTTGTATTTCATTTAAACAGGAGTTACAAAGATGCATTTCCATCCGCTGACCATTTACATGTACTGCTGCATTAATGGTCGCATTATTTTCACCACAATGTTGACATTTCATCTTACATTCCTCCTTGATATTTATTTATCAATTTGACTTTGACTATCTTTGACTTTAATTTTATTATACTCTGACTATCTTTGACTTTCAAGTCTTTTACCTAGATTTTTTAAATTATTTTAGGCAAATGCCGTGATAACGCAACAAAAAGCAGATGAATGCTTTACTTTCATCTGCTGATTTCGTTCCATACTTTATCGTCATTATCCCAAAATGCTACAGGGGCAACTTCCTCAATCTCTTTCTCTTTAGCTTCCTTTACTTCCGACGCGAAATTTAGGACTCTTACAGCTTCTTCCTCTGTCAACTCGTTTATCAACTGTTTGATACGGTCTTTTGAATCCATCATAATCCCTCACTTCAAGTTTTTCTATTATTAGGATACCCAAAGAATAAGATATAAAAACAAAAAAGCCGCTTATGTCTATCATACATAAGCGGCTTTTCCTTTATTTATTTTTCTGCAACTCACGCTGACGCAATTCGATTCTTCTAATTTTACCAGAAGTCGTTTTTGGTAAATGGTCTATAAATTCAATTTCTCTCGGATATTTATATGGTGCAGTTTGTTCTTTAACATGATCCTGCAACTGTTTAATCAAGTTAGGGTCATTTTTATCGACATTTTGTTTCAAGACGACAAATGCTTTGACTATACTGCCTCGTTCTTCATGTGGACTTGCTACAACTGCACATTCTTGAACGTATGGATGCTTAACGAGGGCGTCTTCCACTTCAAATGGCCCAATCGTGTAACCTGAGCTAATAATAATGTCGTCTCTACGGCCTTCAAACCAGAAGTAGCCATCCTCATCCTTGCGTGCTTGGTCCCCCGTAATATAATAGGAGCCACGGCGAGAGGCTTTCGTCCGCTCCTTATCCTTATAATATTCACGGAATAACGCAGGACTATCAAGTGGAAGAGCAATATCCCCAATTTCATTTACTGCAACTGGGTTCCCATCTTCATCGATAATTTCCACCGCATTGCCTGGAGTCGGTTTACCCATTGATCCTGGTTTCACTTCCATATCCTTTGTTATTCCAAGTAACAAGGTGTTTTCGGTTTGTCCGTAACCGTCTCGTACAGTAATATCGAAATACTTACGGAATATATTGATCACTTCCACGTTGAGCGGTTCACCTGCAGATACAGCACTTTTCAGGTTAGTGAGCTTATAATCTTCCAAATGCTCAACCTTGGCCATCAGGCGATATTCCGTTGGTGTACAACAAAGTGTATTAATCTCATGTTCGTCTAAGAGTTGTAAGTATTTTTCTGGATCAAATCTTCCACTATAAATAAAGCCTGTGGCACCCGACCCCAACACCGATAGAAATGGGCTCCAAATCCATTTTTGCCAACCTGGACCGGCTGTGGCCCAAACTAAATCGTCCTCTTCCACTCCAAGCCAATTTTCAGGAGCAGTTTTTAAGTGGGCATATCCCCAAGCGTGGGTATGGACGACCCCCTTTGGATTCCCCGTTGTGCCGGACGTATACGGTAAAAATGCAATATCATCTTTTGATGTATCGACCATTTCCAATTCTTCTGTAGCATATGATTTAGCCTCATCTAAAAATTCCCAGCCGTCTACTGCTTGTCCGACCACAAACTTTTTCAGCTGTTCGAAGTTTGATACTTTACTCACTTCTTCGGTAAATTCATGGAATGCCACAACTGCACTTACTTCTCCATGATTGATCCGATATTCCAAGTCATTAGCTTTTAACATCTCAGAGCTAGGTATAATAATGATCCCCGTTTTTAATGCAGCAAGATAAACTTCATAAGTTTCAATTAAGCGCGGCATGATGATGATGATTTTGTCACCTTTCTCTAGTCCGCTATTCAAGAATACATTCCCGACTTTATTTACGTTCCGTAATAATGCCTGATAAGTGATTTCTTTTTTGTTGTCATTTTCGTCCAACCAAATTAATGCCTTTTTATTTTTATCGTTGGCAAACTTCTCCACTTCCATCGCAATATTGTACTTCGTCGGTGCGATTAAATCCTCTCTCTTCATCATCCCTTCACCACTTTCTATTTATTTTCCCCATTATAACAAAAAATCAGAAATTATTACATAGTTTTTTAGTACCAAGTACTAGTATGAAGTAAGAAATAAAAAAAGAGTAGATTTCTCTACTCTCAGGCTGTCGAGAAACCCTCGACAGCCTATTTATTTCTTTTTATTTATCAAAATAATAAAACAACTCTATTGCCTAATTTGGTATAATATTAGTAATAAAAATAGGCGGTGATTAGGTTGTTTCATACAAGAAGTAATACTCAAAATGAAGTTGAGTTTGTCTGTCTGGAAGACTTAGTACCACAAGATCACTTACTACGAAAAATTGATAAATACATTGATTTCTCTTTCATTATAGATAAAGTAAGACCTTATTATAGTGAGGATAATGGTCGACCTTCTTTAGATCCCCTCGTCTTATTCAAAATGATGTTTATTGGTTATTTTTATGGGATTCGTTCCGAGCGTCAACTGGAGAAGGAAATTCAAATGAATCTAGCGTATCGTTGGTTTCTTGGTTTAAAAATTTCTGATCCTGTTCCACACCACTCCACGATTAGTTGGAATCGCCGTACGCGATTTAAAGACACGAACATATTTCAAGATATTTTTGATGAAATTGTTCTCCAAGCTATTAACCACCAAATGGTTGGTGGGAGGGTTTTGTTTACGGACTCCACCCATCTAAAGGCTAACGCCAATAAACATAAATTCACGAGAGAAGAAGTGGAGGTAGAGGTTCGAGATTACGTAGAAGAATTAAATCAAGCTATTGAAGAAGATCGGAAGCAACACGGAAAAAAACCACTAACGGACAGGGAGGAAGTGAAGGACACAAAAACAATCCGTAAGAGTAAGACGGATCCAGAAAGTGGTTTTATGTCTCGTGACAATAAACAAGAAATGTTCTGTTACCTCGATCATCGTACGACAGACATGAAATTTAATATTATTACAGATGCTTATGTCACTCCAGGAAACGTTCATGATTCCGTCCCTTACTTAGAACGATTGGATCGACAAATAAACAGATTTGATTTAAAAGTAGAAGCGGTTGCCTTAGACTCAGGTTACTTGACTAACCCAATATGCAAAGGATTATCAGATAGAGACATATTTGGAGTTATCGCTTACCGTAGATATCATCCGACGAAAGGATTATTTCCAAAATGGAAGTTTAAATATGATAAAGAACAAGATATTTATATTTGTCCGAACGGACAAACTTTAGCCTATTCGACCACAAGTAGAGATGGCTATAGAGAGTATAAATCCAATCCTAAACAATGTGTAGGTTGCCCACTATTAAAAGAATGTACCAGGTCAAAAAATCATCAAAAAGTAGTAACTCGCCATGTTTGGGAAGAACATAAAGAAAAGGTACGAGAAAACCGTCTATCTTCATCAGGAAAGATGCTTTATAAATACAGAAAGGAAAAGGTTGAGCGAAGCTTCGCAGATTCAAAAGAACTGCATGGGCTTCGCTATTGCAGGTTGAGGGGATTGCACAATGCAAGTGAGCAAGTATTACTCACTGCAGCGTGCCAGAACATGAAGAAGATTGCCATCCACCTATCCAGATTAGGATAGGTGGATGGGAGTCTATTTTCATTGTAAAAATCACCAGAAAATATATCACTTTAACCAAAATAAAAAGCTTGCAGAGAAAAAACACCTACTTTCTCTACAAGCTGAGAGTAGATTTCTCTACTCTTTTCAATACCCATAAATCACCTGTGGCATGTAATCTCTCAGAACTAACTCATCCAAGCTTTTAAATTGATAACCCTCTGCTTTTAAATCCTTGATGATGGCCTCCAGTGCTTCTGCATTATCCTTTGAAACAGTATGCAGCAAAACAATTGCGCCTGGATGGACTTGCTTCATCACTTCTTCATAAGCATAGCGCCAACCTTTTTGATTGGCTGTTTCCCAGTCCTTGAATGCCAGCGACCAAAATATATGGACATATCCTAATTCCTTTGACCATTTCAATGTCTGCTCATTAAATATTCCTCGCGGAGGCCTGAGGTATTTCAAATCCTTCTGGTCTGACACCTCACTAACCTTTTTCGCAAGGTCTTCCAATTCCTTTTTCATCGCTTCCTTTGTCAGGATCGAAAAATCTGGATGATGATAAGAATGGTTGCCGATAATATGTCCTTCATCCACCATCCGCTTAACCAATTCTGGCTCAGATTCCACATAATGTCCGGTCACAAAAAAAGTGGCAGGTGCTTTTTCTTTTTTGAGAACATCTAATATCATCGGTGTATATCCTTCTTCATAACCATTATCAAACGTCAAATAAATATTCTTCTCTCCGGATTTGTCGGCATAATAGGCACCAAAACGTTCCAACAACTCATCATACGTACCGATATCAGGAACTTCACCATTTGTGCTTTTTTTATAACCCCAGCCAAAGCCTCTTGCATCCACATCAACATGGAACAAGAAGAAGGTAAGGAGTATAAGACTTCCTACTACAAAATGTTTCATCATCAACATCCTTTTTCCATAGCTTAACCGGGCAAATGAAATCTATTCCAAGCACAAAGAACGCAAACGAAAAAAATCACCTAGGCTAACGTCTCCGAAGCCTAAGTGATGTAATTGTTTTATAAAATAAGTGCTGCAATCCAACCAAAGATAATGAGTGGAATATTATAATGGATAAATGAAGGTACTACTGTATCCCAAATATGGTTATGATTACCATCAGCATTTAAGCCAGATGTCGGACCTAATGTACTGTCCGAAGCCGGTGAACCAGCATCACCTAATGCACCCGCTGTACCGATTAAGCAAGCAATCGCCATTGGTGAAAATCCAGCTGCAACACAAATTGGAACATATAGTGCAACAATAATCGGTACGGTTCCAAATGAAGAACCAATCCCCATTGTAATAAGCAATCCGACTATTAATAGTATAAATGCTATAACTGCCTGATTGCTATCTCCGATAAAACCTGCAGAGGCCTCCACCAACGCATCAACCGCTCCAGTTTCACGTAATACATTACCATATCCTGAGGCAACAAGCATAATGAAAGCAATGGCACCCATTAAACCGATACCGTCTGCCATCACTTTATCCAATGATTTGTAAGGAATTACAAAAAATGCAAGCATGAGGACGAGACCTGTTAAAGCACCAAGGATTAAGTTTTCGGATATAATTTGTACAATCAACGCACCAACAATAGCTACCAAGGTTAACAAGTGTTTGGAATTAAAGGTCAAGTCAACCTCTGCTTCTTCACGAACTTTAATCGTACCACTTCCACCTGAACCGATAATCGGATCGCGTTCTTTCCGGTAAGTGATAAAAACAGCAACCAACAGTCCGACTACCATTCCCAGTCCTGGCATCAACATGGCAAGCGCTGTATCCCATACAGACAATTCAATGCCATTTTCCGCTAAGCCATCTACTATGATACCGTGGTAGATGAACCCAAATCCAAGTGGCAACATCACATACGGTGCCTTCAGTCCAAAAGTTAATGCCGAAGCAACTGCACGGCGGTCAATTCGCATGGAATTAAACAACTTTAATAACGGTGGTATCAAAATAGGTATAAATGCTATATGCACAGGAATCGCATTTTGCGATAAACAAGCAATCCCAGCAATAACAAGAACAATCGTTGTTCGTCGGCCACCTAATTTCTTGATTAGAAAATCAACTAGAAAACCGACAATTCCAGTATAGCTAATAGAAATAGCAAAGGCTCCGAGTAAAATATAACTTAAAGCTGTATTTGCCTGGCCACCCATTCCACTTACTAACAGATTGATGGAATCACCGAATGACAGCCCAGACATTAATCCAGCAACAATCGCAGCAGCAATGATTGCCAATATAACGTTCAACCGTAACAAGCTTAGAATGGTCAAAACAAGTACAGACACAACAACTACCCATTCCATAAGTAGTTCCCCCTTAAATCTTTTTCACTTTAACACTTTATCATAATAAAGTATTAAAGGATAAATTTCAACCCCTAATTGCTAAAATAACAAAAAAGATAGTTGCTTAACTTCCTCTAGAAGCGGTATAAGCACTATCTTTTCTGGATCTTAATTCTCTCTACTTTACCTTGAATGAATAGGAAACATGGTCTTGGATTGGAAGCCAAGCTCCTACTCCTTGCTTCGTCACATTTTTAATTACAAGTTGTTTTTTCGTTCCCTTCAGTTCAATATATACCTCCCCAAACGTTACTTTGCCTTTTTCATTGATTGCTGGTGCATATGCTTCCAATGTACCGGTCTGTTCAGGGGGGACGGGGTAAGAGTGAGCCGTTTTCGTATTCCTGCCAATCGTCACTTCATAAGCAAGTGGCAGTTTTGTCTTTTCTTCTGTCTTATTCAGCATCATTTTTCTAACTGTTTCTGAATTGGCAATTTTGTTTGTGAGCATTCCTCTTATTTCTTTATTCTCTTGTTGGATATAGTTCAATTGTTGTTGGGTATCTCCGCTATTTTTCAATTCATTCTTATTGATCTGCTGATACTCCCAATTCACAGATGTTTCCTCTGATTCATAATGAAGCGGCCAGCGCCCGAGAAAAATCTCTGCCCGATAGCCAATCCCGATCGGCGACGGTTTGATCGTTGTTTCATTCAATTGCTGAATCAAATCAGAATTATCAATTGGAACGGAGGTGCTTTCCAATAATTCCTTTGTTTCATTACTAGGTTCAACAGATTGACGATCAGAACTGTCATTTTGTGCCGTGTTTTCCTTAGATATATCCAATACATGACTTGGCAGTTTGAAACTATCGGTTGTATCCTTCTTCTCTTCTGCTGAAGCAAAAAGCGGAAAAACAAGTAGGATGTATAAAGTAAGCATCAGAGCAGACAATCTCTTTAATTTCATAAGCCTCCATCCTTTCTTTTGTCTATAGTTTTTTCGCTTCATGAAAAAATATACCCTTCTCATACAACAAGTTCATGAAGTAAATTTAGATAATGATTTCACTATACTTTAAAGGATGAGAGATTAATTTTATTTGTGCACGAAAAAGGCCGCACCTCACTTGGCACCGCCATTCCCATTGAAATTTTTTCTTATTGTACGTTCATGAAGGTATGCGTTTAACACTCCACCGAGAAGGACGATTATGCCAAACAAATAAAACCAAACCATTAATACTATAACCGCCCCGAGACTGCCATACATTGTGGAGTAATTTCTCAAACTGCTTACGTAAAATGAAAATACCCAAGAAACTAATTGAAAACCAAAGGTAGAAAATAATGCACCCCAGACTACATTCCTGAAATATACTCTTCGGTGGGGAGCCAGCTTATAAAGCGCGAGAAGGGCAATAAAGAAAATAATGGAAGATGTAACCCAGCGGAAAGTCTCCCATATTTGAAGAAACTCATGGGAAGATCCGAAGAATGAGAAAAAATACTCTCCAATCATTCTCCCTGAAACCGGAAGCAATAATGCGACAATGACGACTAAAAACATCCCGATGGTAAGCAGAATTGATAAGAAACGATACACAATAAATATACGCTTTGGTCTTATGCCGTACGCTCGGTTCAATGCTTTCGTGACTGCGTTGACTCCATTAGAAGCTGCCCATAGTGTTCCTATGATACCGATGGAAAGTAATCCACCATTATGGGTGTGGATGAGGGTTAACAGATTGGATTCAATTAAATGGTACACCTGAGGAGGCGCATAATCGACGATCAACTGTAGAATCATATCTTCGTCCAAAGGAAAAAATCCGACTAAATTAACTAAGAATAATAAAAACGGAAAGAGTGAGAGAAGAAAGAAATAAGCTAATTGTGCAGCCAAACCAAATACATCTACTTTTTCCATACGTTCATAAAATTCTATTGTAGCTGGAATCAGTTTTTTCAACATTTGTTCCTCCCACACCATCCATAAACATGCCCCATCGCAAAACCTTGAGATGGGGCATATCTTTTGTGCTATTTTATTCTTCAGTCTTAATTTTTATTCATTAAACGATCGAGTGTGGTTTCAACTTGTTCTAATGCATTAATTGTGTTTTCCGCTCCAACCGTGAAGTTTTGATTAACTCTGTCAAATGACTCACGTAGCTTATGGACGGTTTCCGTTGGGTTGCTAAGTAATTCACTGGAATTATCTTTCAATTTGTTTAAACACTCTTTGGTATAACTGCGTGTTTCTTTGTCATACTGCATCGCGAGTGCACCGAGTAACGCACCAGCTACCATGCCGAAAATCAATTTCCTTTGTCCCATGTTCTTCTCTCCTTTACCATTACGCTAGATTATCATGCCTTGTTCATTCACTTTCTTATATTATAAGCAAATTACATAATAAGAAGCAAAGAAAGCTGTAGAATTTTGTCTATTTATCTTTAACCTTCCTTTACTTTTGTAATCTTATTAAGATGATTTTTGTATTTTGTAAAAAAAGCTTGACTTATTGTGAAAAATTCGGAATATTATATAGTATAAATCTATTTGAAAAAAGGAGGATGAAAGGATGATAGAATTTTTAGAGAAGGTCAGTGGATTTGTCTGGGGCCCTCCCCTGCTTGTACTAATTGTAGGAACCGGGATCTATTTAACACTCAGACTTGGATTTGTGCAGATTTTCGCACTACCGACCGCACTTATAAACGCATTCAGCCGGAAAAAACAAGATAAGTTATCAGAAGGGGACATCTCCCATTACGAAGCTTTGACCACTCAGATGTCAGCTACAATTGGAACAGGTAATATTGTCGGGGTGGCTACCGCCGTTATTGCTGGAGGACCTGGTGCTGTTTTTTGGATGTGGATTATGGCTGTATTCGGAATGGC
This sequence comes from Oceanobacillus luteolus, assembly GCF_023715655.1. Classification (GTDB taxonomy): domain Bacteria; phylum Bacillota; class Bacilli; order Bacillales; family Amphibacillaceae; genus Oceanobacillus; species Oceanobacillus luteolus. The sequence goes on along the minus strand of NZ_JAMBON010000003.1, from coordinate 111,546 downwards.
AACCAAGTACGCTGAAGCGGTACTTGCAGTAAAATATCGGGTAAAAGACGCTCGAGGAGAGATGGCTGGTGGTCCGATGTACTACCTGGAGCGTGGCCTGAATGCAAAATGGCTGGCTATTCTATTTGCGATTTTTGGTTCGATTGCCGCATTTGGAATTGGAAATATGGTACAAACAAATGCCGTGGCAGCTGCTGCGGAAAACTCGTTTAGCATTCCTGGATGGGTAACTGGTATTATCTTAACTATTATAACTGCTATCGTCATTCTCGGGGGTATTAAAAGCATCGGTCGTGTAACCGCTTTCTTTGTACCTATAATGGCTGTTTTTTATTTAGCAGGTGGACTAATTATTATGATTTTAAATTTTGATCTCGTTCCAACTACAGTAAGCACCATTCTTACAGATGCTTTTACTGCTGAAGCTGTTGGTGGGGGTATCTTAGGTACAGTAATCCGCTATGGGGTCGCCCGAGGAATCTTCTCGAACGAAGCTGGACTTGGTTCTGCTCCAATCGCAGCGGCTGCTGCAAAAACAGACTATCCGGGAAGACAAGGTCTTGTTTCTATGACACAGGTATTTATCGATACCATTATTGTTTGTAGTATAACTGGAATCACTATCGTTATGGCTGACCTTCATCAAACTGGTATAGCAGGTGGAGCATTGACAGGGGAATCCTTTGGTACATTCCTTGGCACGCCAGGAATCTATATCGTAAGTATCGCTACGATTCTATTTGCATACTCTACACTCATCGGTTGGTCATATTATGGTGAGAAATGCTTTAACTACTTGTTTAAGAGTCCGAAAGCCGTTTCTATTTATCGTTTCGTTTGGGTTGCAGTTGTATTTGTAGGTGCAGTTACAGTCATTGATATTGTCTGGTTGTTTGCAGACATATTTAACGCACTCATGGCAATACCGAACTTAATTGGACTACTCGGACTATCCGGAGTTGTAGCTTATGAGACGAAACGATTCTTGAAAGTCGCAAAAGAAGAAAAAGAAGCTGAAAAACGAGCGAAAGCCTCATAATATGTATAATTGAAAGAGGACCAATTCATCTTTGAACTGTTCCTCTTTCAATTTCTTATTTTTTTAATCAAGGAAATGACCTCATCGTCATGTCCTGGCTCAATATATACTAAATCCGTGTTATTAACAATGGATTCCGTAAAAATCCTTAAATCCTCATCCGTAAAACCCTCTGGAGTATTTGTTTCCCAGTGGCTGGGAACAAAATAAACATTGATTGTACCATCACCGTTACTACTATATGTAACAGAACCCTCCACTAACCGGGAACCTGTCAACTGGACAACTTCTTCTGTGTATGTTGCACTTGATTCCGCATTCGGGTTCACGGCTTCTCCCTCAGGAATATGTGTAACATACAATTCATCTATTTCTTGGTTTGGTCCAAGTTGCAACCAGACCCTAGCATATTCGATCTGTTCACTACTATAAGTTGATAATAAATCCACTTCTTCCTCATTTAGCCTATCTACAGCATTCTTCTGATACTCATCTTCTACTACAGACTCTTCAGAAGCAAGCGTTTTAAGAATGCTCTCCTCTATTTCAATTTCATCAAAACTCGAATTCTCTTCGGTTAGAAGACCCTTATCTTCCTCGGCTTCATTTTTCAAAAGGATGGAATGATCTTCTGCCACGGCATTACCACTACTACTGCAACTGGCGAGGATAAGAAAAGTCAATGCGAATACAGTTTTATCAATGTTCCCCTTCACCGCACTATCCCTCCATTATGGTTCAAACTGATTTATGCAATACTTTTTAGTTAAGCAATAGGAGCGATACACTGCTCATCGTTATTTTTCGCGGTATTCACATAAGTAGATACGGGATACGCTGTGAAGGATGGATCAGAAAAGCTGTGAAGTAATTGCTTCGCTTGAACTGGTTTATATTCCCTTGGATCAATCCATCGATCTTCCTCGCCTTTTGGCAGGATAATCGGCATCCGATGATGGATATCTTGCATGAATCCATGAGAATCCTTCGTTAAAATCGTACAGGTAAATAATGTCTCTTCTCCTTGAGTCCACTTGTCCCATAAACCAGCAAAAGCAAAAAACTTTCTTCCCTCTACAGAAATGCGTTGCGGTATCTTCTCTCCTTCTTTTTGCTGCCATTCATAAAAGCTGTCTGCCACAATAAGGCAACGTTTCCTCGCCATAAGTTGTTTAAAACTCGGTTTGACGTCTGCTGTTTCACTTCTCGCATTGATCATTTTATAACCGATTTTAGGGTCATTCGACCAAGAAGGGACCAACCCCCAACGTAAATATCCGGCACGTTTTTTCTTGCCATCATGAATAATTGCGAGTACATTTTGTCCTGGCGCTACATTATAACTTTGATGAAAGTCATCGATTGGTTCCTCCAAATCAAACTCATCCAAAAGTTCTAATTGATCCCCAAGCAACGTATATCTTCCACACATGTGATGACCCTCCCTAAAAAATACTGAAATCCCAATGACTTGCTATATGTCGTAATAATCGGGTTCCTGCAACACTGTTACCTTGTTCGTCTAGAGCTGGACCATATACTCCAACTCCACAGCCATCCATAAACGGCAGCACTTCTTCTCTAATACGTGGTGGAACAGAAGCCATAATCCCCCCAGCTACACCACTTTTGGCTGGGACGCCAACGTAGGCCGCGAATTTACCCGAAGCATCGTACATTCCACAAGTAAGCATCAATACTTTAGCTAGGCGGGCAATTTGTCTAGGAATGATTTCCTCACCAGTAGTTTTATCCATTCCATCGTTCGCTAGGATTAAACCTAACTTAGCAAGGTCTTCCACTGTGATTTTAATCGAACATTGTTTGAAATAAGTCTCTAAAGTTATCCCTAAATCAGATTCCAATACTCCAGCCTCTAACAGGAAGTATCCAATGCCCCGATTTCGGATGGAGGATTCTCTTTCAGACTCATAAACGTCCACATCCAACTCTGGGCGACGCCCGAGGATTTTTTCCAACAGTTGAAAAATCCCTTCAAGCTTTTCATCTGATGTTCGTCCTTGTAGCATTGATGTCACTGTGATTGCCCCTGCATTGATTAATGGATTGAATGGTTTTTCAATTTTTCTCATTTCAAGATGGATGATTGAATTAAATGCATGTCCTGTAGGTTCCACATCTACTCGATTCAGCACATAAGAAACACCTCGGTCCATACAAGCAACAATAAAAGCAAATACCTTGGATATACTTTGAATGGAGAACGTAGCATCCACGTCTCCAGACTTGATTGTCATCCCATTATTCCCCATAATAATGACCCCAAGTGCATTGGGATCAGCTTTAGTCAATTGCGGGATATAAGAAGCGAGTTCACCATCGACAGTATGCTTACGATAAAATCTTACCCAGTCATCCACATAATTTTGTAGCCATTCCTGAGTGAGCTCTGTATTTAAGTTAGTTGAACCCTGTACCATTCAAATCACCTCTCACCATAGTTTACGCATTGTATGTATAAAAAGTCTCCATAAACAGACAAAATTGTAGAAAATCTAACGTGTTCCGGATATTATATGAATCGTACCACCTTTTATCCAATAGTATGATTCAAAATTACATTATTTGTCCCGCCCCTTTTAAGCAGGAATATGTCATATTATTGGATTCGAAGGGCAAATTTACTTCCATTGTAGCAAGCTAATCTCTATTTAGGCAAAGAAATAGGAGGCTAGAATCTAGCCTCCTACTCTTCGATCATATATTTATTCAACTCAAGCGTCTTGCGCTTTCTCTATTATGTCGTCTAGCTGCAGCGACCAGGGACCGCCCGAACTTCATGCGCTTCCGGTCGATAAGTCAACATCGGTTCGTCACCTCACCGTGTTTCCTTTATCTTCCTGCACCGCATTCCAGTTCGGCTGTCCCTAATCGGTCGCTTCCGCTTTTGTTTTTATTTTCCAATAAACATTTGTGTCCAGTGGTTACCATTTTCCACAAAACCTACACCGATGTGTGTAAATTCACCGTTCATGATATTTGCACGGTGTCCTGGGCTGTTCATCCAAGCATTTACAACCTCTTCCGGAGTACGTTGACCTTTTGCGATGTTTTCTCCAGCTGTACGGTAGTCAATACCGAAGCTCTTCATCATATCAAATGGTGAGCCGTACTGTGGGCTATTATGGTCAAAGTAACCAGTTGTAGCCATATCTCTAGATTTTTCACGAGCAACTTTGCTCAGGTTTTCGTCAATTTGTAAAGGTGCTAGACCTTGTTTTGCACGTTCTTGGTTAGTAAGTTCCACCACTTGTACTTCAAATTGGCTAAGTGCGCTTTGTTGCTGTTGTGGTTGTTCTACTTTTTCAGCTGGTTGCTGTGTTTGTTGCTGCGGCTGTGCTGCAGGTGCTTTAGTTTCTTCTTTTGCTGGTACTTGTGGTGCTGGTTGCTTAACTTCTTCTTTTTTCTCTACTGGCTGTTGTTTCTCTGGTGCTGGTTGTTTAACTTCTTGTTTTGGTTGTTCTTTCTTAACTGGTGCTTTCTTTTCTACTTCTTTCTGATCAGCTTTTTGTTCAGCTGGGATCAGCTTTTGAAGTTGTTCTAAATCAAAGTTTGTTAAGAACTTCGATTGAATAGTTTCTAGACCTTTCTTTAATAGGTTAGAAGCATCTTCTTGAGATAGCATTCCTGATTCCCCATTAATAGAATAGTAGACTTTATATGAAAGGTCCTTTTCAACTGGTGCAGCATCCGCAGAAGCTGAAAATGCACCTCCAAATGAAAATACAACTGCTGAAGCAGCAATAACCGTTATTTTACGAAGCATATTTTACATCTCCTTAATTTGTGTTTTTTTGTGCTGTCTTGCTTGCAGAATCATCATAGCACGACTTTTTTGTAATAATTCAACCATAGATTTCCATACTCCTATTCTTTTAGTTTAAATTCAGAACGTTTTTGGAGAAACCTTTATGTAATCACAAACCTCCACTTGGTATAAAAATCTAATATAGGGAAAAAACTATGATTTATGGTAGCTTTTACTAACAAATTAGACTTGACAACATACAAGGTTCTCCGTTTTGTTACAAGAACTGTGATTTTTTATTACAAAAAGACAAATTTGTAATTGAAATGTTACTTGATTTCACCCCCTTACATGTCTTACGTTAAAGAGAGGTAGTATATAATTTTAGAGCCGATTAGAGTTCATTCCTCTCTAATTTAAACAGAGGGATTTCGACAAAATTTGCACGGTGTTATATAGAAAGTAGGAAAACTACCAATTGAACAAACTGAATTAAAATAAATAGATGAAAAACTATTATTGGAGGATTAATCATGTTTTCAAATGCAGAGATTGGAATAGACTTAGGAACAGCTAATATTCTCATTTATTCAAAGTCAAAAGGAATTGTATTGAATGAACCATCTGTTGTGGCGATCGACGTAAACACAAAAGATGTCGTTGCAGTCGGCACGGAAGCTAAAGAAATGATTGGTAAAACACCGAAAAATATTATACCGATCCGACCGCTCAAGGATGGGGTAATCGCAGACTATGATGTGACTGCACAAATGCTGAAAGTATTATTGAAGAAAGTAAGTAAAAAAATTGGCGTTTCCATGCGTAAGCCTACTGTTGTCGTTTGTACACCTGCTGGAAGTACCGAAGTGGAAAGACGTGCCATTCACAATGCAGTTGCAAGTTTTGGCGCCAAAACTGTTCATTTAATTGAAGAACCTGTCGCAGCTGCAATCGGAGCAGATCTGCCAGTTGATGAACCACTCGCAAGTGTTGTTGTAGATATTGGTGGAGGAACATCAGAAGTTGGGATCATTTCCTTTGGCGGGGTCGTATCCTCTAACTCCATACGTGTTGGTGGAGACAGCTTAGATGAAGAAATTATCAGCTACATCCGTAAAACATATAATGTATTAATCGGAGAACGTACAGCGGAAAACATCAAAATGGAAATTGGCTTTGCCCATCCAAATCACGATGAAGTAACAATGAGTGTGCGAGGACGTGACATGGTTACAGGCTTACCGGATACCATTGAAATCTCATCAAAAGAAATCTATGAAGCAATTAAAGAACCACTAGTAAAAATCCTTGATGCTGTAAAAGCAACACTTGAAAACTGTCCGCCTGAGCTTAGTGGAGATATTGTAGACCATGGGGTTGTTTTGACAGGTGGGGGTTCATTACTTCAAGGGATGAAGGAATGGCTATCCAACGAATTAAGTGTACCAGTCCATATGGCACCTAACCCACAGGAAGCTGTCGCCATTGGAACTGGAAAATCACTCAAAATGATCAACAAACTGCAAAAAGCAGCCAAATAAAGACTCTAACGGAAGCATACGTTCAGTGACAAGGCATTGCCACTAATCGGCCTTCCTTTAATAAACCTCAATAAAAACTACCCGAGTGGATTTTTTCTCTCGGGTAGTTCTTTTAATGTTTATAATACAGTTTCCTTGATCTCAATTCCCCTCTTTGCCAATTCCTCAATATATATTTCACCTGGTACTCCGAACTCAGGTGGATAGACCCCTTTATCCTTTATTAAACCTTTACCGATCAACTGAGCAACGATTGATATTGTACTGGCAGTCACTCTTGCCATGGCAGTTATATTTTTCTCTCTATCTTTGAATGTCTGCATTTCATATTCATACGTCTTCGCTTGGCCCGCCTTATCTCCAGAAACGATTACCCGGAGTAACACGGCATCATCTTTATCTCCTAATTCTACAATTGGGTCAAGGGTTTTCAACAATACTTGGCGTGGGCTGACCTTTGTTCCTCCCACCTCGACTTCATAATCTAGTTTAGTGAGATTTAGATCAACCAGCAATTTAAACTTTTCAGCATGTCCCGGGTAACGAATTGTCTTATATTCTAGTGTTTGCACATTTGGGAAGGATTTCGTCAACGTGGATGTGCCTCCAGATGTATGGAAGGCCTCCAGCGGTGCGAATTTATCAAAATAAATTTCCTCAACTTCGGATAGAGATGGGACCGTTGTTTTTTTCCCATTTCGGATAACAACGGAAGGATCCGTGTAGTGATCAAAGACACCTTCCATTGAAAACACATGATTATAGCCAAGAGGTGGTTCCGGTCGAACTGGGATACCGCCAACATACAAACGAATCTCTTCCACCTCATCCAATTTGCTTGCGCCATACCCTGATAAGATATTAATCATACCTGGCGCCACACCCAAGTCTGGGATAATGGTTACCCCTTTTTCTTTGGCTTCATCATGTAAAGTTAACACTCGGTCTGTCATCCCCCCGATATGTCCACCTAAATCTACGACATGTGTTCCTACTTGAATCCCGGTTCTTGCCACGATTTCATTAAATGTATAAAATAGCGCATTAATGACTACATCAAATTTCCCGATATATTCCTCAAGTTCCTCTTGATTACTTGCGTCCACTATATAGGCAGTGAGTTTCTCCGAGTCGATTGCCTCTTCTGCCGCTTCCAGCTTTTTGCGATCCACATCCGCAATGCCTACCTGCAAAACTTGTTCTTGCTGCGCTAAATCCCTTGCCGCTTCCTTACCCATTAATCCTGCGCCTAATACTCCTATTTTCATATGCATTCCCCCTGCATCAGTAGTGTTGGTTAAATCATTCTTCCACATCAATTTGGGCACGCTGTAATTTCCCACTGAAATCCACGTACACCGCTTTCCATTCCGTGAACACGTCCAAAGCCTGCACCCCAGAATCTCTGTGGCCATTTCCGGTACCTTTCGTTCCTCCAAACGGCAAATGGATTTCCGCTCCGGTAGTACCGGCATTCACATAAACGATTCCAGTGTCCAAATCTCGCTGTGCTTTAAAGACACGATTCACATCTCGTGTGAATATCGAGCTCGATAAACCGTAAGTAACACTGTTATTCACTTCAATCGCTTCCTCGAATGTTTTTACTGGAATCAAGGACACGACAGGACCAAATATCTCCTCTTGAGCAATCCGCATCGTACTTGTTGCATCGGTAAACAGTGTCGGTGCAAAATAGTACCCTTTATCAAAATCTCCGCCAGCAAGCACATTTCCACCAGCCAGTAATTTCGCACCTTCCTCTTTTCCGATTTCAATATAGCGTTCAATCTTTTCCAGACCCGCTTGATTAATAATAGGTCCAACCCGAATTCCATCCTTCAGTCCATCCCCGATTTTCAGGTCCTGCATCGCTTCAAGCAAGCGTCCTTCCAGCTCTTCTTTTACGGATTCATGGACAATGACCCGGCTGCAAGCTGTACAACGCTGCCCGCTCGTACCAAAGGCACTCCAAATAATCCCTTCAACAGCTAAATCCAGATCTGCATCATCCATTACGATGACGGCATTCTTTCCACCCATCTCCAAGGAGACTTTTTTCAACTGTTTCCCACAAGCTGCTGCTATTTCTCTTCCAACATCGTTCGATCCAGTGAAGGATATCACGCGAATATCGTCATGATAGACCATCGCATCACCAACTGTATTTCCCGAACCAAAGACGACATTGATGACTCCCTTCGGCAAGCCGGCTTCTTCAAAGATTTTCGCAAGCTCGTACGCCATTATTGGAGTTTCCGTAGCCGGCTTCCATATGACCGCATTACCCGCTACAATCGCTGGAAATGACTTCCACGTTGCAATCGCGATTGGAAAGTTCCAAGGTGTTATAATGCCCACTACACCAATTGGTGCACGTTGGCTCATAGCAAATTTATCCCGTAATTCGGCTGGTGTCGTCTGGCCAAATAATCGTCTGCCCTCGCCAGCCATATAATAGGCCATATCAATTCCTTCTTGAACTTCTCCTCTTGCCTCTTCCAGCACCTTGCCATTTTCCATCGTCAGCAATTTAGATAAGTATTCTTTCTTTTCCTTCATCAAAGTTCCTACTCGATATAACACTTCGGCCCGCTGAGGAGCTGGCACGAGCGCCCACTCTTTTTGAGCAAGCTTTGCGGCTTCTACAGCTCGATCTACCTCTTCTTTTCCAGACAAAGGCACATGCACAATTTCTTCTCCAGTCGCAGGATTATAGACAGCTGTTTGTTCATTGACTTCAATCCATTCCCCATTGATAAAATTCTTTAGAACTTTCTCTTCCATGAACATAACCTCCTAATCTATTCTACTTTTGCATCTTTAAAAGCATGCATATAGGGATCAGCAAAATTTCACTCCCTCATTTATGTAAGCGATTACAAAGATGCATATATACACTATTCTATATTTCTTTGCAATTTCCTTTTTAACGTGTAAAATTAAGATAATTCAAATATCATCATTTTTTTCCATTTTATAGATTCGGCATTGAAGGAAGTAAAGGAGGAAACAGTTTGCGGCTCATTACAGTTGATTTTGATGGCACATTGTTTGAAGGAGATTCATTTAAGCTGATGTTTCAGGCGGGTAAGAAGGAATTTGGCCTCCAAAGTTGGACAACCATTTTTCTTGGTACGTTACAGGCCCTGTTTTTAGGAGTGACCAAAGGGAAGCATGCTCTCCGCATTCATTTTTTCAAAGCCTTCGCGAAGACATTTAAAGGCAAATCCGAGGACGAACTCGCCTCATTTTTTGATCATTTAATTCAGGGTGGAAAAGGTCAAATCAACCAATCTCTTGTCAATAAAATTAAAGAACACCAGAAAAATGGCGACGAAGTCATTATCCTTTCAGGCGCCTTGAAACCATTTTTGGATGCATTGATTGAAGAGCTGGGTCTTACAGTTACAACCATCGGAACCGAATTGCTTTATGATGAAAAAGGAAAATGTACAGGAGCTACAGGACCCGTCGTAAACGGCGAAGGAAAAGTACAAGCAATAACCAACTGGCTAAAAGTAAGAGAGTTAGATCCCGAACAGTTGGAAATCTGGGCATACGCCGATAGTGAAAGTGATATTCCCCTGCTCTATTTCGTCGACAAGCCAATCATTGTTAATCCGAAAAACAAAATGAGGGAAGTTGCGGAAGTAAATCACTGGCCCATTTTTGGTGAGAGTTGAATCTTTTCATACAATTAAATGACGAATATACTATATAGAAATAGAGTTCCAACTTTGAATGGAACTCTATTTTTATTGATTCACCTGTTATAATAGTAGCTGGACGGAAAAATTGATGAGTGTTATTTCTCAATTGTTTGTATAGCACAAGGACAGTACGAACGTCGAAGATATTGTATATGGAAGGAACGGAATATAACCGATGAAATCTAAATTATATATTTCCATCATTTGTTCATTAATATTTTTATTATTACTTGCAGCATGTGGTGGGGGCGAAACAAAACAAAGAGACCAAAAGAACACCGATAGAGAGGAATTAGTTTTAGCAGTAGGTTCTGAACCAGAAGAAGGGTTTGATCCAACGACAGGTTGGGGACGCTACGGTTCACCGTTATTTCAAAGCACCTTATTACAACACGATCCTGACTTTAACATAACTTATGACTTGGCAGAAAACTATGATGTCAGTGATGATGGATTAACGTGGACGGTTGATATACGGAAAGATGTCAAATTCTCAGATGGAGAAGCGTTAACTGCTGATGATGTTGTTTTCACTTTTGAAACAGCAAAAGTGAGCGGTTCAGTCATCGACCTTAGTAATTTGGAAAGTATTGAAGCAACTGATGAATATACAGTTCAATTTAACTTAAAAGAGCCACAATCTGCTTTCATTGATTTGCTCGTAACAACAGGAATTGTTCCAGAACATGCCTATGACAAGCAGTATAATGAAAATCCGATTGGTTCTGGACCTTATCAGTTGGAGCAATGGGACAAGGGACAGCAAATTATCGTTACCGAGAATCCATATTATTATGGAAAGAAACCATATTTTAAAAAGCTGACATTCTTATTTTTAAATGAAGATACTGCCTTTGCGGCCGCGAAAGCAGGTGAAGTTGATGTAGCTTCCGTCACAACTTTATGGATTGAAGAAGAAGTCGAAGGAATGAATCTTCTTGAACTGGAAAGCGTGGACAACCGTGGAATTATGTTCCCCTATGTACCAGAAGGAGATGTGACAGCAGAAGGTTATCCTATTGGTAATGATGTAACTGCGGATATCGCAATCCGTCAAGCAATCAATCTTGCAGTTAATCGTCAGTCTTTAGTAGATGGAGTGTTGCAAGGATTCGGCACGCCTGCATATTCGGTTGCCGATCAGCTACCTTGGTGGAATGAGGAAACAAAATTTGAAGATGGAAGAGTGGAAGAAGCAAAACGTATCCTCGACGAAGCAGGATGGATAGTCAATCAAAACGGCATTCGGGAGAAAAATGGAATAACAGCTGAATTTCAACTACTCTACCCTGCTGGAGACCAAGTCCGTCAATCTTTATCCATGGCAGTCGCTGATATGATTGAGCCCCTTGGTATTGCAATACAAACAGAAGGACATAGCTGGAATGAATTAGCTAGATTAATGTATTCCAATCCTGTTATGATGGGCTGGGGTAGTTATTCCCCATTAGAAATGTACAACTTATACAGCAGTAATACAAAAGGAATCGGTTTCTACAATGCCAATTATTATGGAAATTCTGTAGTGGATCAATATATGGAACAAGCGCTGAACTCCCCTTCCCAAGAAGAGGTTTATGAACTTTGGAAAAAAGCACAATGGGACGGGAAGACAGGTTTCTCGGCTCTCGGTGATGCGCCTTGGGCTTGGCTTGTCAATCTTAGTCACTATTATCTCGTAAATGAAAGACTTGATATTGGTGAACAAAAAGTTCAACCACATGGACATGGCTGGCCGATAACAGACTTTATCGAAGAATGGCGTTGGAAAGAACAAGAATAGAAAGAAGGGGCGATGTTGCGGTTTAAAAAAGCAATACGTTATATAATTGGAAAGTTAATTAAGCTAGCAGTATTACTCCTCGCTGTGAGCATTTTATCATTTATACTCGTCAGCAATTCGCCAGTAGACCCTATCCAAAGTTATATTGGAGCAGATATGACTAGAGTCAGTCCGGAGCAACGGCAAAGCATCGCTGAATATTGGGGTCTGCATGAACCACCTGTGCAGCGATTCCTCCATTGGGGGAAGAATCTTTTACAAGGGGACATGGGTACATCATTGATTTATCGCAGTCCTGTATCCTCAATAATCGCTGAACGTTTTGTCGCTTCGCTGGCATTAATGAGCTTAGCCTGGGTACTTTCAGGTCTTTTTGGCTTTTTACTAGGTATCATTGCTGGAATGAAAGAAGGAACTTGGATCGATAAAATAATCAAAGGCTACTGCTTCACGTTGGCATCTACCCCTGCATTTTGGCTCGGGTTAGTGCTATTAATATTGTTTTCCGTATGGTTAGGCTGGTTGCCAATCGGACTCAGCACACCTGCTGGAATATTAGCGGATGAAGTCAGCCTGTTGGAGCGAATAAGACATCTTATTCTACCTGTATTGACTTTAAGCATTGTCGGAGTGCCTCATATTGCACTACATACAAGACAGAAGCTTATAGAAGTATTGAATAGTGAGTATGTCCGGTTTGCCAAAGCAAAAGGTGAACTCGGTTTTACATTACTCTGGAATCATGGGTTGCGCAATATATCCCTCCCTGCTATATCCGTCCACTTTGCATCATTCGGTGAACTGTTTGGAGGGGCGGTTCTCGCGGAGCAAGTATTCTCCTACCCTGGTCTTGGACAAGCGGTTGTCCAAGCTGGTCTAAGCGGTGATGTCCCTCTGCTGCTTGGAATTGCTTTATGCAGCACCATTTTCGTGTTTATTGGTAATTCAATTGCAGACATCCTATATAAAGCGATCGATCCTCGAATGCGAAGAGGTGATTTATAATGGGACGCATCACATGGAATTTAAGGCAGCGCACCCTTGGTATGATCATCTTTTCCTTACTATTGCTTCTAGGAATGATTGTTACAGGAATAGTCATCGGTGATGATAAACTTGCAATTAATCCTGATGCAATGAACCAAGAGCCTTCGCTCGACCATTTATTCGGAACAGATTGGCTTGGCAGGGACATGCTTGCGCGGACATTGAAAGGACTGGCACTTAGCTTCTTTGTCGGCTTGCTTGCCGCTTCATCAAGTGCAATGATTGCTCTAACGTTCACACTTATCGCATCATGGAACCGCGCCCTTGATCGAATCGTCACCTGGCTTATCGACCTATTTCTCAGTGTACCCCACCTCGTCCTATTGCTCTTGATTTCATTTGCCATTGGCGGGGGATTTAAGGGAGTTGTAATTGGGCTAGCCCTTACACATTGGCCGAGCTTGACCCGTATTCTAAGGGCTGAGATGTTGCAGGTTAAGACAGCTCATTATGTCCATTTATCCAAACAATTAGGCAAGACTCCTATCTGGATTGCAAGAAGACATATACTGCCCCATCTATTGCCACAGCTTTTTATCGGGTTTCTCTTGCTGTTTCCGCATGCGATTCTTCATGAAGCTGCCATTTCATTTTTAGGTTTCGGATTACCTGCTGAACAGCCTTCTATCGGGATTATTTTATCTGAATCCATGCGTTACTTATCTACCGGAAAGTGGTGGCTCGCTGTTTTCCCAGGATTGTCATTACTCCTGATGGTTCTTCTCTTTGATACGCTCGGACAACATATTCGTAAATGGGTAGATCCGTTTCACGGACAGAAAGGAGTATAAAAATCATTGGCTTTAACAAATATAGAAAATGAAAAAACTCCTCTGTTGGAGGTCGAGGATTTTGCACTCACTTTCCGTTTGTATAAAAAGGGATTACGTGAGCAGCGGATGCAGGTTGTTCGCAAATTGAATATGACGATCAATAAAGGGGAAGTCGTGGCAGTTATCGGAGCAAGCGGCTCTGGAAAAAGTTTGCTTGCAGATGCGATATTAGGGATCCTTCCCGAAAATGCAATCACAGAAGGCAAATTGCACTATCAAGGCAAACCCTTAACAAGAGATAGACAGAAAAAACTTAGAGGAAATGAGATATCTTTGATACCTCAGTCTGTCAACGCCCTCAATCCGCTCATGAAAGTAGGAAAACAAATACAAACAGCTCTGAAGCATAGTGGTCACCGCAAAGCGCTACAACGAGATATTCTGCAGAAAGTAAATTTAAACGAAGATGTAGCTAATTATTATCCGTTTCAACTATCTGGTGGGATGGCAAGAAAAGTTCTTTCGGCAATCGCACTTGTCGGTCATCCTGAATTAATTATTGCTGATGAACCAACGCCGGGATTGGACTCACAATCACTTCAGGAAGTAACGAGCTTTATTAGAAGTCTTGCTGATGATGGAAAAGGGGTCATGTTCATCACCCATGATATAGATACCGCATTGAAGATAGCGGACACGATTGTCATTATGAATAAAGGAGAAACCATTGAAACCGTCCAAGCAGGACATTTTAATGGTAATGGGGAAAACTTAAAGGAAAGCTATACAAATGAATTGTGGAATGCACGCAACCAAATCCTAAAGTCCAATTATAAAAAAAAATCGTCACCATCTCCTGGTGATAAATCCCTTCAGATTAGAAATCTAAACTACTCGATTAACGGTAAACAGATTCTCGAGGATATCAATTTCGATGTCCTACCAGGAGAGGTTGTAGGTTTGATGGGAGAAAGCGGCGCAGGTAAAACAACACTTGCTCGAATTATTGCAGGTCATCAACAAGCAGATGGTGGTTCCGTAAAAATTAATGGACATGAACACAGAAAAGGACGAAATCCAATTCAACTTGTCGGACAACATCCGGAGCAGTTTATTAACCCTAAATGGACGATGGGACAAGTACTTGAAGAAAGTGGTATGTTGGATAGTGAAGTGATTCATATGCTTGGTATCCAGGAAGAATGGTTGTCCCGCTGGCCAAGCGAATTATCAGGAGGAGAGCTTCAACGTTTCTCGATTGTCCGTGCGTTACATCCGAAGACGAAGTTTCTGATCCTTGATGAAATAACTACAATGCTCGATGCAATCAGTACAGTGGAAATTTGGAGTGTTGTCTTAAAAGTTGTTAAACAGCGGAACATTGGTTTACTGGCAATTAGTCATGATAAACAATTATTAAACCAAGTTTGCCATCGCATTCTTGATTTCCATGAGCTATAGACAGAAAAATAGCGTAACACCTTCATAAAGGAGTTACGCTATTTTTCTTCGGGAGCTCAGTCCCCGCTATATCGATAAACCAACTCAAAACTATCTTCGTTAAGCAACTCTGCTACATGGACATGGACGCCGTGACCCAGTATAACTTCCGATTCCGAAACAGCGATCACCATTGCTCTCGTGTTTTTCCGTTTATCGAGGTATACATCGCCTACGTACGGTTGAAGCATTTTATCCTTCTCTGCCAAATAAGAAATGGATTCATCCTTCAAGCGTTGTTCTTCTGGAACAAGGTCTTTGTCATAGTAAGCAATCTCCTGGCTCGCATCATTCTTACCTGGTACCATGACGACATATTCATGGTGTTTTACCCCATTGTCTCTTGTGGTAGTCACACTTACATCATCAACACTTTCGACCTTCTCTATTTCATTTAAGGAATAGTGATCTAGTAAATCTGGAGCTGGTTTTGTAATTAAAATATAATCGCCCGGCTCCGGCTTCGTATACTGATCAATGGTATAACGTTTTCCATAAAAAATGAATGTATCGTTATGTTTCGGTTTATAAAGTTCGATTTCACTTGCCTTGGTTAATATTTGCTCCATATCTTTCAACCGATACAAATGGACCGACTGCTTAAACATCGGTTTGACAGAGTATACTTTATGCAACTCGTTTTTGTAAAAAACGAATTGACCTTTACGCACCTGGTATAACTTCATATGCAACCTCCTGAAAATAGCCATTTAATGTTGTCCACATCTATCAATGATTCACTTTTCAGCCTTATTTTAAACCTGTCCGTCATTTTCAAAAGCTTCAATTTGGAGTGATAATTCTTCCCAACGCTCAAGTTTCCTGTCCAGGTTCTGTTTCACTTCTTCCAATTCACCAAAGAGCTTTTGCACTTTTTCCGAATCACTGCCAGCATTTCCAATCTCTTGTTCTAACGCCTCCACCTGTTCTTCCAACGCCATGATGTCATCCTCAATCGTGTCCCATTCCTTCTGTTCTTGATACGTTAATTTCTTCTTCCGCTTTTTCTCTTTAACGACTGGAGGATTTTTTTCTGATTTGGTTCGCTCTTTCGTTACCGTTCCGCTTATCGTCTCCAAATATTCACTATACGTACCAATAAAACGCTTGGTCCGTCCAGTACCAGTAAAAATAATCAACCGTTCTGCAACACGATCTAAGAAATAGCGATCATGGGACACCGTGATGACAACTCCAGGAAAGTGATTTAAATACTCTTCTAATACGCTTAGTGTTTGCGTATCGAGATCATTCGTCGGTTCATCAAGGAAAAGTACATTTGGCTCGGTCATTAGGATTTTAAGTAAATAAAGTCTTCGCTTCTCTCCACCTGACAGTCTGCGGATATAGGAGTACTGTTCGCTGCGGGGAAAGAGGAATCGCTCACACATCTGTTCTGCTGTAATTACAGAACCATCGACAGTCTGAATAACTTCCGCCGTTTCTTTAATATAGTCAATAACCCGTTGCTCCCCGTTGAGCTCTTCATCACCTTGTGTATAGTAACCGATTTTCACCGTCTCTCCTACTTCAATTTCTCCAGAATCCGGAGAAAGACGCCCAGCCATCATATGAAGGAGGCTCGATTTACCTGAACCATTAGGACCAATAATTCCGATTCGGTCTCCAGGAATAATCAGTTCATTAAAATCTTGTAAAATCTCTTTTTCCCCAAATCGCTTGGAGATATGTTTCATTTCCAACACTTTTTTCCCAAGACGTGCGGAACCGATTTGTACCTCTAAGTCCTGTTTAGACGTATTAAATTTCTTCTCTTGCATTTCCTCGACTCGTTCAATACGAGCTTTCTGTTTAGTCGAACGGGCCCTCGCTCCCCGCTGCAGCCATGCAAGCTCTCGGCGAAGTACATTATGATGCTTAATTTCACTGCTTCTCTCCAGCTCTTCCCGCTCTGCTTTCTTCTCCAAGAAAATCTCATAATTACCTTCGTATATATAAAGATTCCCTTTATCCAATTCATAAATCCTGTTTGTAACACGATTTAAGAAATATCGGTCGTGAGTAACAAGAAGTAGAGCGCCCGGGTAACTCTGCAAATATTTCTCGAGCCACTCAACTGTGCTGTGATCCAAGTGGTTTGTCGGCTCATCCAGAATCAATAAATCGGCCGGTTGGATGAGCGCCTTAGCAAGAGCTACTCTTTTTTTCTGACCGCCGGATAAATTTCCAACCGGCTCATCAAACTTTGTAATTCCTAATTTGGTTAGTATTGTTTTCGCTTGAGTACTTGCTTCCCATGCGTCTTCCTCGTCCATTTGACGCTGCATAAAGAGAAGTTTCTCCTGAAGCTTTTCATTTCCGGGATCCTCTTGAAGCTCAAGCAATGCTTGCTCATATGCACGCAGAAGCTTCATGATTGTAGAATCTCCGAAATAAATCTGTTCCATCACTGTAAGCAAAGGATCCAGTTCGGGATCCTGAGCTAAATATTCAATCTCATAGTCTTTCGCATGTTTAATCTTTCCATGTTCCAAAGACTCTAATCCAGCAATCGTCCGCAGAAGTGTTGATTTTCCAGTCCCATTTACACCGATCAAACCGATACGCTCCTGTGGTTCAATCGAGAAAGAAATCTGATCAAAAAGAACTTTTTCCCCGAATGATTTATATAAATTTTCAGCAGTTAACATTAGAAATCCATCCTATTCGGCTTTATCGTTTCGTTTTTGTCTTATAAAATTTTTCACTACCATCACAATTATAAATAGCAGCCAGGAAGTCACGATATAAAAGATCCGTTTACTTGTATCTGTCATATCGCTAAAGAAGAATGCCATACCAATCCAGATGACACCAATAACTCCAAGCTGTGCTAGTAAAAGCTTCTGCATATCTATTCCCTCCAACTTATACCTATTCCTTAGTTTATCTTACTGACTGATATATTTCCATTTCTAGACGGGTGCTTGCAGCTTCTACGGAGAAGTAGTTGCTGTCTAGCCCAGATGTTTATTTTTCCAGCCAAAAAGGCGAGCTTATATGCTCGCCTAATTCAGCACGATGAAGTCATTAATCTTCATCTTTTACATCTATGTCTTCCGGAATCGGTTCATTTAAATATTCTTGAATCATCAACCGATATTTCTCCACTTGTTCAAAATGTGTAGTAAACTGTTCCTTATTCACCAAAAAGGTATTTCCGTCATGAACTGCACGAATTTTACCTTGAAGAATAAGTGCCGTGACCTTCTCCTCGGGCATCGATAAATACGCTGCCGTTTCCTTAACAGTCAGGTACATCATTCTACACATCCTTTATGATAAAAAATTTTCCACTACCAGTTTAGTAGAAATTGTTTTAATACGTCACATTACTCAGCCAGTACATCGTGGTACTGCGTTGTTTCTTCCATCCGTTTCTTTGCGAATACACAAAGAGGCTTGATTTTCTTCTTATTTTCTCGAGCATATAAAACGACTTGTTCCAATAACTTTCCAGCAACACCTTGACCTCTAAGTTCATCAGAGACATACGTGTGATCAATAACGAGCATTGTTTTACTAGATTCCAAATACGTCATTTCAGCAAGTGGTGACTTCACGTCTTCACCCACATAAAATTTGTTGGCTGCTTTCTTAATGGTTGTCATTCTAATCCCCCTAAAATATGCTACTCTACTATTATAGCCTAATAAAAAAGATTTTTGGGTAAATTTATTTGCAATTCTTTAGAAAAACTTTACACCTAGTTAATATTCAGTTGTCTTAAGCGGGTATAACCTTTATAAATCCTCTTAAAGCCATACAACTTCCATATTGGTTTCAATCACCAATTTCTGTTACGCTTAACCGAAGGAGTGATTGCTATGCAACAATTAGTATTCCAGTCGGCCTGGGACAAACAGATTGCCCCAAACGATCGGGAGAAAATCATAAAACTATTCAACTCATCAAAAGACGATTTACACACAGAAATTACTTTTTTGCCTATAAAACAAGCATTTAACCACGAACATGCATTACTTGTTACAGTACTTATCCATAACTTTACTGACATTGATTTTCCTATCGAGAATCTGCAGCTATCCTATTATGAAACCAATCATCCAGTAGCGGAACATTCATTTTCTTTTCCAGGCTTAACCGTTACGGCCAATACAAGTATGCCATGGACCTTTATTTTCCCTCATTCCAGCTGGTTAAGTGAGCCATTGCTGCAAGATGGTGAACTGATTATTATTAATTAAATTTAAAAACTGACTTTTCAATATTTAATGATAAAATAAGGTAGAAGCGGAGCATATAAGCTCTTATCTCAAGGAAGAGGAGTGGAATTCATGCAGGAAAAACAAGTTGAAAGAATCCGTAACGGAAATGGATTTATCGCAGCGCTTGATCAAAGTGGTGGCAGTACACCGAGAGCCCTGAAAAATTATGGGATAACAGAAGATCAATATGATGATGAAGAGAAAATGTTTGACCTCGTCCATGACATGCGTACTCGTATCATTACCTCACCTGCTTTTAATTCTGAACGTATCCTTGGTGCTATTCTCTTCGAACAGACGATGGATCGAAAAATTGAAGGAAAGTACACTGGGGATTATCTTGCAGAAGTAAAAGGGATTGTTCCTTTCCTAAAAGTAGATAAGGGACTTGCGGATGAAGAAAATGGTGTACAACTGATGAAACCGATTGAAAATTTAAAAGAGTTATTGGACCGCGCAAACGAACGGAATATATTCGGCACGAAAATGCGTTCCGTCGTTAAAAAGGCAAATCCAGAAGGCATCCGCCAAATCGTCGAACAGCAATTTGAAATCGGGAAGGAAATTCTGGCTTCTGGACTGGTACCAATCATAGAGCCTGAGGTAGATATTTTCAGCGAGGATAAAGCACAGTCAGAAGAGATTCTCAAAGAAGAAATTCTCAAGCAGTTGAACGAATTAGCTGAGGGCCAAGATGTCATGCTCAAACTGTCTATCCCCACCGTGGCAAATCTTTATAAAGAATTAGTCGAGCACCCTCGTATCATTCGGGTAGTTGCTCTATCAGGTGGATATCCATTAGATGAAGCAAATGAGAAATTAAAAGAAAATAAAGGAATCGTTGCCAGCTTCTCCAGGGCACTGACACAAAACCTGAATGTCAATCAAACGGATGAAGAATTTAACCGAGCCCTTGATGAAGCAGTGGAAACCATTTATGATGCTTCAGTAAATAAAAATTAATTGTTGAATAGCCCCATTCTACAGTACTTGTAGAATGGGGCTATTTTTTTCTTTGTATGCCTATTGACAATAAACTCATCCACTATTATAGTTATACACACGAGTGTAACACCGTAATACCATAGAACGACTAAAGGAGGGTCGGCCGATGAGAAATATATTCACCGAAGATAAACCCATCTATCTTCAAGTTCGTGAGCAGATTGAAGATCAAATCATCAATAAACAATTACAAGCAGGTGACCAGGCGCCTTCAATAAATCAACTTGTAAATTTTTTTAAAATCAATCACCAGACCGTCTCAAAAGGAGTTAATCAGCTTGTGGAAGAAGAAATTCTTTATAAGAAAAGAGGGATTGGAATGTTCGTTTCAGAAGGAGCTAGGGAAAAACTTCTCGTCAAACGACGCCAATTATTCATTGAGGATCATATTGTGAACCTTGTACAGGAAGCTAAGAAATTAGAAATAACCGATGAAGAAATTTTGAAGTTTATCAAGCAAGTAAAAGGAAGTGAAAAAGAATGAATATAGTCGCTAGAAATCTCAACTTCGCTTATGGACGTCATGAGCATGTTCTGAAGGATATTAATTTCGAGATCAATGAACCTAAAATCTATGGTCTATTGGGTAGAAATGGTGCGGGTAAAACATCGCTTCTCTCCATTATCGGCTCCTTCCGTGAACCAACTTCAGGCGAATTATTGATAAAAGGTGAAGCTCCCTTTGAAAATGCAGAAGTGATGCAGCAGGTAACTTTTATGTACAGTAAAGATTTCAGCAGTGAAACAGAAAATGCCAAGTCCTTGTTGAAGGATTCCAATCGATACCGTCCGAATTTTGATTACGACTACGCATTGCAACTCGCCGAAAAATTCAAACTGGATTTGAAGAAACCATTATCTAAACTATCAAAAGGAAAGCAATCGATATTCAATGTGATTGTAGCACTAGCAAGCAGAACTCCAATTACGATATTTGATGAGGTTTATCTTGGTATGGATGCTCCGGCTCGAGATTTATTTTATAAAGAACTGCTAAAAGAACAAGAACTGCACCCTCGCATTATGATTCTATCCACACACCTCGTATCAGAAATGGATTATTTATTCGATGATGTACTGATCATAAAGGACGGAAAACTATTGCTCCACGAATCATATGAAGAATTATTATCACGGGGAGTCACACTAATTGGAAGTAAGCAGGCAGTGGATACTTTCAGCAACGGAAAAGATATTATTCACCACGAACAATTAGGCGATACACATTCTGTCACCCTCTACGGAGCATTCGGTGAGGATGAAAAACAACGCGCCAAACAGCAAGGGCTACAAGTCGGCCATAGTTCATTGCATGACTTGTTTATTCAACTCACGAAGGAGGAGGATTGAGATGAACAAACCTATACCGTTCTCACGAATCGGTTTTGATTTACTGCAAGCACAGCTCATCTGGACATTATGGTATTTGGGGATACTCGTCCTTGTCAATATTGTCAGACTTGTATTCTCTGCAGATGAAATCGATACATTTTATAATCATGCTTTTGTTGCAAGTAACGTTTATATGCTCGTAATAGGGATAATTTCAATTTACTTCCTTCCCTACTTTGTAGAAAATGGAATAACTAGAAAAAACTATTTTTACGGGAATATCATCGCTAGCATATGCTTATCGATATTAATACCTATTATTGCTTATGTTATTACCATTTTTGAAGGACTTGTGCTAAGTAACTTAAAACAATCTATGCTACATGCTGTGCCTGACCCGGATACAAATTTCATCGGTGATATATTTCAGAGCATCCTTCTTACTCCCCATGTTGATATGGAAGCAAACCTCTTATTATCACTAGGTTTATTCAGCATCAATATATTTGGATTTTACCTTATCGGTTGGCTGATTGGAACTGCCTTTTATCGATTAGGAGTAATTGGCGGCCTGTGCTTCATTGCCATATCACTTTTAATCATCGTAGCAAAGGATTCTTTCTTGAGAATAGCCATGGACCATCCATTATTTGAGAGTTTTTCAATCTTTGAAGCTGTGCCTGAAAGCATGGCATTGGTTCTCGTATTTATCATTCTATTGGTACCTATATTCCTTATCCGCCTCTTAACGAAACGAGCACCAGTTAAAATTTAAACACACAAAGAAGGGGGATAATCCCCCTTCTTTTATACTGATTCTGTATTCGGCTTAACTAATTTCTTTCTCAGCCAAGGCTGTGACTTCCAACGTCGATACGCGAAAATGCCTCTAAACCACTCATCCATTCCTTGTGCAAGCCAAACACCGAGCAGACCTAAACCAAGATGGATACCAAATAGATAACTGAAAACGACCGCAATCCCCCACATTGATATTATGCCGATCACAACTGGGAATCTTACATCTCCTACCGATTTCAGAGATCCCATCAACACCATGTTAAAGGCACGACCAGGTTCAATGAATACAATCGCCCAAAGGACGGGTACCGCAACCGCAATAATTAATGGGTCCTCTGTAAACATTCCAAGTAAACTCTCCCCAGTTAATGCAATAACTAATGAGATAACGAGGGAAACAAGGAAAGCAATTCTTAATGTTTTCAAGCCCCGCTTCAATGTTTTATCATACAATTGTGCTCCAACATAACGAGCCACCAAGATCTGTGTACCTTGAGAAATCGCAATTGAGAACATGAAACAGAACATGGATATATTTAAAATATAAACCCTAGCTGCTAAAGCGGCATCACCAATAATTGCTACAAAGCTTGTAATCACCACTTGTGAAAACTGATAGGAAAGCTGCTCCCCAGCTGAAGGGATACCAATACCCATCAAATTTTTCGTATTTGTTTTGTCTATTTTCAGAATGTCTTTCAGATTAAATTTAATCGCCAGACGTTTATAAACGAAAAACAACAGAGCAAAAACAAGAAATATCCTAGCCACGATGATCGCAACAGATACACCTACCACCCCTGTTACTGGAATGCCGGCAAAACCATATATAGCAATGAAGAAACCTATAATGCTGATTATATTCATAACTATCGTCACGAACATTGTTTCTCTCGTATAGCCATAGCTTCTGAGCATCGCACTTAATGCCAACGCTACCGATTCAATACATAAGGAAAGACCAGTAACGACTAAGAAAGTGTGCGCAAAATCATAAACTTCCCCGCTCAATCCATAGAAGTTTAAAAATATACCACCGAATAAAATTACAACAATGGTCATCGCAATACCAATCCAGAAATTCAACCCAAATGCAGATCTTGCATAATTTCGGGCCACCTTAATATTATCGGCTCCAAGGTTCTGCCCAATTAAAATCGTTGCACCAATTGCAGTAACGTTAAAAATAAGAATAAATATGTTCATAATTTGGTTGGCTACACCAACCCCAGCAACCGCATTATCGGAATACCCACTCAAAATCAAAGTAGCAATAATCCCTACACTCATATGTAGAGAAATTTCAATAAAGAGCGGCCATGTAATACTGAACAGTGACTGTTCCTGATATTTATTTGTTTTTACACTCAATGGTAATCGTTTCTCCTTTACGATTATTTCGTTCTCCTAATTTATAAGCAGTTCTTTTCCAGCAAAAAAGACCGCCCAAAAGTTCGTAAAACCACGATCTTCCGCGACAGCCCACATCAACATTAGCATATTCCACTATTCGTTTCCCTATTAGTAAGAGGTTATGTTTTTATAATTTCTGCATTAGAATATTATATCATAAACCATGCACTTTTCAACCAAAAAATAAAAAGGAAAAACGCAACCTGCGAATTTCCTTTTTTCTTAATCTATTACTGATTTCGTTTATTCTTGTTATGAATTTGATTCGTATCGAAATCCTCTGCAATTTCCGTTTGATAGTTAAACCCTCTTTTGTATTTTTGTTCCTCCTGATCAGGAAACACATTGGCCTCCACATATCGATGGAAAAATATTTCAAAAAAAGTTACACCGATGGCTGCTAATAAAGAAGCCGTAAAGGTATTATCAATCGCAGTCATATTTTCTATATACAAGTAAATTACGGCCCAAGCAAGCCCGAAGTCTGCAATCGTTCCTATTGTATTATTTGTCTTTGGCAGGATAAATAAATCACCAAGCAAATATGCCAACGCCCCTAAGATAATCGATAAAACCAACACTTGCGTAAATGTCATACCAAAACTGAATCCTAAAATCAAATATAATATAGCCACGGCACCGACGAACTTAATCAAAAATGCTCTCAAGTGTTTGTTCAAGTTGAAACCTCCTTTTATTCCAAGCCTGTGAGTAAAAACTGAGCTATTGCTATTTCGCTAACTTCAAAGCTGCTTTCGATGCCTTTAATTCCACTTTCAACTGTTTATCGAAATCTCTAGGATGGTAGTAGCCTTTCTTTATCATGTATTGACTGATTTGCTTATGGGTTTGGATAGCATCATTTAATTGACCACGGAGCAATGTACGTACCTCAGGGGTTACAGATTCCGTTAAAGCAAAGGTCAAATTTCTAACCGCTGCTTTGGATGAAATCAGAAAATCGAGAGCAATTACTTGATCTGTCATTCCGCTCATACCTGCAATTTTTTGGAGCATATTCGTCACATGACCACCTCCCTACTCTTTAATAATTCATTAATTTGGTCGACATGCTGCTTTCCTGCCGACACTTCCATCGTAAGAATGTTTTTGAGCTCTTCACATCCCACTAATCCCTGCATAACTGCAGCTTTTGTTAGACTTAGATTTTTTAAAGCCAAGACTTCCTGCAGTTCCATTCTTTCATGGAGAGCTAATTTCTTCTTCATGACTTCACCTCTAATCAAACATTTTTCATAGCTTTTGCGATATCCTCCATTACTATTCAATTTCTTTTATCGCATAATCTAGCAACGCCTTCAGGAACCCTATTCAATATGTATAGGATGGAATTTTCGTGGAAAAGTAGGATTACTTAAATCAGGAGGTTATGCATATGGAGAAAGATCACTTGGCTTACCATGAAACTGTCGATACTCATGAACTTTTGAACTTGAGGACTATAGGATTACTCAAGTCCAAGCTGATGCAGGGAGTAGTCTTTGACCAGGAATTGCGCAAATTAATGCAAAAAAATGTAGAGACATCGATTATGGATATGAAAGAATTGAAACGATTATATCCTGAGAAAAGTCCGGAGTGAGGTGACAACCATGAATGATTATTTAGATCCAATTAACGCCGTGGGAATGCCCGAAAAGATTGATTCTGCGATCGCACTAGATTTATTGCTGACCGTGAAAGAAGCAATCCGCAATTATTCCGTTGCCTTAACGGAAACTACGAGTCCGGAACTCAGAACTACACTCCACCACCAAATGGAAGCTATGATTGATTTCCAAACTGAAGTGATTCAGCTCATGGCCGATAAAAAATGGTTTCATCCGTATGACTTGGATGAACAACAAATACTAGACTTGAAATCAGCTCAGAATGCAATAGAAATAGCTGCATTGAACCTTTTCCCAGACAACAACAACCGAAAAGGACTGTTCCCTACACCACCAAAATAAACGTAAGAAAGGAGTCAAATGATGAAAGCAGTCACCTATCAAGGAGTTAAAAATGTAGTAGTCAAAAATGTAGAAGCTCCCAGAATTCAGAAGCCAGATGATATCATCGTCCGCCTTACAAGTACTGCGATTTGCGGTTCCGACCTGCATCTTATTCATGGAATGATACCAAACCTTCAGGAAGATTATATTATTGGCCATGAACCGATGGGCATAGTGGAAGAAGCGAGCCCAGAAGTTAAAAATGTTAAAAAGGGAGATCGGGTCGTTATTCCCTTCAATATAAGTTGTGGCGAATGCTGGTACTGCATACATGAACTGGAAAGCCAATGTGATAACTCTAACGATAATGGCGAAATGGGTGCATATTTCGGTTACAGCGGGACAGCTGGTGGCTATCCAGGTGCACAAGCAGAGTACTTAAGAGTTCCATATGCAAATTTCACTGCTTTTAAAGTTCCCGATGATAGTGAAGTGGATGATGATAATCTACTCTTACTATCTGATGCAGGTACGACCGCTTATTGGAGTGTGGACAACTCCGGGATGAAAGAAGGAGACACAGTCGTTATTCTTGGTGCGGGACCCGTTGGTTTACTGGCACAAAAGTTTGCCTGGTTAAAAGGTGCAAAAAGAGTAATCGCTGTAGATTATGTTGGATACCGATTAGAACATGCGAAGCGGACGAATAACGTAGAAATAATTAATTTTGAAGACCATGAAAATGTAGGTTCCCATTTACATGAAATCACTAAAGGTGGAGCTGACGTGGTCATTGATTGTGTTGGTATGGATGGAAAAATGAGTGACCTCGAATTTCTTGCCACCGGACTCAGGCTTCATGGTGGTTCGATGGGCGCACTAGTTATCGCAAGTCAAGCGGTTAGAAAAGGCGGCAATATCCAGGTTACTGGTGCCTATGCAGCTAGATACAACGCCTTCCCATTAGGCGATATCTTTCAGCGCAACGTAAATCTAAGAACAGGTCAAGCACCCGTCATTCATTACATGCCCCATCTATATAAACTCATTGCTGATGGCAAGGTTGATTTAAGTGATATCATTACCCATCCGCTACCTTTGGAAGAAGCAGCATATGGATATGAAATTTTCGATGCTAAGCTGGATAATTGTATAAAAGTAGTTTTAAAACCGTAACGCAATTGCCATATATTGGATGTTCCGTTCTAGAGAGAGTTATGATATAATATTCTTCTATATTTATATAGAAGGAGGATGCCGCATGGCAAAAAAAGCATTAGTGGTAAAACAACAAAAGCCACAGAAATTTGCAGTTCGCGAATATAGCCGTTGCAAACAGTGCGGCAGACCACACAGTGTACTACGTAAATTTGAATTGTGTCGTATCTGCCTTCGTGAATATGCATATAAAGGACAACTTCCTGGCTTGAAGAAAGCTAGCTGGTAATATATAGAGATAAAACGGTGAGAATATTTTTATTCTCGCCGTTTTTTTACATAAAGCAAAATAAAACCTGGATAAGCAATTTATTGCTAAACTGCTTATCCAGGTTTATATATCATAACTTAGCGATTATTGTTAGGAAAAATCTTGTCCGCAAAATTTTCCCCTCGAAGAATAGTGTATCCCGTTTGACAAAAATCACTCAAAAATTCTTATAATGTTTTATTATCAGTTTCTGCTCTTAATTTAAATTGAAGTGGATTCAGTTGTTCCCATGCATTTCCTACTTGCAGTAATTGTTGTTCAGATAAATGCCTGCCTATAAATTGCATACCTGCTGGAAGTCCGTTGCTATCTATTCCCATAGGTACGGCTAAGGCTGGAACGCCTGTTAAATTAACCGGTACAGTAAATGGCAGTGTTCGCTTTACAACATCTAAATTTTGCTTCACCCAGTTTGCTTGAAATTTTGGAGTCTTAATAGGTATCGTTGGCCCGAGCAACATATCCACTTCTTGAAATGCCTTCTCAAATGCTTGAACCATTCTTCTTCTTGCCTGTTGTGCTTGAACATATTTTCTTCCTTCCATTAATGATCCAGCCAAAAAAAATGAACGAATATCTGGAGAATAATCTTCCGGGTGTGTTTTTAACCATTCGTTGTGAAAGGCAGCCGCCTCACTGCCTACAGTCAAATATCCAGAAAATGTGGACATCTCCAGTTCGGGAATCTCCAGTTCTTTTACCTCTGCACCTAGATACTGTAACTGGACGACTGCCCTTCGAAACAACATTGCTATATCCTCATCTAATCCCTTAACATAGTAGGTGGGAATCCCAATTTTGATTCCTTTTATATCATTATGGATTGCCTCTGAATAATTAGGTAGTGGAACACGTAAAATTGCTGGATCGTTCGGGTCATATCCTGCCATAACTTGTAGCATAATTGCCAAATCGCCAACCGATCGCGCCATTGGTCCAACCGTGTCCAATGACCATGCGGAAGGGAAAACTCTAAAGGTACTGACTAGTCCATAAGTGGGTTTTAAACCGTACACCCCGCACATTGACGCTGGTAAACGAATGGACCCGAATGTATCACTGCCTGTTGCAAGTGTAGCCAGCCCAGCTGCTAAAGAAGCTGTCCCTCCCCCACTTGAACCTCCTGGCATATATTCGAGATTCCAAGGATTACGAGTGGTTCCAAAAAAAGGATTAGTTCCAGTAGAGCCCGCAGCAAGCTCATGCATATTCTGTTTACCGAGCATAATGACACCGCCATGTAACAATTTGTTCACGACAGTTGCCGATTCACTAGGAAAAAAATCTGCAAAAAGTTTTGACCCATCCGTCGTTCTAATACCCTTCGTAAATTTATTGTCCTTTATTCCAACACCAATACCATGTAATGGTCCTAAATATTCTCCTTTCATAATTTTATTTTCCGCGTCCTTTGCCTGAATTATAGCCAATTCCTCCAGTGGTGTAATGTATGTCCTAAGTGTCCCGTCCATTTGCCTGATACGCTGTAACATATGTTTTGTCAGTTCTACTGGCGAAAGCTGTTTTCCTTTGATATATTTCCCCAGTTCTCTAGCTGTCATTAAAGAAAGATCGTTCATTTCAATAGCTCCTTATCTACAACTGTAATGGGAACTTCCATATTTAAATACGGAGCATTTGCCAAAGGTTGCTCTGCTTTCTGTACCGTCAATAATATGTCTTTTATAAAGACAAGATCAGACTCAATCACTGGAAAACCTTGTGCTTGTAAGTTGTTCTTTATTAAGAATTCACCCATACCTTCAACCCCTTAAGATGATGTCGCGCTATACTATATGAATGCCTATTTGAATTGTGCAAATTTAGTTCTAGACAGAGGTTATCATTCATAGCTATAACATTGGGTGATTAATTGAAAAAGGTGGGTATGCTATGGATGATAAGTCTTCAAAAGATAAAAAACAGACAGACCAGCCTAGAGCCGAAAATGCAAAGCAGCAACAACTGGACCATTTCCGGATCCGAGATACAGGAAATCCATTAACTACAAAGCAAAACCTAAAGGTATCCAATGATTCGGAAACATTAAAGGCTGGGGTACGTGGACCGCAACTGACCGAGGATTTTTATTTTCAAGAGAAAATGGGGCATTTCAATCGGGAAGAGATTCCTGAGAGAGTGGTGCATGCAAGAGGATATGGAGCGTACGGTGAGTTTGAGTGTTATCAATCAATGAGTCATGTGACAGAGGCAGGTTTCTTACAAGAAGCTGGAAAGAAGACTCCGACGATTGTCCGCTTCTCAACGGTTCAAGGTCCAAAAGGTTCTTATGATACGGCAAGAGATTTACGCTGTAAAGGGGTCAAATTTTACACAGAGGAAGGGAATTATGACTTAACAACGATTGCCATGCCGGTATTAATCATACAAGATCCAATGAAATTCCCTGATGTGATGCATGCATATCAAAATAAGCAGGATGAAGGAATTCCTACCGCCACCGGTGCCCATGACAGGTTCTGGGACTTTGTAGCAAGTAATCCGGAGTCCATCCATATGGTGACCTGGATTATGTCAGACCGTGGTGTTCTTAGAAGTTATCGTGAGATGGAGTCTTGGTCGATTAATACGTATATATTCATGAATGACCAAGGCAAAGGAACTTTCGTAAGGTTTTGTTTGGAAGCCGGTTGATGGCGTTCATTCCTTGCTTAATGATGAGGCTCTAAAGATTGGTGGATTAGACCCTGATTATCACCGTCGCGATCTCCGTTTATCCATTGACCTCGGGTATTATCCGGAATACGAGCTTGGTGTACAAATGCTTGAAATGGAAGATGAGTTTAAATTTGATTTTGATATTCTTGATCCTGCGAAGTTTTGGCCGGAAGAATTGATACCGGTTCAAAAAATTGGAAAGTTAACATTAAATCGTAATGTGGATAATGAGTTTGCCGAATTGGAACAAGTTGCATTCAATCCTGCGAATGTTGTTCCTGGAATAGGTTTCTCTAATGACCCCGTCCTGCAAGGAAGGTTGTTTGCATATCGTGACACACAGCATCACCGTCTAGGAAGCGCGAACTACGATGAATTGCCAGTAAACCGTCCACTTTGTCCATTTCATAACAATACCCGTCGCGGATTTATGCGTCACCGGATTGACGTTGACCAAATAAATTATCGTAATAACTCCTTAGCTGGCAACACACCGTACGTTACTCCACCAGAAGAGGGCGGTTATAAAGAATATCCGAAACGTGTGGAAGGCCATGTCATCCGGGGACGAAGCCCATCATTTAATGACTTTTTTACTCAGCCTAGAATATTCTGGAACAGTTTGACTCCGGTGGAGAAACAACATACGATAGAAGCCTTCAGTTTTCAGCTTGGAAAAGTAAAAACCGAGTCTGTCCGTCAAAAGAATGTCGATCTCCTTGTGAATGTGGATAGGGAAATGGCGTCCATTATTGCTGATAATATCGGTGTAAGAAGACCAAGCGGAGATAATGTACCTGTCTCAACAAGTTATCCTTCTCTAAGTCAGGCAAATACTCCAAAGTATGCGAGGATGCAAAAAGTAGGAGTTTTGATTGGAGACGGATTTAATGATCAGGAAGTAAATGACGTGCTAAATGAATTGAGAAGAAATCAAACTGTCATCCGAATTATAAGCCAAACATTAGGAACGGTCACAGGTTCAGGTGGTACAAAGCTCCGGGTCGACGAAACATTCTTGACTTCCAGCCCTTATCTCATGGACACTCTCTATGTAGTAGGGGGAACTTCCAAAACACAAGATAGATTTAATGCGAATATCGCCGATTATATTCGTGTGGCTTATACACATTACAAGCCAATAGGGGTCGCCTCTACCGGACAATCATATATTCAACCATCACCTGGAAACAACTTAGCCGGAGTCGTCTTCGCAAACAATAACCCTAATTTTGCTCGGGACTTTGTTGCGGCAATCACACAACAGCGTTTCTGGGATCGGACATAATAAAAGGTGGAAAGGATAATTTTGATATCCTTTCCACTTAATTTATTGACCTAATTAATCTTCCCAATAAAACAAAGCATCCAAGAAAAACTGCCTATGAGAGTTGTCTCATAAGCAGTTTCACAATAACTATTCATCACTTCCGCGATAACGCTCATACGGCAGGGTGTTCCATGTCCGGTACTCTAGCTGGTCTTTTTGAATTGGTGTGGACAGGTCTTCAAATATCTTGCGGGCAACGTCCAACTCTTTCTTAGCTTCTTGCTTATCTTGATACATAAATTCATCAGAAGCAGTTTCTGGCGCCTGTTCCACCTTCTCTTCCAGGTTCTCGACGACCATTTCTTGATGTCGATGGATCGTTTCCCTTGCTTCTGTCACCCAATCATCTTGGGCTGAGCGATTGACATCGGTTACATAAGTGAATTCGTTATAAATATCCCGGTACACCCTATCAGCATTCTCCCTGACGTCACGAGTGACTGCGATTAAGTCTTCAATTGTCAATTGCTCAGGCTCCAGCTCCTGTTTCCGCTTCGCACCGCCGAGGCGTTCGTTCTTCAAGTAGAACGGGAAGATACTCTTAATCGTTTTACCAACTGGATTAATCGCCACCTGATTTTCATCAATACCTTTAGGCTGGATACCTTGCATTGCAATCCGCGCTGACTCTGGACGTACGATTTCTTTCGGTGGAAGTATACCGTATCGTAGAAGCTCACGGATACCTGTTCCAGAAATATTGATGCGATACTTATCATCATGCGGGCAAGTATATTCAGATGCCGGACTATCGCAACGTGTGCAATAAAATACTTCATGGAATAAACGAATGTCTATGCCGAGCTCCTCTGGTTTGAACGTATCAAAAATATTATGGGCTGCATACTTATCGTAGTAATCACCGATACCTGCATGGTCCCTTCCGATTAATGCATGAGTACATCCATAATTCTTCATAATCAGAGCGTGAAGTACTGCTTCGCGTGGACCAGCAAATATATACGTTACCCGAAGTGGAGCAAGAATTGTCCTTTCTTTTGGATAATATGTCTCGAGTACACTACGGTATGCAAGCATCCGGAATTCATGGCGGGTATACTCACGTTTTGCCATTTCCACTAGTGGCTGAACAAATAGCCCATCCAATTCTTCCAGTGCATTACGGTGGATATATTCATGACCGCGATGGAGTGGGTTTGCCCCAGTTATAAATCCACCTACGGAATTGAACTTTTTCTCTTCATAGAAAAGTTTCCACGTCTCTTTCGGCTCCATTCGAATACTTTCGAACGGGCCCCAATGGACACGGCGCAATAAATGAATCGTTCCTCCGAGTGCTGTATCACCCATTCTCCGGTAAATCGAATCTACTCCCGGATGATCACGATCAGTCGTGCCAAATAATTGTTCTGCCCGAAATTCTCTATCATAATCAAAAATATCTTCAATCGTTAAAATGGCCACTGGCTGCCTCGAATGATCGGCAAGCGCAATCTCATCACCGACTTTTAAAGACTTGATAATCTCTTTATTTTTATCGCCAATCGGTGCAAAGCTTAATGGTACTGGCCAAACAACCCCATTGCTTAATCGCCCTTCAGTAAGAACGGATTTATAATCAGCCTCATTCATAAAGCCTTTATTTGGCGATAAGACCCCTGTCGCAATCATTTCTAATGTTATGACGGCTTCCAAGTCCACCATAATCATTGGTAAATGGTTCGCCTTTTCAAGCGCCGCCTCAAGCTCTTCCCCTGCAAGCACTTGATTCACTAACTCACCACCATGTGGTTGTTGTGGATATCTAAGCTTTTTTGAATCATCTAACACCTTTTGACTCATAAATCTTCCTCCTCTATTTATCTATATACAATATATTCTATGTTTCTATTTCTATCTCCTGCATAAAAGTTCGTTTATCTTGGACCCCTATAACCTGTATTCGCTCTTACCTTAACCTCTGCATATCGAACCGGGTCATATTCCTTAGATAAAACGGTTCCTAAATAACCTGCTAGGAACCCTAGAGGTACACTAACAATCGCCGGATTGGAAATAGGGAAAATCGGTTCACCAACAAATAGTGCCGCTCCCTCTACTGGTGAAAATACGCTTGGACTCATCGAGACTAAGATGAGTGCTGACAATAATCCGGTAAGAAGTGCAGATACGGCCCCAGTTGTATTGAAACGCTTCCAATATACCGTATAGAGAATAACTGGCAAGTTAGCACTCGCTGCTATACAGAATGCTAAGGACACAAGAAACGCTACGTTCAAATACTGTGCTCCTAGTGCAAGAAGGATGGAAATGACTGATACAGCCAACGACGCATTGCGGGCTGCCAACATTTGCTGACGGTCGGTCGCTTTTCCTTTTTTAATGATCTGGCCATAAATATCATGAGCAAATGCGGAGGCACCAGATAAAACGAGACCTGCCACTACTGCTAAAATGGTTGCAAATGCTACCGCACAAATAAATGCGAATAGAATGTCTCCCCCAATTGCCTGTGCAAGTAACGGTGCTGCCATGTTTCCACCTGGGTTAGCAGCAAGAATCGAATTTTGCCCAACGAATGCTGCTGCACCAAAACCTAAGAATAACGTTAAAATATAGAAAAGTCCTATCGTCCATGTCGCAGTAATCACCGAGCTTCTTGCAGTTTTTGCATCTTTAACGGTGAAGAAACGCATAAGGATATGTGGTAATCCCGCTGTACCAAGAACAAGAGCAAGCATTAATGATATCGTGCCTAGTGGCTCTGTATAAAGAATTCCTGGCTTCAAATAGTCAGCACCATGATTTGTCGCCGTTTTAACAGCTGTAAACATGGATGAAATATTAAAGTTGAATTTCATTAAAACGAGGAAAGATATGACTACCATCCCAGCCATAAGAAGAACGGCTTTAGTAATCTGCACCCAACTAGTCGCAATCATTCCCCCAAATAATACATAAATCGTCATCATGACTCCGACGATCAATACTGCAATCCAATAATCGATTCCAAACAGCAATTGAATTAATGCACCTGCACCAACAAGTTGAGCAATCATGTAGAATAAGACAATCGTGATTGTACTTAGTGCCGCGGCCCCTCTAATTTTTTTCGCATCAAAACGGGAATTAATCATATCGGCAATAGTATATTTCCCAAGATTCCGTAGCGGCTCCGCTACCAAGAATAAGACAACCAAATAAGCGATCAGAAATCCGATACTATAAAAAAATCCATCAAAACCATTCAGTGCAATCATTCCGGCAATTCCGAGGAACGATGCAGCAGATAGATAATCTCCGGCAATCGCTAAACCATTTTGCCAGCCGGTTAATCCACCACCGGCTGTATAAAAATCTCCGGTACTTTTCGTACGTTTAGCTGCGTAATAGGTGATGACAAGGGTTAGTATGACGATAGCTAAGAAAAGAATAATAACTGTTGCATCCATCAACTATTACCTCCCTTTATCTGTTCATCGATAATATCCTCTGCCATCTCATCAAATCGGTTCGCTTTTCGGACGTATAGTGTACACAATACCCATGTCATGACGAATTGGGCAATTGCAAACACCCACACCCATGATATATCACCGAAAAATGATGAATTAAGAAACGTTGTATATGAAGTGAGAATTGGAAGCGTAAAGTAAAAAATCAGAAAGAAAATCGTCCAAGGAACTATAAACTTTTTCTTACTCTTCATAAAGGATTTGAATTCCTTACTTTCTTCTACCTTAACGAAATCAATAGATTCCTTATTATCTTTTTCAACCGTAATTGGCTGTGTATTCATATTAGCCACCCTCTCCATTCTCCTGAGATTATAAATTCCCGAATCGCCGCTACCCGTATGCTTTACTACCTTCCGATAGACCTCCCCTCATTGAAAGCGCTTACTGGCAGTATAATAATTCAAAGGAAGTTTGTAGCGTTTTTTTCGTGAACGGTTGGATTTCAGGATTGAATGGTTACACCATACAGATTAGTGGTTATATTTTGAACTTTTTTATTAATATTTTACTTGCCGCACGGCTAACTGGTATTTTCGTTTGATCTTTATCTTTCAATGTCACATTACTCGTTCCATTGAACCATGGAGTAATTTCTAAAATATGATTTAGATTGACTAGATAACTTCGATGAGTCCTAAAAAACGAATGATTTTTCAACTTATCTTCTAAATCCTGTAATGTCATTTTACTTAGTATCACCTTATCCTCTGTATGGATCTCCAATTGCTTTTTATGAGGTACAGCATAATAAATCGAATCTGGTGAAAGTACCACCATCCGTTCTCCATCATCAATCAGCAACTTATCAGTTGCCGGCTGCTGTTCATTCACTGCATGTTTGCTTCCTTTCGAGGAGATCGCTTTACGTAGTCTGGATATTGCCCTTTTAAAATTTGCTTCCTCATAAGGCTTCAGTAAATAGTCAATTGCTTCAATATCAAAAGCATCCATCGCATACTCATCATAAGCCGTAGTAAAAATAAACAATGGACTTTCTTCTTTCATTTCAGTAATGGCTTTAGCTGCTTCAACACCTGACATACCTGGCATTTCAACATCAAGAAAGATGACATCTGGCTTATGTAGACGATATTGTTCGATGAGTTCTTCCCCAGATTCTGCATGGGGAGATAATAATATATCTTCCTCGTCTTGCAAGAGATACATCAGCTCTTTTCTCGCCATTGCTTCATCTTCCGCAATCATCGCTCGAATAATCATAATATCACCTTCCTCTCCAAGTGATGACTTTTCGGAATCCGGAAATACACCTCACTACCTCCCTGTGGCAGATTACGTATTGAAAGCTTGGAGGATTCCCCTAATAAGCTGACAAGTCGTTGATTGACATTATAGATACCGATCCCACCACTTTTTCCTTCTGATAGTGGTTGTTCACCTGCAAATTGTAAAACATGCTCTGGAAATCCATTACCGTTATCCCGAACTAAAATAAACACGTCTGTTTCTTCCAATGATATATCTATTTCAATCTTTCCACCTTTTGATTTATGATGCAGACCATGGTTAATACAATTCTCCACCAGTGGTTGAATCGTTGAAGGCGGGATATATATATTGGAAAGATCATCAGGTTTATTAATATTTATCCTCAATCTATCCATAAACCGAGCTTGAATAATCGATGTATACGCTTCTACATGCTCACATTCCTTCTCAAGCTCAACAAGTGACTTGGAGACAAGCCGAAGGTTGAACCGCATAAAGCTCGCAAGTTTTAGTGTCAGATGGCGAGCCGTTTCTGCATTTTCCCGAAATAATGTCGCGATTAGCTGCAACGTATTAAAAAGAAAGTGTGGATTGATTTGTGCCTGTAAATTACGTAATTCCGTATCCCGCATATGCATCTTTAATTTCTCTGCATGCAGCATGGTCAATTGGTTGGAAATAAACTTCCCCAAACCTTCTGCCATCGTCAATTCCACTGGGGAAATATGTTCTGGCTTTCGAAAATAAAATATAATTAAACCTGTATGCTCCGTTCCTTGTGTAATTGGTATCATAATCGCTGCTTGAAACGGACAATTTTTTTCTTTACATTCCACTTCTTCCTTCTTATATGTAACTTGCATTACCTTGGTCCGAATGGCTTCCTGAGCAACCGAAGATCGAATGGGTTCACCAATTAAGTGATGCCTGCCAATACCCTTGTAAGCAAGTACTTCCTTATTATTTGTAACACTGACTGCGGCCAGCTCCAGCCGTTCATATAATAATTCCGCAATTCCTTCTGCCATATCACCACTGAAATCCTTTTTTAAATAAGGAATCGCTTCTTCTGCTATTGTCAATGCTTGCTTTGTAGCAATTGCTGCCTCATTTTCCTGCTCCTTCAGTACAATTCCTACCATTGCTGTAAATATGGCGATTGCTAAGCTGTTTGATAACACAAGCGGAAGGCCGATCCAATCGACAATCTCTACAATATCTAATGCATCTGTATAAAAAATCAGCAATAACTGCATCTGTAAAACTGGCGGAAACACTCCAATAAATAAAGCCTTTAAAGGAGAGATGACCCGTTCATTAGAGAAAAATCGCGCCGTCAATCCCGCCAATAATCCAGTCAATGGATTAACAAACCCATTCGCCAACCAACCGACACCGCCTAGGAACATAAGATGGATACCGGCTATCAAACCCGCACCGAATCCAACAAATGGCCCCCCTAACAAGCCTGCAATTACAACCGCCACCAAACTCATACTGACGATCAACTGATCATCTTCCACTGGTAAGACGATAAAGTCGACATTTAGTACGGTCCCATCAGCTATCAGAATCCCTGTTGTCGTACTAGCAATAGCAAAAGCACCAAATACGATAGCATGAACAATCGACATACCTTTATTAAATTTACGATCAAGCAGTTTCTTGAATCCAGGTGTTCGAGTCAATACAAAGGCGATGACAAGCAGAAGACCTATCCGTTCAAATAAGATGAGTGTCAAGTCTTTCATGATGCATCACTCCTCGACTGGACCCCTGTTTGAGCCTGTTTATAAAAATCTTCATAAGATATTTCCGACGCAGACTGTCTTCGTGATAATAGCGTGCCAAGAACTGCTCCGATAAACCCGATTGGAATTGCAATAATTCCCGGATTATATAAAGAGATAATGGCTTCACGTTGAATCAGACCCTCCGGATGCATAATATGGGGACCGATTAATAGTAGGAGCATCGATGCAAACAAACCACTTAACATCCCGGATATCACTCCAAGGCGATTAAAACGTTTCCAATAAATTGTAAGTACCAAAATAGGAAAAATGCTTGAAGCTGCAACGATGAATGTCATGGAAACAAGGAAAGTAACATTCATCGTTTCCAGTCTTAAAGCAAAAATCGTAGAGAGTATACCGACTACCAAGGCTGTCCAACGAGCAGCAAGCAGTTGCTCCCTTTCCGTTGATTTCCCACGTTTAATCATATGATGATAAATATCATAAGAAAAAGCTGTCGTTGCTGAAATCACTAATCCTGCAACTACTGCCACAATCGTCGTAAAAGCTACTGCGGAAATGAATGCCAATAGAAAATCTCCCCCTACCGCCCGAGCTAGTAAAGGTGCCGCTAAATTCCCAGTAGGATCCGCTGAAATTAATGTCTCATACCCAATAAACGCTATCGTTCCCAATCCAAGTATTAATGTCATAACATAAAATATTCCAATAATCCATGTCGCGCTTAATAAAGAACGCCGCACCTCAAATGTATTCTTCACTGTAAATAAACGGATTAATATATGAGGAAGACCTGCAGTACCTAATACCAAAGCCAACTGAAGTGACAATAATTCAAGCGGGCTTTCAAACAAATGCCCCGCATGAAAAAAATATTCTCCAAGTGGCGAGTTTTCTTTCACATCCGTAACAATCGCAGCAACGTTCCAGTTATAATTTGAGAGCACAATTAATGAAAGCAAGAATGTGCCTGACATTAATACGATTGTCTTTACAATTTGCACCCAAGATGTTGCAATCATACCCCCGAACATGACGTATATAGTCATTAAACTTCCAATGACGAAAACAGATATCGAATAATCGATATCAAGCAATAATCTTAATAAAAATCCAGATGCCACCAGCTGCGGAATCATATAAAATATTGAAATTGAAAACGCACCGATCGCCATGATCAAACGCATGGTGTTACCTGGAAACCGCGAACAGATCACATCTCCCAGTGAATACTTGCCAAGTCGATGAACAGGCTCAGCAACCAAAAAGAGGACGACTAAATAAGACACTAAAAAACCAATAGAATATAAAAAACCATCATAACCACTGAGTGCAATTGTTCCAACAATACCTAAAAATGAAGCAGCGCTAATAAAGTCACCCGCAATAGCCATTCCATTCTGGAAGCCGGTTAAACTGCCTGCTGCCGTATAATATATATTCGTAGTCACACTTCGCATAGCTGCCCAATAGGTAATAATCAACGTGCATATGACAATACAAATAAAAAATAAGAAGTATGTAAGATTCACCGTTACTCCTCCTGTATCATTTGCTCGATCACTTCATCTAATTTCTTCGACTTTTGATGATAAATAAAGCCGAGCAGCCAAATCATTATGAACTGTAGGAATGCATAAACCCAAGCCCATGACACGCCAGGAATAAAACTGGTTTGATTCATTTTTTCGGGGAAAAGGGAGAGGGATATAGGAAGCATGAAATAGAAAAGAAATGCAAAAATAATCGCTACAATAATAAATCGTTTCTTTTTACGCATAAGTTCTTGATACGTTTCCTTCACCAACTTCTCCCTCCCGTAAAGCAAATATCTGTAAATTTCTTTAATTATGAATATATATGATAGGAATGGGATTGTAAAGTTTTAAGTTTTGGTTTAGGAAAATTACCGCAACATTGGCTTGATATTAATTTCCCTTCCATAATTACGTATATCCCCTCCTATAGAAAAGGAGCCCAAACAAGATTTGGACTCCAACAATTAATTATTTTCTTCTAATTCGTTTGTTAACATGTTTAAACCATCTGCAGATGCTGCGACTTCTTCAAACGCTTTCCCCAGTGCATTGATACGTTCAACAAACGCTTCGATTTCTTCTACCAATTTATTGTTTTCATTATCGTTATCATTCATAGTTTCGACTATTTCCCCAAAATGCGCTTCTGTTTCTTGAGAATAACCATTGCCGATTTGAACATCTTGGTGAATATCTTCTAAAGTATTCGTTAATTGTTTAACCTGTTCATTTGTCGTTTTAATTAATGATGCGACGTTTACAACTGCATCTTTCGTTTGATCGGAGAGCTTTCTCACTTCCTCAGCAACAACTGCAAATCCACGGCCTGCTTCACCAGCTCTTGCCGCTTCTATACTGGCATTCAGAGATAATAAATTAGTCTGTTCTGCGACTCCTGATACAATATCAATTATCTCTTGCATCCGTTGCATAATTGTCACTAATTCTTTCGCATCCACACTCATACCTTCAACCGACTTGTTAATCATGCTCATTTTCGAAGCAAGTCGATTCATTTCTTGCTTGCCTGACTCGGCTTTGTCTTTTGCTGTTTGAGACAGTTTTGAGCCTCTAGATGCCAATGCAACAATCTCATCAGAATGGTCAATCAACTTTTCTACAGCTGCATTCGTCTCTTGGGAAATCGCTGCCAAATTCTCTGATGTATTCACAATGTTCATCCGGAAACCGTCTTTTGTTTCATTCGCTTCACGTTTGATCCGCTTTGTTTCGTCCTCATAAGCTTCCAATACTAACTGCTCTTCCAGATTTATAATTTTAGTAACGGCCCTTATTGCTCTAAGTGCATCTTCCCGTTCTGATATTTGTTCTACAATTACATCAATAAAGGAAGATAAAATATCGTGGAAAGCAGCTACATACCATTTTGCTTCTAAACCAATTCGCACATGAACATGCGCAATAATCCGTCTTTTTTCAACGTAAGAGGGATCAATCTCGCCTGAGAACATTTCAACGATATGACGTCTTAACGTTTTTTTCAATCGTTCAATAGAACTATGCTTGTTTATTATATGAATGAGGGAAGATTCTTTTCCCAAATTATCATAGAACTGATTAATAATCGTATGTATTTTATCATTTATATATGGCTGTAACGCACGAAGAATCTGCAGGTCTTCTAGTGTAAGTCCAATCATCTTGATTTGGTGGTCTAACGGAATGTCTCGCTCAATCTCTAATTTAACTTCCGGATAATGTGTTTGAAAAATGGATTCTATTACTTTTCTACGCTGTCTAAATAACATCATGTGGCCCCCTGTCACCTATACAAAACTATTATACTATAACTAAAGCATTATAACTCATTCTATTATATCAAAATAAACTAGGCATTTAGGATGTAATTACTATTTCACTCATTTTTTCAGTTGAAATGGAAATATACTTCGCTAATCAAGAAAAAAACACACGATCCAAATCATCGTGTGTTCTCTTTCATCGATATTAACGATCGAAAATCATACCAGTTTTCTAACCGTTCAATCGCTGATTCTCGATTATATGATTGATCCATAATCATCAAATGGGTAGAGGTATGTGTAAGTGTGTTTAAGACAGCTGGTTTGTCATCAATATAATAGTCCAAATCCAATGTCTCGATTATTTTTATCTTTTCATGATCCTGCATACCATAGAAAAAGTTTTCATCTTTTACCGGGAAACCTTGTTGTTTCATCCATTCCCTGCTTCGTATTCCATGTACCTTGGGTCTTGCTGTAATATAATAAATCTCATGACCTTCCTTTTCCAATTCAAGCAACGTCTCAACAGCACCTGGATACGCTGGACAATCCGTATAATAGATCTCTTCCAATGAGCTTACCCACATGGCTTTTCCTTCTTCATCCGTCAATCCAAATGGTTCATGGATTTCCACCCGTTTTAAGGCATGGAATATATCCGATGACAGATCTTTCTTCAGTTTCTTCTTATAAATTTTAAAAGCATGTTCCCGCAAATTTATCAATGTGTCATCTATATCAAAACCAAACTTCATGAAGCATCCCTCGGTTCATTATATTTCGGGTAACCTATAAATTTAAAATCTTTTCCGACAGGCAACATTTGAGTGTCAGTTAATTCAATTGCATCCTTCATCAGCTCAATTCC
This sequence comes from Oceanobacillus luteolus, assembly GCF_023715655.1. Lineage (GTDB taxonomy): Bacteria > Bacillota > Bacilli > Bacillales > Amphibacillaceae > Oceanobacillus > Oceanobacillus luteolus. Next base: position 69,510 of record NZ_JAMBON010000003.1, on the reverse strand, counting down.
TGCGCCTTCAAGAAATGTCGGTGCATCCTTACCACCGATAAGCTTTGGCGCAATATAGAGGACGACTTTATCAATCAACTTATGCTCCAGGAACGAAGCATTTACATTGCCCCCACCTTCAATAATTAAAGAAGAAACGCCATTCTCTCCCAATACCTCTACAACTTCAACCGGATCAACATGTTCCTGACTTTTCGTTACAAAAACTTTGATACCGATTTCTTCTAATTGTTGTTTTTTTTGTTCATCGAATCTCCTGCTCGTAAATATCCAGGTTTCGGCTTCGTTGTCTGTAACGAGTTGATAATCCAGAGGGAGCTTCAATGTAGAGTCTAAAACGACACGAATTGGATTTCTACCATTTGGTATTCTAGTGGTGAGTGCTGGGTTATCTTTCAATGCAGTATTAATGCCTACCAGGATTGCCATATTTTCATTCCGTAAATGATGGACATCATGCCTTGCTTCCTCCGAGGTGATCCATTTACTGTTATAACTATGGGATGCCACCTTACCGTCAAGTGTAATTCCAGCTTTCAGCGTAATGAATGGTTTCTTCTCTACAATAAATTTATTGAAGACTTCATTCATTTTCCACGCTTCAGCTTGCCTTACTCCAGTAATGACCTCTATGCCAGCATCCTTTAGTATTTTTACACCGTTACCTGCTACTAATGGATTGGGATCCAAAGTGGCGATGACTGCTTTTTTAATTCCCGCTTTTACTATCGCTTCCGCACAAGGACCGGTTCTGCCATGATGGGAACAAGGCTCAAGAGTTACATAAATCGTCCCACCCTTTGCCAATTCACCAGCCATTCTTAAAGCATGTATCTCTGCGTGGGGCTCTCCTGCTTTTAAATGAGTGCCTACGCCTACAATCCTGTTATCGTTCACAATAACTGATCCTACAAGAGGATTAGGATCAGTCTGTCCTTTCATAGCCCTTGCATTATCTAATGCAAGATCCATATAAACTTCATGATTAGTCATTTGGGCATGTTCCTTCCGATTCTAGATGCCCGGATTTTTCAATTTTCGTTTCCAGATACTTTTTGTTGTATTCCGAAACATCGCCCCATAGTGGGGTTCTACCGGCAAGGACCATTCCTGAAGTCTTTAATGCTTCCAATTTATTTGGATTATTTGTAATCAAGGTAACTGGTTTTAATCTTAACGTTTTAAGGACAGCAATTGCATCATCATAGTTACGTAAATCATTATCGAAACCAAGACTTTCATTCGCTTCAACCGTATCAAAACCATTTTCCTGAAGTACATAAGCCATCGCTTTACTAAATAAACCGATGCCACGCCCCTCGTGGTTTGCTAAGTAGAATAATGCCCCAACACCATGTTCCTTGATTTTCTTCATCGATTCTTTTAATTGGAATCCACAGTCACAACGCTTGCTCCCAAAAATATCACCCGTGTGACAAATGGAATGGAAACGAATCAATGCATCATCGGCATTTTCAAAATCACCATAGACAAGCACACTCGACTGCTGGTATTCTGCAAGGTTTGAAGATGCAAGATTGTCGATGATTTTTTCATAATCCTCGGTAACCTCGTCATAATTCAACCAGCAATACCATTGAAACACGACTGTTTCCCCATATAAATTGACCGGAAGCTGGATCGGTCCGACTAAATATATGGCCTTACCGTCTTTCTTGATTAATTTTATTTTATCTTTTAATAGCGAAAAAGCTTTTGATTCAACTTTTAATGGCGCCATATTTTATTATCTCCTTTCACGTACATACTTTAGTATAGTGAAATTTATAATTTGCTTCAATTTATCTTTCTCGAAATTAAAGACTTTTATTAAAAAGTTCTATCTAATAACATATGACAAGTACGTGAAAACTGATTGACCCAGATTCTATGGAGAGGATACCGCCAAGCCACTACTCACTTTTCCCAGATAATCCATAGAAGAAAAGCTTAGTAAGATCTTCAGTCAGCGGCAAAGCTGTTTTTTCCATACCTTCCCGTCGCATATAATCAGCAAACATCTGGATATATAATAAAATAGCTTCATCGGAAACACTTTGATCGACATATCCTTGCTGCTTCCCATCTTCAAATAATTCAAGAAATCGCGGCAAAGCTACCTCATTATAAAACTCCATAATATAATTATCTTCCTTTATATATTCCTTCATAAAATGCTCAAAGAATTCTTCATTAATCTGATTTGCCACCAATGCCTTCTCGAAAATAATTGTTTTTACCTTTTCCGGAAATGGCATATCACTATTAAATAATTGTTCATACTCATTCCAAATTTTATTTACATAATAGATGATTACCTTCTGGATTAAATTATCTTTACTCTCGAAGTAATTGTATATCGTCACCTGTGATACGTCTGCTTCTTTAGCAATCTCCGCAATAGATACTTTGTGGAAACCATGTTTAAGAAACAACGATAAAGCAGCCTCTAAAATATTATTTTTCTTCAATTCTTTTCTTCGTTCAAAGCCGTTCATCCCTATTCACCTCAACCATAGTTTAATAAAATTTTTGAAATATAACAATCAATTTAGTTCAAAACTATTGCATCCACGTTTATTTTTATATATTATGAACTATAAGAGATAAAATATTTCAAAACTATATTGTCAAAGAGGAGAGGAAGCTCATGTCTATAATTAAAGTCGAGAAGCTTCGTAAACGTTTTGGAAAATTTTCCGCATTAAATGGTGTGGACATGGAACTAAATAAGGGGGAAATTTACGGTTTCATCGGTCCAAACGGTGCCGGTAAATCGACAACGATCCGAATATTATTAGGAATTATGAAAGCGACAGAAGGTAAAGCAGAAATTTTTGGTAAAGATGCTTGGCGTGACGCTGTGGAGATTCATAAACGACTGGCCTATGTACCTGGGGACGTCAATCTCTGGCCAAATTTAACTGGTGGTGAAGTAATTGATTTATTCACTGATCTCAGGGGTGGAAAACGGACAAAGAAGCGAGAAGAATTATTAGAAAGATTTTCTCTTAATCCATCAAAAAAATGTGGCACCTATTCCAAAGGAAACCGGCAAAAGGTGGCCTTAGTGGCGGCATTTGCTTCTGATGCTGAACTTTTTATTTTTGACGAACCTACTTCAGGACTGGATCCACTTATGGAACAGGTATTTCAGGAATATGTGCAAGAGGTAAAAGATGCCGGTAAAACAGTACTGCTTTCCAGCCATATTTTATCTGAGGTCGAAAAGCTTTGTGATCGGGTAGGTATTATTCGGCAAGGAAAAATTATTGAATCAGGAACCCTAAATGAATTAAGGCATCTCACTCGCACACATCTTCTTGTAGAGACGAAGCAGAGGGTGACTGATTTACAAGCGTTTTCTGGGGTTTATGAACTAAATCAGAACGATCTTACTCTCAGTTTTCAAGTTGATGCAGACAAAATCGATTCCGTAATCAGACATATAAGCCAGTTTGGCATCAAAAAGTTGGAAAGTGCTCCGCCGACATTAGAAGATTTATTCATGCGACATTATGAAAATAAACAATCAACTGATGTGGGGGCGCATCCTAATGCTTGAAAAATCAAATACGCTGATCCGTTTCATGATAAAAAGGAATAAAATCCGGATACCGCTTTGGTTGATCGGAATCACCTTTTTTACATGGATGATTCCTGTCGCGTTGGATGATATGTTTCCCACACAAGACGAGCGGGATGTGATGGCTGAAACAATGGCCAATCCTGCGATGACCGCGATGGTCGGTCCAGGTGATGTGGAAAATTATACACTTGGTGCAATGACGACTCATAATATGTTACTTTTCACAGCCATTGTTGTCGGATTGATGAGTATACTAATCGTTACCCGTCATATAAGAGCTGAGGAAGAAGATGGTCTTTCGGAATTAATCCTTGCCCTTCCTGTCGGCAGGCTAGCGAATCTGAATGCAGTCCTCATTACTTTAGTTATAGTCAACATTATTTTAGCGTTCGTAACTGCTACTGGTCTATATGCTTTAGGATTGGAAAGTATGGATTTGGAAGGTTCATTATTGTATGGAGCAAGTCTTGGAGCAACCGGAATTTTTTTCACTGGTACGGCCGCAATCTTCAACCAAATCGTTGCAAGCGGGCGTGGTGCAACAGGATTATCCATCGCCGTTCTTCTTCTCGCTTATTTAATTCGCGCGGTTGGAGATGTTACTAATGAATCTTTATCGTTATTATCACCATTAGGTTTAGTAACTCGTACGGAAGTCTATTCCAATAATAATTGGTGGCCGATTCTTTTACTCCTCGGATTTTCTATGGTTTTATTTTTATTGGCAAATTATCTGAATGCCGTCCGTGATGGTGGTGCGGCTTTAATTGGGACCCGCAATGGAAGGAAGCATGCTTCCAGGTTTCTTGGAAACCCTATCGGTTTTGTACTTCGGATTACACGAACTGCATCTATTAGCTGGGCAATTGGATTGTTTGTCCTTGGGATGTCCTATGGGTCCGTCATGGGAGATTTAGAATCTTTTTTCCAAGGTAATGAATTACTTGAAAAGATGCTGATTGAAAAAGAAGGCTATACATTAACAGAACAATTCATTCCGATGCTAATGCTTGTTATGGCTATTTTAGCTTGTATTCCACCAGTTATGAATATGAATAAATTAATTGGCGAAGAGCGGAAAAATCGAACGGAGCACGTACTCGCCACTCCTGTATCTCGTACGAAATTAATGGCCAGCTATCTACTTGTAGCAATAATCAATGCCTTCATCATGCTATCTTTAACTGCCTCTGGATTATGGATGGCAGCAGAGGCGGTGATGGAAGAAGGATTTTCCTTTGTGATTATATATCGAGCTGCCTTAGTATATTTCCCCGCAGTACTCGTAATGCTTGGTCTAGCAGTTCTTTTAATTGGAGTACTACCCCGATTTACAAGTCTGATTTGGTTATACATCGCAACTTCTTTCATTATTAATTACCTTGGCGGATTACTTCAGTTCCCCGACTGGGTTGAAAATTTATCCCCCTTTGGTTACATCCCAGCTATTCCAGTGGAAAATATGGATTGGATAACAGTAATCGCCTTAAGTATAACAGCTATAATACTAATTGTACTTGGCTTCACTAGCTATAGTAGAAGAGATATTACCGGATAATTAAAAAAGGGGCAGCTGCAAAATATACAGCTGCTCCCTTTTTTAAATATCATTTACAGACGATTATCTTCATCATCATCTAAGAGCCAATTTCTTTGAGATTGACGGTTGCGTTTTTCAAGTTGATCTTCATCTTCCATAAAAACTGTATCCAACTCTCTGGATTGCTGGGACTTGTCCCTTCTATTTTCCATATCAACATCTAGTTCTTCACGTTTCACTGAGTCGAAAACTTCTTCAGTATCTTGCACCCGCTTTTTACCAATTTCTACTTCTTCCCTTACAATTGGCCGTTTCCTAACTTCAATTTCCTCTTCTTTAAGAGGAACACGAATTGTTTCATCTTCCATTCGATGATCAGCATCAAATGGATCCTCTTCATTAACAGGTTTTCTTTCCACGTAAATCTCTTCCCGAGTTACTGGAACATCAACTTGCTGAATATCTTCGTGCACTTCTTTTTTAACTTCCACTTCTCCAGCGGATACTTCCCGTTTGTCAATATCGAGTTCTTCTTCACGCAGTTTCATCTTACGCTCCGTGTTTCGCTCCACATCTGAGTTGAAGTCACTTGTTACACCAGTAGTGTTCAATGTTTCATTATAATCATCTGGAGCAAGAACAATAATCCTGCCGAGTTGCACTTCATCATTATACTTTTCCGCTTCTGTATCAGACAGACCATAACCGGTGAAACGGTCTACAAATCCACCGGCTTCATTGTAATTATCTTCTGTGAGGTCACCCTTAAAGAAGTCTTTGACTTTTTCCCAAAAAGAATCCTCTTTACCATAAGATGATAAATCATCTGTCGTTGTTGTATCATAATTCGTCTCGTTCCATAACCAGGAAGACTGTTCACTATTTTTCGCAATCAAAGTAATATCTTCAGGTGCATATCCCGCATTCTCCAATTTACTTACGACGTCCATCACTTCTGCTTCTGTATCATAAATACCGATAACTTTCTTAGCCATGATATAACCTCCTGTTAGATTGATCTAACTGAGATATACTCAGTGTGGTGCGTGTAGGTTATATTCCCAGATAAGAAATTTCTAAACGGAATGATAATTATTTTCTACTTTTGTAATAATCTCTCCATTACTTCGATATCTCGAACAATCCATGGACAAGCGTCCAAATCTACTTTTTGTTTATTCCTTACTAACGCTTCCTCCAGTGGCATCCATTCGTTCTGATAGTCGTACTCCTCTTCATATGGATCAAGCATTTTTTCTACCACATCATGACCAATCCTACAAAAGTAATAATGAGAATCCATTATCATCACATCTGCTTGTTTTCCTCTTCTTTTTTCCAATGTAACTCCATACTTCCTGATTGAATCTGTCAATATTTGAAATCCTGTTTCTTCACGGACTTCCCGGATTAATGTATCTATCAGTGTTTCCCCTTCTTCTACACCGCCACCAGGAAATTTACAATCACCGAACTTACTTGTGAGCAGTAGATACTTTTCCTCTTTCGAAATGATTGCCCGGGCTGCAGTTCTCTTGAATACTGAAGACTCTCGCGAATAATTTTTAAAGTCAATAAAAATATCCATCTCCATACACATACTCCCCCAGTACATTTATCGCTTACATCCATTCAATCACAATGTTAATAAAAAACACACTAATTTCTGGGGAGAAATTAGCGTGCTTTTTCAGCTCCAATATATTTTTTTAATTTAGGCATCACTTCAGTCGCTATTCTTTCAATATTCTTTGCGACTTTATCAAACGGCAGTCCGCCGATGTCCACTTGTGCAATAAATCGAGTATGACCAAATAGCTCATGTTGTTTGAGAATCTTCTCCACCACTTGGTCTGAGCTTCCTACAAATAAAGCAGTTGAAGGAGCTGCTGCGGCTTCAAAATCTTCTCGACTCATCCTCATATAGGAACCGCGTTGTTTACTTATATAATTCCAGTAATTCGAATAGTATGGGTAAAATTCTTCTTTTGCTTTTTCTGTCGTTTCCCCAACATACGTATGTCCTGTTACTGCAACTTTTAATATATCAGGATGATGTCCTGCCTGCTCACCCGCTTCGTGATAGATATCAACGAGTGGTTTAAAGCGCATCGGGTCTCCTCCAAGTATTGCTAGAGCCATACCTACTCCTAATCTTCCGGCCCTAGCAGCACTATCAGGTGTCCCGCCAACGCCAATCCAAATAGGTAGCTGTTCTTGTAATGGACGAGGAGCGATTTGACCCTCCTGGAAGGATGGACGGAACTTACCATTCCACGAAACCACTTCATTTTTATTTGCTTTTAAAAGTAGATTCATATGCTCTTCAAAAAGTTCGTTATAATCATTGAGATCATAACCGAATAATGGGAAAGATTCGATAAACGCACCTCTACCAGCAAGAATTTCAGCACGCCCTCCTGACAAGATATCCAATGAAGCAAAATCTTCGAATAAGCGGACTGGATCAAGTGTACTTAACACAATTGTGGTGCTCGTTAATTTGATTTGTTTCGTCACTTGAGCTATCGCTGCTAATACGACTGCAGGAGAAGAAACAACATAATCCAATCGGTGATGCTCACCGACGCCAAAAATATCAAGACCTGCCTCATCAGCAAGTTGTGCGGCCTGAACAATCTCATCCATTCGTTGTTTTGCTGAAATTGCTTTCCCTGTTAAAGGATCAGGCCCCATATCAGCTAAAGTGTATATACCAACTTCAAAATTAGTCATATTTTCTTTCCCTTCGTTATCTTGTTACTTTATGTAACTTAGTTTATTATCATAACTCAACTATGTCAAGTACATTTTATCTTCAGCATCCGTGTTTATGTATATTCAGTATTGAAGAAAATTATCATTAAAACTTTTCATCCATTCTGCTTGAACGGAATTCTTCAAAATATATTGCCGGTGAATAGAACACACTAAAAAAAGGTTTGGAGTTAATATCTCCAAACCTTTTATGAAGTAAAATATTAGAAGGAATTAATTCATGTCATATGACCTCATCTTCGCCAATTCCTTTTCTCTTCTATTACGAAGAGCTTTCCGACCTTCCGACCATTCGAGGAGAAGAACAATAAAGCCTATGGATAAAATTAATAAATATGCTAGGATGCTTTTAATTTCACCAGATACTAGCAACCAAGTTAACCAAGAAATGAAAAGAACGGGAATGATAGCCCCCCAATACGCACTATTTCTAGCTGATAAAAAGAATTGTAATCCCAAGAACCCAGCAATGATGAGTGCATCGTATATACCAAAGCCAAACATTACTTTCCACTCCTTTCTTTCTTGTATTTTTCAATTATCAATTTAGCTTCCTCAAGATTTATACGATCGTCAATGGAAAGCTGTTTGATGAACTTGATAAATTCTTCATTATCTGCTGCATCATTTAATTTTATCTTTTCAATGAGTCGATCTAATCTTATCCTCACGGTTGGATAAGAGACCTCATAAATTTTTGCGATTTCTTTCAGAGAACCTGAATTAAGCACAAAGTTTTTCACGAACTCTACGTCTTCTTCTTCCAAAGATAATATCCAGGCAGGCACATTATTAGCATCCATTTTCTTCACCCCTCATTATTTACTTTAATTTTAACATAAAAATAAATAAAGTAAAGTATTTGTTTAATATTATTTAATATTTATTGAAAAATATACTTGTAATAATCAATAAAAAAAGGAATTACTTTTTAACCAGTGTTAACACGAAAAAATATGCGAAAATCCATGAAGGATAATCGCATATTTCTAACTTCATTCATTAAATTTAGTCTTCATTAAACCATAATGCATCTTTGATATCAACATCACCATTATAATTGATCAGAATCTCATCTCCTGCTTTTATATCGGTGAAAGCATAGAAGTTGAATGTATGCCCCTCGAAATCAATTTCATAATTCGCATTCGGTTCATATGAATGATTGAACAACATTCCATAACCAAGAAGTATTGCCGTATGATTGATTCCATACTCAAATGCGTAGTCCGCTAACAACGTCTTCTCAATATGTTGATGCTGATCATTAGGATAGGAAATCACGGGCGCTGCATGTAATAACTCTCCTTTTTTAATATCACATGTTGCGAATACTCCTCGATTGAATTCTCCATCGCTTAATGAGGATGTTTTAATTTCTATCATGTTGGTCACCTACTCACTGTTTATTTTATTTCTTTAACTTTAATTCCGTATGATGATATAAACTAAGTAAATCAGATAGGCACCAACAAGCACTAAACCTTCCCGCTTCCCAACCCTGAAGCTGGTCCTGGAGAAAGCCAATAATATGACAGTCAGTACTATCATAAGTATAACATCAATAAATATTTTATCGTTTGCTTGTAATGGAGAAATCGTTGCAGAGGCGCCGAGTACAAATAAGATATTAAAGATATTACTTCCAACAATATTACCAAGTGCGATTTCGCTTTCTTGTTTCAACGCCGCAGTAACGGAAGTGACCAGTTCAGGAAGAGACGTTCCAATCGCAATAATCGTTAACCCCACCAGAGTTTCACTCATTCCAAGGGAGTAGGCAATTTCTGTACCATTATCAACGACCAAATCTCCTCCAAATATGATTGCAGCTAAACCTAATATAGTGATCAGTATATTTTTCCCCCATTTGAGGTCTTCAGGTATAGGATCTCCAGCTGTATCTTTTCGATTTTTTAGTCCAATTTCGATCACATAGTACATAAAAATAGATAAGAACAATAAAAATATAAGCCCGTCACTACGTGTAAGCAAATTCATATTGGCTCCCTGCAGTGCCATATCACTCATTAGAATGAGCAATGCAACACTTGCAAGTAAGGTAAAAGGAATTTCCTTTCTAATCGTCTCATTCTCAACTTTCAAAGGGTAGATAAAGGCTGCCAAACCTACAACAAGGGTAATATTAAAGATATTGCTTCCAACCACGTTTCCCAGTGAAACATCTGCACTTCCTTCCAATGCAGCTATAATACTGACAGTCGCTTCGGGTGAACTTGTCCCCAATGCTACAATGGTCAACCCGATTAACATAGTCGGAACCCGCAGCAATTTAGCAATATTAGAAGATCCGTCTACAAAGAGATCGGCACCCTTTATCAACAATCCAAAACCAATAATCAATAGTATATATGCCATGCTTTTGTTCTACTCCTTAAACTGTCTTTACTTTTATTGGCTAACTACTATTTAGTCATACCCGATTATTAAGTAATTAAAAAGTGAACGTAAAAACACTTTTAAAAGGTATTTAATACATTACACTTTCTGATGACTCCCATACTTTTTGCGAATATCAAACAAAAGATGTATCAGGCTTGGATAATACGGAATAAATTCTCTTTTCTTGATCATAGAAAGGATTTCTTCCTTCGAAGCCCATTTGACTGATTGTACTTCTTCTTGTTGCAGCTTTAAGTTCTCTATGTTAACTTCTTTTTCAATTAAGTAAATATCATCAAATCCTGTTTCAAAATTAATTGTAAGATGGGGCCTTACATTTTTCAGGTTTATTTTTAGCCCTAATTCCTCTTCTGTCTCCCTCTCTGCGGCTTCTTGACTACTGTCACCTGTCACAGCACTTCCTCCAACAGATAAGTCCCATTGATTTGGCCAGCTATCCTTAAAAGGCTGCCTTTGTTGAATCAGCATTTCCCCTGCCGAATTAAAAATGCAGACGCACAACGACATGATATTCACCTTCTGAAAATTCATCCCCGCGACGAATAACCCTATTCTGTTTGATTCTATCCATATCATAAATATCCCAGAATTCCATTACTTCCCCCTAAAATTAAATGTATTTTTTATAAACATTTGAGGTAATTTCACCAGTAAAAATTAAGCTGCCAGATAGTAGCTCACTGGCAGCTTTACTCAGAATTATCCAATCTGCAACGTAATCTTCCCAAAATTTTTTCCTTCTTCCATATACTTCAAGGCATCTGCAGCTTCACTAAGCGAATAAGTTTTATCAACGTATGGCGAAATTTTATGTTCTTCAAAGAAATCGACCATATCTTGAAAATCTTCAGGGCTACCCATCGTTGTCCCTTTTATATCGATTTGTTTGAAAAATACATGTGGAAGCACCAACTCTTTAACCGGGCCTCTAGTTGCTCCAAAACTTACAATTCGGCCTGCTGGGTTACATAGATAGATGAGATCTTTGAACGTATCTCCTCCAACACCGTCAATAACAAGATCTGCTCCACCCATTTCTTGTTTCAGTTCTTTCGCCCAATTTTCGTTTCGGTAATTGACCCCACCTTTTGCACCTAACTCTTGTGCCTTCACAAGCTTCTCGTCACTGCTGGATGTCACATATACATTTGCCCCATGTGCAACAGCAATTTGAAGGGCAAACAGTGCAACACCGCTCCCGATACCCGGAATTAAAACCGTTTCTCCTTTGTTGAGATTCCCTCTGTACATTAATGAACGGAAAGCAGTCACCCCAGCCAAAGGAAGGGCGGCCGCTTCCTCCCAAGATAAAAATTCCGGTTTTGGAGCGATATTTTCTGCCGGAACAATTATATATTCAGCATATGTACCATCAGAAGGCATCCCTATTATCCGGTGGTCTGGTCCAGAGTAAGCCCTGTTTTCTCCCCATTCCAAAGCTGGATTAATGATCACCGAGCTTCCAATGTTAATATTAGAGACTCCTTCCCCAACTTCAACTACCTCACCTGCTCCGTCTGCTCCTAAGATGGACGGAAGATTCATACCCGGGTACATACCGTAAGTGATAAATAAATCTCTCCGATTTAGTGCAGCATATTTGAGTCGCACCAACACTTCATTTGCTTTCGGACTTGGAACATCAACCTCTTCATAACTTACTTTATCAGGACCGCCGACTTCTCTTAAGACAATAGCTTTCATCTGCTTCCCCTCCTATATACTTGAACGAACGTTCACTCAACATCCACATTGAACATTTACTATTTTCAGTTTATTACAACACTTATTCATTTACAAGGCCTTACTCTATACTAGAATCCTCCATGCATTTTGCCCATTCCTGTTCCAGAATACTATACAGTAAAGAATCCCTCCAACCATCCTTGGCTAAAGGATGTTCTCGGATTACACCTTCTTTCTTCAATCCAAGTTTTTCTAATACTCTAGATGAGCCGACATTTCTTGGATCACAAGTAGCAAAAATGCGATGTAGTTTTATTTCTTCAAATCCAAAATTTATTAATAGATTGCCAGCTTCTGTAGCTATACCATTCCCCCAATAGTTCGGGCTTATAATATAGGAAATTTCACCAACTTTATTTGAGATATCTCTTATGTTAAGCTCTACTGCTCCGACCATAACCTCTTCATATATGATTGCCAAAACGAATCTTGTTCTCGGTCTTCTGCTTGAATCTTCCATTCCTTTTAAGACATAATTCTTGGATTCTTCTTCCGTATTCGGACCCCAGGTTTGATATTCGCTTACGATATCTTGTGAAGCGTATTGATGAACATCGCTCCAATCGCTCTCAGCAAGCTCTCTTAATAACAATTTTCCGCTAGAAAGGTTAACATTTTCTATTAAAAACATCTCCTGTCTATACAATTCCTTCATAGATCCTGTGACAGTCGAATCATATCAACACACTGTATTCCATTTTCAAAAATCTCTTCCTCATAATGTCTTATGAAAAAGTCTCTATCGACACCACTTATTCTAAATCCGCACTTTTGATAAAGTGCGAGCTGTCCTATACTTGAATTTCCAGTACCTACTTCAATAGTTTGATATCCTTTATCTTTAGCTGTTTGAATAGCATGCTTAACCAGCTTCTTCCCTATGCCCTGACCGTGAAATTCTTCTGCAACAGCAACATTAACCAACTCTACTGTTTCAGGCCTTGTCGGTAACAATACATACACACCAACAATCTCAGATTCCATTTCAGCTAGGAAACATTCTCCCCTTTTCACATACTCTTCTACTATTTCACGGGAGGGATCCGCTAAAAGCAGCAAATCCATTGGAGGCATTTCATCTATTCTTAATAACCTTATTTCCATCTGATTCTCCTTATCTATGAAACCATTTTTTCTTTCCTTGTCTTCTCATCAATGAATTTAAAGTACGGTAAACATATACCAACTAAAGACATGACACTGATTAATAATCCAATCAATAAATATAATGGCCGCACGCCAAACGCTTCACTTAATGCACCTCCAACAAGTACTCCCAGTGGCATGGCTCCCCTAATAATGAGCAAACGAACGGAAAATACTTTGCCCATAAGATGATTAGGGACAGTTTGCTGGCAAATTGTCGTATTATGAATGCTGAAGACGGCCATCGCGATTCCTCCGATGACTTCTGTTGTCAACGCTAAAATGATACTATAGTTGAAGCAAAGTGCAATAAAAGTCAGACCTCCTATGAATAGTGATCCAAGCATGAGATATCTACGGCTTTTGTATTTTATTCTTGTCACTAGCATTGCACCAATTATGTATCCGATTGGAAATCCTGCCATGAAATAACCATATTCAGCATATGTACCACCCAGCTCTTCGGTAATATAGGGAAGAGTTGTAACCATCGTCACCCCTACCCCAAATTGAACAAATGCCAAAAAGACTCCTAACCAAACAATAATTTTCTGAGTGAAGAAAAATGATATTCCTTCGGTGAAATCCGCAATCCATGTTTTTCTTTCTTTTATGTTATTTCTCTTTTCCCTGATAAAAAGTAATGTACATCCACTGAGGATCAGTAAAGTGCTTACAAGGATAAGAGTGATGTGGACACCAGTATATTCAATTACAACTCCAGCTACCAATGGAGATAAAAAGGTCATGAGACGAACAGTTCCATCTATGTACGCATTCGCGGATTGTAATTGATCTTTAGTTACAATTGTTGGTGTAATCGCTTGGTTTGCAGGCACATACAATGGAGTGATTAAACCAACAATGCATTGAACTGCGTAAATCTGCCAAACTTCAAGGGTTCCTGTTAGTAATGCAACCAACGGAACAAGAAAAATAGCTCCCCTCATCCATTGAGAAAATATCATAATCCACTTTCTGCTCCAACGGTCGATGTAAGGACCGATAAAAAGCTGCAGAATCAGTGAAGGGATAAAATATAAGAGCCACATACTGCCTAAAGCCAATGTTGAGCCCGTGAGTTGATAAACTAATATAGAGTTACAAAACGTACCAAATGCCCCACCAAGTTCGGAAATTCCATTTCCTAACCATGTAGCTACGAACGAGCGATTTTTTAGTATAGACGGATTCATAAGTCCTCCCTTTAATTGTTATTGCTGAGATTCATTCAATCATAGTTACTGAACAACATCATTTAAAACTTTAAACTTTTTCGGTATAACGACTGCATTACAAGCTTTTCATAAAATTCAAGAGGACCAGCTTCTCCAATTACCGCATACTCATAGCCTTTTGCCTTCATTTCATATAAACTATAGTGAAGCAGAGCATACCCTATTCCCTGAATTCTATTTAATAATGAAATGCCCATTGGACCGAATAAACCTTTCTTTTTCCTAACAACATCATAGCAAGCGAATCCCATGATTTGCTCGTCTTCCCATGCAAGGTAAATTGGAATATTATCCTGACTAAGTCCATTCTCAATAGCAGTTAGCCACCCTTCCCCAAATTCTCCCTTCACAAAGCTTTTCAATTCTACTGCGTCGCTTCGTTTTGCTTTTTTTAAAATTATTTTACTCACCGATATAGCTGGAAACGAATAATCCCTCAAAGAAACAATCATATCTCTTGGATAAGCTACACTATGAAGAATCTGATCAATATCTACTCTGCGCAACATCGCTTTTGTTAGACACTCGTCGACTTTACATATCGCCTCAATAATATAACCTTCGTTCAAATACACTTGACCGTAATGGTTCATCCGTTCCTTCGCCTTCTCCATTACTAACTTAGTCGTTTCTGATATAGGAATGGAGAAAGGTTGATAAGAAATCCCTGACTCTCCCTTATCAAATTTTGTCTTTTTCACTTCATCATAGAGTATATCCGGAAGATTTGGATAATTAATATACAATTCAGCTACTGTTTCGGTTCTAATTTTCAGCAAACCTAACAATAAATGGATAGGATAAACGATGCCAGTCGTCTTTTCCGCTTCCATTTCTGCAAACCTTATAATTGCTATAGATCGCTCGGTATAACTCAACAAACCACTCCTTGCCATTGAACCTCACCAAATATCCGGACAAGCATCTCCATCATTAATTCGACAAAAAGGATGCATTTCCTCTTTTTGGAAAGCATCCTATGAAATCTATCTTTATTGAATATCACGTATGAGGGAAACTGCATATTGCAGCTTCGTTTATACTTTAAATCTCTCCTTAATCATTTCAGCTACTTCTTTCGCACTTAAATTTGTGTTGTCAATCTTAATATATTTATCTTTCTTTATCTCTCCATCAAAAGAATTCAATCGATGTTTTTTCATTGATTCCTTCAGTTCCTTTTCGGACCATTCCACATTTCTTTTCGTAGGTTTGTGTTCAAGTCTATTGGGACTTTTATTTCTCTCGATCCTTTCATCCAACGTTGCAGTATGTTCTACAAAATAGACCGTACCACCATTGGTTTCAAAAATCTCACATACTTGTTCAACATAATCCCAATCGGATTGTAAATTAAAAGCCCATACGAAAGTAAAGATCAATCCATCCAAATCACTCTTTGCCACAACTTTAAACATTTCCATCCGAAAATTATTCACTAATTTCCACATTTCCGGGGTAAATCCTAATATTGGTGCGACTAAATCAATCGTCATATGGTTATGAAATAACTTCAAACCGGTTATTTTCTCCAATTCCTGGCCTACTGTCATTTTCCCCACTGCCTGAGGACCAAATAGACAAGCTTCATGAAATCGCCTCCAATTAATTGATAAATAAAATTAAGTTCACTAGGATTGTTATGATTCCTAAGGCGTAAGGAAAACTAGTAATCTATAAACCTCTATTCTAGCAAATCTTTTATTCTTTTCCGCCCTAATAAACCCGTGCTAATATAACAAATGAAATAAATACGGTACTAATCATCAGTCCAGTTAGAATATTAATCGCTGCTAGTGCTGATATGTTAATTATTTCAAACTGTAATAGAGTTTGTAAAACTATGGAGTAAAATAAAAAGGCAAAATAGCTGTAAAACATACCTTTTTGCTTAATCAGTTGCATTCTTTCATCCTTATGAAAGAATTCAGGTACTAGATAGCTAATACATAAACACATGATAGCTATAGCAAATGCGATATAAGTGAATGGTACGGGAGCGCTATTCGCCATAACAGCTACAAAAATTAAAAAGATCCCCAATAATAAAAAGCCTCCACCCATTACAGCATAAGTTATACGATCATTCACGTCATTCATCCCCCTCTTCCAAAATAAAAATATCTTCCACATAGACATTGAATATTTTTGCAATGTGCAAAGCCAATGGCAATGATGGATTATACCTTCCTTTTTCGATGGATATGATGGTTTGCCTTGAAACACCTAGTTCTTTAGCTAAACGTTCCTGAGAGTAATTTCCCTTTTCACGATAATCTTTAAGATTATTTTTCAATCTTTTCACTTCCTTGGTAAGTTACACCAAATAATAAAGTAAAGTTAACTTAACGTCAAGGCCCCTTTACAACAAAATAATAAAAAAACTGTATCGGCTTAGTGATACAGTTATGACAAAGTAATAGCTACTGTCTTTTAAATAAAACCAGTCCCATTAATCAAATCAATGGGACTGGTAGAACTTAATATCAGTAAGATCATTAATAAAAGTGTGACGAAACTTTTATCCATTATTCAAAAGCTTGTCTATTAGTTATTTTGGTTAGCTAGTTTGCTATCCAAAGAAAGAATTGTTTTATCAGCTAAAATAAAGTAAACCGACATTGCCAACAGTGCCAAGTCAAGTTCATAACCGGCCATTTGCCCGTTGACTAGGAAGCCTAATGAAAGTTTCGCTGTAAAAATAGCCCCTAGCATGATTAGAGCCAATAGTATACTAATAATTCTCGTACCAATTCCTAAAATAAGGGCAATTCCTCCTATAAGCTCAATCGCAGCTACTACATATGCTAGAAAACCTGGTATCCCAAGACTATCAAAATATCCAGCCGTATTCGCAATTCCTCCTTGGAATTTATCTAAACCATGAATAAAGAATGTCAGTCCTAGTACGACTCTCAAGATAACTTTTCCAATTTCATTCATATTCATTTGAATCCTCCTTTCCTTATCTAGTTACTTTACGTAAGTTAATTTATGTTAGTTATTATATTTTGTCAAGTAACCAAATTCATTTTTATAAATCAGTAATATTTTATGTTATAATAAAATGGAGAGAGGTGAAGGAAATGAAGCAACCAGCTATATGCCCAAAATTTGAGAAGGCGGTATCATTATTAAGTCAGAAATGGACCGCATTAGTTATTTATCAGTTGCTATCCGGCACACAACGTTTTTCAGAGATTCAATCAGCAATTGGCATAAGCGGGAAAGTTCTTTCTGATCCCTTGAAGGATTTAGAGGAGAAAAATATAGTTAAACGTGAGGTTATTCCAGAAACACCAGTCATCATCGAATATTCCTTGACTGAAAAAGGTCGATCAATCGAACCTGTCATACGGGATATTGAAAGATGGTCGAAGCAGTGGGTTCAGGAAGAATCAACTTCATCTTAAATTTTTAATTAAAATAGACATGAACAGGATGAATCCTTTGTTCATGTCATTTTTTATTTTTTGAAATCTTTGTCCTCACTTATGAAAACTAATTCTATAATTCTTCCAAAGCTAAAAGAGGCGTTGAACTAGACCCGCCTCTTCCATATGGTAATTGTCTTTTCATGACATATAGATTATTTATTTAATCGCTACTTATCCGTCAATCTAGCCCATGTATACACTATCGCATGTTCCCGGTTGTGGCTCATAAAAACAATGGCTTTTAAATTGACCAGTATGTGGTTGACCATACCAAGTCGGAGGACATGGAGCATATGGATTAAAATACCATAAAGCATAATATGCTGGATGATCTCTCCAAAATTCCAAATTTTGTCTAGCTAACCTTCTTTCCGTGTCTCTCGCTCGTTGATAAAACATATTTCCTTTTTGAACCGCTTCAAACGAAAAGTTTCCTCCTTGTACCTGAAAAATGACATCTTCAATAGTCCTTACATCAGTAAAGTCTAAACAGTCTGCCACGGCACGATTCACTATTACATTGCCAACATATAACATCCCTTGTTTTCCTTCACCCTCGGCCTCAGCCCGCATCATCCTTGCCATTAAATCGACATCTGCATCTCGATACTTAACTCTCGCCATATTTACACCTCCAAAATATAGTATGAAGAAAGCCTATATTAATTTCATTGTTCTTAAAATAATCATCTTCACTAAACAAATTGAGCAAGTAATTGATTAAACTTATCTCGTTCTTCCCAGAAAGCGCCATGTCCACTATATTGAAAAGGAACTAGTTGTGAACTCATTATTTTTTGGTTGAGCTCCCGAGCCTGATCAAAAGGGATAACCTTATCATGGATACCATGAATGATAAGAGTAGGCACATGAATAAATGGAAGATCTGAGTATAATTTCTCATCTCTTAATGTATTAATTATCGCAGCAGTCGACCAACTGGCCGCTCGAAAACCCATTTGCATAAACCAGTCAGAAAATGGTTTAGTTATATATTGAAAGAAGAAACCGTCTGTAACGGTCTGCATCATTTTCGGACGATCATTTAGCACTTCTTTTAAAAAATCATCTGCAGTTCCAGCTGTGAAGCCTATTGGAGCAGCAGCATCTACAAGAACTAACTTCGAAACACCAAATCCACTGTGACGGGACATGTATCGAATAGCAATTGCACCACCAGTAGAATGACCAAGGAGTGTGAAATTGTTTAATTGAAGTGCGTCAACTAAGACTCGAATATCATCTGCAAGCCTGTCAAAGGTATATCCCTCAAATGGTTTATCCGATTTTCCAAACCCTCTCCAGTCAACGCCAATACAACGATATCCCATGGCAGGAAGGACATTGAACTGATACTCAAATTGTTCATGACTCAGCGGCCAGCCATGTAAAAATACGATTGTCTTACTCCCTTTTGGGTTTAAATCTTCCACATATAAATCTACATCCGATTCTACAGTTACAAAATACCCCATGAAACTCCCTCCTTGTTAAAAAGGCTTTATCAATAGGATATTCGTTATAAAGATATAGGTGAGGGCCTATCTTTGTAAATCCAAGATGCCAAGAGATCCTCTCAACAATAAATTGATGAAAATAAAACGCAACAGCTACAAAAATCACCTAAGCCACTTGAGGACTTTTACACTCCTCCCTCCTTCTAATTGCCATTGGATAGGGCCCTAATCAGTACACTCCCATGTTTAACAGCTAGATTACAGGGAAAATGTCCTACTGAATAATTGAGAAATAAACTTTATTTGAAGGATTACCTGAATCAAATTAATGAAGTAATAATATTTAATCCATTCATGCAGGAGTGAAGGAAGTGATTAGGTTAATTTAATACACCCTCTACAAATGCTATTCACTAACAACTTAAGAAAGGGTTGACTCATGTGTTAAGTATTCTGATTGGCTTAGTAATGTTGATGGCTTTAGCCTATCTGGGATGGTCCATTATTTGGGTGGCACCTTTAGCGGCTGGGGTCGTTGCTTTACTAAGCGGCTTAGATGTTTATGAAACATATACAGGACCTTATATGGAAGGTTTGGTCGATTTCGTCAAGAGCTGGTTTCCGATTTTCTTATTAGGTGCTGTATTTGGGAAATTAATGGAAAAGACGGGTGCAGCTAGATCAGTCGCTAAAAAAGTGACCCAATTAATCGGGGAAAAACGTGCCATTCTTGGCGTTTTAATAGCTGCTGCGTTACTGACTTATGGTGGAGTGAGCTTGTTCGTTGTTGTATTTGCCTTATATCCAATCGCACTTGAATTATTTCGTTGAAGCAAATATTTCTAGAAAATTGCTTGTCCCGACATTTGCTCTAGGGGCGTTTACTTTCACCATGACTTCCACACCAGGCACACCCCAAATTCAAAACCTAATACCGATGGATTATTTCGGCACCACACCAATGGCAGGGCCCATCATCGGTATTGTTACTACTTTAATCATGGCAGTTGGTGGATATTTTTGGCTGGCATATCGAGGAAAGAAAATGGCTGCTAAAGGGGATGTGTTTACGGAACCCGACGATCAAAAAAAACCGGATGAGGATGAGGGTGTTGAAGAGAAGGATCCAAACTGGATTATCTCCCTCATTCCGCTCGCGATTGTCGTCATATTGCTTAATCTCGTAAAGTTGGAACCATTATGGTCCCTTCTCATTGGGGTTATCGCAATAATGATTCTGAATGTGCAAGATTATAAAAGATTCATACCGTCCATCAATGATGGTTCAAAAGGAAGTGTAATGGCGATTCTCAACACAAGTGCAGCCGTAGGTTTTGGGGCTGTCATCGCCATTGTTCCAGCTTTTGAGGACATTACTTCTTGGTTGTTAAATATTTCCGACAATCCATTAGTCGCTGAAGGTCTTGCCGTTCAGGTCATGGCAATCATTACCGGTTCTGCTTCTGGTGGACTAGGGATTGCCTTGAGCACGCTAGGTGATACATTTGTAGAGCTCTCACAAACAACAGGGATTAGTCCAGATGTGTTCCACCGTATTGCCGCAGTGGCATCCGGAGCATCGATATTCCCTAATAATGGAGCCTTGTTAACACTTATTGCTGTAACTGGGGTAAGTCTTCGAGACACGTATAAAGATGTATTCGTCGTTGCGTTTGTCATACCAACCATCGCATTAGTTGTAGGAGTTATTATGGGTGCGATCGGACTGGTTTAAGATAAATAAATTTATAGAATAAGAGGAGGAATAAAATGGTAAAAAATAAAGTCGTTATTATTACAGGTTCCGCACGTGGGATTGGATTCGAAATTGGCGAGCATTTTGCCCAAGCAGGAGCTAAGGTTGTTCTCTCCGATATAAATGAAGAAGGCGTAAAGGCCTCTGCTGAAGAACTGCAAAAACGTGGATTTGAATCAATTGGAGTTAAAGCAGACGTGACAAGTGAAACAGAGCTGCAAAATCTGGTGAACATAACAAAAGAAACATACGGTACTGTAGACATTCTTATTAACAATGCAGGATTACAGCATGTCTCCCCAATTGAGGATTTCCCGACAGAAAAATTTGAAATGATGCAGAAAATCATGTTGACGGCACCGTTCATTCTTACAAAACTCGTATTCCCAATCATGAAAGAACAGGGGTGGGGCCGAATTATCAACGTTGCGTCAATCAATGGATTAATTGGATTTGCTGGTAAAGCTGCTTACAATAGTGCAAAACATGGTGTAATTGGTCTAACAAAAGTTGCCGCTCTAGAAGGTGCTTCAGATGGTATCACGGTGAATGCTCTTGCTCCAGGATATGTAGATACCCCGCTTGTACGTGGACAAATTGCCGACTTGGCGAAAACACGTAATATTCCGGAAGACCGAGCACTTGATGAAGCAATTCTCTCTCAAGTACCACAAAAGAAACTATTAGACGTCAGTGAAATTGCAGACTATGCATTATTCTTAGCGAGTGATAAAGCTAGAAGTGTTACCGGACAAGCAATTGTTATTGATGGCGGTTATACTGCTCAATAATTATAGAAAACGCATGGAATCTCCTAACTTGATTCCATGCGTTAATTTATATCAAATATAATAAGTAAATTTATTTGTTATTCTCCTGTTTCAGCAAATTGGCTGATACGTTCACCAATTTCATCACGAACACGTTGAAACACTGCCCAAATCTCTTCTTCTGTACCTTCTGCTTTTGCCGGATCATCAAATCCCCAATGTTCTCGTTTCACATGTGGTGGCGTTACAGGACAACGATCAGCTGCATCACCACATAGTGTTACGGCAAGTGTTGCTTTGTTCAGAAAATCTATATCAATCGTTTCAGAGTGTTGCTGAGAAATATCTATTCCCACCTCATTCATTGCTTTGACAGCTTTTGGATTCAAACCATGTGCCTCAATTCCAGCACTTCTGACTTCCCAGTCTCCTCCAAGAAGTTTTTTCGCCCATCCTTCTGCCATCTGACTTCTGCAAGAGTTACCAGTGCATAAAAAATAAATTGTCTTTTTACCCATATCGAATCACCTCTTATAGAATAATTAATGTTAAATATAAACCAAACAATGTAATAAAGAGAATTGGTATTGTTAGTATTATTCCTGTTTTGAAATAGGTACCCCAAGAAATCTTGATCCCTTTCCTCGATAACACATGCAGCCAAACTAATGTTGCCAGTGAACCTATAGGTGTAATTTTAGGACCCAGATCAGATCCTACAACGTTAGCATAAACAAGTGCCTCCCTTAACACACCTGAAGTGTTTGTTTCCGCAATTGCCAAGGCATCAATCATCACAGTCGGCATATTATTCATAATTGATGATAGAAATGCAGCAATGAATCCCATACCAATTGTAGCAAAGAATAAGCCTTCCACAGCAATAGTTTGAATGACACTTGCGAGTGCAGATGTAAGACCTGCATTTCCAAGTCCATATACGACGACATACATTCCGATGGAAAAGAATACAATATCCCACGGTGCACCTTTTATCGCTTTTTTCGTATCCACTACAGAACTCTGTCTACCTATCAAGATAAAGAAGATAGCGATAGTTCCTGCAATGATTGAAACCGGGATATTAATCAATTCACTAGTAAAGTAACCAATCACTAATAGACCTAGGGCATACCATGATAAGCGAAACATTTTTTGATCCTTAATCGCTTTCTTTGGTTCGTCCAGTTTTGTAACATCATAGGAGCTTGGAATAGTTTTTCTAAAATAAATTAGTAGCACTGAAATGGTTGCAATGAGTGAAAATAGATTCGGTATCACCATCCGTGAAGCATACTCTGCAAATCCAATTCCAAAGAAGTCTGCAGACACGATATTTACTAAGTTACTAACGATAAATGGTAATGAAGTTGTATCAGCAATAAATCCACTCGCCATGACAAATGGAAATATCATTTGATCTTTAAAGTTTAAATTCCGTACCATCGCCAGTACGATTGGCGTAAGAATTAATGCAGCACCGTCGTTGGCGAATAAGGCAGCAACAATGGCACCTAATATACTAATATAGACAAACATTTTGATTCCGTTGCCCTTTGCAAATCGAGCCATATGTAAAGCAGCCCATTCAAACAATCCTACTTCATCTAAAATTAATGAGATAAGTATGATAGCGACAAAAGCAAGCGTTGCGTTCCATACAATTTCCGTCACTTCAATGACGTCACTAAATCCTACAACTCCCGTTAATAAGGCAACGACTGCCCCGCCTATTGCCGACCAACCAATATTTAACCCTTTTGGCTGCCATATGACAAATACTAGAGTTGCTATAAATATTAATATTGCGAGTATAAGTGTTGCCTGCAAAATAATTCCTCCAATTTAACAACAAGAAGTTCGTATACCTTCTTCTTCCAATTTCTTAAATTTATCATCTTGACTCGGTAACTGTTCCAAAACCAAGTGAACAAATGAATAATATTCATGCTCCTTATCTATCGAATAAAAGATCCACTGACCTCGTCGCTCTTCATAAACAAGACCGAGATCTTTCAATTTCCGTAAGTGTTGGCTCACCGCTGGCTGGCTAATTTGAAAAATCTTCACAAAGTCACATACACAACAAGCATGATTATCCATTAATTTCAACATCGTCAAACGTTTCTGGTCACCAAGCAATTTTAAAATATGCGCTGCTTTATCCACTTCTATTACACGTTCCAACATCTCGATTCCCCCTTATAGAGTGACTAGATAATCATATAACTATTTGCTTATATACTCAACAAAAAAATACTCTTCAACAAAGCATTTTATAGCAGTTAACTATCAACTCTCTAAACTATCGCACTTCTATACAGCGTACTTAAGCGTTTAATCATACAAAGAGCAAGCATGAACCGACTCTACTCAAACTTATTTTCTATCGGCACGTACAATTTTACGAATACATTACAAATTCATTTCATAAGCATATATGGACGAATACCTAATACAATTTTCACTTAACAAATGAACCTTGAATGGAGTGTTCATATGAAGAAACATGCTGTATTGGATGTAGCTCAGCTGAAGACATATTTTTATTTAAACAATGGTCAAGTTGCAAAGGCAGTTGACGGTGTTTCATTATCCATATCACCAGGAGAAACGGTAGCGATCGTGGGAGAATCTGGTAGCGGAAAGAGTATTACAGCTCTCTCCATTATGAAACTGATTAATAAACCCGGTCGGATAGTAAATGGGGAAATAGCTCTCAACGGAAAAGAAATGCAAGCCTTATCAGAAAAACAGATGACAGGAATTCGAGGAAATGACATCGCAATGATATTCCAAGAACCGATGACTGCATTGAATCCAGTCTTCACCATCGGAAATCAGATTACTGAAATCCTTAGGAAGCATAAAAAAATGAACAAAAAAGATGCACAAGCTAAAGCAATCCATTTACTAAAAACGGTTGGAATTCCTCGAGCAGAAGAAATCATCCATGAATATCCTCATCAATTATCTGGTGGTATGCGACAACGTGTGATGATTGCAATGGCCATTTCCTGTGACCCTAAATTACTAATTGCAGACGAGCCTACTACTGCATTGGATGTAACAATCCAAGCACAAATCCTAGACCTTATGCTGGAAATGAAAGAGAAGTTCCATATGGCATTACTGTTAATCACCCATGATTTGGGTGTCGTGTCGGAGTATGCAGACCGTGTGCTTGTCATGTACGGAGGACAAATTGTAGAGCAAGCAAAAACGAAAGAACTATTACGACATACCAAACATCCTTATACCCAAGGATTAATGCAAAGTTTACCGAAATTGGATGAGGATGTGGATCGCTTAGGAACGATTAAAGGAATGGTCCCGCCAGCATATAACTTTCCAGCCGGCTGTCGTTTTTCATCCCGTTGTCCTTTTGTCATGGATAAATGCAAGGTAAGCAACCCGGAATTAACCGAAATAGACACCGATCATTTTGTTCGTTGTCATTTATATGAAAATGCAGGTGATGAATCATGAATACAGAACAGAATACAAAAAACGACGCACTTATACATGTAAAAAACGTAAAAAAATACTTTCCAATCAAGGGAGGTGTCTTGAAGCGAACCATCGGTCATGTAAAAGCGGTGGATGATGTCTCCTTCTCCATAAATAAAGGGGAAACACTTGGTATAGTCGGGGAATCCGGATCTGGTAAATCAACGTTAGGCAGGGTGATGCTGCGACTCCTTGATCCGACAGAAGGAAGCATCCATTTTAATGGTATAGATATATCCCATCTAAAAAGAAGAGAAATACGTCCACATCGCCGAGATATGCAAATTGTCTTCCAAGACCCGTTTGCCTCGCTTAATTCGAAAATGAGTGTAGCAGAGTTAGTGGAAGAACCACTACTTGTACAAACAAAACTAACGAAATCGGAAAGAAGAGCAAAGGCAATCGAAATGATTGAACAAGTCGGATTACGAGCAAAGGACCGATTAAAATACCCACATGAATTCTCAGGAGGACAAAGACAACGAATCAGTATAGCAAGGGCTCTCATTACAAGGCCAAAATTCGTCATTTGTGATGAACCCGTCTCCGCGCTGGATGTTTCGATTCAAGCACAAGTATTGAATTTAATGAAAGATTTACAGGAAGAATTTAATCTCACTTACTTATTCATCGCCCATGATTTAAGTGTCGTAAAGCATATCAGTGACCGCATCGCGGTGATGTACTTAGGTCGTATCGTTGAGATAACCAATAAAAAAGATTTGTACGAAGAGCCACTTCATCCATATAGTCAAGCATTACTTGCATCGATACCGATTATCGATACAGGTGAGGCTACAAAAGCAAAGAAAGAAAAAATCACCTTGACTGGTGATATACCAAGTCCTGCAAATCCTCCATCCGGATGTTCTTTTCGCACAAGATGTCCTTTCGCTCATGAACGCTGTAAAGTGGAACGACCAGAATTAATCGAGAAAGAAAAAGGTCATTTCGTTGCCTGTCATTTATATGACAAGTAAATCTAAGATTTATAGGAGGTGATACACTGACAGAAATATATTAAGCAATAATTCGATCGTCAATAAGGAAATACAAGGGGGAATTATGTTGTTTAAACGAGTTAAATTAGGAATTACACTTTTAATCCTATTGTTCTTATTAGGTATTCTAATGGCTGCGTGCAATAGTGAAACAACCGATCCTGAACCGGAAGAGCCTGAGGAAACCGAGGAACCAGCTGAAACGGATGAAAGCGAGGAAGAACCTGCAGACGAAGGTCCGCAAATGGGTGGAACACTAACAGGAGCAATGGATACAGCACCGGCCGGTGTGTTCAACCCGATTTTCTATCAAGAAGCATATGAAGCCAATATTTTAGACTTCACACACGAAGGACTTGTAAGTCAGAACGAAGAACTTGGATTCGAACCAAATCTGGCGAAAGAATGGACGATAAACGAGGACCAGACAGAAATTACATTAAAACTGGAAGAAGGAGTCACCTGGCATGACGGGGAACCTTTTACCGCTGAGGATGTAGTCTTCACCTATAAAGCAATCTCTTCCCCAGGATATGTAGAAGCCGGGGGGATCCGTACAGATTACGCTGTCCGCTTGTTAGGTTATGAAGCGTTTAATAGTGGAGAGACAGATGAATTTGAAGGTGTAGTTGCTGAAGATGATTTGACAGTTACCTTTAAATTTGCCGAGCCAAACGTGACTATTTTAAAGGATGTGTCATTCTCAATCATACCGGAACATATTTTTGGTGATGTCCCTATAGCAGAAATTCCTTCACACCCAGCTACTCTTAATGCAGGAGAAGTCATCGGTACAGGACCGTTTCAATTCACAGAAATGTTGGAACGTGAACAATATGTTTTAACGAAGCATGCCGATTACTGGAATGGTGAACCGTATTTAGATCAGATTGTTTGGCGGGTTGTCGATCAATCTGTCATGCTCGGGCTTTTAGAAAATGGGGAGATTGACTTTATCGCAGATCCTAACGGTGTTCCTGCAGCTGATTTTGAAACAGTAGAAGCACTTGACCATGTTAAGATTATCGAACAAACCGACTTCGGATATCAGCTAATGGGCTTTAAGATGAACCATCGAACAGATGCCGATGTGGAGAGTGGTGCACTCAATCCAGACAACTGGGTTCCAAATGAAGATATGAGTGTCCAACTCATCAGGCAGGCAATGGCCTATGCAATCGATCGGCAGGCGATCGTAGATAACCTATTGTACGGGCATGGTTCCGTCATCAACGCTCCAGTTGCCCAACAGTTCTGGGCGTATGATGAAAGTGCCACCACCGCGTATGAATACGATCCAGAAAAGGCAAATGCCCTTCTTGATGAAGCAGGCTATGTCGATACAAATGATGATGGATTCAGGGAAACGCCTGATGGTGAAGAATGGATTGTCAATTTGAACTATCCTACAGGCAACAAACTGCGTGAAGCCTCTGCCCCGATTCTAGCTCAATTCTTAGAAGCAGTTGGAATTAAAATTGATTTAAGACAACCAAAAGAAATGACCGCTTATGTGGAAGAGTTGACAAATGATAACACAGATTGGGATCTTTATCTAATTGGCTGGAGCTTAGGTAGTGGAGATCCAGATCCATCTGGATTATGGAAGTCGGATGCTGCTTATAACTTCGGTCGCTGGAACAATCCTGATTCTGATCAATTAATGCTTGATGCCATGAAGGCTCCAGAAGCATTCGAACAAAGTTACCGTGAGGAAAAATATAGTGAGTGGCAAGGCCTCTTCTCTGAGGATCTACCTGCTGTCCTTCTCTATGCACAAAATAAAATTTACGGCTTCAATGAACGTCTGAACGGAGTCAATCCGATGCCATACAGCTTTAATAACGATCCACATTTATGGTGGGTATCAGAGTAGGCTGATGGAAAAAGAGCGTGTGCGGCACACGTTCTTTTTCCAACATATACATAAAGAAAATTAAATTGGGAGGGAAAATGATGTACAAGTATATCATTCGACGAGTTCTTGTTTTTATTCCAATGCTTTTTGCACTGACGGTCATTGTATTCGGACTTGCCCTCTTAGCTCCTGGAGATGCCTTAACCGGTCAATCACTCGCTGATCCGAACGTCGACCCTGAAGTATATGAACAACAAAGGGAAGCATTAGGCTTAAATGATCCGATACCTGTTCAATATTTTCGGTGGATCAGTGCCGCTGTACAAGGAGACTTCGGTAATTCAATGGTTTTTAACGGACGATCCGTAGCGGAGTTAATTGAAGCACGATTTGCCAATACACTCTATTTAGGTTTATTTTCATTAGCAATCACGATCATCGTTGCCATTCCAATCGGTATCTATTCCGCCAGACATCCCTACTCATTATTAGATTATGGTGCAACTGGTTTTGGTTTTTTCGGATTATCCATTCCCAACTTCTTCTTCGGCCTCATGGCAATCTATTTTCTATCAATCAAACTTGGCTGGTTCCCTGCACAAGGTACAATGTCTACTCCTGGATTAACTGGGTGGGAAGCATTCTTCAATCGACTTCATCATATGTTTTTACCTGGAATTACACTCGGCTTAGCTGGTACAGCAACTTATATGCGCTACATGAGATCGGAAGTTCTTGACGTACTTGGCAGTGACTATATACGAACAGCAAGAGCAAAGGGTATGTCCGAGAGGAATGTACTATATAAACATACACTCCGCAATGCACTTATTCCCATCATTACATTAATGGGGTTTGAAATCGGTGTACTGTTAAGTGGTGCAGTGATAACGGAGCAAGTATTTCAGTATCCCGGGCTTGGAACATTGTTTTTAAGTTCCGTCACTAATCGGGACTATCCAGTCGTAATGGCAATTGCCATGATACTCGGAGTTCTTATTCTTATAGGTAATTTACTTGCCGATATTTTTTACAGTATTGTTGATCCGAGAATTCGATATGATTGAGGTGAAATAATATGACTACTAAAACAGATGAAACAATCTACAACCAACCAGATAAGAATAACTCCATGGAAAAGAACAAGAGTCCCTTTCAAATAGCCATGCACCGATTTACAAGAAATAAAATGGCTGTAATTAGTGTGTTTGTCTTACTGGCCATCATCATCATATGTATACTCGCCCCGGTATTTACTGATATAAATCCTGAAGAAACTAATCTGCTCCTTATTGAGAAAGGGCCAAGCGAGGAGCATATTCTGGGAACAAATGGGCTAGGGCAGGACAACTTTTCACGTCTTTTGTATGGTGGTCGAATTTCGTTAATCGTCGGTTTTAGTGCTATGTTCTTCACGCTTGTCATTGGTGTCTTATTAGGATCGCTTGCCGGTTACTATGGTGGAAAAATCGATAACATCATTATGCGTGCCACCGATATTATGCTGATGTTGCCATTTCTTGTACTTGTACTTACGATCATGGCTATTGTAGATAAAGTAACCATTGGATTATTCGTTTCAATTATCGCCTTAACGTCATGGCCAAATTTAACCCGTATCATTCGCGGTTCTTATTTATCATTACGTGAACAAGAATTTATACTTAGTGCACAGGCAATCGGTGCCAGTGATTTCCGAATTATTGCCAAGCATTTTATTCCAAACGCAATTGGCCCAATTGTTGTAAACGCTACATTAATGATGGCTACCTATATCATTATTGAATCTGCACTAAGCTTTATCGGGTTCGGTATCCCTCAGCCTACACCAACGTGGGGGAACATGATTTCCGAAGCTCAGAACATAAGAATTTTACGGAACAATCCAGAAGCATGGATTCCTCCGGGTTTAGGTATTTTGATTACGGTGCTTGCAATTAACTTTATCGGCGATGGTTTAAGGGATGCATTTGACCCGCGCAGTAATCAAAGATGATGGGGAAATAAAGGAAACTCCTAAAAAGGATGATACCTTCAAAGGCATCATCCTTTTAGGATAGCAACATTTATTCCATATTACTATCATCCAAATAAGCAACTTCCCATAAATGACCGTCCAAGTCTTCAAATCCCCAAATGTACATGAATCCATGATCTTGCGGTTCATTGAACCTTTTACCACCCGATGACAATGCCTTATTCACTATCTTATCCACTTGTTCTCTGCTTTTTGCTGAAAGGGCGAAGATGGACTCCGCAGAAGTGGTTGTATCCACGATTTCCTTCTTAGTAAACTCTTTGAATCGTTCTTCGCTCATGATCATAGCAAAGATATTTTCACTAATTATAATACAAGATGTTGATTCATCAGAGAACTGTGGATTAATCTCAAAACCAAGCTCCTTGAAGAAATTAGTGGATCTGTTCACGTCTTTTACAGATAAATTGATAAAGATGTGCTTAGATTTAAATGCCATATTATTACCTCCTATGAAATTTATTGACTTATCCCTTCAGTTTTTCATTAGATATCAATAAATATTCCAGATTCAAATAAAATCAATGACAGATAGAAACATGAGAAGGTATTTATGCTGGATGAGCCGAATAAGTTAGAGGGAGTGTGATTTTGTTGTCTTCCAAAAAACTGGAAGCTATACCTGCCTTGTAACACTCAGATTTTGGTTGTCTTTTAACTATGTAAGGTCACACTAAATAGTGAGGGGTTGGTTTTATGCAAAATATAACCAAATTGTTTTTAGAACAACACCACATGCATTGCTATGAGAATGAGTGGTTTGCATCTATGGATCAGGCGCTTCATGGAGCCACCGCAGCAGAGGCAGCCTGGACTAGTTCGGGGACAAGCAATTCGATTTGGCAGATTGTCAATCACTTAATATTTTGGAACGAAGACATAATCCATCGAATCAAAGGCATAGAGAACCCGGATAAGGCAGAAAACAATGAGGAAACCTTTGGACATCCTGGGGATCCAGAAGACGAAGTTGGATGGACCCAGACTGTGCAGCGCCTTAATGAAGTTATGAATAAATTAAAAACGACCATTGCAGATCTTGACGATGAAAAGTTAAAAACTCCATATACAGCTAACAGCTGCTCTATTGAGCGGTTACTCAGCAATATCATCATGCACGATACGTATCATATCGGCCAAATTGTACTGTTGCGTAAGTTGCAATCCTCATGGGGTGGAGTCGATTGGACATAAAAGGGCTTATATCAAAAAACTAGTTATTTGGTTTATTTTCTTCGATTGATTAGAACTAGAAGTTTAGAAGGGAGATTAATTTCTCCCCCTAAACATATCTGTTCCACTTATACTCTTTCCCACTCCATAAGAAACTCTTCCTCAGCAGTCTGTTCATCTATCAATTCCTCTTTTATTACAAAACCATTTCTCAGATAAAAATCAACGGCGTTCCTATTTTTCTTGTAGACTTTCAGTTGTATATTCTTCCTGCGATCCTTTATAAAATTTAATAATCTTTTTCCGTACCCTTCGCCTTGATGCTTAACATCAATAAACAGTGCAGCCAAATAATCATCGACCATGGATATAAAGCCATTGATTTCTTTTTCGTTACTTATCACATATGTTTCAGACATAGGGAGATAAGCTTCCCTCATATCCGTCTGCTTTGATTTCCAATAATCTTTATCAATAAAGTCATGAGCGATTACAGAACCTTCATACCATATTTTTAGTAGTGTATTAACTTCAGTTTTATTGTATTTTCTGATGACCATATTATCATCCCTTCATCGCCATTAATTAAGCTGTTTTTTTCCAATGAACTACCAGCATCATATTCATTTTTCTAGTTTTTATTGTGATGGTAGATAAGTTGGACAACACCCGAAGAAAAACTCTTTGTATCAATTAGTCTCAGATTCACTCTTCCCTCTATATCAGTAAATAAAGGTTTACCCTCCCCTAATACAACAGGGTGAACCGATAGCCTAAATTCATCAACCAAACCTTTATTTATGAAAGTCGTAATAAGACTTGACCCACCATATAGCCAGATGTCTTTACCAGGCTTTTTCTTTAATTTATTCACTTCTTCAACAATGTTATCGTTAATTAAATTCGCAGTATGATTAATCTCTTTTAGTGTTCTGGAAAATACATATTTCTCTTTACTATGAACCTGTTCCCAAATTTCTTTTTCAGTATCCGATTCTTCGTTTTTAGGAATGTATTGCCCCCATATATCGTAGCTCTTTCTACCATATAGAATGGTATCAATTTGATTTAAGAATTTAGCAAAATCCATATCAGGATCCATTATGCACCAGTCAACTTCTCCATTCGGTCCTTCAATAAATCCATCTAAAGTAACTGCTAAATCTAAAATGACTTTTCTTGTTTTGTCATTCATTGCCATACCTTTATCTCCTTTTTCCTTATAAAAATTGGTTAGTAATTGAAATTATTCGTCATGGCAACTATATCCTTAACGGTAACCAATTAAAATATTTCCAAGTACTTATTCATTATTACATAGTGTTTTTAAATGGTAACTGATTACTTCTCTCACCTTTTCTGGAGTATAGACATCTGGTCTTAACAAAGCATGGAATGACAGCCCTTCAATCAATGCGGATAACCGAATTCTTTCTAATTCTACGTTAACTGAATCGGATAAAATCCCTTTTAGAGTTAGTATCTCGATCATTGAATTTGCTAATTCATATGTACCATCAGTCAATTCGTCTTTCTTCTCCTTTAATGCATGACTCGTAAGGGAACGGAGTGCAAAAATCCACCAGACACTCGTTTCAATTTTCTTTTCTTCATCGATTGGTACAAGCTCCAGTAACACTTCCTCCACTGCCTTTAAAGGATCTTCTGACCATTCTTTATCATCAGAGCGTTTTTTACCTGCATCAAAGAAATAGTCCATAATAAACAAAAGCATTTCATCTTGAGTTGAGAAGTAATGTCTTAAAGCACCAGAAGACATGCCGGCTTCTGCTGCAACCCTTCGTATCGATGCTTTTTCAATTCCCTCGTTTTTAATTATCTTCCATGCAGCTTCCGCAATTAATTTACGTTTTTGATCATGATTCACTATTTTTGGCAAAAAAATCACTTCCTTTTTATAACACAGTGTGTTATTATAATTTTAGCACGATGTGTTATAAAAATAATACCACATTACACGAAGGGAGAACTAATCTTTTGATTGAAATCATCGAAACAATGATGCCATCTTCATCAATAGACCTTCCTGTAGCCCTGATAATTATATCCATCTGTGCCGTAATTGATGTGTTAAGCCCTGGGGTGCTTGCTGTTACCGGCTATTTACTACTGACACAACCAAATCAATTATCATCACGACTATTTGTATTTTTGCTCGTTATTCAGTCGGGTTATTTCATGATTGGACTGTTATTATACTTTGGTGGAGATACATTATTGGACTTAATTGACCAGTTATCTAGCTTTGATGTAATCAATTGGCTCTATACAGTTATTGGAACACTTCTTGTTCTAATTAGTTTTATAAAGCCAAAGGAAAGCACAAAAGATCGTCTCACATCATGGATCCCGAGACAAACATCAATTAAAGGAATGATTATTCTAGGAATTATCGTGTTCCTAATTGAATTTATAACGGCACTCCCGTACTTCTACTCGATCTTTCTATTAAATCATCTAACCATTAATCAAGCTTCTTCTGTCTTTATCATATTAGGCTACAATCTTGTCATGGTGTTCCCTTCCCTATTATTGCTGGGAATTAATATGGTGCTTAGAAATAAACTGCAGCATTTCCTGAATAACATAAAATCAAAACTGAATGAAGCACCGGTTTCTTCACTGTTAGTAGCAATCGGCCTAGTTGGTGCAGTCTTTTTCAATATCGGTATCAGAGGTATTTTAAATTAATAATATAAATGAGGTGTAAAACATGAAAGAAATTATTAGCGGAATTAGTTTACTTTTCCTGATTCAAGGAGTAGGAGGTTTAATCAATCATCTGACTGATGGCGGAAAAAGTTGGTTTTTGGTAAATTATATGGATGTATTTCAAGGTTGGGAAATCGGGATGGATATTTTATTGATTGTAATAGGAGGGATTATTGGTTTATTATCCATGAAAAATTCACCGAGAAGTGCGAAATAATCTAAGAGGGGGATAGTTATATCTCCCTCTTTAATCCATCTCATTTTTTCTTTCGACTTTCTATGAACTTCAAAATTAAATCATTCACTACATCGGCAGGCAACTGATGGCCTGCCTTTGGAATAATCTTTACTTCAACATCATGTAATAGATTCTTTGCTCGGGCAGCAGCCCGTCTGGAATTATGCATAGGGCTTTTTTCTCCTAGAAGCAGGAGCGTTGATATCTTTACTGATTGGAGTTCTTCATCGCTAACATATTGTGGAGGTATACGTTGCATCTTGTAATCACGCATCGCTGCTATTACTAAATCAGTCTGCGTATTACTTGGTAAGGAGCCCGCTCCAGTCCATCGGATAAATCCACGTCGTATGGAATCTGGTCCAACTAGGCTTGCCCATAACATAAATGGCCAAGCCTTATACGAAATACCGGCTAGTGCACGTGCCGGATCGAGAAGTGTAATCGATTGAAGTGACCTAGGAGAATGTATTGCCTGGTTTAAAGTAATCCAGCCACCATAGGAGGCACCTACTAAATGTACTGCTTCTAATTTCAACTCCTGAAAGACTTCTTCTAACCAAACCACATAATCATCAGCATGCTGAATAGGTGCTGTTTGAATACTTCGCCCTGCATCTCCGATTGTATCTACCGCAAATATTCTATGGTGCTCACCAAGTGGGACAACAAAATTTGCCCATGATGCAGAAGTACTGTTTGCTCCATGCAGTAATACTATTGGGTCTCCCTGTTTATTTCCATAGGCATAAACATGTGTCGGGCCGAAACTAGTTTCCAAATTCATTTCCTCACGCGAATTCGGCCATTGTCTCATTACATCATCATATACTTTAAGAAACTCTTCCTCAGCTTCCTTGTCAACAAACGTTCCTATCCGAGGGCTTTCACTCGGACTCTTTTCTTTCATATTATTCTCCTTCCATACCTCTTCTCCGCTTTGGATTCCTTTGTTAAGTAGTGTTAGATCATCTCTATTAAAGTTTATTTTGCATGTTAGATAATAAGAATATCTAGCTTACTATCTCCTTTAAAAACTTCCTCGTCGCAAAGAAATAGTAAATGGTTTGAAAGAGTAGATATAAACCGCCAATTGTTAGAAAGTTTACAATTAGAATAGGTTCAGACATGATACCACCACTATCTTGTACAATAGTTATCACATATATAGCGCTTAAGATGATTCCAATAATTGGTGCCAAAAAGAACAAAATCCTAAGTTCGTTTGTAACCATCTTTTTGACCTCTTTTTTTGTAATCCCTATCTTATATAACTTCCTGTATTTTATTCTTTCCTGTTCAATATCCGTAAATAAATTCAAGTATAATAGAATAAACGTCGCAAAGAAAAATAAGATACTTAAAAAAGTGGATACAAAGAATATAATCCCGCCATCTATTCTACTCATATTATATTCATTTATTTTTGAAACAGGATCCAATAACTCCTCTTCAGAACATGGGGAGATTTGCCCAATAGGATACTCATCAATTTTAGGAGTTAATTGATTGCTTTCATGTAATTTTTGCTTTAATTCATTAACCGCTTCAGCTGATTGTTTCCAGTTAGTCAAATTTAGCCAATGTATCTCGGCAGGATAAACATCTAGGGAATTTCTCAACATCTCGTAATCCTTCTCATTCACTAAAATAAAATCTGGATTATAATAATGAAAACGATAATCAAATATCGGTTCAAACACCATATCCTGTAAAGCTAACGAGATGTTTTTCTCTCCATTGTCAAATTTAAATCCTTTTGTATAATCCCTGTTCTCCTCTGAAGTATCAGAACTTATCAAATAAATATACTGTCCTTCACTAATATGAAGCTGTGTTTCTGAAATTTTATTAAAACTTTCTACTGGAATAAACGTATACCTATACATAAAATTCCATTGGGGGTGGTACTCGAAATAATCAAGTGTTTCTATAAGAAGATGCTCAAGTATCACTTGATTGTTACTATTAAATATTTCAGATGCCTCATCTAAGGAGATTTTATTTTTTGTTTCTGTTTGGACAAAAGCTACATCGTATGGAAGTTCTTCTGCAATATATTCTGCATTAGAGTAAAAATTTAAGGTCATTGTACTATAAAAAATAGTCACCATTGCCATAATAATAATGAGCATGAACGTTGAATTAAGTTGCTTAATTTTATAGTCGATGTTCGTAAAAACTAAGAGTCTACGATAATAGATGTTTGGATACTTTTTAGTATACTTGAGTAAAAAACTACCAAATCGGGAAACAGCCAAATATAAACCAAGGATTAGACTAATTGTACATAAAATAAAAAGTGTGCCTTCTCCCAACTCGTATATATATTTAAAAAATGTCTGATCTAAGTTGAATTTCTTTTCATAAGTAAATATATAGAGAGTTGACATAGAAAATATAATAATTCCTATTCCCACTACACCTAAAATTGGATTTTTATGGGGCTTACTCTCCGAGATACGATCCCACTTCAAGATTTTCACAAGTTCAGTGATCTGCATCAGAATCAACGATTTACCTATCGCAACTATTAAAACAAGAAGAAATATCCCGATAGTATAAAGAAACATCTTTTCATTGAGATAAAAAGGAATATCTGTTATCCCCACATTACTCATTAAAATATGAAAAAATAAACGTGAAAATACAATTCCTGATAGAATCCCTGTTCCAATAGAAACCAGTGCAATCCCTACATTTTCGATTAATATTAATTTTATAAGATCACGATTAGTCATTCCTAAGGTCATAAATAAACCAAATTCTTTTTTCCTTCTTTTAATGAAAATAGAGTGAGCATAACTAATGAAGAATACTGTAAAAATAAGTAAAGCGATTGCTGGAATCATTAGTATTTCATTCATCCCGTGCTGAATTTGCGGATTATCAATAATTTCATTATTAAAGAATACCGTTGAAAACATAAAGAAAACCATGACAGTAAAGCTTTTGCATAAAAAATAAAAGATATATTTCCTTTTATTTACCTTTGCCATTTTCCACACAAGTTGCTTAAATGTCATAGCTTTCTCCCCCTAAGACCGCCAGACTATCCATTGTAATTGAGAGGCTGATACCGTCTAAAGGTTTTGTAGCACCAGCATCTCCTACATTCCCATATAACCTCACTAATTGATTTGCTCGTAATATATTCATTCTTCGTCCCTCTTTTAAGCATAGTAACCAAAGTAACTTCCGCCATTTATCATCTGACATCTCTAATTATGGTTAATATCCTTCCCAATGAATATGATCCCCTCCTGGGTATCTTTTATATATTAAATTGTAAACCATAAACTTTTGTTAAACAATTACAAATATTAAGTAGAAGATCATTCCACTTTTTGATTTAAAACAAGTCCGATAAAAAAACTCTTGCTAAATAAACCATACAATAAAAGAAAACAAAATAAAGAACAGCAGTGGAGCATTTCCCACTGCTGATTGATTCTTAAATACAAGGCTTATTCTCCAACGGTTGAAATTTGCCAAGTAATGCTATATTTATCTTTTACTTGCCCATATGCTGGACTAAAAGGAGTTTCCTGCAATGGCAATATGACTTCTCCACCATCTTGCAGTTTTTCGAAAATAACTTTTACTTTTTCTACATCTTTAAATAAAAGAGCAATGTTTAATTGTTCTCCAATTTGATATGGCTCTTCTGGAAAATTATCTGATATCATCAAATACGATTCACCAATTTTCAATTGCGCATGTGCAACTAAAGCTTTCATTTCATCAGATAGAGGAAATTCAGGGTTCTCAGGAAAATCACCATAAGTTTGAACACCTAAAACCTCTGCTTCCAATGCATTTTCATAAAACTTTACAACTTCTTGACCATTTCCATTCGTTCTAATATAAGGATGTACACCTAAAATCATTAAAAACAACTCTTCTTCCTTTTAAACTGAATTTGTGTTGAAGTTGGCATAAGTTTAATGGAGATCTACAACTTCCTCTCCAACAAACAAACTGCCTCAATATGATTTGTCTGGCTAAACATGTCGACTGGCTGGACTTCTTTCGTTTCATATCCGCCTTCTTCTAAGATAACTAAATCCCTTGCTAAGGTTGAGGGGTTACAAGATACGTAAACAATCCGCTTTGGCTCCATTTCAATCATCGCCTGGAGGAAGTCTACTTCACAGCCTTTACGCGGGGGATCTACAACGATCACATCTGGAGTAAAGCCTTCGTTCTTCCATTTCGGCATTACCTTCTCCGCTTCCCCTACTACAAATTCCGCATTTGTTATGCCATTGAGTTCAGCATTCATCTTGGCATCGCGTATGGCATCTGGTACTATTTCAATTCCATATACCTTCTTTGCTTTTTGAGCAAGGAATAGGGAAATTGTACCAATTCCACAGTAAGCATCGATAACCACATCATTCTCATCAATCTGTGCATACTCCAATGCTTTTTCATAGAGAACTTTTGTCTGTACTGGATTCACTTGATAGAAAGAGCGGGGCGATATCGCAAACCGGATATCCCCAATGGTGTCATATATATAATCTTCTCCCCAAATCGTCTTTGTTTTATTACCGAATATGACATTTGTCCGCTTGTTATTGATGTTATGCACAATGGACTTGATATTTGGGAATGTCTCTGTTAATTCTCGAATCAACTTGTCAGCGTGTGGTAATTTTTCTGTTCGAGTAATAAGAACAATCATGATTTCCTGTGTTTCTCTGCCTGTACGCACCATAATATGCCGAAGTACACCGCGATGGCTTTTTTCATCATATGCCTCAATTCCTATACGATTCGCGATACGACGGACAGCATGGACCATTCGGTCATTAACTTCATCTTGAATGACGCAAGTTTCCATATCCTCAATAATATCGTGACTGCGCATGCGGTAGAAGCCTGTTATCAATTCCCCATCCTTTTCTCCGACAGGGATTTGGACTTTGTTGCGGTAACGCCAAGGATCCTCAAGACCAATCGTCGGGTGTACGGGGACATGATCCAGATGAGCAATTTTCCGCAATACATTTTTTACTTGATTTTGTTTCATAAAGAGCTGGAGGTCATAACTCATATGCTGGAGCTGACATCCGCCACATTTATAATACACATTACAAGGGGGTTCCACTCTTTCCTTGCTTTCTTTCTTCAATTCAATCAGTTTACCAAAGCCAAAGTTTTTATTAACCTTAATTACTTTGACAACTGCATCTTCCCCGGGTAACCCATAGGGTACAAATATAGGATAGCCATTTATTTTACCCACTCCATTTCCTTCGTGGGTCAAATCCTCAAACTTTAAATCGATATATTCATTTTTCTTTACCGGAGCTGTTGATTTTGCCATTATTATCTTCCTTTTTTTCTTGTATATAAACCTTATCTTACCATATCTTGGTCATCTCATGCAGGCTGTCCGAATAAATAACAAAACCTTCAACTGATGATGGAGTTGAAGGTTTCAAAATAGCTAATTTTCATTTTGTTGTTCGATGAATACAGTTGGGACGATGATTTCAACATGCTGCTTCAAATTGGAGAATTCCCCAGGCAGTAATCCCCCATATTCACCATCAATATTTATTTGCATCTTCTCTGAAGGTGTTACTTTAATATTTTTTGCCCTCGCATAAAAAACATCATCACTATTTAAGTGCGCCCCTCTTAAAGCGAGGCTCGCAATATGAATGAACTCAGCTAAATTAACCTTTTTTAAAATAAGCAAGTCAAAATAACCATCATTCAATTTAGCATCAGGAGCGAGCTTTTCAAAACCACCAACTGAGTTGGAATTAGATACTAAAAACAACATAATATCCTCTTCAATTATCTCGCCATCATACTCGATTCTTGCTCTTGACGGTTTTAGTGAAGGAAGCATTTCTATACCTTTAATATAGTAGGCAAGTTGACCAAGGACCGTCTTTAGTTTGATTGGAACGTCATACGTCAGTTCAGTCAATCTACCGCCACCAGCTATATTAATGAAGTATTGCTCATTTACCTTTCCGATATCTAAATGCATTGATTGGTCAGCAGCAATGATTTCTACTGCCTTTTTTATATCACGAGGAATATGTAACGCCCTCGCAAAGTCATTAGTTGTTCCAGCTGGGATGATACCCAGTTTTGGTCGATACTCCTGTTCAGCGATACCGTTGATCACTTCGTTAATTGTACCGTCCCCGCCCGCAACAACTACAAGTTCATGTTTTCGTTCCACTGCACGCCTTGCTTCCTCTGTAGCATCCCCTTCACCTGTTGTTGCATGTGCTGACGTTTCATAACCAGCTTTCTCAAGTGTTTCCAGGATAAATGGAAGTTCACGTTTTACTGCTTCTTTTCCTGCAGTTGGATTATAAATTAATCGTGCTCTTTTCATTGAACATCCTCCCTAATGAATGTAAGGGCATCTTTGGTTAATCTCTACCATTCATCATAAGCTTTTTTACTCAATTTTAAAAGCCCGAGCTATATGCATGTATAAATTTGTCGTAAAAAAGAGAATCCCATTAATTGGGATTCTCGTAATTTCATTAACGTTTTTCAATTTCTTCTTTAAGGATTTTATTAACCATCGGCGGGTTAGCTTGTCCTTTTGTTGCTTTCATCGTTTGACCAACAAGGAAACCTAACGCACGGCCTTTACCTTCTTTATAATCAATGATGGATTGTTCATTTTCATCCAGTACTTGGTTGATGATTTCTTTCAGTTTCACAGGATCTGAGAGCTGTACAAGTCCTTTTGCTTCTACAATCTCTTCTGGATCTCCACCTTTTTCTACAATTTCTGCGAAAACTTTCTTAGCGATTTTAGAAGAAATCGTACCATCTTCAATCAGTTTAATCATTTTCGCCAGGGATTCTGGAGTAATCGCAAGCTCAGGAAGTTCCTTTAGATGCTTGTTCATATATGCGGATACTTCACCCATCAACCAGTTGGATGCTTGTTTCGTATCTGCTCCTTCAGCAATTGTCGCTTCAAAGAAATCAGCCATTTCCTTCGAGCTTGTTAGGACATTTGCATCATACTCAGAAAGTCCAAGTTCTTTCACATAACGTATACGGCGTGCATCCGGAAGTTCTGGAATTTCGTTTCTAACTCTTTCCATCCAAGCATCGTCAACATATAATGCCACAAGGTCCGGTTCTGGGAAGTAGCGGTAATCATCCGCTGCTTCTTTCACACGCATGAGAATCGTTTCTTTTGTTTTCTCATCATAACGACGAGTTTCCTGATGAATTTCTCCACCAGCAAGCAAGATTTTTTCCTGACGTTTCTCTTCAAACTCTAGTCCTTTTTGGACAAATGAGAAAGAGTTTAAGTTTTTTAGCTCCGCTTTTGTTCCGAATTTCTCTTGACCAATCGGACGAAGGGAAATATTCGCATCACAACGTAGAGAACCTTCCTCCATCTTCACGTCGGAAACACCAGTATATTGAATAATGTTCTTTAATTTTTCAAGATAAGCATAAGCTTCTTCTGGTGTACGCATGTCTGGTTCCGATACAATTTCAATAAGTGGCGAACCTGCACGGTTGAAGTCGACATACGAATATCCGTCGTCACCGTGGATTAATTTACCTGCGTCCTCTTCCATATGGACACGAGTAATACCGATTTTTTTCTTCTTACCGCCCACTTCAATTTCGATCCAACCGTTTCTGCCGATCGGAGTTTCATCCTGAGTAATTTGGTAAGCTTTCGGATTATCCGGGTAAAAATAATTTTTTCGGTCGAATGTCATATGTGTCGCGATTTCACAATTCAAAGCCATCGCAGCTTTCATTGCATAGTTCACCGCTTCTTCATTGATGACAGGAAGTGTTCCTGGGTAAGCCAAATCAATCGGATTCACATTACTATTCGGCTTGTCACCAAATGCATTCACACTCGGGCTGAAAACTTTAGATTTTGTTTTTAATTCAACGTGCACTTCTAAACCAATTACCGTTTCAAAGTTCATTTTGCTGCACCTCCAATATTGGGGCGTTGTTTATGGAAGTCTGTTGCTTGTTCAAAAGCATGCGCCACACGATAAACTGTAGCCTCATCAAAATGTTTACCGATGACTTGTAAACCGATTGGCAGACCTTCCTTAGAGAATCCACATGGTAATGATAATCCTGGTACACCAGCTAGGTTCACTGGAATCGTCAAGATATCATTCGCATACATCGTCATTGGGTCATCAACTTCTTCACCAATCTTAAACGCTGTTGTTGGTGTTGTAGGTCCCATAACAACATCAAATTCCTCAAAAATCTTTTCAAAGTCATTTTTGATCAACGTACGGACTTTTTGTGCTTTTTTATAATAAGCATCGTAATAGCCTGAGCTTAATACGAAGGTTCCAAGCATGATACGACGTTTTACCTCTTCTCCAAAGCCTTCACTTCTGGAGTACTTGTACATATCGATCATGTTTTTTCCTGTTTCCGAACGGTATCCATAACGGACTCCATCGTAACGTGCAAGACTCGCAGATGCCTCAGCAGACGCAAGTAAATAGTATGCAGATAATGCATACTTAGAATGTGGTAACGATACTTCTTCCCATGTTGCACCAAGTGATTCGTATACTTTTAGAGCTGACTTGACAGCTTCTTTCACTTCTTCCGTAACGCCTTCACCGAAATACTCTTTCGGAACGGCAATTTTAAGACCTTTTACATCGTTTGTAAGAGTCTCCGTGTAAGCAGGAACTTCAAGATTTGCACTAGTAGAATCACGTTCGTCATGTCCAGCAATCACTTCTAAAACTCTTGCATTATCTTCAACAGTTCGAGTGATTGGACCAACTTGGTCTAAAGAAGACGCAAAAGCAACTAAACCAAAACGAGACACTCGGCCGTATGTTGGTTTCATACCAACCACGCCACAAAATGCAGCCGGTTGACGAATTGATCCACCAGTATCTGAACCAAGAGCGAACAGAACTTCTCCAGCTGCTACTGCAGCGGCAGAACCACCACTTGATCCTCCAGGGACATAATCTGTATTCCATGGATTTTTTGTCGATTTATAATAAGAAAACTCTGTACCAGAGCCCATTGCGAACTCGTCCATGTTTAATTTACCAATCGTTACTGACTTTTGATCCTTTAACTTTTCTACGACATTTGCATCATAAAGCGGATCATTGAAGTTATCTAACATCAGGCTGGCACAAGTAGTACGTAAGCCTTTTGTGACAATATTATCTTTTATACCAATTGGAAGTCCAAAAAGAGCCTTTTCTTCTGGGTTTTCGTCCAACTCTTTAGCTTGTTTCATCGCGTTTTCTTCATCTATGGTGATAAATGCTTGAATTTTATCTTCTACTTCGTTAATACGATCTAATGAAGTTTTCACTAGGTCTTGAACGGAAATTTCTTTATTATGTAATTTCTCTTCAAGCTCCTTAATCGAGTGGTCAAATAATGACATGAAGTTTCCTCCTTATTAAATGTTCTTATAGCTTTTATTCAGAGAGAATAGATGGAACTCGGAATTGACCGTCTTTCTGATCAGGAGCATTTTTTACAGCTTCCTCTTGGGTTATCCATTCCTTAGGTTCGTCTTTCCTCATGACATTCGTCAATTTCAATACATGGGTTGTAGGTTCTACGTCCGATGTATCTAATTCATTTAGCAGTTGAGCATGCTCAATAATCGACTTCAATTCATCCGTTAGCTTTTCAGCTTCTTCGTCAGTGATGTGAAGTCTAGCTAATTCAGCGACATGCATCACTTTTTCTTTTGAAATAACGTTTCCCATTATTTGAACCTCCTAGCATTATCAACTAAAAACCATTTATTTCATTTTTTTATTATAACACTATTGATGATAGCAGAGAAGCCTCGCTGTAAGCAAATTATCAACCAAAAGCGGAAGCGACCGTTTAGGGGCTTCCGAACTGAACTGCGGTGCAGGGAGATAAAGGAAACACGGCGAGGAACGAGCCGATGTTGACTTATCGACTGAAACCGCAGGAAGTTCGGGCAGCCCCTGGTCGCTGAAGCTAGACATCAACCAAAAGCGAAAGCGACCGTTTAGGGGCTTCCGAACTAAACTGCGGTGCAGGGAGATAAAGGAAACACGGTGAGGAACGAGCCGATGTTGACTTATCGACTGAAAGCGCAGGAAGTTCAGGCAGCCCCTGGTCGCTGAAGCTAGACGTCAGCCAAAAGCAGAATATACCATCTAGATATAAAAGCCTATACAAATATCAAGATTTTTAATCATTCATAAAAAAAATCCTGAAGCAGATGGTCTACTCCAGGAAAAATGTATTCATTATTGGGGATAATAAAATACTTAATAATCAGAATCAAGGTTCCATGGTGATTTTACAATAGGTGGGTGTCTTTCACCCCAAGTTGTCTCAATTGGATCT
Organism: Oceanobacillus luteolus; assembly: GCF_023715655.1. Lineage (GTDB taxonomy): Bacteria > Bacillota > Bacilli > Bacillales > Amphibacillaceae > Oceanobacillus > Oceanobacillus luteolus. The sequence goes on along the minus strand of NZ_JAMBON010000003.1, from coordinate 24,710 downwards.
GAGTTGACTGCGAAAAATACTCCTGAAACGATTACTGCAGCTAAGGTAATACCAGCAAATAGTTTTTTCATTTTTCATCCCTCCTTTAAAGGTTTGATAACTCTCTATATGAACTATTAGCGAGTTTATAATATTTAGTTGCATCCTTATACTTATGGATGCCTTCGTAATGTTTGGCAAGCATAGATGCGAAAATCACCGTATTCGCATGGTCTTTACGTTTTATTAGTAAAGGAATAAATTTATTTTTCACAAGAGTCACAAATTTATTTGCCTGATTCGTGATGGAATAATAATAGGTATGTATGACATGGTAATAAAAATCATAAGCGTTATTCTGTGGAATTTGATCTAATAATTTTAACGCTTCATCAATCATTTCTTTGGCTTTCGTAAATTCCTCTGTAACATAGTAAACTTTGACTAAATCGGTTATTGCACCAACTTTAACCTGTTTATTTACATTTTTATCCTCTACGATTTCCAAATAAAATTTGATTGCTTCTTTATTTTTTCCTAATGTGGCATATAGGTAACCAAGGTTTTGGTTAGTTAGCTGAATAAGTTCTTGGTTGCTATTCAATCCGGCAAGATGTTTTGCGAGATTATAATTTTCAATCGCTTTATCATACATTTTAAGCCGGCGATATGATATTCCAAGTACAATATGACATTTAGCACAGTGGAGGAAATTATATTTTTTCATATAGATATCCAAAGAATAATTCGCATAAGCAATAGCTTCAAGCGTATTTCTGACTTGGCTGTATGCTATCGACATAGTATACTGCAAATCTGCAATTTCATCTTCGGGTATATCCAGATTACGTGATAATTCTTCTGCTTTTTTGTATCTTTCAATCGCGGTAGTATCTTCTCCAACTTGAGAATTATAGTTTCCACGGAATTTAAACCAGTAATAGAGTTCTCTCGTATCGAAGGAACTAGCCATTTTATTCAATTTATTGATTTGGTCCAATGCTAATTTTTCTTCGTCGAGATATAGGAAATATCTGATTTTATGAATCTCGAATAATAGTACACGATCAGATAAATTACTATCTAATAATTCCTGTAATTCATTGTATAATTCTTTGATTTCATTTCCGTCTTGCTTATCTAGAAGCATGACAAACCATTTTTCACATTTTTCCTCGATGACATCATCCATGTTGCGATCAAGTTCAATCCCAAGCCGATTACATAAGAGTTGAATGATGTGTGGGCTTGCTTCTGTTTTCAGATTCTCGATTTTTGATAAATAAGAAACGGATACAATTCCCTCCGCAAGCTCACCCAAAGTCATTTTCTGTTTTGTACGCTGCATCTTTATGAATGAGCCGATTTCAATCATCAAAGTCACCCTGCAATCTCTACTGTAATACTATTCTCGTCTATATTTGCTATATTTCTAGTATAGCATAATTTCAAAAAATTCATATTGGGAAAATCATGTCTTTTAAGGTCGATTATCGGGGTTAAATGTTTCGAATTTTCCTCTCACAAGAAAATACCACCCTTATTTGCTCTTTAAAGCCAATAAAGATGGTATTTTATCATTTTAGAAAGCTATTTTAAAGCATTTCCGAAGTAGTTTTTCCTTGCATATGCTGGATGAGGTAATCAGGTCCACCAGCTTTAGAGTCAGTACCTGACATATTAAAGCCGCCAAACGGCTGGTAACCGACGATAGCTGCAGTACAGCCACGGTTAAAGTAAAGGTTTCCAACATGGAAATCTTCACGAGCCTGTTCCAGATGCTCACGATTATTCGTAATTACTGCACCAGTCAACCCGTATTCTGTGTTATTAGCAATTTCAATTGCTTCATCGAAATCCTTCGCTTTTGTCAGTGCAACTACTGGACCAAAGATTTCTTCTTGCATAATACGTGCCTGAGGATCGACATCAGCAAATACAGTTGGTTTCAAGAACCAGCCTTTACTGTCGTCTCCTTCCCCACCAGTTAGAAGCTCTCCTTCTTCTTTCCCAATTTCAATATACTTCAAGATTTTATCATAAGCTGCTTGGTCAATTACCGGTCCCATAAAATGATTTTGGTCAGCAGGATCTCCAACGGTCAACTCATTTGTCAGCTCCACTACACGGTCTTTCACTTGATCGTAGACATCTTCATGAATAACTGCTCGTGAACATGCTGAACATTTTTGTCCGGAAAAGCCAAAAGCAGATTGAACGATGGATTGCGCAGCTAATTCAAGGTCTGCTTCATTGTCCACTACGATGGTATCTTTTCCACCCATTTCAAGGATGGTACGTTTAAGCCACTTTTGTCCTTCTTGGATGACCGCCGCTTTTTCAAAAATTCTAGTACCTACCTCACGGGAGCCCGTAAAGCTGATAAAGCGGGTACGTGGATGTTCAACGAGATAGTCGCCAACTTCACTTCCTGGACCTGGAATGTAGTTGACCACCCCTTTAGGCATACCAGCTTCTTCTAGAACCTCAATAAACTTATACGCAATAATTGGTGTAGTACTTGCCGGTTTAAGTAAAACGGTATTTCCAGTCACCATAGACGCAACTGTTGTACCTGCCATTATCGCAAACAAGAAATTCCAAGGTGAAATAACTAATCCAACACCTAGTGGAATGTAATGGAATTGATTATGTTCAATTGGTCGACTGTTTACTTCCACACCATCTTTAATCTTCAACATTTGTCGGCCATAGTATTCTAGGAAATCGATTGCTTCTGCAGTATCCGCATCCGCTTCTTTCCAAGGTTTACCACCTTCTTTAACGAGATGGGCATTAAACTCGAACTTACGTCGGCGGATAATTGCTGCTGCACGGAATAATACACCAGCACGGAATTTTGGATCTGTTTTTCTCCAAGTATTAAACGTCTCATCAGCAACTTGTATAGCCTTTTCAGCAAGGTCTTTATTTGATTTAGATACATACCCTAGGATCTCCGTTTTATTAGAAGGGTTTACAACTTTGATTTTATCTTCGGTCGTTATTCTTTCGCCACCTATAACTAGTGGATATTCTTTACCGAATTCAGCTTCGATATTTTTCAAAGCTTCCTCCATTTTCTTTCGGTTCTCTTCTACAGAAAAATCTGTGAATGGTTCATGTGTGTAAGGTACTACCATGAAAAAACCTCCTTAAAATGTTATACAATCAAATTAACCTTGTATATGAATCTCAAATTCCATTGTAACGAAAATATGAAAGCGGTTCAAATATTAATAGGTTGATATATTTGTAAATTTGAAAAACCGTTTCATAACAGTATAATCATCTGTTATGAAACGGTTTTTCACTTATGGGCTATTAATGGTATATATGAACGTCTGGTTGTTCCTCCCCAGCCTTACGGTAAACGAGACTTTCTACTTTATCACTAGATGTGACATTTATTTCGAGATCATAATGATTTTGGAAAATTTCCCCAATTTTTTCATACACATGCTGGGTGAATCCAATTACCTCTGCTTTTCCATAGAACTGAATAGGTACTTCTATCGTTAATCTTTTTAATTCACCATTCACATAAAATCCTTCACCAATTGCTCCAACATAGTTAGGGAAGAACTTCGCAATTTCATTTCCAAATCGATTAAAGTTTTCGAAGTCAGTTAAATACTTATCTTCCGCTTCTTTCGATGGAAATAAAATATATTCCTCATCAATATCTTCCCAACCATCAATGGAACTGCTGCCACTCGGAACAATCGTCCTTGTAACGTAATTTCCTGGTACTGGTGAAGACTGCGATTCTTCACGATAGAGTGCGACCATAATTGGTACATCAGGCACATCTTCCATTTCCCTTAATTCTTGTACTATAGTATCAGCAACTTCATATCCTTTAGCCAACATTTCATTCATGGAAATATCGTAATTGAAGGACGGTCCTCCAACCTCAACCTGATAGCGATACACTGACTTCAAGGCAATTCCAATCGAAATGCCTGCAACATGGACCGAATTGCCTTCGCCAGGAAGAAGATAGTTCTGCTCTAAGATATGGGAGAAGATCCGTGGATTGTTCTCATGTTTTTCACGGTCCCAACTCCTTCTTTCATCACGCGTCCCTGGGTTAAGTTCTTCGATTAAATTAATAATTGTTGATTCTGTTAAATATCTTCCTTCTTGGAAGAAATATTTTTCCGGATTGAAAACATCAAGTGAATGCCTTCTTAACCCTTCTTCCATTTCGTCGATATCCACACGATTTGCAACCTGTCGAGTGATAACTCCACGCGCCTCGCTTGTGCGATAAGGAAGAATCATCCGATAATTACTTTCTCCTAAGCGATTTCCCGGTACAATCGATGTTTCTACCTCTGAGTCATCTTCATGTTGTAAGACTTCATCATCATTTATTGATGGCGCACAACCAGCAAGCAATAGGAGTGCACTTAAAAATAGTATCTGTAATTTTTTCATTCCCCATCACTCCTCATTTAACGCTTCCAGCAGCTGCTCCTCATTCCATACAGTTATTCCGAGTTTCATTGCTTTTTCATATTTGGATCCTGCTGCTTCCCCAGCAATCACTAGGTCAGTTTTTTTACTTACACTGCCTGTGACTTTGCCGCCAAGTGCTTCTATTTTTTCTTTCGCTTCGTTTCTGTTCAACTGCTCGAGTTTTCCAGTAAGGACCACCGTTTTATCCGAAAATGGGGTGCCCTCTGACTGAACGGCTTTCTTCGGTCCTTTATATTCCATATTAACACCGAGTTCACTTAATTCACTGAGCAGTACGCCAACCTTTTCTTCCTCAAAATATTGCACGACGGAATCAGCCATTTTTTCTCCAATCTCATCAACTGCTACAAGCTCCTCGTAAGTTGCCTGCTGCAATCTATCCATCGTTTCAAATTCCTGTGCAAGAATCCGGGCAGCTTTTTCACCAATGAAACGTATACCTAAACCAAAGATTAATTTTTCCAATGAATTTTCTTTGGAAGCTTCAATGGCTTCAAGAAGGTTAGATACTGATTTTTCACCCATTCGTTCCAGTTTTAATAGTTCTTCCTTCTCTAAACGGTATAAATCCGCTATCGTATGAATTAATTTTGCGTTAAAAAGCTGCATGACAACTTTTTCTCCGAGACCATCAATGTTCATCGCATTTCGGGAAACAAAATGAATGATCCCTTCCATCAGTTGTGCAGGACAGTTTGGATTAATACATCTTAATGCTACCTCTTCTTCCAACCGGACGAGTTCAGCTTCACAAGCTGGACAATGGGAAGGCATCGTGAATTCAACTTCTTTCCCTGTACGTTGTTCTTTTACAGCCCGTACAACTTTAGGAATAATGTCGCCCGCTTTCTTCACAACGACTGTGTCTCCAATCCGGATATCCTGCTCCCGAATCAGATCTTCATTGTGCAGGGAAGCACGTCCCACAGTAGAACCAGCAATTCGTACAGGTTCCAAGATTCCAGTAGGTGTCACAACACCTGTCCTTCCAACGCTGAGTTCAATATCTAAGAGCTTTGTCATCACTTCTTCAGCAGGGAATTTATAGGCGATCGACCACCTTGGACTTTTAGCGGTATAGCCAAGTTCTTCTTGTTGGGCAAGGTCATCAATTTTAATGACAATACCATCAATCTCATACGGAAGATTTGGGCGTTCCTCTGTCCAGTAATTGACGAATTCCATCACTTCTTCAATCGTCTTGCATTTTCTCCATTCTGGATTCGTCTTGAAACCAAGTTCCTTCAAGCGCTCCAATCGGGCACTATGTGTAGGTAGCGTATTATTTTCCCATTCACCGACTGCATACAGGAAAACATCGAGATTTCTACTTGCAGCAATCTTCGGATCGAGTTGGCGCAATGAACCAGCAGCTGCATTACGAGGGTTGGCGAATAATTCCTGTCCTTTTTCTTCTCTTTCCTTATTTAAGTTCTCGAAAGAGCGTTTTGGCATAAACACCTCTCCGCGGACTTCCAAGGTCTCCTCATCTTTAAGAACTAGTGGAATACTCCGCACCGTCCTTAAGTTCGCCGTTATATCTTCGCCGACTGTTCCGTCTCCCCGGGTTGCGCCACGCACAAACTGTCCATTTTCATAGGTCAATGAAACAGCCAATCCATCAATCTTCAACTCACATATATAGGTGATGTCTGTACCGAGAGCATTCGTTGCCCTTCTTGCAAAATCACGCAAATCTTCTTCATTAAATGCATTCGAAAGACTAAGCATCGGCACACGATGACGCGCCTTTTCGAAGCCTTCCAACAATGTACCACCCACCCGCTGCGTCGGCGAGTCTGGAGTGATGAATTCCGGAAATTTTTCTTCCAGCTCTTCTAGTTCCTTTAACTTCGCATCGTATTCTGCATCGGGTACAGTAGGTTGATCCAGTACGTAATATTCATAGCCATATTGATTAAGTACTTCCTTTAATGCATCAATCTTTTCTTTTGCTTGTTGTTTATCCACAGAAGAAAGCACCTCTATTCTTTTGTAATTGGAGCAAATTGAGCAAGCAGTCGTTTAATCCCTGTTGGTGCCGGAAATGCAATATCCAATTCCATTTTATCTCCTTCACCTTGAACACGGACAATGGTGCCCACTCCCCATTTTTTATGTTTGACTTTATCACCGGCATTCCACTCTTCACTTGCAGCAGTAGATGTCCGTTCGATACGGCGGGCTTTACGTTTTGGCGGGAAGGATGTCTCACTCCCACTTCCAAAAGGCTGCCCAAACCTCGTTTCCTGTGCCACTTCGAATCCTTCAATCAATTCATCAGGAATTTCCTGAATGAAACGACTGACTGGATTCATGTTGGTGCGGCCATATAATGTACGCATACGAGCATTGGTTAAGTAAAGCTGTTTTTCCGCCCGTGTAATTCCTACATAGGCAAGTCTTCTTTCCTCTTCCATTTCCTCTTCATCAAACATGGAACGGCTATGCGGGAACACATTCTCTTCCATTCCGATTAAAAAGACTACAGGAAACTCCAGTCCCTTCGCAGCGTGTAACGTCATCAAGGTTACTTTTTGTTCGGAGCTTTCTTCTTCGTCCATCCGATCGATATCTGCAATGAGAGCCAGGTCGGTCAAGAAGGCAACGAGAGTTTTATCTTCCGCATGCTTCTCAAATTCCTGAGTAACCGTCTTGAATTCCTCCAAGTTTTCCAACCTGCTTTGTGATTCGAGTGATTGTTCCCTTTTCAGCATTTCTTCGTAACCTGTCCGTTCAAGTACTTGTTCGACCATATCGGTTGCCGTTAAAAATTCTTGCTGATCGACAAGGCTTTGAATTAACTCTCCGAATTTGGCCAATGCATTGGCAGCTCGAGGCGACACTCCAGTGAAATCGACTTCTTTTAATGTCTCAAAGAAGGAAATATCATGCATAGTCGCATAACTTCTAAGTTTTTCAATGGAAGATTTCCCAATTCCCCGTTTTGGTTCATTGACAATCCGTTCAAAACTAATGTCATCATCTGGATTCGTAATTAAACGCAGATAAGCCAGCATGTCCTTAATTTCTTTTCTGTCGTAGAACTTTGTGCCGCCGACCATTTGATAGGATATGTTGGATTTTACGAGCGTATCCTCCATCGCACGGGATTGAGCATTCGTCCGATATAGAATGGCGACGTCACTTGGCTGGTATCCGTCCCTCATTAATTCCTTAATCCGTTCGATGACGAATAGTGCTTCATCTTGTTCTGTTTGTGCTTGATAATAATTGATTTTATTACCTTCGATATTGTCTGTCCAAAGATTCTTCGGTTTTCTCCCAGTATTATTCTCAATAACCTTATTTGCTGCTTGAAGAATGAATTTTGTAGAACGATAATTTTGTTCCAATAAGACCGTTTTTGCATTTGGATAATCCTCTTCAAAGGTTAAGATATTTGAGATATCCGCACCTCTCCAACGATAGATGGACTGATCAGAATCTCCAACAACACAGAGATTTCGAAAGCGGCTAGCCAATTGTTTTACAAGGAAATATTGAGCATGGTTTGTATCCTGATACTCATCTACATGAATGTATTGGAATCTACGCTGATAAAATTCGAGGACCTCTGGGACACGTTTAAAGAGAAGAATCGTTTGCATGATTAAATCATCAAAGTCCAGGGATTGATTTTTCCGTAGCATCGTTTGGTACCCTGTATAGACTTGGGAAACTTGTCGCTCGTAAAAGTTACTAGCTTTTTTTTCGAAATCTGCATCAGAAATCAGTTCGTTTTTAGCACTGCTGATTTGACCAAGCATTGCACGGGGATCGAATTGTTTGGGATCGAGGTTAAGATTTTTTAATACTTGTTTCACAACTGATAGTTGGTCACCACTATCAAGGATTGTAAAATTACGGTTATAACCAATCCGATCTATATCTCTTCTTAAAATACGTACACACATCGAGTGGAACGTGGATACCCACATATATTCCGCCTCTGGTCCGACTAACTTGCTTACCCTCTCCCGCATTTCTCGAGCTGCTTTATTCGTGAAAGTTATCGCTAGAATATTTCGAGGAGCCACTCCTTTTTCACCTAAAAGATAAGCAATCCGATGGGTAAGTACTCTTGTCTTTCCACTTCCTGCTCCGGCCATAATCAGAAGTGGACCTTCCGTATGCTTTACAGCCTCTTGTTGTTCTTTATTCAGTCCGGCCAATAACTCTTCGGTTGTCCGACTCATTTTTCCAACACCTTACCCTTCTTCTTTTACTGCTTCTACTGTTTTAAGTGCTTCTTTCAAATTCGTATAAATACTATTTCCGACAATGATGACATCTGCATGTTCCTTCATCTCGATTGCCTGTTCCTTCGTTTCGATTCCGCCTCCATAAAAGAGCAACGTATCTTCAAGTACATCACTAACTTCCTTCACGAGTTGCGGGTCACCGTACGTGCCGCTATATTCCACGTAGAAAATCGGCAAGTGGAAAACATGCTCCGCCATATAGGCATACGCCTTCACATCTTCCGCATCTGGTAAATAGCAATTCGTATATGTAAAAGCTTTCGCGTCTTCATTTAAGATGCAATATCCTTCAAAGTAAATCTCACTATATTCCATCATATCAATATACTGCTTAATAGCCTGATGCTGCACATCCATCATATACTTCTTTTCCTTGGAATTGAGCACCATTGGTACAAAGTAATAATCAAATCCGGGAGTTAATGTCTCTTCCTCAGAAACCTCAAGAATACAAGGCACAAGATGGTTCCTGCGGATTCTTGACAATAAATCTAAAACACCGTCCAATGTGACGTTATCCGTACCGCCAATAATGACCGCATCTGTCCCTGACTCACAGACAGCGTCCAAGTCCTCATCCGAGATTTCCTTTGCCGGGTCCAATTTGAATATATGTTTCCATTCTTTTAATTGATTTGCTTGTATAGTCAACCGTTCCATCCTCCATTATGTTCTTCCATTTGTTTATTATAACAAAAAACGCTAGAGGAATTTAGGAAATTGATGTGGAATTATTGGGGAAATGTTGTGGTGTTAAAATAAGGCTAATATTAACGTTTTTCGGGATGATTTATGGAATGGAAAATAGGTAACTATTATAATGTTTTTTGAAAAATAATGGCATGATTTTTAATTGGAAAAAATCCTAGATAAAACGGAAGCTACTGTTTTGAAAGTAGCAACGCTGCTCAAAATTAGCAGTAAAAAACAGCAAGGAGCAGGTGCTCTTGCTGTTTTTTATATTGCAATTATTCTTCTTTCAAACGATCGACGACCAATTTATAACCATCACTTCCAAAATTGATGCATCTGCGAACTCTGGAAATTGTTGCTGTAGATGCATTCGTGTCATTTTCGATGGCACTATATGTTGCTCCTTCTAGAAGCATTTTTGCAACCTGTAAACGCTGGGCAAAAGATTGTATTTCCGACATCGTTGCCAAATCATCAAAAAACTGATAGCATTCTTCGCGGTTTTTCAGCGATAAAATAGCATCAAATAATTGATCTAATTGTTCTCCTCGTAGTTTATCAATTTGCAATTTATTAACCTCCTGCTTTATTTCACATACTTATTCCGGATTGGATATCGTGACACTTTCCTCTATACTCGGATTTGTCGGAACCACATTTATCCAAGTTTTACCTGGCACAAACCCAATTTTCTTCCCATCCTTGACTGGAATAAGTCTACCACCTTCATTTTCCCATTGAAGTTGCTGCACTTTTCCATCTTGAAGCAAATAAGCGTTTCCTCCAGAGTCAAGGTCAATTGCTCTTCTTCCTTGGTCATCGATTACTTGATGAAAGGCTTCTATAATAAAAACATTCTTTACCTCAATTGGCGTTCCTGTATCCATCTCCACGGTCTGCTCACGGTCGTTATATCTTTTATACGAACCGTTTGCTTCATCAAAAGAAAATTCCACAATTTCCATCGGGTTTTCACTGTATACTATCTCTACATGCTGTGCCGGTTCGCCTGCAATACCTTCTATTTCTTCCTCTTCCAAGAATGGAAGGGGTTCATAATCCACAGTTGTTTCATACCCTTTTCCTTCGGCTACGCCATATACCGCATCAGTCAGTACATAAGAATTATGCGGCGCTTTTCGGAATGATTCCCGTTTAAATAATTTCCCATCATTGTCATAGGTTGATCCGTTTAAGAAAGAAATCCCTTGATTAATGATCATTTGGTCGACAAAGTCTGCGGCACCGTGATAGACATACAGCGCATTGTATCGGTCTGCTAAGTCAAAATAATATTCCCTCGCACTACGTACTGGACCAATCACATCAGGAATTTCACTTTGGAATAGAGCAAGAAATCGGGTGATCTTTCCTTCTGCCAATATTTCAAAGACAATATCTGCCTTGGATAATCCTGATTGCGGACGTGCTTCACTATGGTTATTAACCATGACTCCGATTATACGATTATCAACAGAATCATTTGTATATAACCCTGTTAAAGGATAACGGTTTTCTCCTTCAACTTCCACTTCTATCTCTTCTTTTGGTTCTTTTCCTATATCTTTTTCCTCATGGTCTGTAGTTTGATCTTCATCTTTCGAACAAGCCACTAACAGTATAGCTAAAAATAATAAGCCACCAAGTATTTTTTTCATAATCCCCACATCTTTCTATTAGCGTATTTTCTTATTTACTTTCATTATACGCTTTGGGTAAAATGCTGCACATCCTATTTTTGAATAATTTATCGAGCAAATTCATCAAGATCGCTCTGTATAATATACTACTTTATCACTTTAATGCTGTAAAGCTAAAAGTATATAATTAGGATATTTTTATAAGTTAGCATTGTGTTCTGTGAGTTTATTGTATTAATGGTAGCTTATATGCCATCTTAATTGGATTTTAATCGATAGAGGAAACGTAAGAGAGTCTTACATGCCCTCTTAACTGGCTTTTCATCGATAAAGAGTACATGAGAATGGCTCACATGCCCTCTCAACCGGTTTTTATCCAATAAAGGGTACGTGAGAATCTCAACTGATTTTTCATCGATAAAGGGAACGTGAGAATAACTCATTTACCCTCTCACTAGGAGAATTGTCACCGAAAGAAGTAACGCAAGAAAAATCCTCATGCCTCGCCCTGTTAAACGAAAAAGAAACCAACTAATTTGGCTGTAATCAGCCAAATTAGATGGTTTCATCATCTCAATTATTTACCAATATCTTTACGATAGAAGAAGTCGTTCGTATCATCAAATATTTTCAAAGCATCGTAAACTTTTCCTGCTGCTTCTTCTCTTGTTGCTGCCACAGCACCAACGAGAAGTACACGTCCCCCGTCAGAAACGAGTTCACCATTCTCTAGTTTTGTCCCTGCATGAACGGTGAGTGGATTAGATCCTTCTGGTAATTCTGGCAGCTGTACCCCTTTCTTATAAGAACCAGGATATCCTTGAGAAGCGATGACAACACCAAGTGAAGCGGCATCCTCCCATACTAATTCTGGGTCATTACCGTCGAGTACATCATGAAACACTTGATATAAATCATTTTTTAACAAAGGCAGCACGACCTGCGTTTCTGGGTCACCAAACCTTGTATTGAACTCAATCACTTTCGGACCTTGCGCAGTCATAATGAGTCCCGCATAAAGAATTCCTGTGAATGGACGACCTTCTTTTATCATTCCATTTGCGGTTCGCAACAAAATATTCTCCATCGCAAAATCCAAGTCAGCTTGGGTAACATCATCTGCTGGAGCAAATGCACCCATGCCGCCAGTGTTTGGGCCTTCATCATTATCAAATGCACGTTTATGATCACGAGCTGTAACCATTGGGAATACTTTATCCTCATGAACAAAAGCCATCAAAGAGAATTCCTTACCATCTAAAAATTCTTCAATAACAACAGTGGCACCTGCTTCTGCGAAAGCTTTAGAGACGAGCATATCATCTACTGCATCAAGCGCCTCCTCTTCTGTTAAAGCGACAATAACACCTTTACCGGCTGCGAGTCCATCCGCCTTAACAACGATTGGAGCACCTTGTTTTCGAATATAGGCTTTAGCTTCTTCAGGATCGGAAAAAACGGCATAAGCTGCAGTGGGAACATCATACTTCTGCATAAATTCTTTCGCATAGCTTTTGCTTCCCTCCAACAAGGCAGCTTTCTCACTCGGTGCGAAGATTTTCAATCCTGCTTCTTGAAAACGATCAGCGATTCCTGCATTCAAAGGATTCTCAGGACCGACAACTGTCAAATCAATTTCTTGCTCTTTTGCAAAAGCGACAAGTCCATCAATATCCATTTCATCAATGGCAACGCACTCAGCAGATTTCGCAATTCCTGCATTTCCAGGTGCTGCGAATATTTTTGACACTTGTTTACTTTCTCCAAGCTTTGTTACGATGCTATGTTCACGACCACCACGGCCAACTACTAAAACGTTCATCGCTATTCTCCCTTTGTCGATTAATGTTTGAAATGACGCATATTTGTATAAACCATTGCGATGCCATGCTCATCACAGACATCGATGGAATCTTGGTCACGATTCGAGCCACCTGGTTGGATAATTGCTGTTACTCCTGCTTTAATCGCATTTTCCACTGTATCAGGCATCGGGAAAAATGCATCCGATGCAAGAACAGAACCTTGGGCTTTTTCTCCAGCTTGTTCAATTGCAATTTTTGCGGAGCCGACACGGTTCATTTGTCCTGCACCGATACCGATTGTCTGATTATCTTTTGCAAGCACAATCGCATTCGATTTCACATGTTTTACTGCTTTCCATGCAAATAATAAATCAGCAATTTCTTTTTCGGTAGGCTGACGTTTTGTCACTACTTTTATGTCATCTGCTGTCACTCGTCCAGCGTCTTGATGTTGAATAAGCACTCCACCACTAACGCTTGTAAGTTTATGAGTTACCTCTTTCGTCTGAGTCATATCAACTTCAAGCAGACGAATGTTTTTCTTCTGTGTTAGGATTTCTAGTGCTTCGTTTGTAAAGCCAGGTGCTACGACAATCTCCAAGAAAATACCACTCAAAATCTCAGCTGTAGCTGCGTCTACTTCACGATTCAATGCAATAATCCCACCGAAAATCGAAACTGGATCGGCATCATAAGCAGATTGGAATGCTTGCGATAAACTGTCAGCTACACCAATTCCGCATGGATTCATATGCTTCACTGCAACTGCTGCTGGCTCACTATATTCTTCAACAATTTCAAGTGCAGCATTTGCGTCTTGAATATTGTTATAAGAGAGCTCTTTTCCATGAAGTTGTTTCGCCCTAGCTAAACTTAAACCAGTTGAAAGTGGAGCACGATAGAAGGCTGCCGCTTGGTGCGGGTTCTCTCCATAACGTAAATCTTGAACTTTTTCATATGTAACGGTGTAAGTTTCAGGGAACTCTTCTCCTGTTTCACCAGCAAAGTAACCTGCAATCATCGCATCATAATTTGCTGTGTGACGGAATACTTTTGCTGCCAATTGCTGACGTAATTCCAGAGAAACATTGTCTTCTTTTAGTGCTTCTAGTACTCTAGGGTAATCTTCCGGATCAACAATAACAAGAACATCTTCAAAGTTCTTCGCTGCCGAACGAAGCATCGTCGGTCCACCAATGTCAATATTTTCAATGATTTCCTCTTTAGAAACGCCGGCTTTCTGTAACGTTTCCTTGAACGGATATAAGTTGACGACTACGATATCAATCGGTTGAATGTCGTTCTCTTCCATCTGTTTCATATGGTCTGGGTTTGAACGCTTACCTAGCAAGCCACCATGCACTTTTGGATGAAGTGTTTTTACACGACCGTCCATAATTTCAGGGAACCCCGTCACTTCATCGATAGCTACCGCATCTACACCTGATTCTTGAAGGGATTTTAATGTACCTCCAGTAGAAATGACTTCAATCCCTAACTCACTTAAACCTTTAGCAAAATCTGTAATATTATTTTTATTGGAGACACTTATTAACGCTCTTTTCACCTTGAAAATCCCTCACTTCTTTATAAGCTCTTTAATGACTTGTGGATATAAACGATGCTCCACTTCTTGAATTCGTTGTTGTAATGTTTCTTTCGTATCGTCTTCAAAAACCGACACTGCTTCTTGCGAGATGATAGGACCTGTATCCATTCCTTCATCCACATAATGAACCGTGACTCCTGTTACTTTCACTCCTGCTTCGTAAGCCTGTCCGATTGCATCCATACCTGGGAACGCCGGAAGCAGGGAAGGGTGGATATTTAGGATTTTGCCTTGAAATGCGCCAAGTAATGTTTCACCTACTAAACGCATATATCCTGCAAGAAAAATCCATTCAATCTCTTTATCTTTTAAAATATCCACTATTTCTTGTTCATATGCTGCTTTATTCTCATAATCCTTTGCAGAAAAAACAAAGGTTTCAATTTTTGCTTCTTTCGCTTTATCAATTACTGCTGCATTCGGCTTGTCACATATTAAAAGCGAAATATCACAAGGCAAGTTCGTATCGTCGATAATCGCTTGAAAATTAGAACCTGTGCCAGATGCAAAAACCGCTGCCTTCACCTTAGCCATTAGGAAAACTGCACTCCTTCAGAATTTGTAACTTTACCGATGATGGAAGCTTCCTCTCCCGCTTCCTTCAAAATAGAGATGGTATCCTCAGCATCTTCTTCTTTCACTACAAGCACCATTCCAACCCCCATATTAAATACACCGTACATTTCATCTTCAGGAATGTCGCCTTTCGTTTGTAAGAAGGTAAAGATTTCTGGGATATTCCAGCTTCCTTTTTGCACTTCAACGCCGAGTCCTTCAGGAAGCATTCTCGGAAGGTTTTCATAAAATCCTCCACCCGTTACGTGGGAAATTCCTTTAACATCAACTTTTTCTAATACTTTCGCTACTTGCTTCGCATAGATTTTCGTTGGTGTTAAGAGAACTTCTCCTAAGGGCTTTGAAAGTCCTTCATATTGTTCTGCATAATCCAAGTCTTCCACAACTTTACGTACAAGAGAGTAGCCATTTGAATGGACTCCGCTGGATGGAAGACCGATCAACACATTACCTTCCTCTATCGTCTGTCCAGTAATGAGTTTCGATTTTTCCGCGATACCGACAACAAATCCTGCAAGGTCATATTCATCGTCGCTGTACATTCCCGGCATTTCTGCAGTTTCCCCACCAATTAAAGCAGCACCAGCATCCACACAACCATTTGCAACTCCTGCTACAATCTGTTCAATTTTTGCAGGCTCATTTTTCCCGCAAGCAATATAATCGAGGAAGAATAGCGGTTGAGCTCCTTGAGCGACAATATCATTCGCACACATTGCGACAAGATCGATGCCAACCGTATCATGCTTGTCCATTTGGAAAGCGAGTTTTAATTTCGTACCGACACCATCTGTTCCCGAAACCATAACTGGTTCTTTGTAGGAGAAACTTGATAAATCAAACAACCCTGCAAAAGAACCGATACCACCTAAAACCTCCGGACGGGTTGTTTTATTAATATGCTTTTTCATCCGTTCAACGGCTTCGTAGCCGGCTTCGACATCGACACCTGCTTTTTTATATACATCTGACATGGTTACACATCCTCTTATACTTTTTTAGGAGGGGTCTTCTCTATTATCCAATATAGGTACTGGATATTCTCCCGTCATACAAGCATGGCAAATTCCTTGATGAATCGATCGTTCTTGGACGATTGCCTGCTTCATGCCTTCCACTGATAAATATGCAATACTGTCTGCCTCGATCAGTTCACGTATTTCTTCTGGTGAATGATTCGCAGCAATCAATTCTTCCTTTGTTGACATATCAATCCCGTAATAACATGGGTCTTGAATGGCAGGAGAGGCAATCCGGACATGGACTTCTTTCGCTCCTGCTTCCTTCAATAGCCGTACAATATGCCGGGAGGTCGTTCCTCTTACGATAGAATCGTCAATCATTACAACGCGTTTTCCTTCTACAATCCCACGTACAGGGGAAAGTTTCATCTTCACACCTTGTTCCCGCAGCTCTTGGGAAGGCTGAATAAATGTACGTCCGATGTAACGATTTTTAATAATCCCCATTTCATAAGGCAGACCGGATTGTTCTGCATAGCCGATGGCTGCTGATATACTTGAATCTGGAACACCCGTCACCACATCAGCTTCTACGGGAGCTTCTTTTGCAAGCTCGATACCCATACGCTTCCTCGAAGCATGAACATTCACTTGATTCATATCACTGTCTGGTCTGGAGAAATAGACGTATTCCATTGCGCAAAGTCGACGTTGCTCCCTCATGGCAAACCGGACGGATTTCAATCCTTGATCATTGATTACAATCAATTCACCTGGCAGAACTTCACGTTCAAAAGTCGCCCCGATGAGATCAAAAGCACTTGTTTCAGATGCTACAACATAAGCATCACCAAGTTTTCCAATGGATAGAGGACGAATACCGTGCGGATCTGCTGCAGCATACATATTCTCTTTATCTAAAATCAAGAAGGTAAATGCACCTTCAAGTTGCTGAAGAGCTTGAATAATCGCGTCCTCGTTTGTATTTTCCTTACAACGTTTTATCAAATGGGCAAGTAGCTCTGAATCGGTGGAGGTCTGTAAAATACTGCCGTTATCTTCTAACACATCCCGCAGCTTTTCTCCATTGACGATATTTCCGCTATGGCTGATGGCGAGGCTGGTTTTTCTTGTCCGGAAGACGAGCGGCTCGACACTGTCTACTGCCCGTCGCTTATCGCCATGCTTCGAATATCTTACATGTGCGATCGCTGCAGTTCCTTTTAATTCTTTAAAACCAGCGTGCTTGAAAACATCATTTACAAGACCTAGACCTTTATGAAGTTTCAGTTCTTCTCCATCACTTACTACAACGCCCGCACCTTCTTGTCCACGATGCTGCTGAGCGTGGAGTCCATAATAGGAAAGCTCGGCAGCATGCGTATGTCCCCATATTCCAAACATAAGACATTCCTCTTTTAAGCTTTAGATTTCAAAAGCTGTGGAATTGCTTCCTTCCATAGCTTATTGAGTTGTTCGATTTCATCTTCAATGACAGATTCTCCGTTGATTTGTACGTTGATTTTTCTATCAGCAGTAACGGTACCGATATGAGTTGCATCTTGAACGATTTCTTCAAATTTTGCTTTGTTTTCTTCTTTAACAGATAGGAGGAAACGGGATTGCGTTTCACTGAATAGTACCGTTGTCGGATCGCCTTCCAGCTCTACCGCAACACCTAAGCCTTTATCGTTAAAAGTAGATTCAGAAAGGGCAACAGCGAATCCGCCTTCCGCTAGGTCATGGGCAGATTCAACCACACCTGCTCGGATTGCTTCCAGGATTTGTTGTTGGCGTGTTGTTTCTGTCTCCAGGTTGATTTCCGGTGCTTTTCCAGAGTAGGAACCTTCGAGAACATTTTGTAATTCACTTCCACCAAATTCAGGTTTTGTTTCACCTACAAGATAGACGAGGTCACCTTCGTTTTGGAACGTATTGGCAGTTACATAATCTGTCGACTCAAGCAATCCAACCATACCGATGATTGGTGTTGGCATAATCGCTTGCCCCTCCGACTCATTGTAAAGCGAAACATTACCACTGATTACTGGAGTTTCTAATTTCAGGCAAGCTTCACGGATTCCATCAATACTCTGTTCCATTTGCCAGAAAGTTTCAGGATTTGTCGGATTACCGTAATTTAGGCCATCCGTAATCGCAAGTGGTTTCGCTCCTGTACAAATCAAGTTACGGCTCGCTTCTGCAACTGCAATCTTACCGCCAACTTTTGGATCTAAGTATAGATAACGGGAGTTACAGTCTGTAGTGATTGCAATAGCTTTATCCGTTCCTTCAATTTTCACAACTGCAGCGTCACTTCCCGGTCCGACTAAGGTATTTCCTTGAGCTTCCGAATCGTATTGCTTGTACGCCCATTCTTTACTTGCAATTGTCGGCTGCTGCAGTAACGTACGAAGCATTTCCTGATGATTCTCCACAGCTGGCACAGATTTTTCTTTTGCCTGAAACTCTTGATAATACTTAGCCTCTTCTGCAGGTAATTCGTAAACCGGAGCATCGTCAGTCAAAGCATCCACTGGAATTTCTGCTTGAACTTCACCTTGATGCTTAATGCGGAATACTTTTTCTTCAATGACCTCACCGATAGCGACAGCTTCTACATCGTGTTTTTCGAAAATATCAAGAATTTCCTGTTCCCTGCCTTTTTTCACGACGAGGAGCATTCTTTCTTGTGATTCGGAAAGCATCATTTCATAGGCGTTCATGTTTTCTTCTCGTTGCGGAACATGGTCAAGAACTAGCTCCATTCCCGTTCCGGCTTTACTTGCCATTTCACTGGCAGAAGAAGTAAGACCAGCTGCACCCATATCTTGAATACCGACTAATGCATCCGAGTGGATGACTTCAAGACATGCAGCGACTAGCTTTTTACCCATATGAGGGTCACCAATTGCAACAGCGGATTTATTATCTTCTTCCGCTTCTACAACATCAGAGGAAAAAGCTGCACCGCCAATACCGTCTCTGCCTGTTTTACCACCAGCATAAATGACGGTATTTCCAGTGCCTTCAGCCACACCTTTTTGTACATCTTCGTGATTGACAAGTCCAACAACCATTGCGTTTACAAGTGGGTTCTCCTCATAAGTCTTATCAAACTGGACTTCCCCACCAACCGTTGGAACTTCAATTGTATTACCATAGCTTGCGATTCCACGAACTGCTTCGGAAAACAACCATTTTGTCCGATCTGTATCTAGGTTGCCAAAGCGTAAAGAGTTAAGTGCAGCAATTGGCTTTGCACCCATGGAAAAGACATCACGTAAGATTCCGCCTATCCCTGTAGCAGAACCTTCAAATGGTTCTACATAGGAAGGGCTGTTATGGCTTTCGATTTTAAATACGACCGCTTGATTGTCACCGATATCGACAACTCCAGCACCTTCACCAGGACCTTGAAGAACATGAGATCCTTCGGTTGGGAATTTTCGTAGCAGAGGCTTAGATGTTTTGTAACTGCAATGTTCCGACCACATAGCTGAGAATATTCCAGTCTCAATATAGTTCGGAAGACGATTCATCTTTTCTTTAATAAGCTTAAATTCTTCATCCGTTAAACCCATTTCTTGATAAATTTTTTCAGTTTCAATTTGCTCTGGATTGATTGGGTTCATGCTCATTCGCTTTTCCCTCCGTGTTTGGAAATTTTATTATTTAGATTTTTCATATTGCTCAACTTGGCTTAATACGTCTTCCATATCTTTGCCGACAAACGTAATATGACCCATTTTTCTTTTCACTTTCGCGGCAGCCTTTCCATACAGGTGGCTATGTCCATAAGGATTTGTTTTCACATAATCTAGTAAATCATCTATATCTTCACCTAAAATATTCACCATAATTGCAGGCTGTAAAAGTTCAATTGGTTTTAAAGGCAGACCACAAATTGCAAGGACATGTTGATCAAATTGTGAAACGTTACAAGCTTCAATACTATAATGCCCTGAATTATGAGGGCGTGGCGCCATTTCATTTAAATAAATCTCATCACCACGAACAAACATTTCAATGGCAAAAGTTCCGACAATCTTCATTTTCTCCCCGAGAAGACGAGCTGCTTGATAAGCTTTTTCCTGTACAGCTTCACTCACATTTGCAGGTACTGTCGTTTTGTATAAGATATGATCACGATGTTCGTTCTCAGAAATCGGGAAGAAGGCGATATCTCCTTGTAACGAACGGGAGAATACGACTGAAATTTCTTTGTCGAAGGTAATCCATTCTTCAATAATGCAATGGCCTTGCTCCTCGGCAAATTTAACCGCATCTGCCTTATCCGCGTCTGTTTCTATTTTCAGTTGCCCTTTCCCATCATACCCACCGCGACAAGTTTTAATAACCGCTGGAAGTCTCACATCCTGCAGTGCAATCTCTGCTTCTTCCCCATTTTTCACGATGGAAAAGTTCGGTACTGGAAGCCCCAAATCTCTTATCGTTGATTTTTCTTTTTCTCGATTTTGGGTAACTTCCAAAGCAAAAGCTCCTTGAGGAAGTTTCCCTTGAGCTTCAATATACGTTGCTGCATCAAGATCGACATTCTCAAATTCATACGTTACAACGTCACTGATTTTAGTCAGTTCTTTAATGGCATTCATATCATCATAATCAGCAGTAATTTGTACATCTGCCACTTGAGCGGTAGGACAGTCGGGAGTTGGATCAAGAACTGCGATTTTATAACCCATATATCTTGCTGCGATAGCCATCATTCTTCCTAATTGACCGCCGCCGATAATTCCAATTGTTTTTGGTGGTAAAATCACATTATTTGTTTGCAAGGTCTTCCCTCATTTCTGCGACTTTTTCTTTCATATTTTTACGGTATTTCTCCAAATTATCAGCTATTTCTTCATCAAATGTTCCAATTATTTGTGCAGCCAAAATTCCTGCATTCGTTGCCCCGGCTTTCCCAATTGCAACAGTTGCGGTAGGTACTCCACCTGGCATCTGGACGATCGATAATAATGAATCCAAGCCATTCAATGCTTTACTTTGCACTGGAACACCAATTACAGGGAGGTTCGTTTGAGAAGCAACCATTCCAGGTAAATGTGCAGCTCCTCCTGCACCGGCGATGATCACCTTGAGACCACGATTACGGGCATTCTTTGCATAATCAAACATGTCATCCGGTGTCCGGTGGGCCGATATCACTTCTTTTTCATAAGAAACATTCAACTCTTCAAGTACTTTACATGCATGCTCCATGGTTTCCCAATCGGAAATGCTTCCCATAATAACCCCAACTTGAGACATTAAAAATCCCTCATTTCTGTTAAGTTTAAAAAAGTCTATACCTTTCTCATGGCTTTGAGAGAAGATGATAGACTTAGGATAGACAACATTCATCAAGATATTTCACAAGTAAAATAATCTGATGCATCTTCCCTCATAGTCCTAAAATTTACGGTCTTAGGGTAGAAACTTCGGAGCCATATTCTCCATGAAATATATGAGGAACTAATTTAATTTTCTGGGTTAAGCATATCAAAACAGAGATAAAAAATCAATAAAAAATCGAACGATACAATAATAATTCTTGTAATCGTTCGGATTTTAGGTAGTTTACTAGATTTACTAAGACACAACGGTAGTCAAATCCATCGTTCATCGTTCAATACTTATTGGGATTCACTCTCTCTTTTCTCTTCCATAGCCTGTTCTTCAATCAGTTCTTCATGATGTTTCCGGATTTTACTCTTCCGTACTTGTTTAACCCAGAATCCACCATGAATTTGTTTCGGCTCATAAGAGATAATAAATGCTTTTGGATCAATTTCTTGAATCAATTCGTACAAGGAAAGTTCATACTTTCTCGGGGTAAGGATTTGCATGGATAAACGATCTCCATCCATCCCATAAGAAAACCAGCTTGTTACACCAAATCCTTTCTCCCGAATTTGTTGGGTGAACTTTATGTCTGGGTTGGAAGAAGTGACATTGACAACGATATAACCGAGCGCAAGCTTTTCTTCAATAATGGAACCTACAATGACCCCAAGTCCATACCCGAGTGCATAGGCGATTAAATTTTGTATTTCATTTAGATTATCAAGTACGAGTCCGAGACCGACGACATAAATGACCACTTCAATCGTACTGACAAGAGCAGCGATATAACGCCTTCCCTTTAATGTAAGGATCATCCTTACCGTGAACATAGAAACGTAAATTACGTTAATCGCAAATATAATTGCTATCATGATAAAAGCATTTTCGAGCAAAATAATCCCTCCTGTTTCATGATTCCCCTTCTATATATGGAATGAAACAACGATAATCAATGGATCTGATGTTACTTTTCCACTAATGCCAAAGAGAATTCACCAATCGCATCTTCTACATATAAATCAGTAATTGAAGTGTAATAATTCTGGATGACTGCATTAAATTCCAAATTGTATTCAGGTACTCTAACTAAAAATTCATTTTTATATAACTCCGTTGTAATACGATGGTAATCATCACTGTGAACTTTAAAATCAAACTGAATCAATCTTCGCCCACCATTTTCACTATCTAGTACTTGTTCTCGAAAATTACTCACATCATCTATTATCAAATCATTAATATGGATTTCCATCATTACCCCACTCCTTGTTATGGAATGACCCAGTTATTCTTTGTTCGGACCAAAAACACGATCATCAATCGCTGACTCCTGGCCACGCAAGCGTTTTTTCAACCGTCTTACCCAACTTTCAGCTAGCAATTCACAAGAGGCCAATTCATCTGCCATAAGTAAATCGTCTTTATGAAAATGCATCACCTCATTAGCAGCTTGGATAGACCACTGTGGATACGGCCGTTCAATTAAATGGATTGGACTATCCGCTTTCACATAACCTTCCTTTAACACACGGAAATACCAGCCTGTCCTTCCGGTGTTTTGAATTTGTAAAGCAAGATCTAGAATGTCAAAACGTCTCGCTGGTTTCCAGCATGGTTGCCTTGGCTGTGAAACTTGGATGACCGCGTCTCCCACCTCGTATGTATCCCCGATACATACACTAAACTCATCCATCTCCAGAACAACAAAGTTCTCACCCATACCGCCCATCGTGATATCTTCCCGTTCATACTTTTCTTGCCAAAACGTGTAATGTTTAATTGGATAACAAAAAATCGCCTTTTCCGGCCCGCCATGGTTTTTCTTATCAGCCACTTCATCGCCGACAAGACCTGTCTCACTAAGCCACACTTCTCCAGTGGCTTCATTTTTAAACATCCCACTTTCCCACTTTCTTTCTAGTGGATGTTTCGCATTCTCTTTTCCAGCTTGTTTTACCTTCCCGATAAATAGTTTATGTAGATGAGGCTCGTGCTCTTCCATTGTTTCACCTGCTTCTCCATGATATTATAGTTCTTATTCTACTTTAATTATTTAAAGAATGAAACAGATACATATGGAGGGGAAATTATGGCGACAGAGAAAGCAATATTTGCAGGTGGATGTTTCTGGTGTATGGTACAACCTTTCGATACGTGGGATGGAGTGCATCAAGTAATCTCAGGCTATACCGGCGGTCATGTTGAAAATCCGACGTACGAGCAAGTAAAAACTGGCGAAACAGGGCATTATGAAGCGGTTGAAATCATTTATGATCCTGAAATTATTAGTTACGAAACCATTCTCGATGTTTATTGGCAACAAGTGGACCCGACTGATCCTGATGGTCAATTCCAAGATCGTGGAAGTCAATATCGGGCTGCAATTTTCTATACAACACAGGAACAAAAGGAAAAAGCGGAAGCCTCCAAAGCAGAACTTGCCGCAAGTGGTAAGTTCACCAAACCGATTGTTACTGAAATCCTTCCTGCTACTGTCTTTTATCCCGCAGAAGAGTACCATCAAGATTTTTATAAAAAAGAATCAGAGTACTATCAAGAGGACCGAGCGAAGTCTGGCAGAGATGAGTTTATTGAAAAGCATTGGAAAGCTGAGTAAGAGATAAAAAGAGGCTGGGACATAACTAGCCGAAAACAGTAATTAAAAAGGATCCAAGCAATCAAAACTTTGCTAGGATCCTTTTTTGAGTCAAATTTATCATTATCGGTCTTTAGATTGGGGTTGTTGGCGGTGAACTTTCTCAAGTTCACCGCCATCAATGCAAAGCCTAATTCATTGGTCACCTTCTGTTTTCCCCTGACGGAAAAACGAGTGAAACCCAAATTAGCCTTCAGAAATCCGAACACTGGTTCCACGTCTATTTTGCGTTTCCCGTAAATTTCACCAGTTTTTTCGTCTGAAAGCTTGGTACGTACATATTCTTTTTGAGACTCCCACTTTTCATTGATGAAGACTTTTCGGTTGTTTCCTTCTTTTGCTTTCGTGCATAGATTGCGGAGTGGACAACCTGAACAGTCCTCACATTCGTAGACTTTAAATTCTCGTTTGAATCCGTATCTATCTGTTCGTTTCGAATGGTGGCTAAATCGTACTTTTCTTCCGTTTGGACATAGATATGCATCCTCTTCTTCGTCGTATTCCCAGTTGTCTACATGAAAAGCATTCTCTTTGTGTTTCTTTTTCTTCTCCTTTCGATACTGATTGTACGTAATAAGTGGAATTCTATTTCGATTTTCGATAATATCTTCATAATTCTGTTCGCTACCGTATCCTGCGTCCGCCACAATATGATCCGGCAGTTCAAAAAAGTGTTCTTCAATGGTAT
>NZ_JAMBON010000039.1 GCF_023715655.1 Oceanobacillus luteolus | reverse complement strand
GGCGAACGGTTTAGTTGACGGGATCAAATGTCCCACGGGCAGAGACGTTCTACCCCGGCTACTGTTATAATAAAACCATATAAAAAATGGTCAACCAGAAATATCTGGTTAACCTTATATTACGAAAAGGGCAGTATACAAGGAGGGTTTTTCATTGAAAAGTGAAAATGCAAAAGTTCTTGTACTCGGAACTTTTCACATGGCTGAACATGAAGATTTATATTCGGAAAAAAGGCAAATTGAAATTGAGGATTTAGTATCTAAATTAGCAAGTTTTAAACCAACAAAGATAGCTGTTGAAATGGCAGTTGATAAGACCGAGCTATTAAATAATAAATATAGAAAATATAATGATGGTACATATAACCTAGAAATGAATGAAATATTTCAAATTGGTTTCCGATTAGGGAGAATGTTGAAACATGAAGAGATCTATCCGATAGATTGGATAGATAATGCTGGAATGGAATATGGAGATATGGAGAAGTGGGCAAAAGAAAATCAACCAGAACTTTTTAGTGAAATTTACGATGGGATTTATATACCAGAATTAACGGATAATACGAGTATATTAGATTATTATAGAGAGTTAAATGACCCCTCTTGGCTTAATACGTTGCATAAGATGTATGTAAATATTGCACGCATCGGTGACTTCAACAATTATGTTGGTATGAAATGGTTAAGTTGGTGGTACAAAAGGAATTTGATTATGTTCTCAAATTTAACACGTCTCATTAATATACAGGAGGAACGGATCCTATTTATAGTGGGTTGTTCACATTCAACAATTGTTAATAAATTTATTGAAGAAAGTGAAGTCTGTAAGGTTGTCCAGCCCCTGAATTATCTAACTTGAATTTAAACACCTCTAAAATTCAATTCTTATTGCACTAAAGGGTGCAATTCTGAATGAAGGATAAAAGCACTTTTTTGTAGAATCTATAATCTAATAGAGTACATTAGTGAACAAAGAAGAAGGAAAGAGACTTTATTAGGGGGGATAAAGTGGAATTCAAGGAAATTGAAATAAAGAAGGATCGAGATAAAGTAGTTGAATTTCGGAAAGACTCTTTTAAAGTAAGTTTTGGAGATGCTTCGGGATTTGATGAAGAGGAGTATTTACGTTGGTTAGATGAAAAAATAAAGGATTTCTCAAAAGGCTTTGTCTTAGTTGTAGAGGACGGTAAATATATTGGACAACTAGAGTTAACTATTCGAGAATTTGAAGGTAAAAAAATTGGGTATGTAAATTTATATTACTTAATTCCTGAAATGCGGGGAAAAGGTAAAGGAAAAGAATTACATGACTACGCAATACAATTTTTTGAGAATAATAAAGTTAGTGAGTATCATCTAAGAGTTTCCCCCTCAAACACTGGAGCAATCAATTTTTATAGAAAAAATGGAATGAAAGAAATTGGTCCAGAGGTTGATGGTAAAGTAATTAGGATGAAGGGGTATTTATAAAATCTCTTATTGTGCTAAACCAGCTAATAGTTGTCAATATTTTTCTCTAAAAAAATTAATTCTCTCATGATATACTAAAATTACGTATGCCAAATAACCCTCCACTACATAGTGATTGGAAGGTTTTGTTATATTTAGTTAGATATAGATTTTATGCTATATCTTGGAAAGTGGTTCTGTTTTTTAGTAAGGCGTAAATCCAATGTAAGAGCTTATTAACGCATGCAATAACGGCGACTCTAAAGGGTTTACCTTCTTCACGTTTCTTATCATAAAACTCTCTTAGTCTCTTATTGCGTGCTATGATTTCATCGGTTGTTTTCTTTTTACGAGAATCACGAATGCCACTTTGAACAGCCATATATAAAGCGTGCCGTAGTCTATTCGAGCCTCGTTTAGTGATTCGATTTACTGATGCTGTAAACTTACCAGAAGAGTAAACACTCGGATCCACACCAGCGAATGCAACGAGCTTTTTGGCACTATCAAATCGGTTAATCTCTCCAATCTCGGAAATAATCGTTGCAGCGATTTTTTCTCCGATTCCAGGAATAGATTGGAGGAGATGGTATTCTTCAACTTCTTTAGCGAGGGCATCTATTTCTGTCGCAATCTTAGATAGATGCTCTTGGTATTGAAGTACAAGACGAACTAACATCTCAAGATTAAAGATATTACTCTGATACAGGTTGTTCTGAAATGGATTGCGAAGGGCGGCTTCTTTTAACTTTTTTGCCCTTTCTTGTGCCCAAATTTCGGAACGACTCTTACATAATTCACTAATCTTCTCTGATAATTCCCTCTCACTTGCACTTAATACAGCTTCAGATGTTGGGAATGCTAGTAAAGTAAGCAATGATACCTTTGAATATAGGCTTCCAAATACACCCCTATATTCAGGAAAAACCTGATCTAATAAGGAATGTAACTGCAGCTTAGCTTTGGCTGAGATTTCTGCAATACTTTCTTGTTGTCTAGTAAGGTTGCGTAGATTTAAAAGTTGAATACCTCGCTTTTTATAAGGCTCTAACTCTTCTTTATAAAACAGCTCACAAAGATGATAGGCATCTATTGCGTCTGTTTTAACTTTACGCAGACTTGAACTTTTTGCCCGATGTGAAATAAGAGGGTTAACAATAATATAAACGTAATTTTGTTCTTCCAAAAATTGAGTAACTGGATAATGATAGTGACCAGTTGATTCCAAGACGACCGTAGGTTGGTTGCCGTTAGCCAATTTTTCAACTTCATGAAGGAATTCTAGTAAATTCCCCAACCCTTTAATATCATGCTTAATACTAAAGCTCTTTCGATAAGGTTTGCCTTTATCTAAAAATGCTTGAATCTGACTTTCTCCTTTAGAAACATCCAGACCAATGACTGGATTCATAGACTATCTCCTCCTAGCTTATAAAATTGTCGGTATCCCCTAAGGCTTCTTGTAATGTCATAGGTTCGCTTGTTAAACGGGATCTCAATGTCCCAACCAGCCTGAAACATGTTTATACAAGTAGGGGGTGAACAGTTTAGCTGACGGGATCTAGTCCCACGGGTGCGACGTTCTACCCCGACTACCGTAATAATAAAACCTTATAAAAAAAGGTCAACCAGTAATTTCTGGCTAACCTTATATTACGATCTGGGTGCTCCATATATTTATAGGATGTAGACGCCCCGCCTATGATCATTTTATTCAATGATCCTTGAGCATGGATGCCGTATTTCAAACCTAGCATCCCGCCTGTCGAATGACCACCAAAAGTATAGATATGTATCGTTACAACCTCACGCGGACAGTTTGAGGTTTTTATAAAAGGTGAGGGAGAGCCGATTTGTATTACTCACCTTTTGTCCAATCACTTTAAATCAGTAATAACCCAGAATATTTCTTTTCCCCTAACGTATTATGGATCAGCTAATCTTTAACCGTATTCCCCATTGAAATTGCCAGCCGGTTCCACATGTTGATTTGATTAATGATTACAATTAAATCTACATATTCCTTTTCATCATAATGTTCTCTTACGCGTTGATATAATTCGTCATCAACTCTCTTTTCCGAAATCAAAGTAACATGCTCTGCTAATTCCAACGCAACCTTTTCTTGAGGACTAAAGATATCTGTTTCGCCCCATGTTTGTAACTGAGCTATCTGTTCGTCGGTCGCCTTCCGCTTTCTAGCAGCTTTTGTATGCATGTTTATACAGTAACTGCAACCATTAATTTGTGATACCCGCAATTTGATAAGTTCGATTAGTAATTTATCTATTCCCGTTTTCTTCGTGTACTTCTCCATCTCCAGCATGTTTTCCAATGCTTTAGGTGCAACTTTAAAATAATTGATCCGATTATCCATGTTCATCAAGCCGGCACCTTTCACCAATCCCTTATTGACGAGACCACTCATTTTACTACCCCATTTCCGTTTTTGATTCTCAACTCTCCCTTAACAATATATTCTTTCTCTGTGGTCTATTCTCCTTTTTCCTTTATCAATAAATGAAACAAGCTACCATTAGTATCATGGTAGCTTATTTTAGGACTTATAAGATTTTTTCTAAATTTTTTCTCCTGTTTCCTTGTTAAGGACGCTTTGTATACTGTATGTAAAACTTGTCTTTATTCACTACCAACTGAATTCCTTCCCATTCTGATGCAAGTAGTCTTTGTTGCATTTCAATATCATCCATGGGAATGAATTTATTCTCTTCTCTTTCGAGTTCATCCTCTTTCAGTAAATCTTTTATAAAAACATAGCGCAATTTTTCTCCATAGACCTTTTCCAAAGCTTTAATTTTCATTCTTTGGTTAAATTTATCCTTTAAACTCGGAATATTAAAGGGGGCTACTGTACAACAAACGTATTGAAAATCTAGCTGAGAATTTTCCAGTTCATTCATGATGAGGTGAGCTAATTGCTGCTGCATCCTGTTTCCGCGATACTCAGGATGGACGAGAGAAACTTCCTGATAAATCACTTTTGGTAATTCCTCTTGTGTTAATCCTGCAAATCTACCTAAATGATGATCATCAATTGGCGGAATTAATAGTGCACGGATCGCAAAAAGCTTGTTTTCCACAAATGCACCAATCATCAAACCGTTTCCTTCAAGGATGTTACGGAATTCATCTTGTGATAGTTTTTCTAAACTTGCTTTATCCTCCAACTGCTCCATCACAGTATCTTGAAGTAATAAGATGTCAGAGATATATTTTGTAGACAAACGCTTTACAACAAAATCTTTATGTTTAGTTTTCAAGTGGCCGCTGTATAGTATAGTCACTAGTTTCACCTCGAATATAGTATTATGTCATTATTTCATACTACTATATTCTATTTCAAGAACTAAAAAGCAAAACGAGTGGCCATTCGTTTTGCTTTTTAGTTTTATAGGTTGTGTACAGCTTCTTTAATCTGATCAGAATGAGATATGGCAGTAACAACAGCCAAACCATCAGCGCCTGCATCCAATACCGTATCAGCATTCTCCGGCTTTATACCACCGATCGCTACGATTGGTAATTCAGGATGCAATTTCCGGATGTCTTGCAACCAAGCAAGTCCAGCAGGCTTCTTTCCAGGCTTCGTTTGTGTGGCGTAAATTGGGCCTGCCCCCACATAATCGACCAAGTCGATTCGACTTTTCTTCACTTCATCGACGCTGGTGACAGAGAGTCCAATAATTTTATCTGGAAATTGCTCTCTTACTTTTTCCACAGGTGCGTCTCCTTGGCCAACGTGAATTCCATCAGCATCCAAGGTTTCCGCTAAATCGACCTTATCATTTATAATGAAAAGAACTCCATGATCTTTACATATTTTTCTCAGTTTTCTTCCCAACTCGACTTCCGCTTCGCCACTGAGTGAATTTGGCCCCTTTTCCCGATATTGGAATGTGGTGATACCAGCTTGGATTGCCTCTAGTAATGTCTCTTCTGGATCACGGATACAATCTTGGCTTCCCATCACAAAGTATTTTCTTAGTTTAGCTGTTAATGGATTCATGTTGTTTTTCTCCTTTTAGTATTGCTGTATCCATAGAAAGTGCATCAAGAAATGTAGCCATAAATGTTCCCGGTCCTTTTACATGGTCCTGGGCAACTGCATATTCTGCGGCCAAGCCATAAAACTCAACAGCCGTCAGTAACTGCTCCTCAATGGAGTCATCCGTAGATAAACAACTACACATAATCGAACCAAGCAAACATCCGCCTCCTGTTACAAGTGTTAGATAATGATGACCGGTATCATTGGTAAAAATACGTTCACCGACACAAATGACATCGGTTTTACCAGACACGACTACAGCTGTATCATATTTCTCAGCAACAAGTTTTGCTGCATCCTCAATATTTCCATCCCCGACTGAATCAACACCTTTCACTTTCCAGTCCATTCCCGCAAGATGGGCGATTTCACCAGCATTACCCTTGATGACAGTCGGTTTCACTTCAGCCAGTATCCTGTCTACAGCTTGGGAACGGAAAGGAGTTGCGGCATTCCCAACCGGATCAACAAGGACTGGAATACCTTTTTCATTTCCTGCTTTCCCGGCAGCTATCATTGCTGGAATATCTTCTGCGGCTACTGTACCGATATTTATATAAACCGCATCGGCATTCTTGGCCATATCCGCAGCTTCATCGATTGATTTAGCCATCACTGGACTTGCTCCAAAAGCAAGGGTACCATTCGCAACAAAATTCATTGTCGGGGCATTCGTTAAATGATGAATTAACGGTATATTTTCTCGCACTTTTTGAATGATTTTTTCGTTCATGATATTTCCATCTCCTTTTTTATCCTTGGTGCCCAGTGGTTCGTTGGACCGCTTCCCTCTCCAATATCCAAGGAATGTTCGATTGCCTGTGTTATGTATGTTTTTGCATATTCAATCGCCTGTAAAATTGGATAATCTTTTGCTAAATAAGCTGTAATAGCTGCCGATAGAGTACATCCTGTTCCGTGCGTGTTTTTCGTGTAAATTCGTTTACTCGTAAAGCGATGGAAGCTTTCCCCGTCATAAAACACGTCGACAGCTTTCTCTTTATCAATAATATGACCTCCCTTAACGAGAGCAGATTTTGCACCAAACTTTTTCACAATCATTCGAGCCGCATTTTCCATATCGTTAAGATTACGAATCGTGAGCCCGGTGATTGTCTCTGCCTCTGGAACATTTGGTGTCACTACAGTTGTTAACGGCAGTAAGTGGGCTTTCAAATAGTCTTGCGCCTCCTCAGCAATCAGCGGATCGCCACTCGTTGCGACCATTACTGGATCCATTACAAAAGGTGCATCAATCTTTGCTGCATGTTTTGCGACCGTCTCCATGACCTCAACACTTGCCAACATGCCAGTTTTAAAAGCATGTACTGGGATATCATTTGTGATAGATTCAATTTGCTGATTGATGAAGTCAATCGGTGCATGATGCACTCCCTGAACACCAGTTGTATTTTGAGCGGTAAGTGACGTGATCACCGACATACCATAGGTTTGCAACTCCTGAAATGTTTTCAAATCCGCCTGTATCCCTGCCCCGCCACTTGGGTCTGACCCCGCTATTGTTAATGCACATGAAATATTCGTCATGATTCTGCCTCCATCCTTTTTGTCTTTACTTTTCAAATAAAAAATGCCAGGTCCAAATTAATGAACCTGACAATCGAAAGTCTAGTATAAGGCAAACACATTCCAGACTACTTCCCTCCGCTGGCATCACCCAGATCAGGTTCAAAAGAGTTGGAAAGCATACCGGCTTTCCTCTCAGCCCCCATTATAGGGCACCCCTAGTAGTAATTATTGTATTATTTTATTGTATTCAATTAATAGGATGCCAGATTGGTTGGAGAGTGTCAAGGAAATGACCATAGAGTAATATTAAGAACGTAATAGTATGTCTGGTATGTGTATTTTTTTATAAAAGAATATAACTAGAGTCGGGTTAAGTGCATGTAGTGATTGTCTCTACTACTCATTCATGTCCTTAGAATCGAGTTAAGTGCACGAAGAGATTGTCTCTACTATTCTTTCATGTCCTTAGAATCGGTTTAAGAGCATGAAGGAATTGTCTCCACCACTCATTCATGTCCTTAGAATCGGAATAAGGACATGAAGAGATTATCCCTGCCACTCATTCATGTTCTTAGAACCGGGATAAGGACATGAAGAGATTACCCCTGCCACTCATTCATGTTCTTAGAATCGGGATAAGGACATGAAAAGATTATCCCTGCCACTCATTCATGTTCTTAGAACCGGAATAAGTGCACGAAGAGAATGACCCCAAACTCATTCATGTCTTTAGAATCGAAATAAGGACATGAAGAGAGTGACCCCAAACTCATTCATGTCCTTAGAAAAAATAGCATCAGAAAAGCTATGCCTTATTAGAGTCTATATAATAGGTCCATCTTCCAGTTCCGACAGCTTTGTAATGTTGTGATAAAATTCTACGTATTGTCCGAAAACCTACAATTTGGCACCAATCATGTATCTGAACTGTGGTTATTCTCTTATCGGGAAATAAAATCTTAAATTCATCTACAGCTCTTAAAACCGCACCTGTAACATTTTCTTGATGACCGCAAGCATCACAAATGC
Source organism: Oceanobacillus luteolus (assembly GCF_023715655.1). Classification (GTDB taxonomy): domain Bacteria; phylum Bacillota; class Bacilli; order Bacillales; family Amphibacillaceae; genus Oceanobacillus; species Oceanobacillus luteolus. Next base: position 24,772 of record NZ_JAMBON010000039.1, on the reverse strand, counting down.
ACTTTCGTTTAACAATGTGGACAAACAGTCTTCTACAGTTTGCACAGGTAATTCCCTTATTCAAATCTTGATATTCAAAATTAGGGAGTTGTTGGTAGCGTGAATTGTCATTACTTAAGCTAATTAATCTTTTGACAAATCTTCCGTCATTTTCACTTAACCTTTGGTTTTCATTGCCAATTGAATCAAGATACTTTTTTATTTGATTGGGGAATATGATCGGTTTATCAATTGGTGCTTGATATAGGATAAAACTAGGATGGATAAATACGAGAAAAGAAGAAATTGACTTGTTGGAGCCAATACTCCGGAGCAGTTGCCGAAGAAGAGATTCAGTTCTGCTTAACTGATGCGGGGTTAACGACTTCAAAACGTGGTTTCTTATAAAACTTTTCACCTTCAAAATAATACTCTCCATTATAGTTCTTCACTTCAAACAAATAGATTTTAGACGCTGTCACAATTAAACTATCAATTTGAAAAGTCGTCTGTTTTGACTCAAAAAGCAAATCATATAAAACGAGGCCATTCCCCTCTGATTGTTCGATAAGTTTGGAGAATTGCATTTCACCTTCATAACCTTTTTTTAGATTATCATAAAAATGATTTTCCCGTGTTGTTAATTCTTTTCTATCTTTCAGCAATTCAAAGAGCACTAATTCTCTAGATTTTTTACAGCGTTTAATAACTCTCATTTTTCACCCCCCTCTTTATTAAAGCTGTCCAACTTATTATATCATAAATCTCAATATTCTTTCATTTTCACAGACCAAAAAGCTGCCTCCATCCAAGCGACGAAGGCAGCTGTCAATTTTCATTTATTTACTGTAAAGCCTGCTCCAAATCCTCAATAAGATCTTCTACATCTTCTAAACCTACTGAAATTCGAATCAAGCCATCCTCTATTCCCAATTCAAGTCTTCGTTCTCTTGGAATCGAAGCGTGTGTCATTTTTGCCGGTAAGGAAATGAGGCTTTCAACGGCTCCTAGGCTCTCAGCTAGAGAGAAGTAGCGAACTTTATTTAATACGTCTAATGCCTTTTCTTCACTCTCCACGGTGAAGGAAACCATTCCCCCAAACCCGCCAGATTGTTTAGCATGGATATCACGATTCGGGTGCTCTGGTAATCCTGGGTAATACACCTTGCCGACCTTCGGATGATCCACTAGATATTCAACAATCTTCTGGGTATTGCTTTCGATTTCTTCCATACGAATTCCTAATGTCCGGATTCCGCGAACCAACAACCAGCTGTCATTTGGAGCCAATACCCCACCAGAAGCATTCTGGATAAAGTGGATTTCTTCTCCAAGCTTTTCATCGTCCACGACGACAAGTCCTGCTACAAGGTCACTATGCCCCCCTAAATATTTCGTAGCGCTATGAACGACAATGTTAGCTCCCAGATCAATCGGGTTTTGCCAGTATGGTGTATTGAATGTATTATCAGCAATCAGCAATACGTTTTTCTCTTTCGCAATGTTTGCTAATTCCTTGATGTCGGTAATCTTCAGCAATGGATTAGTCGGTGTTTCGATGAAAATAGCTTTTGTTTCTTCGCGGATCCCTTCTCTCACCTTGTCCAAATCACTTGAATCAACAAAGTCTACATCAATATTTCGACGGTTTAAGATTTTTGTCATGTAACGGAACGTCCCGCCATAGACATCATCAGTCAATAGGATATGATCTCCCGCTTGGAATAAATCCATTACTGCCGCAATTGCCGCCATTCCAGAAGCAAAAGCAAATCCACGTTTTCCTTTTTCTAAGTCTGCTATCAACGTTTCTACGGCGTCTCGTGTCGGATTACCTGTTCTGGCATATTCATAAGTAAAATTACCAACACCGTTTTGTTTGAACGTACTTGCCTGGTAAATCGGTGGCGACATGGCACCAACGTTTTTATCGATATCCGCTCCACCATGTATTAATCTTGTTTTCTTTCTCATCCTATTCCACTCCTTTGTATATTCCTGTGCTTAAGTATCGTTCACTGCTATCAGGGAATATAGTGACAATATTTGTTCCCGGTGGTGCATTTTTGGCTTCTTGTAATGCAGCCTCCAATGCAGCTCCAGAAGAACTTCCGACAAGCAATCCTTCTGCTTTTGCTATTTCTGCTGTTCTAGTAAATGCCTGTTCATCGGAAATCGTATAAATTTCATCGAACAAATCGGTATCAACGAATCTTGGGATAAACTCCATTCCGATTCCTTCTGTTTTATGGGGACCAGGTTTGCCGCCATTTAAAATGCTACCCTCAGGTTCTACAATGACTGTTTTGACTTGTTGTTTGTTTTCTTTTAGATAGCGGGCTGTACCAGTAAACGTCCCCCCTGAACCAGCTCCTGCAATAAAGACATCAACTTTTCCATCAAGATCATCCAATAATTCAGGTCCTAAGCTGTTGTAATACGTATTTGGATTATGTTCATTATGAAATTGATTAGGTAAAAAAGCATCGGGAATTTCTTCAGCCAGCTCTTTGGCCTTTTTAATAGCGTGTTCCATTCCGAGCTCTGTTGGTGTATTCACCACTTTTGCTCCAAGTGCCCGCATTAAAGTCTGTTTCTCCACACTGAATTTTTCAGGGGTGACGAATATTGCCTGCAATTCATATTGAATTGCTGCAAGCGCTAATCCGATTCCGGTATTCCCTGCTGTCGGCTCAATAATGGTGCTTCCTGGCTGCAGTTTTCCCTCCTCGATTGCTTGTTCAACGAGATAAAAACCTAATCTATCTTTAATGCTGCCCCCAATACTTAAAAACTCTAACTTTGCAAAAAGTCTTACTTGTTCTGGCAATTCATAGCAAGTAATTTCATACATTGGTGTATGCCCAACTAATTGGTTTAACTTTTGTTTTATTCTCATGCTTTCCCCACCTGTCTTCCTTACCTTCTATACTTTAATCAACTAATCTAGCTTCCATGATCCAAACAAAATCATTCATCTGTTCAAAGCTTGATGTAAAGCCATTGTTTTCCAATATTTGTTTCATTTTGGGGATGGTCGTATAAAACTCCGTATTCAAATCCTCAGCCAAACGGTGATAATTATTGTTTTTTGCCTGAAGATAAATTGCTTCCCTTGCCGCATCATTTTCAAAAATGGTATCACCAAAAACGATTTTGCCACCATTATTAAGGATTTCTCGATAGTGACGGATCGCTTGTTCTTTCTCTTCATCTGTCAAATGATGAAACGCATAACTGCTGACAATTGAGTCGATTTTCTTTTCCTGAGAAGGGAAGGAAAGGAAATTCCCTTTTTGAATGATAGCATCAGGCAGTTTGTATTGTGCGATTTTCCGCATATTTGTAGAAGGCTCTATTCCAACGACTTCCAATCCATTATCTATAAGCTTTTTTGTCAAGTTCCCTGTCCCCACTCCAAATTCGACAACAAAACCATGTGAGCGTTGAACGATTGCATCAAGAATAGTTTCATAGTTTTTAAACACATCTCTATACTCTTCATCATTACCATGCACCGTATCATCATAGCTCGCCGCCCACTGATCGAATAACTCATTAAATTGCTCAGGCACCTTTATCACCTTATTCACATAGATTTACTTGGTATTAATATATAATATAACAGGGAAAAAGAAATGTGACAACGTTTTCGTTAAAATAAATCAAAACCACCAGTGTGAACTGGTGGTTTGATCTGCGGCTGAAAGCCTCTATTACCGGCCTCGGCCTAAAAGGCCCACTGAATGGGTTTCCCTTCTGCACCACACTTACTCACTGATTCTAAAGAATCTCTTATCTTTTTTGATTTTTCTCTCCTGTAAATGGATCAAATTCCTCAAATAACGTTAATTGATCACTCATATAGTCATCTTTAAGCTGATTCCTTATATATTCTTGAATTTGATTTTTATTTCGGCCCACTGTATCTACAAAGTAACCTCGACACCAGAATTTGCGGTTACCATATCTATACTTTAAATTCGCGTGACGATCAAAAATCATTAAACTACTTTTTCCTTTTAGATAACCCATGAATTGAGACACACTTAATTTAGGTGGAATACTTACCAGCATATGAATATGGTCTTTACATGCATTTGCCTCGTGTATCTCAACCCCCTTCCTTTCGCAGAGCTCTCTTATAATTTGTCCGATACTTCTTTTATACTTACCGTAGATAATTTGTCTCCTGTATTTTGGTGCAAAAACAATGTGATACTTACATCTCCACTGCGTATGTGCTAAACTATTCTTGTCCTGCATGGGACGCGCCTCCTTCTTTGGTGAGATCTGGTGGTCGGGAAACCAACCATATTTTACCATGAAGGAGGCCTTTTTTGACCCCACGCTAGAAGCTCTACGGAACCCCCGGCGTAGCCGAGGGTTTTCGAAGACCATAATAAAAGGAGATGGCTGTCAGCCATCTCCTTCTCTACCATCTACACCTTTTTACTAAGCTCGAATAATCCTGTTGCAGCTAGCCCGCTTATGCCTCCAGCCCAAATTCGGATCATGAGCTCTGTATCCAAGAATGTAGCCGATGCACCGATACCGATTCCGATTAAAACGGAGATTAATGGTAAGAATTTTCTCTTCACGATTTTTGAAGTTTTAATCGCCTGGACAAGTGCTGCAGTGACTGGAGCAATGATGGTTGCCATAGTTAGAACTTCTATCATGTTACCACCTCCTGTATACGCGTACATCAGACAGTCAACAATGAAAGTTTTTCCATAACTTTCCATACATTTTACGTAGCGTCGACATAAATTGACCCTACTCTTGTCTAATATAGTTATTAAACTGTCCTTCTGCCCTTCATATGGCTTTAACCTTGAATGCTCCAAAAAATACACGTAAAATGGATATAAAGAAAACAAATAGATATAATAGTCTATTAATACACGAGTTCATTTATTCGAACACTTACCAAAAGGAGTTATTAAATGGAAAATCAAAATAGATTGAATGCACTACAGAATTATTTACAAAAAGAAAATATTGAATTAGCAATGATTACAGATCCAACGAATGTTTTTTATTACACTGGTTTTCTTTCCGAACCACATGAAAGATTCCTTGCGTTAGTCCGTGATGGAAAAAGTGATCAATGGATACTATTCGTACCAGCATTGGATAAAGATATGGCCGCAGAAAGCTCGATTATCGAGAATATCATCCCAATTTCAGATGAACAGAATCCATTCGAAGTATTACAGCAACATACGAGTAGTGGCGTTGTAAAAGTTGGACTAGAGAAGAAAGCCGTTAATGTGTTTCGCTACGAAGCATTTCAACAGATTTTCCCAGAAGCTGCTTTTACGGATGTTCAGCCTTTCATCGATTCAGCTCGAAAGAAGAAGTCTCGTTCTGAAGTTGAGAAAATGCAGCTTGCCATCGATATAATTGAAAAAGTACTGGAAGAAGGAATTAAAAAAGTTAAAGTTGGAATGACCGAGTCTGAGCTTGTTGGAGAGCTGGAATTATTGATGAGAAAATTTGGTGCTGACGGTCCATCCTTCTCGACGATTGTTCTTGCTGGTGAAAAGTCGGCATTACCGCATGGTACACCAGGAGATAGAACCATTAATCATGGAGACTTCCTTCTGATTGATTTCGGTGTCATAAAGGATGGATATTGCTCCGATATTACAAGGACGTTTGTGATTGGTGAAGCATCTGAGAAACAAAAAGAAATTTACAACATCGTACTCCAATCTACAAATACAGGAATTGACGCAGTTCAAGCAGGAGTTCCACTTAAGAACTTTGACATTCCTGCCCGTAAAGTGATCCAAGATAGTGGATATGGCGAGTATTTCAACAACCGTATCGGTCACGGTCTTGGAATGAACGTCCATGAGGAACCGTCTGTACATGAGAAGAATGAAGATATCGCTGAGCCTGGTCTCTTATTCACCATCGAACCGGGTATTTATATACCAGGGTTTGGTGGCGTAAGAATTGAAGATAATGTGTATATTAATGAAGATGGAAAAGCTGAAGTTCTGACATCGTTCCCGAAAAAATTAATGATTCTTTAAAGGAGACAAACAATGGACACACTTGTTGAAAGCATAACCGTTCACTGTGCCGAGAATTGCGGAAACGCTCCAAAAAAATTGTTGCTTAAAGATTACACCATCAGTCTTGCTAAAAATGAAATAGAGTTCTGTCTGGATCAGCTTCATGAACAGATCAGTTGGGACATTATCGGTCAAAAACAGTTAAAAGGAATAGACGAAGTTAAATTTGAACTTGAGCAGATGAATGTAAATCATGTTAAAACTCTGCAGATTGACAATATCATTACGCATGGAAATTCTGCTTCTGTAAACGGCATGTTTTCATATCAGCAAGGCCAATCTTATGCTTTTTGTGATGTTTATCAATTCACTGGATTTAGTAAAACCGCCAAAATTAAAAAAATCAGTTCCTATCTTGTCCAGCTCACTTCTAGTGATGGATAAGGTTAAGGAATGCGCCGGTCACAAACGACTGGCGCATTTTTTTGATTCTACTATATATTCATCTTATACGAGCAGCTTCACGAAGTTGCCGTTTCAGGATTTTTCCGCTGGCATTGCGTGGCAGTTCCTCGACAATTTCAACCCGCTTCGGTACTTTGAAGTTAGCCAGATTATCCTTTACATGTTGAATGATCTCGTCTGGGGTTATCGGGCTTTTCACAACGACAAATACTGCTACTGCTTCGATCCACTTTTCATCAGGAACCCCAACAGCTGCGACTTCAGCGACTTGAGGCAGTTTGTAAATGCAGTCCTCGATTTCACGGGAAGCGACGAGTACACCTCCTGTATTAATGACATCCTTCACTCTATCAATTACCTCGATGTAACCATCCTCATCCTGTTTCACAAGATCTCCAGAATGGAACCAACCTCCGGAAAAAGCTTCAGCAGTCGCTTCAGGTTTGTTCCAGTATCCAAGACATAATTGTGGCGAACGATAGACAATTTCACCCAGTTCACCCGGTGGCACACGATTTCCCTCGGAATCCACTACTTGAGCCTCGACAAACAATAATGGTCTCCCTGCAGATCCAGGGTGTTCCGCATGTTCTTCAGGGCGCAGAACGGTACATGCAGGACCCATCTCGGATTGTCCAAACACATTATAGAAACCTAGTTCAGGCAGATGATTTTGCAGCCTTTCCAGAATCGGTCCAGGCATAATCGAAGCACCGTAGTAAGCCTTTCGCAGCTTTCCAAGATTCCAAGCAGTCAATTCCGGATGATTCGCCAACGACACCCAAACAGTCGGTGCGGCGAAAAAGGATGTAATCTCATCTTCTTCCATCGTCTTAAGGACAACATCAGGTATTGGTGCTGGTAGGACTTTATTCCATCCACCGACAAGCAATGCCGGCAACATAAACACATGCATCTGTGCCGAGTGGTACAAAGGTAGACTATGAAGTGCCCGATCTGACTCCTTAATATCCAAGCCTTGAATACAGCTCATATAGTGGTACATTAACGCTCGGTGAGTCATAATTGCACCTTTTGGCGCCGATGTGGTACCTGATGTATAAAGCAGTTGAGCGACATCTGTATCATCGACATCAAATTCATCTCTCTCCATAGGATGATGCTCTTCACTAAGGGCCCAAGTTAGTATTTCTTCTTCAAATTGCAACACCCTGCGGTGGCTGTTGGCTGACGTCCGTTTAATTTCATCGGTAAGTTCCCGATCGGCGATGATGAGCACAGGATCAGAATCAGTCAGAATATAGTCAAGTTCTCCTGCCTTCAATTGGAAATTCACAGGAACATGAATGGCTCCTATCTTTACTGCAGCGAAGAATAACAATACATATAAATCGGAGTTCCTCCCGTATGCAGCGATGCGATCCCCTTTTTCCACTCCCTGTTCCTGTAATCCAAGCGATATCAAAGTGATTGCCTTGTCCAGTTCCTGGTAACTCCATTCCCTCTCATCAAATACAATTGCTGTCCGGTGTGGTATCCGTGCTGCGGTACGGTGGACGGCTTCAGCTATTGTGCTGCTTCTCATGATTACACCAGTCCTTTCTCCATCTTCAACTCCTAGATTCATCGCCAAATTTTCTAAAAATAAATTATTATAGCAATATTTATTTTATATTTTAATTTACTCGTACTAGTCTGTCAATTAGTAAAAATTCATTATCAGGACTCTCTTCTCCTTGCAACCACGCCGTTTAATCGTTTTATGTATTGGGTAGATATTTTATTACACCCCAAATTTACTACAATAGTGGAGGAGAAAAGATGAAAACAAAAGAACAGAGTCTACTAACCAAGGAAGACTTCCATACCCGCAACGACTTACCCGAATGGTTATATAAGGAATATCAAACGTTTCATCAAACCGTTACAGATAAAACATTTCCATGTTTTTTCGGTATGCGCGGCGAGCTTAAAGGAGAACTGCGCTATGCATACGTAACACAAGATGATTGGAGTAACTTACCCTCCGCTTTAATAAATTTCCTGAAGCTATTTCAAGAACCCGATGCCAAACGCCATGGATTATTTGTATTTGTCGAGCCATTGGATACAGAAGGACAACTGGATGATTATCGGAAGCAATTTTGGGAGATTCTCCAATACTTGCACAATGTTGATGAGGTGAGCTGGCCTGAAGACTCGCCACGTGATCCTGACCATTATCTATGGGATTTTCATTTTCACGGTGAGCCGATTTTCGTATTTGGAAATGCACCAGCATATAAAAAACGAAAAACTAGGGATTTAGGCAATGCAATGGTACTTGGCTTCCAGCCGCGAAGAATCTTTAAAGGGTTGGAAGGTACAGAGCGGACAGGAGTGATGTCCAGAGAGCAAGTCCGCAAACGGGTAGAGATGTGGGATCAGTTGCCAAAGCATCCTGACATCGGGCATTACGGAGACCCGACTCATCATGAATGGAAGCAGTTTTTTATCGGGGATGATATTGAGCCGATTAAAGGGAAATGTCCGTTTCACCATAAAGAACAGGAATAACAATTAACCCTCCGGCTTTTCTAGCAGCTGGAGGGTTGTTTTATCTATCTTATAATCAAATGAAAATCAAAATGCACCAGATCCACCGCCACCTCCGCCAACACCTGTACCTGTGCCCGAATATGACGTACTACCACTTCCTGATTCAGCATATGTTTGGGTTGCCGCTCCGAAATTCAAGTGTGCTGTAGTGGAAAGTGCTAACATTAAAAATAATAGTTCGTCGGACTCTTCTTGATCATCCTTCTGATTATTAATTAAAAACCGATTTTTCTCGGCCAATTTCTTATCATTGATTCCTGTCGTGAAGATAAGCGCACGCTCTTTGTCATCATCTGACAACGTGTACCAGCTACTGGATTCCAGTCCGCTGAAATGATTCTTAAAATGGTCCCATTCTTGCTTAATGATTTGTCCTTTCACTGTTCTGGTCTTGAATATAAAAGCAAATGTAAGTAAGACGACCATTAAAGCTAAACTGATGAAAAGCCACATGTATAATTCATAGATTCCAAGTACAATCATCAATGGTATGAATAACAGGCTTACTACTCCTGTAAACCAACGAAGTTTCGCATGTTGATTGAACAATTGATGAGATTTGACTTCCTGCATAATCAAACCTTGATACTTGGCTAATTCGGTACGAAACATTTGCTGATTACTGGAGCTTTTCAACAATGATTCCAGTTGTTCGAATGAAAACGTTCCTTTTTCAGCCAACTTTCTAAACAAGAGATGAATCAGCTGACCCTCATGTTTATGCTCTGTTTGCTTGTTGATTAGATGATAGGTGTCATCACCACGTATTTCAATATTCCCTTTCCTTACTAAATCCATCATTCCGATGGTCAGCAAGTCACCTAAACCAGTCGTAAAATGACGGAAATAATAAATCGTCGCTGGCATACTCATCACTTCTTTAGGTACTATCGATCTGGCCGGAGTTTGCCGCTCCGCCTCCAAAAGAGTCGCCTGTCTTTTCCTCCAAGCATAAAAAAGTAATAGTAGGAAATATAGACTGAGCACACTAATGACTATTATGGCTACATTTTCCCAATTCTTCTGTGCATTTAAAAAGTCTGCTTCTTTATCTGCTAGTTCTTGTTGTTCATGCAAAAGTTTATCACGGATGGTTTCGTTATGCGTAACGGAGGCAGCAGAAAATATGTCTCTGTCATAAGCAACACGAATATTCCCCTTTTCTCCACCCTCTACTAATCCCATTTCAAAAATAACGACTCCATCATTTTCAATCTTTTCCGTTCCGTATGCCGAATGATATCCATAAGCGATGACGTCGCTCGTTGTCTTTGGCGGGTGGACGGTTATCGTCATATTTTCGTAATCTGTTTCATTATTTGAATCAAAAAACGGCCAATAAAATTGTGCCATATCCTCGTACACTTCAACGCCATTTTCAATAATATAGCTAAGTTCAATCGTTATCGTCTCATCTTCACCAGGCCGGTGAATGATATAAGTTGCATCTTCCTTTTCCACTTCAAGCTGCTTCCCATTTTCTTGGGCATTAAAATCGGTAATAGCAGCCCCTTTCTTAGGTTATTAAACCGCGCGTTATCCCATTAAAATCTCCGTCAAATTCGTATGTGTGAAGTTCCGTTACGTGCACCATACCGTTCTCTTGCAAAAATGCATCAATTTTCGTTTCTTCTATACTAAAGTCTACAGCAAAAGCATGGACAGGAAGTAGAAAGCACCCAATAAAAGCTAGTAGTAATAGTAGAGTATATTTTTTCATCACGATCCCTCACTTTCCTATAGTCTATATACGGATCAGACAGGTAAAAAGTTTCATTCGATGGATTAGAGAATTTTTTCCAGTCAGCAATTCCACATATAAAAAAGGGCCCTCCACAACTAGAAAGCCCCCTTTTGATTCTGTTTATGAGATTGTTGTCCCATTCTCAACAGGTTGATCTGGCTTCAACAACACGACATCTCCCTCTTCCGGGACGCCTCCGATCACCAATACTTCCGATTTGAACCCTGCGATTCTTCTCGGCGGGAAGTTTACTACTGCGACCACTTGATTGCCGATTAATTGTTCAGGTTTGTACCTATTTGTAATTTGTGCCGAGGATTGTTTGATACCAATTTCACCAAAATCAATCTCCAACTTGATTGCAGGCTTCCTTGCCTCCGGAAAAGGCTCTGCTTTAATGACTGTACCAATTCGAATATCCAACTTCATAAAATCTTCAATCGTTGCCATCATGATACCTCCATTACTAAATTACTTTTCAGTCTATCCTTTCTATCTATCATTATAACAAGATGGTTTATCATATTCCCTATATTCCATAAGAATTTGTAGACATAGACGATTTACTTCATAAAAAAGATGCAACTCCGAAAATTTTCTTAAAAAAAATATCAAAATAAGTATTAAAAATTCGAAAAAGAGGAATAGAGTATGTTGAAGGATGGAGAGACTTCATAAACAAAAATGGAGAGCAATACATATCACCGCCGCGTACTTATTTATTGAGCTTTTATTCTACCAATACTACACTGTAATGAAGATAACCAACAAACGTACAGAAGGGATTAATTACACTAATGATTACATTTAAAAATGTTTCCAAGCAATATGACGAAACAATTGCTGTCAACGCATTAAACTTCACCATTGAAAAAGGCGAATTTTTTGTGCTGATCGGCCCCAGTGGATGCGGCAAGACAACTACGTTAAAAATGATCAACCGCCTCATTCCTTTGACTAATGGAGCAATCACCATCAACGAGAAAAAAATAAGTGAATATCAAATTGATGAACTGCGCTGGAATATCGGATACGTCCTGCAGCAGATCGCTCTATTTCCACATATGACAATTGAAGAAAATATCGCGATTGTTCCGGAATTGAAACAATGGAGCAAAGAAAAAATTCATCATCGGGTAACTGAATTGTTGGATATGGTTGGATTGGACCCTGATACATATCGGAATCGAAAGCCTAATGAGCTTTCAGGCGGTGAGCAACAACGAGTTGGTGTCATACGTGCTTTAGCTGCCGACCCAGAAATCATTTTAATGGACGAACCATTCAGTGCCCTCGACCCGCTCAGTCGTGAAAAACTGCAGGAAGATATCATTCATCTCCAACAATCGATCAAGAAAACAATCGTATTTGTCACACACGATATGAAAGAAGCAGTGAAACTTGCTGATCGGATTGCATTAATGAACCAAGGGGAAATTATCCAGCTAGGTACACCTGAGGAATTGATCAACCATCCGACCAATGACTTTGTCAGGGATTTTGTGGGCAATAGCGCACATGCGAATTTTGATTTTAACCTAGATAAGTATACGCAGCCTCTGAATCATACGGAACCTGGGACAGCTTCCATCTCTGCCACAGCAACGATGGAGGAAGTTTTAGCGAAACTAACCGAACATGTCGAAATAATCGTTGAAAAAAATGGAGTTCCAGTTGGTAAGGTTGACAGACAAATTATGATTCAATATTTCTCCCAACATGTAAATAAAGGGGGAAATGGCCGTGAATAATCTGATACAGGAGTTGCAAAATCGAAAGCAAGACCTCTTTCAAGCATTGATAGAGCATATTGAAATATCGTTCATCGCCCTATTTTTCGCAGTACTCATTGCTGTGCCTCTGGGAATCTATCTTACGAAAAAAGAGAAACTCTCAGAAAGTATCATCGGCATCACTGCAGTTTTACAGACCATTCCTTCATTGGCATTATTAGGTCTATTAATTCCTTTACTGGGGATCGGTAAAGTACCAGCAATCATTGCATTAGTGATTTATGCGCTGCTTCCTATCCTCCGCAACACCTACACGGGTATTAAGGAAGTCGATGCGTCTTTAATTGAGGCTGCTATGGCTATGGGAATGAATGCTAGGAAAAGACTGTGGAAAGTAGAACTCCCCCTTGCAATGCCAGTAATTATGGCAGGGATACGGACAGCGATGGTACTCATTATCGGAACAGCAACCCTTGCAGCTTTAATCGGGGCTGGTGGATTAGGGGATATCATCTTACTTGGAATTGATCGTAATAATTCAGCACTCATTTTGCTCGGAGCTATACCTGCAGCGCTATTGGCTATTCTTTTTGATGTGATATTACGGGGAATGCAAAAACTTTCTTACAAGAAAACTCTTGTCGCTACAGCAACCATTGTTGTTATAACGATTGGAATATCAGTCATTCCGAACTTATTCAATAGTAATCAGGACACCATCGTCATTGGCGGGAAGTTGGGATCCGAACCGGAGATCTTGATTAATATGTACAAAATTTTAATTGAGGACGAGACAGATTTACAAGTTGAACTAGAACCTAGTCTTGGTAAAACAACTTTTCTGTTTAATGCACTTGAATCTGAAAGCATAGATATTTATCCAGAGTTTACTGGAACAATTGTTACACAATTTTTAGAAGAAACCTCACTTAGTACGGATAGACAAGAAGTCTATGAACAAGCGAAAGACGGACTACTCGAAAGATATGACCTCGTTCTATTGGAACCGATGGAATTCAATAATACGTATGCATTGGCTGTATCACAATCCTTTGTTGAGGAGCACAATGTAGAAAAGATTTCCGATCTGCATGGTCTAGAAGAAGAAGTCAAAGCTGGATTCACTTTGGAATTTACCGATCGGCAAGACGGATATCTCGGTATTCAAGATTTATATGAATTGGAATTTCCAAATCTTGTAACGATGGAGCCGAAATTACGTTATACGGCAATCGAACAGGATGATATTAATCTATTGGATGCCTACTCCACGGATAGTGAGCTCAGACGTTATAATCTTACCGTATTAGAAGACGACCTTGAATTATTCCCACCGTATCAAGGCGCTCCGCTTTTAAGGAAGGAAACGCTCGAGGAATATCCAGAACTGGAGGGAATTTTAAATCAATTAGCCGGTAAAATCACGGATGATCAAATGCGGGAAATGAATTATCAAGTAGCTATCGAAGGAAAAAGTGCAGAGGATGTCGCTCGACAGTTTCTGGAGAATGAAGGGATTAGATAATTAGAGTCTCTTGTAAAAATGATAAAAGAAAGGCTTAGAATTTGAATTCTAAGCCTTTTCTTATATACGTTTTTCAGAAGTCCTCTCTTACGATGTCCTCAAAATTTTCTCCATCGCTTTTCCTTTTGCCAGTTCGTCAATCAACTTGTCCATGTAGCGTATTTCCTTCATTAGTGGGTCTTCAATTTCCTCCACTCGAACACCACAAATCACACCTGTAATCAACGACCGGGATGGATTCAACTTTGGAGCTTGAGCGAAGAAGTCTTCAAAATTTGTTTTCTTTTCTATTTCCGTTTCCAGCTCTTCTTGACTATATCCGGTCAACCAACGGATGATTTCATCGACTTCTTCTTTCGTACGGCCTTTTTTCTCCGCCTTCGTAATATAGTGAGGATATACACTTGCAAAACTCATCGTATAAATTCTATGCTTTGCCATGTTATCCCCTCCTCGTCTCTTCCAATACGTCCGCATGTTGACGTTCAAACTCATCCAATAATGCACGCACTTCATCTGTAGTTTCTGTGCTCATCAATTCATGTCTTAGCACGCTAGCGCCGCGAATACCACGGACATAAATTTTGAAAAAGCGTCGTAGTGGTTTGAATGGACGATCTTCCATTGCGGAATACTTGTCAAATAGATCCAAGTGCAATCTTAACAAATCAAGCAGTTCTTTACTGGTGTGCTCTTTCTTTTCTTTTTCAAAAGCAAATGGATTTTTGAAAATTCCACGGCCAATCATAATGCCATCCACACCATACTTTTCAGCAAGTTCCAAACCAGTTTGTCGATCTGGAATATCCCCATTAATCGTAAGTAAGGTATCCGGAGCTATCTCGTCCCGCAGTTTCTTGATTTCCGGGATGAGTTCCCAGTGTGCTGGATAGTTACTCATTTCCTTCTTCGTACGTAGATGGATGGAAAGATTCACGATATCCTGTTTCAACACATGTGTCAGCCAGTCGCGCCACTCGTCAACTTGAGTATAGCCGAGGCGTGTCTTTACACTAACTGGTAATCCTCCCGCTTTTGCAGCTTGGATAAGCTCAGCGGCAACTTCCGGACGGCGTATAAGGCCACATCCTTTTCCTTTGCCTGCCACATTAGGGACAGGACAACCCATGTTAATATCTAAACCTTTAAAGCCTTCTTCTGCCATCCCGATGCTCATTTGCTTGAAATGTTCCGGCTCGTCTCCCCATATATGGGCGACAATCGGTTGTTCATCCTCTGTATAAGTCAAACGACCACGTACACTCATTTTCCCCTCTGGATGACAATAGCTCACTGAATTGGTGAATTCCGTGAAAAACACATCTGGTCTGGCCGCTTCACTCACGACATGACGGAAGACAACATCAGTCACATCCTCCATCGGCGCCAGGATAAAAAACGGTCGTGGTAATTCACGCCAAAAATTCTCTTTCATCTATATTCAATCCTCTCATTAGCAATACAAGGAAAAACTAAAATAAAAGCAAAGATTTTTTTGCTCCTTTACACTTATATCACAATTAGGTCTTATTTATCAAACGGATTGGGTTGATTATGGACTACAGCTTTCTCTATCTCTTGGGCATATTCAATAAGTTCTTTTCTTGAGTCTACATACTGCGAGATCGAGCTGAAATGCTTTTCCCGGAAATTCACAAAAACACTTCTCAGTTCGTTATTAATATGCACATCATCGAGATAAACTTGAATTTCTTCTTCATCCAAATCATAAATTTTCCCGCTAAAATAAATTTTGTATGCCTCATCATCCGCTAAGGGTTTCCCGTTATTCGCATTGTAGTGTCTAATATAATCACTCGTTTTGACATCGAGTAACTCTGCATTTTTCCTAACTTCCAAATATTTATTTTTAAATGCATGGAGCAATGCTGCGAGTTCTTTGTTATGGTAGGCATATCTTTCCATCAAGTCGAGAGGATGGTCTTGTAAAATCTCAATAATTTCCTCCACAAAGAGGGGCTGAGAGTACATCACGTGAGATACACGAAACGCATCTCCACGATAATTCACAAAATACAATTTCTCTTTCAAGATGGATATTTCTCTCTCATAGTGATGCTTAAGTAATATTTTCTCTCTTCTTAATTGAAATCCCCAAAGGATTAAACCAACAATGACACCAGTAATAATACCGGAGAGTATTTCTGCACTGAAGAAACTCAATTTCATTCCCCCCTTTATCATGAGCTACCATCATTATACTGAATACAGAGTCCTCGCGCGCGTTCTCCTCCTCTTCTCTTTTATTTATCTTTCTCTTTATATATAGTAAAGTTTTGGGTCAAGTTCAGGGTCAAGTATGTTGTCAATATTTCCATTGATGAGTCAAGTGATAGATCAAGGATTACTCGGAATTCTATTCATGAAGGGGTCAAGTTCACGGATAGAAAATGCCATGAAAAAATAGGCAAACCACTGTAAAGTTCACAGCAATTCACCTTCCATTAATTAGTAACCCAAATTTTTTTCATAACTTGCCCCCCTTCTCACTACTATAATCGAGATTCACTCGAGTTTGGGGGTGAAATTTATTCTAATTTATAAATATCCGTTAAAGCTCCATTTTGCTAAATGGCAAAAACAGTTTAATTCCTCTTCTATTCGCTGGAAAAATGCGCATATCGGCAATTAAATGACTTGCATACCCAAAAGTGCAAGCATAAAACAGTAGATCATTACTCATATCCACTGCAAAAAGATGCGCGATATAAGCAAAGAATACTAAACCAATTAAAGAATGCGTGTACGATCGGTGCGATGATAAAGCGGCTCCGACAATATAAATTCCGATCAATAACAACCATAATTTGCTTAAGAAGAACCCTAGAACCCCAACACCAATCCCAGTAAGGATCAGCATAATCTTTTGAGAAAGTTTTTGGGCAAAAAATACAATCGCTCCTCCGATGACGAATCCAAGCCATTTTTCATTCTGACCAACTTGGACTAACGAAAGAACCATCATTAATAATCCGATAATCGTTGCAACACTTTTAAGCATTTTATCTGACAGTGATATTTTCTTTGCCAGCTTACCTCCTATATCTAAATCCGGTATTAAAGCTGATACCGTCCCAGCACTTACTAAAACTAATGTTGTCATTGGATCTGCTCCATACACATTAGCGATTACAAATCCTGTTCCAGCGCCGATTGCGCTGTGTGCTACTCCGTTCACTTCATACGCTCCTTTAACCTTTCATTCTCTATGTCATACACAAATCTATTAACCAACTAATTCTACTTCTTCCAAATTTTATTGTAAAGTATGAAACCTAGGGTTAGAGTTTGTCGTACTACTTAACACTGAACGAATATTAAAATGAGGTGTGGAATTGAAACGACGATTATCTTTCCTTTTATTATTATTCATGGCGCTTTTCTTAGCTGCGTGCCAAAATGAGGAGCCTGTATATTTCACAGATGCACAACTAGAAACTGTTTTACGGGAAGAAATCAACAAACCAGAAGGTGAATTATTTGTAGAGGATTTTGAAGAACTAACGGAGCTTGATTTATCTGGAATAGAAATCAGCGATTTAGAAGGTCTTGAGCTTCTACATCAACTAGAAATTATCCATCTAACAGAGACGGCGATTCCTGATCTATCCCCATTAACCGAGCTAGAGGCTCTAGAGGAAATTTTCATTTCTGAAGATATCGGAGACGAACAGCAGGCAACGATTGAACAATTGATCGATGCTGATATTGCCGTTCACTGGGTGGAGCCAGAAATCGTCGGTAGTCCCGATGGCCCTGGTGGATTTTTATGGAAAGTGGAAAATGATGATACAACGGTTTATCTACAAGGAACGATTCATGTAGGAACGGAAGATTTATTCCCTATGCACGAAACGATCGAAAATGCGTATAAAGAAGCTGACATCATCGTTCCAGAAATTGATTTGAACAACCTGAATCCGATTGAAATGCAAAATATCATGATGGAGCTTGGAACATTCCAAGATGGGACGACGATTGAAGATCATCTATCCGAAGAATCGTATGAAGCGTTAGATGCATTCTTCACCGAGCAAGGTATTCCACTAGGCCTCATGAAAACCTATCAACCATGGTTGTTATCTTCGTTCGTGCAACAATTGCTGCTGGAAGAATTAGGCTACACGGAAGGAGTGGATGAATATTTCTTATCGAGGGCGGAAAAGGATGGAAAGGAAATCATCGCCCTTGAAACAGCAGAAGAACAATTTCATGTATTGGCTAGTGCTTCCCTGCAGTATCAAATTCAAATGTTAGAAGAATCATTAG
Organism: Oceanobacillus luteolus; assembly: GCF_023715655.1. Lineage (GTDB taxonomy): Bacteria > Bacillota > Bacilli > Bacillales > Amphibacillaceae > Oceanobacillus > Oceanobacillus luteolus. Next base: position 6,448 of record NZ_JAMBON010000039.1, on the reverse strand, counting down.
TCCGTTCAGAAGAATTTAATGAAAGTATGCAAGAATTACTTCAAGCGTATATGGAAGGCGATGCCGACAAAATGCTGGAAGATGCATTAGCCGAGGAAGCACAGATGACTGAAGAAGACGAAGCATTCATGGAAGCATTAAACGATAACCGAAATTATAATATGGCCGAACAAATTGTGGGATTCCTCGAGCAGGATGATGGCCAAACCTATTTCGTCATTGTAGGAGCACTTCACTATATTTTAGAGCCTCATATCATTTCCATTTTGAAAGATGAAGGATATGTAGTAGAACACATTCATTGATCACCGATACAAAAGTTTATTTAAAAAATCAAAAGACCTTCCTCTAGGAAGGTCTTTTCGTATACAACCTAGTTGACGGTAGCAGGCTTGCGCTCGATTGTGACTTTCTTACGTTCGATCGCGGCCTAACTTTAGACTCCTCATTGAACGTGAAATTTTCTTGCGTTTGATTGTAGCGTAAATTTAGGACCTTCATCAAATGTGAGACTTTCTTACGTTTGATTGCGGCCTTACTTTAGGCTCCTCTTCAAACGTGAGACTCTCTTACGTTTGATTGCGGACTTACTCTAGGCTCCTCTTCAAACGTGAGACTCTCTTACGTTTGCTTGCGGCCTTACTTTAGGCTCCTCTTCAAACGTGAGACTCTCTTACGTTTGATTGCGACCTAACTCTAGGCTCCTCTTCAAACGTGAGACTTTCTTACGTTTGCTTGCGGACTAACTCTAGGCTCCTCTTCAAATGTGAGACTTTCTTACGTTTGATTGCGGCTTACTTTAGGCTCCTCTTCAAACGTGAGACTCTCTTACGTTTGATTGCGACCTAACTCTAGGCTCCTCTTCAAACGTGAGACTCTCTTACGTTTGCTTGCGGACTAACTTTAGTTTGCTAATCAATCATGAACAGATTTCACTTTCCCAACTAAGCGATAATACGTTTTTTTCCTAGATAATATCATCTTTTACCAGACCATTTATGCAACGTCTCATGATTTTTAAGTTTCCATAGTTTTCCTGGCCAAAATGACAATCTGCCGATGACAGTAGTTAGTGCTGGTACAAGCAATGGTCTTACTACGAATGTATCGAGCAGAATACCGATTGCCGTAATTGTCCCAAAGTGGACAAGGACATCTAATGGCATGGTTGCAAGGACAGCAAACGTTCCCGCTAAGATGAGTCCTGCAGAACTGATTACCCCACCAGTTACAGAAACACTGTTTGCAATTGCATCTTTCAATGGCATAGACTTACGGTTATCCCATAGATTCGACACTAGGAAAATATTATAGTCAATTCCAAGTGCAACTAAAAATACAAAGGAGTAAAGCGGAATCGTCCCCTGGATGGCGGATACGTCAAAGAAATAATGAAGAACGATCCAACCAAGTCCGAGGGCTGATGCGTAAGATAAAATGACCGTAAACAATAGGTATACCATCGCAACGATAGAACGTAGGAAAATAACAAGCATCACTGCAAGTATCAATAGAAGTACAGGCATAATAACGTTTTGATCTCGACTAGTTGCCTGGTCAGTATCATAGAGCCCTGCCGTCTCCCCGCCTATCCAGACTTGATCCTCTGCATCAGTCACATCCACAGCTGCTAATGCCTCTGCCGCAATTTCTTTAAAATCAGGAATACTCTCTACTGCATCTGCAGAATATGGATCAATGGAAAGCGTCACTTCCCATTTCTTAATATCACTGTTTTCCGAACCTTCTTCTGCATCCGATACAATCTCAGCAAATGGATGTTCTTCAAGTTCAACTTTTAAATCCACTTCTTCCCCATTCGAATCAACAATGACCTCTAGTGGTGCAATTTCCCCTGGCGGGTAATGTTCAGAAATGAGGGTGAAACCTTCCCTAGACGGCATATCTTCCGGGAATGAATCAAGCAAGGCGTACGTGTATTGGATTTTCGGCACGAACGCAGCTAATCCACCAAGGATCACTAAAGTGACAAGAATAACAGTCCACGGTTTTTTCGTGACCAAACTGCCTATTTTATTACCAAATTTATTCGTTGTTTTTGGACGACGTAGTTTCTTCCCTTTTTTCTCTTCCATTTCTTGAATCATTTCCTCAGGTCGGGGTACAAAAGGAATAAAGGCGAATCGACCAAGTAACGCCAAAATGGCCGGGAGAACACTAAGCGCTGCAATTCCCATGATAAAAATGGATAAACTGAAAGGAACAGCAAAACGATAGTATGATGCATAAATTCCAAGCGCAAGTGACAATAGACCAATTACTGTTGAAGAAGAACTCATCATAATTGCGCCACCTACACCACTCATCGCATTTTTCAGCGCGACATATTTATCTCTTTCATGGCGTAATTCATCTCGATAACGGGAAATCAAGAATAAACAGTAATCTGTCCCAGCACCAAATAACAATACAGTCATAATTGAAATCGCCTGTGCATCTACTTCAATCCAACCCTTACTTGCCAAGAAACCGAGTAGTGGACTGATGACACCATAAGCGATACCCACTGCAACAAGTGGTACCAGAGCTAGAATCGGTGAACGGTATAAAATAATTAGTAATGCAAATACAATAACAACTGTAGCAATCAATAATGCAATATCTGCGTTGCTGAATAAAGAAACGGTATCTGTCTGAATTCCAACTGGTCCGGAAAAACGAAGATGAAGACCTGATTCATCCAAGTCCTTTTCTGTAATCTCTTCTCCAGCCTGTTCTTCAATCAGTGCACGTAAATCCTCCAAGATGACACTATATTCATCCGTTGTTGTTCCACCTTCAAAAAAGATTGGAGTAGTTAGAGCTTCTCCATCTTCTGAAGCACTCCCGAACAACGCTTCAACTGGCATTTGGTGAAATGGCGGTATCGTCTGTTGCTTATCAAGTGGTTCATTCTCTAAATCTTGATAAAGCTCCTGAATGAGCTCAAAATCTTCCATCTCCAACCCATCATCACGATGCCATACAAGCAGCAATGGAGTTCCCGAGCCGTCGGCAAATTCCTTAGCTGCGATTTTTGACGCTTCAACCGACATCATATCATCGGGGAGCAACTGTTGATCTGTTGTCTCTTCCTCATTCACTTGTGGCCAAATGAAGGATACAGCTACTATTAAGATGATCCATATAAAAATCGTAAGCCAGCGTGTTTTTAGACCGGCAACAAAGCCACCCCAGCGCTTAAGTAAATTTTTCACAATTCCATTCCTCTCTACTTAAAAAATAAGTACTCAATAATTATATATACCCGACAGTTAATTAATCAAGCATAAAATTCATATGTTATAATTATTTTACATTAATATTTTGGAGATGGATGAACGATGAAGAAAAAGCAACGTGCATTAGGCCGTCCACGTAAGGAACAAGGAGCGATGGCAACGGAAGAAATAATATTGCATACAGCTACTGGTCTATTTTTAGAAAAAGGCTTTCAGCATGTATCAATGGATGACGTAGCCAAAAAATGCAATGTCACAAAAGCAACTGTTTATTATTACTATAAAACGAAAACAGATCTCTTTATGGATAGTATGATTAAACTTATGGTTCGTATTCGAGAGAGATCCTCTGCGATCTTGTCTACTGACGAACCCTTAAAAACACAATTATTCCAATTTGCAAGTGCACACTTGAAAGCTACTGTTGATATAGATATTAATACATTCATGAAGGAAGCCAAAATTACGCTATCACAAGAGCAAATGGAAGAAATGAAAAAAGCCGAAGATGCGCTATACAATGAACTGGAATCCGCTCTAACCAGATCCATGGAGCGGGGAGAAATCCGAAAATGCAACCCACGGCTTGCGACGCTGGTTTTTGTAAATTTATTGACCGTCAAAAATTCAATGGATGAAAGCTATCAAAATTCATTTGATTCTGTGGAAGATTTAGCAAAGGAATTAGTTGATTTTTATTGGAATGGATTAGCGGGAGGAAATTGAAAAAGGCTACAATCCATGCATATAAAATAATGAAATTGCAACACTATTACTGGAGGTGTGGCAATTGTCCAAGAATAAAGGTAAAAAAGCAAGATCAAGTGTAAATCCACAAGGCCATTCAGAGGATGTGGCTGATCAACAGCCTAAATCACAATTGGAACAGCGTGCAAAGAAAAGAAACACTAAAATTTAACAAGAAATAGAATGCCCCCTTTTGGATTTTCAAAAGGGGGCATTCTTTTCATGAAGCATATGAAACATGAAAGGAAAAGCAGATGTTTTTATAATCAAACAGAATGACTCTAGATACTATTATAGAAAAAACACCGCAATGAATGTCATGATGGTTAAACCGATCATGACTGGGAAGAAGTTTTTACGGACCAAATCCATGACAGACACTCCACAGAAACCGGCAATGGCGATCAGTGACGACCATGCAATAATTGTTCCGCCACCTGTCCAGATTGCTCCCATTTGTCCAATTGCCGCTAAGGTGGACGCATCGATGGAAGCCGTTTCCAAGGAAGCTGCTAGAGCACCTGTAAGAGGCAGCCCCGAGAATCCCGAGCCATCCAGCCCTGTGATGATACCGATGACCAGTATACTCAACCCTGCCAGTAAAGCACTCTGCGGCAGGAATTCTTGAGTGGCAGTGACCAAATCGAATAATAACGCGGGTCCTTCTTCTACCCCTAGTATCTTACCAGAAAGCTCAGGACTTCCTAAGAAAAAGAAATCTGCAATCGGAATAACCGGCCCCATTGCTTTGAAAGCAAACACAAATCCTTCTGTAATATGATTACTAATGTAATCTAAAGCATGATGCCTTCCAAAAGCGACGGTCGACAGCAATAACAGGATTACCGCTACACCGCCAACAAAAGCTGCACCATCTCCCCCGACCAAATCGCCACTTTGGGCAAACAACTTATTGTACATCATATAAATAACGACGATAAGGAGAGATAAAGGAACTAATATTGCAAAGATTTTACTCCATGTGGTCAAATGAGCAGTTCTCACTTTATTTGTAGACTCTTCCGCAGTCTGCAGCGTTTTCTGATCTTTTTCATTTAGTAGATCATCTTTAGAACGGATGGATTTCCTGTTCAATAAGTAAGCTAAGAGAATCGCTACTCCACCAGAAATCCATGACATGACAAACGCTTTATCAGCTATAGATTCGACATCTACCCCAGCAGCCGTAGCAGACAAACTTGGTGCCACTTGCACAATATAATCCGAGGATAGTGCCATACCCTGTCCAGCGAGTGCAATGGCAACTGCGGCAGTCATTGCAGGTAATCCAGCTCGGATGGCTGCTGGAACAAGTAAAGCACAGATTAATGGAACGGCAGGTGTCGGCCAGAAAAACAATGAAATAATATAAGTGACGGCGACGAGTACGAAAAACGAAATATGGCCATTCACCATCAGTTTCTGGATAGGTTGAATCATCCTACGATCCGCACCTAAATCACGTAAAGAATGAAGGAGCGCCAGCATGAACGTAATGATTAAAAATATACTGAACAACTCTTGCGCAGCAACCAAATTCGCATGGAATATCGACGTAAATCCACCAACAACACTCCCCTTATATACCCACGCGATAATAAAGGTTCCGAGTAAAGTCGGTAAAACGACACCTTTCCGGAAAATCATTGTCAATATAATCAACAAAGTAAACAAGCCATAGAGTAAATGAGCAATGGTCAGTTCCAAACGTACACTTCCTCTCCTTGAACATGCTATAGCCTATGCTGGGACAAGGTGAGACGCTACATGGAACTGGTGTTGAAATGAAATAAATTTAATCTCAATTTAGGTTTATTCCCACTTACAAATTCATAATTAAATGTATGTGACAAAAGCTTACGTTTGATTAGAACTTGATAATTCTACTTCTTATCGAACGAGAGAACAGCTTATGTTCGATTAAACATTATAATTCTGCCTCTAATCAAACGTGAGAACGGCTTACGTTCGATTAGACATCATAATTCTACTTCTAAGCGAACGAGAGAATGGCTTACGTTCGATTAGACTACTTCTAAGCGAACGAGAGAACGGCTTACGTTCGATTAGACATCATAATTCTACTTCTAATCGGACGCGAGAAAGGCTTACGTTCGATTGGCCATCATAATTCTACTTCTAATCGGACGCGAGAAAGGCTTACGTTCGATTAGACATCATAATTCTACTTCTAATCGGACGCGAGAAAGGCTTACGTTCGATTAGACATCATAATTCTACTTCTAATCGAACGCGAGAAAGGCTTACGTTCGATTAGACATCATAATTCTACTTCTAATCGGACGCGAGAAAGGCTTACGTTCGATTAGACAGTCAAGTCCATAATTCTGTGTAAAAGCATATTTTCGACCAGTAGTAATATTATTTGAAACCATAGTGTGAGAGCAGCCACAGCTTTGCTGCTTGCCATTGACTGTAGTGCCCGATTCTTAGTATTT
>NZ_JAMBON010000038.1 GCF_023715655.1 Oceanobacillus luteolus | reverse complement strand
GTCTGGTAACTTTAATTTTATCAAAAGGTGTCCTTTTTGTTTACTAAAATTATGATAAATAGAAAATAGCTTCGCGCAAAAAGCGCGAAGCTATTTTCTATTTACTGGGGTTTTGTCCCAGCCTCTTCTTATAGATGAAAAGGAGCATTATTTTCTTCCGTAATCAGCCTTAATCTCGCCCCATCTTTTCGTATCCCATTTCAGGATTTTATTTTCATAAGAGTGACGATGGAGCCAGTCGATTGCACGGTCAATCAGCGTCCATATCTCTTCTGTCGATGCATCCCTCTTCAAAGTTGTTGATACTTTCTTTTCTCGGACCCACTTCATCGCATTTACAGAATCTGTATAAATCGTTTTATTGCTTCCCTGTTTATGTAAATAGGCTAGAGCATGTACAATCGCAAGAAATTCACCCAAGTTATTTGTTCCTTTTCTTATCGGGCCATAGGAGAATATGACTTCCCCTGTCCGTGTATCTACTCCTTGATACTCGACTGGACCAGGGTTTCCCCGTGTACCAACATCAACAGAAATGCTGTCATAATCAATTTCTGCTGGAGTCTCGGAAACGAACCTTTTGCTTTTAGCAGAAGAATTCGACCCGCCTTGACCCCAATGTTTTTTCCAGCCTTCTTTAAATGCTTTTTCCGCTTGTTCGCGGCTAGTATATGATTTGAACTTTGCTTGATTAAAACCTTTTGTCTGGTGTTGGCATTCCGCCCAACTTGTATAGATTCCTGGTTCTCTACCAGCCCAGACGACATAATATTTTTGCTTCGCCATAACATTGCTCCCGTTTCAAAATTTTTAACCTCTAGCTTGACGCTTTAACAACTGTTGGGCACTTCCCCGGAACAAGATGAGTGCCACGACTGAAATAATAATACCGGAGATATATGGCAGTTCGATAGCCATGGAATATAATAACCCTCCCAATACCGGGCCGATAATTCTACCAAGCGAATCGAAGGACGATAAAAATCCGGTCGTACTACCATAGCCTGCTTTGGATTTCTTCGTTAACAAGGAAGAAACACTTGGCCGGATGACTCCATTCCCCACACCAAAGATTGCTAAGAATATCGCTGCAGTAACAAAACTATTCGTAAATAGAATGAGTGCAAAACCTAGTGCTGAGATAATGATTCCAATTTCAATGATTCTTATTTCACCGAATTTCTTTGTCAGTTTTCCCATATTTCCTTGGACAGCTGCACTGGCCAGACCCATGATCATAAATATATAGCCAAGACTGACCGCATCCAAGCCTGCTTTAACAGCAGCAAAGTAAGCAAATGTTGCCTCCAGACCTGCAAGGGATAACGTGATAAAGAACTGCAAGAAATATAGCATCGCAAATGGTTCACGTATCACTTTTCCAATCGATTGTTTTTTCTTGTTCTTTTGAAGTTCCCTATTCGAATATGGAAGTGATTCTTTCAAAAAGATTATAACGAAAATCAGCGTTAGGAAAGACAGTGCTCCTGCAAGGTAGAATGGGGCATGCAGATCGATGTTCGTAAATACCCCACCAATAGCCGGACCAAAGATGAAGCCCAGCCCTGTAGCTGCTCCGATGATTCCCATCCCTTTACTGCGCTCTTCCTCCGTTGTAATATCAGCAACATAAGCCATCACTGTCGGCATATTTGCAGCAGACAAAATTCCACCGACAATCCGCGCAGCAAACAGCATCCACACTTCCGTAGACAATGCGAGCATAAAGAATGATAGCGATAATCCAAAGATTCCTATCAGAATGACTGGTTTACGGCCAAACCGATCCGAAATCCTCCCCCACATCGGGGCAAAGAAAAGTTGCATCAATGAATAAACTGCCATTAATAATCCAAGTTCAGTTGGAGAAGCACCTAAGTTTTCCGCGTAAAAAGGCAATACAGGGATAATGATGCCAAAACCAACCATCACAAGGAACATGATCATAAATAAAATGGGCAGCACTTTATTAAGTTTCAAATTTCATACCACCTTTGTTGTAATTTCATCATACCAAATTTAATAGCTGATTGCTTTTATAATCACCAAGCTTTAAATAATTCTCATTTTAGGTGGGATACTATCCAATATAATGAAAGCAGGTGAAAATATGGAGTTTTATGAAAGCTACCAGCCAGGTGAGATTGTATTTATTATCATCAGAAATCCCCACGCTCAGAACGTGGCCAACGTACAGCAGGCAGCTGTTGTAGAGAATCCGGACAAACCCGGAGAACCCGCTTTATTCATCCATGAAACGTATTATCCGATAACGGATGAAGTTGCCATTTTTCAAACAGAAGAGGAAGCGGAGCAAGTGTTTCAGCAGACGTTTGGTACTTACCAGGAAGGTGGGTTTTATGGTTAAACCATTCGTGCCCCAGCTTGTTTATGTGGAACCACGCGCTCTGGATTATCCTCTTGGCAAAGAACTGGTGTCTAAATTTGAGAATATGGGAATCGAAATAAGGGAAACGACCTCCCATAACCAAATCCGTAATCTCCCGGGAGAGAACCATTTTCAAAAATATCGGATTGCCAAATCTACCTTGGTCGTCGGTGTCCGTAAAACATTGAAATTTGATACGTCAAAACCTTCGGCGGAATACGCTATTCCATTCGCAACCGGCTGTATGGGACATTGCCATTACTGTTATTTGCAAACAACGATGGGCAGCAAGCCTTATATCAGAACATATGTAAATACTGATGAAATTTTTGATGCAGCGGAAGAGTATATGCAAGAACGGGCTCCTGACTTTACCCGGTTCGAAGCTTCTTGTACTTCCGATATAGTCGGCATCGATCATTTAACCCACACATTGAAACGGGCCATTGAATACTTTGGAAGATCAAAATATGGGAAGCTGCGGTTTGTGACGAAATTCGAACATGTCGATCATCTTCTCGATGCTGAGCATAACGGCAGAACACGTTTCCGTTTCAGCATAAATGACGACTATATCATCAAGTATTTTGAGCCCGGCACATCTCGGCTTGATGAGCGGATAAACGCAGCTGTGAAAGTCGCAGAAGCAGGTTATCCGCTTGGGTTCATTATAGCTCCAATTTATCTTCATGAAGGCTGGAAAGAAGGTTATGGTGAAATGCTGGAGAAATTAACGGAGGCATTACCCGCATTTGCCAAAAAGGATTTAACATTCGAATTGATTCAGCATCGGTTTACCCAGCCTGCAAAGCGTGTCATACAACAAAATTATCCTATGACAAAACTTGAGCTCGATGAATCGAAACGAAAAAAGAAATGGGGCAGATATGGAATCCATAAGTACGTCTACCAAACCGAAGAACAAGAATCGATTAAAGATACAATTGGCGGTCATATTAACAAACTATTCCCCGAAGCTAAAATTGAATATTTCACTTAAAAAACAAGCAGTCCGAGCGATCAGAGCTTCCGGACTGCTTTGTTGTGTGAAGGGCCAGCGATATTTTACATGAAACAAAATCCCAACTATAATTATTCCTATACTAATTAGTTGAGGAGGAACAATGATGTCAAATAAATTAATACTAGGATCCCTATCCCCTCGTAGACAAGAATTACTGAAACAAGTCAACATTCCCTTCACGGTAAGAAACCCTAATGTAGATGAATCCAAAATCACAAGTAATGATCCAATAGAAAAAGTAGAACAATTAGCTTCACTAAAAGCAAAAAATATTTCACTCTCAGAAAATGAGGTAATCTTATCCGCTGACACCGTTGTCGCATATCAAAATAATATCTTTGAAAAACCTCAATCTAAAGAAGATGCTTATCATATGATTTCAAAGTTAAGTGGCAATATCCATGACGTGTATACAGGTGTCATGCTCCGTTCTCTCCATGAAAGCAAAATGATTGTTGAACGGACAGAGGTGGAGTTTTTACCGTTGACGGAAGAAGAAATTCATTGGTACATCTCAACTGAGGAACCTTATGATAAAGCTGGTGCTTATGGAATTCAAAGCCTAGGTGCATCGCTCGTGCGAAAAATTAATGGTGATTTTTATAACGTAGTCGGGTTGCCGCTCTCACGTGTCGTCAGGGAACTTCGTTATTTTTCAATCTTTCCGAATAACGACTAAAGCCTGGCTAATCGTACGCCAGGCTTTTCTCCTAACTTTATTCTTACCCTCTAACCAACTTTTTCCGAAAATGATTCGATCCAAGTTCCACCAATAGGATCAATACAACTAGCCCAATTAATATGGAGCCAACTTCATTCCAGCGATAAGCACTCATTGCAAAAATCAATGGAGCGCCAATACCTCCTGCTCCTACCAATCCTAATACAGAAGCTTCACGTAAATTCATATCAAATCGATAAATGAGGATTGATTGGAACATAGCCAGCAATTGAGGAATAATACCGAATCGTATCTTTTCAAAAGTTGTACTACCAATCGAGGTCATCGTCTCCAGGATTCCAGTATCAAGATCTTCTATCGCGTCCACCATTAATTTCGCTAACATTCCAATGGAAACGAGTGCAATGGTCAGTACACCTGCAAAGGGACCTGGTCCTGTCACTCGGATAAACATCAACCCGTACACTAAAGCTGGTATCGTCCGAATGATAATTAAAAAGAATCTAGTAATCCAAGCAACCGGACTTGGAACTACATTCGATGCGGATAAAAATGCAAGTGGCACAGCTAAAAAGGCACCTATAACCGTGCCTAAAAATGCAATAGAAATCGTTTCTACTAATAAGTAAGGAACACCCTCGGTGGTAAAGGTGAACAGCAATTGTAAATCTGGACTAATAATCCCTGAAAGGATACTGGAAGCAATCTTAACCCCGCTACTCTCCAGGTTCTGTAAATCAATCGTTGTAACTGACCAGATTAATAAAAGTAAAACAATAGAAGTTATAAAAATAATATAACGTCTATGATTAGGTGAAGCATATAATTGTTTTTCAATTGCATTCATAATCAATTATTCTCCTTTAAATCAGCCTTTTCCGGAAGTATTCACTTACTCTTTCGATAATGAACACGGTAAGAATAAGAATCAGTAGAATCATGCCTACACCAGCATAATCACGCCAACCTAGCCCTTCATTCAATAATAATCCGATCCCACCTGCACCGACATAACCTAAAATAGCAGCATAGCGAACATTACCTTCGAAACAAAATAATGACGTGGATAGGTAGTTCGGTAAGACCTCCGGAAAGATGGCATAGCGAAACGCATATAATCGATTCATCCCAAGGGATTCCATTGCTTCAAAGGAACCCATCTCCACATTTTCAATCTGTTCATATAATAATTTTCCGACATAAGAAAGTGTAAATAGAAAAATTGCCACAGTTCCAGCGAACGTCCCTAATCCAAAAATAAAAGTTGCTATTAACGCCGTCACTAAGGTAGGAACTGTACGCAAAATACTAAGAAAGAACTTCGTTGCAAATACAATGAGTCTATTTTTAATTACATTGGAAGAAGCAAGAAAAGCAACAGGAATAGCACCTAATGATCCTAAAATAGAGCCTAGTAAAGACATTTTTATCGTATCGATGAGCGGCTGCCATATTGTTGACATGTGACTCCAGTCAGGAGGAATCATCTCCTGAATAATATAGAAAAATTCCTTCCACCGAGTTATCAGCACACCGAACCCAAATCCAGTGAATTTGATAGAAAGATATATTGCGATTAAAATCAATGCAAAAATAAACGGGGTACGTGAACGCTTCTCAAAAACCAGCTTCCCATTGGGCAAAACTAATTTTTTTGGAGGAAATATTTTATCATACATGAACTTTCTCTCCTTGAATGATTCGCCTATCCCCGGTAACCACTTGTCCCTTATAAATATAATCCAGCACTTCCTCTGTGACTTCTTCCGCCTTTCCATCAAAAACAATCTGTCCTTCTCTCACACCGACAATTCGCTGCGCATATTCCAAAGCTATTTCCACATGATGGATATTCAAAATGATAGGAATTCGAAAATCCCTATTGATTCGTTTAAAATCATCCATCACTTGCCTAGCTGTAACTGGATCCAATGAGGCAATAGGTTCGTCGGCTAGGATGATATCCGGATTTTGTGCTAGAGTTCTGGCTAAAGCAACCCGTTGCTGCTGACCACCTGAAAGTTGATCCACACGGACATAAGCTTTATCCAAAATGCCGACTTGTTCCAATGCAGTTAATGCCTTAATTTTATGTTCTTTTGAAAAGATGCCAGTCAGCTTTCTCCAAAAAGATAATTCTGGTACAAATGAAACGAGTACATTATGCAGTGCTGTAGTTCTCGTAACGAGATTGAACGATTGAAAAATCATACCAATCCGCTTGCGGAAACTTCTAATATCCCTTCCTTTAAGCGCATGGACTTTGACACCATCAACAATCAGCTCTCCACTCGATATTTCATGCATCACATTAATGCAACGAATCAACGTTGATTTTCCAGCACCTGATAAACCGATTATTGCTACAAACTCACCTTGATTGATTTTTAGATTTATATTATGTAAAGCTTTGACCTTGTTCGGATACACTTTGTCCACATTAATAAACTCGATCATGTTTAATCTCCAATCTAAAGACTAATGAGACTGCCTCTCGGACGGACTCCCTGGTGGAAGGACAATCTCTTGAGACAGCCTCATGTTAGTTTTCAAGATATTAATTAAGGCTTTTCACGATTTCTTGAGCTTTTCTTTCATTTTCATAATCCGCTGAAGTCGCTTCCTGATATCCTTCATGGTTATAAATGGAAATCACTTCTTTTCCTGCATCTGTTTCAGCAATATTAATAAATGCTTCCTGAATGGAGGACTTTAAATCTTCATCCATAATGTCCGAATTTTTGCTGACACTAATCGTGTCATTATAAATACCTGGTGTCACACCAATGACATTTGTTTCGTCCCAGATGCTAGCTTCCCGCTCAAATTCAGTCTGCCAAGCGTCTTCATTATCACGTCTTGCATCGGCATAAGTTACCATGACATCAATCTGGTCAACTGCCATACGAGCAAATGCACTTCCGTAAGAGTCCACTTGAACAACATTATCTAAATCAGTAATCGTTTTGTCGAAGTTATCATCCAACCAGATCGCAGGGTAAATATAACCTGCTGGAGAAGACGATGACATCACAGCCCATGATGCGCTGTTTACATCTTCCCAAGTCAATTCCTCACCATTATTTACTTTTTCAGCCAACTCCTGCCCTTTTTCCGATGGACCAGCAATGACCAAAGCACGATAATATGTAACTTGCTCATCAGAGGCTTCCGTAGGTTTATTGTCATTCCAGTCTTTTGCATCATCTGAATCATTATTTAATCCTGCTCGAGTGGCAGTTAAGATGACCTCTGCTCCATCATCATATAAAACATAGGTTCCACCCGGTATCAGACCAACGTCGATTGTCCCTGCGGAAAGTCCCTCCCCAACAGCCTCATAGTTTGTTCCGACTGTAATCTCCACTTCTTCCACATCGTATCCAAGTGACGCTAATTCTTCTTTTAGAAGATCTTTTAACGGTTCTGTCGCAGTAATAATTTCGTCCGGTTCTCTAGAAGGAACAAATCCAACAGATAACGTTTCGATCGTTTCATCTGTTTCGGCTGTTTCTGGAGATCCTTCAGCATCCCCACAACCGACAAGTATGATAAGCAATAACAACATGAGTGGCAAGACTAACTTCTTCATTCCGTCATTCCCTTCCATTATTTATAGCAACATAATTTTAGCAATAGAATATTAAGGGGGTATTATTTGAATGTTAAATTATTTCAATAATATAAAAAGACATCTACCTTGTTATAGATAGATGTCTTTTTATGTAAAGGGGGTATCACAGAGGGTTAACTCTAAATTTTATTATAATGAGGAATTGTAATGTCAGCGTTAACAGAATGTATAGTTTCCCTTAAGATTAACTTAAAAGCTTGATATTACTTCTCCAGATAACTCTTCAATGCGTCCATATCTTTCGCACAAGCTTTTGCAAACGTACCTTTCATAAGCTTTCCGAATAACTTGGTCAATCCAGTTAATCCTTTTATTTCGCCTTGAAGTGTAACTTCCGTCTTATCCCCGACCGAAGTAAGGAGATATGTATAAATGTATTCGCCTTTTCCCGTTGTCCCTCTCGCTCCATCAACGTAATAAACGATTTTATTCGGTTCATCCAGTTCGACCACTTCGAAATACTCCGAAGCCTCTTGTCCAAACATTTTTCTCGTTTCTTTCCATTCACTGCCGACTTTCATTTCACCTTTATCAAGCCGCTCTATCCCAACCAAGCCCTGCATCCACTTTTCTGCAGCCTGGAGATCGAGTAAGCTACGATATGCTTCTTGTTTAGACACTTGGAACGTGCGTGTCACTTCAAAACGAATACTCAAATCAATAACCTCCGAAAATTGTTTCTTACATTATAGCATAAATCTATAATCTAATATTCCATAGTTAAAAGGGATTTAACATGAGATAATAGAAGTATATGTACGTAAATAATTTTAATATAGGAGGACACAAATGGAACTCGGAGCATTTTCTATCAGTTTAAATGTAAAAGATATTAAGAAATCAAAAGAATTCTACGAAAAACTCGGCTTTAAAACATTAGGTGGAGATATGGAACATAATTGGCTGATTTTAAAGAATGGTGATACTGTGATTGGCCTCTTCCAAAGAATGTTTGATAAAAATCTCTTAACGTTCAATCCAGGTTGGGATCAAAACGCCGAAAACTTAGAAGAATTTACAGATGTCAGGGAACTACAGAAAGAATTAAAGAAAAACGGGATAAAGCTTATCCAAGAAGCCGACGAAACAACAGAAGGTCCAGCATTCATCACATTGGAGGATCCAGATGGGAACCCAATTTTAATTGACCAACATCGTTAGTTTATTTGGGTTGTATCGTGCACATTGCTGATACAACCCAACTTTTCCTTCCCCCACTTCCATAAAGAAGTAAAAAACCGCTCAGCATATTGCCAAACGGTTAATGAAACTTATTTATCCTGCTCTTGACGCCATTTAGTGAATTCCAAGTACTCTCTGAATTGTTCTTTCGATACTCCGGATTCCATGGCCTCTTTTACTATTTTCATCCATTCACTATCAAGATCTGATTCTAATATTGAATTGTCATCATTTATTATGTCGTTCACAGAAACATCTAACACTTGGCTGATTTTCTCGATAAACTGGATCGATGGGTTTGTTTGAAGGTTTCTCTCAATCGAACTTAAGTATGATTTTGCTACACCTGCCCTTTCAGCTAATTCTGAAATGGACATTCTTTTCTCTTGCCGTAATTTTTTGATTTTTTCACCGATCAAGTTCTCCACCTACTTTCAATGGAATTATACCATAATTTTGGTGGGTAGGACTGTTTAAATTATCAAATAAATAAAATTTAAGCATTCTTCTTGGTAGTATTAAGGAACTCTCGAATTTCCTCAATAGAGACACCTAAATTTTTTGCAGCTTTAATTAATAAGATCCACTCTTCATCTAATTTGACTCTCTCGACCATCTTCTCCACATTTTTTCCCCCAATTTTTTATTCAGTATCCGCGTCGTGTAAGTAATCTTACAATCCTGATA
Source organism: Oceanobacillus luteolus (assembly GCF_023715655.1). GTDB lineage: Bacteria > Bacillota > Bacilli > Bacillales > Amphibacillaceae > Oceanobacillus > Oceanobacillus luteolus. The sequence continues at coordinate 23,838 of NZ_JAMBON010000038.1, read as the reverse complement.
AAAAATACCCTGTTATTCTATGCCTATTTTACTATAAATATAACTATTTTTGGTTGACTAGTTTTGTCAGTCTGTTACTAGTTTTGTAGAATTGGAAACCGAAATTCATACTTATTTCTACAAAATATTTCCATTTAGATATTTCTATCTTTTTAATTGTATTTGTACCTATATAGGGTGGAAAAACCAAATTATATCATGCGAATAATTTAAAAATACACTAGATTAAATCAATTCTTTGTGTTAACATCATAGATTATACAACTTAGTGAATTTTTAAACATCTTCACCAAAATAACCAATAGGGGGAAATAGATGATGAAAGCACTGGGAAGAATCAGTAATTTTGCTACGACAACATTTGCATTATGGGTTATTTTATTTGCAATCCTGAGTTTTATTATGCCACAAGGCTTTGCATGGATTGCACCACATGTTTCACTTCTATTAGGAATTATCATGTTTTCTATGGGGCTGACTCTTACTGTAAATGATTTTAAAGGAGTTTTCCTCGCACCGAAAATTGTCCTGATTGGTGTAGCTGCACAGTATACGATCATGCCATTAACTGCTTTTGCACTGGCAAAGGCCTTCAACTTACCACCAGAAATAGCTGCTGGGGTCATTTTAGTTGGTTGTTGTCCAGGAGGCACATCTTCCAACGTGATGACATTCATGGCTAAAGGAAACACTGCTTTATCTGTGACTATAACTGCTGTTTCTACCTTATTGGCACCTATTTTAACTCCTTCACTAACTTTTTTACTTGCAAGTCAATGGCTTTCGGTTTCATTTATGGACATGTTCGTGTCCATCATTAAAGTCGTATTAATACCAATTATTTTAGGCATCATTATCAGAATGTTATTTACAAAAGCTGTTGAAAAGAGCACGCCAGTCTTACCGCTTATTTCAGTAATCGGGATTATTGGAGTGGCATCTGCAGTCGTTGCTGTAAACAAAGACTCCATCGTGACTTCTGGTTTGCTGATCTTCGCTGTAGTTGTGCTACATAATTTAATTGGCTATTTCATCGGGTTTTTAGCTGCAAAACTCTTCAAACTTAATTTTAAAGATGTAAAAGCTGTTTCCATTGAAGTTGGAATGCAAAATTCAGGACTCGCGGCCTCCCTTGGCCTGGCTCATTTCACTGCCGTCGCAGCAGTTCCTGGCGCAATATTCAGTGTTTGGCACAACATTTCAGGTCCACTGCTTGCAAACTATTGGGGCAAGAGAGATAAGGATGATGAGGTTAATCATAAAGCCGCTTAAGTTCAATCTTTGAGCAAATAAGTAATGCAGTAACAAAAAAGATGCGTAGCACCCTCCCAATATTTGTGTGGTGCTACACATCTTTTTTTCATTGGATGTCTTATACCATCGCACAAGCAGTCGGAATGCAAATCCGTTGACCTACTCTAAGATAGTTCGGATCAACGCTTGGATTTGCCTCAAGAATACTAGCAATCGTGACACGGTATTGCTGGGAGATCCGATAGAGTGTGTCACCTGGCTGAATAATGATTGGCCGGTGATTTGGCGGACATGCCGGAATACATATAATCTGTCCTATTCTCAAGTTGTATGGATCGATTCCCGGATTAGACGCCAGAATTCTGGAAACACTGTTCTCCAGCCTAAATGCAATGGAATTCAATGTATCTCCCGGCTGAATGGTATATGCATAATGGTCTTCGGGACATTGACGATAGTCATACATCATTATTACTCCTTTTATTTACTTTATATAAAATACGAGTAAGAGTTAGTTCCGTGTATGACAAGAAGAATTGGTTTAAATAGTGAATCGCCATCATATTACACGATATAATTTGCTATAATTCATAATTAGGAAGAAGAAAAAAACAATCAGATGAGCCAGACTAGGAGAGAAGATATGAAGCAATACATAGGAGATGGATTGCTGCTCATTACAGCAATCGTGTGGGGAAGTGGATTTGTTGTTACGGCCATTGCACTGGAGTATTTAACTGCATATCAAGTAATGGCCGGCAGGTTTATATTAGCCGCTCTCATTCTATCAATATTATTCAGGAAGAAGTTCAAAACATTTTCGAAGGCAATCCTTTGGAAAGGTGCAGTTTTAGGTACAATTCTATATGTCGGATTCGCCTTGCAGACAGTTGGCTTGGAGTATACGACACCATCTAAAAATGCATTTTTGACCGCCGTTAATGTCGTAATCGTCCCTGTAATTGCCTATGTGGTTTACAAGCGGAAAGTCGATCGCTTTGAAATCATCGGTTCCTTCTTAGCTATTATCGGAATTGGCTTTTTAGCACTGCAAGGGACAATGACAATCAATATTGGAGATGTATTATCTCTTGCATGTGCAGTAGCATTTGCTTTTGATATTTTTTATACGAATCATTTTGTGCAAAAAGAAGATGCCATCTCGTTAACTGTTGTTCAATTCATTACAGCAGGTGCTATCGGTCTTATTACCATCGCTATTCAAGGCGATATTCCAACGAACTTTGCAAACTTTAAATCAGAAGCTTTCTATTCCATCATTTACTTGGCTGTATTTTCAACTACAATTGCATATGTTTGTCAAAATGTTGGTTTCAAATATACGACCGCAACAAAAGGAGCAATTATTTTATCTTTAGAAGCTTTATTTGGAATGGTTTTATCTGTAATTATTCTTCAAGAGGTGCTATCAGGACGTATGGTTTTAGGTGCCTTATTAATTATGATTGCCATTTTAATTACGGAATTAAAACCTGGATTACAGAAAAGACATGTCGTAAAAAATACATAAAACGATAGCGATAGTGCCTAAGGTTCTATCGCTATTTTCTTTATGCTCCTTGACTTCTGCACTTAAAACATTCAAATAATGAAACAAAATGACTCCTTCAAACTTCACTTTTAGTTATCTTCCATAACTTCCGCACTATCCTGTTTCAACTTCTACCTTATTGGGAAAGGTAATGATTAAGATGTGAAAAACTGAACGTCATAAAGTCAGAATTTGAACTAAGCGATGAAAAGGATGAAACTATTTATGGATAAAAGAAGAGAAAATTTTTCCAACGTATTCACTTTCGCATCAATCATTGTTGGGGTACTTGTATTTTTCGGTATTGTATTTCCCGATGCATTTGGAGAGATCTCCAAAGAAATCAGTATCTGGATTTCCAGCACATTTGGTTGGTATTATATGGCTTTATTTACTGTCATTCTATTTTTCTGTGTATTTTTAGCTATCAGTCCAATTGGTAAACTCAAGCTCGGTAAACCGAATGATCGGCCGGAGTTTAAAACTGTTTCGTGGCTAGCGATGTTATTTAGTGCTGGTATGGGAATCGGTTTAGTCTTCTACGGTGCTTCTGAACCTATTTCACATTTTCTCGCTCCACCGACTGCTGATCCGGAGACAAAGGAAGCTTTAGCGGAATCAATGCGCTCTACGATTCTGCATTACGGGTTCCACCCTTGGGCTGTTTATGGCATCGTTGCGCTTGTATTAGCATACTCACAATTTCGTAAAGGAGAAGTTGGTTTAATATCGAAGACGCTGCGACCAATTTTAGGCAATAAAGTAGATGGCCCAATCGGTACAGCTGTTGACGTGTTAACCGTGTTTGTAACCATTATTGGTGTAGCCGTTTCTCTCGGTATTGGTGCCATGCAAATCAACGGTGGGTTGAATTATCTCTTCGGTATTCCATACAGTCAATTCGTCCAAGGGATTATCATTGCTGTCGTTACGATATTGTTCATCTATAGTGCATGGAGTGGATTGAGTAAAGGGATCCAATACTTAAGTAATCTGAACATGATCATGGCAGGTCTATTGTTTGTTGCAATGTTGATACTGGGTCCTACATTACTCATCCTCAATATGATGACAACCGCAACCGGTGATTATCTCAACACACTTATATTCCATAGTTTAGATGTAGCCCCTCTTAATGAGCAAAAGAGTGATTGGATGCATGCTTGGACGATATATTATTGGGGATGGTGGATGAGTTGGAGTCCATTTGTAGGAATATTTATTGCAAGAATCTCACGTGGGCGTAGCATCCGTGAATTTGTTCTTGCAGTTTTAGTGGTGCCTACTGTAGTGAGCATATTATGGTTCAGTGCATTTGGGATGACCGGAGTAGAAACAGGACTGAAAGCACCACAAATCTTTGAATTGACACCGGAAACACAATTGTTCGGCATTTTCAATGAGTTGCCATTCAGTCTTATTTTATCCATATTCACTTTGATACTGATTGCATCTTTCTTTATTACTTCCGCGGACTCTGCCACTTTTGTTTTAGGTATGCAAACATCTTTTGGTAATTTGAAACCTGCTAATTTTATTAAAATCATTTGGGGACTGGCACTTTCCGCAATCGCTTATATATTGCTGCTATCAGGTGGAGAAACCGGCTTAAACGCCTTACAGTCTGCAGCAATCATATCGGCACTGCCATTTAGTATTGTTGTAATAATGATGATGATTGCATTTTATAAAGATGCCAATCGTGAAAGGAAATATTTAGGTTTATATATTAAACCTGACCGACAACGAATGGAAGAATATATGAAGAGAGTAAATGAATCTGAAGATAGAGGAAACTAATTACATGTATGTCCACCTCCATCAGTAAATCAAAGTCATTACTTGTGATAAGATGAGACTGATCAACACTATTAGAATGGAGGTCCAATATGGAAAAGACATTTCATCTTCGTACCAATGCACGCGACGAGATGATTGAGATCACTCGAGAACTTGAAACATGGATTACGGAGACTGGCGTACAAAACTGAATCTTAATTGTTTCATCGCTGCATACGACTGCAGGAATTACCGTAAATGAAAATGCAGACCCTGATGTAAAGCGCGATATGTTGATGAGGCTGGATGAGGTGTATCCATGGGGTCATCCGAAAGATAGACATATGGAGGGAAATACAGCTGCCCATCTAAAGACAAGCACAGTCGGGCATGCTCAAACCATCGTGATCTCAAGAGGAGAACTTGTACTTGGTACATGGCAAGGTATTTATTTTTGTGAATTCGACGGACCACGAAACCGAAAGTTTCATGGAAAAATAATTGGATAAGCATAAAAAAAGACAGGAAATCCCTCCTGTCTTTTTTGGTTCTTTAATCTAAAGACGACTCAATATGACAAGCCAAAATTATATAGATAGCGATTTCCTGCTTGATCCACATATGGATAGGAAGCACCTTTATCATAGCCCGGCACATCTCCAGGTTGATTATCCACTTCTTCCTGACTTGCAGGAATGGTGATTGGTAGTTTTCCTACGGGATTGAAGTTTCCACGAATCATGTCGATTACTGCTTCAGCCTTCGTACCAAACGTACCAATTACGGCTGCGGCATTTGGTTCAATCGTATTAATGAGCCATGGATTGGAGAAGTTAATCGCCGTAATCGTCGGGACGGCTTGTTGAACTTCTACAATACGTTCAACATCCTCGATATTTGTTTCCGGACCGATCATCACGGTTGGCGCATTGGCGAACAAGTCTTGAAATGGTTGTACCCAAACAAAAGCATGAGTCGCATTTGCTAAATCATCTACGAGCGTAATGGAAGAGTCGTGATTCCTTATTTTTTGTTTTAACTCCTCGGTTTCTTGTCCATTTTCCCCTCCTGGGAACATCTGAACATACAGTCTGACATCAGAAACGGATTCATCTTGCAGCGGCAGCACATTCCGATTATTTCGTAAAAGCACAACTGATCTGCGATGTGCATCATCGGCAATCTCTTGAGATTCCGGATCGTCTGCAATCTCCAACGCCTCATTTGGATCGACGTACGGATTCTCAAAAAGCCCTAACTTCATCATTTCCGTCAACAGATATTCAGCCGATCGGTTAATTTGTTCTTCTTCCACTAATCCTTGGTTAACCGCTTTTAGAATCGGTTGTGGATTCGGCACACCCGAAAAAATATTGGTTCCTGCTTGGATTGCCTTTGCAAAACGTTCTTCTACGGGTAAATCTTGTGCTCCCCACGCTCGATCAATCACCGCACTTGTATCGGAGTTGACATATCCTAAGAAGTTTAATTCATCTCGCAAATACCCATTAATAAATGGTTCATTCAAAGCAAAAGCAACTTCTTCAAACTGCTCGCTCTCACTAAAATGCGGGAGTCCTTGTTCTGCACTTTCATTGCTCGGATATGCATAATAGGGCATAATCGAAGTCGGATCAGCTTCAATTGCTGCTATAAATGGCGGAATATGATACGTCAAAAGACTGCCAGGAGTCGGATAGATATTGTATTGCCCTTCTTCAAAATGAGGATCTCTACCACTTTCACGGGCCCCGCCACCTGGAAAGTGCTTAACTGTCATCGATACACTATTTTCATTCAGTACATCACCTTGAAATCCTTTAATCACGTTGTATATCATCCCTGAAACAAGCTCAGGATGTTCACCAAATGTTTCCTGGTTTCTTGCCCATAAAGGATCAGTTGCCAAGTCTGCTGAGTAACCATACAACTTATGAATTCCAGCCGCCCGCCATTCTTTCGCAGCAATCTCACCAAACCTTCTGATCAAGTCTGAATCACGAGTAGCTGCTAGCCCTAACGTATCTGGCCAATGTGAAAACTGACCGGCCTCTTCAATCACCGGAAAAGCTAAAGGATGATTTCTTGGGTTGGAAATGACTACAGCAGGGATACCTAGTCTCGATGCTTCAGCGGCTTCTTGTAATTGATTCATTTGGTCAGCAACGATATTAGCAGCCGGCATTCCCCGATAAATAAAATAGCGGGTATGCTGATCAAGGAATTCATTAGGTAATACAATCTTACCTTCTTCGTATTCCGGAAATTCATTAATCGTCAGTAAACCGACCTTTTCTTCCAATGACATCTGTGACAATAAATTCTCCACCCGATCCTCTGCTGGCAGCTCCCAATTTTCATACGCATCAAGCTCTCCATTATCGTTTAAATCACGATATCTTTTCCCTTCGATTTCTAATATGGACTTTGTTCTTGTTTCGACCTCCAAATTATTCTGCGCCTGTACTCCAAGAATAGATGGTATCATCCATACAAACGCAAATAGACATAAAGTAATTTTTTTGTATCGGGAATGCATCTCACCCACCCCATTTACGAATATTTTATTCCCCTTTAATATCCCTAAATTGGTAGATATTATCCTACGACTCGATATTAGGTGAGATGAGAAACAATTTAATTTCAAGCTCCTGAATACTATGCTTATGAAGTTTGCAACCAGTAAAATAAAAAGACAGGTGATAACCCGTCTCAAATATACATAATTTTCTGTTTATAAAACCAATAACGATGGCTATTCAAGAACCTGCAGCTGAATTATGCACTTTTCCTCTTTCCTCCGAGTTCATTCAACCGCTTATTATTTGTGGCAATAATATAAATGGCAATGGTCCAGATGATGATTGCTATGATTGAGCCGATATTGAATATTCCTTTCTCTGCTGTCCATATAATGGAATATCCGATGGACCCTGCTAAAAGCGCATAATAGAAAAACGGCAGAAGCGTTTTACGTATAACATGACCTTCTTTACCAATTAGTCCAACAACAGCCGATGCCGCAACAACGTTATGCACACAAATCATGTTACCTGCTGCACCACCAACTGCCTGGAGAGCAACAATCCATGTTGGATCTGCACCAATTCGCTCACCAACTCCGTATTGGAAGTAAGAGAACATCATATTACTGACTGTATTACTTCCAGCTACAAATGCCCCAATTCCTCCAATAAATGTTGCAAAAATCGGATACACAGAACCTGCCAGATTTGCCACACCTTCAGCTAAAGCAATCGGCATTTCCGGATAACCAGCTCCACCACCAGCTGTATTAATAAATACCTGCACCATTGGAACAGTAAACACAAGTGCAGTACTAGCAGCGACAATTGTTTTCCAAGACGCTTTCCATGCTCTGCCAAAATCGCTTGGTTTCATGCCGTGCATAAAATATGTGATTACTGCAACAACAATGAAAATAAATCCTGGAGAGAATAAGATTTCCCAAGTTGATGTAATATTTGTTCCGAATATATTCGGGATTACAATCTTGGCAGACTTTAGCCAATCTCCAGCTACCGTCAATCTCGAAATTAATAGGAATGCCGCAATCAATACATATGGGGCCCATGCCCGCCACATACTGATTTTACCTGCATAGATTTCACTGTTTTTTAATTCAACACGCCCAGTCCAGGTCGGATCCCAACGATCTTTTGACTCAAAATCCCAGACATCGTCTCCTTTAGGTGTAAGGAAACCTTTTTGGGCAGTAGGAATGACTATTGCCAATCCTATTAACCCTCCAAGCATTGCTGGAAATTCAGGACCTAATAAAAATGCAACTATAATATATGGTATAGTCATCGCAAGAGCTGCAAATAATGCAAACTTCCATACTTTTAAACCTTCACTGAATGACTTATTTTTCCCGAAGAATTTAGTTAAGATACCAACTAAAAATAAAGGTATCAACAATCCTGCAATTAAATGAAGTGTCGCTACTTTGGTGGCAGCTTCAAATACGAATGCCGACACATCTGAAATTTCCGTAAGCGGCGCAACTCCAGTGCCTACCCCAACAATCATTGGTGTCCCCACAGCTCCGAACGATACTGGTGTACTTTGAATAATCATACCAGCGACAACCGCAGCCATTGCCGGAAAGCCAAGCCCAACCATTAATGGTACTGCAACGGCTGCCGGTGTACCAAATCCAGCTGAACCTTCAATAAATGAACCGAATAACCAGGCAATGATAATGACTTGGATTCGCCGATCCGGAGAAATATCGGTAAATCCGCGACGTATCGTGTGCAAACCTCCACTTTCCTGTAGTGTGTTCAATACCAAAATAGCTCCGAATATAATAAATAATAACGTAACAGCAACAACCAAACCATGGACAGAGGCAGCAGCGACTTGTGGAAAGGCTACATCCCAGACAAATAAAGCTAAAAGCACTGCGACAATGTAGGACAGTGGCATCGCCTTACTCGCCGGCCACTTCAATCCTACTAAAAAGATTGCAACAACAATAATCGGAAGTAACGCTAGAATAGCTAACATTCCTACCCCCATTTTTTTCCCTCCTTGTATTCATTTATATTAAACAACTTATTACTTTTTAGATGTAATAGTGTTGTTTAATGTAATATTGGGGTTTTCCTCCATTTTGTTATGTTGCTTCTTGTTGTACTGGATTTCAAACATATGCCAGTTCATTTATTTCACATCTAACTTCATCCCTTTCTTCATTTCAGCACTGTGCCCTGTTCATAGATTCATAGTTATATACATAAATTGTAAGCGATTTCAAAAATAAACATATTTATTAAGTTCCGCGGTTTAACTTAGAATCAAACGGCAAAACCAATCTATTCAACTGATTTTTATTCAGGAAACAACACGACAGCTTTAGCGTCGAGTCGTTTCCCTAATAGAATTAAATTCACCCATTAGACGAGTTGAACTTCATCTTGATTTGCCCTTTTCACTTCCACACAGCGTCCCGGCTGCGGGAAGAGCTTGCCTGGATTCAACAAGTCTTGCGGATTAAATACCTCACGGATATTTGTTTGTGCCTCTAATTCTTCATCCGTAAAGATAAAACGCATTTCGGCTGATTTCTCAATACCTACCCCATGTTCCCCTGTAATAGATCCACCTACATCCGCACAGACTTTCAAACATTCTGAACCTGCTTTGGATGCACGTTCACTTTCTCCTGGGACACTTGCATCATACAATATAAGCGGATGAAGATTTCCATCACCTGCATGGAAAATATTTGCTATACGAAGATTATATTTCCTGCTGATTTCCCTGATTTCCGCTAAAACCTCCGGTAATCGGGTTCTCGGGATTACCCCATCTTGAACCAGGTAGTCTGGAGAGATTGCTCCCATTGCACCGAAGCCCATCTTGCGGTTTGCCCACCATAGGGCACGTTCAGCCTCATCTTTAGCAACTTTTACTTCTCTCACGTTATTCTGTTTACAAACAGTCAAGATTTCCTCAATCTGGTCATCAATTCCCGCCTCAATTCCATCCACTTCAATCAACAGAAATGCAGCAATATCTCTTGGGTGTCCTACCGGATAAGCGGCAGACTCCACTCCTTCAATTGCGACTTGATCCATCATTTCCAGTGCTGCCGGAATGATGCCTGCGGCGATAATGTCAGATACAGCCTGACTTGCATCATCGATATCATCATAATAGGCAAGTACTGTTTTCTTTCCTTCCGGGTTCTTTAGAACTTTTACTGTAACCTTAGTCACAATACCAAGTGTACCTTCAGAACCAGTCAACAGGCCAAGCAGATCATAACCTGGCAGGTCCGGAACCCCCTCTACTCCGATATCGACAATTTCACCGCTAGGAAGTACAACCTCCAGTCCAAGGATGTGGTTAGTCGTTACTCCATATTTTAGACAGTGGGCGCCGCCAGAGTTTTCGGCGACATTTCCGCCAATGGTGCACGCATATTGACTTGATGGATCAGGAGCATAATAGTAGCCTTTATCCGAAATAGATTGGGTAAGCTTGAGATTGATGTAACCTGGTTCCACCACAGCTTTTCGGTTCTCAAGGTCAAGATGAAGCATCCGCTTCATTCTCACCAAACTGATGATCACTTCTCCGCCAAGAGGTGTTGCGCCTCCACTCAAGCCTGTTCCTGCTCCCCTCGCGATATACGGGACTTCTGCTTCGTTCAAACATTTCACTACATCGGAGACCTCTTGTGTATCGTGCACAAATACAACAGCTCGCGGCATACCTTTATACATCGTATAGCCATCACATTCATAAGCGACTAAATCTTCTTTTTCAAATAGTACTTCACTTTCTCCGACAATATCCATCAATTTACGAACCAACGGATCCGAAGTTTTTATTTTACGCTTTCTTCCAAACAAATCAAACACCCCCCTCAGGTTATGATTTCACTTGCTGTTTATCCTTTTCATAAGCCCAGTCCAGCAGTTGCACCGTATGAACAACCTTTTCACTGCGTCCGTGCTTCTCGACTCCCATTGCAATTTGCAGCATGCAGCCAGGATTCCCCATGGAAATCATCTCAACATTTTCTGGTATGTCATCGATTTTCCGGTCAAGCAATTTTCCTGCCATTTCCGGATGAGTAAGATTGTAAATTCCGGCACTGCCACAGCATCGATCCGCATCAGGTAAATCAACCATTTCCACACCTGGGATTTCTTTCAAGAGCTGACGTGGCTCAAAGCGGACCCCTTGTCCGTGCGCCAGATGGCATGCATCATGATACGTAATTTTTGTATTGATTTCAGATTCTGGCCGCTTGAAATCATTGTCATATAGGAATTTGGAGACATCTTCCACTTTCGCAGAAAATTCCTCAGCAAGCGGCAGCATTTCCGGATCATTACGGAACAACTCATCATACTCTTGGAGCGCGCAGCCGCATCCAGCTGCGTTGACAAGCACCTTATCGTAATCTTTAAAAGCTTCTATGTTCTTTTTAGCGAGTTCTTTCCCGGTTTCCCTATCACCTGCGTGAATATGCAGTGCACCACAACATCCCTGTTGCTTCGGCAATCCGACATCATAGCCATTATGGTTCAAGACACGAATGGTCGCTTCATTCACATCACTGAACATGACATCCATAACACATCCTGTCAGCATGCCAACCTTCCCTTTGGATTCACCCTCGGCCGGCACTTCTTCCGGGTATCTGCCAAGCACCGGTTTCCCAACTTCTGGAAGAATTGCTTCCATCTCTTTCATATGACTTGGCATGACATTGAGAACTCCAGTTTTTCGAGCGACTTTCTGCAGACCGCTCTTCTGATAAAACCTCATGAATCCCCCCAGTCTATCCAGCCTTTTCTTGTTAGGGAAAATCCCATTTAATACGGTTTTACTGACAACCCCTTTAACACCGGTTAACGGCATTGCCTGACGAATTTGTCCGCGTGCCTCCTCAATCAAGCCGCCGACTTGAACATCCGCTGGACAAGCTGTTTCACATGCCCTGCAATCCAGACAATCGAATACTGGCTTGGCGAAAGCTTCATTGATATCAATTTTCCCTTCTGCCACTGCCTTTATTAAGTAAACCCGCCCTCTAGGTGAATGTTGCTCTTCCCCTGTTTCTTGGTATGTTGGACATGCTTCCAGACACATACCACAATGGACACAATCTGCCCATTTATCTGGATCAGGTAAGTCATCCCAGAGATAGTTTCCGAGTGTCTTAGTTTCACAGGCTGGCCCCTTATTTTCCAACATACTGACAAGGTTCACTGTCTCTCTTTCTTTTTCACCCACGTTCATATCATATTCCTCCTATATATCTATTTCTGTTCAGGATCCGTTTTGCATCATTTGTTGCTTTTATCCCTTCCAGAAGTGCGAAATATGCTGGCTTCTCTCCCCAAACTTGGACAGTTTCCCTTAACCTAAAAGGCAGATGGGTACAAACAACATAACCAAACCTTTGCTCTACTTTTTCTCTAAATTCTGTAATGAACTGAACGATATCTTCCGGTTGACCTTTAACAAATATGCGTGAAATGCCATGTCCTAAACCACCGTGGCCTTCGATGGTTACATGGTGGGTTTCAGCGAGTCTTTCTGCAGTTTGCAGATTAACAAGTACATCCAGGTTATTGCTTCCAATTTTCAAAGCCGCCATAGTATGGGCATCGATATTGTCATCATTATGGCCGTTTGGGCCGATATGCCGGAAGTCTTCCCACCACTTTTGCGCTTGCTCTTGATGAATTACGGTATGTACCACATTTGCTGGCAGATTTTCCTTTATCCACTTTTCTTGCTCCAGAACTGCCTTCTGCCTATCTTCAAATGCGATTGCTAGAGTGTGGGAGTTCTTCCCAGTTAATGTTTCAGCAAGTGATGGAGATAATAATTCCAATGTCACTGGCTCCATCATCGAATCAAGCAGTGAAACGGCGAAATTACGTATCTCAGATTCACTTCCTTCAGGAAAATGAATCAACGAAAGTCCTTCAAATTTAGGAAGCGGACGCAATTTAATCGTAATTTCACTTATCACTCCAAGTGTTCCCATCGCACCGATAAAAAGCTTATTCATATCATAACCGGCAACATTCTTCACTACTTTTCCCCCGGTACGGATTACCCTGCCATCTGCGTATACGATTCGTAGCCCGATCACTAAATCTCTCGCAGACCCATAAAGCAACCGCTTCGGTCCACTATCATTAGCAGAAATGATTCCCCCGATGGTCGCCAATTCAGGCCAAGGCGTATCAAGCGCGACAAATTGCCCGCTTTTGGCCAGTTCTTCATCAATCTCTTTGAGCGTCGTTCCAGGCCTCACTGTCATTGTAAGGTCCCCTGCGGAATGTTCCACAATGCCTGTATAGTGTTTAAGCGACAATAATATATCTGCCTTTTCCGTTTCCCCTCCAAAGCCTCTCTTCGTTCCACCAGAAATCACATTGACTGTTTTCTCATTTTCATAGGCATAGGTGAGCACTTTGGAAATATCCTCTTCGGAATAGGCTTCCATGATTTGCACACCTCCATTGCCAAGGAGATGATCTGGTTCATCCACTTCTATTATTTGTTCTTTTGGTAATATACTTTCAGTGCCAGATTGAATCATACGACTTCCCCCTCCTGAACAAATGGTTTGGTCTTCCCTCGACGAAATGTAAGCGTTGTCCATTCAATGTTTTTTGCGCTATTAAAAAAAAATTAACGACTAGATCTGCTGTTCTCATCCGATTCATTTAACGAAGATTTTAATTTCATATTGTTTTCTGATAAATCTAACTATAGATTATCCTTTATCCTTAGTCAAAGTCAAGATACTTTGACCTTAAATATAGCAAATCTCGTTAGGGGAATTAAATATGATAGTTAGAATGGGTATGGATAGCCCCCTTGAACGGGGGCATAGATGAAATTATTGAACTGTAATTTTCTCTTTCGCTTCTATTCTGCGACGATGCAAAATTGGTTCCGTATAGCCATTAGGCTGCTCTGTTCCTTTAAAAACTAAATCACATGCAGCCTGAAATGCAACCGAATCATCAAAGTTAGGAGACATTGGACGGTATGCCGGATCACCAGCATTTTGCTCATCAACGACTTTAGCCATACGTTTTAGTGTATCCATCAATTGATCCTCTGTACAAATGCCGTGATGCAACCAATTTGCGAGCATCTGGCTCGAAATTCTCAAGGTAGCACGGTCCTCCATAAGCCCGACATGATTAATATCCGGCACTTTTGAGCAACCAACACCTTGATCTACCCAGCGAACGACATAACCAAGTAATGTTTGGGCACTGTTATCAAGCTCTTCTTGGATTTCTTCAGCTGACCAGCTCGGATTTTTTGCCAATGGTATTTGTAAAATATCATTCTGATAATCTGTTATTTCTCTTTGAAGATTGTCTTGAACTTTATTCACATCAATTTGATGATAATGGATCGCATGCAAAGTTGCCGCTGTGGGCGATGGTACCCATGCAGTGTTTCCACCTGCCTTTACATGGTTGACTTTTTGCTCCAGCATGTCAGCCATCAAATCAGGCATCGCCCACATCCCTTTACCAATTTGTGCTTTTCCTTTCAGTCCAGCATGAAGACCTGTACTGACATTATTTTTCTCATAAGCATCCAGCCAAGTAGAGGTTTTCATATTACCTTTTCGGAGCATCGGTCCAGCTTCCATTGACGTATGAATCTCATCACCGGTACGGTCAAGAAATCCTGTGTTAATAAATGCAATTCTTTCTTTCACTTCATAAATACAATTTTTCAAATTCAGGCTGGTGCGCCGTTCCTCATCCATGACACCAATCTTTAAAGTATTCCTTTCGAGGTCAAGCATTTCTTCTACACGGCTGAATAACTCATCCGCAAATGCTACCTCCTTGGAACCATGCATTTTTGGTTTTACTATATACATAGAGCCCTTAGCAGAGTTTTGGTACATACCATTTCCTATGAGATTATGTTTTGCTATTAAGCTTGTAAACACAGCATCCATAATCCCTTCAGGTATTTCCTCTCCATTTTCATCTAGAATCGCGTTCGTCGTCATCAAGTGTCCGACATTCCGTACAAACATGAGTGTACGGCCAGAAAGAGTGAACTTTTCACCTTTGGGATTAGTATACTCCCGATCTGGATTCAAGCTGCGGGTGACTTCTCTCCCGCCTTTAAGGAACTTGACATAAAGGTCCCCCTTATTTAAGCCAAGCCAGTTTCGATATACAAGTGTTTTGTCCTCTGCATCAACCGCTGCTACAGAATCCTCACAATCCATAATACAAGACAGTGCCGATTCTAAATAAACATCTTTCACACCTGCAGTGTCCATTTTTCCAATCACATGATCACGGTCGATTTGGATTTCGATATGCAATCCATTATTTTTCAATAATACAGCTGCAGGGTCTGATTCTGTTCCTTGGTAACCTACAAATTGGGAAGTATCTTTCAGTTCCGTTCTCACTCCGTTATGTAGAATGACTTCCAATCTTTCGTTGGCAACAACATAACTTGCCGCTTCCGAATGTGAAGCAGTCTGAAGAGGAACATGCTCATCCAGGAATTTCTTCGCAAAGGCAATAACCCTTTCACCACGTACAGGATTATACGCACCAGTTTTCTCCGCTCCACCTTCTTCACTAATTACATCCGTTCCATATAAAGCGTCATAGAGGGAACCCCAGCGTGCATTGGCTGCATTCAGTGCATAACGGGCATTATCGATTGGCACAACGAGCTGTGGACCAGCTTGCTTTGTGATGACATCATCAATGTTCTCCGTCTCGATTGTAAAATCTTCCACTGGCTTTTCAAGATAACCGATATCTTCCAGAAAGGCTCTATATTCATTTAGATTAATTGTCTTATTTTCTTTATGCCAAGCGTCAATCTTCTTCTGCATATTGTTTCGCTCTGCCAACAACGCTTTATTCTTTGGAGTCAAATCAGATACGAGTTTTCCAAAATCATCCCAAAAACGATTACGGTCAAGTCCAGTTCCAGGAAGTGCTTCCTGATTAATAAACTCAGATAGTACTTTTGCAACTCGAAGCCTGCCTGTCTCTACATATCCAACCATGTTACCTCCACCCTCTCTACACATCTTTTACCTCTCATTCTAATCGGTCCCATGCCGAAACAGAAATACAAGTTTTGCATACTCGTTATTCCTTTTGGTTATACGTTAGCGTATAATCAGATTACAAGTACGAAACGAGGTAAGGAGATGGTATGATGGATATCAGACAAATAACTTACTTTGTAGAGGTCGCAAAACGAAGGAGCTTCACAAAGGCTGCCTCCACCTTGCATGTTTCACAGCCTTCTTTAAGTAAAACAATCAAAAAATTGGAGGATGAGCTGGGTACTCCTCTCTTCTACAGAGTGGCAACGGGACTGGAGCTGACGGATACGGGAAGAGTATTTCTGACAAACGCAAAAACCTTGCTCGATGCTTATGATAATTTGACAGCTCAACTGGAGGATGTTGGTGAGTTGAAAAAAGGAGAAATCAAAATCGGGATTCCACCAATCATTGGTGCAGCTTTTTTCTCGACGGTCATCAGCAAATACATTGAATTGTATCCAGAGATTGAAATCAGTTTAAATGAAGTCGGTAGTAATAAAATTAAACAGGAAATAAATGAAGGTGAACTTGATGTTGGTTTGATCTGTAACCTCCCTATCCAAAAGGAGAACTATGAAACCATCCACCTGCTGAAGGACCCATTGATGCTCATTATACATAAGGATAACCCTTTGGCCGAAGAAGCATCTATCCACTTTTCTGATATCGAAACGGAACCGCTTATACTATATCGTCGAGACTTCTCGCTTCATGACCGGATTATGGAAGCATGCCGAGACCATGGTTTTTACCCGAACATTGTGTGTGAAAGCTCTCAGAAAGACTTTATGGTGGATATGGTCGAAGCAAAGCTGGGGGGCGCATTATTGCCAAGTAAGATTTGCGATCGGATCTCCAATGAAAATATTAGAGCAATTCCTTTCCACAAGCCGGTAGTGTATTTGGAGTTGGCAATGATTTGGAAGAAAGATAAATACTTGTCTCATGCAGTCAGAAAAATGATCGATTTAGCAGATCCCTATCAAATGTGCCTTTAAGGGCTGATTAGTTAGATGAAAAATAGGATTCACACAAAGTTGATCAACTTTTGCGAATCCTATTTCCCGAATATTTTATACTGTAAATCAATTACTTACTACAGATTTTTTCTTCAATGAAGCTAAATATACATCCTGTGCTGCCTTCACGCCAGCTCCAGACTCGAAGGAATAAGAGAAATCTTGTAACCCTGCTTCCATAAGAGAAACTGCTTCTAAAACATCGCTCGGGAAGCAATAGCCCATATGACCGAATCGGAAAATCTCACCTTGAAGGTGACCGAGACCACCAGCAAAATCCAAATGATATTCCTTCTTTAAGTGGCCTAAATAATCCGCGAGATTCAAGCCTTTAGGAGTACGGATTGCCGTAATGGTTGGTGATGCAAATTCATCATTTGTCAATAAATCGATGGACAATGCTTTCATAGATGCCCGAACCATATTCTTCATAAGTTCATGTCTTTCCACCGTCTTTGCAATTCCGCCTTCTTCTTCAATCAAATCGCATACAGCGGAAAGCCCAACAATAAGGGAAACTGCTGGCGTATTAGGAGTCATTCCCTTCTCCGCCCAGTCACGATAACTTAATAGATTCAAATAATATGCAGTTGGGGCATTCTCCTCTATCTGTTTCCAAGCTTTGTCACTTACAGCTACGAAAGAAAGACCTGGAGGAAGCATCATCGCTTTTTGGGAACCAGTCACTAAAATATCAATTCCCCACTCATCCATTTCCGCAGGGGCGCCACCTAAAGCACTCACGCCATCCACTATAAAAATCGCCTCAGAATGTTCCCGTACTGCTTCTGCCAACTGATCGACAGGATTTAAAATTCCGGTAGATGTTTCATTGTACGTAGCAAAGACAGCTTTAATATTAGATAATGGTTTCAAAAAGTCCGCAAGCTCCTCTTTCGTACAAGCTTCGCCCCAATTTTTTTCGAGTTTATGTACTTTCAAGCCATATTTTTCACAAATGGAGACGAAATAATCCCCGAAAGCTCCCACTGTGACGACAACCACTTCTTCCCCAGGAGAAACGGCATTCACAACAGCCGCTTCCAATGCTGCTGTTCCCCCGGATGGTAGAAGTAAGATTTCTTGCTTCGTTCCGAAAACAGGCTTCACACGTTCTGTAGTTTCCCGGTAAAGTTTAACGAATTCCTCCGAACGATGACTAAACATATCCTGTCCCATTGCCAGTTCCACCTTTTTAGGAATTGGCGTAGGTCCAGGATGCCTCAATATATTTTTATACATACCTTTCCTCTCCCCTTCGTCACTTAATTTTTCACGATAATCACTATCAACTTTACTACAATTTCACATACGCAGTTAAGATTATATATTATACTATCACATTTGTGCAAATTTTTAAAAATTAAAAAAGAAGAAAGAAAACATTTCTATACTATTCATATCTAGCAGTTTACATTCAACCGATATAATATTAGAATATAATATAATTTATAAATTTTTAAATATATATATGTATATGTTGTTATTTAAGGAAACAGTAAATAGGCGTCAAACACAGCCACTTACTGCATCACTTCAGGAGATAGGGTGTGTATCATATTGTGGAATATATTCAAAATCATTCTTCACATCATTTTTTTATATAGTATTTATAGAATTGGAGACTGGATCCAGAATGCTTTTGACCTTATTATTCCTGGAAGTGTCATAGGGATGATTATCCTGTTTGTTTTACTTTCGACAGATTTAATTAAAGTTGTCTGGATTGAGGAAGGCTCGAAGTTTGTTGTTAATAATCTTGTCTTATTTTTCATTCCTGCAACGGTTGGCCTGATCAATTATTTAGATTTCTTTGCGGGTCGTGGTTTTTTACTTGTTCTAATCGTATTATTCTGTACGGTACTTGTTATTGCCAGCTCAGGAGCTACCAGTCAATGGATTATGTACAGGAAGGAAAAGCAACATGATTAATCTAATTATTGGGTTCGTGGCGATCGCTGCGACCTGTAGTATCTACTTTCTAGCAAAATTACTTCATCAAAAGCTCAAGCTTACATTTACGGTTCCTGTCGTTACATCAACCTTCATCGTCATCATACTATTGCTGATTTTCAAGATACCTTATGAAACATTCATGATAGGCGGACAATGGATCAAAGAGTTGCAGGGTCCAGCAGTTGTAGCCCTTGCCTATCCACTGTACAAACAACGTGATGTGTTAAAAAAACATCTCACCCCCATTCTTCTCGGTTCATGTGTTGGTGTAGCAGTAGGTATATCCGCCGGTATTTTACTTGCCAAAGCAGCTGGATTTGAGGACGAAATCATCCTCTCGCTCACAACGAAATCTGTGACCATGCCTGTGGCAGTAGCTATCGTAGAGACTTTAGGCGGAGTCACCTCTTTGGCAGCTGTTTTTGTATTGGTTGCTGGATTCGGCGGTGTATTTTTCAGCTCTATGGTATATAAGTTATTCAGAATCAATGATGATATTGCGAAAAGCGTTGGATTAGGCAGTGGTTCTCACGCGATTGGGATTGCTAAAGCATTGGAAAGCAGTTTACGTGAAGGATCCATCAGCACGATTGCCATGATTGT
This sequence comes from Oceanobacillus luteolus, assembly GCF_023715655.1. Lineage (GTDB taxonomy): Bacteria > Bacillota > Bacilli > Bacillales > Amphibacillaceae > Oceanobacillus > Oceanobacillus luteolus. Next base: position 4,046 of record NZ_JAMBON010000038.1, on the reverse strand, counting down.
TTGTGCAGTCACAGTGTCCATCATAGCACCTTGGTTGGTCCAACTATTGCTATATTGAGCTCTTACCTTATAAAAACAACCGTTAATAAAGGAAGGTGAACACCATGAAGGTTTCTTTATTCATTACATGTCTTTGCGATATTTTCTCTGCAGATGTTGGGAAGGATACCGTCGAAATCCTCGAACGTTTCGGATGTGAGGTTGACTTCCCGGAATTGCAGACCTGCTGTGGGCAACCAGCTTATAATAGCGGTTATCTGACAGAGTCCAAACAAGCGATGAAACAGATGATGCGTGCGTTCAAGCATTCTGAGTATGTCGTCGGGCCATCTGGATCCTGTGTTGGTATGTTGAAGGAATACCCAAATATATTTAAAAACGACCCAGAATGGGAAGATGAAGCGATAAAACTAGCGAACAAATCATACGAGTTAACACAATTTTTAGTAGAAGTACTTGAAATAGTTGATGTAGGCTCCGCTTTTAAAGGCAGAGTCACTTACCATCCTTCCTGTCATATGAGCCGTATCCTAGGAGTTAACGAAGCACCTATCACTCTATTAAAAAATATCGAAGGAATCGAGTACATCGAATTGCCGATAAAAGAAGATTGCTGTGGATTTGGTGGTACCTTCTCCATCAAAAACGCTGCTATTTCAGAAGAGATGGTAAAAGAAAAATCACAGCACGTGACGGAAACAGAGGCAGAATATCTTGTTGGAGGAGATATGGGCTGTCTTATCAATATTGGTGGGATGATGCAACGCGAAGGTAAAACGGTAAAGGTCGTGCATATGGCTGAAATTTTAAATACAACGAAGTAAAAGGAGGTCTATTCATGAGCATTAAAATTAATGAATCTCCATACGAAGAGCGTGTTCAACAAGGTATTGAAAATGACTTTATGCGCCTGGCCGTCTCTTCCGCACAAGGACGTTTCAGATCAAGAAAACGGATCCAAGAAACAGAGCTGGGAAACTGGGAAGATTGGCGTCAGCTAGGAGCTGAAATTCGCAAACACACTGTCGAAAATCTTGATTATTATTTACAACAGTTAAGTGACCAAGTGTCTAAACGGGGTGGTCATGTTTTCTTCGCAGCAACTGCTGAAGAAGCGAATGATTATATTCAAAACGTGATTAGGAAGAAAGAAGCCAAAAAGGTCGTTAAAACAAAATCAATGGTTACGGAAGAAATTGGTTTAAACCGAGCATTGGAAAGTCTCGGTGCAGAAGTAGTGGAATCGGACCTCGGTGAATGGATTTTACAATTAGATGAAGACCCTCCTTCCCATATCGTCGTACCGGCACTACATAAAAACAAAGAACAAATACGGGAAACGTTTGCGGAAAAAAGAGGTTACACCGGCTCCGATATCCCTGAAGAGCTTGCGGATTTTGCACGTAGCCAATTACGAGAAGAATTTTTAACCGCAGAAGTTGGAATTACTGGATGTAATTTTGCGATTGCTGAATCAGGCACCATCACACTCGTAACGAATGAAGGAAATGCAGAAATGGCCACCACGCTTCCAGATACACTTATAACAGTTATGGGCATGGAGAGAATTGTACCTACCTGGGAGGAAATGGAGGTCCTCGTTAGTTTATTGACAAGATCAGCAGTTGGGCAAAAATTAACTAGTTATATCACTTCTTATACTGGAGCACGTCTGGATGATGAAATTGATGGACCCGATGATTATCATCTTGTCATTGTAGATAATGGCCGCTCTAAAATTTTGGGCACAGAGTTCCAAGCGGCCCTACACTGTATTCGCTGTGCTGCTTGCATCAATGCTTGTCCAGTCTATCGCCATGTCGGTGGACATGCATACAATTCAATTTATCCTGGTCCAATTGGAGCAGTACTCACCCCTTTATTAGATGGCTATGAGAATCATAAAGAATTGCCTTATGCCTCGTCCCTCTGCGGTGCTTGTACGGAAGCATGTCCTGTGAAAATTCCTCTGCATGAAATGCTGATCAGACACCGTCAGATTATTGTCGAGAAAGAAAAACAAGCACCTATGGTTGAAAAAATGGCGATGAAGGGCTTTGCAAAATGGTCTTCCAGTCCGGCAGTATATAAATTAAGTACAAAAATGGCACGTCTTGCACTAAATCCTTGGACGAAAGATGACATCATCGGAAATGGACCAGGACCATTAAAAGATTGGACAAACTCAAGGAACTTCCCTGCTCCGAGTAAACAATCTTTCCGCTCCTGGTATAAAGAGAGAGAAAAGAGTGGTGAGGAATAATGACGATTCAAAATCGGGAAGCCTTTTTAGATGGTTTAGCTGCAAATCTAGGTCGTCCCCGCCGTACAGAAGGAGTGAAACGACCGATATGGAGTGTCACGCCACAACTGGAAGTATTAAAGGGACAGACACAAGATGAATTAATAGAAGCACTAGAAAAGCAATGCCAAGCTATCCATACTGTTTTTAAACGAACAGATAAGGCAGGCTTAGAGCAAGTACTTGAAGACACAATTCAAGCTTATAAGGGGCAGTCAATCATTGCTCCCAATGACCAAAGAAATGATGTGTACGGATTAACCAATCTATTTAAAAAACTGGAACAATCCACAGAAATTCATATATGGGACCACACAAAAGAAAAAGAAAACCAAGTCTTTGCAGAGAGAGCTGATCTTGGCATTACTTTTAGTGACATCACATTAGCTGAATCTGCTACAGTAACATTATTCCATAATAAACATCACGGCCGCACGATCAGTCTGTTGCCGAAAGCTTACATTGCCATCATACCAAAAGAGACCATTGTCCCCCGAATGACACAAGCTGCACAGCAAATTCATGAAGCAATTGTCAAAGGGGAGGACGTTGCCTCCTATATCAGTTTTATTTCTGGTCCTAGTAATAGTGCAGATATTGAAATGAATCTGATTGTGGGCGTACATGGCCCTATTTCTGCTACTTATATTGTTGTGGACTAGTTGCTTCATAACCAATTTTTTTAGAACAAGCGTATGTAAGCCACGCTTGTTCTTATCATTTTACGATAGATATGTAGAATTTAAATATGCTGTACCCAATCTCGTAAACTGTGAACGTGATACGTTGGCTTCACCTCTAAACCGGCAAGCTCCTCAAATCGCGTGACCCCGGTGAACACCATCAATGTATCGAGTCCTGCATGAATGCCAGCACGGATATCCGTATTATAATTATCTCCAACCATTAACGCATCCTCTTTAGTTACTCCTAAAATCGCTAATGCTTCTTCCATAATAATTGCCTCAGGCTTCCCGATAAAAATAGGTTGCACTCCAGTACTTACCGTTATAACACTTGTTAATGCACCATTTCCCGGTAAAAGTCCGCGTTCCATCGGGATAGCTACATCACTGTTTGTCGAAATAAACGTTGCACCATTACGAACAGCAAGGACGGCTTTCGCGTATTTCTCATAACTTATTTCTCTATCAATTCCTACAACTACATAATCTGGATCTAAATCTGTAATAATTAGATCATTCTCTTCAAGCGCTGAAATCAAACCTTCTTCGCCAATGACATAGCACCGAGCATGCTCCTTTTGATTTTGGATGTAATTAGCAGTAGCAATACTCGTGGTGACCACTTGACCTGGAGTAGAAATGATCCCCATATTGTTTAAATGACCTGATACAGCCTTACGTGTTTTTGAAGAGTTATTTGTTACAAATACGTAAGGAATGTTATTCTCTACTAAAGTACGGACAAAATCTGCTGCTGCTTCGATCGGTTCTGTTCCCCGATACATCGTACCATCTAAATCGATAAGGTAACCTTTATACTTTTTCAACTTCATTCCTCTTTTCCACCTAATTCTACGCTATAGCAATGAGTCCTCTCGTGTATCACCTTGTTATTGTCTATATTATACATAAAACCAACCATCTCCATCTACGTTAGAGTAAAATGTTTGTGGGAGAACATATACCCTGTCTTTGGTTTTGAAGTCGCAAGACTTCAACACCAAAGACAGGGCAAGCAAGCGAAGCGCGGTAGTATAAAGGGCGTTTTACGTGAAAAA
>NZ_JAMBON010000037.1 GCF_023715655.1 Oceanobacillus luteolus | reverse complement strand
CACCGCCAACAACCCCAATCTAAAGACCGATAATGATAAATTTGACTCAAAAAAGGATCCTAGCAAAGTTTTGATTGCTTGGATCCTTTTTAATTACTGTTTTCGGCTAGTTATGTCCCAGCCTCTTCTTTTTTTATTATGCTAGACAAGTTAGGTGTCATTTAATACCCAGAAACCTGCTCATAGCTCTCTGTACTATCAGTGAAACTTGTAATCTCTAAATGGTCTTTCAATTCAGCTCGAAGCTCATGTAATGACTCTTCCTCTGGAATTTGGTAGCTTACACCATTAATTCGCGTGGGATAAGTTTCCACATTAAGCTTTTCAATATTGCTCGTTCTGAAATTAGAATACTTCTTGACAAATGCAAGTCCTTCTGAAACTCGTAAGTTTGTTTCTACATTATTTCCAACTTCTTGAACGAGGTCATCCACTTTAGAAATGGTACCTAGAGATAAGGTTTTATCGATAATCGCTTCAATAACTTCCTGTTGTCGTTCATTCCGGCCAATGTCACCACGCGGATCAGACATACGCATTCTCGCGTAAGCTAAAGCATGTCTCCCGTCGAGCTCCATTTCACCTTCATAGAATTGTAATTTCTCAGCTTTACGATCATCACTGTTTTGCTCAAAGTTAAATGGAACATCTACGGTGACTCCACCTAAAATATCGATTATGTTTTTAAACGCATCGAAGTTTACCGTTGCATAATAATCTATTGGAATATCGAGGAAATTCTCGACTGTTTCTATCGTCATTTTTTTGCCGCCATAGGCATGGGCATGGTTTATTTTGTCCTCGTGTCCGCGTCCGGCAATTTCTACCAGCGTATCACGTGGGATACTGACTAATTTTAGATTTTCATCATCTGGATTGAATGTAGCGACCATCAACGTATCTGTTCTGCCGTGGTCTCCTTCAGATTGATAGTCCTCAATCCCCATCAATAATACGGAAACGGGGTCATTACTAATCGAAACTGCTTCCTCACGGAGGTCTGATTTTTCTCGACCTAAATCGTCATATGATTCACTGGCAGCTTGCATTGTTTGGACCGCCAGATATCCGCCAATGCCAACGACACCTATCAATAAAAGTAAAACGACAAAAAGAAATACCCGTAGGCGTCTTACTTTTTTTCGTTTTCTTCTTACTAATCGTTTACTCATGTTATAAACTCCTTTAGAAGGTTATCCTCATAATTATAAAGTCAAATTATAAATATTGCAATCTCATATTTTTGCACCATCTATCATTATAGACGATAAATATTATGAGAAGGTTACAACTAAAATACAAGTTTCGTAGATTATGTGTAAAAACTGTGGTTGAGTTAATAAGAGTAGTTTTCCTGTTGTTCGTATGGTTCCAAATCCAAATGATTCTGCAGTGTTTCCTGAACTTTCCGTCTGCTTGCTTCATCCACTTGGAAATACCAGCCACCATCATTCATATATCCACCTTCACCTTCCAAATTGACTGTATCAATTTGAATATTGCCGTGAACACCATAGGATAAAAATCCACGAATCTCATTCATCGTTAAGTTCGTTTGTAAATTGGATCCGATAGCTTGTATGACATCATCTAGGTTGAACAATGAGGAAACGGAAGTGGCTTCTTCCACAATGGTTTTAATAATCTCTTGCTGTCTTTTTCCACGTTCAATATCATTATCATATTTACGGGTCCTTGCGAGAGCTAATGCTTCTTCTCCATTCAGATGCTGATACCCTGGATATAAATGAATGGAATCCCGATGGTTGCCGGAATTAGGCTCAGAAATTTCATATGGGACATCATACCAAATCCCACCGACAGATTCGACCAAATCAACAAATGCTTTAAAGTTCACACGTACATAATAATCGATCGGTACATGAAAAAAATCTTCAACTGTTTCAATCGTAGCCCGAGGTCCCCCATAGGCGTGGGCATGGTTTATTTTTGTCGAATATCCCACTTCCGGAATATACACGTAAGAATCCCGGGGGATGCTAAGGAGTTTCACGTTATTTTCGTCTTTGTTGAACGTTCCAAGAAGTAATGCGTCAGAGCGGCTATTTTCGTTTGCGCTTTCATCATGACTATCGACACCGATGAAAAGCACAGATACATGGTCGTTGACAGGATCCACTTGTTTATCTCGAAGAGCGGATGTCTCATTTTCCCTACCTACATCTTCATGGGCATCTGTAACAACTTTATTAGCCTGGTTATAAATATATGCCGCATATCCAACTGCACTTACAAGCAGAGCACCAATAATGACAAGAATCGTGATAACTATTTTCTTTCTTTTAGTCATGTATTTACCCCTTTTGACATTCTACAACCATTCTACCCTTAATTAGAGGTCGAGTATAGTCCAATGAAGTGGTTTTTTCTATAAAATTATTTTTCATCTTTATTACATTTAGATTCGATTTGTAATCATGATAACTTTTTATATGTATGATGAATATCTTGTGTTTAACTAAACTCTTCATGTATGATACATTTATAATTGTAAACTTATATGAAAAGAATATACCAAAATAATTGGAGTGAAAATATAATGAAGAAACCAATTCGCGTCATGAATATTTTCGGAACAAGACCAGAAGCAATTAAAATGGCACCACTTGTTCTTGAACTGAAAAAACGCCCTGAAGAATTTGAAGCAATTGTAACAGTAACGGCTCAGCATAGAGAAATGCTGGATCAAGTATTAGAGATTTTTGGAATTACACCTGACTTTGATTTAAACATCATGAAAAAGCAGCAATCCCTTGCGCAAATTACGACACGTGCTCTAGAAGGGCTTGATGAAGTAATGAAAAAAGTGCAGCCGGATATCGTACTTGTCCATGGGGATACGAGCACGACTTTTGTAGCCGGATTAGCTGCATTCTATAACCAAATTGCAATTGGCCACGTAGAAGCTGGGCTTCGTACATGGGATAAATATTCCCCATACCCGGAAGAAATGAACCGTCAGCTTACTGGTGTTATGGCTGACTTGCATTTTTCACCAACAGAGAAGGCGAAGCAAAATCTGTTGAATGAAAATAAAGCAGAGGACACAATCTCTGTAACAGGTAACACAGCGATCGATGCTCTAAAAACTACTGTCGACGAAAATTATTCTCACCCAATTTTAGATGAGATTGGCGACAATCGCTTAGTATTAATGACAGCTCACCGCAGAGAAAACCTTGGTGAAAACATGAATCAAATGTTCCGTGCGATCCGCCGTTTAGTGGATACACATGAAGACATCCATGTTGTCTATCCAGTCCACTTGAATCCAGTTGTTCAAGAGACTGCGAACAGAATTTTAGGTGATAGCGACCGAATTCGATTAATTGAACCACTTGATGTGGTAGACTTCCACAACTTCGCTGCCCGTTCGTATCTTATCTTAACGGATTCTGGCGGAGTTCAAGAGGAAGCACCTTCACTTGGTGTTCCGGTATTAGTGTTACGTGACACGACTGAGCGTCCGGAAGGGATTGAAGCAGGTACATTGAAGCTTGTAGGAACAGATGAAGAAGTTATCTTTGAAGAGGCAAATACATTGCTGACTGACAAAGAAGCACATGATAAAATGGCGAAAGCATCCAATCCTTATGGTGATGGAGAAGCTTCCCGTCGAATCGCCGATGCGATTGTAGAGTATTTCAATAAGTAATGGAATGGAGGACTGGAGTTATTTATCTCCAGTTAAGAAAAAGCGAACCAGAGGTAGAACTACTGGTTCGCTTTTTTGGATTAGATTTTGTTTTATGTTTTCCGCATCTAACACATGTATCAGTATAGTAGTTATATTTATGTTTCTTAAGTATTTTACAAATTACGGCTTGTATATTCACTTGGCAACTCTTATATGTAGTAATGAATTATACTATCAACAATATCATTAAGAGATTACAGCCGGGTTACTAATCATTTAATAGCTGGTGTTAGTTACATTACAGAGAGCATAAAACTCAGGGAAAATAGCTGCTCCCTTTATCATAAAGGGCAAACAGCAGTCCTTTTACTAGCATTCTTATATGACTTGTTTGTGAAGTTATTCACAAATAACAATTTTTGTTGTAAAATAATATCGAAATACAAAAATCTCTTTACTAAGAAGGAGTCATGAATATGATAAATATTATAGGTTTAGGTTATATCGGCCTTCCGACAGCATTAATGTTTGCGAAAAGTGGAGTGAAAATTGTTGGGACCGATAATAATCCAGAGCTAGTGGAATCTTTACATAATAATAAACTGACATTCGAGGAAAAAGGGTTACAGGAACTATTCGAACAAGCAGTAGCAAATGGCATTACGTTTACAACGGAATATCAAAAAACAGATACTTACATCATCACTGTACCTACACCATATGACAACGTCACGAAGAAGATTGATCCATCTTACATTATCTCTTCACTCAATACCGTGATGGACGTTTGTGAGAAAGGTGCAACGGTTGTTATTGAATCCACCGTTTCACCAGGTACGATTGATAAATTTGTCCGACCAGAGATTGAAAAACGTGGGTACATACTTGGAGAGGATCTCCATCTTGTCCATGCCCCGGAACGAATTATTCCTGGTAATATGGTTTATGAACTGGAGCATAATTCAAGAACAATCGGTGCAGATGATACCAAAATTGGAGAATCTGTAAAAGAATTGTATGCAAGCTTCTGTAAAGGTGAAATTGTCGTCACCGATATCCGTTCAGCAGAAATGTCGAAAGTAGTGGAGAATACGTATCGTGACATCAACATCGCGTTTGCCAATGAGTTGGCAAAAATTTGCCGTTCTGATGATATGGATGTATATGAAATTATTCGGATTGCCAATAAGCACCCGCGAGTAAATATATTACAACCAGGTCCTGGTGTAGGTGGACATTGTATTTCTGTAGACCCATGGTTCCTTGTTGGGGATTATCCTGATTTAACGAAAATAATATTGACGGCAAGGGAAATCAATGACTCGATGCCGGAACATGTATTAATGCGCATTCGTGATATCATGCATGAACATGGACTCAAGAATATGTCGAAGGTTGGCCTTTATGGATTGACCTACAAAGAAAACGTAGATGATACAAGGGAAAGCCCAACACTACAATTGCTTGAAAAAATGGATGAGCAATTAATCTCTGGTGTGAAATCATATGATCCGTTCTTACAGAAACAGATGGTTGATAACCAATACACCAACTTCCAAGACTTCTTAGATGACATTGAAGTGGTAGTTATTATGGTTGCACATGATCATATAAAAGAAAACTTAGACCTAATCAAAGACAAGCATATTCTCGATACAAAAAATATTTGTGATGTTGAAACAGCATATAAATTATGATGGATTGGCTAATCAGGGAAATTCCTTGATTAGCTTTTTTAAAATTCTCACCCCCAACTTTGCGTTCCTTTCGATTATAGAGGTGAAAGGGAGGTGAGCCACATGCCATACCAAGACTTAACACAGTCCACGCTGCAACTTGTTCTCTTGACTGGTGTCGACCCGGAATCTGGAGACGCAGTTTACAAGACGAAGAGTTTCACGAATGTGAAGCCAAGTGCGACTGCTGAACAATTGTACGAAACTGCAGTTGCATTTGAAGGTTTACAGCAACATCTTGTCACAGAAATCAACCGTCGTGACAAGTCAGAAATCCTTCTATCGTAAGCTAGCACCGACCATGTAAATAGAAAGGGGGAGAAACATGAAGAGGCTAGAGATGCGATTTGAAAACCAAGAGGGGAAAATCGTAACCTATACACTGGATGACCCGGTTGATCCAATCGACCACAATGCTGTCAACGCTGCAATGGATGTGGTGATTGCTCAAAATGCATTTACTTCGAACGGTGGCGATTTAGTTGCCAAACGAAGCGCACGTGTCATAGAACAACAAATCGAAGAAATTGAAATCAACTAATTGGGTTTCCAAACAAGCCCCCGATTATCCCGGTTACCGCGGGGTGATCGGGGGTTTTGTTACACCCAAAAAAGGAGGGACGTCTCATGGATGCCTGGTATTCGTTTATCGCAGAAGTCGGCTTTCCGATTGCGGTGACTTTTTACTTGCTCCACCGTATAGAAGGCAAGCTCAACCAGCTGATCGACTCGATTCACCAGCTGCCAGAGAAGATGAAATGAACGCATGAGGATAATAAAAAGAATATCATCTAATACGAATACCCTTTCTTACATGAAAGGGTCATTTTTTTACACAATATTCCTTAATTCTACTAGTCAAATAAAAAAGAATCAGGTAAAATTAGAAAGTGTTTTTTCAGTCTGGGTATAATATATATCATATATCGCCATATTTGGATATAATAAAAACAATGATATTACTTAAACCCATCCTTTAAGGAGGAATAAGAAATGGAATTTATTAAAGTAAAAGACTTTAAAGAAATGAGTATGAAGGCCGCAGAAGTGATAGCCGACCGCGTAAAGGAATCCGAAAAACCAGTATTGGGTCTTGCAACCGGCTCTACTCCGGAAGGGTTATATAAGATTTTAGTCGAAAAATATAAACAAGGTGAAATTGACTTTTCAAAGACGGTCACTTTCAACCTCGACGAATATATCGGGTTGCCGGATGATGACCCGCAAAGCTACCATTATTTTATGAATGAAAATCTATTCAAACACATCAACATACCTGCTGAAAATACCCATGTACCAAGTGGAATGGCAGAAGATGTGCAACAAGAGTGCCGTGATTATGAATCATTAATTCAAAGTACCGGTAAAATCGACCTCCAAATTTTAGGAATTGGTAAAAACGGTCATATCGGATTTAATGAACCAGGAACAGCTTTTGACAGCAGAACACATATCGTCGATTTGGATGAAACAACGATACAAGCGAATGCCCGTTTCTTCGATTCGATTGATGACGTTCCAACAAAGGCGATCACGATGGGAATTGGTACCATTCTTGAAAGCAAAGAAATCCTCATGATCATCTCTGGTGAAGGTAAACGTGAAGCGGTAACGAAGCTTCTTCAAGGTGAAATCAGTAAAGATTTCCCAGCATCCGCTCTACACAAGCACCCGAATACTACTGTCATTATTGACGAAGCCGCTTGGGGAGATAATTAAATAACAAAAGGGCTAATGATGAATGCGGACTCCGTTTTTCCGAGACTGCATCATACATTAGCCCTTTTATTTTTGGTTACAGACTGCACTCCAATCAAAATCTAAACCTGCTTGACTTGCAACACCCTTGAATACTGCCTAACAATCATGTCCTCCAGTTGTTCCCCTCGAATAAGTCCAAGTTCTATCGCTGCATGGATCTTCGTCTTATCCGGACGCCTTACCGTCTCAATCAAGTCTTCCATTTGCAAATCTTCTAATAACTGTACAGTCCGCTCCTCATCATACTTTTCAGTTTTCCTGATCTGCCTTTTCAGCTGATAGCCAGCTTCTACAAACTCTCCAGCTCGATTCTCTCCAACAGATTCATCAAGAAGCTGATTAAACTCCTTCTTCAATTCACCTAGTTCCAAATCAATTTCCTTCTTCATTTCCAGCAGGTTATAAAAACGTTCCAGCTTGTCCACATGAATTTTTTCCATTTCACATGCCCCCTGTATCATTCTATTGATGAGATGGGGGAATTATTCTTTTAAATTGATGAGTTAGTAAAAGTAAACGATTCATATATATCAGCTCGCTTTTACAAATAAAATAGCCTCCCATATAGGGAGGCTGCAAATCTCATATTTTAATAAAAACGTTTATAGCTATCGAAATGTTTCTTCCAATAAGAATTATCCAAGCTCGTAATCGTTACGCCAGTTGAAGATCCTGCATGGATGAACTGGTTATTCCCGATATAGATCCCCATATGGGAAATACCGGATTTATACGTGCCGGAGAAGAACACTAAGTCTCCCACTTCAGGGGTGTTCACATAGAACGAACGGTCGAAATAACCTTGAGTGGAAAGTCGGCTGATGTTCATGCCTGCTTTGTTATATGCATAATAAATGAATCCACTACAGTCGAATCCTTTCGATGTCGTTCCTCCCCAAGCGTAAGGTACACCGATTTGACTACGTGCTTCACTGATCAGCTTGTCCACGTCATAGCCCGCATTGGCAGTTTGCTTGCTTCCACTGCTGCTGGAGCTTGAGCTTCCTGACTTAGCAGTGCTTTTCGATCCGTTAATGTTCAACTTCTGTCCGATTAAAATCAAATCAGATTTCAAATTGTTCCACTGTTTAAGGTTTGAAACCGTAACACCGTGATTCGATGCGATACGGGAAAGGGTGTCACCAGACTTTACCGTATATACTGTAGCGCTTGACACTTGCTGTTTATTGGATGAGCTGGATGAGCTCGATTTAGAACTACTACTTGAAGATTTTCCAGAACTCTTGCCAGGATCACTTACAACAAAGACATTACCAGGGAAAATCAATGTCGTATCCAAGTTGTTCCACTTCATTAAGTTCTGCAGTGAGATATTATGTCTGGAAGCAATCCCACTTAATGTATCGCCAGCCTTAACGGTATATGTACTTCCCGAAGAAGATGATCCATTCTTTGAACTGCTAGACTTGCTACTGCTGGATGATGAAGATTTCGAGCTCGATGTAGAACCAGCTGTTTGCAATACTTGATTCGGATAAATGATATCCGAGGATAAGTTATTTACGGACTTTAGTTGAGATACCGTAGTTCCATACTTTTGTGCGATGGACCATAGTGAATCTCCACGCTGCACTTTATGTGAGGATGCCTCTGCTTCCTGTGCTCCGAATATTGCAGCTGCAATTGCAGCTGATGCTGTTACTGACATGACTACTTTCTTGTTAGCCAAAATAATATCCCCCTTAAGATGTAATAATAGATTATCAGTCATTTCGACTAAAATAGATTAGAAGAATTGGTTTGGTGAAAAAGTTACTAGTAGTAGCAAAGTGCGATAGTATATAAGAAGAATATGGATGAAATGCTAGTAATCTACTATATTTACCAACATTATATCGCAAAATGACAATAGAAGAATGAGATTAACTGATTTGTAATCTCTTTGTAATATTATTAGGAAAAATGTGGGAGATGTGGAATAGGACCTTTGGTTCCTAGAAAGTAGATTTATTAATCGTCTTTCAACTATATAGCGTTTTTTTAAATATGCGCTGTATCTAGAATAATCACGACTTCTCCATTGATTTCTATTAAAAAAACAAAAAAAGCACTACTTTTTTCCCTGTTCTGTGATATAATCACTTACTGTAGTGTGTAAAACTTGTCAGTGAATTCAATTATTATTAGCGAAACTCATCGCAGAAGGTAGAATAAAACAGATATATGGAGGTAACACCATGGAGGAAACCATTTCCTTAAAGGAAATATTCAATGTAATCAAGAAACGCCTGTTGCTTATTATGGCGATTACACTTGGGACAGCTGTAGTAGCAGCAGTAGTGAGTTACTTTGTATTAACTCCTACCTATCAATCTAGTTCACAGTTCATCGTTAACCAAAGCCCGCAAGAACAGAATGTACCATACAACGTAAACGATATCCGAGCGAACGTCGAAATCATAAATACTTATAATGTCATTATAAAAAGCCCGGCCATTCTGGGAGAAGTCATTAAAGAATTAGATTTGCCTTACTCAGTTCAAGCGCTTAGTGAAAACATCACGGTATCAAACGAGCAGAATTCACAAGTGGTTACAGTAACTGCAGTAGATGAGCATCCTGCTCTAGCAGTAGATATTGCGAATACAACCGTTGCTGTATTTCAAGATAAAGTGCAGGAGTTCATGAATGTGGATAACGTAAGTGTGCTGACAGAAGCACAACTAAGTCCAAATCCAACACCAGTTGCACCGAACCCGGTACTTAACATCGCCATTGCGATTGTACTTGGAATCATGATCGGTGTCGGTCTAGCATTCTTACTTGAATATCTTGACAATACAGTAACGACTGAAGACGATGTAGAAAAGCATCTTGGACTTCCGATACTTGGTGTTATCTCCGTCATTTCACAAGAAGATATGCGTTCCAATCAAATGAGCTTCCAGCCAAACAGGCAGAAAAGAGGTGGATTCAATGCTGCGCAAAAAGAATCAGTCTAAAATTGGCAGTAATATCCGTCATCTAATTACAAAAGTTAATCCAAAATCACCAATCTCTGAGCAATATCGGACGGTGAGAACGAATATGCAGTTCTCTTCCGTAGATAATGAATTGAAATCTTTCCTTGTCACGTCATCTGGGCCAGCTGAAGGAAAATCATCAACAACTGCGAATCTTGCTGTTGTGTATGCGCAACAAGGTAAACGTGTCTTGCTCATTGATGCAGACTTAAGAAAACCAACGATGCATTACACATTCCGTCTTGATAACTTAAGAGGGTTAAGTAATGTGCTTGTTGGTGAGAATACACTGGAAGAAGCAGTGAATCAGACAGACGTTGAAACTCTTGATGTGATGACCTGTGGACCGATTCCTCCGAATCCGTCTGAGTTACTTGCTTCGAGAAAGATGGAAAATCTATTAAAAGAAGCTAAGCTAAGTTATGATCTGGTAATCTTTGATACCCCTCCTGTGCTTGCGGTAACTGACGCTCAGATTTTAGCGAATATTGTTGATGGCACTGTCCTCGTCGTCCGAAGTGGTAAGACAGAGGTCGAAGCAGCAGAAAAAGCTAAAGAATCACTCGCGCCTGCCAAGGCAAAGCTTTTAGGCGTTGTCTTAAATGGTCGGGAGAAAAAGGCGTCTAATTATTATTACTATTACGGCACGAATTAATGGTGAATCCCCTTCTAGTCGCAAAAATAGAGTGACAGGAGGGGCTTTTTTTAATAATATTTGCATTGTCGAAATTGGATAAAGACAAACGATAAATAATCGTTAATTATTTAAGAATAGCTACTAATTTTATCGGAAGTTTGATATAATGAATATTCGAATCGGGACGATAGTCTGGCTTTTTCCTCGATTCTGAAAAAAGAGAGGAGTGCTTTGTCGATGATTGATATTCATTCGCATATTTTACCTGGAATCGATGATGGAGCAAAAACAGAATTCGACAGCCTGGATATGGCAAAGGCTGCAGTTAAAGAAGGGATAACAACAATTGTAGCAACCCCACATCATCGTAATGGAGTATTCGATAACGATCGGGAGAGCATCATCCGCTGGGTAGATACTTTAAATGAATTATTGATAAACGAAGATATCCCGCTTACTATTCTTCCAGGACAAGAGACACGTATCAATGGAGATATGTTGGATGAGTTGGAGAATAACATCATCTTACCGATTAACGATACGAAGTACATCTTTGTTGAGTTCCCTTCTGCACACGTACCACGATATGCCAGTCAAATGCTCTTTGATATTCAAGTAGCTGGCTACATTCCTATAATTGTACATCCAGAGCGTAACCAAGAACTACTAGAACATCCATCGAGACTTTATGAGTTTGTGAAAAAAGGGGCGCTGACACAAGTGACTGCTGCGAGTGTAGTTGGCAAGTTTGGAAAGGACATTCAGAAGTTCAGCCGTCAGCTGATTGAGGCAAATCTAACTCACTTTATCGCTTCCGATGCGCATAATACGAAATCTAGAGGGTTTGCGATGAAGGAAGCTTTCCAAGTAATCAATAATGACTTTGGTAGCGATTATGCATATATGTTCTTGGAAAATAGCGAACTACTAATTGATAATCAAAACGTCCATCGCTTGGAGCCGACTCAAATAAAGAAGAAGAAGTTTCTTGGTTTGTTTTAAGAAAAAACTGAAAACTAGTAAGAGAGAATACTATACAAAATAGTTAAGATTCGATTATCCTTAACTATTGATTTTTAAAGCCTGAAGTTAATCATAAGTAACAAAAATGGAAAACATCACTAAATAGCCCCGGTATATGATATTTTGAATAGTTATTCATACCTACAAAAATAGCTTTCGGACAGGAAAATATAGAATGCATCCTATTCTTTGAGAAAGCCTAAAAAAGGCTTGGATATATTGTATACTAATTAGTGGCATGTGAATAATCTCTGTTGGATTTTCAAATCCATTAACTCAATTCATGCTACTGATAAGGGTTATTATACACTACAAAATATACTAGTACTATCATGAAGGCGACAACCTCATGAGAAAGGAGATTTTTATGTCTTACTCGAGACGTTTATCATTGCTTATTTTGCTTGATACGTTAATAGTAGCAACAGCGATTTTTGTCGCAGCGTGGATTGTCTATCCGGCATATACCGATATTCTAACTTCTACTGCAATTATCATTTCTGCTATCGCACTCGTAATCTTCCACCATCTATTTGCTGCAGTATTTAAACTCTATAATAAAGTATGGTCCTATGCTAGTGTTGGTGAATTAAAAGCTATCGCAAAGGCTGTGACGCTTACTGTAACAGCTGCCGGTATCGTACAGCTACTACTTAATGACTTCACTATCCTCCGCCGTGCCTTAGTTGTCACCTGGCTCTTACATATTATTCTAATCGGAGGATCACGTTTCATTTGGCGCATGTACCGCGATCGTTACATTAATAACAATAACAATTCCCAAAAACGCACTCTTATTGTCGGTGCTGGTTCTGCCGGAGCGATGATTGTCCGTCAATTGCAGAACGAACATAACTCAGAACTCTATCCAGTTGCTTTTGTAGATGATGATTTAATGAAGCAAAAGATGGAAATGTACAACTTGCCCGTTGCTGGGAAAGTTGATGATATTCCTACAGTTGTTGAAAATTATCAGATTGACCATATCGTTGTTGCCATTCCATCATTAAGTAGTAGTGATCTAAAAAAGATTGTCGATGCTTGTAGTGGTACTGCAGCCAAGGTGCAAATGATTCCTAAGATTGAAGATTTGATGACTGGAAAAGTTACAGTCAATTCCTTGAAAAACGTTGAGGTAGAGGATCTGCTTGGACGTGAGCCAGTAAAACTTGATATCAATGCTATCTCTGAATATGTGACTGGAAACACTGTTATGGTTACTGGTGCAGGTGGCTCGATAGGTTCTGAGATTTGTCGTCAATTAATGCGGTTTACTCCGAAAAAAATTCTCCTTGTTGGACACGGGGAATATAGTATTTATAACATTGATATGGAATTAAGAAAAACGTTTGGGGAAGAACAGACAGAGATTGTACCAATCATTGGCGATGTAAAAGACCGGAAGCGTATTTTTGAAATTGTTGAAGAACATCTGCCGGCAATCATCTATCATGCGGCAGCTCATAAGCATGTACCTTTAATGGAATACAACCCACATGAGGCTGTGAAAAATAATATCATTGGTACGAAAAATGTCGCAGAAGCTGCGGATAAATTCTTTGTACGAACTTTCGTGCTTGTTTCAACAGATAAAGCTGTTAACCCAACCAACGTCATGGGTGCTTCCAAGCGGATTGCTGAAATGGTCGTGCAGAACATGGCTAAGAAAAGTGAGACGAAATTTGTTGCAGTGCGATTTGGGAATGTACTTGGGAGCAGGGGAAGTGTTATTCCGCTGTTTCGGAAGCAGATTGAGAATGGTGGGCCTATCACAGTAACTCATCCAGATATTACGAGGTATTTTATGACGATACCTGAAGCTTCAAGGCTTGTAGTTCAGGCTGGAACCTTGGCCAAAGGCGGAGAGATTTTCGTTTTGGATATGGGTGAGCCGGTGAAGATTGTTGATCTTGCTAAGAACTTGATTAAGTTATCGGGTTATTCTGAGGATGAAATTAAAATTGAATATAGTGGTCTAAGACCTGGTGAGAAGATGTTTGAGGAATTATTGGGTGAGGATGAGGTTCTTCCTGGTGAGGTTTATGAGAAGATTTATGTAGGAAAGACGGTTGAAGTGCATCCAAGCTTGATTGATGAATTGATTGAGAATTTTAGGGAATATGATCGGGTGGAGTTGAAGGATGCGTTGATGAGGATTGTTTATTTGGAAAGGGAGCAGCTTACCGCGCAGGCTTAAAAACAGAAAAAATAATATCATAATTATTAATTAATATTTTGGAGGAAATAAGATGAATACAGTCAAAAAAGCAATTATTCCAGCAGCAGGGTTAGGTACAAGATTTCTTCCTGTTACAAAGGCTATGCCAAAAGAGATGCTACCGATTGTCGATAAACCGACAATCCAATACATTGTTGAAGAAGCAATTGAATCAGGTATTGAAGATATTATTATCGTAACAGGAAAAGGTAAACGTGCGATTGAGGATCATTTCGATCACAATTATGAATTAGAAGATAATTTAATGAAGAAACATAAATTTGAGATGCTTGAAAAAGTAAATTATGCCTCCAATATTGATTTGCATTATATCCGCCAAAAAGAACCTAAGGGACTGGGACATGCCGTATGGTGTGCGCGTAAGTTTATTGGAAATGAACCGTTTGCGGTATTGCTTGGAGATGATATTGTTCAAGCTGAAAAACCGGGATTAAGACAGTTGATTGAGCAGTATGAAGAGACTCAGTGTTCAGTGGTTGGAGTTCAAAGTGTGCCTGATGAAGAAACTTCCCGCTACGGGATTGTCGATCCGAGCACCAAAGAAGGTCGATTGTACCAGGTGAATAACTTTGTGGAAAAACCTGAGCCAGGCACAGCTCCTTCAAATCTTGCAATTATGGGGCGTTATATATTTACACCAGAAATTTTTGGTTTCCTTGATAAGCAGCAAATTGGTGCTGGTGGGGAAATTCAACTTACAGACGCGATACAAATGTTGAATGAAGTTCAAAGTGTGTATGCTTATGACTTTGAAGGAACACGTTATGATGTTGGAGAGAAAATGGGATTTGTGAAAACCACAATCGATTTTGCTTTGCAAAATGATGAAATGAAAGATGAGTTATATGATTACTTAGTTGCTAAGGTTGAGGAAATGAATTCAGCGGTTAGATAAATATATTTTGGCTAGTTAGCAACTTTGTAGTTAAGAAACTTACTTAAGCCGAATTGATTAGCCTTTAATATTATTTCAATTCAATTCTAAAATACCAAATCAATATCAATAAAGTTGTAAAAAAGTTTAAGCACATTAAAGCGAGGATATTAAATGAAAAATATAGAGTTCAGGAATATACCTTTTTCTCCCCCTGATATTTCGGATGAGGAGATTGAAGAGGTCGTAAAATCTTTAAAATCGGGATGGATAACAACTGGACCACGAACTAAAGAGTTTGAAAAAAGAATAGCTGAATTTGTAGGAGTAAACAAAGCCGTCTGTTTAAATTCTGCAACTGCATCTATGGAACTTACACTAAGGATTCTCGGGGTCGGTCCAGGAGACGAAGTTATTACTTCTGCTTATACATACACAGCATCTGCGTCAGTAATTGAACATGTTGGGGCAAAAATTGTTTTAGTAGATACTGCTCCAAATTCATTTGAAATGGATTATTCAAAGCTTTCCAATGCAATTACAGATAGAACTAAAGCTATTATACCTGTGGATATTGGTGGCAAAATGTGTGATTATGATACCATTTACGAGATTATAAATAGTAAAAAGGAATTGTATAAATCGAATAATGATCTACAAAAACTATTCAATAGGATAGTAGTTTTGGCAGATGCTGCACATGCTTTTGGTGCACAAAGTAATGGTTTGAATTGTGGGCAAGCAGCTGACTTTACTTGTTTTTCATTCCATGCTGTAAAAAATCTCACAACGGCAGAGGGTGGAGCTGTTGTATGGCGTAATGATCGTGGGATAGACGATAATAGATTATACAATCAGTTTATGTTGTATAGTCTTCATGGTCAATCAAAAGATGCACTTGCTAAAACTCAAAAAGGTTCATGGGAATACGATATTCTTTATCCTGCTTATAAGTGTAATATGACAGATATCAGTGCGAGTATCGGTTTAATACAATTGGCCCGTTATAATGATTTATTAAAACGACGTAAGCAAATTATCGAATTATATGACAGTTATTTATCCTCTTTAAATGTACAGGTGTTAGAGCATCATGGTGAAAACTATTCCTCTTCTGGACATTTATATTTAACAAGAATTCATGGTATTAGTGAAAAGAAAAGAAATGAAATTATTTCGAGAATGGCTGAAGTGGGTATTGCTTGTAATGTTCACTATAAGCCATTACCAATGTTTACAGCCTATAGAAATCTTGGTTTTGATATTAATGATTATCCAAATGCGTATAACCAATATATTAATGAAGTTACACTACCGTTGCATACTCAATTAAGTGATGAAGAAGTGCTTTATGTGGTAGAGAATTTCAAAAATATAATTACTTGAAATATGAATGTTTAATAAAGTTGGTGAATATATGAAGAAAATAGCGATTCTTGGCTCTGCAAATGCTTTGAAACCGAAAATTATTATTGAGACACTTTTAGAAATGAATATATTGCAGGATAAAGAGATTGTATTTTATACAGAAAAGACTGACGGTATTTGTTATGAATTTTGCATGAATAGAGATATAAAGACTATAATTTTTAACAATGAAAGATTAAATGATGAAGAAAGCTTTCAACTGGCCCAAAGGGAAAAGGTAGATTTATTGATTAGTTGTGGCTGGCCCTATAAAATTCCCTTGTCTTTTCTTAAACAATCAAGGTATACCCCAATAAATTGTCACGGCTCTATATTGCCAGATTATAGAGGAAATAGGGCGTATATGCATTATTGGGCGAATTGCGAAAGTTTTTATGGTGCAACTATTCATTATATGAATGAAGAATTTGATGATGGTAATATTATAGTTCAAGGAAGACTGAAATTGTTTATAGAAGAAACTCCAGAAATTTTACATCGAAGAACAGCGGAATTATGTGCCCACCTACTCCCGGCAGCCATTCAGTTGGTAGAAAATGGCTATAAAGGTAAACAGGTTGGCGGTTTAAAGCGTTATTTTAATAAACTCACACCAAAAGAATTTGAAAAGTATCGAAGTTATAACGAAAGTCAACTGCCAAGTGAACGTATATTAACTCCACATACAATAATTAGTTCGTAGGAAGGAATAAAATGAAGAAAATACTGATAATCGGTGCAGGATTTTTACAATCTTTTATTATAAAAAAGGCAAAGGAGATGGATTATTATACTTTTGCTATAGATAAAAATCCAAACTCCATAGGATTTAAATTTGCTGATGAGTATGAAGTGATTGATATTGTGGATCAAGAAGCTTGTCTGCAGTATGCAATTTCAAAGAAAGTGGATGGAGTAATTACTGCCGCAACAGACTATGGAGTTATTTCCGCTGCATATGTGGCTCAGGAGATGAATCTTCCAGGTCTTAATTATGAGGTTGCTAAAATTGTTAAAAATAAATATTTAGTTAGACGTAACTTATTTGAGAATAAGGTTGATGATATTAAACAATATTATGAAATTGCTAACTTAACAAAACTAAATAAAATTAAAGATAATATAAGTTATCCAGTTATTGTAAAGCCTTGTGACGGGTCAGGTAGTAAGGCTATAAATAAAGTGAATACATTTGAGGAATTAGTTCTTGCATGCAATGATGCTATAAATGCCTCTTTAGAAGGTAAGGCACTAATAGAAGATTTTATTGAAGGAAAGGAATTTGGCGTAGAATCCTTTGTATTTAATGGTCAAGTACATATACTTGGTGTCATGGGTAAGCAAATGACAGACCCACCAGATTATGCAGAATTAGGGCATTATATGCCGAGCGGATTATCAATTGAAGAAAAGATAAAGCGAGTAGTAAGAAATGCAATAAAGTCATTAGGTATTAACTTTGGTTCGGTTAATATGGATATATTAGTTACTAATAGTAATGATATATGTATTATTGATGTAGGAGCTAGAATGGGTGGTAATCTAATCGGTTCGCACATTATTCCATTAAGTACAGGTATTGATTACATGAACATAATAATTAAAGCAGCTACTGGGGGGACAGTTGAGATAGAGGATCCAGTAACAAAAGTAAATGTTTCTACTAGATTATTGGCGCTAACCCCAGGTAAAGTGATACATTTGCCAGACTTTAATCATATTAAAAAGGAGTTTGAAGTCGAGATATACCATTATTTAGAATTGGGAAGCGAGATAAAAGAATATCGTAATAATCTAGATGGTTGTGGATATATAATATCAGTCTCCAAAAAATTAGAAGATGCTTTATTTAAAACTGAAAAAGCTTTGAGGCTAGTTGATAAAGGGATTATAAGATTAGTGGAATGAATTATTAAAAACTAACAGAGGTGAAGCCATGTATAGTAAGTTTTTCAAACGTATAATTGACATCTTTGCTAGTGTAATTGCATTACCTATTTTCATAGTATTTTATATTATTTTCGGCCTACTTATTAAATTAGAAGACAGAGGTCCTGTATTTTATAAAGCAGAAAGAATTGGGAAAAATAGTAGGATATTTAAGATGTATAAATTTCGCTCTATGAAAGTAGATGCCCCAACTTTATTTAATATAGATGGAAGTACTTATAATTCTGAGGATGATCCAAGGGTAACTAAAATAGGTAAATTCATGAGAGAATCTAGTATTGATGAAATTCCTCAAATAATAAATGTTCTTAAAGGTGATATGAGTCTGATAGGTCCAAGGGCCAGTTTGTCGAGTGTATTGGATACTTATAAAGATGATGAAATAGATAAAATGAAAGTAAGACCCGGAATTACAGGTTATACACAAGCATACTTTAGAAACGGTCTATCTAATAGAGAAAAGCGACTTAAAGATGCTTGGTATGCCAATAATCTATCTTTGTTGTTAGATTTTAAAATTGTATGTAAAACAATATTAACAGTTTTTTCAAAAGAGGGATTGTATACTAATACAGGAGAAAACACTTCACGAAATAATCCTACAAAAAAATAGGTTAAATTATAAGTTTTATAAACTATTTTGAAGAAATCCTTTTAATAAAGAAACGGTGTGTATAGTTGTGAAAAAAATACTATTTATTAGTAATATTAGTGGTAAGTTGGTAAGTAATTTTTCCATTTCTAGTATTATGGCTGCTAAAGAGTTAGGGTTTGAATTTCATTTAGCAGCAAATTGGAGTAAATCAACTTCACAGATTATGAAGACCGAAGAAGAAAAATATGGAATAAAACTACATCATATTGATTTTAATAGAAATCCATTTCATCCAAAGAATTTTCATGCTTATAAGCAACTATTAGAATTAATAAGAAAAGAAAAATATTATATAGTGCATTGTAATACTCCTGTAGGGGGTATATTAGGAAGGTTAGCGGCTAAGAAAGCTGGTATTAATAAGGTTATATATATGGCTCATGGTTTTCACTTTTTCAGTGGAGCTCCTTTAAAAAACTGGTTACTATACTATCCTGCAGAAGCAATATTTGCTTTATTAACAGATGAATTAATTACAATAAACAAAGAGGATTATAATAGAGCTAAGAAATTCAAGTTACGTAACAATGGAAGTGTGCATTATTCACCGGGTGTCGGTATTAATATTTCCAAATATAGTAAGAACGAAATAGATAAAGATAAACTAAGACTTGAACTTGGCATTCCACAAAATGCATTTGTTGTTATTTCTGTGGGAGAGCTTAATAGTAACAAAAACCATGAAGTAATAATAAAAGCAATTGAACAAGCAAAGGATGAGGAAATTTACTATCTAATATGTGGGGAAGGGAATATTTCTGGACAATTAAAAAGATTAGCGAATTCCTTAGGACTAAGAGAAAGAGTGAAATTTTTAGGTTTTCGATCAGATATACCAAGAATCTTAAAAATAGCAGATTTATTTGCGTTTCCCTCTAAAAGGGAGGGGTTAGGACTGGCTGGGATAGAGGCAATGGCATCTGGACTTGCTTTAATAACTTCGAATGTTCATGGAATTAATGATTATTCGATTCATAATATAACTAGCTTTAAGTTTAATCCCAATGATGTAATAGGTTTTTCAGAGGCTATAATAACATTAAAAAACAATAAAGAATTGTTGAGTAATTTAAGTGAAAATAATATTGAATTTGCTAAAAGATATGATAGAAGTATGGCAGTAGATTTAATTAAAAGTGTCTATGAAAAAATATAGGACGGTGTATGAAATGCCAAGAGTTTCGGTAATAATGGGGGTTATGAATGCTGCATCTAGATTAGATGAATCAATTGAATCTATAATCAATCAAACTTTCTCAGATTGGGAATTTATAATATGTGATGATGGCTCGACAGACCATACTTATGAAAGGTTATTAGAATGGAGCAAAAGGGATAGTAGGATAGTTCCTATAAAAAATAATGATAATTTAGGTTTAGCGGCAACATTGAACCATTGTATTGAATATTGTACTGGAGAATACATAGCGCGAATGGACGACGATGATATAAGTTACGCTAATAGGTTTGAAAAGCAGGTGAATTTTTTAGATACTAACCCTGATTATGCATTTGTATCATGTAAGACTGATATTTTTGATGGAGTTAACTTGTACAAATCCAAAGTAAGGTTAATTGAAGAACCAACTAAACAGGACCTATTATGGCAAAGTCGTTTTATTCATCCTGCAACAATGTTTCGGTTAGACGCTTTAAAACGAGTCGACGGTTACCGGGTTGCTAGAGAAACTATTAAATCCCAAGATTACGATCTTTTTATGAGGTTATATGCTAGTGGACTAAAGGGGTATAATATCCAGGAGCCATTGTTTAGATATTATATTAATCCAGTCATTAAGAAGAAAAAAACAAAATATAAATATAGGGTAAATGAAGCTATTATTAGATATAAAGGTTTTAAAAAATTAGGTTTTCCAATTAGGGGCGTCCCATATATTTTTAAACCACTAATTTTAGGATTAATCCCTGTGAGATTAATAGATAGGTTTAAAAAGAATAGAAAATAGGAATATATTAATTTTTTACATATTAAAGATGGATAGTTTTGAGGTGTATTATGAAAAGGATTATGTTTGTAATTGGTGTATTGAGTAATGGAGGTGCAGAAAGAGTTATTTCCGTCCTAGCAAATAGTTTTATAAGAATGGGGTATGAGGTTGATATTATTACTATCTATGGAAGTAAAAATGATTATATTAATGATGATAGAATTCATATACACCCCTTATCAATTGGTCCAAATAATAAATTATCCCGCTTCATTCAAATAATTTATCAGATGAGAAAAATCATTAAGAAAAGAAGACCTAATATTTTAATTTCATTTGTAGCTATTATTAATATATATACAATTATTGCTAATCTATTTAATAATACAAAATTAATTGTTTCAGAGAGAAATGATCCTTATCAAAACCCTGAAAATAAGTATATTAGGAAGCTAAGAGATTTTCTATATGTTTTTTGCGATGGCTATGTTTTTCAGACACCAGATGCAATGAAGTATTTCCCATTAAACATTCAGAAAAAAGGAGTTATCATACCAAACCCAATAAAAGAAGGCTTGCCTCGCTGGAATAATGAAAATACTGAAAAAACTATAATAACAGCATGCAGACTTGTCAAACAAAAAAATATACCTATGCTTTTAAATGCCTTTGCCAAATTAAAGAAGGAATTTCCAGACTATAAGTTAAAGATATTTGGGATAGGTGAATTGCATAAACAAATACAGAAAAATATTAATGAGTTGGGTTTAACAAAGGACGTTATATTACCTGGATTTTCTAATAATATACATGAAGAAATGGTGAAGTCTAGTCTGTTTGTAATCTCTTCAAACTATGAAGGTATATCAAATTCAATGCTCGAAGCATTAGCTATAGGTATCCCAGTTGTTTCTACTGACTCACCGATAGGTGGAGCAAGGATGTTTATTCGACACGAACAAAATGGAATGCTAACCGAAGTTGGAAACACAGAAGAGTTTTATGAAGCAATGAAAAAAGTGATCTCTGATAAAAAACTCGCAAATGAATTATCCTTAAATAGTCGAGAAATAAGAGAGATATTATCTTCGGAAGTTATAAGTAATAAATGGCTAGAATATATACAAAAGATTTGGCGAGGCGATTATGAAGAAAAACTATCTTAATCCTAATAAAGTAAATAATACTTTTGAAGTAGCGTTTGTTACATTAACTATAGTTATATTAACATATTCAATATATTTATTTAAATTCCCCTTATATAGTTCAGTTTATATTTCTGAAACTATTATATTTCTATTCAGTTGGTTAGGAATTTTCTTAGGTATGTATATATTATTCACTTGGTATAAGTTAACAGGAGTGTTTTTTTCACTTTATACAATATTTATGATGTTCTATTTTTTCTTTAATTTTGGTCAACCTATTATGTGGGCATTAGGAATACATATACCTACAGAAATAGGGGAAGTTCAATTTTATGGAAAATTTGGAGTACCTACTAATGCAGATATATTAAATGGTCAAGTTATAACGTTAATATGTGGATTACTGTTTCATTTTGGAGCTGTTATCTGTTATAAACCAAGAACTTATAAAGTACATAATGAATCACTCAGAAATATTAAAGATACAACACTGAAGGCAATGTTTATATCAAGTGTAATTATTGGTGCAGTATTTATTCCAGTTACACTATATAATGCTATGGAATCTTTACAGGTAGCGCTGACTTCGGGTTATAAAGAATTGTATTACTCTGATTATGCTGCAAACAAGTCGAATATTTTTGCCTTAGCAGAAATGATGTTTTTCCCAAGTCTAGTTGGTTTACTTCTAGGTAGTCGATTTAAGAAAAATGTAATGATATTTGTATATTCTACTTTTTCAATTTATCTTTTATTAAACTTATTAGCCGGAGATCGTGGTACTTGGGTTTATAAAATAGTTATCCTCATATGGCTTAGCCATACATGCTATAAAAAGATAAATTTTAAAAAGTTATTAAAATATATAATTTTGTCCTTGGTGGGCTTATATATAGTAGAGGCCATTGTTTCTGTAAGGAATATTGGGTTGGGTTCAATCACATTTGAAGAATTCATAAAAAGTTTTGCTTTTGAAAATTCCCCATTGATTTCAACAATCTTTGAAATGGGGGGATCAATGAATGTCGTAACATTTCTTATTAAATATGGATGGGATGTCTGGCCGTATGCAAACACTTATCTTCTAGGTATACTTGGAATGGCAACAAATGAAGTAATTTATTCCCTTGATGTCCCATTTTCCGTAGTTAGTTCTTGGTTTTCACAAGATTATTTAGGTATATCATGGGGTGCTGGATTTTCAATGGTTGCAGAGTCAGTTTTAAATTATGGACCCTATATTGCACCGTTAGTAATGATTTTAATAGGCTTTATTATATCTTCGTTAGTCTATTTAGATAAAAATATATTATATTCTGAGAAACCTCTACGATATTTCTTTGCAGTTACGTCTTTGCATGTATTTTTACCAGTTACTAGAAACTACTTTCAATTACTCTTAAAAAATTGGTTCTATGGTGTAATACTGTATACAGTAATAATTGTGTTGGTTCAAATGATTATTTATAGAAAGAAGTTAAATTAACAAAAAAACTAAACTCAATTATTGTGTGAAGTTTATTTATCTTATTACCAGGGCGGTAGTTAAATGAGCAAGATTTTTAGATTTATATTTCAAAGAAAAAGATTTATTTCTTTTTCGATTCTACGTATACTCTCAATGGTGTTAGGTTTAGTTTCTAATATTATTATTGTTAGAGAGTTGTCTGTAGGAGATTTTGGTATTTTTTCTGTTACTTTACTGGTGGTTAATTTGTTGACAACGTTTGGTTTTAATTGGAGTTCATCCTCTATACTATATTTTGGGAGTAAAGAAAGGGAAAAATACGGAACACTCAATAAAACTTTTTGGTCTCGCAATATAATTATTTTTATCAGTTTATTTATTGTTACCATAGGAATTTTCCTGTTTAGAGATCAAATTAATAACTATATTGGATTAAATATCTGGTTTCTTTTATTAGTATGGCTATACGTAAGTGTAGCTGAAAATTATTTAAATCAATACTTTTTAGCTGTGAAAAAACAAATTACCTCAAGCTTATTATCAATAACAGCCAAAGTTATTTATATTTTATTAATTTTATTTATTCCATTTGATGTAGTTACGCTAATAATTATATACATCATTAGTCATGCGTCAGTACTATTTTATATATTGGGTATGAATAAAAGAGATATTGGTCGCTTCGAGTTTGATAAATCTTGGTTTAAGGAATTACTTAATTTCTCATTGTGGCAATTGTTTGGTTTTGCGGGGATATACTTATTAAATTTTGGTGATATAGCTGTTGTTAAATATTATATGACTAATGAGGATGTAGGTCTTTATAATGCTGCATATCAGCTCTTTAATGCAGTAGCTGGGTTTTCTTATGTAATATCCAGCTATTATGCACCGAGTATATCTTCATACTTTACTAGTAATAAAACACAGCCTATTAAAGCTTTTTATTATAAAGAAAGAATATATATTATTATAGCTAGTATAGGTATGCATCTAGTAGCAATTACTTTGTCTAAACCTATTATAACAATCTTATATGGTCAAGAATACCTAAAGTCGGTAACGATTTTTAATATATTGATGTTTGCAAGTATGATAAAATATGTAACTGTTTTTTATATGCTATTCTATAACAGTAATGGTAAGCATGCTGTATTGCAAATGTTAAATATTGCAATAGCTATTGTAAATGTATTGTTAAGTATAATACTTATTCAAATGATTGGTTTAGTCGGCCCAGCGGTTGGTACTGTTTTGACTTTATTATTAGGGCTATTATTCTCCTTTATTTATTGTGAAATGAAAATTATTAAATTCATTAAAGCAGGTGAGTAGAGTTTATGACGAATTTTCAAAGAAATAAATCTTTATCATTGAGGGATATAGTAAGGAATATGTATTATAAACTAGCCTCTGATAAATTTATTATTAATAGAAGTTTTAAGAAGAGGTTAGGTAGAGAGGTCAATTTTGAAACTCCTGTGATGTACAATGATAAGCTTCAGTGGTTAAAACTTAACTGGCGAGATCCCCTAGCAACGAAATGTGCTGATAAATATAAAGTCCGTGAATATATTAGTGAAAAGATAGGCAATCAATATTTAAATGATCTATACGGTGTGTATGAATCTGTAGAAGAAATTGACATAAACTCCTTACCGACGGCTTTTGTTCTAAAAGGAACTCATGGTTCTGGTTTTAATTTCGTATGTAAAAATAAGAATGAAGTCAAATGGGATGAAAAAAAGAAAGAAATGGATAGATGGCTTAGTACAAATTATTATTTAGGAAACAGAGAATGGGTTTACAAGGATATTAAACCTCGGATCATATGTGAAAAGTTTATTGAGCAAGATAATGATGAAGAATTAAGAGACTATCGATTCTTTTGCTTTAATGGTGAACCCAAATTTATTACTGTAGATTTAAGTATAAATGATAAGAAAAAGACTAGAAGGAATTTATATGATTTAGAGTGGAATTTAATGGATGAAGAAATTACATATCCAAAGGAATTAGATATAAAAATAAACAAACCTGAGAAGTTGGATGAAATGATTAAGTTAAGCAAAATCTTATCTTCTGAATTCCCTCATGCTAGAGTTGATTTCTACTATATAGATGGAAACATTATATTTGGAGAAATCACATTCTATCATCAAAGTGGGATGGGAGTTATTAGGCCCACTGAGTTTGAATTGAAGATGGGGGATTGGCTGAAATTACCTAAATCACACAAATAGACATTTTTCTTTCAATTAATCGTATATTTTATGTCTAACTTAGAAAAGTTAATTTTTATTTTTTAAAAGTATTTATCTTACTAGTGAAGAATTAAAGGAGGTTATAATGTGATTGAAAATTTGTTGAACAAAAATATAAAGTATCTTATCACAGGAGCGGCTGGATTTATAGGAAGCTATCTTTCGAAGAGATTACTTGAAAAAGGCTTTCAAGTAATCGGGATTGATAATATGAATGACTATTATGATGTAAGACTTAAAGAATCACGTTTAAACGCACTAATTCGATTTGAGAAGTTCACTTTTATAAAAGGTGATATATCAAATAAAGAACAAGTAAAGCAATTATTTGAAGAATATAAACCGCAAGTAGTAGTAAACCTTGCTGCACAAGCAGGAGTAAGATATTCAATTGAAAACCCAGATGTCTACATACAAAGCAACATTCTTGGCTTCCACAACATACTTGAAGCATGTAGACATTACCCGGTAGATCATCTTGTTTATGCTTCATCTAGCTCGGTTTATGGGGCTAACAAAAAAGTTCCATTTGAAGAAACGGATTTTGTAGACACTCCTGTTTCATTATATGCAGCAACGAAGAAATCTAATGAGTTAATGGCTCATACATATAGTCATCTTTATAAGATTCCGGCAACTGGACTTCGTTTTTTCACTGTTTATGGACCGATGGGACGTCCTGACATGGCTTACTTTGGCTTTGCGAACAAATATTTTAATGGTGAATCCATTAAAATATTTAACAATGGTGATTTTGAAAATGACTTGTACCGTGATTTTACATATATCGATGATATTGTAGAAGGAATTGTGCGCTTATTAAGTAACCCACCAGAAGGTGAAGGAGTAAAACATAAGGTCTTTAACATTGGAAACAATAATCCAGAGAAATTAATGGTATTTATTAATACATTGGAAAAAGCCTTAAGTAATGCATTAGGTAGAGAGGTAACTTTCGATAAGGAATATGAACCAATGAAAGCAGGAGATGTAGCAGCAACATATGCATCAACTAAGTTACTGCAGGAAGCCGTTGGCTTCAAACCAGAAACTTCAATTGAAAAAGGATTACAGAAGTTTGCCGATTGGTATGTCGATTATTACAACAAAAAATAAACTTAAACTTGTAAAAGCAGTTTGCTAAATTATTATTAGATAAGGAGCGTTTCTTGTGAAAATCACCGTCGCAGGCACAGGTTACGTTGGTCTATCCAACGCAGTCCTTCTAGCCCAACATAATGAAGTCATTGCATTAGATATCATTCAAGAAAAAGTAGAAATGATCAATAATAAAAAGGCTCCGATAGCTGATTCAGAAATTCAAGACTTTTTAAAAACGAAGAACCTGAATTTAAAAGCAACTACGGATTCTGTGGTAGCTCTGAAGGATGCAGAGTTTGTAATTATTTCAACACCAACAAACTACGATCCTGAAAAAGACTATTTTGACACAAGCTCAGTCGAATCAGTAATTGAAAATGTCATTAACGTGAATCCGAATGCGGTCATGGTTATTAAATCAACGGTTCCAGTAGGATATACGAAGACAATCCGTGAAAAATTTAATACAGACAACATTATTTTCTCTCCAGAATTTTTAAGAGAAGGTCGAGCATTGTATGATAACTTATATCCATCTCGAATCATTGTAGGCGAGCAATCCGAACGGGCACAAAAGTTTGCTAACCTATTAGTTGAAGGTGCAATTAAGGAAGATATTCCAGTTATATTGACTGATTCAACGGAAGCAGAAGCAATTAAATTATTTGCAAATACTTACCTGGCTATGCGTGTTTCTTACTTTAATGAATTAGATACATATGCAGAGATGAACGGGCTGAATACTCAACAGATCATTGAAGGAGTTGGATTAGATCCACGAATCGGATCACATTATAATAATCCTTCTTTTGGTTATGGTGGCTATTGCTTACCGAAAGATACGAAACAGTTACTTGCTGATTTTGAAGGTATTCCAAATAATATTGTTCAAGCAATTGTTGATTCCAATGAGACAAGAAAAGAATATATTGCAGACACTATTGCCAAGAGGAACCCTCAAGTAGTCGGTATCTACCGTCTAATTATGAAATCCGGATCCGATAACTTCCGTCAATCAGCTATACAAGGTGTTATAGAGCAATTAAAAGATAAAGGAATTGAGTTAGTTATATTTGAACCTACACTTACAGAAGATACATTTGAAGGACATAAAGTAATAAGTGATTTTGATACATTCAAACAGCTATCAGATGTAATTATTGCCAACCGAATGTCAGATGAGTTACAAGTTGTGAAGGATAAAGTTTATACAAGAGATGTGTTTAGCAGGGATTAAGATGTAATAATCCAGTGGACGTTAGTTTATACACTAAAATCAAAACAACCCCAATCCATGGATTGGGGTTTAATTATAGAAGTGAGGTTACCCGATTGGCTTGGCAAACAAATTATAAAAAATGGAATGAATTTGTAAAGTTGGATTTAGAATTAAGTAATCAACTTAATGAGATGGAGAGCGATGAAAAACAAATAGAAGATTGTTTTTATAAACACCTTGAATTCGGTACAGGTGGAATGCGTGGAGAACTTGGTCCAGGTACGAATCGAATGAACATCTATACAATCCGTAAGACAGCTGAAGGTCTTGCGCGTTACATAGAAGAAAATGGTGAGGAAGCAAAAAGCCGTGGAGTTGTCATTGCCTATGATTCACGTCACATGTCCCCGGAATTTGCGTTGGAAACAGCCAAGACATTAGGTGCACATGGTATTCAAACTTATGTGTTTGAGTCATTGCGTGCAACTCCGCAGTTGTCCTTTTCAGTAAGGTATTTACATGCTTATAGCGGGGTAGTAATTACTGCAAGTCATAATCCAAAAGAATACAATGGTTTTAAAGTGTATGGTCCAGATGGTGCGCAGCTTTCATCAGATGCCGCAGATAAGATTATTGAAAAAGTGAATGAAGTAAAAGATGAATTATCGGTAGCTGTTGCAAATGAGGAAGACTTGAAGAAGGAAGGCTTATTAGTCTCAATTGGTGAAATTGTGGACAGAGCTTATCTTCAACAACTACAAACGATTATAGTAAATCCACAGGTCATACAAGATGTTGCAGATGACTTCCGTATTGTTTATACACCTCTTCATGGAACAGGAAATATCCCGGTGAGAAAAGGTTTAGAATCTATTGGATTCAAGAATATCGAAGTGGTCAAGGAACAAGAAATGCCGGATCCTAATTTCTCGACTGTCCACTCACCAAATCCAGAGGAACATGCTGCATTTGAACTGGCAATCCAATATGGTGAAAAGTCTAATGCTGATATTTTACTTGGAACCGATCCGGATGCAGATCGCGTTGGTGTAGCGGTAAGAAATAATAATGGTGAATATCAGGTGCTAACAGGAAATCAGGTAGGAGCATTACTTCTACATTATCTTATCCAAGAAAAGAAAAAACAAGGGACGTTACATTCGAACGCTACTGTATTAAAGACAATTGTTACTTCAGAAATGGGCCGAGATATTGCTTCAGCAAATGGATTAGATACCATCGATACACTTACTGGTTTTAAATACATCAGTGAATGGATCAAGAACTTTGAGGAAACTGGCGATAGAAGGTTTCTGTTTGGTTATGAAGAGAGTTATGGCTATCTTATTGGAGACTTTGTGCGTGATAAAGATGCAATCCAAACATGCTTGTTAATAGCTGAAGTAGCAGCTTATTATAAGTCCAACGATAAAACCTTATACGAAGGATTGATAGAACTATATGAAACATATGGTTACTATCGTGAGAACTTGGTATCTCTTACATTGAAAGGAAAAGATGGAGTAGAACAAATTGGCTCTATCTTGAACAATTTTCGAGATAACCCTCCAGTAGAAATTGCTGGTAAAAAGGTGCAATTAATCGAAGATTATCTAAGCGGTGTGAGGACGTATTCTGTGACGACTGACACTGAAGATATCACTTTACCAAAATCTAATGTAATCAAATATAAACTTGATGATGGTGCTTGGGTATGCTTAAGACCATCTGGAACAGAACCGAAAATTAAGTTTTACTTTGGGGTGAAAGAGGATTCGCTTCTAGAAAGTGAAAAGGCATTGGAAGAGTTGGAGAGAGATGTGATCAGTAGAGTGGAGCAGATTGTTGGGAAGTAGTATTTAATCGACGAAGTTATTTGTATCCCTTGGGCGAGCAATTAGGTAACTATAAGCAAAACCGAAAGAATACCCGAGATGTTATATTGATTATTGCAGATGAATTAAGCCATGAGTGCAGAGATCTGAGCCAGTGATTGCGGAAGAAAGAGCCACTCTCTGCGGACTAGAGAGCCAACTTCTAGAAATGTAAAACCTCCTCTATAATCTCAACACTCAAATTATTTCAATTCATGTTGAAATTTGTCAACTATTATATAAAGCTAGGACTGAACAATAATAGGCTGTCTTCGGTTCCTAGCTATTTCATTTAAAAAGGAACAAATGATGTTATAAGAGCGGTTGAATGCGAAGGAGAGAGCCAATCTTGTAACTGCTAAACTAAAGTGTCCAATTTCTATCTAGTAGAATCTGTCCACTTTAGTCTAGCGGTTACAATTGGTTTTATGATATTTGGTAAAAGACTCTGTCAAAAATTCTGGGTGCCTGTCATCTCCAGAAAAAATTAAGATTGTATTTGAGGTTGACTATATATATTTTCTATTCCATACTTAACTGCAAAGTAATCTACTAAGCACTTTAATTCTTCTTTTTTTATCTGAGTATACAAATCTGCCTTTAATTTTGTTAGAAATTCAATCCCTTTTCGATCCCTAACTTCTTTTTCTTTATCTTTAATTTCTTCTAAGATTATTTCTTCAATTAACTCTCTAGATAGATTTCTCATTCTCTTAAACTGCTTATTGACCCCCTTTTGAATTTCTTGTATTAAATTATCGTATAAATCACTTTTATTAGTATTATATCGATAGATCAGATTAAAAAGCCTAAAGAAATTTGCTAACTTACGTTTATCTTTAAATGTAAGCATTGTTTTGAATTGAATAGTAATTTTCTTGTTTTTATGTGAATATACAAAAATAAAATAGTCACTAGGGCTTGTAAAATAAGGATGTACTATAGGTAAATACAGATGCTCCTTTTTTATACGATCGTTACATGCTGTACATGCTACTACTAAATTTTTTGGATAAATCGCTAGTATAGGATGTTTAGACTTCGGAATAAAATGATCCACTGAAGCACTATCAAACTCCATTTCATGTAGATCACAATAGGGACAAGTCTTCTTTAAAGCTAACTTTCTTCTAAACTCATGAATAGCATCTAGATCACTATTTAAAAATTCTTTATTAAAAGTCTTGCCATGAATTAGATTTTCGTAAAAATAGTTAAAAGCATCTTTAACTTCTTTGGAATATGAGCTGGTAACATGCCAGTCTTTATTTAAAAAATTATAGTAGTTTGACACAAAGTTCTTATATTCATTTAGTAAGTCTCTATTTTCATATTTTAAATTACATATATGCTTAGGTAAATCTGTTTTTAAAGCTATTTTGGAAAAGTTCTCTTTAGAAGAATCGTTTTCAGACAATGATTTTATAGCATTGGTTAATTCTTCGATATCTGTAGGAGATTGAACGCTAAATTTAGGGTTTTGATTAACAAATTCTAAGGTCTCTAAAATAAAGTCATGATAAGGCTTTATCAAATCTTGTAAAGACTGAGTCCACTCTACCTTATACATATTTTTCACCCATATAATCTTTGATTTTTTTGAATAAATTATATTTCTTAGCACTATCCCCTATTTGATTATAAATTTCTAAAGCCTCATCTATTCTTTCATTTTGAAGTAACTGTTCTACCTTTTTAATATAATTATTAATCATTGTTCCTTTGTAATCTTCAAGTCCGAATACCTCTGATAATAACTCTTCTGTGTTTTGCAAAGCAAAACTTTAGAACTTTGCAAGCAACAGTTTAGAATGTTGCAACTTGACATGGAGCCTCTGTGAGCATGAATATTTAGCCAAGAAGCCAGCCGTATAAGGGCTTGGCTAAGTTAACAAGGCTATCATGCCCACTTCTCCATGTAAAGTTGCAACGAGGTATGCCATTGCAATACTCTTAACTTATATTTTGCAAAACACATCTTCATAATTCATGCCTAAAGTTCTTTCTTTGAGGTCTATTTGTGAAATATAGTTATCTTCTTTTTTAAAGGCTATTATACATTCTTTAGTAACATCAGATACTATTAGCGGTGAGTGTGTAGCTATAATAACATGACACCTTTTTTTCCCAATTATTTCGATTATCCTCTCAATATACTCTCGTATCCATTTCGGATGCAAATGTGTCTCAGGTTCATCAATTAAAATAATTGAGTCGTCCTCAACATATTCATATAGATCGAGAAATCTAATTAATAAACTTAATTCACCTGAACTCATAGTTGAAATAGGAAATAACTCTCTATTAAAATTTTGCTCTATCCAAATATCTGTTACAAGATTATTAATATCAAATAAACTTAGGAACTTTAAATCTTTATCTAACTGGCATCTTCCGCCGGGATATATAAAATCAATATCTGAGATATTGATTAAACGTCTTCTACCGGATTTAAACTCATGTTGAGCTAACCTTGATATTACAAGTAATTTTTCATGAATAAATGTTAATTCTATTACGATATTTTCTAATAGTATTTTGTCATTCATAATTTTTTCATACTCTATATTATATTCTGCTCTCAACCTTCTATCTTGTAGTTTGGATAAGTTACGTTCTACTTTTGTGACAAATCTATTACCAAAGTTTTTTAGTTGAAAACTATACTCTTTAACTTTATTTTGAATAATAGAATCAATTTGTATATAATCAATTAACTCTTTATTGTTTTCCCTTAACTTTCTTCCTATTCTCTCTATTCTCTGTATAGATCGATCGATAATGCTATTTCGGGCATATTCCGACACTTCAAAATACAGTTCTTTTTTTCCATACCCTACATAATTCTGGGTGCCTGGCACCACCCGAAATATGTCGGTTTATGTCGAATGCAAAAATGTATTTATTAGATTTATTTATAGATTCTATCCAAAGTGGGTGATATGATTCAATTAGTAAGTATTAATTGTAGAAGGAGCGGTTACTTTGAGCGATTATTCTTCAATTGTAGTTCATTCTGCTGCAACAATTCTTGAACTATGCAAGGATCTTGATGAGAAACTTAAAGGATACTTAGTTGAAACAGATGATCGACCGGATATTTCCTATGAATTGCTAAAGATATTAACAATTTCAGACGACCTTGTTCAATTAGCAAATCCAGATAAAATATCTGGGGAGTTTTTTGGCTTGCCAAAAGAAGTTGTTGGTGGCTCTAAGGAAGCAGCAGTTTTTTCTAATGACCATGGATGGGATTTTGGGCCTTGGTTTGGTGAAAAAAGCGGTAGCATCAAATTAGGGATTAAAAAGGTAATTAAATATTGGGAAATGGACCCTGAAACAGTTGAATTGCACGAGGAAGCGCAGATAACTTCAAAAGAATTTGTTCGAGTTCGGATTGACAGTGGAATCCGTGAAGTGAAGGCATATGCAAAGGTTGTTTTTGACCAGTTCTTTTCAGATAAAGTCTCGGTAGAAAAGTAACGAAAGTCTTCAGTGCCTTTTCCGAGACAGCTTTGAATAAAATATCCGGTGCCTGGCACCACTCGAAATTTGTCAATGATTATATAGTTAGCTAGGGCTGATCACTTACAGGTTTTCTTCAGTTCTAGCTTTTTAATATTCTTTTTAAAAAGTTTTTTATGAACCAAATTGAATTTTGCAACATGATTTATTATTAGACTGTTATTTTTCAATCAAATAAAGTAATGAAAACATAATGTTGATTTATTTTTACCGTCAATAATTCATTTTTTTCTTTTATGAATACGAACGTAGGTTCTTGACTTACGCATGGAAATCGCTTATCTTGTATGTAATCAAA
>NZ_JAMBON010000036.1 GCF_023715655.1 Oceanobacillus luteolus | reverse complement strand
TATTTATGAAGCATTATAATGAAGAGCGTATTCAAGAAAAATTAGGCTACCAATCTCCAATAGAATTTCGTGGAATGGCAGCCTAAGAAGGTGTTTTATTATTGTCTCAAATTGCTATGTCAGTCTAATACCTAAGCTCTTTTTAGGTGATTTCC
The DNA here is from genome assembly GCF_023715655.1 of Oceanobacillus luteolus. GTDB lineage: Bacteria > Bacillota > Bacilli > Bacillales > Amphibacillaceae > Oceanobacillus > Oceanobacillus luteolus. Next base: position 33,867 of record NZ_JAMBON010000036.1, on the reverse strand, counting down.
TCGGCTTTTCGTATTCAATACTAATATTCATTGACAGGTAGGAAAATGCAACCATCGTTATTAGAAATACAATCCACAAGGGATTACCAGTCATTTCCTCCATCCCTTTTGAAACGAAGTCAAACACTAAAATAGCGACAATACCAAAGGTCTGAATAATAAAAGCGATACGAATGTTTTCCAGATTTTTTAACTTTAACCGTTCATCTTTAATTTTTTCCATCTTTCTCACTCTCCTTATTTAACCAAAAAATTTCGTCCAGCGTCTTATCAACTGCATGACAGATTGCCAAACATAATTTCAAGGTTGGATTATACTTCCCTTTTTCAATTAAACTGATGGTCTGACGAGTGACACCAACTTTATCTGCCAACTGTTGCTGCGTAAGATCAGCTTGCACCCTCGCCACTTTTACATTATTCTCCACATGTGATTTCCTCTCGAATGTCATTTATATATTACATTATATAACATATATATGGAATAATGCAATATATAAATTACATTTAATACAACTCCAGTGATTATTCTAGGAAGCGCCCTCTCGTAAACACAAAAAAATGCATGGTGTAATCACCATGCATTTCATACTTCATTCACGCTCTGCATTCATTGCTGCTTTAAGCTTTGCTTCTTGTTTTATTTTTGCAAGCAACAATGCCTGCTTTTCACCATCTTGATAAATCTTATTTTCCAACGCTCTAGCTTTATCGAGGATAGACGGTTCAACGGTTTTGCGATCTCGATAATTCGAAAAAACTCCAATGGCTATACCACTGAGAAGTCCGCCAACAAGAGAAAAAATACGGCCTTTAATTTCCACCTGTGAATTCCCCTTTAGTACGGTCTCCCGCGAACTGCTGACGACGTTTCAACAGATAATAGCCTAATGCAAAAGAACCGTACAGTCCTCCAATTTTATTTTTATCAGCAATTCCTTTACCTTCTTCTGTTTTTTGTTTCATCGTTTCCGTTACATCAACTAAAGAAGAAGTGAATTTTCTTGTCGCGTTCCCTACATCTCCTACGATGTAGAATAGCGGACTTAATTGAGTCATTTTCTCATTTACATCTGCTAGTGTATTATTACTTTCACGTATCATATTAGTCGTTTCCATCATCACATCATCCAATTTTTCAGGAAGCTGCTTCATTGTCTTGTCAATGCCACCGAGGACACCAGCCAGATTATTTAATGTATGCCCTAAGAAAATCGCTAAGATAAAAAATGCTACTCCGATTAATAATACTCCGATACCTACTAATGTCATTTCTATCCCTCTCTCCCTGTTACTGCTATTTCATTGTCATCTCGGATCATCAGTTCATTTCTATCATTTGGTTTTTTACTTTTCCACTGATTGAATAATGTTAAGCCTACCTCGCTCCATTTGATTCCTTCAATAAACGGCTTCACCTTTTTATCCATTTCTTCATCCGTTAAATTGCCAAAACTATTTTGAAATGCTGTATTAGCCGATTGAATGGACTCGCCCAATAATTGAACAGAATCAAACACACTGTCGGTAGCTTGAACCTTTTCTGTCACATCATCCATTAAGGAATCCGTTTCCTTTAGCGTTGCGGAAAGCTCAGGAGTAATCTTTTGCACTTGCTTTTCAACCTCACCTAATGTCACACTAAGTGATTTCATTGTATTCGTTACACGCTTCAGGACAAAGCAGAGATAAATAACTACGATTAGAAATGCGATGGCTACTAGTAAAACACTTAAGTAAATTAGTCCCATAAGTACTATTCCCTCCTTTAGCATCCAAATACATCGACACATATTTATAGAGATATTATACCACTAGATTAATTAAATAAAACGTTTAACGATGGAACAGAACTCTTTTATCCCCTGTAAAGAAAAAGATTATTTTAGACGAGGCAGGGTATATAGTTTATAACATACGAGGGCAAGAGCTAACTGGAGGTCGTGATAATCATGAATAAGATTAAACGTTATGGAAAAGTTATTTCGGAAAAAATTAAAGAAGATAATATCACTCTTTTGGCAGCTGCTTTAGCTTATTATTTTTTATTGGCGGTTTTTCCATTATTAATTGTAGGATTTGCAATTATCCCTTATTTTAATATTTCTCCTGATGATGCGATGGAAGTCTTCTCAACCATTCTACCAGCGGAAATCGCTTCTCTGTTTGAAGAAAATATTGTTAGTCTCGTTCAAACACCTCGGGGAGGGTTACTTACCATCGGGATTATTGGTGCACTTTGGTCAGCATCCAATGGAATCAACGCCTTTATTAAGTCCTCCAATGAAGCTTTTGATGTTGAAGAGACCCGTTCTTTTATCGTCGTTCGCCTCATCTCTTTAGGACTCACCATCGGTTTAATTGTAGCTGTTGTGGTAGCTATAGCATTACCAGTTTTGGGTGATGTTATTTTACAGCTGGTAAGCGACATTACCGGTATTACAGTCGGCATGGGGATCCTGTTACAAGTCCTCCGCTGGATAATCAGTATCGTTGTCCTGACAACATTCATCGTGATGTTGTATCGTTTTGCCCCGAATAAAAAAATCTCCTTCAAACATATTCTACCAGGGGCTATCATTGCCAGCTTACTCTGGCAAGTTATTTCATTCGGTTTTTCCATCTATGTCAGCAACTTTGGAAATTACTCTGCCACCTACGGCACACTCGGAGGAGTGATTATATTAATGGTCTGGTTCTTCTTAACGGGACTGATTTTAATGCTAGGCGCGAGTCTAACTGTTATCTATCACCGTTATAAAATCAGAAGTTCCGCTGAGTTGCATAAAGCTGCGAACATTTAATAGAAAAAGCCAACCCCATTGCACTTGTCAATGGGGTAATTATCTGGATAATATGCCACTTACAAACGATTTCCACTCTGGTCGATCTGGTGAAAGAGATCCTCGATTCAGCTCTCGCCATTGAATTGGCGTAATAAAAGTTGCCCCATTCCGTAATTGCTTCACAGGTCCAGCGGCAACATTTACGCCTGATTCGAGTCCATTTATGATCTCGACTTGATGGTCGTCAAATAGACCAGTTTCTATTTCACGTCGTTGCAACGTTCCATCATTATTCATTTGCCAGACACCGTGATCAATGAATGCATTTTCAAAAATTGCAACAGCCCCAATGGATTCCTCTAACGTAATCATCAATGTCCCGTGGTAGCCCGGCAACAACTCTACATCAGTTTCTGTATCTTCATCTGTTTCTTTATCTTCATTTGTATCTGTGTCTTCATCCGTTTCCTCATCTTCATTTGTATCTGTGTCTTCATCTGTTTCCTCATCTTCAAGCCCTTCTGTGAAGGTCGCAGTAAACTTATAATTACTCTCTTCATCAACCTCTAAAGATGCAGGGGAATGAGCCAGTGAATCTACGACACCCTCCAGCATTACGGCCGATTTTTCGAGCTGTAATACTGCTGGCATTCCCTCTTTTACCTCCGTCCTTTCCACCTCGGTCAGATTCCCAGAAGCTTGGAGTTCGACACTCTCGATGATAATGAGGGGATCTGCAAGTTCGGTCGAAATATGCTTGATTATTCCCGCATATGGACTTTCAACAGTCAGCATGTCACCTGTTGACCGGAGTTCACTCAACTGATTCTCCAACGAGGTAAGTTCCAGATTTTTCGCAGTCAATTCATGCTCTTTTTCTACCAAATACTGTTCTTTCATGAACTCGGCTTCCAATTGCGACTCAGGGATTTCAACAAAAATATCCTCTTCAGTAATTAACACGGAACTGGAAGGATTAAATTCATTGGAAGGGATTGCATAGTTCTCAATTTGAGAAATTGCCGACTCAAGTGCTTCAATCTCTCCGTTTACCCGCTCTATTTGTTGAAGCAAATCCGCCTCGGTTTCATAATAATTTTCCACCCGATACGTATATAGGCCCGTTCCCTCCGTCACCTCATCTCCTTCAGAGACGAGAAACTCTTGAAATATCCCTTTACTACGATCAAAATAAATTTGTTCTTCATTTGCCGCAGACAAAACAACCGGCTTGTACATCTCGTTTTTCAGGTCTGCTGTAAAACTCGCTGACCAATCATTTACATATGAAATACGGTCAATTTTCATTTCGTCATCCTGGAGCACGAGGAATAAATTAACTGCTATAAATAAGATGATTCCTAACTGAAGCCACCGATTTTTCCTCATTCGAACCACCTACTTATCATATAAGAATCCGTAAAAGAAATGGTTGCTGCAAGGACCCAGCCTAACAAATGCAACAAGATAATAAATATCCAGATCGTTCGCTTCTCATTTTCAGACATAGCGTGCAAGAAACGAAACTGAAACCAAATAGTCCACAATTGAAAAAGGGTAATCGCTCCAAAGAAATAAATAAACCATTCAATTTCAAAGATATACGACGCTATTACTCCAAAGGATAAAGGTGACACATACCAATCCAAACCAATAAATATTGCAATCGGAATCCAAATCAAGCGCTCCAACAGCAAGACAGCTAGAACAATTTGTTGCATGATGATTAGCTTCTGATATGGTATTCCTGTTATAAGTTGATAAATCATACTGGGAACAAAGAGTACTGCTGCAGCAAACGACGCACCATACACTACTCTTCCAAGCAAAAACCATAGTTTGCTAGTTTCATATTCGCCAGAACTTAGATATGCCATACTGCTCGAAAGAAAGGTTGATCCAATTCCTAAATAAGCCATCCAACCATAGATTAACGCTGAGGCGAGAATAAGTAATAAACTCGTTTTCCATAGATTCGTTATCTTTTCCGCACGCTTGATACGGAAAATATGATCGTAAATTGAAGTAAAAAATTTGAATAGCTGAACATGATAAGGCATGCTTCGACTTCCTTTTTCAGTTAAATTAGTGTATGACTTACATTTTAACTGAAATACAGAGGAATTTCTATGTAAAGTAGCAATTTTTCTAAATAATAGGAAAGTAGTCCTTATGATTAATAAAAAGAACCAGCTCTTCTCATAAGAAGCTGGTTCCCCATAAATCCATCAGATTTCATCAAATAAAGCAGTGACAGCTTGGCCAAGCTTTTCATATCTTTGATAAACTTTTTGGTATAGCTCATGATTTTGTTTATTGGAGGTGATTTTTATTTCTCCAGGTAGGTTCTCTTTAATCGCACGGAACGATGACGCTTCTCCAATGGCGACAAGCGCTACCCACGCTGCACCCCAAGCTGCATTGTGGTGAGTTTCTGAGAAGTAGAGATCTTCACCGAGAATGTCAGCTAGTATTTGTACCCAGATTGAAGAACGGGTCAGACCACCATTCACTGTAACCTTCTTCGGTTTTCCGGCCAATGTCTCCAATGAACGGTTGATTTGGTAAATGTTAAAAGCAATCCCTTCCAAGACTGCACGTGTCATTTCAGCACGAGTATGCTCGACTTGAAGCCCATAAAAGTTCCCTGACGCCTGCTGATTCCATAGTGGTGCACGCTCTCCATTAACATATGGAAGAAAAAGTATACCGTTTGCTCCCGCCGGCACATCCTTAGCTTCTTCAATCAGTTCTGTATAGTCACCAGGAAACTTGATTACGTCCTTAAACCATTGCAGTACAATACCGCCATTATTAGTAGGTCCGCCAATAATCGATGTATCCTTGGAAAATGCATAGGTGAATGTCTCCATTTTCTCATTGATTGGTGCACCTTCGACAAATTGTCGAATCGCTCCACTCGTACCGACAGAAATATTAACCTCACCTGTTGATGTTGCACCGCTTCCAAGATTCGCAAGCTGGCCGTCCGCAGAGCCGATAATAAATCGATGACCATCCGGTACATCCAAAGCATCCTTCAATTCTGGGACTAGCTCGGATAACTCCCATGTCGGCTCTACAACATCCGCTAACTGGGATTCAGTTATTCCAGCGAGCTCCAATGCCTCAGCATCCCATACTCTGTTACTAACATCGAAGAAACCTGTCGAAGAAGCCATTGCATAATCAATCACACGCTCTCCGAACCAATGATAAACTAGATATTCTTTCATTGTCATGAAATACGTTGCTTGTTCGTAAGCAGAATCTTTATTTTCCCGCATCCATATTAACTTTGTTAGTGGAGTCATTGGGTGGATTGGAGTTCCAGTCCGCGAAAAAATCTCTTTGCCTTTTTCAGCTTCTAGTCGTTCTGCCTGTGCATTCGCGCGGCCATCCGACCAAATCAGCATATTGGATGAGGGCTCTCCCTTTTCATCCACACAAATCAAGGAATGCATAGCAGTACAAAAACCTGTTGCCACCAATTCATAGTTGGATTCATCCACAGAGCCAATGACTTGCTTCATCACTTTTCTTGCAGCTGCCTCAACTTCCTTAGGGTCTTGTTCTGCATAACCTTGTTTCGGATAATATGTAGTTACAAGCTCTTCCGCTTCCGTGATCAGCTTACCTTTTTTATCAAAAACAACAGCCTTTGCGCTAGTTGTTCCTATATCTAAACCAATAACTAGTTTTTCTTTCATTGTCCTCATCCTTTAGATTGTGGGATACGTTATTCGAGGAGCTACCCCACGTAAATTTGTATTCATATAAATATTACATGATATAGTTGATGATTTTCATATCGCCGCAATAGAAAAGGCTTTGAAGAAGTTACGCCTCCCTCAAAACCTTTCTTCTAAACCCTTTGTGGTCAGGGGTTGGAAATCGTCTACGTAACGAAGTATGGATTGAAAAGACCCGTTTTCGTACGCTTTATTAGATTGTCATGCTTCCGTAACCGCCATCTACACGTACGAAGGTTCCTGTTACGAAAGATGATGCTTTATCAGAAGCTAAGTAAATGGCAGCTCCTTTTAACTCTTCCGCTTCACCAAAACGGTTCATTGGTGTATGGCGCATAATGTTTTCAATTCGTTCTTCATCCAAGATTTTACGGTTTTGTTCAGCCGGGAAGAAACCTGGAATGATTCCATTAACCCGAATACCGTGTGGAGCAAATTCACGAGCCAAGTACTGTGTCACACTGTTTACACCAGCTTTTGAAGTAGAGTACGTAAACACGCGTGATAATGGTGGACCAGAAGATACAGAAGAAATATTAATGATGCTTCCTGGTCTTTCTTGTTCAATCATTTTCTTAGCAAAGACTTGTGTTGTAAATACAAGGCCTTTCAAGTTGACGGACATGATGTCATCCCATTCTTCAGGAGTAAGATCGAAAAATGGTGTAGAGCTATTTTTCCCCGGGGCATTCAAGAGAATATCCCAGCCACCAGCCCACTCTTCAATTTGATTAGCAGCTTCTGTAACTGTTTCAAGTTTGCTTACGTCTCCGTAGAAAGCAGCTGCATCTCCACCGGCTGCATTAATTTCTTCAGCAACTTCTTTTGCAGTTTCAAGGTTTCTTCCTACGATTGCAACTCGTGCTCCTTGTTCCGCAAAGCCTTTCGCGATTGCGCTGCCTAATGTACTGTTTCCACCAAAAGCAACTGCCGTTTTTCCTGTTAGATCAAATAAGTTTGTCATCGTTTCCCTCACCTTTTCTAGTTTTTCTCGGATCATTTAGATAAAAATTTCACGAATCTTTTTAGCGCAGCCACAACCCGCTCCAATGAAGCATGAAAGAGTTTTATGAATTAAAATAGGTTTCCGTTCTCATCAAATTCCAATTCATATACATCAGAAATTTGTTCAAGTTCCGGATGGTCCTTCACATGGTCAAGCAGTGTTTCGGATACTTCTATTTCAGCCAATTCCAACGTATTCTTGATTCGGACAACGGTCACCTTTGTAAAATCGAGGATATTCGCCGTTTTGATTGCCGCCTGGAAGGCTTGCTTATCGTTTTCCAATGTAGTTGAGATATGGGTAGGTCCAACAACTGTTGATGTTAAACCATTTGCATATGTTCCGTGGCGATCCATTTTATTCACGAGTCGTTCTGTTGTAAAGTCAGCAGTCCCAACTCCATTCGCATTTCCTTCTGATGCAGAAGTAAGATCGAGAACTGCCATTTTCGTTACTTCAGGTCCGCCGTAAGCGTATGGTGTCGGATATCTCCCCGTAATATTCGGATCCATTCCATCCCCACTGATGTTTTTTCCAATCTCATCGATAATCAGGACGTCTATTTTATCAAAATGCAGTTTCGGTAATAGCTTTTTCGCGAGCTTCTGCAATTCAATTTCCCGCTCTTCAATTTCCTCTGGTTTAAGCACGGCAATTTCCGCCACTTTGTCAAAAGCATTCTCAACCGTTGCTACAGCAAATAATATCGGCATTTTTTCCAAAGCAATCCTCGCCATCTTTGGAATGTTTTCCGCCATGTACTTGAAGCCCATTTGGTGGCAGGCTTCTGCACCTTTTTGCTTTCCTAGCCCAATACTGATCATCTTCATGATTCCACTTTCAACCGGACCACGGAATGCCGTATGAGGCTTAACACGGTTAATGACAACAATTCCATCTGCTTCGGATGCAAATTTATCAATATATACCGGTAATCCATTTTCCAATTGCCCAATCTGGATGACTTCCATTGATGAACGGATTTCCGCTCCCACCGTCTCTTCTGTCACACCAAGATGCTCAAGCACTGCCTTTTGGCCCTCAGCTGTAGCACCGCCATGACTTCCCATTGACGGAACGATGAATGGCTTTGCACCAAGTTCTTTTAAGAATTCAACCGTTACTCGTGTGACATCCACTAATCTATCAGTTCCTCTTGAACCAACAGCAATTGCGATTTCCATTCCCGGCTTCACAAATTCAGCGACGCCTTCTTTTTCCAATTCCTGTTTCAGAGTTCCCGGTACATCTTCAATTTTCTCGTCTGAAAACGATTGACGGACCTTCGCCATCTTTGGTATCGGAATATCTTTCAGTAATTCATGGAGAATACCCATTTTTCACGACCTCCAGTTTATCATTCATTAATCTTATTATAATCGTATACCCTTACATCGGGTATTTTATAAGGGGTTATTGTAATCCCTTTCATTTCTCTCAAAAAAGTGAATTTTGAGCTCATTTAATTTGTTTACCGGATAAATTAATTACAAATATACCTTAACACTTTATACATATATCGTCAATTAAAAATTGGCATTTATCGCAACAAACAAAAGACGTAAAGTATAGGACTTAGATGCTGCATTCGAGTTCAAAACAAGGACTAACGCATATTCAAACGATGCATTGGTCCTTGTTCAGATAGTAAAAAACTATTCACTTTGTTTACGTATTGAAATAAACGCAACTTCTTGACCAATTTTAGTTGCTTTTAGGTTCGAAGTTGAAATAGCGCTTTGCATTTTCATAGCAGATATTGCGCACGTATGTACTCAATAGTTCTAAATCATTCGGCGCCTTGCCTTCCTCTACCCAAGCCCCTAAGATATTACATAAAATTCTTCGGAAGTATTCGTGTCTTGGGAAAGAAAGAAAGCTTCTAGAATCAGTAAGCATTCCGATAAAGTTACTAATAAGTCCAATATTCGCTAATGTTTTCATTTGATCTTCCATTCCATCGATGGTGTCATTAAACCACCATGCAGTTCCAAATTGAACCTTTCCAGGGACCTCATCACTTTGGAAGTTTCCAGCCATGGCAGCCAGTATATTATTGTCACGAGAGTTTAAACTATATAGAACCGTTTTAGGAAGTTTGTCCTTAACGTCCATCGCATCAAGTAAGTTTGAAAGCTTATCTGCCAGCAAGTGATCTCCAATGGAGTCAAAGCCAGTATCTGGTCCTAACAACTTAAACATACGTGTGCTGTTATTTCTCAGTGGATTAATATGCAGCTGCATTGCCCAGCCTTTATCAGCATATAATTCTCCAAGGAATACTAAGGTATACGTTTTGTATTGTTCAACTTCAGCAGCTGTTAAGGATTCACCCTTCAATCGTTTCGTAAAGATTCCGGCTACTTCATCTTTCGTTGCATTCTCATAAAATATCACATTAATTCCATGATCAGAACTACGGCAGCCATGCTTATCAAAGTAATCGACACGACTGGATAGAGCATCGAGAAATGCATCATAGTTTTCAATGGATTGATTTGTTACAGATTCCAACTTTTCCACCCATGGAAGGAAGTCTTCATTTTCAATCGCTAACCCTTTATCCGGGCGGAAGGAAGGAGAGACTGTTACAGAATAATCCGTTTTTGCGAGTGCCTGATGCGCCTTTAGATCATCTGTTGGGTCATCCGTTGTTCCAACAAATTCCACTTTTTTGTTTTTCAGTAGGTTTCTTGCAGACATTTGCGGAGTCGATAGTTTTGCATTAGCCGCTTCCCAAATGGCTGGAGCTGACTTTTCATTTAGTAATTCATCAATATCAAAATAGCGGAGCAGTTCCAAATGTGTCCAATGATATAGCGGATTACCTAGTGTATTAGGTACTGTTTTTGCCCAAGCAAGAAACTTTTCATAAGCGGGCTTATCACCAGTTATGTAATCTTCGGAAATTGCATTCGCACGCATTGCTCTCCATTTATAATGATCTCCACCCAACCAAATTTCAGCTAAGTTTTCATAATTTTTATCTGCAAGTATTTCATGTTGGTTTAAATGGTTATGATAATCAATAATAGGCAAATCCTTAGCAGTATCGTGGTATAACTTACGGGCGGTATCATTGTACAATAAAAAATCATCGGTTATAAACGTTTTCATTGTTCTCCTGCCTTTCCTTATAGCCATTTATTTTTCAAAACGTCTTATTTGTTTGCCAAACAAACAAAAATGTTCTATATTCATAGTACATGTAAACGCTTTACTTTTCAAGTTGATTTGCAACTTTTAAACGAAATGAAAGCCTTTGCAAATTATTGTGCTTATTCTTTTGTATTGAGCGATCAATAAAAGGGGCATTTTTATTAAATGGGGGAGGAACAACATGGTTACAGGGGATGGCGCATACATAAAGAAATTAAACAGAAGGATTATTTTACAAAAGATTATTGAGCGCGGATTTGTTTCTCGAGCGGAACTTGCTAAAATAACAGGTCTGAATAAAGCGACTGTATCCGTACAAGTTTCTGATTTGCTCAATGAAAATCTCGTTAAGGAAACCCAACTGGAGCATCATTCAGTAGGCAGAAGGCCTATTATGCTTTCAGTTAATGGCAGAGCCGGTTATGTACTTGGAATCGACCTTGACTATAAAGAAATTATTTATCGCATTTCCAGTCTGCAAGGCAATTTAATAGAGACGAAAACCGCTGAATTGGACACAGAGCGGTATGAAGAAGTTGTCGATATCCTTATAGCAGAAATCAAGCAATATAAAGATGATTATGCCGATTGTACTTACGGACTTGTGCAGACAATTATCGGCGTTCACGGTACCGTAAATAATAATGAACAGATTCAATTTATCCCTCGATTACAATGGACCGATAAGAATCTGAAAGCAGATATTGAGCGTGCAATTGACATAACTGTTTCTATCGAAAACACTGCCAATCTCTCCGTATATGCTGAAAGAGTTTATCAATATCCAGAGAGTGATAACCTATTAGGAATCGTACTCAGTTCCGGGATAGGTGCGGGAATCATTAGTGATGGGAGCCTAACCAAAGGCCATGATGGTTATGCTGGAGAAATTGGTCATATGATCATTTCCCCTTATGGGAATAAATGCAGTTGTGGTAACCACGGTTGCTGGGAACTTTATGCTGCAGAACCTGCGGTGTACCATATGTTAATGAAGAAGCTTGATCGACAATATCTAAACTATGCTGATATAAAGAAATTACTTGCGGCGAACGACCTTACAACAAAACAAATCATGAAAAACTTTATTCATTATGTATCGATTGGATTAAATAATATGATTAATTCCTATAATCCTGAAAAATTAATTATTAACAGCGAATTATTAAAGCTTTACCCGAATGCAATTAAAGAAATAGAACAAAGCCTCCGTTCATCTGTTAGTATTTATCAAAAAATCGTCTTATCTAATCTAGGCAAAGATGCGAGTGTATTAGGAGCATGTTCGCTAGCTATTCAAAACTTCCTTGATGTATCAGAGGTTATATTTCAATAAATATAATAGTAGGTTCAAACAAGGAGATGCCCTTTGCACCATATTTTCTGAATTACTTTGTTTGGAATATAATAATAAACTAATCTAATGTTCCACTATTATTTCACTTGATTCCACATTACATAGTTCATTATTTGCTATAATGGTATTAGTAAATAACGTTACAGTTTGAAAGCCTTTACAACCTGTTATCATAGTGATAAATTTAAAATGGCATGTTGTATTATTTGTTCGCTAAACAAATAATGGGAGATAGAATATTGTCATACATAAAAGGGGGATACAACATGGTTACAGGGGATAGTGCATACATAAAAAAACTAAATAGAGGACTTATTTTACAAAAGATTATTCAACATGGACTGATTTCAAGAGCGGAAATCTCTAAAATTACCGGTTTAAACAAAGCTACCATTTCAGCCCAAGTTGCTGAATTGATCGATGAAAAGCTAATAACCGAAACACAGATGGAACACCATACTGTTGGAAGAAGACCAATCATGCTATCGATTAATGGTAGTGCCGGCTATGTTTTAGGCATCGATCTTGATTATAAGGAAATTAAATATCGTATATCTGACCTACAAGGAAATCTAATCGAAACAGAAATAGAAATAATAGATACTGAGGTTTATGAGGAAATCGTTGAAATCCTCAGTGAACACATTCAAAAGTACAAACAAAAATATTCCGCATGTCATTTTGGGCTTGTTCAAACAATCATCGGTGTTCATGGTACTGTAAATAATGACGAATGGATTCAATTTATTCCGAGACTGGAATGGACGAATAAGGATTTAAAAGCGGATCTTGAACGTGTTATCGATATGAATATTTCAATCGAAAATACCGCTAACCTATCTGTATACGCCGAAAGGGTTTACCAATTTCCAGAAAGCGATAATATATTAGGAATCGTGCTCAGCTCAGGTATTGGTGCAGGAATTATAAATGATGGAAAACTCATTAAAGGACGTGATGGGTATGCTGGGGAAATTGGACATATGATTATCTCCCCTTACGGAGGCGAGTGTAAGTGTGGAAACCAAGGATGTTGGGAACTTTACGCCGCGGAACCTGTCGCCTTTTCTCAGTTAATGGAAAGACTGGACCGTCCGAATTTAAGCTATGAAGATATTAGACAATTAATCGAAGCAAATGATTCCACCACCATTGACATAATGAAAACTTTTATTCTATATGTTTCAATCGGACTAAATAATATGATCAATTCATATAACCCGGAGATGTTGATTATAAATAGTGAATTGTTAAAGCTATATCCAAACGCAATTCAGGAAATTGAAGAAAATCTACGCTCTTCAGTAAGTGTTTATCAACAAATTGTCCTGTCCGATTTAGGAAAAGATGCAAGTGTACTAGGTGCATGCGCACTCGCCATTCAAAACTTCTTTGAAGTCGATGAAGTAATATTTCCAAAAGAAAAAGTTATAGCGTAAATGTTAATTGAAGAGAATCAGGGATTTCAAGCATTTTCATTAAAATCAAGCATGAATCAGCAAACACCGATTCATGCTTTTTACTTTCACAAAAAAGTGAGCCAATCAACGTATGATTGACTCACTTTTTAATTAAAACCAGTTTGTATGGAATGTACCTTCTTTATCTTTTCGTTCGTACGTATGTGCACCAAAGTAATCACGCTGTGCTTGGATAAGATTTGCTGGCAGATCAGCAGCACGATAGCTGTCATAGTATGCAATTGCACTTGAGAATGTCGGCACAGCAATTCCGTGTTGGATAGCCAAAGCAACTACTTCACGTAATGCTTCTTGATAACCTTCTACAATTTCTTTAAAGTAAGGATCTAGCATCAAGTTAGCTAAGTTCGGCTCACGGTCGTACGCTTCTTTGATTTTTTGCAAGAAGTTTGCACGGATGATACATCCTCCACGCCAAATCATCGCAATGTCACCAAACTCAAGATTCCAATCATTCTCCTCAGATGCTGCACGCATTTGGGCAAATCCTTGAGCATAGGATACGATTTTACTCATGTAAAGAGCTTTACGGACTTTTTCAATCAACTCTGTACGGTCACCTTCGTATTTCGTTGCTGATGGACCAGATAATACTTTACTTGCCGCTACACGCTCGTCCTTCAAAGATGAAATGAATCGTGCAAATACTGACTCCGTAATCAATGGAAGTGGAACCCCTAAATCAAGTGCATTTTTACTAGTCCATTTACCAGTACCTTTCTGACCAGCCTTGTCCATAATGACTTCCACTAATGGCTGACCAGTTTCTTCATCTTTCTTCGTGAAAATATCTGCAGTAATTTCAATCAGATAACTATCCAATTCGCCTTTATTCCACTCTGTAAATACTTCACTAAGCTCTTCCGCTTCCATACCAAGAACATATTTCAAGATGAAGTATGACTCACCAATGAGTTGCATATCACCGTACTCAATTCCGTTATGTACCATTTTCACAAAATGTCCCGCACCATTTGGTCCAATGTAAGTAACACATGGATCTCCATCTACTTTTGCGGAGATTGCTTCAAAGATAGGAGCAACAAGTTCATATGCTTCCTTTTGTCCGCCAGGCATAAGGGATGGTCCATTTAAAGCACCTTCTTCCCCACCTGATACTCCCGTACCGATAAAGTGGATACCTGTTTCGTCAAGCATTTTATTACGGCGCATTGTATCTTCATAAAGCGTATTCCCGCCATCAATCAGGATATCGCCTTCTTCTAGATAAGGTTGCAACGACTCAATTGTTGCATCGGTAGCCGGGCCTGCTTTCACCATCAACATGATTTTACGCGGCTTTTCAAGGGAGTTAACAAATTCTTCAATTGTCTCCGCTCCAACGAAATTCTTGCCTTTTGCTTCATTTGCCAAGAATTCCTCGGTTTTTGCAAATGTTCGGTTGAACACCGATACAGAATACCCTCTGCTTTCAATATTTAAAGCCAAGTTTTTACCCATTACCGCTAAGCCGATTACACCAATTTGTTGTGCCATATCATTCCATTCCTCTCATACATAGGTTTTTTATATTATAAAAGTTCTTTATTAACAGCGTTTCCATTAAATTGCCATGTATTCAACATAGCTTTTGTTTCACCTTATTATATCGCAATTAATTTGCCGGTCAAACAAAAGAAGTGTTATATATATACAATAATAAATGAGTAGTACAGCTTTTACAAGTGATAATATGGTGAATAACCCATTGTAGAAATAATGTAAAAAACATATAATGGAAATAACAAATCATAAAGGTGGATGTTCGATGCCAATCAAACAGATTATCCTATTTGATGGAGAATGCAATTTTTGCGATCGTAGTGTGCAATTCATTATAAAGCGGGATCCTCAAGCTGTTTTTAATTTTGCTTCTCTACAAAGTGAAACAGGCAAAGAACTTTTAGCATCACACCTTATTCCTGAAGATAACGATAGCATTGTACTTATCTCAGGAGAAAGAGCTTATCAGAAATCGACTGCCACCTTACAGATTGCTAAACAGTTAAAGGGTTTATGGAAACTATGTTATATCTTCATTATTCTGCCTCGTCCAATTCGGGACTTTTTCTATGACAAATTCGCTAAAAATCGATACAAATGGTTTGGGAGAAAAGACAACTGTGCCATACCATCTCCTGAAATAAGAAAACGATTTTTATAGTACTAGGAGGACTAACATTGGTTAGCAATGAGTCTGAAATGAACATGGATGAAACCATGAAAAGCATTGATTCCTTCCTGAAAGAGACCATAGAATCAAAGAAAATCCCTGGAGCTGTCATCTTAGTTGCAAAGGATAAAAACGTGCTTTTTCATAAAGAGTACGGCTATGCCCAAATTACCCCTGTTCAAGTTCCGATGAAGAAAGATTCAATTTTTGACCTTGCTTCTCTAACTAAAATAATCGCTGCTTGGCCGGCAACCATGCTTTTATTAGATCAGAAATTAATTACACTCCAACATCGAATACCCCACTTCTACGATTACCATATTAATGCAACACTTCAAGATACCAACCTTTTACAGTTATTGACCCACACTTCAGGTCTCTCTGAACGGACCTATCTGATACAATACGGTCAAGATAAAGAAACCATCTTAAAAGGAATATTGGCTGATGGCTTAACTTATCCTCCAAACGAACAAGTGAAATATTGTAACCGTGGCTTTGTATTGTTGGGGGACATGATTGAAAAGGCTGCTGGAATGAGTCTTGATGCATTTCTCAAAAAAGAAATATGGAAGCCTCTAGGAATGATGGATACCACTTTTAATCCTGACAGCAGTTTAATTGACCGTGTCGTTGCAACAGAATATCTTCCTGATCGAAAAATGGTTAAGCGGGGAATTGTCCATGATGAAAATGCAGAACTACTGGGAGGAATTGCAGGTCATGCCGGGACTTTCTCTACAGCAAAAGATCTTGGTAAAATGTGCAGCATGATCTTAGATGCCTTAAAACATGATGAAAAATCCATTATTCCCAAAGATTTGATTGCCAGCTCATTTTTCAATTATACAAGAGGATTGAACGAAGCTAGAGGTTTGGCATGGCAAATCTATCACGAATGTGAAGAAAGTATTATTGTTGGCCACTATGGATTTACAGGCACAACAATCTGGATGGATATAAAGCAAAACATGTATATGATCCTTCTGACCAACCGAGTGCATCCGAGCAGGGATAATTCCAGTATCCATTCGATTCGCGCATTCGTGAGGGAACAGCTTTTTCCTTCATGGAAATGAGAACAGGCCATTTATGCCTGTTCTCTACTTTGCTTTCCCCTTAAAGTCGAATGTCTCTTGATGTAATCTCTCAAAAAGTCTTTATCTTCAGGAAAGGATAATTTCAACGTCTCTAGCTGATGTACGCTCTTCCAAGCAATGTCGTGAATCAGATGGTCCGGATCTTGGATTATTCTTCTTCCGCCAATAATGTTAACCAAAAAATAATGGACTTCAACGGAAATATCAAACTCAGGATATTTTTCTTTTTTCACCTTAATCTTTTCAATGATTTCTGTTTCATATCCTGTCTCTTCCGCAATTTCCCTCATGCAACATTCTTCGTACGTTTCGTCTTTTTCCTTACCTCCGGATGGGACAGACCAAGTTTTTTCCTCTTCGGGAGTCCCTTGTAGCACCATTAATAGTTCTCCCATCTCATTAAGACAAATACCAGCGGAACCTTGCCACTCTTTCATAGACTTCCCCCTCCCAGTTTACTCTATGTGACACTTACAGTTTAGTTAAGGATAAACGAATTTCATCGCGCTTTTCGAGTTAATAGCATGAACACTACAATTAAGGTGAATGCGATTAATGCTAAGAACGGAATCGTAATAAATCCTAGCCAATTAATGTATTCAGCACTGCATGGCACACCACTAGCGCATGGCTTTATTGCTGCAAAACCCGGAACTTTCTGCTGTAAATAATGAAAGAGCGAAATGGACCAGCCAATCACTGCCAGTGGCAATATATATTTCTTAACCGAACGGTCATTTTGGAATGTTGCTATTCCGAGAATCACCGCCAAAGGGTACATCAATATCCGCTGATACCAACAAAGTTCGCATGGAATAAAGCCTCGAATTTCACTAAAGTAAAGACTGCCGAGTGTAGCTACGATAGACACTAGCCAAGCTGTATAAAGTGTATACTGTGACAAGTCTATTTTCATCATCTTAATTTTCCTCTAGTTCGCTTTCTATTGCTTCTTTAATTGCCTCGTAGTCGAATGGATCTTCTATCATCGTTTCATTTACCATGATAGTAGGTGTAAGTTCCACGTTGAATTCGGTTACTAATTCAGTGTCTTTATTCACTTCATCCATTTCGGAATTGTTTTCAATCTGTGCTTCTAAATCCTCTGCATCAATTTCAGGAATTCCATTTGCTATTTCCATTACTTTTTCCATCGTAAGCCATTTGCTATTATGATCATCGCTTGGTTGTGCGTCGAAAAGTTTTAAATGAAACTCCCAATAGGCATCCGGGTTTTGTTTATAAATCGTTTCAGCTGCTAAGGACCCCAATTCAGACTCTTCTCCATGGAATAGCACGTTAATAAAAGAAAATTTCACCTTTCCAGTATGAACATAGTCATTTACTAACTGAAGGAAAACACTGTCTCCCCAAGCCTTGCATGCAGGACACTTATAATCTCCAAATTCTACTACTGTTACAGGTGCATTCTCATCACCTAATGTAGGTTGCCCTTCGATTGATGGTTGTTTTTCAAATGTCACTTCTTCATTTGAATCAGATTTATTATTATTGATGACGACTAAAGCAACAACTAATGCAACAATGATCAATGTTGCAATCACAATTAATTTAAACGGTGATTTTTTCATTAGAACACCTCTCCATTCTTTAGATAATCTTAATTTTACCATCAAACTTTTATTTATAGCTTTATAAAAGGGATTGTTCAAAGCATGTTCAAAAATAGAAGTTTGACTTACATATTAGAATTTACTAATATGATACTAACAAAACATATTAGTAAGTTCTAATATGAATGGAGGATGTAGATGTTAAAAGTTGATATAGATACAAAGATGAAGTTTCTGCAAGGCTTTTCTCATAAGACAAGAGTTCAGATACTTGAAAGTATTAAAGAAGAGGAAAAAACAGTTTCCCAAATTGTTGAGGAGCTTGAAGGCAATCAGTCAAATATATCCCAACATCTCGCATGTTTAAGAGGGTGCGGACTTATTGTCGGAAGACAAGAAGGAAAATATGTACACTATCGTGTGCGTAATCAATTAGTACGTGATTTATTAACGATGTTTGATGTAGTGCTTGAAGATGTTCATAAAGATATTGCTTGTTGTGATAGTCACATCGATTGAAAAGGGTGATATAGATGGCGGATAAATGCTGTGGTACAAACAATGAAATGAAGACCATGGAAGATCAAAATAGTTGTTGCAGCAGTCAAAAGTCGGTCAATGGAATAGCTGTTACTGCAACAAATTCATCGTGTTGTAGTAGTACTGACAATGATGGTATTCCGGGCCCAATGGATTGTTGCAACAATGAGGTTGAAAAAACATCAAACAACGGCCCATCGGTTACAGAAGCTGAAAAGATTGAATACCGGATTTATGGAATGGATTGTCCTTCATGTGCCTTAACGATTGAAAAAGGCCTTAACCGCCTTAATGATATTCAAGAAGCTAAAGTAAATTACAACACTGCAAAATTACAGATCATAGGAAGCAACGCCCTTTCTCTTGATAGAGTGGAAAATGAAATCCAAAAGTTAGGTTTTTCTGCGGAACCGCTGATTGAAAAAAGTAATATCAGAACATACGATGTACTTGGAATGGATTGCAGCAGTTGTGCGAAAAGTATCGAAAATCACTTACATACCGTCCCTGCAGTGAATAGTGTTACGGTCAATTTTTCCACTGGAAAAATGAAGGTGGAGCATGAGAACAGTGTTGATGATATTATTTCCGAGGTTGCTAAAATTGGATTTAAAGCATCACCAATCAGAAAAAGCAGTGATACTAGGGATACTACAAATAATAATCAGGGGTATGGCTTAATAGCTTTCTCTGGTATATTGATTGCACTTGGCTTTATTGGCTCTTATAGCGGTGTATCCGCATTTATCACCACTATCTTATACTCAATTGCCATTGTTGTAAGCGGCTATAAACCTGTAAGAAGTGCTTATTACGCGGTAAAAAGCGGTTCACTGGATATGAACGTTTTAATGTCTGCAGCTGTTATTGGTGCTGCTTTGATTGGAGAATGGTTTGAAGGTGCAACTGTCGTCTGGCTATTTGCCTTAGGTAATGCACTGCAAACCAGATCCATCGAGCAAACTAGAAGCTCTATCCGTAACCTCATGGATTTGGCACCATCCGAAGCATGGGTTTTGATCGGATCTGATATGGTTAAAAAGCCTGTAGAAGAAGTATCTGTCGGTCAGATTATTGTCATTAAGCCTGGAGATCGAATCCCTTTAGACGGTGAGATCATTGAAGGCGAGACAAGTGTGGACCAAGCGCCTATCACCGGGGAATCCATACCCGTTGATAAATCAGCTGGAGATTCGGTATATGCAGGTACGATTAATGAAAGTGGTTCAATTGAGGTGAAAGTCACTAGGCTAGTTGAAGATACAAGTCTATCAAAAATCATTCACTTAGTTGAAGAAGCTCAGGAGCAAAAGGCACCTACCCAAGCATTTGTCGATAAGTTTGCCAGTATTTATACTCCGATTGTCTTTTTATTGGCATTAGCAGTGATTGTGCTACCACCCCTATTCGGCTTTGGGACTTGGGGAGAGTGGTTTTATAAAGGTTTAGCATTATTGGTAGTCGCCTGTCCGTGTGCACTTGTCATCTCTACCCCAGTCGCCATAGTTTCGGCGATTGGAAATGCTGCAAAGAACGGTGTCTTAATCAAAGGTGGGACCTTTCTTGAGAAAGCTGGTGCAATTGATGCAATTGCATTTGATAAAACAGGTACATTAACAGAAGGTAAACCAAAAGTCTCTGATATTATAACGCTAACTACTTCTGAAGATGAATTAATATCACTAGCTTTTACATTAGAAAATCACTCCACACACCCAATCGCAAAAGCTATTGTTGAATATGCCGAAGATAGTGGAGTCCAGGCTAAAAGTGGAAAATCATTCAAAAACATCGTTGGTAAAGGTGTGCAAGCAATAATCAATGGAGAATTCCATTATGCAGGTAATATAAAACTGTTTGAAGAAATGAATGTACCTATCCACCATGTTAGGACGCAGGTAGAGCATCTACAAACACAAGGAAAAACAGTAGTAATGATAGGTACAGAACATGAAATAATGGGAATCATCTCTGTTGCTGATACGATTCGATCTACTACTGTTAAAGCATTACATGGTTTGAAGCAAGTTGGAGTGAATCAACTTGTGATGTTAACAGGTGATAATGAAGGTACTGCCAAAGTGATTTCAAAAGAATCGAGTATCAATCGCTACTTTGCAGAACTATTACCGGAGGATAAAGTTGATGCCATTCATCAATTACAAAAAGAAGGTCATGAAGTCGCTATGGTTGGTGACGGAATCAATGATGCTCCCGCACTCGCAACCGCTGATTTAGGGATTGCTATGGGTGGCGCAGGAACCGACACAGCAATGGAGACAGCAGATATTGTCCTTATGGCAGATAATCTGGAAAAGTTGCCACACACCGTTAAATTAAGTAGGAAAGCATTAACGATTATTAAGCAAAACATCTGGTTTTCTCTAATTGTAAAATTTATTGCTTTGACTCTTATTTTTCCAGGCTGGCTGACACTCTGGATGGCCGTTCTCAGCGATACAGGTGCTGCGCTTATCGTGATTTTAAACTCCCTCAGACTTTTGAGGGAGTAAGGGTAAAAAGGTAAGCTGTTTGCCATTTTTGCACAGCTTACCTTTTTATAATGATGTTCACTACTTTTATAATAATTCCCTCGCCAACAATCGATACACTTCCAGCCGCTTCTCTTGCGAGTGTGGAATACTTACAATCATCGTTTCATCAAACCCATATTCTTCTTGCTGTTGTTGTAAAAATGCTGCAACTTCCTTCACTTCACCGACAATATGCTGTTTTCGATTTTCTTGAATCGTCATTTTATCCATTTCCGTTAAAGGATAGTCCTTTGCTTCTTCCGGTGTAAGCACCTGCATATTTTTCCCTCTCATAAATAGAAGACGCCATATATCTTGTGGTTTTGCCTCATATTCCGCTTCTTCCTTCGTTTCAGCAGTAGTAACCATGTAACAAACATTAATTTGTGGCTTTTCCATAAAACTGGAAGGGACAAAACTGCTTTTATATAGATCAAAAATTGCTTTTGACATTTCTCCAGTGAAAAATTGGGCATAAGAATAACCTACTCCCCTTAACCCTGTTTCTCTGGCACTATTACCTGTAGAACCGAGCATCCAAGCTTCTGGAAGAGTGATATCGTATGGAGTTGCAATGATGTTGTGGTATAACGGATCTTCCGGGATTTCATCGTTAATCAGCTGTAATGCAGTATCAAATTTCTCATACATATTATGTACCATCGGCTGACGGCCTTCCGATAAAGCATACATAGAATAATTATCACCGCCTGGTGCACGTCCAACACCAAAGTCAATTCTCCCTGGTGAGAAACCGCTCAACGTCTTAAATACTTCTGCAAGCTTCAAAGGCGAATAATGCATCATCATGACGCCACCTGTACCAATCCGGATATTTTTCGTTTTTGCCGCTAAGTGGGCAGCTATGATTTCAGGGGCAGAACTTGCTAAAGTATTCGTACTATGATGTTCAGCCAACCACATACGATGATACCCCAGCTCATCGCCCAACACAGCCAATTCTTCCGACTTTTTCAATGCGTCCGCTGCTTTATTTCCTTTTGTGATTGGGGCTTGATCTAATATACTTAATTTCATTTATATCTATCCCTTTCCTATAAAAAAATAAATCACCTTCATCTTACAGAAACTATATAAAAGCTGCCTTATATCAAGTATAGTATACTGTTTTCACAATGCCATTCATTTGCCTATATAAAAAAGAACATGGAGAGTTGTACTCTTCCATGTTCTTTTACTTAATTCGTTATATAGCTTTTTATCCTTCGAATATAATTGTGACGGATAAAGATAAAGTAAATAATTTGAACTAGAGTAAAGCTTCCTAATACAAGGACTGAGCTTTGAAGCATGCTGTAATCAAACATATTTTTAAGGGCAGTGAGAGCCACTGCACCATGAATCAATGCAACCGAAATCGGAATAAAGAACAGCAAAGCCAACTGTATCGTCAATACTTTTGATAATTCCTTTTCCGTCAAACCTATTTTATTGATCATTGCGAATTTCTGTTGTTCACTTTCCAAATCAGCATATAATCGGAAGTACAAGAAACTGCCGGCTGCTACGAAAAATACGGCTCCGATGAATAACCCAATAAATAATGTTGCTCCGAGGGATTGGTTCATTACACTCCAGTCATGACCTAAACTTTGAATGTAAAAATTATCACCATAACCACGCGTTTCATCCACTTCAAATTCATTCAGCAAGTTCATACCGATATCTGCTGTAGCTTTCCAGTCTGACACATGAAACACATGATAACTTTCTCTTTCGTACTCCGTTATTTCATTGAAAAATTGATCATCCACAATAAAGTAATCGTCGTACGTACGGATTAAAGTAGAACCTAGGGTAGATATTTGATGTATTTCCGTGTCGATTAAATCTACGGTTCGTTCATTTTCTACCTCAATCTCCCTGTTCGCATCCACTACAGGATGTTCAAAATAATAATAAACAGCCTCATTTCCATCTAATTCCACCTGTACTTCTGTCTGACCTCCCGCTTTTGCTAATGCGTTGAATTCAGATTCAGAGATGATGCCAGTTAGAGGTTGATACTCTGTAGCCAAACTAGGTATTTCGACGTTTTTAATTTGAAGAGAGGCATTAGTGTATGGCGTCCCTTCCAACTCTGAAGTTATTGTTTGAAGGTGCTCTATCTCTTGTTCATTTCCCGATGCAGAGTAATATTCCAATGCAAAGATACGCTCTTCGACAAGAGAATTCGTAAACATAAACCGAAAACCAACAAGAGAGCCAATGGCAGTAAAAGCAACTGTAGAAACAATAGCTACGAAAAAGAAAGTCCGTGCATTATCCTTCATGCGGTTTGACAAATCAGAGAATAAAACGAGGTTCGTTTTTTTCCAAAACAGTGACTTACGATTTTTTAACCGGTGAATGATAAATACACTTAACTGTGTAAACAGGAAATACGTACCAATAATCACTATAGTAGTCACCGGAATCATCGCGAAGATTACAGCTTCACCTTTTACAGATAATGCAACTCCATATCCTACCGCCAATAATAGAGCAGCTAAAACAGACAATAATACAGACGCTTTTGGCTCTTTTTTAGGTACTGCACTACCTTTAATTAAATCTATTAATTTATTTCCTTTCAGAATCCAAACCGTACAAAAGGAGATTACTACAAATAACAACAAGAAAGCTACACATGTTAAGAGCATTGCTTGCCATGGCATATAAAACGGCAAGGGAGCCCTTAATTCCAGCACAGACTCCGCCATCATCAAAATAAGCTTCGCAAAAACGAGACCGATTCCAACTCCCCCGATAGTTGCGACGAATCCAATCAACACGTTTTCTAAAAAGACCATCTTTCTCAATTGTTGATTCGTCATGCCAAGCATTACCATGAGACCGAATTCTTTCTTCCTGGAATGAAGAAAGGCACTCATCGATATTAGAACAAAAATAAAGGAGAATATATAAATGATCGCCTCGGCGAAATGCAATCCTGTAGCCACTCCTGGATGTACTTCCGTCAACCCTGGATGAAAAGCGAAAATCGCATAAACGAAGAAAACTAGGACAGAAAATAAACTACTCAGGAAATACGCTGCATAAATCCGTTTATTCCGTAATACATTATTAAACGCGAATTGACGAAAGGTCACTTGCATCCCCTCCCAACAGCGATAACACATCAATGATTTTCTGGAAGAATGCTTGACGATTATCTCCACGATGAATCTCATTAAATAGCTTACCGTCTTTAATAAAGACGACACGTTCTGTATAGCTTGCGGCAACCGGATCATGAGTTACCATCATCATCGTTGTCTGGTCTTCCTTATTTATCCGCTCCAGCATTGTCATCACCGTCCTGGACGCTTTAGAATCTAGATTTCCCGTCGGTTCATCCGCAAGTACCATTTTCGGCCGATGAATGATGGCACGAGCAATTGCCACACGCTGTGCTTGACCTCCAGATATTTCATATGTCCGTTTTTTTAATATCGGATGTATGCCTAACTTTTCCGCTACGGCAACTACACGTTTCTCCATTTCCTTTATACGTACACCTTCCAAAGTAAGTGGAAGTACAATATTTTCCTCAACGGTTAAAGTAGGCAATAAATTAAAATCTTGAAAAACGAATCCCAACTCTCTTCGGCGGAATACAGCCAGTTCATTGTGGTTGAGACGAAGTGGGTCCTTGCCGTTCACTTGAATAGACCCCGATGTAGGTTCATCGATTGTGGCAACCATATTTAATAAAGTTGACTTCCCACTTCCTGAAGGCCCCATAATACCAACAAATTCACCTTCCTCAATGGACAAATCAATATCTTCCAATGCCTTGTGGGCAACTTTTCCATCATACACCTTACTTATATTTTTCATTTTTAGTATATCCATAAAAAAACCCCTTCCTTCTACAACTAGTGTAAAAGAAAAGAGGAAATTTAAACATCGGTCAAGCTTTCATTTACCTTACACTTATGTAAGGTTGTTGCTGAATGTTAAAATTACGCTTGTTCCTTCTCCTTCTATAGAGTCAATGACTACATCATGTCCCAACTTATCACACACATCTCGAACCAGTGACAGGCCCATTCCTGTCGATTCTTTAAAGGTTCTTCCATTTTCACCGGTAAAGAACGGATCAAACACACGTTTCAAGTCGAAATTAGGAATACCTATCCCATTATCTTTAATAATTAATCGTGTCCCATTAGAATGTTGTTCTTCAAATATATAGACCTTATCCCCTATTCCAGCTGAATACTTTACTGCATTCGTTATAATTTGATTCACCACAAAGACTAACCATTTCTCGTCAGATTCAACAGTGAGATCTGAGATATGCACTTCTGGATATACTTTGTTCTTAATAAACAACCGTTTATTTTCATGTATTACTTGTTCAACCACTTTCTTCAGCGGTACAGGCTTTACATGGAAGTCCTGTTCAAATACTTCCAATCGGGCAGCATATAGAACCATTTCCAAACCCTTTTCGAGTTTGTCGGTTTCTTCTCTTATACTCAGTAGCTGGTCGTCATCATAGTCCTGGATGATTAACTCAATGACTGATAGTGGTGTCTTCATTTGATGCACCCATTGATTGATAAAAGTTACATGTTCGTTCCGCTTTATCTCTGCCCGCTCAATTTCCTCGATATACAAGCGATGCTGTGCTTTAAGCAACCGCCCGAGTGCTGTTGAAAGTGGTGCCCCGTCCAACGTTTCAAAGACTTCGTCCAGATGTCCGATTGGATTTGCCAAGCGCCGGTAAAAAGCTTGTAACGTTACATAACGATAAACTAAGTAAACCGTTAAAAAGAAAGTTCCTAAAAAGAGAGTATAAAAGATCAGTGAGCGTTCTTGGAACCCACTAACCCAAAGAACTATCAGGATAATAACAAGTTGAAGTACATTTATTAAAATAAGCGGAAACTGATCGCGGAGAAATAGCTTAATCATGGTGGGTTCTCCAGTTCGGAACAAGACGGTATCCTGCTCCACGAATCGTTTCAATTGCATTGTGAATATTTAACTCCTGAAGCTTCTTCCTCACTCGAGTAACATTCACATTCAATGTATTTTCATCAACAAAGGACTGGTCATCCCATAATTTCTCCAACAGCAGTTCTCTTGAGACGATCCGTGGAAAACGATTCATCAACATCTCAAGGAGCACCGCCTCTTTTTTTGTCAATGTAATAACATGATCTTCTTTTTCTAGTTCCAGTCTTTCCATGTATAGAGTCAAACCATCCATTTCGATTGTACGTTCTTCGATCTTTGGTGCATATTCTCCGTATGCCCTGCGTAAGCTGCTCCGAATCTTTGCGATGACTACTTCATACGCAAAAGGTTTCGTAATAAAGTCATCTCCGCCATTCTCTAACGCCATCACCTGGTCCATTTCTCCTGAACGGGCAGAGAGGAATAGAATAGGACATGTTGAAAACTGTCTGATTTGCCTGCACCAATAATATCCATCATAACTCGGCAGATTGATATCGAGTAGAACAAGGTCCGGTTGTGCCTGCTTGAATTCCTCAGTAATTCCATCAAAATTCCTCGCGACTATCGCATCATATCCATATTTCTTTAAATGGTTCTGTAATAGAGATGCAATTTTGGAGTCATCCTCTATAATTAAAATCTTCGCCATTGGCAATCGTCCTTTTTAATATGTCATTTACCTAAGTATAACGAATGTAGTTTCCATATTAAACAAGATTATTTAATTGAACTTTCTAAATGTTTTACTATATCGATTTCAAAGGTTAATATTAGTATAAATATAATAATGGGAGGCTTATTATGGAGACGATCATGGAAGCAATTGGAATTGAAGTTGTGGAAATTACCGAAGAAAAGGTTGTCGCAACCATGCCTGTCCATGGACCGACGAGACAGCCATATGGACTGCTCCATGGAGGTGCATCGGTTGTACTCGCAGAGACCGTTGCAAGTGTCGGAAGCTTCAACCTGGTAAAAGCAGAGAATAAGGCGGCAGTTGGATTGGAAATCAATGCGAATCATATTCGAAGCATGCGGGAAGGAAAAGTGAAAGCAGTTGGTACACCTTTACATCTTGGAAGAAAGACACATGTGTGGGACATTAAAATCACAGATGAAGAGACAGGAAAGTTGATCTGTGTCTCACGCTGCACCATAGCGATTATCGACAATAAACAATAGTTGGTTTTCAGGGATAGATTCAAATTTTACTTGTCCCAATATAAAGTAATGGAGAATGCGCAAAGTGAAAAGACAGAATAGAAATATCGGGTTTTTCTTTGTTATTACAGGGGCAACATTTTGGGGAGTCGGGGGGACAGTCGCACAAAAGCTTTTTCAAGACTTCCAGATTGACGTGGAGTGGCTAGTCACTGCACGGCTTTTAATTGCCGGCTCTTTACTTTTACTCATACAGTACTTGACTAGGGACCGCAAACAAATAGTTGAGGTGTGGAAAAATAAACGTAATGCTTTTCAATTGTTAGTATTTGGCCTATTTGGCATGCTGGCGGTCCAATATACCTATATGGCTTCGATTAATCATGGAAATGCAGCTGTAGCCACCCTGTTGCAATATCAAGCACCAATAATGATTATCGTGTACTTACTGATAAGGAAACAAATGCAACTAAGGCAAAAGGACTTCATCACCGTATTTCTATCATTAAGCGGCTGCTTCCTATTGTTAACGAATGGATCTCTATCCACTCTATCAGTTCCTGCTCCCGCGATTATATGGGGGATTTTATCAGGCGTGGCATTAGCATTCTATACATTATACGCCGCTTCCCTCCTCGCCTATTTTGACTCGCTGGTGATTGTTGGCTGGGCGATGATCATTGGAGGGATGTCATTGAGTTTTGTACATCCACCGTGGAAAATGGACTTCCTCAGTTTGCCACTTGAAGGTTATGTGTATTTAATTTTTGTCATCATCTTTGGTACGATGATCGCCTTTTGGTTTTTTATCGAAAGTTTACATAGCCTATCACCGAAGGAAACGAGTTTAATCGGTAGTTTGGAGCCAGTTGCTGCTGTTTTGACGACTGTTTTTTGGCTGCAAGAGCCTTTCGGAAGTTTCCAATGGATTGGGACAGCATGTATTATCGCAATGATATTGTTTATGGCAATGAGTAAAGAGAAAGAACAAGTTTTAGCTGATTGAATCAAGTAAAACGGACCCTCAGAAGACTGGAGGTCCTATTTTTCTTTCTACTAATAGAAATTCCATCTTGATTATCACTTCTCGATCAGGCTTCCATCGTAGTTGCAAGCCGATGCTTCGCCACAAATTCTGTATCGAACCCATTCGTATAGTTCGACAACCTTCCTTGATACACCACCTCGAATGTAACAGTGAATGGTAAGTCCGACGGTTTGATTAGGGATAGGTCATTCTCGACTTCAATTATTCCACATTCCTTTAAGACAGTTGCAACAAATTGAGAACAGAAGAACGCATTTTTCTTTTTGATGGGCTTGTTAAGCATAACACCAAATAATCCTGCCAGATGATAGTGATAGTCCTCCTTTTGTTTGTACATTTTTTGAATACAATCTTGAATCCTTTCAAACTGTTCCACCGTTACTGTTAAAGAATAGACGGCACATTTCGCACGACGAAACAGAATTGAAGAAGTATCTTCTTTGACAAGTCCAGCACGGAATGGATTTCTGGGCTGCTTCCTGCCAAAACTATATACCTCTCTTAATTCTTTATCCAAAGCAATCGAGGCATGATTATATGGTGCTTTCGTAAAAGCTTTGATTAACCTCGTAAATATAGTTCCTGTATCCGTTAATAAAAGATATATTTGTTTTCCTTCCATGATTTCATTCCCCTTAACTATTGTTAAAATAAGCATAGAGAACAATACTTAAGAAAAGCTGTATACAATTCTTAATAAATCCTTAAGATTGAAGTAGGAGCAGAATGATAAGAAAACCTTAAGAAATAGATTCGTTGATTATTAAGATTTAGTTGTTATGATGATGACAGCTCGAGAAAAGGCCCCTGAAAATTGATGTAGGAGTGACGTTCATGAACATCTTAATTTGTGATGACGATAAGGAAATCGTTGAGGCAATTGGGATTTATTTAGAAAATGAAGGATATACGATTTTTAAAGCTTTTCATGGTGGAGAAGCTATCGAAATCATCGAAAGTAATGAAATTCATTTAATTATTATGGATATCATGATGCCAGTAATGGATGGTATGAAGGCCACACGAAAAATTCGCGAAGAAAAAAATATACCTGTCATCATGTTATCAGCAAAGTCGGAGGATACAGACAAGATCCTTGGGTTGAATTTAGGTGCAGATGATTATATTACGAAGCCATTTAATCCGTTGGAGCTGATTGCAAGGGTAAAAGCAAACTTAAGAAGATACACTACTTTAGGAAGTCTCGAACAGAACGACAACGTCTATCAAACGGGTGGCCTTGTGATTGACGACGAAAGAAAAAGCATTACGGCAGATGGAAAAGAAGTTCATCTTACACCTGTCCAATACAAGATCCTGACACTGCTTACTGCAAATGCTGGACGGGTATTTTCCATTGAAGAAATTTATGAAAAAGTCTGGAACGAGCCAGCCTACCAACCAGAGAATACCGTAGCCGTGCACATCCGGAAAATCCGAGAGAAAATCGAAATCAATCCGAAAGAGCCGAAATATTTAAAAGTCGTTTGGGGAGTTGGATATAAAGTTGAAAAAATATAGTCATTCTAATACTACAAAAGTAATCGTCTTTTTCATTATGATTGCTTTTTTTACAGGAGTCATCGCTTCACTAGTCAATATAGTGACCGTTCCATATAGTAGTGTACTGCAGAAGAGTTATTTCCAAAGTGGTGCATATATGGAGGAAAGTTTACAGTCGATCGACGACCTAACCAGTCTTATGACGGAATATAAAAATGAGGAACATATTTTAGATGGAGGATCGATTGATAAATACGAATGGAAAGAAGTAGAAGATGAGCTATTCTCAGAATACCTGTATTTAAACCGTTCAAATGAAGATGATTTTCAATCAGAAAAACAGCAGTATGAAACATTCAAAAAAGAATATGCTGAAGAAATCTCATCTACAAGAGAACAACTCATCCAGGATGAGCTGAGAGAATATCATAAAATATTGCAGCGTCTAAAAAATGTGGAGGAACCACTTTTCTATGCTACAGATGGTGCAAAAGAATTCAGTAACACAAAACTGGAAGGTTCTGATGATTTCGAAGCGCTCCCTTCGTACTTTATTTATGAGGATTACAACTTGGAAGCCTATCCTAGAGAAACGAATAAAAGCCAATATATACACTGGCTTACAGAACGGACAGACCAACTAAATCCGGAAAATACGGTTATTTATTTTGGCTACACCGAAGAATTTTTAGCTCCACGATTAGCACAATGGGAAGCAAATAGTGAAATCGCTGCAGAAAACTTATTTAAACTTACATTGTTCATGCCCGGGTTTATCTTTTCATTCATATATCTTGCTTTAGTAATTGGCAGAAGATCCTTTAAAGACAAGGAGATCCACTTTCATTTTGTCGATAAATTATACAACGATTTGAATGTTATATTCTGCTTTTCACTAATCTCGTTATTCGTCGTATTATTGGACTTTCTACTTGAAATCAATCATCAATCCATCATTCCGATGATTATTCTAATTGCAGTAATTGGTTTCGTACTCATCTTGTCACTTGTTAAACACTTTAAAAACCATACGTTGATTAAGCACACATTATTTTATCAAGTCATCTATCGTTTAGCCCAATTCATAGCCAATGTGTATCGAAGTGGCAATATTGGAATCAAGACCGTACTCATCGTCATCGGATACCCTGTGCTGATTGCCGCCACATTCTTCATGTTCCCTGTAACCATTGGAATTGCAGCTTGGTTCGCTTATAAGAAAGTAAAAGAATTCCAAACCATTCAAGATGGTGTTGCAGCAGTTAAAGCAGGTAATATCCATCATCGTATTCATGTGGAAGGTAAAGGCGAATTTGCGAGGTTAGCGGAAAATGTCAACACCATCACAGATGGATTAAAGAACGCTGTGGATAATGAGCTGAAAAGCGAAAGGTTAAAAACAGAGCTGATTACAAATGTGTCCCACGATATTCGAACTCCACTCACTTCGATCATTACGTATGTGGATCTGTTAAAGCAGGAAGAAGATCCCGGGAAAGCGAAAGATTATGTGGAGGTTCTCGACCAAAAAGCGAAAAGGCTAAAAGGTTTAACAGATGATTTATTTGATGCAGCGAAAGCATCCAGTGGTGATATTCCCGTACAGCTTGAAAAGATTGATGTCTTATCCCTGCTCACCCAAGGATTAGGAGAAGTAGCGGATAAAATTGAAGAAAACAACCTAACATTTAAAATGAACCATCCCGAAGATAAAGTATATGTTACAGCAGATGGAAGATTGCTCTGGCGTTCCATTGAAAATTTACTATCAAATATATTTAAATATACGCTGAAAGGTTCCAGGGTGTATATTGATATTGAAGATGTGGGAGAAGAAATTCAAATTGAATTCAAAAATATCTCCGCTACAGAATTGAACATCAAAGCCGACGAGTTGATGGAAAGGTTCAAACGAGGAGATGAATCTAGGACTACTGAAGGCAGCGGCCTCGGATTGTCGATTGCAAGAAGTTTAATCGAGCTGCAAGGTGGAATATTTTCTCTTCACATCGATGGTGACTTGTTTAAAGCAGTCATCCGATTAAAGACATACCATATAGAATAACTATGAAAGAGACATCCAACATAGTGATATGCTCCCCTTTAAGTAGACAGATTAAAAAATAAAAATCTGTTTACTTTGGGGGAGTTTTTTTATGTCCAATATTTACTATTCAGTTGAATTTAAATATGAAGTAATCATGGCTTATAAATCTGGAGAATATTCTTTTTCAGAAATATTTTCAAACTATAAAATTAATAAGAATACCTTGTATAGGTGGATTGAAAAGTTTGATAGATATGGAAAGGAAGGATTAGCTGATTCAAGAACTTGGAAACGGTATTCAAAGGAATTAAAGGTAGCTGCAGTTAAAGATTATTTGTCAGGGGAGTACTCTCAAAATGAAGTCCTTCGAAAGTATGACATATCTAGTAGTGGGGTATTCCACCGATGGATTAAAAAGTATAATGGTCATAGAGAATTAAAAGATACAGGAAAAGGAAGGACAAGCTCTATGACTAAAGGACGAAAAACGACTTTGAATGAACGTATTGAGATAGTACAAGATGCATTAGGTAACGGAAAGAATTATCAAGATACAGCTGAAAAACATCAAGTATCATATCAACAAGTTTATCAATGGGTACGTAAATATGAAGATGGCGGTTGGGATGCGTTGAAGGATCGTAGAGGGCGTTCGAAGAACGAAGAAGAATTAACTTCTGAAGAAAAAATGAAGTTAGAGATTCGCCGAATTGAAAAAGAAAATGAACGATTACGTGCCGAGAATGCATTCTTAAAAAAGTTAGAGGAGATCGAAAGGAGGCGAAAATAAGTCAAGTAAGATTTGAAGATAAATATATTGCAATTAAAGAACTTTATGAAAATGAGGAACTCAGCATTGTCATGTTATGCGAAATTGCAGGTGTTTCAAGAGCTGCTTATTATAAATGGTTAAACCGTAAGCCTTCCTCTCGAGAACTTGAAAACGAAGAAATTATTAAGGAAATGAAAGCTATCCATAAGAATGTTAAGCGTATATATGGTTACCGTCGAATGCTGATAAATATCAATCGAAAGTTTGGCAAGAGTTATAATCATAAACGAATTTATAGGCTAATGAAAATTGCCGGGATACAATCTGTTATTAGGAGGAAGAAGACACGATATAAGCGTTCAAAACCTCAGCACGTTGCAGAAAATTTATTAAATCGGGAATTTCATGCTGAAAAACCTAATGAAAAATGGGTAACTGACGTTACCGAGTTTAAATACGGTACTTCAAAGAAAGCTTATTTAAGTGCGATTCTAGATTTATATGATGGTTCAATTATTAGCTATGTTTTAGGACATTCCAATAATAATAATCTAGTATTTAAGACCCTGGATCAAGCTACAGATCAATTAGAAACTGACCGCCCACTCATTCATAGTGACCGTGGTTTCCAATATACTTCACATGGGTTTAAACGTAGAATTGACGAGGCAAAAAAGACTCACAGTATGTCAAGAGTAGGAAAATGTATTGATAATGGACCGATGGAATCGTTTTGGGGAACCCTCAAATGTGAAGAGTATTATTTACATAAGTAGGGAGTGTAAAATAAACTGTGTAAGTGAGAGAGCGTACGGCTCTTGCTTCGCAGTTTATTTTTTTATTGTTAGAATAAACATATAAGATTGGGAGGTTATTCTATTGACTAAGTCAAAGCGAGAT
>NZ_JAMBON010000035.1 GCF_023715655.1 Oceanobacillus luteolus | reverse complement strand
TCTCGCTTTGACTTAGTCAATAGAATAACCTCCCAATCTTATATGTTTATTCTAACAATAAAAAAATAAACTGCGAAGCAAGAGCCGTACGCTCTCTCACTTACACAGTTTATTTTACACTCCCTAATTTCAAAAGAAAAAAGGTCTCCACTAAGTTATTGAACTTAGTGGAGACCTTTTATTATGCGAATAAATCATATAATTTAGCTTACCTCATTAGTTTCTAACTTGCCCATTCCCTTTGATTTGGAACTTATTTGAAGTTAATGCTTCCAGCCCCATTGGTCCTCTAGCATGTAATTTTTGTGTGCTGATCCCGATTTCTGCTCCAAATCCAAATTCAAATCCATCCGTAAAACGGGTTGAAGCGTTGTGATAAACAGCTGCTGCATCAACTTGCTGCAAGAACTTTTCAGCATGTGCATCTGTTTCTGTAATAATAGCTTCAGAGTGCTTTGTTCCGTATTGATTAATATGCTCGATTGCTTGTTCTACTGTATCCACCAATTTCACGCTGATCGCATATCCGAGGTATTCGGTGCCCCAGTCTTCTGCAGTTGCTTCTTTAGCGATAGGATATACATTACGCACGTTTTCGCCAGCATAAATCTCAACCCCATTGGAACTTAATTTCTTTAAAAGTTCCTCCCCATGTTTCGTGAACCATGTGTTGTCAATCAAGAGGGATTCGATAGCATTACAAACGGACGGGCGCTGAAGTTTTGCGTTTAAAACAATTTGTTCTGCCATTTCCTTTTCTGCTGTCTTATCGATGAATACATGGCAGTTACCAGCCCCGGTTTCAATTACTGGAACGGATGCTTCCCGTACTACTGTATCAATTAGGTTCTTACCACCTCTTGGGATAAGAACATCTATATATCCATTTAAATTGAATAATTCCTTCGCTGTTTCTCGATTAGTATCTTCGATTAATTGTACAGCATGAACCGGCAGTGTACTTTTCTCCAATGCAGTATGAATGGAGTTGACTAATGCCATGTTGGAATATTTTGCGGAAGAGCTGCCTCTAAGGATTACTGCATTTCCAGTTTTTAATGTCAGAGCTGCTGCATCTACTGTCACAT
The DNA here is from genome assembly GCF_023715655.1 of Oceanobacillus luteolus. Taxonomy (GTDB): domain Bacteria; phylum Bacillota; class Bacilli; order Bacillales; family Amphibacillaceae; genus Oceanobacillus; species Oceanobacillus luteolus. The sequence goes on along the minus strand of NZ_JAMBON010000035.1, from coordinate 36,445 downwards.
TTGGTCTCGCTTCATAAATCATCGCTACAACACCAATTGGCACACGCTTTTCTTCGATCGTTAATCCATTTTCTTTAGGGATTGTTGTTAATGTTTCACCTATTGGGTCGGTGAGCTCAATAATTTGGTGGATTGCTGCGGCAATTGCTTCCAATCTTTCTTCATTCAGCATAATCCGGTCAAGTACAGATGCAGGAATATCCTTTTCTTTACCTGCTACAAGATCCCTTTCATTTTCTTGAAGAATGATAGCCTTGTCTAAAATCAGTTGTTCTGCAATTAATGCTAATGCATCATTTTTTTCTTTCGTTGTTGCTGCTGACATAAGGTAACTTGCTGTTTTAGCGGCTTTTCCTTTTTGAATCACTTCACTCATGATAATACCTCCCCCATTTTATGTTTACTTACCCAGCCATCGCGATGGATTACCTCGATGGAAGGTGTAATTTCATTAATATCTCGTTCCAGGTACCTCTTAATTTCCTTGTTTAATTCAACAGAGGAACAACTTACTTCACCCTTACCAAGTAAATCATGAATGCCATAGACCTCGACAACATCTCCTTTCTCAAAAGTCCCACTGCTCTTAATTACTCCGGCAGAGAGTAGACTACTTCCTCGCTGAGATATTGCTTCCTCCGCTCCTTGGTCAATATAAATCTTACCTGTCGACTCCGAGTGGAGCGCAATCCATTGCTTTCTCGTGTTGATTGGTACCTTGGAATGACTAGCAATATAAGTTCCATCACCATTTCCTTCTAAGGCTTGTATCAGTTTATCCGGACCTTTACCATGCCCGATAAAGACAGGAATCCCTAGTGATGTTGCGGTTTTAGCCGCCATTAATTTCGATTTCATTCCACCTGTTCCAACTTTGGAGCCACCTGAATCTGCAGCTTGAATCATTTCATTTGATATTTTTTGGATGAATTCATATTTATACGCTGAAGGATCAGTCTTTGGATTTCCACTATAGATGCCATTGATGTCCGTTAAAATAATGAGTTGGTCGGCATGAATAAAGCCACTGACCAAAGCGGATAGCATATCGTTATCTCCAAACGTCAATTCTGCAATCGATACGGTATCATTCTCATTAATGATTGGTAAAATACCCCTATCCAATAGTTCTGTTATCGTTGCATACGCATTCCGGTAGCGTTCACGATTGGAGAAGTCATCTCTTGTCAACAATAGCAATGCTGCTGTTATATCATAAGCACTTAATTTCTCCAGATAAGATTGAATCAATAAACTTTGACCAATAGCTGCTGCGGCTTGCCTACCTTTTAAAGTAACCGGTCTAGATGAATAACCAAGTCCCCGGAAACCTGCAGCAACGGCGCCAGAAGTTACAAGGATAACTTCATGATTTGCTTTACGAAGCATAGCCAGTGCATCTACATGATTTCCCAATTTTTCTTGATCAATTTCCCCTTTTTCATTTGTAAGGGAACTGCTTCCTATTTTGACTACAATCCGTTGTTTTTGCATTATGGTCACCTCTATTATTTCTGATAAAACTCTCATAAGGATGTTAGATACGAGATACTGTTAGGAATCAAATTAAATACAAAAAAGCCCATTCATCCTATAAGCATAAGGACGAAAGGGCTTGCTTCCGCGGTACCACCATTACTTGAATGGCGCACAAAATCTGTGCACATTCCACTTAAACAATAACGCTTGTTCGGCGCCCATGTTTTGGCATGGGACTCTAAAGGTAGGTTCGGCAGGCTGTCTACGATGGAATCTTTCAGCTAATAAATTCCACTCTCTTTCATAGCAGGGACTACTTACTGATCCTTTATCAACGTTCCAATATATTGTTTACTATTATGGCTAGGATTGGTTGAAATGTCAATAGGTATCGTGCCGCTTCTAGGGGAGTGTTCACAGTCTTCGCACATTTACAGCTCGAATTGCTCCAAGTGACCTCCACTTAACTTATGGAAAGTTTCTAGTTTATGTAAATAATCAGTGATTTCTTATAAATCAATCTTTAATGTTAGGATATTTTACCAAAAACCTATTTTTTATATATGAAATAAGGATTTTACGAATAATACGCGAACGTTTATTGTTTATTATTAATTAATGTTCGTATCTTGTATTGACGAATACGAGCCATGGTGTTACTATAAGTTAGTAAAAATTAAATAAACATTCTCGTATAATATTGGGGATATGGCCCGAAAGTTTCTACCAAGCTACCGTAAATAGCTTGACTATGAGGTTGTGTATATAAATTTGGAGATAAAACTGAGATAAGACTGTCACATCTCCATCTACCTTCCTGAAGTCAAGCACCGGTAAAACACGGTGCTTTTTTTAATTTTTACAAACATCATGATTAACAGAGGAGATAATTTCGATGAATAAAAGTACAAAGAAATTCGCAATGATCTTATTAATTGCATTCATAACAGCTGTTTTGGCAGCTTGTGGCAGTGATTCAGCTAATGACAATGAAGCGGATGCTGGAGCTGATGAAGAAGGTTTGAAAATTGCAATCATAACAAGTCCTTCCGGTGTTGATGATGGAAACTTCAATGAAGATAACTATAATGGAATTTTGCAGTTTATCGAAAATCATCCAGATGCAACAGTAAAAGCTGTTAGAGAAGAATCTGGTGATCCAGCCGCTGCAGTTCAAGCGGTAGCAGATATCGTGGCAGATTACGATGTAATTATAACACCTGGATTCCAATTTGCTGGAGTTTCAAGCATCGCGGTAGAGAATCCTGATAAAATGTTCATTTTAAATGACTCCGAGCCAGCTCCTGTAGATGGCCAAACTGATTTCGATAATATTTATGCGATGAACTTCGCTGAACAAGAAAGTGGTTTCTTTGCAGGAATTGCAGCTGCACTGGAAACTAAAACAAATAAAGTAGCCGTTGTAAATGGTATTGCTTATCCTTCCAATGTAAACTATCAATTTGGTTTTGAATCAGGCGTTAATTATGCTAATAAAGTTTATGGTAAAGATGTTGAACTTGTTGAACTATCAGGTTATGCAGGGACTGATGTAACAGGTGAAGATGTTGGTGGAAACTACGCAGGATCTTTTGCAGACGAACCAACTGGTAAGGTAATCGGAAATGCCTTGATTAAAGAAGGCGCGGATATCATATTTGTAGCTGCAGGTGGTACCGGTAATGGAGTGTTCACAGCAGTTAAGGAAGCTAAAGACGATGTGAAAGTAATTGGTGTCGACGTTGACCAATATGATGAAGGTGCTAATGGTTCTGAAAATATCGTATTAACTTCTGGTGTGAAATTCATGGCAATGAATATTGAAAGAGCGTTGAATTCTATCGTCGATGGAACATTTGAAGGCGGAAATGTGGTTCTTCATGCAGATACAGATTCAACTGGTTATATAAAAGAAGAAGGCCGTCATCAACTATCTGACGATACGCTAAGTAAATTGGATGAAGCTTACGAGTTAGTGAAAGATGGTACGGTTGTACCTGCATCTAACTTCAATGAGCATTCTCCAGAAGATTTTCCAGGACTTTAAAATTTATTAGAAACACAATATTAGTAGAAGTTTATCAAAACCCTAACAGTTGTTTTTATTCAGGGAATGATGAACTTCTATTATTTTTCCTATTACAGGCTGAGGAAGGAGAAAGAATAATGTCTGATTATATAGTAGAAATGAAACATATAACCAAACGATTTCCTGGAATAGTTGCGAATGACGATGTATCCCTCGGTATTAAAAAGGGGGAAATATTTGCCCTGCTTGGTGAAAATGGTGCAGGTAAATCAACATTGATGAGTATCTTAAGCGGTATGTACGAACCGGATGAAGGCGAAATCTATATACGTGGAGAGAAGGTTCAAATCAAATCACCGAACCATGCAGCCAACCTGAATATAGGAATGGTCCATCAGCATTTTAAGTTGGTCGATGATTATACAATTACAGAGAATATCATCTTAGGGATGGAGCCCATCAGCAAGTTTGCTGGTCTCTTTCCGTATGTGAATATTCGAAATGCCAATCGTACAATCGAGGAATTGTCGAAGAGCTTTGGCTTGGAAGTGGATCCGAAGAAAAAAATAGCGGATCTTACGGTTTCGATGCAACAACGTGTAGAAATTTTAAAAGTGCTTTATCGCGAAGCTGAAATCCTTATTTTTGATGAACCAACGGCAGTTCTAACTCCACAAGAGATTGATTTTCTGCTAGGTATTATCGAAGGTCTGCGAAATAGCGGAAAAACAATCATATTAATTACACATAAGTTGGAAGAAATCAAAAAAGTGGCCGATCGATGTGCCGTATTAAATAAAGGTAAATTAGTTGATGTACTAGATGTAAAAACGACTTCCATCAATTTAATGGCACAATTAATGGTCGGACGTGAGGTAAGCTTTGAATCTGAAAAAGCACCTGCACAATTCAAAGAGGAAGTATTGAAAGTTGAACATTTAACAGTGAAAAATGAGGACGGCTTTGAAGTGGTGCAAGACGTTTCCTTTACGATACACGGCGGTGAGATATTTGCAATAGCGGGTGTCGCAGATAATGGACAAGTTGAGATTGCAGATGCCATTGCTGGGTTGACGAAAGCCAGTGGTGGGAAGATTTTCCTCAATGGTAAGGATATTACGCATGACAGTATTAGAAATAGAACGGAGACTGGAATCTCTTATATTCCTGAGGATCGTCAAAGATATGGACTATTTTTAGACTTTGATTTATCGACGAACCTGGGTGCGAAGCAATATTATAAAGAGCCTTTTTCCAATAAAGGCATATTAAAAAGCCTGGAATTTGAGCAATTCGGAAGTCGGCTGATTGATAAATATGATATTCGTAGTGGACAAGGGATTCACACGCAAGTTCGATCAATGAGTGGTGGTAACCAACAAAAAGCAATTATTGCCCGTGAGATCGAATTACAATCCCCGCTTATGATCTTTGTTCAGCCAACACGCGGAGTCGATATTGGTGCGATAGAAAATATTCATAATATGATTATTCAACAACGTGATCAAGGCAAAGCGATCTTGCTCGTTTCACTGGAGCTGGATGAGATTATGAATGTAGCCGATACAATCGGAGTGATCTATAATGGCCGACTGCAAAAAGTTGCAAGCAGTGAATCATTAACAACGAATGAAGTTGGCGAATATATGATGGGGGCTAGACATGAGTAAGAATAAAAAGAAAGTTAGTTTAAGTTATCGTCTATTATGGCCAATACGGAATGAGAAATGGCAACCAATTACCATTCCTGTGTTTTCTATTCTAATTAGTTTTATTGCTGCGGCTATTGTCATCCTTTTACTTGGCAAAAATCCGATAATAGCATTTTATAATTTGTTTCAAGGAGCAGGGATATTTCCGAAAGCTTCCTATGCTGGCTATAAGAGCATGCTGACAGATTTCTTGAGTTTGCTTAATGCCATGACGCCACTTATATTTGCTAGTTTGGCAGTGGCAGTTGCCCTCAAAGCAGGATTATTTAATATTGGAGTTTCCGGACAAATGCTTGTCTCCGGATTTTTGGCCACCATCATTGTCGGCTACAGTGGGCTGGATGCATTCATTGCAAAACCACTTGTATTGATGATTGGTATCGTTGCTGGTGGTCTAATGGGTGGATTAGTAGGTTGGTTAAAATACAAATTCAACATTCATGAAGTTGTTACTACTATTATGCTAAATTACATTGCCCAGTACGTCATAAGCTTCTTTATCCATATGTACTATATCGATCCGGTTTCAAGACAATCCAAATATATTACAGAAGCAGCGCGCTTGACGTTAGTGGATGTCGAACTGGCAAATTTAAAAATGGATATTTCATTAGGCTTTATCTTAGCAATTGCCATCGCAATTTTCATCAAGTTCCTTATGGATAAAACCGTTGTTGGATATGAAATTAAAGCTGTAGGATCTAACCGTAATGCAGCTAAATATACAGGAATCAAGGTTGGAAAAAATACGGTCTTAGCGATGGTTATTTCAGGAAGTTTGGCTGGTCTTGCAGGTGTAACGTATTATTTAGGTTATTTTGCTTCCATACAGCCGAAAGTATTATCAAATATCGGTTTTGATTCCATTGCGGTCGCATTATTAGGAAACACTCATCCAATTGGAATTATTTTTTCATCCTTCTTAGTTTCCATTATTGATGAGGGAAGCACGTATATGAGTTCACAGGCAGGAATCAGACAAGAAATTGCTTCTGTAATCATCGGATTGATTCTGTTGTTTAGTGCTTGTGGTGCATACTTGAAGCATAAGGTCAGCAGCTTGAAGGAAAAAGAAGTGGAACGAAAGGACAGTGAATCATAATGGATACGATTATTATTGATGGATTATCCTTCGCTCTGCCTCTTTTTATCATGGCAATCGGCGGTATATATAGTGAAAAAAGCGGGATTACAAATCTGGCACTTGAAGGTTTTCAAGGTTTCGGAGCTTTCATTGGGGCTTTGTCAGCTGTGCTGATCGCGAATGCTTATGGTACAGACGTTGAAAATCTATTTTATGTGGCGTTACTATTTGCAATGATCGGCGGTATGGGCTTTTCTGTAATTCATGCAGTATTAAGTATTAAATTTAAAGCGAATCAAGTCATCAGCGGTGTTGTAATCAATATACTTGCGCTAGCACTGACGACATTTTTAACAACGCAGATAAATGCTCTCGTATTCGGGGCGGCTTCAGATAAGTTCCGCTTAGGTGTTTCAGAGCGGTTTACAATTGAAGGTTTAGCAGACATACCAGTGATTGGAGCAGTATTTACAGATGTATATCCGTTCCAAGTGATCATTATTGTGATTGCTATTTTTGCTTGGTATGTATTATATAAAACAAGATTCGGATTACACTTAAGAGCGAGTGGTGAGAATCCTCATTCGGTTGATGCAGCTGGAGTGGATGTAGCAAAAATCCGGTTTTCTGCCGTTCTTATATCTGGTCTATTATCGGGTCTCGCAGGTATGTGTTTTGCTTATTCCATATCTGCACAATTCTCTTCAAGCATTTATATGGGATACGGATTCTTGGCCATTGCTGCGTTAATCTTTGGTAATTGGAAGATTCTCCCTACTTTAGCAGCTTGTCTATTATTTGGTTTTGCCAAATCTGGAGGAACGTTCATATCACAAGCGCTGGCATTACCAAGTAGCTTCACAGATTTATTCATGATTTTACCGTATGTGTTAACGTTATTATTATTAATCTTCTTCTCTAAATCTAATCAGGCTCCGAGAGCGTTAGGTGAGATTTATGACAAAGGGAAGAGATAAATCTTTTCTAAAGAAATTCTTTTAAAGTAAACTAATAATATTTCTTCAATTAAGAGGTTTTCCATTATGTTACAAAACGTAATGGAAACCTCTTTTTTAATAGGTAGGTGTGAAAGTTTTCTATATTTTTAATTTCGTACTATATAAAATTGTGCCTTCTACTATTTACTTTGTCCAATCTATTCATATTAGAAATACATAAGTTAAGTATGAAAGGAGGGGTAAGTTATGTTCTACTATGATGCGAAATATGATCGCTACTATTCTTCTTCATATAAGAAGAATGATTGTTGTGATCATGAGCCATGTAAGAAGAAGCATGATTGTTACGATCATGAGCCATGTAAGAAGAAACATGATTGTTACGATTATGAGCCATGTAAGAAGAAGCATGATTGTTATGATTATGAGCCATGTAAGAAGAAACATGATTATTATGACTCTGAATCACATGATGAGAAATACCATTCAAGTAAGAAGAAATCTTGTGAATGTGAGTGCAAAAAAGAGAAAAAGTTTAAGAAGAAATTCTGTCATTGCTGTAACAGAAGCTACTAGAATTTAATGCTCATAGTCTCTAATCGTAATAGCGGTTGGAGCACCCCCTTATGTTATAGAACGTAATAGGACAGTCCAATACACTAGCAAAAGTCTGTGTATTGGACTGTCCTGAATTTTTTACATCTACTTCAATATTCTCTTCCATAATATGATAGTAAGCCCAATAAGAGCTACCAAATATCCATAAATTGCATAAGGGATAAGAGAGATGATTCCATGTACAAACGCAAATATCCCAACAATAATCATAAATAGAATAATTTTTCCAGTAGCACCGCCGCCTTGTTGGGCGCTATCAATCGGTTCAGTAAACGGAAATTTCTCGTTATTATAGATCTTGTAGGCGATCAGCACCAGTAAGAGAGCTGAGACCACAATCACTGCTAAGTCGGGTAAGATACGGAATGAATATATCCAGATATATATGATAGAAAGTATAAAAATAATTGGGAAGTAAAGCTTTACGAGAAATGCTTTTATTGTAGCGCTATAGACAATGTAATGTTTTTGAATAGGTGTTGTTTTAAAAATCCATGCTCCTTTATATTTTGCGGAAAACTGCAGCATATAAACAACTGTTCCAATGATAATATTGGAAAAATAGATGCTTAAAAAGAGTTTACCTTGCCCCAATTCATCTAGTGTCTGATAACTCAAATTGTTAAAGAGAAAAATTAAAGGGAAAACGAAAGCCATTCCAAGAGACGGGTACACTTTCAGTTTAAACTCTCTTTCCCTACTAAGCATAATGGAAGAAAATCTGTAAAATGCTCGTTCTTCACTACTAAAACAAATCAATCTTTCAAAGAGATCTTGGAGTGTTCTTCTATGCTTCTTTTTTGTACTAGATTGCTCCATTAGTTTTTGTAGATTCCGTTCGAAAGATGGCATGAGTAAATAATAGATAAAGATGGATAGAATCGGCGCTACGACCGCTAATGAAGATAAGACAACAATTTCAAAGGCATAATTTTGATTCAGCACCAGCTCAAACGGTGCGCCAAACCATATTGGTGGAATCAATACATGCCACCAACTGAAGTTGTATACATATTCAAATCCTGCAACATCGAATAATCTTATGATAATTTGATAACCCACTACAACCGCGATAGCTAGTACGATTTGTACATAATTAATCATATCCTTCAGCTTTTCGCCATCAAAAAATCTTAAGACAAACATATAGATAAGTGCAGTAAAAGCTAAAACTAAAAGGTCTATTAGGATAATCCCACTAAGAAATAGAAGGAAGTAGATAAACCCTTTTGAAAAAAGAAATACAATTGCCGGAATAGAAATAAATGACCCGGTGATTAGAATTAAATAAATAGAGACATGCAAGAATTTTGCTGCATTAATGGTTCTACTATTTACTGGTTTCGTATTCAAAATGATTTTATCGCGCACATCAAGTAGTACGGAGGAGAAATCCGAAATCATCGAGGTCATCAAAATGAACATGGCAATTCCAGTAATAATACTCATTTGGAATAAATAATTATCACCGAAAAATGCGAACGGGATAAGAGTAAGTCCATATAAGGCATAAATCCATAATGATTTAAGAAATTGATTACCCTCTTTTTTCTTCGAGTTCTGACTCAATATAGTTGGAATCCGTCTTCCGTCCATTGTAAGTTTGATTTCAAGGATTTTCCGCATCAAGTTATAATCAATATCTAATTTGCGGAATACTGCTTGAAAGGTATCGAGAACTTTTAACATACGGAAATCACTCATATGCAATATCCTCTGTGACAATGGAGACTAATTTTGCTGCTGTTTCTTTATGCTCGTCAAAGCCTGTCAATTGATTAAATATTGCTTCCAGTGAACCAGCCTTGCTTTGCTCTTTTAATTGTTCAAAAGAACCATCTGCAGCAATTTCACCATCGACCAATAAAACGATGCGATTACTTATTTTCTCGACGACGTCCATAATATGTGAAGAGTAAAATATCGTTTTCCCCTGATTAGCTAAAGCTTCAAGCATATCTTTAATAATCATGACACTATTCGCATCAAGCCCACTTAACGGCTCGTCAAGAAAAATTAAATCAGGATTATGTAGTAAACTGGAGACGATGAGAACCTTTTGCCTCATACCTTTAGAAAATGAAGAAATTCGGGAGTGAAATACATCTCCCATATCAAACTCTTCTAGTAGAGCTAATGCCTTATTTTCCGCCTTTTCGCGATCCAGTCCATATAACTCTCCAATAAATGAAAGATATTCAGCAGCTGTCAAGTTATCGTATATCTCCGCATTCTCTGGAACATAACCAATTCGTTGTTTGTAACTGTCGTTGCCCGATGCAATATTATGACCAAAGATTTCAACTACGCCACCATATCCATCCACCAATCCAAGCATGATTTTTAATGTCGTACTTTTGCCAGCCCCATTTGGGCCAATATATCCTATAATCTGTCCCTGATAGACATCTAGGTTTATCCCATTTAAAACATTTTTATCTGAATAACTCATCATCAGATTTTGTAATGATAATACTTTCTCCGACATCCAATTTAGTCCCCTTTCTAGTCATCTATTTTTCTCTTTCTAACATAGCAATGTGGGTTTAGGAATGCAATGGGGTTCCGAAACTTTCGAAGAATAACACATAGTTAAATAGGGTAAAAGTAGTAGTGCTTGCTCCTATACAACAACCTGGAGTTATTCTGACGTGAAATGATATGGAGGAGAGATAAGATGGCTAATGCAATCCACTTATTGACAGAGCTGATAAAGTTCGATAGTTCCACCAAGTCGGGTGTGAATGAAGCGATCGCTTATTGTGAGCAATGGCTGATGGAACAAGGTCTACCTGTAAAGAAAATCGAGAATCAAGGATATCATATGCTCGTTTGTGAAATAGGACAAGGTGATCAAACAATTGTATTAAACGGACATATTGATGTGGTTGAAGCAGAGGAAAATCAGTACGAACCCTACCTTGCTGAGGGTGAGTTGTATGGTCGTGGCGCAGCGGATATGAAGGCAGGTGTAGCTGCCTCGATGATGGCTTTGTCACAATTGAAAGACAAAGAACTTTCTGCCAAGGTCATGTTGCAAGTCGTTCCTGATGAAGAAACAGGTGGCGTCTATGGCACCAAATATCTAACCGAAAATGGTTATTTGGGAGACTTTATCATTTGTGGGGAACCGACAAATATGGGAATCGGTATACAGGCTAAGGGTGTAGTCCAACTGGATATTACCGTTTCAGGAAAACCGGCTCATGGAAGCAGGCCGTGGGAAGGTGATAATGCAATCACCAAAGCAATCAGTCTATATGAAGAGATTTTAGAACTGCCGTTTGCACAAGAAAGCTCCTCTTTTTATAATAGTCCCTCTATCAATCTAGCAAAAATCAAAGGTGGAAATGTTTATAATAAAGTACCCGATCAGTGTGAAATGTCACTGGATATAAGATATTTACCGGAACAATCGGCGGAAGAGATTATTAATCAAATTAAGGAGATCACAGACAGCACGGTCACAGTTCATAGTTTTAGTGAGCCTGTCCAAACAGAAGCTGATAATTCTTATGTGAAAAAACTGAGCGATTCCATTAATCGAGTCACTCAACTTGAAAAAGTAAATCTCTTTGGCCAGCATGGTTCCAATGATGGAAAATACTTTATCGAGCACGGGGGCTGTGTGGTCGAATTTGGTCCAGTTGGCAACGATTGGCACGGAGAAAAAGAGATGGTTCTAATTGACTCTGTAAAAGAATATGAGAATGTACTGGTGGACTTTATCCTGTCATTAGGAGATGAATAGATATCATCACCATTCAGCATATTTAAAAAGCCTCTCCCTATTTTAAGATGGGGAGAGGCTTTTACAGATTCATATTGACTCACTTTTTTAATACTGCTATCATTAGCACATAAAAAAACGCGCAAAATGCTCGGGATGATAACGGAATCAACCGGGCTGCTGTATAAAATTCGAATCTAGGGGGAGGTCTTTGATGCTATATATAAATCCAGAAGACTTTATACTAAAGCCTTCCTTTGCAAAGATTCATTGCGAACCAAACTGGAAGTGGCGAAAAAGAGAGAAACCGATGCCGAATTATGATTTGTTCTATGTATGGAGCGGTAGTGGTGAACTGACTCTAAATGGTAAGGCTTATGAAATAGAGAAGGGACATTGCTTCTTGTTTAAGCCAGGGGATGAGACTACCGCAACTCATAACCCGCAAGACCCCCTCGTATTAACTTATATCCACTTTGATGTCAGGGGAGAACTCCAACTTATTCCAGCCCCTCATCGAATCATTGAACATACCATTAGTATGGAATCTCTGCTTACCCGCTATGTTCGGCTGCTATTTATCGGTGGATATGGTTCAGAGATTGAGGCAAAACTCATATTAAAACAGCTGATGATTCAATTGCTTAGAGAAGAACAGGATTCTGTCTCTCCTCTGCAGGAATTTAGTAATACATTAACAGAAACGATTCATGAGATTGCCAACTTTGTAAAACAGAATCCGGGTACACCACATACCATCGAAAGTTTAGCTGCCAGAGCGAATTTATCCACACGCTATTTTGCGCAGAAATTCAAAGAAATAATAGGCCAGACAGTTAAAACTTATATTATTGAGTGTCGAATCAGACGAGCGGAGCATCTGCTATACATCACCGGCATGAATGTTACAGAAACTGCGGCTGCACTTGGTTATAAGGATCTGCATTACTTCAGCCGTCAGTTCAAACAATATACAGGTAAGAAACCTTCAGAAATTAGATAAAAAGTTAACGAATCAATAAAGTAAAAGAACCGAGCAACTCTTAACAGTGCACGACAGAGAGTTTTGCTCGGTTCTATCTTCGCTTAAAAATATAGTTAATTTCCACTTTTCATAAAAGGGCTTGTCAGACTTAAGTTCCCTACAAAAAGTGCAAATCTTACATTAAAAAATGCAAATACAGATGAAAAATCAGATGCTAAAGTGTAAAAGTAGTAAATCGCTCAAATAAAAATTCCATATGTAAAGGTGGTGATTTGTGCTCGATGGAAGGAAAACCTTCTACTGAGGGGTTTACTAACTTAGAAAAAATCATTACTTGGGGGTACGATATGGATAGAGACGATATTATGACAATGGTGAAAGAACAAAATGTGCAATTTATTCGTTTACAGTTCACCGATTTATTTGGAACAGTCAAGAACGTAGAAATACCAGTAAGCCAATTATCTAAAGCGTTAGATAATAAGATGATGTTTGATGGCTCATCAATAGAAGGATTTGTAAGGATAGAAGAGTCTGATATGTACCTTTATCCTGATTTAGAAACCTTTGTTATTTTTCCATGGGACACAGAAGGTAAAGGGAAAATTGCCCGTTTCATCTGTGACGTCTATTATTCAGACGGGACACCGTTTGAAGGAGATCCGCGGTTCTTATTAAAACGGATGTTAAAGAATATGGAAGAACTGGGATTTACAGATTTCAATCTCGGGGCAGAGCCGGAATTCTTCTTGTTTAAATTAGATGAAAAAGGACAACCGACAATCGAACTCAATGACCATGGTGGATATTTCGACTTGGCACCTACAGATTTAGGAGAGAATTGCAGACGTGATATCGTTCTTGAATTACAAGAACTAGGGTTTGATATTGAGGCATCACATCATGAGGTTGCTCCAGGTCAACATGAAATCGACTTTAAATATCGTGGTGCATTGCGTGCTTGCGATGATATTCAAACATTTAAATTAATCGTTAAAACGATAGCCCGTAAACATGGATTACACGCGACGTTCATGCCGAAGCCTCTATTTGGAGTGAATGGTTCTGGTATGCACTGCAATCTGAGCTTATTTAAAGGGAAGGAAAACGCCTTTTATGATCCGGAAGGAGAGCTTCAAATCAGTGATACAGCCCGGAGTTTCATGGCAGGAATCTTAAAGCACGCCAAAGGCTTTACAGCTATAACCAATCCAACGGTAAATTCTTACAAACGATTAGTTCCAGGTTACGAGGCGCCTTGTTATATCGCTTGGTCAGCGCAAAATAGGAGTCCACTCATTCGTATTCCAGCATCCCGAAAACAAAGTACACGTATTGAAGTGAGAAGTGTAGATCCTTCAACGAATCCATATTTGGCAATGGCTGTATTACTTGCTGCAGGATTGGATGGAATTAGGAATAATGAAAAGGCACCAGCACCTGTAGATGAAAATATTTATGACATGAGTAGTGAAAAACGTAAAGAAATGAACATTGTAGACTTACCGGCTACCTTAATGGAAGCTTTAAATCATTTAAAAGAAGATAGAGTTATAAGAGATTCACTTGGCAATCACTTATTTAGCCGATTTGTTGAGGCGAAAGAAATGGAATGGGATATGTTTCGAATACAAGTTCACCCGTGGGAAAGAGAACAATATATGCATCATTATTAAACAACTTTGTATGTAATAAGAGTATGAGATAACCAATATATTACTTTTGCATACCATATACTATACTCTTTTTTTAAGAGTCATTCAGGTGGAAATTCCCTGAAATCTATTGATCATAAAGCGCCAGAGCTATTTTGGACGGAAATAAAATAGCTGACGAGGTGGAGGTTTATCGAAGTGTTCGGCGGATGCCTCCCGATTGCGTATCTCAGTCGTATGTCTTTCTATAAAACAATAAGGTGACTTATTGCACAAAAGGAAAGACTAGATACAAAAAAATCATGAGAAAGGGGCAGTCACTCGCCCTTATTGAGATAGAGGTTTGTTTTGTCTGCCCCTTTATTGGAGGTTATGACATGTGCGGAATAGTTGGTTATGTTGGACAGAACAATGCGAAGGATATTTTGCTTGAAGGGCTTAAGAGATTGGAATACCGAGGTTATGATTCAGCTGGGATTGCTATACGAAATGCTGATGGTATTCAGATGACAAAGGTGAAAGGTAGAGTAGCAGAACTAGAAAATAGACTACAACCTAATATGGTGGGAACACTTGGAATTGGACATACAAGGTGGGCGACGCATGGAGAGCCTAGTATCATTAATGCCCATCCACACTTCAGTCAAAATGGAAGATTTTGTATGGTCCATAACGGAGTGATTGAAAATTATTCACAATTGAAGAATGAATATCTCAGCGGAACATCATTAATCAGTAAGACAGATACCGAAATCATTGTACAGCTGATGGAAAAAATGTATGAGAAGCTAAACGATGTTGAAGAAGCTTTCCGTGAAACGATGAGACTATTAAATGGTTCTTATGCGATTGCGATGATAGATGCTGAAGATATGAGCAATCTCTATGTCTCCAAAAACAAAAGTCCTTTGTTAATCGGTGTTGGAGACGGGTTTCATGTTGTAACAAGTGACGCGATAGCTACGATTAAGGAAACGAATCGTTATGTAGATATACAAGATAAGGAGATTGCCTTCATTTCATCTGATCGTGTAGCAATTAAGAAATTGAATGGTGAATCTATCGAACGGACTGGTTTTGAAGTCGAGCTTGATTCATCGGAAATTGAAAAAGGCTCTTATGCCCACTATATGCTGAAGGAAATCGATGAGCAGCCTATCGTCATTCGACGTATTCTAGAAAAATATCAAGGTGAAAACGAAGATATACTAATTGATCCAAATATCCGTATCGGAATGAATCAAGCAGATCGGATTTATATTATTGCGGCAGGTACTAGTTATCATGCAGGTTTAGTTGGAAAAGGATATTTGGAAAAACTTGCAGGTATTCCTACAGAAGTGCATATTGCAAGTGAATTTAATTACAATATGCCCTTATTATCAGAAAATCCATTCTTTCTATTTATTTCCCAAAGCGGAGAAACTGCGGATAGTCGGGCAGTGCTTGTGCAAATAAAGCGGATGGGTTTTCCAACGATGACAATTACGAATGTACCAGGTTCTACTCTTTCTCGTGAAGCGGATTTTACGTTACCACTTTATGCAGGACCAGAAATTGCGGTTGCCTCTACCAAGGCATACACAGCCCAGCTTGCTGTGCTTGCATTATTAGCGGCAGATATAGCAATATATAAAGGATTAAAGCTGGATTTCAATTTCAAGCAAGAAATGGCTATTGTAGCAAATGCAATTGAAACGCTATGTGATCAAAAAGATAGATTTAGAGAACTTTCACAAGAATACTTCACGAATACTAGAAATGCATTCTTTATTGGAAGAAGCGCTGATTATTACGTTGCAATGGAGGGTGCTTTAAAACTGAAAGAGATATCGTATATTCAGGCGGAAGGATTTGCTGGCGGTGAATTGAAGCATGGAACGATAGCTTTGATAGAAGATGGTACACCAGTCATTGCACTTGTAACTCAAAATAACGTCGATGGTTTGATACGCGGCAATGTCCAGGAAGTAGTAGCCAGAGGCGCACATCCGATGGTTATAAGTATAGAGGGGCAAGAGGAAAAAGGTGATACTTGTACAATTCCAGCAGTTCATGAGATCCTCTCACCGTTAGTAAGCGTTGTTCCATTACAGTTATTGGCTTATTACGCAGCACTTCAAAGAAATTGCGACGTGGATAAACCACGTAATCTAGCAAAGAGCGTTACAGTGGAGTAAGAAATTAAAGTTTCATAATGGATGCTAAGCAATAAAGAACCTATCTAGATATCTCCCTGTAACTCTCTCCTTCCCCATGTAACTTTGTTCTTCCCTGATGGAACTAAGTTGGTATCGGAGTAGAAAAAAGAGGGTGGAGAGAAGAACGGAAGCACACAATGTTCCAATGCTTTTACAATAATATATCAATCGGTTTTTCAATCAAATATCAATCAGAATTCGGGGCGGGTCCAGTAGGATTTCGTCCCTTTTTCTTTTTCCCAATACGGGAGAAAGTCCTCCAATCCCTGCCAATCGTGGTTTCTGGCAGTATCCAATCCCTTTCCAGTTGTTATCCTAACTGTATTAATCCGAAGGATTTCCATTCACTTTTCGTGTCTTTTTCCATAGCTTTTCCAATAAGATTTTATCACTTTTTCCAGTCTTTTCTCTTAATTCTTCCTTCTATTCCGGGAAGAACTTAGTTACAATGTACGAATATTCTATACAAGCCAGAGGAGTTATTTCAGGTTATTTTCGGGTGTTTTGGGGAAGAACTAAGTTCCATTGCCATAAGGGAGTAAAGAGGGGGTGGAGGCTTGGAGGATAAGGGGTTGGTTGGATTTGGGGCGGATACCAACTTAGTTACAGATACATACTAGAATAATAGATAGGTTCTTTGTCATATCATTAGGAATGTTTTAAGAAAATGAAGAGCTATGATATTCTTGCCATTTTCTCACATGTTGACAAAGTTGTTTTTCGTTTTGTTGGAATTGTTTCATCCTGTGTCCATTCGCACCGGATGGATGTGGAAATCCATTTAGGTAAGTATGCCCGGATACTTTCTTTTCTTCTATTAATTTATACATCATTTGTTCTACTGTTTTGCCAAGCGGAATAAATAATGCAGGTGACGTAATGTGCGCTAGTTCTTCCGGGAATACTTCATATGCATAATGTTGTAATAAAGGGGAGCTGTTGATTGCTGGCTGATGACCATTATAGTTTTTTCCATGAGTAAAGACTGGATTTTTGATTATCGAAGTAGTATGAAGTAAATCGCTACTTTTTCCAAATAGGTCGGATGATGTAGGAATACCTAGCACTTCTGGAACACCACATTGATCAAGCATGCTAGTGAGGTTTCTTCTCATGGAACCGAAAAATCTTGCGGCCTTTTTTGTTTGAATAAGGCAAGACTCTATATCTTCACCTTCTGCTATGCTTTGTATAAATTGTTCATATGCAGCTTTCATCTGGTTCCATCCTGGAGTAATTCCAACAATAATGACTTTTGCGTTGCTGTTGATATACTCATTGTGGGGAGCGTAGTAAATTTCTGTTGTCCCGTCTTTTATCATTAAAAAATGTTCTGTTAATAAATCTTGTTTAGTAAGTGGCCTGTCTTTAGGCAGTTTTTTGATAGCAGGTAAATAACGGTCTACTGTTTTTTGCATCCTAGCATACCCTCCTTTAAAAGCGACTCCTTCTTAGTTTTTTAAAGTAAACCTGTTTTTAGGGAGATGCAAGGGATTTGCACTAAGAAATCATCTAGTATAAGTTCTAGTAGTTCTACATGATATTATCTATAAAACTCAAAGAACATTTGATGGAGCAGTAATCTCTGGATTCATCTATCTTTACATGTTGTTTTATATTTAGTTTGTTAAGATCCTGTTGTTTTCCACAATGGGGACATCTGAAAATAGAATATCCGTAATTGGTTATACTTAAAAGCTCATCAAATGTTATTTTTTTCCTAATTAAGCAAACCCCTGGGTTCCAATGATAAAGCCACTTTCTAATTTTATTGACGACGTAAAATCCTGGATACTTGATACGATGCGAGTTTTCTGTTTGGATTAATGGAACTTCTATTAAGGATAATTTTTTTACTAATATATCTCTAATAGTTGATATCATGCTTTCTGTACCAACAATCTCAATGGTTGGTATTTTGGTTTTATTATTAAAAGATATACTACCATTACCCTCGAAGTATCCAAGAATAAAAGCTGCATGGTTTGTTATAGTATTTACAGGATATTCTAATTCAGCATTCGTAGTCGGTACCAAACCACAGCTCATTAGATCATCATATATATCTTTATTTCCAATCGTTAATTTAGCATAATTTCTCCCATTCATTACTTCTATCACTATTGGCCGTTTTGAGGAGAGGAGTTCTTGAATGTATTTTAAGATATACTTATCCCTTTCGGGGACTTTGATGGAAAGCCCAGAGTGCTTTATATTTTTAAAGTTAAATAGATACCCCTTTGAATAGATCCACCCCAGTACATATTGCTGTTCTGCAGAATCAATAGATTTAAAATAATGATTGGATGATTGTCCTTTTTGATTAGTGTTCAAAGATTGCATTTGTTTATATTGAAACGCAATATCTGTAGAGTCCTCTTGAATATGCTGCTTTTCCCCGTACAAACCAATTCCACCTTTCCTGTTCAGAAGGAATAAACGAAATCTCCAGTATATTAGTAAATTTCCTATCCAGTTTCAGTTTGTACATTAGTTGATATTTCCATACCATTATTCCATATAAAAGGGAAGAGATCGTAGATGTATCGTGGAATCGAATAGAAAGACATACTTAAGGATTTAAAAATGAGAGGAATTTTAATCCATCAAATTGTAGATAATACTTTAGGGAAGTGAGGTCATTCTATAAAGAAACATTCTCTAAAAGTATGAACTTCAACAGCTTTATGGAAATAAAAGGATAATATACCAAGAGAATATTCTACCCATAAAACTATTCACAAGTTTTCCAGCACTAACAACTGTTGCTGCTCAAGCTCTACCAATGAATGCTTTAGTGCAAATTGAAGCAGTCATATCTCACGGAGATGGCACTACTCCACAAGATGTGGAAGACAGGCATGGAATCGTTATAAAGGCAAACAACACCTAAGAGTTCTATATCTACACAGACTGTAGCGTTTTCCCATTACAATCACATTTCAGCTCAATTACCTTTGAATCCGGAAACCGCTGAGTTGGTGTCTGGCGACGTGAAAGAGCAGACGGAACAATGCTTGAAAAATATTAAGGCAATCATTGAAAGTATCAATCATGTGATGGACGATGTCGTTAAAGTAAATATTTTCCTTAAAAATATTGAAGATATGGCTGCGGTAGACGAAGCTTACACCACTTTCTTCCCAGACGGCATCCCTGCCCGAAGAACGGTTGGTGTATCGGCTTTACCTAATGATGCTTTAGTCCAAATCGATGTAATCGTATCGAATGCTGAAGGGACACCTCCAGAAGTATAACAGGCAAACTCTTGTAAATACAGGAACAATTGAATAGTAATATGTTTTATTTAAAGATGTTCGCTAATTGCTTTAATTTCCTCATCGGTTAATTGCACATCACGTGTTTTCAAGTTATTAAGAACTTGATTTCAACGCTTCGCACCAGGAATGACTGCATCGATAGCATCTCTTGTCAGAAGTTTAATAAAAATGAAATGTAGAATTGTTTGACAGATTAAAAAATTCCGTGTAAGATGTATTTACAATTTAATATCTAGTTATATTTCTTATCCAGAGAGGTGAAGGGACTGGCCCGTTGAAGCCTCGGCAACAGACTGAATCAGTACTGTGCCAATTCCAGTAAGCCAAGTGCTTTGAAGATAAGAAGAGAATGAACGGATGAATCCAACCTCTTCTTATTTGCATAGGAAGAGGTTTTTTGATATTAACTTATTAGTCGACCAACAGTTATTCTCTTCCATCTAGCATAGGCAAGTTCTTCGGTATCAGAACTCCATAAGAATAAAAAGGGGGATGTGAGTCTTACAGAGCTTGTTCAACACAAAAATGCTTCTTAAAAAAAGTTAATTTGCCGATTAGACAACTAAAGGCATCTAACAGTTTTTCCGGTATTGATTCGGAAAACTGTTAGATGCCTATTTTGTTTTTCAATGTTAGCAAACTTGGGGGTGCATAATTTTTGACTCTTTTAACAGACTTGAAAGAACGGATTTTAATTGCTGATGGGGCAATGGGAACGATTTTATATTCAAATGGGGTAGATCGTAGCTTTGAGGAATTGAATCTGACGCAACCAGAACAAATCCAAACAATTCATGAAGCGTACATCAATGCAGGGGCTAATATCATACAAACGAACACCTATGGTGCCAATTATATTAAACTGGCACGTTATGGATTGGAAGAACAAGTGAAAAAAATTAATCAAAGAGCTGTTCAAATCGCTAGGAAAGCGAGTAACAATAAAGTCTATGTTTTAGGAAGTATAGGAGGGATTCACGGGGGGCAAACGTTAACCGTAACGGAGGATGAAATTAAACGTAGTTTTAGAGAGCAATTATATTGTTTATTACTGGAAGGTGTAGATGGTCTGATTTTAGAAACGTATTACAGCTTGGATGAATTAAGGACTGTTTTAAAAATTGCCAGAGAAGAAACAGATTTACCGATTATAGCGAATGTATCCATGCATGAACCAGGTGTGATTGAAAATGGTTTGGCATTGGCAGATGCATTAAAAGAATTAGAAAGTCTTGGTGCTGATATTGTCGGTACAAATTGTCGGCTTGGTCCATCACAAATGGTTAGATCGCTTGAGTCGGTTCCACTTCATGAACATGCATACTTAGCAGCTTATCCAAATGCGAGTCTGCCCGCTTATCGTGATGGTGTGTTGTTTTATGAAAATAAACCGGATTACTTTAAAACTTGTGCCAGTGATTTACGAGATCAAGGTGTTCGGCTAATAGGTGGTTGTTGCGGTACAACGCCGGAACATATCCGTGCGTTAACTGAGGGAATTCAAGGTTTAGTACCACTGGAACAAAAAAATGTGAAGAAACCAGAAGAAGGAAATTTTTTAACTGAAAGAATCCGAGTAGGAAAAACAATTCCAGAACTTGCGATAGAACGCCATACAGTTGTCGTTGAACTAGATGCCCCGAAACATTTAGAAATGACTGGATATATAGAGGCGGCAAAAGCGTTAAAGCAGGCAGGAGCTGATGCGATTACGCTTGCGGACAATTCCCTTGCCACACCGAGAATCAGCAATATTGCCGTTGCAAAGCTATTAATAGAACAAGGTATTCGACCACTCGTTCACTTAACTTGCCGTGACCGTAATTTAATTGGACTACAGTCACACTTAATGGGATTGCATACTCTCGGTATTACGGAAATGCTGGTGATTACCGGAGATCCAACGAAAATTGGTGACTTCCCCGGCGCGACTTCGGTATTTGATGTCAATTCGTTTCAATTGATCGAACTAATCAAAAAAGGAAATAAAGGAATTTCATTTTCAGGAAAATCATTAAGAGAAAAAACCGACTTCAGTGTTGCCGCAGCATTTAATCCGAACGTAGCTAATCTGAAGAAAGCAGTACAACGATTGGAAAGGAAAATTTCGAGTGGTGCGGATTATATTTTAACGCAACCGGTTTATAGTACAGAAAAAATAATTGAAATAAAAAAGGAAACAGCTATTTTTGACATTCCGATTTTCTTAGGAATTATGCCGGTTACTACTTCCAGAAATGCTGAGTTTCTCCATAATGAAGTGCCGGGAATCAAGCTGACGGATGAAGTACGTGAACGAATGAGAAAAGTGGCAGGAGATAAAGCACAATCAACTGCTGAGAGCATTGCGATATCAAAAGATTTAATCGATACAGCGCTGGAACACTTTAATGGAATTTATTTGATTACACCATTTATGCGCTATGACATTACAATCGAACTTGTCGAGTACATCCGCGAAAAAACGAAGGTATTGGAAAAAGTTGCATATTAGACATCATAAACCGTTGATTGTACAAACCAAACTAATAAAAATCGCTTCATGGCGAGAAAAGATATAAAAAATTGGAGGAATTAATGTGTCGAAGATCAAAAGTTCAAATTTAGGCTATCCACGAATCGGGGAAAACAGGGAATGGAAAAAGGCACTTGAAAGCTACTGGAATGGTGATATCACAGAAGCGGAACTATTGGAAAAAACAGGAGAAGTTCGACTTCACCATTTAAAGAAGCAAAAGGAAATAGGAATTGATCTCATTCCTGTTGGAGATTTTTCACTATATGATCAGGTACTTGATACATCAGCAACCTTTGGAGTTGTGCCAAAACGTTTCCATTATACGGGAGGTAAAGTGGACCTGGACACTTACTTTGCAATTGCACGGGGTGCCGATGATGCCGTTGCGTCGGAAATGACTAAATGGTTCAATACAAATTATCATTATATCGTTCCGGAATTAAATGATGTAACACCAACATTAGCGGAAAATCGAGCACTCAACTATTATAACGAAGCGAAAGGGAAACTAGGGATTGATGGAAAAGCTGTTATTTTAGGACCAATCACTTATTTAAAGATTTCAAAAGGATACGAAGAAAGTCAATTTAGCGAACTGGTGGATACATTTCTTCCATTATATGTTCAGGTTCTGAAAGAACTGGTCGATGCCGGTGCTACGTGGGTGCAAATTGATGAGCCGATTTTCGTTACCGATGTGGCTGAAAATGTTTTGGCAGCAGCGCAAAAAGTATATCAAACTTTTGCCGAAGAAGTTCCAGAGATTAACATTATATTTCAAACCTATTTTGAAAAAGTATCCGATTATGAAACGATTGTTAATTTACCGGTAAAGGGGATAGGACTTGATTTCGTGCACGGAGATTCACTAAGTTTATTGCAAGAATATGGATTTCCGAAAGATAAAGTACTCGCTGCAGGCATTGTCGACGGTCGCAATGTATGGCGGGCAAAGCTTGGAGAAAAATTGACGCTTTTAGAAACAATTAAGCAATTTATAAATGAAGATCAGCTAATCGTTCAGCCGTCATCATCCTTACTTCACGTTCCAATCACGAAAAAGCTGGAACAAAAGATTGATCCGATAGTTCTTGGGGGCCTATCATTTGCGGATGAGAAGCTAGAAGAAATTGTAATTTTGACGAAAGGATTGCAACAAGGTAGAGCAGCAATCGAGACAGAAATTCAGAAATCAATTACCGAACGGAATAATTTACAAGCAAACTATCGTTCAAATGACAAAGTACACGAGGAAATAAAAAATCTGACGCCAGAAGATGCAAAACGGAATGTATCTTTTGAAGAACGCTCAAAACTTCAAGAAGAATGTTTGAATTTACCATTACTACCGACAACTACGATTGGTAGCTTACCACAAACAAAAGAAGTAAGAAGTACCCGTGCGAAATGGCGTAAAGGTGAAATTACAGATCAACAATATGAAAAATTTGTAAAGGATAATATTAAACGCTGGATTGATATCCAAGAACAATTGGATCTTGACGTTCTTGTCCATGGTGAGTTCGAACGTAATGACATGGTTGAATATTTTGGTGATAAATTTAACGGATTTATTGTAACGGAAAATGGGTATGTTCAATCTTACGGCTCACGTTATGTGAAACCGCCGCTAATTATCGGTGATGTATCTTGGGAAAAACCAATTACGGTAAAAGAAAGTGTTTATGCACAATCATTGACCGATCGTCCTGTAAAAGGAATGCTGACTGGACCGGTAACGATCTTGAACTGGTCATTCGTTCACGATGCAAGTCATCGTTATGAAACGATGAAGCAGATTGCATTGGCTCTTCAAAAAGAAGTTGTTGCATTAGAAAAGAATGGCATAAAAATCATTCAAGTAGATGAGCCTGCTTTACGTGAAGGGTTGCCACTAGACAGGGCCAAATGGGAAGAATATCTAAAAGTATCTGCATATGCATTCCGTTTAGCTACTGCAAGCGTTGATGCAGATACACAAATTCATACCCATATGTGCTATTCGAACTTCGAGGATATTTTTGATTGTATTGATGCACTTGATGCTGATGTAATTTCGATTGAGTCATCGAGAAGTCACGGAGAGATCGTTTCAACTTTCGAAGAAAACACGTACAGAAAAGGGATTGGACTCGGTGTTTATGATATTCATAGTCCAAGGGTTCCATCTGTCAATGAAATAAAACAAAATATTGACCGGGCATTAGAAACCATTTCACCAAAGCAGTTTTGGGTTAATCCAGATTGCGGACTGAAAACACGCAAAGAAGAAGAAACTGTAGCAGCATTGGAAGTAATGGTGCAAGCTGCAAAAGAGGCACGTCAAGTAAAAGTAACAATATAAATTTATGCTTAGGGAGAGGTGGAAGACTACGTTGGCAAATAATCTATCAATTGTAGTTTGGTCCAAACAAGGTTGCAGTTATTGCACGGAAGTAAAAACATATCTACACGAAAAAGGTTTAGCTTTCCAAACGATAGATGTAACGGAAAAGGATGACAGGAGAGATATTTTACAAGCTAAGTATGGGGTGCGCCATGTACCAGTTGTCGAGATTGGTCAAGGGAATGTATATGAAGCGGTAACAGAAGTTGGGATTGAACATTTGGAGAAAGCACTGGAAAACACCGCCTTGAAGGGCATCCATTAAAAATTGGAAAGGGGAATGACTATGGGGAGAATTGTCATTGTTTCTGGAAGTCCATCTTCGTTATCGAGATCAGAACGCATTCTTTATTATTTAGGAGACCTCGCTATGCAGGAAGGATTTTCTGTTCACCATGTTTCTGTAAAAGATTTCGATGCAGAGGACCTGCTTTTTGCAAACTTCAACAGTTCTAAGATAAAAGAGATTTCTGTGGAACTGCAAAAAGCGGATGGTGTTATCGTTGGATCCCCTGTATACAAGGCTTCATATTCCGGCGTATTAAAAGCACTGTTTGATCTGCTGCCCCAAGATGTTTTACAAGATACTTTTGTACTACCGGTGATGACAGGAGGCAGTTCATCGCATTTACTCGCGCTCGATTATGCATTGAAGCCTCTACTGGCAACAGTAAAAGCACATAGCTTAAAAGGACTATATTTCCAAGATAGTGAAATAAGCAAGACTGGCAGTGAAGTTATAATTGATAATGTTATGTTAAATCGAACGAAGAAGCAGCTTAATTATTTTATGAGGAAGATTTCAGTTGATGTGCCAGTTATATCAGAAAAAGATGTAGTAAGTGCAAGTCATTATTAAATACTATTTCTGAAAGTAGCAATAGGCTTCTGATTATGAGCTACTTAAGGAAATATTATCAATTTGAACATGTTGTGGCCATATTTATAAGCATTAACGTCTAACATCGGAATTTATAAAAAATTCCCTGAATTTTCCTTGACAAGATAATAAAGGGATGCTAAGATGTACAGTATTAGAATAAAGGTATTATTCTCAAAGATTTATAAGCTTTAACAAAGTACTACTTACAACATAAAAAACTAAATAAAGTATTTCTTATCCAGAGAGGTGGAGGGACTGGCCCTTTGAAACCTCGGCAACGGACTTTTATAGCACCGTGCCAATTCCAGCAAGTCGATGTGACTGGCAGATAAGAAGAGAATGATATAAATGAAAACCTCTTCTTATTTGTATAGAAGAGGTTTTTTGAATTTTCTATATAATATTTTGATAAAGGAGGAGATTCTATGGCAAATGTAACTGACAAAAAGATCTTAGACATCGTAACCGAATTGAAAAAACTTAAATTTGGATCCTTAATCATAACTGTTCATGACGATGAAATTACACAAATAGAAACAACTGAAAAATTACGTTACCAAACTACAAGGTAAGAATCATCAAACGAAATGAAGCATGCCGATTAGACAACTAAAGGCAGCTTTCCATTCATTATTGAATGGAAAGCTGCCTTTTGCAATTTTTTAGAGGGAATGGGGGAGAAATAATGAGCTTAAAACTTGGGATTCTTGATCAAAGTCCAATTTTTAATGGAAAAACAGCAGCTGACGCATTTCAGCATACGATACAACTGGCAAAAAGAGCTGAAGAATGGGGGTACTCCCGTTTCTGGGTTTCGGAGCATCACAACATGGAGCAGGTAGCAGGTTCTTCACCAGAAGTATTAATTTCGCATTTGTTAGCACAAACAAATACGATTCAAGTTGGTTCTGGTGGTGTGATGCTACAACATTATAGTCCTTATAAAGTTGCCGAAAACTTTAATGTTTTATCAACTCTCGCTCCTGGAAGAGTAGATCTAGGAATTGGGAAGGCTCCTGGTGGATTACCTTTGTCTACGAAAGCATTACAAAATGGTGAATCAAATAATAAAAATGATTTCAATGAGCGCTTCACATTTCTAAAACAATTGATAGATGAAACGGTTGAGCATGACCATCCATTAGCAGGTATTCAAGCTTTACCAAGGCCAGATGAGAAACCGGATATTTATTTACTTGGAGGAAGTGTTAATAGTGCCAAATTTGCTGCTGATTTAAGAGTTAATTTTGTTTACGCAGGATTTTTAAATAATGACGATAAAGTACTTCATGAAACAGTTCATAACTTTAAATCGAATTTCAGAGAAGGGAAGTTTATTTTCTCTTTAGCAGTCCTTGCAGCACCTACCCAAGACGAAGCAGAAAAATTAGCGGCGGAGCATAAATTATTCAGCCTTCATCTTCATGACGGCCGGACATTGACCGTTCAATCGGAAGAGCAAGTTTTGGCATATGAGAAACAAGCAGAAGGCCCTTTTGAAGTACAAGAAAAGGCAGCGAATATCATAGCTGGAACACCAGAATATGTGAAAGGGGAGCTAATTCGATTTCAACATCTCTATCATATCGATGAATTTATATTGCATACTCCGATTCGAAGAGAAGCTGAGCGTTTTCGTTCGTTCCAACTATTGAGCCCACGTGAAGTTGCAGCGAAAGTGGAATCAATATAATCTTGATTGATTATCAAATGGAGGACAGCCATGAGTAAATTAATTAGTAATCCAGTCAGTGTCAATGAGTTGGTTAGAGAGGATATGGAGAACGTTCGGCGTGTTCTGATTGAAAGTTACCAACAGTATGAAAGCTATTTCCCTCCTCAAGCGTGGGAGGATTATTTAAAGAGAATTGTTTCTTCTATTGATAATCCGAATGTAGATAAAATTCTAGTAGCCAAACTGGATCAAGAAGTTTTAGGCACTTTGCAGTTATTTCAATCTGGAGAAAAGGCATATGCAATTCCAGAGCTTAAAATCGAGGCACCGATTATTCGGCTACTCGGAGTTCATCCCCGCGCAAGAGGTCGTGGTGTTGGCCATGCTTTATTAAATACTGTCATTCATGATGCAAAAGCTCTCGGCGAATCGAGCATATATTTGCATATAACTGATTTCATGCATCATGCAATCAAAATTTATGAAAAGCTTGGTTTCAAAAGAGAGGTATCAAAGGATTTTTCAAGAGGAAATATTGTATCGAAATGCTATAGGTTGGATTTATAGAGAGGGGAACTGCCATGTTTAAAACGGATTTGAATGATTACTTAATTTCAATTAGACGTCATTTACACCAGTATCCGGAGCTATCAACTAAAGAATTCGAAACAACGAAGTTTATCCAAAAAGAGTTAGAAGAGATAGGGATTAATATAAGAAAAACAGGCTTAAGAACGGGGGTGTTTGCCCAAATAGAAGGAGCATCTCCCGGACCGACGATTGCAATTAGAGCTGATATCGATGCATTGCCAATCCATGAAAAAACTGGCTTACCTTACGCTTCAAAAATAAAAGGTGTCATGCATGCTTGTGGACATGATTTCCATACAGCCGCATTAATTGGTGCTGCTTCCTTATTAAAAAAGAATCAAAATAAGTTGAGAGGAAATATTAGATTCTTGTTTCAGCCGGCAGAAGAAATAGGCGGAGGAGCGGAACAGGTAATTAATGATGGCCAGCTTCAAGGGGTCGAAGCCATCATTGGCATCCATAATAAACCCGATTTACCAGTTGGCACAATTGGTTTAAAAGCTGGAGCGCTAATGGCGTCTGTCGATCGATTTCATATTAAAGTCGCTGGGAAAGGAAGTCATGCCGCTATTCCGCAAAATGGAAAAGATCCCATCCTTGCCGCCTCACAAATCGTTACAGCCCTACAGTCGATTGTCAGCAGAAATGTTTCACCTTTGGAAAGTGCTGTAGTAAGCGTGACAAGAATAACCGGCGGAAGTACGTGGAACGTCATCCCGAGTGAAGTGATTCTTGAGGGGACGACTCGAACGTTTAATCATCAAATTCGCGAAGAAATTATAGAAAAAGTAAATACGATAGTTGAAAACACAGCGCGGGCATATTCAGGGGAAGCTAGTATTGAGTGGTTTCCAGGACCACCTCCATTGGTCAATGATGCAGAAACGATAGACATTTTACGTGAAGCGGCTCAAGAACGAGGACTAAGAGTAGTAAAACCGCAACCGACAATGGGTGGGGAAGACTTTGCCTTTTATCAGCAGCAAATACCGGGCGCATTTGTATTCTTCGGGACAAATGGCAATGAAGAATGGCACCATCCTGCATTTACAGTCGATGAATCAGCGCTCATTGAAGCCTCTTACTTCTTCTATGAAAGTGCTTTGTCATTATTAAATGAAATTCAGGACAATCAAGATGAAAAAGTAGGAATAAACCAGGTTAATAATTAAAAAGGGGTAGAGAAAATGAAAATCAAACATCTTTTAGCGATGATCACAATTGGATTATTTGTAATAACAGGTTGTGTGGAAGGATCAGCTTCTGAAAACGAGAAAGCGACATTGAAAGTTGGGGCTTCTTCTGTACCACATGCAGAAATATTGGAGTTTATTGCACCAGATTTGGAAGAAGATGGTGTGAAACTAGAAATTATGATTTCTACGGATGGTATTCAAACGAATCAGCAGACATCAGATGGAGATTTAGATGCAAATTTCTTCCAGCATACGCCGTATTTAGAACAAGTTAACGAGGACAGTGGGCTAGATTTAGTAGTAGTGGAAGGTATTCATATTGAACCATTTGGAGTGTATTCAAAGGAAATTGATTCCATTGATAACTTATCGGAAGGGGCACAAATTGCTGTTCCGAATAACCCTTCGAACTTCTCAAGAACACTCCTGCTTTTTGCAGAGCATGGAATAATTGAATTGAATGATGCTAAATCAGGTGACTTCTTATTGGAAGACATCACTAGAAACGATAAAAACTTAGAATTTATTCCAGTTGATCCACCTCTCTTAGTTCATTCCTTAGATGATGTAGAGGCTTCGGCCATCAATACAAACTATGCTTTAGAAGCTGATCTTAAGCCTCTAGAAGATTCTTTAATTATTGAAGGATTGGACTCACCATATGTCAATGTTTTAGTCGCTCGTCCCGACAACAAGGACAGCGAACTAATTCAAAAACTTGCGGATGCATTAACAACGGAAAAGGTAAGGGAATTTATATTAGATAATTACGAAGGAGCAGTTGTCCCTGCGTTCTAATGAAATCAATATTCTTCAGGAGGGGTTAGATTGATAGAATTTCGTCAGGTCTCCAAAGTATTTGATAGTGGTGGAAAAAAAGTTGAAGCATTAAAAAATATTCAGTTAAGCGTTAATAAAGGGGACATTTTTGGAGTGATCGGCTTCAGTGGAGCCGGGAAAAGTACACTTATCCGTACCGTGAATTTATTGGAATATCCGACATCGGGTGAAGTGATTGTCAAGGGGAAAAATTTAGCAAAACTGTCTCATAATGAGATACGAGAAGCAAAGAAGGATATCGGAATGATTTTCCAACACTTTAATCTGATAAATTCTAGAAATGTCTTTCATAATGTAGCTATGCCTTTATTGCTAAGTGGATATAACAAGAAAGCGGTAGAAGATCAGGTATATGAAACTCTTCGTTTTGTTGGATTAGAGGAGAAGGCAAATAATTACCCGGATCAGTTATCAGGTGGACAAAAGCAACGTGTTGGAATTGCCCGAGCATTAGTAACGAATCCTTCCATATTATTATGCGACGAAGCTACATCAGCATTAGATCCGGAAACTACAAAGTCAATCTTAAATCTATTAAAAAGGATAAACGAGGAATACAATATTACGATTTTAATCATTACCCATGAAATGGAAGTTATCAAAGAGATTTGTAATCGGGTTGGGGTAATGGAAGATGGTCAAATTATTGAAACAGGAAGTGTCTATGAAGTTTTTGCACATCCAAAAACAGCTACAACACGTAACTTTGTTAAATCTGTCATTCGCGATGAAGTGCCTCAAAGTGTTTATCAACTGTTAAAAGAAAAGGATCATTTTAGTCGTATCTTCAAAATTGAATTTTTCGGAGCAGACTCCGGGCAACCGATTGTTTCTAAAACTGCAAAGATTTACAACGTGGAAATCAATGTTCTGTTTGGAAACATTACGGAATTACAAGGGATTCCTTTTGGTAACTTAGTTGTCGAGTTAATTGGAGATAATTACGAAATTGAGCGAGCGATTGAATATATCATTAGCCAAGAAATCGAAGTGAAGGAGGTTATCGAAGATGGAAGTGAGCAAAGAATTGATATTGAACGCGTTGTGGGAAACGCTTTACATGGTTAGTGTTTCACTCTTTTTTGGAGGGATCATCGGGATATTCTTAGGTGTGTTATTAGTAGTAACGAGGAAAGGACATATCCTGGAAAACCGGTTGATTTATTCCAGCGTGAATCCAATCGTTAATATCTTTCGTTCCATTCCGTTTATTATCTTGCTTGTAGCAATTATTCCTTTTACAAGGTTAATTGTAGGTACATCAATTGGGACAACGGCTGCGATAGTTCCCCTGGTACTTCATATAGGGCCTTATTTTTCTAGGTTAGTAGAAAATTCGTTATTAGAAGTAGATGAAGGAATTATTGAAGCAGCAAAAGCGATGGGAGCGACACCACTGCAAATCATTTATCGCTTTTTAATGCCAGAAGCTTTTTCTTCATTAATTTTAAGTTTAACAACAGTGACGATTGGATTAATAGGTGCAACTGCAATGGCAGGAGCAATTGGCGGTGGAGGACTCGGGGATGTAGCCATAACCTATGGCTATCAGCGATTTAGTTCCATTACGATTCTAGTAACTGTTGTTATTCTAGTGATCCTCGTTCAAGCTATACAGGAAATTGGAAACAGACTAGAACGAAAGGCAAGGAGAATTTAGAGTGACAAAGAGGAGTGTAATCATGAAAAAATGGTTGTTTCCGTTATTTATAGTATTGAGTGTGTTGTTAGGTGCGTGTTCTGGAAATGCAAAGGCAGTAGATGAACAAGCAACAGTCAAAGTTGGAATTCGAAGTTCCGAACTGCGAACATGGGAATATTTAAAGGAGCAAGCCGAGAAAGAAGGAATAAAAATCGAAATTGTCAATTTCTCATCTGCGTATGATCCAAATCAAGCCTTAGTTGAAGGAGAAGTTGATATAAATGCGTTCCAACATGTAGCATATTTGGAGTCATTTAATGAGAATACCAATTCAGAAGTTGTTCCAATTGGCACAACGATTATTGCTCCACTGGGATTGTATTCCAGTAAATATCAAGCGTTGAGTGAAATTCCAGATGGGGCACAAATAGCTGTGCCGAATGATGCACCTAACTGGGGAAGGGCGTTGTTACTACTACAAGAAGCGGGATTATTAACGGTTGTTGATGACTTTGATGGTTTTGGTGGTGAAGACAAAATTAAGGAAAACCCCAAGAATATTGAAATTGTACCAGTAGATGGTGCAAATGCCCCTCGTGTAATGGAAGATGTAGCTGCTTCGGTAATAAATAATGGGGTTTCATTGGAGGCGGGGCTAACACTAAAAGATGCGATTATTCATGAAAGTCAAACAGCAAAACCTTATATCAATGTAATCGCGGCTAGGGACCAAGATAGGATAAGGAAATTTTCCAGAAGATAGTTGAAATTTATCAATCCGACGAGACAGCTGCATTTATTGAAGAGACATATCAAGGGAACTATCTTCCAATCAATATCTCTTTAGAGGAATTAAGTACATTTAAAGAAACTTATTCAAATAACTAAATTTGTTGAGGGAGAGAGAAATGTGACGAAAAGACAAATAAAATTAGCGGCATATTTGATAGGGACAGGGATGCACGTTGCCTCCTGGCGCCATCCACTATCAAGTCCAAATGCAAGTATTGATGTAAAGGCACTGCAAAAGCTAGCACAGATTGCTGAGAGAGGAAAGTTTGATCTTGCGTTTGTTGCAGATAGTTTAGCAATTAATCACGAGTCACATCCACAAATTTTGAATCGCTTTGATCCAGTAGTACTTATAACTGCCTTAGCTTCAGCAACCGAGAAAATCGGTATCGGGGCTACAGCCTCGACAACATATAACGAACCATTCACTCTTGCACGTCAATTCTCATCCGTCGATCATGTAAGTGGTGGGCGTGCGGCATGGAATGTGGTGACGACAGCTGATGCAACAGGACAAACGGCCTTGAATTTTAGTAGGGAACAGCATTGGGAACATGATCATCGTTATGAGAGGGCGGAAGAGTTCGTAGATGTAGTAAAAGGCCTGTGGGATTCATGGGAGGATGATGCTTTTACTTATAACAAAGAGACAGGAGAATTTTATGACCAGGATAAAGTACATGAGCTCCATTACAAAGGCAGATATTTTTCAGTAAAAGGCCCGTTGAATATTGCAAGGTCAGTTCAAGGTCAGCCGGTAATCATTCAAGCTGGTGCATCCATTCCAGGACAGAGACTGGCAGCCCGCACCGCGGAAGTTGTTTTTACGCACTGGGATAATATTGAGGATTCGAAACAGTTTTATCGAAAATTAAAATCACAATTAGTGGACTTTGGCAGGAGTGAAAATGAGCTTCACATTCTCCATGGCATATCACCAATAGTAGGAGAAACTGAGAAAGAAGCATATGAAAAATATAATGAGTTACAAAAACTCATTGATCCATATGAAAGTTTGAAATTTGTTTCTGGATATATGGGGAATGTAGATTTTTCCAAATACTCTCTAGATACACCAGCAAAAGAAGTGGAATTTCCAAAAGTAAATAGTATCCAAAGTCAATTCAATGAAATGAAGAAGATTATTGAGGAAGAAAATCTCAAAGTTGGAGATCTCTATACTAGATTTTTCGGCGCAGCTAAAAAAGACGGCTTTATTGGTACGCCTACACAAGTAGCAGATGAGATGGAAAAATGGTTTACAGAAAAAGCAACAGATGGTTTTATGATTCAATTCCCCCTTTTACCAAGGGATTTGGAAGATTTTGTTGAGTTAGTTGTTCCGATTTTGCAGAAAAGAGGCTTATTCCGCTTGGATTATGAGGGAAATACATTACGTGATCATCTTGGCCTGAAAAAACCAGAAAATCGTTTCACGAAAGGAAAAGTTACGAATTAATAGGAAGTGAAACCTTGAGTCCCACCTACTTAAAAAGTACGGTGGGATTCAAAGTTGGGCGAGAAAAGGTGCATGAGTGTCTAGTCGTGTCTCAACTTTCCTAAAGAGAATATATTCAATTCTTTTGTTTTAAAGTATGAAAATAAATAAGTACCAGTTATTACAATGGCACTACCTATCCCCTGTATCCAAGTCATTTGTTCACCTAAGAATAGAAAAGCTAAAATTGCAGTAAATACCGGGTTAAAATTAAGAAATACCCCTGATGTCGTCGAACCTAATTTTTGAACACAAATACTCCAAAGCAGCATACATACAACGGTTGAGATTAGGCCTGTATAAATGATTGCACTAATAAAGGAGATATTAATATTTGTAACTGTAAAATTAGGGACACTCAATGGTAGAAGGATAATCAGTCCAAAACCGCAGAGTACAGAGTAGACATTAGAGCCGTAGTTTTTGTCATAGCCCATTTCGTGCATATGGTGTAGATCCCCCATACACAAACTGCAGCCAACATCCATAAATCTCCAGTATTAAAACTCAATGAAAGCATATCGTTTATTTCACCTTTAGTAAGTACAAGAGTTACTCCAAAGAAGCAGAAAATCATGGAAATAAACTGAAGTACATTTATTTTCTCTTTGAAGAATATAAAAGAAAAGACTGCGATGGAAATCATATTTAATGTGGAGATTAATCCTACATTTGGAGCTGTCGTTCGTTCTAATGCAAGAAACTGTAAAAGGTTAAACAGCACTACACCTGTTAATCCCATGAAAAACAATGGAAGAAGTGCAGCACGTGGTGGCAGAAGTTTTCTTTCTTTTTTCCAAACAAGTGGGACTAAGCAGACAACCGCAATGATCCATCTTAAAGTCGTCAGAGTGATCGGTGAGGCATGCTCCACAAGTATTTTACTGACGACAAAATTTCCTCCCCAAAATAATGAGGTTAATAGCAATAAGACATAATACATCATCAACATTAATTCAAGCCTTCCTTTTTTAAACAGTAACATTCAATATGAAAAAGCGCTTTAAGTATTGAATGCTTTACTTTAAATCATTTTAACATTATCGAACATTTATTAGTGGTTATTTTGTATAATGGAATAAATTAAAAATAATATTAAGTTAAAGTGGATTAAAGGGAAATAATGTTCAGTTCATGAGTTGCTTTATCATAATATCCGAAGAAAATAAAGGGGTGAAAATATTGGAATTCAGTAAAAATAAAATGCTTGATGAATTGGATTGTAACATCTTACATATTTTACAAACCGAAGGGCAGCTAAACAATTCAGAAATCGCTAAACGGGTGAACTTATCTCCGCCGGCAACTCATACAAGGATAAAAAGACTGGAAGCTGAAGGGTACATCACGAATCATGTTGCGATTTTAAATCAGGAAAAATTAGGATTTGATTTATTATCATTTATTTTTATGAGTACAAACATACATCAACAAGAAAAGTTGGAAGTCTTAGAGAGAAAACTAAAGTCAATGCCGGAGATTTTGGAATGTCAGTGCATTACCGGAGAGTATGATTATCTTCTCAAGGTTGCAAACAAAGACCGCAAAGAATTAGAAAACTTCATCAGGAAATTAAATAGTCTTGGTATTACTCGTATTCAAACTAGCTTAGCATTAAGGGAAATTAAATATTCCACAGCTTTACCTATCTGGGATGATGAAAATCGTTGAATAGTTTTACTGGGATTCTCAAAAAGGAGCTTCCATGTGCCTATGTGCATATGGAAGCTTCTTTCTTGTCCATTGTAATACTAAGCAAAGGTTTAAGTTAAGTTGTGGTATTGAAATTTTGTAGCAGGATATTCTAAGAAATGGTATTAAAAATTAAATACAAGAAAGGATAAAGTTAATGGGCTTCCTAAGTCGATTATTTGGGAAAAGGAAAAGGAGATGGAAAGCATGTCAAACGTTAAGTTAGCAATTGTATTCTATAGTATGGGTGGAACGAATTTTCAATTATCCAAGTGGGCAAAGGAAGGGGCAGAGGCAGCTGGTGCAGAAGTCCGATTATTAAAAGTTCAGGAATTAGCGCCAGAATCAGTTATTGAAGGTAATGAAGTCTGGAAAAAAACTGTAGATGCTACAAAAGATGTTCCTGTTGCAACCTCTGATGATCTCGAGTGGGCGGACGCAATTATCTTTAGTACCCCTACTCGATTTGGTAATGTGGCATCTCAGATGAAGCAGTTCTTAGATACACAAGGTGGATTATGGGCGAGTGGCAAAACAGTAAATAAAGTGGTAAGTGCTATGACTTCAGCACAAAACCCACATGGTGGACAAGAGGCTACAATTCTTGCTTTATATACATCGATGATGCATTGGGGTGCAATTATTGCTGCTCCTGGATATACAGATCAAGTGTTGTTCGGTGCCGGAGGAAATCCTTATGGAACAAGCGTATCTGTCGACCAGGATGGAAAAATGATAGAAGATGTGGAAGGTGCGGTTAAACACCAAGCAAAACGGACGGTTCAGGTTGCGGAGTGGGTTAAAAAAGGAAGTCAATAAGAGATAATGCGGACCAATCGAGTGGATTGGTTCGTTTTTTATAGGTGAAAGTACACTAGCGTTGCATAAATAATACCAGAATTTTCAGTTTTAATCTTTTTTCTATTAGAGCCAAAAAAGTAAATACCCAACTAAAGGTGGCTCCATTCATTTTTTTTACAATATACAATTAGACTTGAG
>NZ_JAMBON010000034.1 GCF_023715655.1 Oceanobacillus luteolus | reverse complement strand
CAAATGATCCTAAGACCATTATCTAGGAATATCCCAGAGCGTCCAAGTCATTTGACATATCAACAGGGTGAATTACAAGGAAATAATAGGCGGAAAATGTAGGCCTAAACATAATATACGAGGGGGATGGATCATGATTATCCGGGAAATCCAAGAAAAAGATAATCAAAATATGGAAGCAATCATCAAACAATCTCTTGAATCAGTAAATTTGAATATTCCTGGGACAGCCTACTTTGACCCTTACCTTGGCAAACTAACATCCTATTACGATACACAGCCTCAAGCAAGTTATTGGGTCGCAGTGAATGACGAAGATGAGGCTGTTGGTGGTGTCGGCATCGGCCCATTCGTGAATCATGAAGGTATTGGCGAATTGCAAAAGCTTTATTTGGCTCCAGAAGCACAGGGTAAAGGAATTGCTAAAAAGCTGATGAATATAGCTTTAGAATTTGCCAGTAAACATTATACACATTGTTATCTGGAAACTTTTGAATCACTATTTCAAGCAAACCATCTATATGAAAAATATGGATTTAAAAAGCTTGAGCAACCTTTATCAGGTTCGGAACATAATGCGTGTGATACTTGGTATATAAAGGAATTGTAAGTGGGTCGAAGCAGGAGCTGCATTCCTGCTTCGACCCACATTTCATTTTACAATTGCATACATTTTGATATCCTGATTCTTCCCTTTTATCTTTCTCGCTTTCTTTAATGTTCCCTCATAAGTTAATCCTGCTTTTTCCATCACTCGGAAAGAACCCGTATTTTCCGGTAAACACACCGCCTGAATCCGAACAAGGTCCATATGTTCAAAGCCAAACTGAATCACCCGGTTCGCGGCTTCAGTCATGATACCCTTCCCCCAGTATTCACGGTGCAACACATAACCAATTTCAGCGACTTGGTGAGATGGTTTCCATTGCACAAAGTCAATGGTACCAATCATCTTACCATCTGCTTTATATTCGATGGCCCAAGGCGCAAGACGACCTTCCTGATAATTTTCCAACACAAAATTTAGATAGTCTTCTGTATCCGAAAGGGTAAGATGCCTTTCCCATGTTACATATTTACTAACCTCCGGATCATTACCATACTCATACATGGATATTACATCATTTTCAGTCACTTTTCGTAAAATAAGCCTCTCTGTTTCCAGCTCCGGCAATTCATGAAAAATATCTCGTATCTCCATTTTTATCCCCCTATGCTCATTTGAGGGATATTGTAACACAAGAGCAGGTCCATCAGCCATTAGACTGACGGACCTGTAGTCCTACAGAAATCTCTTTTTGACTCCGTCGCCAAGAAAACTGTAACGTATCACTCTCTCCTCAACAACTGTCTCCATATGCACTGGGCGACCCCAAAGGTCATAAATATAAGGCAGTACATGCTCCAAATATGGCAAATCAAGCTCTGTCCCCTCGTAATGATGCATGAGATATAGTTCCCCATTCCGATTATAGTCTCCATCAACTACGGTGATATAAGGAAAACCGCCATTCACCCGCATGGAAACGAGCTGATCTCGAATCTGTTCATACTCCTTTGTCGAGATGCGATAATCTCTGCCTTTCTTTTCAAACAAATACATATCTTCCTGCTCAACGAGTTCTTTCGTTAGATAGTTGCGGATAAATGAAATGTCCGACTCGATCTCGCGGACTTCAAACATTTTCTCACGGCCACTGCCAGGCTTAACACCCCGATCCAACATTTTTTCTGTCGGATTATTATACCGTTCCTCAATATCCTCAAACATTTTTATACCTAGATAGTACGGATTTATGGAAGTGCGGGAAGGTTGCAATACTCCTGCATTCAATGTTGCATATTCAATTGCTTCTCCACTCGTCAAATCCATTTCCCGCATAATCTGTTGATGCCAGTAGGATGCCCATCCTTCATTCATAATCTTCGTTTCAAGCTGTGGCCAGAAATAAAGCATCTCTTCACGAAGCATCGTCAAAATATCTCGCTGCCAATCATCGAGTTCACGACTATGCTGTTCCAGAAAATAGAGTAAATCCTTCTCAGGTTTTGGAGGGAATTTTTTTCTTTCCCTATGAGGCCTTACTTCCTTCT
The DNA here is from genome assembly GCF_023715655.1 of Oceanobacillus luteolus. Lineage (GTDB taxonomy): Bacteria > Bacillota > Bacilli > Bacillales > Amphibacillaceae > Oceanobacillus > Oceanobacillus luteolus. The sequence goes on along the minus strand of NZ_JAMBON010000034.1, from coordinate 35,657 downwards.
TCTCTTCATCCAAACTCCAAAGGTCATCATAAGGAGTTGGTCTTCTTTCAAGCGTCTCTTCTTGTTCGTCGTCCTCTTCTATTTCCGTACGTACCAATGACGGATCAACATGCTCTTGAATCGCCAGCACCCTGTCGAGGAAATCCTCGACTTCTTTTTTTCCATAACGCATTTCATATGCTGCAATCCGCTCTGCTGTCGTTGTCATGCTCTCTACCATATCACGTCGAGTTTTTGAAAAACGTACATTATTTTTGAAGAAATCACAATGCGCCAGCACATGAGCGATAATCATTTTATTTTGGACCAACGAATTCGTATCAAGTAGAAATGCATAACATGGATCGGAATTAATGACCAGTTCATAAATCTTACTTAACCCTAAATCATATTGCAGTTTCATTTTGTGGAACTGTTTTCCAAAGCTCCAATGGCTAAACCTTGTAGGCATTCCATAAGCCCCAAAAGTATAAATGATTTCAGCCGGACAAATTTCATAACGCATCGGATAAAAGTCCAATCCGAATCCTTCTGCTATTTCCGTAATTTCACTTATGGCATATTCCAATTCCTTTTGGTCGTTCAACGAGAACCCTCCCTCGTCTCTACTCGCGAAAAGAACGTTTTCAATGCCGGGTATACATCCTTTTTCTCCCGGAGTTGATAATATCGAAAGTTCGGATGCTTGATGTTTTGATACGTATTCATTAAAGTAGAATATCGATTATAACTATTGACCTCGCCGTATCCAAACATTTGCGACACATCAAGCAGCTCATCAACTAACTTCAAACATTTCACATTATCCGAAGTGATATTCTCACCATCGGAAAAATGAATTGGATAAATATTGTAACGGCTCGGAGAATATTTCTCTTCGATTAGTTCCAATGCTTTCATATAAGCGGAAGAACAAATCGTCCCTCCACTTTCCCCTTTGGAAAAGAACTCATCTTTCGTAACAACTTTCGCCATGGTGTGGTGAGCGATAAACTCAAATTCTACCGTTTGATACTTCTTGATTAAAAAGCGGTTCATCCAAAAGAAAAAACTGCGTGCCATATACTTTTCAAACGTTCCCATCGAGGCACTCGTATCCATCATGGCAAGCACGACCGCTTTTGATTCATGCCTGACTTCCTCATTCCACGTCTTAAAACGAAGGTCATCAGGGTGAATTGGAGTAATCGTCGGTTCCCCTTTCGTTGCATTCCTTTTCAGTGCTGATAAAATTGTCCGTTTTTTATCGATATTACCCATGAGGCCTTTTTTACGGATATCATTAAATTCAATGCTCTCTGTCACCATCTCACCGGTTTCTTTTTCTGCGATGTTCGGTAATTCCAACTCTTTTAATAGAGCGGCTTCAATATCAGCTAAGGAAACTTCCATCTCATAATAATCATTGCCCGGTTGATCTCCCGGCTTTTCACCGCTGCCCTGCTCATCTCCACTTCCTGACCGCGCAATCACATCACCGACCTGACTCTCTCCATCCCCCTGACCTACATGTTTAGTCTTGTCATGGTTGTATCGGATTTTATATTCATCCAAGGAGCGGATTGGAATTTTCACTACGTTTTTACCATCTGATAATATAATATTTTCTTGACTGACTAAATCGGGGAGATTATTTTTAATTGCTTCCTTCACTTTTTCCATATGTCGATCTTGATCCTGATTTCCCTTACGATGGAGAGACCAATTTTCCTTGGAAACGAGAAATGGCTGTCGATTCGGCTTTTCTCTCATCCTTCTCCTCCTTCATCATGCCTAAAAAAATATTTACTGCTTGTAATATACTATTCATCTCCAAGTTCATTTGCTTCCAACGCATCCGATTCAGGCTCTAATATTTGAAAAATTATTATCGATTTAATAAACTTCCAACATAACGAAGCAGTTCGTTCGCCGAAGTTGAGTTATATCCATACTCATCGATTAATCTTGCAATCACTTCATTCACTTTCTTCAACTGATTTTCATCTGGAGTCTGCGATGTGGTTGTGATTTTTACGACATCTTTTAGATCAGCAAATAGTTTCTTTTGAATCGCTTCACGCAGACGCTCATGTGAGTTATAGTCAAAACGTTTGCCCTTTCTTGCATAAGCGGACAGACGGATTAAGATTTCTTCACGGAAAGCTTTTTTCGCATTCTCCGATATGCCAATTTGCTCTTCAATCGACCGCATCAGCTTTTCATCTGGATTCATTTCTTCACCGGTCAGTGGGTCACGCAGTTTATTTTTATTACAATAAGCCTCCACATTATCAAGGTAATTATCCAATAATGACTTTGCAGACTCTTCATAGGAATAGACGAACGCTTTCTGTACTTCATTTTTCGCTATATCATCGTATTCCTTCCTTGCAACAGCGATATAATTCATATATTTCTCTGCATCTTCTCGTGAAATCGATGGATGTTGATCCAGACCGTCCTTTAAGGAACGCAGTACATCTAGAGCATTAATGGATGGAACTTCTTTTCGGATAATCGCAGATGATATCCGGTTGATGACATAACGCGGATCAATTCCGCTCATCCCTTCATCTTTATGCTCCCGCTGTAATTCTTCCAAATCCACCTGATTATATCCTTCTACATTTTCGCCATCATATAGCCGCATTTTTTTGACTAAATCAATTCCCTGTTTTTTCGATTCTTTTAAGCGGGTGAGTACAGAGAAAATTGCCGCTACACGTAAAGCATGTGGAGCAATATGCACATCCGCCATGTCACTTTCTTTAATCATTTTTTCATAAATTCTTTCTTCTTCGCTTACTCGAAGATTATATGGGATAGGCATCACGATGATTCTAGAATGCAATGCCTCATTCTTTTTATTGGCAATAAATGAGCGATACTCGGTTTCATTCGAATGGGCGATAATCATTTCATCCGCCGAAATGAGGGCAAATCTTCCCGCTTTAAAGTTTCCTTCTTGTGTCAAGGACAACAAATGCCATAAGAATTTTTCATCAGATTTTAATATCTCTTGGAATTCCATCATTCCACGGTTTGCCTTATTGAGCTCTCCATCAAAACGGTACGCCCGCGGATCTGATTCGGAACCATATTCTGCAATTGTTGAGAAATCGATACTACCAGTTAGATCAGCAATATCTTGAGATTTAGGATCGGATGGACTGAATGTTCCTATACCAACCCGCTTATCTTCTGAGAAAAATATTCGTTCGACGAGCACATCTTCAATTCTACCGCCATACTCCTTTTCCAGACGCATCGTATTTAATGGAGATAGACTCCCTTCAATACGGATCCCATACTCCTCTTGAAACTCTTTTCGCAGATGTGGTGGAATCAAATGAAGCGGATCTTCATGCATTGGGCAACCTTTAATCGCATAAACCGCCCCAGCATCCGTCCGTGAGTATTCTTCTAATCCACGCTTTAATAAGTTTACAAGTGTCGATTTCCCACCACTGACGGGCCCCATCAATAACAGGATTCTTTTTCTTACATCTAATCGTTTAGCTGCCGGATGGAAATACTCCTCTACAAGACGCTCAACCGCTTCCTCCAAACCGAATATATCATTCCCGAAAAAGTGATATGTTTTTCTTCCATTTTTCTCTGTTAAACCTTTGTCTTTAATCATATTATATATACGGGAATGAGCAGATTGAGCAACATGAGGTCTTTCCTTCACAATCTCCAAATACTCACCAAAAGTGCCTTCCCATCGTAAACGACTCTCTTCCTCGCGATACTCTCGAACTCTGTTTAAGATATCCATATATACTCCCTCCAAGATAGCAGCGATTTATATATCCTATGCCGGACAGGGAGGTAACATTACCTTGGAATTATTAATCTTAAAGATAACAATGACTTGAAGTTTTTGCCCTCGATGGGAGTAGGGATATTGAAGTAACATGCAATGCAAGGAATTTGGTTGGACAATTTTTTTGTGTGGAATAGATTGTTGAAGTCTGTCATATAAACGTAGAACTTTCTGTGAAGAAATAATAGTAGACTATAGCTATTAAAATATGAAAGAACAACACAGTGGTAGGAGTTTTACTTTCTAGACTAAAAATACTGGAGAAGGAATTCTCTAGGGAAATGGTGAAAATCAAGAATAAAACAACCGAGGCTCAGAAATATTCCAATTGGTGGAGGCATTTCGATTTTTAACATGCCTCACTTTAAACGCTGGAATCCTTTCATGACCCTCGTTATTTTTTGATTTGATCTTGATAATCCTTAATCGTTACTTTATTACCTTCAATGATTTCATACTGTGTAGATGTCTTCACTACGATCCAAGTCATGACATGTTCGTCATCTGCATCGTTGACGACAAAATGCCATTTCTCATCATATTTTTCATCTAACTCATGAACAATATTTTCATCGAGTTGATTTCTAGTCAGCTCAATTGTATTTAATAACGTGACGCCACCTGCATGGCGCATATGGCTTGCCAATTCTTCAATTAACGAATCCAGTGGATATTGAGATAAAAATTCATCACTAAAATAAAACTCCACTGTTTCGCTTTCCTCCATAATTGCATTAGTGTACATATCATCTACCACTTTAACAGCTACTGAATTCAAACAGCCGCTCAACATAATGACACAACCTGCAATTATTAGTAATACTTTCCTCATAAAAAGATATACTCCTTAGAAATCATCTGGGTTGGAACCGGTCCGTTCATTTTTGTTCATATTCGTAATCTGCTCCACTTCCTCTGAAGTCAGTTCAAAATCAAAGATATGTGCATTCTCTACCATCCGATTTTTATTTATCGTCTTTGGTATGGTTGCTACTCCCTTCTGAATATCCCAGCGTAATATAACTTGCGGCACTGTTTTATTATATTTATTCGCAATCTCCACTAGCTGAGGATCTTCGAAAATACGCCCTTTCTTCAATGGAGACCAAGCCTGCATTTGAATTTGATTCTCTTTACAAAAATTCAATACATCATCTTGAGTCAAATGTGGATGAAATTCAATCTGGTTGACGGCTGGCGTCACTTCCGCATCCTTTAGGAGCTCCTGTAAATGATGCACATGGAAATTACTTACTCCAATTGCTCGGACTCTTCCCTCTTGATAAAGCTTTTCCATTGCACGCCACGTCTCTTTGAATTTTCCGGACACCGGCCAATGAATCAGATAAAGGTCCATGTAATCTAAGTTCAATTTTTTCAGGGACTCATCAAAGGCTTGCAATGTGGACTCATATCCCTGATTATCATTCCAAACTTTCGATGTTACAAAGATTTCATCCCTCGGAATACCGGATTCATTGATTGCTTTTCCAACACCTTCTTCATTATCATAAAAACCAGCTGTATCAATTAATCGATAACCGACGGATAGAGCTGAGGAGACCGCATCAATAACAGTTTCACCATCCTCAACCTTATAAACACCTAAACCAAAGCCAGGCATTTTTACATTATTATTTAATGTAATCGTATCCTGCAAATGTTTAATCATTCCAATCCTCCCCGTTACTTATACTACCTTTATATTAACACTATCGAATTATTTCGAACAAATAAGATACCACAATATGCAGTTTCATATTTAAGATAGTTAGGTACGAATTAACAAAGTACTTATGACACAGTGAGATTTCTCACATTACTTCGGTGGACAAAATTTAAGGAAGTAGGTAACATGACTGATTCTCATGTTACCTCGGATGACAAATCTTAAAAAAAGAGGGAACATGAGATGCTCTCATATTCCCTTTCCAGCAAATTTTATATTGCCCGATAAACATAGACATTTTCCTGCAATTCCCGAGTACTCTTGCCGTTTAAACGTAAATACTCCAAATGTGCTAAGGTTTCGCCTATTGCAAAACGTGTTTCATGAATGGTTAAAGTTTTATTGAAAAGCTTCTCACAAGCCTCATATACCGTACACCCATTTCGAATGATGCCATATAAGGTTTCCAGTCGTTCTTCATGATGTTTCATCAATTCCAACACACGAAGATGCCCATCGTAAAATGGTTTACCGTGAGAAGGTATGACAAAATCAACTTCTAGCGCTTCAATCTTGCGAAGTGAATCAAAATAACTGGCCAAAGGATTAGGGTCACCATGATACCAATAAGAAATATTTGGAGTAATTTTTGGTAATATATGATCAGTACTAAGCAGCACATTTTTTTCTCTATTATAAAAAGTTACTAGACCCTCCGAATGACCAGGGGTAAAAATAACTTCATATTCATATTTTCCAAGGATAATCTTTTCCCCTTCCTCCAAATAATGTTGGATCGTCGGATATGGGGTTACTCTTGGTATGAATTCTCCCGTGTTATTCACCATCTCCCGACCAATAGTTCTAGGAATGCCAGATAACGCATAGTACTTCTCTAATTTTGATAATAATAGATCCTCCCAACTGACTCTGCCATTTTCGGCGTCAACTTCTGTCATCGAGACATTGACGCCATACTTTTCTTGAAACCCTCCAGCATATCCATAATGGTCTGGATGATAATGAGTAATGATCAAGTCTGTCACTTCTTTTCCTCTGAGTTCTTCTTCCCAACGTTTTACGGTTTCCTTGTTATGTAAGCCGACATCGATGACCGTATAGCCGTCTGATCCCTCAGCTAGAAAACAGTTGACATGATTAAGTCTAAATGGCAAATCCAGCCGAATTAATTGTAATCCATATTCCTTCAGCATATTTCCACGTCCCTTATATTAATTCCCAGTGAAATTTGGTTTTCGCTTTTCAAAGAATGCAGTGACTCCCTCTTTATTATCTTGTGACTGGAGAAGCAAGGTCTGAATGGCTGTCTCTTGCAAATCACTTGTTTCGTAATTGTAATCAGCAGCATGGTTGACGAAGTGCTTGACAAACTGATTGGCGAGCGGTGGTCCATCGACAATAAATTGAGCAAATTCTGTTGCTTCTTCCAATAAATCTCCTTCTGCCACGCGATTCACCAGTCCATACTTTTGAAGTTCTTCAGCAGAAATAGGTCTTGCCGAAGAAATCCATTCTTTGACAAGTGGCCGCGGAATATTATCGGTTAACGCTTTAATTAAGCCAAGGTCAGGGATTAATGCAATATTTGAAAAGCTGCTGATAAATTGGGCTTGTTTTTCGGCAACGATGAAATCTGCCGCTAAGGTAATACTGAACCCTGCTCCTGCTGCAAAGCCCTGCACCGCAGCAACTACATACGTATCCATTTTACGGATCGTCTGCACGACTGCTAGCGCCCTTTTCATATACCTCATAATGGAAGCGGATTCATTTAAACCGTGAATGGTCTCTAAATCACCACCAGCCGAGAAACCCTTTCCTGCTCCGGATAAAATAACTACACGGATCTCTTGGTCACTATCAGCTTCTTGAAGTGCTGGAATCAGATCATTTACTAAATCATATGATAATGCGTTTCGTTTTTCAGGACGGTTCATCGTAATATAAGCAATATGATTATCTTTCTTAACATCTACTAAACTCATTTAAATTCCCCCTCTCAATTAGAACGTTGCATGGTTTGATTGTATTTATTTGCTATTTTTTCGACAGCAGCTAAATATTCCTTACTTAAGTCGGTTGTTATTTCCTTGACCGATTGCACCTTTTTAATTGGCCCTACTCCCTGTCCTGCACCCCATATGTCTCGCCATGCCTTTGCATCATGATTGCCTCGTTCTGAAAAATCGATTTTTCCTTTTTCCGGAAGCTGAGCAGGGTCGAGTCCAGCTCTTATAATACTCGGTGTAAGATAGTTTGCGTGAATTCCGCTGAATGCTGGAGTGTATGTTATATCAGAAATATTGGATTCTACTATCATTTCTCGGTATGCATCTTCTGCACTGCCTTCTTCTGCGACAATAAATTTAGTTCCGAAATACGCAAAGTCAGCACCTAACGTCTCGGCGACAAGAATATCTTCTCCTTTAGAAAGCGTACCAGACAACGCAATGGGGCCATCAAAAAATTCTCTGACTTCATGCATGAATGCGATGGGATTCAATCTACCGCCATGACCTCCTGCTCCGGCAGCAACCAACACCAATCCATCACTGCCTTTTTCAAGGGCTTTCTTGGCGAATTTCATATCAATCACATCACTAAGAACGACCCCACCATAATTCTTTACGATTTGAACGACTGGACTTGGGTCCCCTAAAGAAGTAATGACAAGCGGTGGTTCATATTTCTCAATTAATGCCAGATCCTCGTTAAATCTTTTGTTCGAACGATGGCTGATAAAGTTAATCCCCCAAGGTGCAGCTTCTTCGCCACCTTCTTCTATTCTTTGGATACCGTCCGTAATTTCCTGCAACCACATATCCAACATTTCGGTTGTACGCGCATTCAATGCAGGAAAAGTACCGATTATACCAGCTTCACATGCTGCCAAAACCATTTTTGGATTAGAGATAAGGAACATCGGGGCCATAATAACTGGCAGCTTCACTCCCCTTTTCAACTTCTTCGTCGCTTCATGCATCATATGATTTCCTCCCTTTGACATTCATTTCGAGTGAATGGTCATTCATTATTCACAGAAAAAAATTACCATTAATAAATGGTAATGTTGAGATTAACCTAATTCTAAATTTTCATACTTTTAAAGTCAAGTCATTTCTCTGAACAATTGGATAAAATACTTATCTTTCTATTTGTTTTGGATAGCTTTCTTCAATGACTTTAATTAAAGCCATCATTAATTCATTGTATGGTGTTGAGATGCCATGTTTTTTTCCATACTTTACAATAGCGCCATTGATGACTTCAATTTCTGTTTTACGACTTTTCAATACATCTGTAAGCATGGAAGATTGGTTCCTCGCTATTTGTGTATGACCGATTTGAAGAATATCCTCTATTGGATTGGCATATAAAATTTCCACACCTTCCTTTTCAGCTACTTCCAGTGCTTCTGTCAATAACTCCCGTACGAGGGACTCTCCCGCTTTCGGTAAAAGCACATCACCATTTCGCAGGCGAGTAATTGCAGTTAAGCTGTTGAAGGCCACATTGATCATCAACTTCGTCCATATGACAGATTGAACATCTTCCGTTATAACCGTCTCGATTCCTGATTTACTGAACATTTCACTTATGTATAAATATTTATCAGGCTGGCGATCTTCAATAAAACCGATGTTCGTAACGCCTGTTGCCCGATGTGCTATCATGCCAATATTCAATACACTCGCACCACTTCCTGTTCCACCTATTCCAAGGTCAGCACGAGGAACCACTTTCTGCATTATTTCAAGGTTCCCTACTCCGTTTTGTAAAGATAGTACGATAGTGTTTTTATCTACAATATGTTTTAATTCCGTCAATACAGCTTCGGTTGCAAATGATTTCACTAAGATAAGGATGAGATCATATTTTTCTAATTTACCAGTATCATAGATAACCGGTACAAACGCTTGTACTTGTTCATTATCCACAGTAATAAGCTGAATCCCTTCGCGCTCGATCCATTTCACGCGTTCGTTTTCCCGATTGAACAATGTCACATCAAATCCTGAAAGATGCAATTTAGCGCTGAATAAGCATCCCATAGCTCCAGCCCCGACAATCAATGTTCTCAACTCAATCCCTCTATTCTTAAGAAATGGGCCACTCAGAAGAATCCTGAATGACCCAATTTCAAATTATTTATTAGCACTTGCATTTAGGGGGCGAAACCCCAACTAAATGAAGCTCAGTTTATTTAAGTTCCAATAATTTTTGTTTCATTTCTTCTTCCATCTGCAGCATTTCTTTTTCGGCTTCTTGACGTTTCGCTCTTCCCTCCGCTTGGATAGAGAGTGTTTCTTCAATTGTAGACATGAGTTGTTCTTGAGTCTTCTTCAATGTTTCAATGTCAACTAAACCACGTTCATTCTCTTTCGCTGTCTCGATGGTGTTCGTCTTCAATAGCTCAGAATTCTTCAGTAACAAATCGTTCGTCGTCTGGGAAACAAGCTTTTGTGCTTCCACAGCATTTCGTTGACGCAACAAAGTGAGTGCAATCGCAATTTGATTTTTCCATAACGGAATAGCTGTCAATACAGATGATTGGATTTTTTCCACTAGGGCCTGGTTCGTATTTTGGATAAGACGAATCTGTGGTGCACTCTGGATTGTGATTTGCCTGCTTAATTTCAAATCATGGGTCCGCTTTTCCAGGCGATCGGTGAATTGAATCAAATCATTCACTTCTTGGACCATCATCTGGTTCTGACTTGCCTCTGCTTTTTCTCTTAAAGCTGGAATCTCTTTTGTACGGAGCTCTTCAATTTTCACTTCACCGGCAGCGATGAAAATATTTAAAGCGTCAAAATATTCTTTGTTCCTCATGAAGAGCTGTTCCAACAACTTGTTATCTTTCATAAGCTCATCTTTGCTGCGATCCAATTTTACGCTGATTCGGTCAATTTGTGCACCAGTTTTTTGATACTTGGAAAGGACCTGATTCACTGAATTCGACACCCGATTAAAGATTTTAGCGAGAAAACCACGCTTCTCTGGGTTCAATTCATCTGGGTCAACCTGCTCCAACTTTTTCATTAAATCCGATAAAATACCACCAATATCGCCTATATCACTGTTTTTTACATGGTCCAGCATGTTATGCGAAAAATCCATAAGTTTGGACTGTGCTTCTGTTCCATATTGTGAGACACTTTGATGATTTTTCGGATCGATCTGCTCCGCCAGCTGAAGCGCTTGTTTTTTCTTATCTTCCGGAAGCAAATCGACTAACTTTTTAGGTTCATTTTCTTTTTCAACAATATCTGTATCAATGGAGTCACTACCGAACGGGTTCGCTAAGAGCTCGTCCATATTGAATTCATGTTTTTTTTCTTCGTTCATTAAATGACCCTCCCATTGGATTTTTTCGGTTTCTGGATTGTCTTCTTGGCGACGTCCAGTTCAAAATGAAGTGTGTCCACATCGTCATTGAGCATCACTCGTAAATCTTTATTCACTGTCTGTCCGAGCACGATGATTGTATGACGGCTATCCCGCATCGTTTCATTCATTTCCCTTGATTTCACCGGCTGCTGGGAAAGATAAGCATATTTCTCTGCAATCTCGACTAAAGAATCAAGATGTTTATAATAAAAAGCTTCTGCTTGGAAAAAACGACGTGGTTCCCGTTTCGTGTTGGCATAAATTTTCCTGACCGTTCTTAAGATCTCAAAGTTCTCTCTTACATTACCAAGCCGACGAACTTGAACAAACGCACGTTGCAACCTGTTGATTTTAACCTTTGCATCTTTCAAGTTCTCGATAATAAATTTATATTCTTTCCATGTAAGCCCATTGCTTTTCGCATAGCGGTAAGTCTGTATTTGCTTTACAGAGTAGTATGTTCCGGTACCACCAGCAAGAGCGAAAACCGTCGACCACAAAACAACTTGCTCAAAGGCGAAAAAACTGACCAACCATACACTTCCCGTTGCAGTGAAAGCCGCCGCAGAACGTAAGACAAATTGCAAAAATGCTTTCATTTCATCACTCCTATATAAAAGTACATGTCCCTTACGATATCGTTCTATCAGTCAGACATGGATATATACTTCACTATTTCTTATCTTGTAATACGTCATATTCCCTAGAAAAGTTTCACTTAATTACATTTTACCTGACTTGACTAGAAATAACTACATTAAGATAATAACGGTAACGATTTTACAAAGGGGGAATAAGAGTGAAAAGAATTGGGATCGATGCTGGTGGTTCTTTAATCAAATTAGCTTATGAAGAAAAAGGGTTACTGCATGTTAAAACATACTCCTACAATCAACAAGAGCAGTTGGCAAAATGGCTGCAGATGCTTGCTCCAGATGCTCATATATACGGTACAGGAGGAAGATGGAATCAACTTAAAGCGTCCATGAAACAGCCTAATCATACTGTGGAAGAATTTACTGCGATCGTACAGGGAACCAATTATCTATTGGAAGAATTCCCTGAAAAAATTGATGAATATATCCTTGTTAGTATAGGAACAGGTACGTCAATTTTTCATGTAAAGGGTCAGTCATTTGAACGGGTACTCGGTAGTGGTGTTGGCGGCGGGACCTTGATGGGCTTAGGCTCCCTAATTGCAAAGGGCAAAAGTTTCCGTGAATTAGTCGAACTTAGTGCGAAAGGAAATCATCAAAACAGCGATTTATTAGTTAAAGATATTTATGGAGAGCAGCATGCCCCACTTACAGGAGAACTGACAGCAGCAAACTTTGGGAAGGTCCATTTGCAAGAGGAACATTCGGAGGCTGATCTGCTTCGCTCATTAACACAATTGATTGGTGAAGTTATTCTCTCCTTAGCTGGAAACGTTGCCGCCATCAAAGGTATTGGAAAAATTGTCTTTGTCGGAAGTACGGTAGAAGGTAATAAACCTCTTCAAGAAGTATTCTTAAGTTTCCAGGAAATGCTATCTTACCAACCTATATTTCCCGATAAAGCGGCTTATGCTGGTGCGATTGGAGCATTACTCGAATAATTGCTTTTCCTTTCGTAATCTTTCAAGTAATTGATTACTTATCTTTTTTTGTTTCTTCTCAAAAATCGGCAATTCTTTGAGAATGATAAGCTCCTTATCTTGTATCAATAATAGAAACCAACCCCCCTTATGAGCGGAGACAGGAATCCGCTCTTTTTCTATGTGGAATTCTTGATGCTGTTCCTCTACTAAAATGACGACTGTCTCCCCTTCTATACGATCGACTACTCCAATGACGATTTCTTCGTTTTTCCAACTTGTTACCCACTCCATTGTTGTTATCTGTGATACGTAAAGTGAAAGACATATGGTTATCAAGACATTCATATGCAAAACCTCCATTTTTGTTTGTATTATTTCAAACCAATGAGTAATCTGCATCTTTGTATCTTTCATTCTTAAAGCCAGAAATCCATAACGTAATTCAAGTTTTCCAAATGAAAAAATCTAAAACTATACTACATCTCTAGTAACAAAATTTAATTTTCCCAGTTAAGCTTGCTAGCTTTTAAACGGCTCATTTGATACGCTGAAATTGCTAGATTGACATAGTAGGGGGAAATTATGTGAGACGTTTGACATTTATATTTGCTTTAATAGCCGTATTTTTCATCAGCGCATGTGGAGAATCTGCTCCTGATTCTGTCAGTAATCATGAGCAAGCATCTATTGCTGTAAAAGAGAAACAGGAAACGGAATCCGCTGCAAAGTCTGATGATAAAGATGAGGAAGAGATAAGTACAAAAGAGGAGATAGAAGAAGAACCTTCCTCCCCTGCCAACCTTCGGGAGCTGAAAATTCATTTCATCGATGTCGGACAAGCAGATGCCACCCTTTTCCAATACAGTGAAGCTGAAGAAGATTATACAATTCTGTATGATACCGGAGACTGGCGTGGAGATGAAGTGGTTCCGTATTTAAACTCCCAAGGAGTCAGTACACTTGATCTAGTCATCGTCAGTCATCCAGACGCAGATCATATTGGTCAGTTGGATAAAGTCATGCAGTCATTCGAGGTTGGAGAAGTATGGATGTCTGGAAATGAAAGTTCATCACAAACATTTCAGAGAGCTATTGAAGCAGTCTTGGAAAGTGATGCTGATTATCACGAACCACGTGCTGGCGAAACTTTCACAATTGGACCAATGGATATTGAAGTGATTTATCCAGAAAGCATTTCAGGAAAATCCAACGAAGAGTCCATTGCCGCACGCTTTACCTATGGAGGTTTACAGTTTTTATTAACAGGGGATGCTGATCGTAGTGGAGAATCGTATATGAGGAACAACTTTACTGTCGATGCCGACGTGTTGCATCTAGGTCATCACGGTTCCAAGACATCGAATGATCCAGCTTTTATCGATGCAGTTTCGCCCGATATCGCGATTTATAGTGCAGGTGCTAATAATAGTTATGGTCACCCTAGTCCCGAAGTTATAGAAGCTGTTGAAGAACGCAATATAGATATCTATGGGACGGATACCCACGGAACCATCATCCTCACATCAGATGGCGAAGAAATCTCAGTGGAGTTCAGTGGTCCTGATTCTTCAATGAAAGCTCCTCAAAATGAGGAGGACACAACTAGTAAGGAGCAAGAAGTATCCGAGAATGATAATAACCAGTCAGCCTCTTGTGTTGATATTAACGAAGCATCCTATGAAGAGGTACAGAAAATTATCCATATCGGCCCTGAACGCGCTCAAGATCTCATCGACCTCCGACCATATCATTCCGTGGACGATCTTACACGTATTAAGGGAATTGGGCCAGCACGTATTGCAGATATTAAATCTGAAGGGAATGCATGTGTACGATGAAAAAAGGTATCTTAGATCGTTTCGAAGGTGAACAAGCAGTTATCTTGATAGAAGAAGATAAAGAAGAAATCATTGTTCAAAAAAGTGAGTTGCCGCCAAACAGCAAAAAGAATACCATCTTCAAATTGAAAAAACAGAATGGAGAATATCGAATTACTGGCATAGATGACACAGCAACAAACCAAGCGAGTGCAAAATCAGCCAGTCTGATGGACCAGCTTCGGGCGAAGAGTAAAGGAAGTAAATTTAAAAGGTCATAACATAAGCGGAACATGCATGAAGCATATTCCGCTCTTTTTAATTCCAATAATATGGAGTTTCTTGATACACGTAGTAGTTCAGCCAATTCGAAAACAATAAATGGGTATGAGAGCGCCAAGTGTTTGGTGGTGTGTTCTCTGGATTATCTTCCGGGAAATAATTAACCGGAATCTCAATCTCCTTACCCTTTCTCAAATCACGGTAATATTCATCACTCAATGTAGTCGCATCATATTCGAGATGACCTGTGATCATAATATTTTTCCTGTCTTGTGAAAGAACAATAAATGCAGAATTATCGTCTGTCTTTGAAAGCAGGAATAAATCTGGATGCTTCTCGATAGCGGACGTATCGACAGTTGTATGCCTCGAATGAGGTGCTAAAAATGTATCGTTGAAACCTTGAACAAGTTTTTCCGTCGGATCAGCAATATCATGATTGAAAATACCGAAATATTTTTTCGGGAGCATCTCCTTGTTGATTCCATAATGATGGTACAACGCTGCTTGAGCTCCCCAGCATATGTAAAGGTTCGATGTTACATTTTCTTCTGCCCAATCCATAATCTCTTTAAGCTCTTCCCAATAATTGACCTCCTCAAATTCCAAATGCTCAATAGGTGCTCCAGTAATAATTAAGCCGTCAAATTTTTGGGATTTCACTTCTTCAAATGTCTTGTAGAACGTATCTAAGTGATAATTGCTCACATTCTTAGATTGATATGTTGCAGTCCGCAGAAATGTGATATTTACCTGCAACGGTGTATTCCCTAATAAACGTAAAAGCTGAAGTTCCGTTTTTTCTTTCTCGGGCATCAAGTTCATAATAAGAATATTAAGCGGACGAATATCCTGCGTCCGAGCCCGATCTTCGTCCATGATAAAGACTTTCTCCTCTTTCAATGTTTCCCATGCCGGCAGCTCTTTCGGTATATTAATCGGCAATCCACACCTCTCCCCTCTTTGTATGATCATGCAGAAACAATTCCCTCTCCCCAAACTAGATATGAAGGTATATAAACTTTAATGTATGATAAAACTTATTATAAATACTAAATCTTGAAACAGCAAGCCTATAAAAACAGCAAAATAGCAGTTGCATATTGAGTTACTTTCAGCTTGTCGATTTTTCATATATAATGATGGAGTAACCAGTACATTTTAGAGGGGTGAAGGAAATGAAGAAAAAACTGTTTATTTTCATGACCATGTTGCTTTCTAGCTTGATTGTTCTAAGTGCGTGTGGAACTGGGGATGACAACCCAGATACGGAACAACCAGAGCAAGAAGAAAATACATCTGCAGTTGATGAAGAAGCAACTGAAGATGAATCTGAGGCTCCCGAAGAAGACAGCACAGAAGAAGAAACAGAGGAACCTGATGGTGAAGAAACTGACTCTGAAGGTGACGGGTCTCAAATAGTTGAAGAAAATGAAGCTTTTCGAATTTTTGAACCTGCACCCAATACAGTTGTGGACAATGAATTTACTGTACGTGGAGAAGCACGGGTCTTCGAAGGTACAGTCCAGTATGAATTCGAAGATGGACATAATATTTTAGACGAAGGGTTCGTCACTGCGAGCGCAGCGGCTCCGGAATGGGGCGAGTTTGAAATAACAATTACGTTTGAAGATGTTGCTTTTGATTCAGGTACACTTATTCTTTATGAAGAAAGTGCAGAAGACGGCTCCAGACAAAATGAGCTGTTGATTCCAGTAAAAGTAGAGAAGTAAATCATTCGGGTCAATCAGAGCTTAATCTGATTGGCCTTAATTTTTTTGAGATTAGAGGGTCTTACATGCAAAAATTTTTACAAATGAAATGGTCTGTTATATTGATTGCTGTTTTTTGTTCGTTATTATGGGGAAGTGCATTTCCTCTATTAAAAGTAAGTTACGAGGAATTCCAAATTGCTGCTGATGACATTGCAGCAAAAATAGTATTCGCCGGTCTGCGATTTCTGCTTGCTGGGATGATTGTACTCACCTTTCTTCTCATCAGTAATCTTAAACACCTTTATATCACGAAGAAACAACTGGGGATACTTGCCATTCTAGGACTAGTACAAACTGCTTTGCAATACTTTTTCTTTTATAATGGTTTAGCACATGTCACAGGTATGCAAGGAGCAATTCTGAATTCCAGTGGAACGTTTCTTACAGTACTATTAGCTCATTATTTTTATGTCAACGATAAAATGAGCACAAGAAAAGCACTCGGACTACTAGCTGGGTTCTTAGGGATCATTGCTGCAAACTGGGGACAGGATTTTACTTTCCAATTCACGTTTATGGGTGAAGGATTTATGATATTATCCGGCCTAACAAGCGCTTTTGCAACGATTTTGGCAAAAGAACTGGCAAAAGGGATTCATCCATTTGCCATTACCGGGTGGCAATTTTGTCTAGGTGCACTCTTTTTGCTGATTATCGGTTTACCGCAGTTAGATGAGAACGCGATGATTTTCACTCCATTCGGCTGGGGATTGTTCATCTACTCTGCACTTTTATCCGCCGTTGCCTTTGCACTTTGGTACTCCTTATTGAAATATAATCCTGCCGGAGAAATTTCAATGTACAAATTTATTGTCCCTGTTTCAGGATCCATTTTGTCCACTATATTTATTCCTGGAGAGAATTTAACCCCTGCTGTTTTAATCGCTCTTGCTTTAGTTGCTATGGGTATAATCATTGTAAATACCGGTAAAAAAGAAGTAAATCGAGATGGTCAAGGATGATAGGGTAGCCTAAAAAGAGAGGGGATATAAACTGGTCATGGAAATGAAACGTTTCGTAAGAGGAAGGATGGGAAGGAAACAATTCCTTTCCATGACTTTTTGGGCGTGGGGCCTTGAGCCATCTCTAAAGCAAAGGATAATCGATACGAATAAACCAGTCAAAAAGCGATTCTTTATAATTCATCCACTATCTTGCCAAACAACTCCTTCTTCAGTAGATACCGCCTTGTTTACCAGAAGGATATGGCCAATTCTAGCGCCCCGTACGAACGATAATTAAAAAATATAACTTTTTCCCATAAATCAATCACCGAACACCAGTTCCCGACATAAGGTCATCAAAAGCTCAAAACTTAACTGTCATTCCTGGTTTTGCCAAATCTATTGCCATACCACCAACTTCTTGGGCACTTTGTAACAATTCCTGAAGGTTCCCATAGTGCGGTAAATGAGTTAAGATTGTTTGTTTTGCTTCAGCTTTTGCTGCAAGTAGTCCTGCTTCTCTTGCGTTCATATGACCAAATGATTTACCATCCATTCCTTCATATAAACTACATTCAGCAATCAACAGATCTGCCCCTTTACTAAATACTGCCAACTCTTCAAAATAGCTTGTATCTGCAGTATAGACAATGGTTTGATTCTTGCATGTAATCTTCATTGCATAGGTCTCAACTGGATGTATACTTTTTAAAAAATTCAGTTGGAAAGGTCCGATTGTAAGCTCGGTATCTTGATCAATACGTTGAAATTGAGTATAAGGTATCGATGTAAATTCATCTTTTTTTACAGGGTTTTCCGGTCCATAAATACACAATGGATGATCAACTTTTCCCAACTTAGTATTGACTAGTCGAGAAAATTGGTAAGCACCAACATCACTGCTATGATCATAATGATAATGGGATAATACGACATGATGAATCTCATTCAAATTGATAAATTCCTGTAGTTTCATCAAAACCCCACTGCCACAATCCACAAGCAATGAAAATCCTTCATGTTGAATCAGATATCCAGAACAAGGTTCACCCTTCTTCGGGAATCCGCCCCACATGCCAATAACGGTAATCTTCATGGAAATCTCTCCTTCATTCAAGCCATATTCAAGACCAACCTTTTTTAATCTATCTTGACAATTTTACGTTTCATTTTCAATCAATAAGGGTATAATAGGTTCCATATGTTTAATTTAAGAAAAATGGAGGAAATATGAAGAAGGTTTCGAAAGTATTCTACATAGCTATAGCAATTGTTGTATTTATGGTAATTTTGGGAGCTAGTTTCCCGAAGCAATTTGAAAGGATTACAAGTGATATCCAATCGCTTGTTTCTACTACATTTGGCTGGTATTACATGTTATTGATGTCAGCGTTAGTAATCATCGCAATCATGATTGCATTCAGCAGATTTGGAAAAATCCGCCTTGGAAAAGATTATGAGAAACCAGATTTTTCTACACCGACATGGATTGGAATGCTCTTTTCTGCTGGAATGGGGATCGGTCTTGTATTTTACGGAGCAGCGGAGCCGCTCTTCCACTATGTTGTCGATGCTCCAAATGCCGAAGTTGGAAGTGATGCAGCGTTTAAAGATGCACTCGCCTTTTCTTACTTTCATTGGGGTATTCATGTATGGGCGATGTATGGTGTTGTTGCGTTGGCACTTGCCTTTTTCCAATTCAGAAAAGGCGAACCTGGCTTGATTTCAGCAACTTTAAAACCACTCTTCGGAGATGCTATGAAAGGCCCGCTCGGAACAGTTATCGACGTCCTTGCAGTATTCGCGACGGTATTTGGTGTCGCAACTTCCCTTGGATTTGGAGCTGTACAAATTAATGGTGGACTGTCCCATTTATTTGGTATAGAGGTAGGTTTTCTCTCCCAATTAATCATTATTATTGTTGCTACATTTTTATTTATCATGTCTGCGTGGTCTGGGTTGAGTCGTGGGATAAAATACTTGTCGAATACAAATATTGTATTAGCCGTGATTTTATTGCTGATCATTCTTGCCGTCGGACCTAGCATTTTAATTATGAATATGTTCACAGAAACAATTGGGCTATACATTCAGAATTTGATCAGCATGAGCTTTAAGACAGCACCACTGGAAGGTGACAATCGCACCTGGTTGGATGGCTGGACAATTTTTTATTGGGCATGGTGGGTTTCTTGGGCTCCATTTGTCGGCATGTTTATTGCACGGGTGTCACGAGGGCGGACAATACGAGAATTCCTTCTCGGTGTCATGATTATACCAACTCTATTTATTTCCATTTGGTATGCAGCATTTGGAACGACTGCGGGAAATATTCAAAATAACGGTATCGACCTTTCAGGCTTTGCAACCGAACTCGTGTTGTTCAATATGTTTGACCAACTGCCGATGTCGACCTTCCTTTCCATACTTGCGATTATCTTAATCGCGTCGTTCTTCATCACGTCGGCAGACTCAGCAACGTTCGTACTTGGTATGCAAACAACGAGAGGGTCTCTCACTCCACCGAATATGGTAAAGATCGCTTGGGGATTTGCACAATCCGCCGTTGCCGTCATTCTTCTATATGTTGGAGGGTTAACTGCCCTGCAAAATACGATTATTATTGCGGCATTGCCATTTTCCTTTGTTATCATATTAATGGTAGTTGCACTGTTCAAGGCTTTACAAAAAGAAATTTAATGTGGTAACACACATGTAGACTAGGTCCATCAAGGATATCCTTGATGGACCTTTTTATGTTCAAGCTGCACAATCGAATGCTCGTGATTTTTTAAACTTAATAAGATATAATGGGAAAGGATTAGCTGCAAATCGTAACAATTTGATTATATGGGAGGCCTATCATGAAAATCACAGTAGCAGGAACAGGTTATGTCGGGTTAGCCAATGCTGTTCTGCTTGCTCAACATAATGAAGTAACTGCCTTAGATGTCATACAAGAAAAAGCGGATATGATTAATGCACGAAAATCACCAATCGGTGATGATATGATTGAAGAATTCTTCCGAACAAAAGAGTTGAATTTAACAGCGACGACAGATCCGGAACCCGCGCATAAAGATGCAGATTTTGTCATTATCTCCACTCCAACAAACTATGACCCTGATAAAAACTTTTTTGATACGAGTTCAGTTGAATCAGTGATTGAAGATGTCCTCGCGATTAACCCAGATGCCTTAATGATCATTAAATCCACGGTCCCAGTAGGGTATACGGAGAGTTTGAAAAAGAAATATAATACACAGAATATCATTTTCTCACCGGAATTTTTACGTGAAGGTAAAGCGCTCTATGATAACCTTCATCCATCTAGAATCGTACTCGGTGAACAATCCGAACGAGCTAAGACATTTGCCGATTTACTGATCCAAGGTGCCGTTAAAGAGGATATTCCTGTATTATATACGGAATCGACCGAAGCTGAAGCGATTAAATTATTTGCCAATACATATTTAGCAATGCGAGTTTCTTTCTTCAACGAACTGGACAGCTATGCTGAAATCAATGGATTAAATGCTCAGCAGATTATTGAAGGTGTAGGTTTAGACCCGCGAATCGGCACACATTACAATAACCCTTCCTTTGGTTATGGCGGGTACTGTCTGCCTAAAGATACGAAACAGTTGCTTGCTCATTTTGAGGGTATTCCAAACAATATGATTAAAGCTATCGTTGCCTCAAATGCAACAAGAAAAGATCATGTGTCACAAATGATTCTAGACCGAAATCCAAAGATAGTCGGTATCTATCGTCTCACGATGAAATCAGGATCAGACAACTTCCGTCAATCTGCCATCCAAGGAGTCATTGAAAGAATCATTGCTCGAGGCATTGAGGTTGTCATTTATGAGCCGACACTAGACAGTACAGAATTTGAAGGTATTAAGGTAGAAAATAATCTGGAGAAATTTAAAGAAATATCAGATGTCATTGTAGCTAACAGGCTTTCGGATGATATAAGGGATAGTAAAGAAAAGGTCTATACAAGGGATATATTTAGTAGAGATTAATCTAAGGAGAAGGTCCTTGACCCTCTCCTTCTTCATTTTATCCCATAATCTTCCAATTAATTTATTTTTCTAAATTATTCACCTTTTACTTTCATTATCTGCTAGATTATGGCATATTACTTAAATAAAGGTCTTACGTTTATTAAAAGATTATAGGGGGGAATATGATGAGAGCTTTAACAAGTTTATTTGATCGGCTTGTCCAGCGGTACCTGCCAGATGCATTTTTATTTGCTATTATTCTAACAATCCTAGTATATGTATTAGGAGTCTCATTCACTGATAGTGGTCCAATTGAAATGGTTTCTTTTTGGGGAAATGGATTTTGGGACTTGCTTGCATTCGGTATGCAGATGTCCCTCGTAGTAGTCACTGGTTATATTTTAGCGAATACACCTATTGTAAAAAAAGCTCTTAAAAGCCTGAGCTCCTTGGCAAAAACTCCAGCTCAAGCTGTTATTCTAGTTACTTTTGTTGCACTAATAGCATGTTTGATCAACTATGGGTTTGGATTAGTCGTCGGCGCCTTATTCGCCGTACATGTTGCGAGAAGAGTGCCAACCGTGGATTTTCGTGTTTTGATTGCGAGTGCTTATAGTGGAATGCTCGTATGGCATGGTGGATTTTCGGGCTCCGTTCCCTTGACGATCGCTACTCCTGGACACTTTCTTGAGGATTTAATGGGACAAGTTCCTGTAGTAGAGACTCTTTTTAGTCCAGCAAATATTTTTATCGTACTTACAATGGTTATTACGCTACCAATATTTAACCGCTATTTATTAAAAGGAGCAACTTCATCTCATTCAGCAAGTCATATTCCGGAAGACGATGAACAGGATGAAGAGCCTGTAGTGAAGGCTACCACTCCAGCAGAAAAACTGGAGAACAGCCAAATCATATCTATAGTAATCGGTGGTCTTGGTCTAATCTATATTATTTATCACTTTGCTACCAATGGCTTTGATTTGAATATTAACATTGTTAACTTTATATTCTTGTTTTTAGGAATATTATTACATCGAACTCCAAAGCGTTTTCTCGATACCGTTTCCAATGGTGTGAAAAATGCTGGTGGAATCATTATTCAATTCCCGTTTTATGCTGGAATTATGGGTATGATGACAACATCGGGATTATCAGAGCAAATCTCTCATTGGTTTATATCTTTTGCAACAGATTTTACGTTGCCAATTATTACGTTTATCAGTGCAGGGCTAGTTAATATTTTTGTACCATCAGGCGGTGGTCAATGGGCAGTACAAGGTCCCATAATGATTCAGGCTGCAATGGAATTAGGTGCAGACCTACCAAAAACTGCAATGGCAGTCGCTTGGGGAGATGCATGGACAAATATGATCCAACCGTTTTGGGCACTACCAGTCCTAGCTATTGCTGGACTTAAGATCCGTGATATCATGGGATTCTGTGTAATGATTCTATTTTTCAGCTTCATTCCCATCGCAATTGGATTATTGTTATTTTAAATACAGAAAGGGTCAACCAAGACTTTGGTTGGCCCTTTCTTACTTTTGATCGAATCCCTGTCACCCTTTGTTCTGTTTCTTAAAGATGAGAGCTGGTTATGGTAGTCAATGTTACCTCTAGAGGCTCTTTTCTTGACGATGAAGGCACGTGAGATATCCTCACGTTACCTCTTGAACCATTTTTCTTTTCGTCGAGGGTATGTGAGATGTTCTCACGTTACTTCTTGAGCCATTTTCTTCTCGTCGAGGGTATGTGAGATGTTCTTACGTTACTTCTTGAGCCATTTTCTTCTCGTCGAGGGCATGTGAGAAACTCTAACGTTACTTCTTAAACCGTTTTCTTGACCCCAAGGCCATATGAGATGACCACTTCTAGCCTTCTGTTAAAAAATCGTTAAAAATTCATTCTGAAACTGGGTCAGATTTTTTAGTTACCATTTCCTCTTCGATAATCTCGAATCCTTCAATCACCGTGTTTTCTTCCAATTCGATTACGAGACATAGTTTTCCGTCCAAGCGCATTTGGCGGAGATATCGAAGTTCGCTTGGGCTGACCTTCAAATCAGCAACTTTTGTTTGGATTTTGATAGACTTTGAATTATATTTTGGTACAACATTATTCGCCTTCAGTTCGAATGTCTCGTCATCGGTAACTCGTTTAAATGCCGCTTCTATCACTTCTGTTTCAACATCTTCTATTCCGCTGCTTTTTAGTACCGTCTCTACATCCTTGTAGTCTAGCTTTGGTGTATCCTTCGGGTCTGTCTCTTCTATAACGCGCTGAACTTCTTCATAGACATTAGCGAGAGTTGAAGTTGTAATCTGATCACCTGCAACATCCTTAACGATTTCCTCGAATACAAACTTATCTTCTTCCGCGGTGAAAAGTTCTTCTGCATTTAATACCTCTTCAATAAAGGCAAAATCAATTTCCTTGGATTTCCCAATAGAATATAAAATATGGTTTACATCTGACTCCCCTTCAGAGAAACAAGGGAATAGGAATCCGCCTATCGGAGCATTCAGATCGATGATTGGGTCAACGACAATATTGTATTTGAATTCTTTTTCCACATAATCAAATAGCAATTCCTTCTTCGGATCTTGGGTTGTATTTATCGTACACATGATGAAAGAATGGGAAAATACTTTATCACGTTCATGATCTTCTGTTTCTTCACTGATCGGCTTTACAGTTTTTAAATATTCCCCGTTCACAAATGTCAGAACAATATCTTGTTCATATTGTTTTACTTGAAGCATTTTTTCTACGACCTTGAGCATTTGATCCTTCCAAGTTTCTGTATCGTTTGTGAGCAATCCTTGATGAAGGATTAGCTGTGTGCTATTTTCTACTTCTTTAGCAAATTTCAATTCAAATAGTTTACGGTCGAGCTGTCCAGCTAATACTTTTTTAAAGTTGTCCATGAAAAGTTCTTGCTGCTCTCTATCTAGCATCTCAAACGGGGTACTCTCTTGATGATAAATCTCACTAGATTCTTTCATAATATATACATTAAAAACTTCATTAAGCTTTAAAAGATCATTTTCCAACTTTAATTGTCTGCGGAAACTTGCAATATCCTTTTTATTCACGTAAACACTCCTTATATCTTTGCAACTAATGATATCTATTATACTACAAAAAAGAGACGATAAGGCAGTCCCTTTTCGTCTCTTCAAATCATAGTTCATTTTAACCAGTGTAATAGATTGTAATAGATTTGGCTCTTTTTCAAGTAAAAAAGTCAACCAAGGATGAACCTTGATTGACTTCCATCTCTTCAGTGAATTTACTCCAATCCACCAATCGAAATATATTTAGTTTCAAGATACGGTTCAATACCTTCCAATCCGCCTTCTCTTCCAATCCCACTCTCCTTCATCCCTCCAAAAGGAGCATGAGCGGCAGATGGAGCACCATCATTCCAGCCGACAACACCAAAATTGAGATTCTCATGCAGGTATGTACCTGTCCGATAATCATTGGTAAAGAAATATGCCGCTAATCCGAACGGAGTATTATTCGCAATATCCACTGCTTCTTCAATCGTCTCGAAAGCAGTAATTGGCAATACTGGACCAAATGTCTCTTCTTGCATGATCACCATTTCATTCGTGACATGATTAAGCACCGTCGGATGGACGAAATAATAACCTTTTTCATCATTTTCATCAAATGTATTACCTACCAATACATCAGCGCCCTTTTCAACCGCATCATCGATTTGACTTACCACCTTCTCAAATCCACCTTTATTAATAACAGGGCCAACTTGTGTACCTTCCTCTAAGCCATTTCCTACTTTTAACTTTTGCACCTCTTGGACGAGTTTTTCTGCAAATTCATCTACAACTTCCTTTGCAACAAGGACACGATTGGCACAGATACAAGTCTGACCCGCATTTCGGAATTTTGAAGCAATCGTTTGACTGACAGCAATATCCAGGTCCGCATCTTTTGCTACAATGAGTGGAGCATGTCCGCCTAACTCCATAGATACATGTTGGACGGAATCTGCACTCTGTTTAATCAACTGCTTACCAACCGGGGTTGAACCTGTAAATGTTATTTTTCTTATTTGTGGGGTGTTCGTAAAAATCTCCCCGATTGTTCCACCTGATCCATTCACATACTGCACTGCATCTTCTGGAATGCCAGCTTCATGCGCCAACTCAATTAATTTCATTGTTGTCAGTGGCGTTTCGCTTGCTGGTTTCACGATAAATGTACAACCTGCCGCAAGAGCTGGAGCAGCCTTTCTAGTCATCATTGCTGCCGGGAAATTCCAAGGTGTAATGGCAGCAACAACTCCAACCGGCTGACGAGTCACGAGGATACGCTTAGATTCTGTATGAGCCGGAATCGTTCTGCCATAAATCCGTTTCGCTTCCTCAGCAAACCAATCAATATAGCTTGTTGCATAATCCACTTCCCCAAGAGATTCTTGTAACGGTTTTCCGCTTTCCAGAGTCATGACCTTAGCAATCGACTTTTTATGCTCTTGAATAAGATTGGACCATTCTTTCAGTAATCTAGCTCGCTCATGTGCATTGATTTTCTTCCACTTTTGAAATCCTTGTGTCACTTTTTCTATTTTCGATTTTATTTCCTGTTCTGTATCTGGTGTAACTTCTTCAACGAGTTCCCCTGTAGCCGGATTTGTTACTTTAATAGTTTCTACCATAAAAACATCTCCCTTTTAAAGTGTTGAATAAGTTAAACTTCCATCAACGCTTATCTCTACCCGGTTCCCCTTCCGGATAAGCTTCCGTTTCCATTTGGTTCCCAATCCAAGTTTCACCATCTGCCCAATGCTCTTTTTTCCAAATCGGTACAATTTGCTTAATCCGCTCAATTACATATTCATTCGCTTCATAAGCTGCTTTCCGATGAGGTGAAGATACAGCGATACAAACCGCTGCTTCGGAGATTTCCAGTCGTCCAATTCGATGTGTGACTGCGACGATCGTATCTGGCCATTTTTCCTTTACTTCCTCACCAATTTCAGCAAGCATTTTTTCTGCCATTGGCACGTATGCTTGGTATTCCAAATAGATTGTTTTTCTACCGTGTGTCCACTCCCGCACAATGCCTAGGAAAGTTGTAATCGCTCCAGCCTCCCTGCGGATAACCTTTTGAATGACACGATCTACATCAATTGGTTCCTCCACAATTTCAAACATTTTCTCTGTCATAGGTTACACTCCTCTAAATCATTCAACCAGTCTTCCCAGGTAGATCCAGATTGTTCATCCAGCAGTATTGCCGTCACTTTTTCCCTTTGGTGATATCCTTTTTCTCCTCCCGGAAGCAATATTAATACATTAGCTTCCGCCAGCGAGGTGACGATATTCGGTTTATCCAATCCAACAGGATTTGCAACAACATTTCCTTCCTCAAAATGAAGTTTTCCTCGAACAAAACGATGGAACGGATTTGAATTCGCAAACTCTCCGCCTAGGGCCACCTGAATTTTTTGCAAAAATGGCTTGTCGGTATGATAATAACGAATCACTGGTCTTGCGAAGATTTCAAAGCCAACATAACAAGATGATGGATTTCCTGATAGTCCAAACAACAACTTTCCGTCCACTTCGGCTACCGTCGTTACGGATCCTGGACGCATACGTATTTTATTGAATAAAACATTCGCATTCAATTTCTCTAAAATAGCCGGAATATAATCATAATCACCAACAGAAACTCCCCCAGTTGTAAGGAGAATATCAACATTCTCCAATGCATCGACAATCTGCTGATAACACAGCTCAAAATCATCTGCAAATTGTCCTAAAGAAACCGGTGTTGCCCCTGCCCGTTCAATCTGACCAATTAGCATATACGCATTACTATCCCTAATTTTCCCCGGCTCTAATGGAGCATCTACCGGCAATAGTTCACTTCCCGTTGAAATGATTCCAACTCTCGGTTTCTTTGTTACTGGTACTTTTTTATAACCGAAAGTCGCGAGAACTGCCATAATACCGGGATTGATATACGTTCCCTTTTTAACGAGCACTTCCCCTTTTTTCGTATCTTCACCTTTTAAGGTAATATTCTCTAAGTGATCGAGTTTTCTAGTAATCTCAATAACAGTTTTACCTTCCCGTTTCCATTCGGTGACTTCCTCAAGCATGACGACTGCATCACAACCTGGTGGAATCTCGGCTCCTGTCATAATACGCACTGCTTCTTGATTTCCAACTTCTTTTCCAAACACACTGCCCGCGCCAATTTCAGCGACGACTTCAAGTTCGACAGGATTCTCCTGGGATGCTTTCTCTGTATCGACAGCCCTCACTGCAAAACCATCATACCTCGTCCGGTTAAATGGAGGGACCGGATGATCACTAATCAAATCTTCCGCAAGAAAATAGCCATGACTTTCTTCTAACGGAACATATATTTTTTCACCCTTTTTCGCGAACTCCATAACATGTTTAATTGCATCGTTCACTTCAATCGGGGTTCGTATTTCTACCATTTTTGCTCACCTTCCTAACCAACCAACTGATAATATATCTTTCTAGCTTCTTCCATTGAACTTGTACCATGAATGAATGCACGGCCATCAGAGAAAACAACAACTCGATAGTCACCATAATGGAGGGAGAGCAAAAATTTATTTACGTGGATAGATCCGAGTTTCTCCAGCCTGCTTGCCAGCTCTTCCAAAACGATGTGGCGGTTTGCTCGTATTTGTACCGTGTTTCTTCCGCAAAGCACTTCTGTTTTCGTTCGGGTGTCGTAACTCAAGGCCGGATAACTTGGATCTACACCACAACTCGGACAAGAAGCTTTTTTGGCACGATCCACTTTAATCATCTGGTATTGATTCGTCCATAAATCAAACATGACTAGTTTTGTTCTTAACGAATTTACATCCCCAACAAGCAACTTCAATGCTTCTGCCGTCTGATGTGCGACAACCATTTGCACAGCTGGTGCGATAATTCCGACCGAATCACAAGTCGCACCAGATAAAGTCGTCGTATCTAAAATGCATGCAAGACAAGGGGTCTCACCAGGTAAGATAGTATAGCTCATACCTGTACTCCCGACACAAGAGCCAAAAATCCAAGGAAGCTTGTGTTTATGAATCAAGTCATTCATAACGAATCGAATATCAAAATTATCCGTTGCGTCGATGACGAGGTCCACATCTTTAAGGTATGGAGCAAGCTCTTCTCCGGTCACATCTAAAATTAGTGCATTAACCTCAATTTCAGGGTTGACTGCTTCTAATTTTTCTTTTGCCGCAATGACTTTTGGAACTTGATTTTCCGCGTCTTTGTCTGTAAATAATTGCTGACGTTGCAAATTACTCCGTTCCACATAATCACGATCAATGATTGTCAGCTTACCAACACCGGCCCGTGCAAGATTAGCCGCATTGGCCGTACCAAGTGCGCCGCAGCCAAGAATCATGACATGACTTTCACTAATCTTTTTCTGGCCCGTCTTTCCGATTGGCTTAAATAATGCTTGCCGTGAATATCGTTCTTTCATCACAATACGATCCTTTCGTTCCTGCTGATTATTCTTAACCACCAATATAGGACATTTCAATTTTTTTCTTATTTTTTGCTGTAAGTTCTGTACGCTCATCAGAGTAACGGTCCGTTCGCTTACTCCAAATCGAGGCTATCGTTTGTTTGATTATTTCATCATCAGATTCAGAGCGGACAAGCTTTTTCAAGTCATATCCCCCTGAAGCAAATAAACAAGTATATATCTTTCCATCTGCAGAAATCCGCGCTCGTGTACAAGTTGAACAAAATGATTCCGAGACGGAAGTAATAAATCCGACCTCAGTATTTGTCCCTTTATACCGGTAACGTTTGGCCACTTCACCCAAATAATCCGGATCAACTGGTTCTAATTCAAAATGCTCACTGAGTTGATTAAAGATTTCCTTTTTCGTTACAACTTTACTGAAATCCCAACCATTCGTTGTCCCCACGTCCATGAATTCGATAAACCGTAATGTAATCCCTTTTCCCTTAAAAAACTTCGCCATTGGGATGATTTCTTGTTCATTTATCCCTTTTTTTACGACCATGTTCACTTTTACTTCTAAACCGACTTCGAGTGCTTTATCAATCCCTTTTAACACCCGTTCCGTGCGTACTCCACTATCATTTATGGATAGGAAAGTTTCGTCATCGAGAGCATCGAGACTGACATTGATCCGTTTCAACCCTGCATCTTTAATGGCTTCGGCTTTATTTGGCAGTAAGGAAGCGTTCGTCGTAAGTGCAATATCATCAAGTCCCTCGATTACACTTAGTTTTTCGATAAGTTGTGGTAAATCTCTCCGTAGCAGTGGTTCTCCGCCCGTTAAGCGGATTTTATTCACACCAAGAGCAACAAAAGCAGTTGCTATCCGGACAATTTCTTCACTTGATAACAGATGGTCTTTAGGCAAAAATTCATAATCCGGCCCGAAAATTTCTCTTGGCATGCAATACGTACAGCGAAAATTACACCGATCGGTAACTGAAATCCGCAAATCTTGGAGCGGCCTGCCAAACTTATCTGTGATTATTGTCATCGTTACCCACTCCCCTCAATTGAATTAACTAATTCTATTATAATCCTTATGCCTGTCAATATCGAATAGTTTGAATTTTTTAGAGATAAAATATGTAAGTTCGTTAAATAAGAAAAAGGACAAGAATATTGCCCTTTTACTCATCTATCATTCCTATTCCGTTAGATAGTAACTGTATGATACGGTCAACCTCTATTTCTTCATCCTCCCAAGCGCTTTCCGGAAAAAGTACATACCTCGAAAGAATATAGCTGAAAATTGATGAACCGACCATGCGAATGATTGCATCCGGATGTCCTGGGATAATTTGCCCTTTTTCTTGATAATAACGAATGACTCCACGCAACTTTTCAAAGATATCCTTCCCAATATGTTCCACTGCCTGATTTTTGAGTTCCTCATGAAATGGTAACTCTTGGACGACAATACGGAGAAATAAAATATTATCCGTAATAAAATTTATACGGTTCGCAATCATAGCTCGAAGGAAGTCTTCATAATGGTCGAATTCAGCATCCAATACATTATAAAGATCTTTTTTTATATATGGTCCAATTATTTTTATCATTACCGGAGAAACAACCGTTAATAGTAAATCCTTTTTAGACTTATAATGTCGAAAAATGGTACCCTCGGCCACACCTGCTTTTTTCGCAATTTCACTAGTTGAAGTTGCTGCGTACCCCTTTTCAGCAAACAACTCAGTAGCTGCAGTCAATATACCTTTTTGTTTTTCCGTTAAATTATCAGCATCATTAAACACAGGCATCTCCTCGTATTCATAAGTGTTTATTCTTATGATAAGCTATCTTATTCATGAATTGCAATTTATACAGGAACTAGATTTTCCTGTATTTCCGTAAAGAAAGGATGTTTAGAAAGAAAAATAGACATGAAAAACCTATCATCACTACAAGCTCGTTATAAATCTCCGATAAACCATAGCCACGTACCATGACATCTCTTAGTGCTTCGGCTGCATAATAAAGTGGTGTTAATGGACCAATCCAACTTAGCCAATCCGAAATGGTTTCCAAGTGAAACAAACCAGAGAAAAATAATTGTGGAATAACAACCAATGGAATGAATTGAATCATTTGCAGTTCATTATTTGCAAAGGATGAGATAAGGATTCCTAATGTAAGTGCTGTAAGTGCCAGTGCTAAAATAATCATTAACAAATGGAAAAAGGAACCTTCCATCATCATATCAAGGACAAAGATTGCGTATGCTGCAATTAGCGTAGACTGTAGAAGCGTGATCGTTCCAAAACCTATCGTATAACCAGTTACAAGTTCCCATTTGCGGATTGGTGTGGATAGGAGACGCTCCAATGTCCCAGTTGTTCTTTCGCGAATGAAAGATACTCCTGCAATAATAAAAACGAAAAAGAACACAAAAAAACCTAGTAAAACCGGTCCAAAGTAATCAAATTGCCCCATATCGTTCGCTCCGTGCAAAAAGTGAACCGATAAATCCTCTTGCGAATTTTTCTGTAGGGGAGCAAAGGTAGAGTGTATCCAACGAATTACTTCACCATTTACCATTGGATCACTGCCTTCAAGATATGCGCTCGGTTTATTGCCTGTAAAAGTTATATAGCCATCAATTAACTGTTTCTCCAAATCCTTTTCTGCCGATCCCTCCTCTGTGTAATAAGTCACTTCAGCACCAGTATCGAGATTATCAGAAATCATGTCAGGAACGTCTACCATTCCTATTTTGGGTGTATAATCATCACCATTGAAAATCAGATGCAGCATCGTTAAAACTAAAATAGGTGCAAAAATTAATAATCCGATAGTCCGCTTATCCCGAAAGATTTGTTGTAAAATACGTGTAACTACAGCTTTTACTCTCATATCCCCTCACCTCCATAAACTAAAAATGCATCTTCTATAGAGTCTGTGTTTGTGTTTTCCTTTAATTGCTGGGGAGTTCCTTCAGCTATTAATTCTCCACTACGAATTAGTCCAAGTCGATGACATTTCTCTGCCTCTCCCATGACATGTGTCGTAACAATAATCGTCGTTCCATGTTTATTTAGATTCTCAAATGCATCCCAGATTTTTTTACGTAAGACCGGGTCAATTCCGACAGTAGGTTCGTCAAGGATAAGTAATTCAGGTTCATGGAGTAAGGCAATAGCCAATGAGAGTCTACGTTTCATTCCACCAGAATATCCTGCGACAAGTTTTTGTGTGTGATTTTGTAGATCAACAAGTTCCATCACTGCTTGAATTCGGTTATTTTTTCTTTTCCCTTTAATCCAAAGAGACTCGCAAAAAATTGCAGGTTTTCCTTAGCAGATAAATCTTCATATAAAGCATCCGATTGCGCCATATAGCCAATTCTATTAATTACGTTTAAATTCGGCATTTTGGTTCCTAAAACCATATTTTCACCAGTCGTTGGAGTATCTAATCCTGCTAACTCCTTTACGAGTGTAGTTTTGCCTGCTCCAGACGGTCCCAATAGACCGAAAATCTCTCCTTTCTTAATATCTAAATTGATATTGAAAAGTACTTGCTGTTTTCCAAATTTCTTAGATACATTCCTTATAGATACACAGTATTCCTCCACCCTTTGTACCCCCTTATTTAAAGTGAGTGATTACTCACTTTAAATATACTTGACGTTGTTCCATTTGTAAAGTGAGTAATCACTCATTTAAGTTGCAATACAAAATAGGGTGCGCATAAAAAAGTGGATCAATCAGGAACTTCCCCTGACTGCTCCACTTCCGTTTAGTTGCTTATAATGTATTTTTCCCCTAATATCTCTTTTGTTTCATAGTTGCCTTGAGTTAATTCTTTGTCGAGGAATTCATTTACTTCTGCCTGCTCCAAATTATACATTACTTCAATCTCTTTTGAGAACAACAATTTTTCCTTAGCAAGTAAATCCTCCAATTTGGGTTGTTCCTTTGGTTCAGGTTCTTCTCCTAATACTTGTCTTAGCCCTGCGACATAGTAATCAAACGGACGACCTCCAACAATTTTGACTCCTTTATTTTCCTCATTTGCCATGATGATGGTTGGAAAACCACGCGCACCAAGACTGCGTGTGAGTGCAAAGTCTTCGTTTAAAAGAGTCATACCTTCCTCTTCATCTGCCTCAGTAACAATTGCTTCACCATCTAATCCCGTATTATTGACAATGTCCACTAGTACTGATTTCTCACCAATATTTTCGTTGAAAGCAAACAACGCTTCCCTTGCACGACGAAGATATTCGAATGCTTTTTCATCACCATGATGTTTCTGGACAATTTTAAAAACACGGGATGCCGGGAATGAAGATTGCACTGGATTATCAATCATAAGTGAACCATCAATCGGCATGCGTGAATGCTCTCCAACTTCTCTCCAGTGTGGCGCTACATCTGCCGGTCCATAAATACCATTCGCTGGGTCGATTGGTCCATCATGCCATTTCTCCAATAAACCACCCATTACGGTATTTACGTTGAAGTAATGACCATACTGTTCCATGAATCTCCGTAATGTCGGCTCGATAGCCCAGCAATGGGAACAAATCGGATCAGTCACATAATATAATTCAATTGTTTTCTTCGGTTCGTTCAAATCAATCAACTCCATTTCTGTGTCATCTGCAGGACCACATACCCCTGTTTCCATATCACAAATAAGATTGTTTCTATTTTCCATTTCTATCTTCCTCCCTAGACTATCATGAAGAAAATTCATTGTAATCAAAATTCTTCTCTTCATTTCTTAATGCTAGTATAATCAATAGCAGATACAGTAAACACCATTAGTTTTTCTAATCTGTTGGATATCCTACATATTTACAAAAGTGTTGGAAAAAGAGGGGGAGGACGAAATGAAACAAACCAGTACAGATCCAAGAATTTTACGAACGCGGCAGCTTATTATGGACTCCTTTGTAGAACTCTCATCGAAAAAAGAATTTAAAGACCTCACAATTAAAGATATAACAACCGCTGCACAGATCAATCGCTCTACTTTTTATTATCATTTTGAAGATATTTACGATTTATTGGACAAAGCTTTGACAGAGTCATTATTGGTGAACTTGAGTTATGAGGATTTTGTTGAGAGTGAAATTAATGAAGAAACATTGACTGCCATCTTTAAGGAGATAACTAACTTTCAACTTTCCTTATCCACACGTTGCCATCGTGGTTATGAAGAGACCATTGCTAGAATTATTAGGGATCAGCTGGAAGTGATATTCGCAAAGATGTTAAGTAATCAATTCCCAGAGAATGACAGTACCGGGCTCGAGCGGACTGCATCAATCCTTAGCTGGGGATTGTACGGAGCATCTGCAGATTGGCGAAAAGGCAATGCAGATGTGGAGCCAGAAACATTCATTAAACCAGCCATCCCTTACTTACTGCCATAAAAAAGTGAAACTTCATTCAGTGGGAATTGCTTTACCTACCCCACTGAATGTTATTTGAATAGAATCAGGGATAGATGGCGAAGTTTATTTTTAGGGAATTACAGATGTTGTTCCGTGATATATAGTATCAGGAGGAAAATTCTTATAGCCCTAGTTATTCACAGTTACTGCCTTTCCAAACGTCAGCTTTTCATAATGTTTATATAGAGAATGGAACTTTCCTGTATAACTTTTCAACCACGGCTTCTTCTTCCCGCAAAAGTGGATAATCGATGTCTCATTAATTACATAATCCATGCCGAATTCTCCTTTGCTGGCCAGTTTGTAATATTGATAAAACCTCGCATCATAATTATAGAGCACTTCCTCTATTTCTTTTATATCCTGGGAATAGAGCGCGTTTAGAATATCTTGGTCTGGTAGGACGAGCCGCTTCTTGTTCTCTTCCACAAAGTCGAAGATATCCTGTTCACTTATCCTCTTTCGTTGCTCTTCCAAATTCATCAAAAGTACACCAGAATTATAATAAGCCTCCATTTCATAAGCTTTTAAGCGGATTTTATTCAGTTCTTTTATTTTTGCGATATCGTGGTAAGCGGCGGCATAAAGGTAGTCTGTAAGGTCTGTATCATATAAACTCTTAATCTCATTGATGATAAGGATATCAGGGTCAAGGTAAAGGATGCGATCGAGGGTTTCTGGTAAAAACTTAAATGCCAACAGCCTGTAGTACATTTCCTTCGTATAATGTTTAACCACTGGTGCCTCCCGGAAATATTCATCTGTTATTTTAAGTTCGTGGAGGATATGGCCTTCACCTCTCACGCCATCTTGAAGCAGCAGTACTTCTTCCGATTTTAAAGATGAATGCATGAGATAGATAGAAAATTTTACATCAGGATTATTGAGAAACATCGATTTGAGCATGACCTGTAGCGGTCTAATATAATTGGAATCAAGTGTAACAAGTATGTTCAACTTCATACCAACTCCTCTATTTTGTGTTTCTATTATTATACCATCACTGCTAAAAAACTATGGCAAATAACGACAGCGAGAAATATATCGCAAGGGTTCTAACTCCTCTGGTTGAGACATAGGATATAAAAAAATAACAGTAGCCCTCTCCTTTATCGAAATCAATGAACCTAATTAATGAAAAAGACCTGCGGTGATATGTCAAGAGGTAAATAAATAATTGTTCAGTTATCAAGGTGCATTATCCTTAAAAAAGGCAACACTAAACTAACCCAGTAAAGTTATGCGAATTTACTGTAAATTATTGGAAGGATTTAGAAGCTAATCATGCTTCATGTATGTACGCTCCTTTCCGGCGTGTAAATTTGGTTTTTACGTAGTAGCGCATCCACCAAACGCACTAGTTTTCTTGCAGTTAAGACGAG
>NZ_JAMBON010000033.1 GCF_023715655.1 Oceanobacillus luteolus | reverse complement strand
AACCGCCCATTTAACTTCACTAGAATAAACGTTTTTGCCCACGCAAAAACACCTCCGAATTAGTATTGGTTTGATTATACCATTTCGAAGGTGTTTTTTATTGTCTCATTTTATTGTGTTAGTCTAATCTTAAATGAAAAGATGGAAGGTTTTTTGTCATCATTTCGCCCAAATGACATACATATAATTAGTGAATGATACATCTGAAGAGTAAAGTCCAACTGGCAAGCATGATAAATGGAAAATAACCTTGTTTCTGATTGCTTGCTTCAGGATTAAACGGCGTTTAGTATGGCTAGTTGCACACTGGCCAACAGTCTACCGTATTGTATTCTTTTGTAAAGACGAGGAGGTTTTACATGTGAGTGAGGAAAAAGATGTGAATCAAGAGCAGCAAAGTTTTTATGGTCATCAGCAACAGCAAAGCACATATTATCCACAACCATTCTACTCCTATTATCCAACATACCCTTTCAGACAAATGACACCTATGGCACAACAGCAACAGCAGCAACAACAAACTGCTAGAGGTCAAGGTATGCTGCCGCTAGAGCAATCTTATATTGAAAATATTTTACGCTTGAATCTTGGTAAAACGGCAACTGTTTATATGACCTTTGAAGGAAATAATAGCCGGTCATTCACTGGGGTTATTGAAGCTGCGGGAAGAGACCATATTATCTTAAGTGAGGAAGGAACAGGTCGTCGCGTACTACTATTGATGGTTTATTTGGATTATGTCACGTTCAATGAAGAAATTAATTACAACTTGCCTTTCGGACAATCCAGCCAGCAATTCTCTCAATTTCCACCGAGATAGACACTGTTTAATAGAAAAAAGGATGGCAATTTATCCATTTGCCATCCTTTCATCCTATAAAGGGGGCGAACCTTGTGCGGCATACCTATGAAAGGATTTTACAGCTTGAGCTCATTACGTTAGGATTGTCGATTGTGCTTGGCTTCATTTCCCTTTTTAATGGTTCCCTTTTCTTTCTTTTTTTTTCACTTTATATGCTTGCTCTTAGTTTAGCTTGTGACGCATATAGTCATCAATTTACTACTTATCGCAACATGCAAGGCATCAAGCAATTAGTCCGCGCAGCCTTGATCGTTATTCTGACGACTATATTCATTTTTCATTTATAAGTATTTAACAATTGCTGTACCGAGCAGAACCCAGCCGATCAGGAAACACACTCCACCGATTGGAGTAATCATCGCAAACGTCCGGATTGCTGTGGTGGAATAGATATACAAACTTCCTGAAAAAATGATAATGCCGGCAAGGAACAGCCAACCTGCCCACGTCAGACTTGCCGCCTGGAATTTTGTCATCAACAATCCAACCGCAAGAATTGCTGCGGTATGGAACATTTGATAGTCAACAGCTTTTCCCCATGTGTCTAGTTGCTTTTCAGTCAACTTCCCTTCCAATCCGTGAGCCCCAAAGGCTCCTAAAGCAACTGCCAAAAATCCGTTGATAACTCCCGCTAATAATAATATTTTCATCTCTCTGTCTCCTTTAAAAGTCAAAAATTGAATCGCCATTTGCTCCATCATGATTGATGGTGGGGGACGGTTTTGTCTCTATTACGCTACTCTTCTTTTCTCCGAGCATCGCTTTTATTTCCTGTTCTGTAAAAGAAGTGTGTGCACTTTCTGCTGAAGGTGCAGGCTTCGAATCTTCCTCAAGAAACAGTTCACATAACAATTTGATATGATTAATATGCTGCAGAAAAGCTTTTCGATCATGTTCAGCTGCTTTTGCTGAATGTAGTTCTTTCTGCATTTTATTTAAAATCGTTTCATTCTGCATGATTTATTTCACTCCCGATTATAGGTTACTATAATTATATCACGCACATATTTTTACACAAAAAAAAGCCCTAGTATATTACTAGTGCTGCTGCCGTATTGAAATATTTATATTGAGGGTTTCCTTTGTTTTTTGTTCTTCCACATGACGATTGTAAAGCCAGCATAAAAAATCCAGTTCCTTTTGCTCCAGCGTTCTGCCAAGTTTTTCTGCCGTTTCCAAGCAAAATTTCTCATAATCTTTCAAGCTTTACTACCCCCTCTACCACAAGGTTCCATCATTATGTATATTATAGAGCACATCTTTTGCTTTTTCAAGAACTTTTCTGAAAAAAGAGAACTGAATGACGATTCATCCAGTTCTCCTATAATCTACTCATTATTACCTAGCCTTGACTCTAAATCGGTTATACGCGCATGAAGAGATGCAATGTCTTCTTTCGTTGCCAGGCCAAGCTCTTCCGCTGCTTTACGTTTTTGTTCTTCTGATTTCATTGTCCATTCTTCGGTTTTCTTCTCGCCTTTATTAATGAATTCATTCATCATCTGTTTAGCTTCATCTTTAGAAATTTCATTTTTTGAAACAAGTTCATCCAACTTTTTTTCTAATTTTTCCTTGCCGGCAAGTGCAGCACCTAACCCAAGCAAGAAACCTTTCCTTAAGTAATCACTCATCATTTACACCCCCTTTTATAAGAAATAGGTTATAACCTGTTATGCTAAACCCCATGTCGCTTACGTTTTTGATTTTTTACTCTTAATCATTCTACGATGGAACAATAATAAGATATTCAATAAAATGAAAAAAA
This sequence comes from Oceanobacillus luteolus, assembly GCF_023715655.1. GTDB lineage: Bacteria > Bacillota > Bacilli > Bacillales > Amphibacillaceae > Oceanobacillus > Oceanobacillus luteolus. Next base: position 35,233 of record NZ_JAMBON010000033.1, on the reverse strand, counting down.
TACCGGCGATACTCCAACCGAAGTAACGGATAAAGACTACATCCATAGAGAAACTATAAATACCAATTATTATCCCTAATACTACCATTATAAAAGAAAATGTCTCAAGCAGTAGATAGTATTGGTGTTTCATTTTAATATGGAACTTTTCCTTATCCCATACCCGGTCGCGCTCCCCGCTTTCAAGAAAATTCAACAGGGCCCTTGGATAAGAAAGGAGTGGGTCGGTTGCATTCTTCACGTACTGTTTCGCCACCGATTCGATAATACTCGACTTTCCAAACCAATCCCTTATTCTATCTTTACCCCATTTCACGATATCTATATCAGGATTTATCGCAAAGAGGATGCCAACGACGATGGATATGGCACGAAGTAGATACGCATAGTCCGCCGGAAGCTGAATCGGCTGTTCTTGCACCATTTCCGTCACTTCATCAAATAACTGGTTGATCGTTTGGCTGTTTAAATTCTTTAACGACCCATCCGAGTATAACTCTACAGCATCACGCATGACTTCTTTAATTTTTTTCTTGTCTGCATTCGGGAGAAGGAAGTTCATTTTATCTAAAGCATCGACGACAATATCGTAATTATCTATGATGAATCCTTGAACGAGCAGCTTGAAGTATTCCGTATCTTGTTTCTTAATTTCTCCAACCATCCCGAAATCGATGATGGCAACTGTTCCATCCTGTTGCAAAAGAATATTACCTGCATGCGGATCGGCATGGAATTTACCAGGATTTAAAAATTGGTCCACATAAAAATCAAATAGCGCTTTCGAGATGACTTGCCTGTTCAGCCGGTGCTCCCGATAAAATGCTGCATTCGTAATCTTTTCCCCATGAATCCACTCCATCACAATCACACGTTTGGTAGAGTATTCTTCATAAAATTCAGGGATATGAATGTTTTCCATATCGGCATAACGTTCTTTAAAGTACTTGCCAAACTCCACTTCCTTTTTGTAATCAAGCTCCCGCTCCATCACTGTGACAAGCTCGTTATAAAGTGCTTTTAAATCAGCTTTTTTCCCGAAGGTGGTAAACACTTTGAGGATCCAAAATACCATCCGCATGGCGACAAAGTCTTTATGGAAAATTTCTTCAATACGGTGGCGCCTTACTTTGATCGCGACTTCATTGCCATTGTTCAAAACTCCATAATATACTTCCCCGATGGAAGCAGAGGCGACGGATTCTTTTTTAATATAATTCACATGTTCATAAATATTTTCTCCCCAGTCTTCCTGGAGAATTTTTTCCGCATATTCAAAAGGCATCGGCGGGACGTGATCGACCAATTCACTCAACTCTTCAATGAAGACATCAGGAAGAAAGTCTTTTCTCGTACTTAAAAATTGCCCGACTTTGATCAACACACCACCAAGTCGTTCGGCTTTTTTCCGATAATCTCTTGCCAATTTTGCAAGGAGTATGTTCCACTTTTCATTCGTTTGTTCATCCCAAACTGAATGAATAAATAAGAAAAGGTAAATTCTAAAAATAAATTTAAGCGTTAGTGAGACGATAACTAAGTAGCGATATAGAAAATTATACTTAAACAGTTTGCGCAAATGGACCACCTCTACTTACATCTTCCCTAATTTCACCTTATCTTATCCTATTCACATAAACAAATCTTAAAGTCAAGAAGTGAGAATTAATGGAAAATAAGATAACCTATTGCATGTTTTTCCGGACGGCTGTATAATTATGCAGTACGTTGAATATTGGAGGATTTAATCATGTTAAAAGAATATACATTAAAGAACTATTTATTATTTATTATCCCATCTATAATTGGAATTCTACTATTTATTACGCCTATTTCGGTCGCTGATGGTACAACCATTCCAATTGCATTTTTAGCAGGGCTTGTAGAAGATGGGCTAGCTCCTTATTTGTCGCTCATCATGATGCTGATCATCGTCATTACAGCAATCTTAACTCTACTTGGATTTGCGACGAAAGGAAAAGCCTATGCGAAAACTCCTTTCTTCCAAGGATTGTTCACAACTTCCCTGTTCTGGACAATTACCCGTGTAGTAGCCGCAGTTTTTGCAATCATGGTTTACTTTGAGCTTGGCCATGAGATGTTTTACAGCGGTGATACGGGTGGAACGTTATTGCATGGATTATTGCATACATTATTCACAGTGTTCCTGTTCGCCGGTTTATTTTTACCGCTCCTCACGAACTTCGGTTTATTGGAGTTCTTTGGAGCATTGATGACAAAAGTGATGCGCCCATTATTCAGACTTCCAGGTCGCTCTTCCATTGATGCACTTGCATCTTGGGTCGGTGATGGAACAATTGGGGTACTACTCACAAGTAAACAGTATGAAGAAGGTTTTTACACGAAACGGGAAGCTACCGTAATTGGTACTACATTCTCGATTGTATCGATTACATTTTCTTTAGTTGTTTTAGCAGAAGTTGGTCTGCAGCATATGTTTGTCCCTTATTATTTGACGATTGTATTTGCTGGATTCGTTGCAGCGATCATTATGCCAAGAATACCACCACTTTCACGCAAAAAAGACGACTATATCAATGAGAGCACTGAGCCCATCGATGAATCTATCCCTCAAGGATATAATTCAGTTACCTTTGGATTGAAAAACGCGTTGGAACGTTCAAAAACAGAAACGAATGTATTTAAATTCTTTAAAGAAGGCTTTCAAAATATATTAGATATGTGGATGGGTGTTGCTCCAGTCGTTATGGCTTTCGGATTAATCGCTCTAATTATTGCAGAATACACACCATTTTTCAGCTGGATTGGAGCACCATTTATTCCATTGCTAGAACTGATGCAAGTACCATATGCAAAAGAAGCATCTGAAACGATATTAATTGGTTTTGCTGATATGTTCCTGCCAGCAATCATCGGTTCTGGCATTGAATCTGAAATGACACGATTCATTATCGCAGCATTATCTGTCACTCAATTGATTTACTTGTCAGAAGTCGGAGGATTACTGTTAGGGTCGAAAATCCCAGTTACCTTCCTTGATTTGGTTTTCATTTTCTTATTACGTACGATCATTACGTTACCAATCATCACTTTAATTGCACATTTCTTATTTTAAACACGGAAAACCAGGACATACAAAGGCAGTTTCCTTTGGACATCCTGGTTTTTTTATGTTATTCATGATTCCTGAAAATGGAGCGGTGTTTGTTCCATTTAGTAATCATCTCCATTATGAACTTGGGGCTTATTCCACGGCAATTTTTATGTGAACTTGGGCCATTCTCAGCTGGATTTGGGCTTTTAGGCAAAAAAGAGCAGGGATCTTAAGTCCACTGCTCTAATTTTCGCTTCAGTAAAGTCGCTCTTCCTTCGATGAGCGGTTGAGAAATCCCCAAGACAGGCTTGGAAGATAGTAGATAGACTAGGCCTGCTGAAATCGCCGCAAGTCCGATCACATCCAGAAAACCATCAACCGTAAATAACTCTGCCTGGCGGAAGTATTGGATAAAGAATCCGTGTAATAAATACACATAAAGTGTTCTGGCTCCAAGATAAGTGACTCCTTTGATGTTCGAGGAAGGAATCCACGCAAGGATACTGATTACCATAAGACTGGATAATCCATACACAAGCAAGCGTACGAAACCTCCATACCATTCGACGCCTAAATCCCCATACGATTTAGATGCCAACAGCCAGCCTGTATTGATTTCTGGCAGATAATAGATTAATAGTGCGAAAACTGCCATCACTATTAAACCTACGCGTTTCACGATGTTCCTTTTCACAAGCATCAGCTGCTTTTCCGTCAGCCAATAGCCAATGAGGAAGAACGGGAAAAATACGAACGTCCTTGACAGACTAAACGTATGGCCAATTTCACTGAAGTAGCCGACACCAATACCTATCAATAAAGCTAAACCAATACTGTAACCCGGCTTTAGCTTTTTGAAGAAAATCAATAAGATATGCCAGCCAAATAAACTGAATAAAAACCATAGGGACCAGTGAGGATAAAATAATCCAGCCTGCCAGTCAGGTTTTCCTATCAGAAAATAATAACCCGTGTAAATGATCTGGAATATAAGATATGGCATGATCAGCTTTTTCACAAGGTTCCATATATACCCGCTGTCCCCAGCTCCCTTGGCGAAAAATCCTGATACTAAAATAAATGCCGGCATATGAAACATATAGATCCACATATATAACGTGTTCATTCCTGTGGATTCTGTAATGAATGGTTGAATAATATGACCGAACACAACTAGAAAAATCAAAACTACTCTCGCATTATCAAAATACGCATTTCTTTCCATTGCTCTCCATCCTTCTGTTTAATATCATAGTCAGCTAGCAATCGATAATTTAATTGTACCCTGACAATGTGGAATAAATGTGGATGATGCAAGAACTTCATCCTTTTGTTAGGATTTTGTAAAACAGATGACAAGTTTGCCGATCATGTAAAATAATTGCAATCAAAAACCGCCTTAGTTTGTAAGGCGGTTTTGGTTTTGTTTCAATAACTCAAGTTGCGGAGCGCTAAACGGGCGCTTACGCTTTTGTGCTAAACAGTCGCTTGGTCAGCTACTGAGTTTTTATCGTTGAATTTATCTGCATCGTGACCGCCAAGAATTTTGGATGTCAGTGTTCCGGCAACCATAGAACCATTTACGTTAAGCGCTGTACGTCCCATATCAATAAGTGCTTCTACAGAGATCAACAATCCAGCTAGACCTACTGGAAGACCCATGGATGAAAGGACGATAATCGCTGCAAATGTTGCACCGCCACCAACTCCTGCTACACCAAATGAACTGATTGCAGTAATGAGGATTAATGGAATTAAGAAATCCAATGCTAATGGATTAATACCTACCGTTGGCGCAATCATAACGGCAAGCATTACTGGGTAAATTCCAGCACAGCCATTTTGCCCCATCGTTGCACCGAATGACGCGGAAATATTCGCTGTTCCGTCATCAACTCCAAGACCATTTTTCTGCGCTTGGATATTGATTGGAATCGTTCCCGCACTAGAACGTGAAGTGAAAGCAAATGCAAGTGCCGGGAATGCTTTTTTCACATATGTTACTGGGTTCAATCCAAACCCGCCCACGAGGAGTAGGTGAATAATGAACATTGTAATTAATGCTGCATAGGAAGCGAGCACGAATTTACCAAGCTCCAGTACCCCAGCATAGTTTGTATTAGCAACCATATTTATCATGAGTGCGAGTACCCCATATGGCGTTAAACGGAGAATCAACGTAACAATCCGCATGACGACGGCATAAATCGCATTGACACCTTTTACAAACAGTTCTGCCTGCTCTGGTTGTTTTCTTCTGACCCCAAGTACTGCCACTCCTGCGATAAGAGAGAAGATAACCACACTGATTACAGATGTTGGACGTTCTCCTGTCATATCAAGGAAAATATTATTGGGGATAAACTCTAAAATTCGTTGTGGTGTTGTCTGATCCTCAATACTTGCATAACGTTCTTCGATCGATGCCGCCCGCTCATTTTCAGCTTGACCGGCTTCAATCTGGTCGGCACTTAAATCGAATAGAAGTGCGGAACCAATACCGACGACAGCTGCAATCATTGTTGTACCGATTAGAATTCCAATAACCCAACCGGCCATTTTTCCGAGCTCTTTCGTTTTCTCCAAATTGATGATCGCACGGATGATGGAAACCATGACGAGTGGTACGACGATGAGCATTAAGAGTCGTACATATCCACTACCGACAATACTATACCAATCCAACGTACCTGTCAGTATATCGGATCCCACTCCATAAACAGCTTGTAAAATAGCACCTAGCACAATTCCGATTCCCATTGCAGTAAATACTCGCTTCGCAAAGGAAACGTGTTTTTTTTGCATGGTATATAGCAAACCAATAACAACTAAGAAGACGATAATATTTATAATTATAAAGACACTATCCATCTTTTATTCCTCCCATTTTATATTTACTATAATCCCTATAGATTTAGTCCGATATAAAATATACTATGAATTACGATTTTGTGCAACAACATATTATACTAGTTAAATATTTTTAATATGCTTAGCTTCCCACCATCCATAGACTATATTCCCAATTACCAAGAATTAAAGCGTACAGTTTTATAAAAGAAAAGATTCCCATCATACAATAGGGAATCATTCATTAACTCAAATTCGGTTGTAGTTCGAGCTCAACATTCCCCTGTATCGCGCGGGAAATCATGCAACTCTTTTCTGCTTTCTCAACGAGAACTTTCAGCTTCCGATGATCTTTGTCTGAAGCGGATTGCTGTAAAACCACGGTAGGCTTATGGATAATTTTTTTATATGTAAATACCCCTTCTGTCACATCGACAATGGCCTCCGCATCATGGGACATTTCTTTCAACGGGAGATTTGCCCGCTCAATCATTGCTGCAAGTGTGATAACATAGCACGTCGCTGCAGCCCCTAGCAACATTTCATCAGGATTCGTTCCAACTCCCGGTCCATCCATTTCCGGTGGTATGGAAATTTGTGCTTTCAAATTCCCTGCATCAATATGACCGACACTATTTCGACCACCTGGCCAATCTGCTTTCAAATAAAAATGATGTTCTGCCACAGTAATCACCTCAACTCAGATTGTAGCACTAATTTTCTCAGATGCTTAGTGTTTTGCTCAAAAGAAAAAGAACGACAGAATAAATTCCATCGTTCTTTGTGTTTAGCCTAATGGTTTCTCGTCCACATTTTGATTCTTTGATGAGAACCAGCCAATGACGGCAATGAGAACAAGTACGATATAGAATGTCAGCTTCCAGCCAGTTGAATGTGGGAATGCCTCCGGTATTAAGGCAACATCTTTATGTGCAAGCGTGAGTACGGCGAGTTTCACACCTACCCAACCAACAATAAGGAAAGCTGCGACTTCCAAGCCCGGCCGTTTTGCAAGCAGTCCCACAAAAATATTCGCTGCAAAACGCATTATGATAATCCCAATCATACCACCTGCGAAGATGACTGCAAATTGACCTGCATCTAAACTTCCAATCTCTCCCAAGCCAGTTGGCGGTAATGCAACGGCTAGGGCTACAGCTGCAAGAATCGAATCGACCGCAAAGGCAAGGTCGGCAAATTCGACTTTTAATACAGTCAGCCAAAATTCTTTTGGTGAAGCTTCTTTAAGCGGTGCTTTCTCCAGATTAACATCATCAGCATCCGGTTCCTTCTTCTTGAAGCGATCATACAGGTTCTTAATTGCAATTCCTAGTAAGTAGATAGCTCCAAGCGCTTGAATCCACCATAGTTCCACCAAGAATGAAATAACAAATAGAGAACCAAACCGTAGGACAAAGGCCCCTGCTAGTCCATAAAATAGTGCCCGTTTTCTCTGTTTTTCCGGTAAATGCCTAACCATGATGGCTAAGACAAGAGCATTATCCGCCGCCAATAGACCTTCTAGTCCAATCAGAACGATCAATACCCATAAGTATTCTAAAATTAATTCCGTACCCATTCGGCACACACTCCTTCTCCTGCTATTATTGACCACAAAAAATGGCCTTTACACAGTAAAGGCCACAAAAAAATAAAAAGAGACCTTTACCTGTAGTGGTAAAGGTCTCGCTAACAACAAACGTACGTTGCCAATTAAGCCGGAGATGTTAATCTCGTAATGACGACTTAGATTGTACAGCTACTCCCCTTTAGGAATATTATAAGCTAATTTAACACTATTCTCGGCTAAATGTCAATTTCCTAACCAATACAAGGAAAAATATTTTCATGTTTAATAGATATTATACTTTTCCCAAATAAAATAGTTTTATGCCATTGTGAATTGTTATTGTGCTTTTGGAGACTGATTACTTATGTTCGTGACATGAGACAGTTTCTATTGTATGTTTTCAGCTTGGTTTTCCGTCTTTTGTGACGAGAGCAGTGTTCTATGGTATGTTTCGAAGTTAGTTTACTGTCTTTCGTGACAAGAGAGACGCTCTATAGTACGTTTCGGGCTTGGTTTCCTGCCTTTCGTGACAAGAGAACGCTTCTATGGTACGTTTCTAGATTGGTTTCCCGTCTTTCATGACAAGAGAATATTCTATTGTACTTTTCTAACTTATTTTCCCGTCTTTCATGACAAGAGTACGCTTCTATCGTACATTTCGAGTTTAGTTTCCCATCTTTCGTGACAAGAGAAACTTTCTATTGCTCATTATAAGCTTTAAATCCCCTCTCTCGCGACAAGACAACCACTGTTACTGTGCAAATTCAGCTTTCTATCATTCTCAACATGAACAACTTTATTAAAAAAATCCTCCATGCCCAAGGAAACCTAGACATGAAGGATGAGACTAAAACTCACTATATTATTTCTCTAAAATTCCGGCAATCACTGCATCTAATGCCTCTTTGATTGATTGTAATTTTTCTGCGCTATCTTCATTGCTGTTACCGCAAACACCGTAATAATATTTGATCTTGGGTTCTGTGCCGGATGGACGGAAACAAACCCAAGCCTGATCCTCGAGGATAAATTTCATCATGTTTTCTTTTGGTAAGTTGATTATTTCAACATCACCTGTTGCAACATCCGTACGTTCGCTGGTGACATAATTCTCGACCGTCACCACTTTCATGCCTGCAATTTCCTTCATTGGACGTTCACGGATTTCTTCCATGATATACGCAATTTGCTCCGAACCTTCTTTTCCTTCAAGTTTTAAAGAAGTTAATCCTTCAAGGAAATATCCATGTTTTTCAAATAAAGTTTCTAAAGCATCAAGTACCGATTTCCCTTGACTCTTCCAATAATAAGCCATTTCTGCTGCGAGCATGGACGCTTGAACAGCATCTTTATCACGCGTGAATCCACTCGCGAGGTAGCCATAGCTTTCTTCATAGCCGAACATGAAAGTTTCACCTGTTGATTGGAAGTTGGCGATTTTTTCTGCAATATATTTAAAACCAGTTAACGTTTCAATTGTTTCTACTCCATAAGAATCGGCAATTGCACGGCCGAACTCAGTTGTAACTACAGTTTTGATCATTCGGGCATTGCGGTAAACGTTCATATCACTATGGGAAAGAATGTAATCCAATAATAAGGAACCGAGTTGGTTTCCAGTAAGGACGACATATTCCCCATCTTTATTTTTCACTGCAGCGCCAAGACGGTCTGCATCCGGGTCTGTCGCAAGTAAAATATCGGCATCAACTTTTTCCCCATATTCGATTGCAAGCTTGAATGCCTGATGTTCTTCCGGGTTCGGTGATTCTACCGTTGAAAATTCCGGGTCAGCTACAGTTTGTTCTTCAACAAGCGTTACGTGAGGGAAATTCAATTGTGCAAAGCCTCTTGATACAAGATTTGTTCCTGTTCCATGAAGTGGTGTGTAAACAATCTTTAGATCTTTTTCTTCTTCAAGTACGGACGGTTCCATTTTTGTTATGCCTTGTAAATGTTCGAGATAAGCACGATCTACTTCTTCACCAATCCATCGAAGAAGTTGTTCATCTTCAAGCTCTTTTTGATCTCGCACAGGAACGAGCAGTTCATCACCTGTTGCCTGAATGGCCGCAGTAATTTGCTCTGCTTCCTCCAAAAGGATTTGTCCACCTTCTTCGTTATAGACCTTCAACCCATTGTACTCCGGCGGATTATGACTGGCCGTAATCATGATTCCAGCTGCTGCACTCAAGTAGCGTACCGCATAGGAAAGCACTGGAGTCGGCCGTAGTGAGGAAAACACAGAAGCACGAATACCGTATGAACCAAGAACTTTGGCCGCTTCAATCGCAAATTCTTGTGACATATATCGTGAATCGTAAGCAATTGCCACTCCACGCTGTTTTGCGTTCACTACATGTTCCAACAAATGCTTGGCTAGGCCATTCACCGCTTTACGTACGGTATAAATATTCATACGGTTTGTTCCAGGTCCAAGTACTCCACGGATACCACCTGTTCCGAATGTCAGCTCTTGATAAAACGCATCTTCCAGTTTTTTCGGATCTGACTTAATAGCCTCCAAATCAGCTTTCAGACTGACATCCAGGTTTTCAAAATTAAGCCATTTCTCGTATACTGCTTCCCAATTTTTAGCCATTTCGTTCCCCCTATTAGTATGTATATAAGTAAAAGCCACGTCCAACTTCGGCAAAATCAGGCTCTATGAATGGACTGTTTGTCCGTGCAGATTTGCGAAGTGCGGGGCTCCGTCGACCAGAATTCAACACGACGACCGGATTTTCTTCGAATGAGCGCTTCCACTATTCGTATGTATATAAAAATACTATCATGACATTATCTTTTATTCTATTAAACTTGAATTAATTTTTCATTTTCGGTTAATAATAATAACAGCATATACTATTATAATCGATTATAATAAAAATAAAACCACCAATCGATTGTGTGGAACGGAGAGTAGAGATGCAATTGAAAAACAAACGATTTTTTGAAATATTAATTGGGCTAATACTTATATTTCTATTGATTTTATTAGTCTCAGCCACTAATTTTATATTTATCCCTGTCTTCCAATTGATTGGAGCTGTCGCATTTCCAATTATTGGTGCAGGTATCCTTTACTATCTGACTAGGCCGCTTATGCGTTTTTTTGAACGGTTTAAAATTCATCGGATCATCGCGATCATTCTTGTCTTCATTATCATCTTAATCGCCGCGTCGTTATTTATCATCTATATTTGGCCGATACTACGTGAGCAAACAACAAATATCATGAACGGAATTCCCGCCATGGTAAAGGTAATCCAAGAGTTCATACAATATTGGGAAACGAATTATGTTTATATCCCCGATCAAGTCGTCGGAACAATCAACGACTTTGTGAATAATATCCCTTCACATATTGAGGAGATCATCAACTATATCTTTGCTTTTCTCGGCGGATTAATTGGACAGGTCCTCAGCATTGCAGCTGGAATGGTGTTAATCCCATTCTTCCTGTTCTTCATGCTGAAAGATGGTGAGAAATTAATACCATTCATCACCAAATTCTTCAAACCAAAAAAAGCTGCCAACATCCGCAGCCTTTTAATGAAAATAAATAACGTGCTGACTGCCTTTATCCAAGGGCAGCTGATTGTCAGCTTCTTTGTCGGGATACTTTTATTTATTGGATATTCTATTATCAGACTAGATTATGCATTAGCTCTAGCGTTATTTGGAATGGTGACGAATGTCATTCCTTACCTTGGACCATTCATCGCTGTTACACCAGCACTTATTATTGGAGGTATCCAAGATCCGTGGAATCTGATATGGATATCGATTATTATGATCGTCGCTCAGCAGATTGAAAGTAACTTAATCTCACCAAATGTGATGGGCCAAGCACTGAACCTTCACCCGCTCACGATCATTACAGTGATTCTTGCCGCGGGAAGCATTGCTGGTTTTCTCGGAATCCTTTTCGCAGTTCCATTCTACGCGGTGGTACGGACGATTATTGTTCATTTCTATGAAACTTATGTGGACTCTAAAAGAAATAAGGAAGATGCGTTGTTTTAATGACACGTATCTTCCTGATGGATTTACTGTCATCCCATATGGGAAAATAAGCACCAGATGCTTTCCCATGGTGATTTATTTTCACCCCATTTGGGAAAGTAAACACCTGTTATTCTCCCAAAGCGAATTACTTCCAGCCCATTCGGGAAAATAAACAACAGTTATCTTCCCGAAGTGATTTATTTCCAGCCCATTCGGGAAAGTAAACAACAGTTATCTTCCCGAAGTGATTTATTTCCAGCCCATCCGGGAAAGTAAACAACAGTTATTTTCCCGAAGTGATTTATTTCCAGCCCATCCGGGAAAGTAAACAACAGTTATTTTCCCGATACAATTTACTTTCACCCCATACGGGAAAATAACTTCAGCGCCACACTCTAAACCGCCATTCAAAAGGCTAACCTTTTTCCCTAGGAATTAAGCGAGTTCCGTATTACAATAGTTGGTAGGGCTTTTAAAAGGGGGAGAAAGTGAATGAACCGTGATAAACTTTTGGCTAAATTAGATGAGTTGAAATCGGATTATGTTCGAATTCAAGGTGATATGGATAAATTGGAATATGTTAAAGGCAGGGTTTCTTCAGCAGAAGAGCAATTGATCCGATTAGAAGGAGAGATTGCGGAAGTACGGAAACAGCTTGAGGAACTGGGCGAAGAGTGAGGCAAATGCTTCACTCTTTTTCTATCGTTACAACCTATCAAAAATATGGTAGGATTATTCATAATGGAAGGAGCGTAAAGGATGCTAGTAAAGGAAAAAAACATTTTAAAAAGTTACTTTGGTTATGAAGCATTTCGCCCTGGGCAGCAAGAAGCGATTTCGCATATTTTAAACTTACATAACACGCTCGCTGTCATGCCTACGGGTGGAGGTAAATCTCTTATCTATCAAATCCCCGGATTATCCATGCAAGGCACTGCAATTATCATCTCTCCTCTCATCTCCTTAATGAAGGATCAAGTGGATGGGCTTCAGTCCCTTGGAATTCCTGCGACTTTTGTAAATAGTTCCCTATCCAATGAAGAACAAGACTTGCGGATGCAGGAGATTGCTAGTGGGCGCTATAAATTTGTCTATGTTGCGCCAGAGCGGTTCGAATCTTTCCGTTTTACGAACTTGATGAAGCGGATCAATATCTCCCTCGTCGCCTTTGATGAGGCACATTGTATTTCCCAATGGGGACATGATTTCAGACCAAGTTACCGTTCGATTGTTCCTCGTCTGAAAGAATTCGGGAATATCCCTGTTTTCATTGCGTTGACAGCGACCGCAACAGAAGAGGTTATTGCAGATATCCAATCCTTACTCGCAGTCGATGACCAACATACGGTCAATACCGGCTTTGCCAGGGAAAACCTTTCTTTCCACGTTGTTAAAGGTAAAGACAAAATGACGTATATCCGGAACTTTTTGACCGAACATCGGGATGAAGCAGGAATTATTTATACAGCTACGAGGAAACAGGCGGATAGTCTCTATGAATTGGTGAAAGCACGTGGTTTTTCCGTTGCGAAGTATCATGCCGGGCTTTCCGAAATGAAACGTAAAGAAGCTCAAGCCGCCTTCCTTCACGACGAAGTGAATGTCATGATTGCAACAAACGCCTTCGGGATGGGGATAGATAAATCAAACGTTCGTTTCGTTCTGCATTATGCGATGCCGATGAACATTGAGTCCTACTATCAAGAAGCTGGAAGAGCCGGACGTGATGGTGAGCCAAGTGATTGTATACTGCTGTTCTCCCCGCAAGATATCCAGCTGCAGAAATTTTTAATTGAACAATCGCAAATGGATGATCAAGCAAAACAAAATGAATACCGTAAACTGCAAGCCATGATCAACTACTGTCACACCCATAGTTGTCTCGCAAATCATATTCTCGAGTACTTCGATGATACGGTTACGAAGACGACCTGTGACCGTTGCAGTAATTGTACCGAACTTCAGGAAAAGGTGGATATAACCGAAGAGGCACAAATGATCCTGTCATGCGTGAAGCGGATGGAAGAACGCTACGGTGTGACACTGACAGCAAAAGTATTAAAAGGATCGAGAGATAAGAAGATTATCCAATTCGGACTTCAAAAGCTTTCCACCTATGGACTGCTTTCCCGTTATACGGAAAAGGAAATAACGGAGATGATCCACTTTTTAATTGCCGAAAATTTACTCGCCATTGAAGAAGGACGTTTTCCGATCATCAGGTTGAATCAGCATTCCGTACCTGTTTTAAAAGGTGAGCGCAAAGTGGAAATGTTTACGGCGCCTATTCCAACGACGGAAGATGCGGATTATCATGAAGATCTTTTCTCCGAGCTGCGTGCACTGCGTAAGGAAATTGCCGATGAGAAACAAGTGCCGCCTTATGTATTATTCTCTGATGCCACATTGAAAGAGCTTAGCCGCTACTTCCCACAGACGAAAGAAGAAATGTTGGACATCAAAGGAATCGGTGAAGTGAAATACGAGCAATATGGTGAAGACTTCTTGGCATTGATACAAGACTGGCGTGAACGCAATCCAAAAGTACCGAAGCGAATACCTATCTTTGGGAACGCTAAACCAGTAGCAAGAAAGAAAAGAACGGAAGACGATGGGCCGAGCCACCTTGTAAGCTATAAGCTTTTCCAAGAAGGCAAAACGATAAAGGAAATTGCTGAAGCTCGTGACTTTTCAGCGATGACGATTGAGAATCACCTTTTCAAAGCTTATAAAGAAGGACATGAAATGAATTGGAATCTATTCTTCAACGCCGAGGAAGAAGCGGAAGTACTCGCAATGCGAGAAGAGTTGGATGAAGATAAACTAAAGCCATTGAAGAAAGCTTTGCCAGAAGATTATAGTTATACAATGATCAAAGCCGTTTTAGTGAAAAATGGAATGATGTAAACTGGAGGGGTTGAATTGACTGATCTTACACCAAAAAAAGTATTTACTTTTTATCATGAAGTTCCGCTTAATGAAAAGATGGAAAAATTTTTATCAGGCAAAGAACAGGTTGTATTTTGCGTGAAGACGATAAGAGATATTGCCGTCTTTACAGACAAAAGGATTCTGATTGCTGATAAGCAAGGATTGACAGGGAAAAAAGTGGAATATTACTCTATTCCATATAAAAATATCTCAACTTATTCCATCGAGACGGCAGGCAGATTAGATCTTGATTCGGAAATCAATTTGACCCTGTCAGGTGGTATCAACATTGAACTGAAATTTATGAAGGACAAAAATATGGACGAACTATTGTTGCGCACTTACCACTTGATTAATGAGTATATCATCGACTAGGATGACACCCTATCCAAAAGAAAAAAATCCACAAGCATAACAGCTTGTGGATTTTTAAATTATTATTCACCTTTAATGTTCAGTGCCCAAGTCCCATTACGGAATACAGGCTCTGTCGTACCATCTTGCTTCACACCATCGATATCAAGTTTGTCAGATCCAATCATGAAGTCCACGTGGATGAGGCTGTCATTCACACCATGTTTATCCAGTTCTTCTTCTGACATGCTGGATCCGCCTTCCAAGTTGGTTGGATAAGCTTTACCAAGAGCGATGTGCACCGAAGCATTTTCATCAAACAGCGTGTTATAGAAAATCAAGCCGGATTGGGAAACTGGCGACTCGTCTGGAACAAGCGCGATTTCTCCTAAACGGCGGGCACCTTCATCGGAATCAAGTAAATGTTTCAGCACTTCTTCACCGACTTCTGCTTTAAAGTCCACTACTGCGCCATCTTTGAACGTCAACTGGAAGTTGTCGATTAAGCTGCCACCATAATTAAGTGGTTTTGTGCTTGATACTGTCCCATTTACGCCGTACTTATGCGGCAAGGAGAATACTTCTTCGGTAGGAATGTTCGGGTTAAATTCTACCCCAGTTTCGGCAAAGGCTGAACCGCCCTTCCAAATATGCCCCTCAGGAAGCTCCAATTCCAGGTCGGTTCCAGGCGCTTTTAATATTAATTTTTTATAGTTTCTATCATTCAATACTTCACGAGCTGTCTTCAATGTTGCATTATGTTCTTTCCATGCCGCAACTGGGTCTTCTTGGTCTACACGGACAATTTTCAAGATAGCTTCCCATAAGCTCGCCACTGCATCTTCTGGCGATTTATCAGGGAAAATCTTTTGTGCCCAATCCTTCGATGGAATAGAAATAATGGACCAAGGAATTCGGTCATTCATCGTATACTGGCGGAAATTCACCATTGCTTCTGCTGCAGCTTTGTTAGCCATTGCAACACGTGCAGGGTCAATATCCTTTAATAAATCAGGGTTGGTCGAACGAATATGAAGGATTGCCGCTCCATCTTCCGCAAACTCATCATGAAGTTTGACCCGCCATTCCGGGAAGGAACCGATCACTTCATCTGGAGCGTGCTGGTATCTTAATAATGTCAGCTCATCGTCCACCCAGTTGATATGAACGTCTTTTGCACCTAGTTCATATGCTTTTCTTGCTATAATTTTTGTGAAGTCTGCACCTTCAAGCGGAGCATTAATCATCAAGGCCTGGCCTTTTTGTAAATTGACACCTGTACGTAAAGCTAGTTCTGCATATTTTTCTTGTAATTGTATTGTCGCCATCTTTTAACCTCCAATTGGATCAATTTCTATCATACGAAATTACACTTTAGTGAATCAGGGTACTCTCCTCCATCTATTCAGAATAGGAATTTTACTGAAAGATACACCGTCTAAGCCCTATTATTTCACAAAACGATGAATTCACCAACTATTTACTTTTTTAAAAAGAAGAAAAACTTACTTAACCGAGGCATTTAGAACTGATAAATAGTGGTTACACTGTTTACTAGAAGGGTAATTTTATGTTAAACTATAAATAGTTACTTTTTGTAATTACTGTTATTCCTTTTCATTTGATTTAAATAGAGTGAGGTGATCATGATGGAGGAAATCTTATGTCCACGTTTTGAAAAGGCTATGGGATTACTAAGCACACGTTGGGTAGGCTTGATTTTATTCGAATTACTAAAAGGGACGAAGCGTTTCTCAGAAATGGAAGCTGATTTACCTATTAGTGGCAGATTGCTCTCTGATCGCTTGAAGATGCTCGAAAAAGAAGGTATCGTCGAACGTAAAATATACTCCGAGTTCCCGGTTCGGATTGAATACTCACTTTCAGATAAAGGCCGTGCGTTGGAGCCGGTCATTCGCGAAATTCAAAGTTGGGCAGATAAACATGTTACAAAAGAAGAAGTAGAAGCAGAGCAAGCGGATAAAGTTAAGTAACAAAAGACAGGTGCACTCACCTGTCTTTTTTATTATGTTTCCTTATTTTTAATATAAGTTAGAATCAGGTAGGCAGCCGTTTTACTCGTCATATCCCGGATATCCTGGGTAGGATCAATCTCCACAATGTCCATAGCCTGGACAAGTGGATGCTTGGCAGCAACTTCAACTCCTCGAAGCAATGTTTGTGTATCCATCCCTCCAGGTCCAATCGCCGGACATCCGGGGGCAAATGCTTGATCGAGCACATCCATGTCCACAGATAAATAGATGAAATCAGCAAGTCTGGAAAACCGGTTCAACTCCCGCTCCATAATGTAAATTATCCCTAATTCACGAACTTGCTCCATGGTATAAACTTGGATGCCATGTTGATTCGCAAAATCATGATATTCTTTCGCATTCATGAAATCCCGGATACCGATTTGCGAGATCCGCTCACCCGTCACAATATCATCCTCAATCAGTCTTCGAAATGGTGTACCGTTCGTCGGGCCACCGTCTTCTGTATTCCGTAAATCATGATGCGCATCAAATTGAAGGACACCGATTGTATGATTGGCAGCAAGTGCCTTGATGCTGGAATAGGAGATGGAATGATCTCCACCTAAGAAAAACCACTGAGAAGCTGCCCCGGTAGCGAGAACTTCTGTCAATGCCACCGTTATCCGTTGTTGGCTCTCCTCCACATCGGTCGGGTGCATCAAGACGTCACCGAAATCTAAAAGTTCATCGGTCAGTTCCCTTCCTTCCTCACCGGAGTAAGTGGAAAAACTAGCCAAGCTATTGCGGATTGCTGTTGGTGCTAGAGAGGCACCTGAATGGCTGATGGATGGCTTGGATAAAGGGAAACCGACTAATCCGAACGTTGCCTTTTTCCCCTCATCATAGTGCCGCAATAATTCATTTGCTTTAGTCGTAAAACGGTCTTTGAAGATTGCTTTTCCTGCCGGACGTAAGAAAGTCATCGGATCCCCTCGTTTCTGTATCGTATTTCACCATTTTTCAATACTGTATTTACATGATTGACCCCATAATGATAAGGGATATAGAGATGATTCGGCGCATCCCAAATGACGATATCCGCTTTTCTTCCTATCGCAATGGAGCCTGCTTCTTCTCCGCGGTTAATGGCATATGCTGCATTGACGGTTACAGCATGCCATATTTCGGCTGGTGACATATTTAATTTTAATGCGGCAATCGACATGATAAGCTGGAGGTTTTCCGTCACCGAACTGCCGGGATTGAAATCGGTGGAAATTGCGATTGCCGCTCCGGCATCAATCATTTCACGCGCCCTGGCATAGCTATCTTTACCAAGGTAAAAGCTCGTTCCCGGTAAAATGACTCCAATCGTATCGGATGCTCCGAGCTTTTTGATTCCTTCATCTGAAGTGACCGCCAAATGCTCGGCACTGATTGCGCCTAACCCAACCGCAAGCTCAGTCCCCCCGAGCGCTTCAATCTCGTCCGCATGAATCTTCACTTGGAAGCCTTTAGCTATCGCTGCTTCCAAATAACGCCGGGAAGCTTCCACACTGAATACATTCGCTTCTGTAAAGATATCTACAAATTCTGCGAGATTCTCCTCCTTGATTTCTTCAAACATTTCTTCCATCGATTGCAGAAATTTTTCTGGGTCATCTTTATACTCTGTTGGAATAGCATGTGCCCCCAAAAACGTGGAAACGAGGTCAACTGGATGCTGTTTCTTCAGTTCTTTCACTACTTCCAACTGTTTCAATTCTGTCTCCCGGTCCAAACCATATCCACTTTTTGCTTCCACCGTCGTAATCCCGTGCATAAGCATCCGGTCCAAATGGAAGCGGGCTTTTGATAATAAATCATCATGCGATGCCTGGCGTGTCGCTCGTACGGTCGATAAAATGCCACCGCCTTGCTTTAAAATTTCTAAGTAATCTACTCCTTGTTGTTTTAAAGATAATTCCTTTTCCCTTGATCCGCCAAAAACGAGATGCGTGTGTGCTTCAACGAGGCCTGGGGTAACCAAATTTCCTTCTGCATGGATTGTTTTTTTCGCAGATAAATTTCTTGCATCAGCTGTTTTGCCTATCCACGCGACTTTTCCATCTTGGATTGCTACTGCAGCGTCTTTGAGGACTTGAAGCTGATTCATTTCCTCCCCCTTAGCTGGACCATCTGCTTCCATTGGCAAGAGTTCCCCGATGTCATGAATCAAGATATCGTATTGCATCTCTACTCCCCTTTCTCATACATTGGCAGTACAATGTTCTGGTCTTTTGCAAATTGGATGGCCTCTTCATACCCCGCATCAGCATGGCGGATCACTCCCATACCTGGATCGGTCGTCAACACTCGTGAGAGGCGTTCTCCCGCCAAGTCGGTACCATCCGCAACGACAACCATACCTGCATGTAAGGAGTACCCCATACCGACGCCACCACCATGATGAAAAGATACCCAAGAACCACCAGCTGCTGTATTGATGAGAGCATTTAATATTGCCCAGTCGCCAACTGCATCGCTTCCATCTTTCATTGCCTCGGTTTCCCTGTTTGGCGAAGCAACAGAGCCGCTGTCCAAATGGTCCCTGCCGATCACAATCGGGGCTTTCAATTCACCTCTTCTAACCAGCTCATTTATCGCCAGACCCATCTCTTTCCGCTCTCCGTATCCTAACCAGCAAATTCGGGCAGGCAGGCCTTGAAATGACACTTTTTCCCTAGCCATATCAATCCAGCGGATAAGCGCTTCATTTTCCGGGAACAATTCTTTAATCAATTTATCAGTTCGATAAATATCTTCGGGATCACCCGACAATGCTGCCCATCGGAATGGGCCTTTCCCTTCTGTAAATAAAGGCCGGATAAACGCTGGAACAAAGCCAGGAAATTGAAAGGCATCTTTCACTCCTTCATCATGAGCGACTTGCCGAATATTATTGCCATAATCAAAAACGACAGCACCTTGATCTTGAAACTGAAGCATTGCTTCGACGTGCTTAGCGATACTTTGTGTTGCGAACTTTTCATAACGGGTCGGGTCACTAATGCGGAGAGTTCTCGCTTCTTCCAACGTAAATCCTGCAGGGATATAACCATTAAGCGGGTCATGGGCTGCCGTTTGATCCGTTACGATATCAATCTGAACTCCACGACTTAATAATTCATGATGTACTTCAGCAGCGTTACCGAGCAATGCGATGGAGAGTGGTTTTCCTTTCGCTTTAGCTTCCGTTGCCAATTGGATTGCTTCTGTCATATCATCTGTCATCACATCACAGTAATTGGTTTTCAAACGTTTCTCAATCCGACTCTCGTCTACTTCAACAGCGATCACTACCCCTTCATTCATCGTGACAGCAAGAGGTTGAGCCCCTCCCATTCCACCAAGCCCCGCCGTTAACGTGATCGTTGATTTCAAGCTGCCACCGAAATGTTTTCTTGCCAATGCTGCGAATGCTTCATATGTTCCTTGAAGAATCCCTTGGGTACCGATATAAATCCAGCTTCCTGCCGTCATTTGTCCGTACATCATGAGTCCTTTTCGATCGAGTTCGTGGAAATGCTCCCACGTCGCCCATTTTGGTACAAGAACTGAATTAGCAAGCAGCGCACGCGGCGCATGTTCATGTGTCTTGAATACACCAACCGGCTTACCACTTTGAATCAGCATCGTTTCATCATTTTCGAGTTTTCGGAGTGTAGCTACAATCGCATCAAAAGCTTCCCAATTTCTTGCAGCCTTTCCAATCCCGCCATAGACGACCAGTTCCTCCGGGTCCTCCGCCACTTCAGGGTCGAGATTGTTGTACAACATTCGTAATATCGCTTCCTGCTCCCAGCCTTTACATTCTAAATCCAAGCCCTTCTTCACTTTCACTTGTTTCATTTTGTATTCTCCCACCTTTCAGATACATAACTATCATCAGCTTCCTTCAACCAATGTGCAGCGCGGGCAATATCTTCAGCAAAGATGCGATCTTTTATCATGCTCGGAATGATGTTCCTCGCTCTTTTATAAAACTTTCTCGTTGTCTTCGCCATATTGGCGACACCACGGTACTCACATGCTTGGAGTGCACAGATTAACTCGATGGCTAGGACGTTCCTCGTATTTTGGATCATCATGTAGGCATGTCTTGCTGCAGTCGTTCCCATGCTCACATGATCCTCCTGATTGGCGGACGACGGAATGGAATCAACACTTGCAGGATGAGCCAATGTCTTATTTTCGGATACCAGGGATGCCGCACTGTACTGTAAAATCATCGCTCCTGACTGGAGACCTGGGTTCGGACTTAAGAAAGCCGGCAAGTCATTTAATTGTGGGTTGACGAGCCGCTCAATCCGCCGTTCGGAAATGTTAGCTACTTCAGCGATTCCAAGCTTCAAAAAATCCATTGCAAATGCTATCGGTTCTCCATGAAAGTTTCCACCAGATAAAATCTTCTTCTCATCCGTAAAAATAATCGGGTTGTCGGTTACTGCATTGATTTCAATCTCCAACTTTTCCTTCGCATAATGCAGTGTTTGCCAACATGCCCCTAACACTTGGGGAATGCAACGAAGAGAGTATGCATCCTGTACTCGTAGTTCGGCTTGTTTTGTAGTCAATTTGCTTCCTTGAAGAATCTTGCACATCCTAGCAGCAACTTCGATTTGCTCTTTGTGCCCCCGCACGTGATGAATTGCAGGTTCAAATGCATCGATGATCCCTTGTAATCCTTCAAAGCTCAAGGCGGCAATGAGCTCACTTTGATACAGCATTTTTTCCATTTCCAAATACGAGAGGACACCAACAGCTGTCATCGCCTGCGTTCCGTTGATGAGTGCGAGTCCTTCTTTAGGCTTCAATTTAATCGGTTGAAGGTTCGCTTGTTGTAACGCGTTTTGTGAGGCTATACGTTTTCCCTGGTAGAAAACCTCCCCTTTCCCAATCAACGGCAGAGCTAAATGAGCTAACGGAGCCAAGTCGCCGCTTGCACCGAGAGAGCCCTGCGCCGGGATAACTGGATGAATTCCGGCATTTAATAAATCTAGCATTCTCTCAATTAAAGCAGGCCGTACTCCTGAAAAGCCGCAAGCCAATGCATTTGCCCGAAGCAATAACATCGCCCGACTGACTTCTTCAGAAAAAGGCTCCCCGACTCCACAAGCATGGGAATGGAGCAAATTGATTTGCAGCTGTTCCAGATCAACTTCATCGATTAAAATATTACTCAGCTTTCCAAAGCCGGTATTAATGCCGTACATGATTTTCTTTTCTTTGAGAAATGTTTCCACTGTTTGTCTGTTTTTCTCTATATTCACTTTCGCCTGTAGGTCAAGCTGCACCTTTTGCCCCGAGAAAACAACTTGATGAACATCGTCTAGTGTTAATGTATTCCCTGTTAACCGAATCATTCTACACCTCCACGGCATTACTTCACTATGCTAAAGAGACAAACGAAAAGGAGGCTATGGTTTGAAACCATAGCCTCCTCGTATGGGTTGGATAGATGTTGATTGCCAGAGCATCATAGGAACACCTCGTTTGGTGGAGTTGCTAATAATTTTAGAATATTTATTATATTCATTATAAGCGTTTTCATAGTAGATTGCAAGGGTGGAAAACAGCTAACAGATAGACGAAAGGATGAATTTTTCGGGAAGTAAGCACATCTATGTGTTTCATATTGTTAAAAAAAAGGAACGCAAGTAATTTTGCGTCCCCCTTGAATGTTATTCCATTGAAACAAGTGCTATCTTCTGTCCCAAATATAATCTGCACCGATTTCCTTTGCAAAGTTTTTTGATTTCTTCCGTCGGGAATCACGTTGTTCAGCACGCTCTGGTGCAGATTCATGAAGTGATTTTTCATAATCCGTTTCTGGATAAACCGGTGGAACCGGTGTCGGTTTGCCATTTTCATCGATTGCTACAAAGGTAAGAAAAGCAGTATTACAAACCTTCTTCTCCTCCGTCACAAGGTTTTCCGTAATGACTCTTACAAAAACCTCCATGGATGTATTTCTTGTCCACGTAACAAAGGCTTCAATTAAAATTGCATCGCCCGCCCTCACTGGGGTGAGAAAATCCACCGAATCAATCGAAGCGGTAACGACGGGATTCCGGCAATGCTTGATCGCCGCGATTGCAGCCAAGTCATCAATATGGGCGAGTAACTTTCCACCAAATAATGTGTTGTGGAAGTTCGTATCCGGCGGCTGAACATGGGTCGTTTTAATTGCTAGTGAATCAGAACAAGGTTTTGCTTTCATAATGTCCTCCTTATAAAACTGGTGATAGTAGTCTAGATACAGATTCTTTAATACGAATTCCGATGGAACGTTTTTCGTATAATTTTTTCGTCATTTGCGTAGAACGGCGAATATCATCATTAAACGCTTGTAAGAGCTCTTGCGTAATTTCTTTATCATATATAAAAGCATTCACTTCAAAATTGAGTTGGAAGCTCCGCATATCAATGTTCGCAGTTCCAACTGTGGAAATCTTCCCGTCAACGATGAGCGTTTTTGCATGTAGAAAGCCGTTTTGGTAAATATATACTTCCCCGCCCGCTTGCAATAAGTCCCCACTATGAGATAGTGTTGCCCAGTAGACAAATGGGTGATCCGGTTTATTTGGAATCATCACCTTCACATCCACACCAGATAATGCAGCAATCTGCAAGGCATCCCGCACACTTTCATCCGGGATGAAGTAAGGGGTCTGAATATAAATGGACTCTTTCGCTTCCATGATCATTTTAATATAACCGTTTTTGATTTGCTCTAATTGTTGATCCGGTCCACTGGAAACAATCTGCATTCCAGCATTCCCCGCTCTTTCCGATTGATAGTATCGGTCTTCGTACAGAATCTCTTCTTTAGAAGCCTGATTCCAATCGAGGATAAACCTTGTCTGCATACTTTCGACCGCAGAACCTTTCACTCTCAGATGAGTATCCCGCCAGTAACCGAACTTTTTATCTTTACCCAAATATTCGTCACCGATATTAAAGCCACCAATATACCCAACTTTTCCATCAATAATGGCAAGCTTTCGGTGGTTACGATAATTGATTTTAAAATTAATGACCTTAGCTGGGAAAAATTCCTCAATTTGCACGCCTGCTGCTCGGAGACGCTTTTTATATTTTTTTCCTAGCCGTCTCGAGCCCATCGCATCAACCAGAAAACGAACAGTCACCCCTTCATTCGCCTTCTTGATCAACACATCAGCAAGCTTCGTCCCCAGTTCATCATTCCGGACAATATAATAAATCAAATGAATATGATCTTTGGCCCGTCGCATATCCTGCAGCAGTCGATCAAATTTCTCTTTCCCGTCGAGAAGAATATCGACATCGTTATTTTGGGAATATAGCGAATTATCCGTCCTTAAGTTCAGGTAGATCAAACTCTGATACCGCTTCATATCCTCATCACTGTATTCGAGTTTGTCATCTTCAATTTCCCGCAATTGACCTTGGACAGCTGCTTTTAAACCTAATCGGCTTTTCGTATCCCATACAAATATTCGACCATTGCTGATCGGTTTACCGAATATTAAGTAGAGAAAGAACCCGGCGATTGGAACGAATAACAAAACCATCAACCATGCCCAAGTCGAAGAGGCATTTTTTCTCTCTAAAAAGACAATGGAAATTCCAAGAATTATGTTTACTATCAAGATAATACTTAATAAGATCGTAGTTAAAGTCATCCTTGTCGCCCTCTTCATCATTCAAATTTCAGTAAAAAATGGGCCCCGCATAAAAGCGTAGGCTCCCGTTTAACAACATCCAGACTTTCCTTGCGTCACTTTCAGATAAGAAATTCATGGCTTATCTTGTTAAGGGACCGAGGAAGTCTGGCTGTAGTAAATGCTCGTCTTGTTACATCACTCCTCACAAAGCAACCTGGAATATGTATAGAAAATTGATTTACTAGTCGCTTGGCCGAAGTTATAAAAAATATTTATAAAAGCTGGGTCATTCGTGATTATATCGCCCACAAAACAAGTCTTCACGCACCCCATTATCTACCATTACTATAGCATAATCCTACTTTAAGATAAATTTTCCAGCGTGACTAAAGCTCCATTTCACAGTTCTTGGAGTACGGACAACCTTTTTCAAGTGCTCGTGACATTAGAATTCGCTTCATAACAATAGTTATGCCTTTCTTTCGTAAAAAGGCAAATCAATATGGAGGAGTATCTTGTCTGGAAGAGTAAAATTAAGTTCAAAGTGTGCAATAGAAGTGTTCTCTTGTCAGGAAGCAAAGAAATATTAGCTCAAAACGAACAAGAGAAAGGCTCTCTTGTAAGGAAAGAGATGGATTTTACCCGGAAACGTGTAATAGGAGCTTCCTCTTGTCAGGAAAAGAAAAAATTTCAACCAGAAACGTGCAATAGAGGCATCCTCTTGTCAGAAAGAGAAAGAATCTTACACTGAAACGTGCAATAGGAGCTTCCTCTTGTCAGGAAAAGAAAAAATTTCAACCAGAAACGTGCAATAGAAACATCCTCTTGTCAGAAAGAGAAAGAATCTTACACTGAAACGTGCAATAGGAGCTTCCTCTTGTCAGGAAAAGAAAAAATTTCAACCAGAAACGTGCAATAGAAACATCCTCTTGTCAGAAAGCGAAGAAATACGAGTTCAAAATATACAATAGAAGCACTTCCACGTCATCCAAGTACATAAGCCAACCCGCTTATCATCACTCGTATCTTAGTACCCCTCCTAAAAAAGAAAAAACATCTTATCCCCATGGATAAGATGTTCGGCGTTTTATACAACGTCTAATGCTTGCTCCAAATCTTCCCAGATATCTTCCCAAGCTTCGAGCCCTACAGAGAGCCGAATTAATTGGTCCGAGATGCCCATCTCCAACCGGGACTCCTCTGGTACAACGGCATGTGTCATTGTCGCCGGATGTTCGATCAAGGTTTCAGCATCGCCGAGACTGACGGCGATTTTGATAAATTGCAGGCGATTCATAAATTCCTGGGCATCTTGTTTCGTCCCTTTCACTTCAAACGAAATCATCCCACCATTTTGACTCATTTGTTTCTCCGCAATCGAATAATCTGCAGAATTCGGGTCACCAGGAAAATAGATTTTCCCTACTTGCGGATGTTCTCTCAACTTTTCATATATTTTCGATGCGTTTTCACTATGGCGATCCATTCGAACTGGAAGTGTTTTTAACCCCCGCAGCAGCAGCCAAGCATCGAATGGAGACATGATTCCTCCAATATCTTTAAGTGTGGTCATTGCCATATTTTCAATAAATTCTTCTTTACCTACCACTAGCCCTGCAATGACATCCCCGTGTCCGCCAATATATTTTGTCGCACTGTGGAGGACTACATCACAGCCGATATCGAGCGGGCGCTGCAAGTAAGGGGTAGAAAACGTGTTATCTACAACAACAGGAATATTATATTCTTTCGCCACTTCCACAACGAGCTCTAAATCAATCAGTTTCATCGTCGGATTAATCGGGGTTTCTACATAAATCACTGAAGTTTCGGGCTTGATTTTAGATCGAATTTCTTCCTTGGAGTCCATCATGGAAAAATCAGAGGTGATATTATATTTTTCTTTCATCATCATGAGTAAACCAAAGGTACATCCATATAAACCGGCTGAGCATAGCACATGATCATTTGCCTTTGTTAAGGACAGCAGCACCGCAGAGACGGCAGCCATTCCCGAAGCAAAAGCCAAACCTTTTTCACCATTCTCCAATCGCGCAATCCGTTCTTCCAACACACGTACAGTCGGATTACCGAGGCGCGAATAAATATAGCCTTCCTCTGTGCCATGGAAACGCCTCTCCCCTTGTTCTGCAGTATCAAAAACATAAGTGGACGTTTGGAAAAGCGGTACAGCCAAGCTCCCAAGCATCTCCTTTTCGTCATACCCCTCATGAATTACAGCCGTTTCAAATCGTTTATGATTTTTTGTCATGTCCCTTCCCCCTTTTTTCATGACAAATACTCTCTTATACCAACATATGCATATCCCAGCAAGCGGTAAATCAAGCTATCTGATAAATACTGTTACATATTATTTTACTTCAATAAACTCAATAATGAAAGCGTTTTCCTGAAATGGGTATAGATTGTTAGATTCCAATAAAATCGATTCTCAATCATTTGCCTTTTTAAAAAATTAATTCTACTATTATTTTAATATATAGACAAAGAAGGGTTTGATGGAGTTTGGAAACGAAGGAAATGAGATTGGGCACTTTGTATGCTTTCAGTGCTTATTTACTTTGGGGATTTTTGACGATGTATTGGAAGTTCCTTGGAAATGTAAATCCGATGGAGGTATTGGCACATCGGATTGTATGGTCTTTCGTTTTCATGATTTTTTTATTACTAGTCATTAAACAGTTCCGCTCCTTCCTGAAGGAATGCGGTAAATTATTTAAAAATCCAAAAGATTTATTAGGGATTACAACTGCTTCTCTCCTCATTTCAACGAATTGGTTTTTATTTATTTGGGCAGTAGGCAATGATTATGTACTTCAGGCAAGTCTCGGTTATTACATTAATCCGTTGATGAGTATTTTCCTAGGCATCGTCGTACTGCGGGAAAAGGTAACTGGAAAGCAGACGATCGCATTCTTGCTTGCTATTGTTGGTGTTCTTTACCTGACTATCCGCGGCGGAGTTTTTCCTTGGATTTCACTTGTTTTTGCATTGACATTTGCAATATACGGATTGCTTAAAAAGAAAATCAATATAAGCGCAACGCATGGACTTACGATTGAAACGATGATTATTACACCTATTGCACTTGGTTATCTGTATCTTTTACCATCAAACAGTTTTACTTTTTCACCTGTCTTCTCATCGACAAATCTCTTGTTATTCGGCGCTGGAATCATCACGGCCATCCCACTTTTATTATTTGCCAAGGGGGCAAAGACGATTCCTTTATCGATGGTAGGTATTTTACAGTTCATCGCACCGACGATTATGTTTTTCTTAGGGGTATTCGTTTATCATGAACCTTTTTCAACAGATAATTTTATCGCATTCTTATTTATTTGGTCGGCATTAATACTATATTTGAACTCGGTTTACCACCACCCCGCTAAACATCGAGCAAATGCGTAGAAAACATTAATTATTTTTAATAAATATTAAAAGGGTTGACATTGGTCAAAGTAAAGCGTTATAATCATCAGTAAATTTATAAAAGATTTTCAAATACAGCAACAGTGTCAATTTGAAAATCTTAAACAATTAATCTCTTATCAAGAGCGGCGGAGGGACTAGGCCCGATGAAGCCCGGCAACCTTGAAGTAAGCACGACTTACTTTTAATGGTGCTAAATCCTACAGATCGACCAGATCTGGAAGATAAGAGGAGGAATGGTATAGAAAACTATACGCCCTCTTCTTAGGAAGGGGGCTTTTTTAATTCCCCTCCCTTGCCAGATAAAAAACGGAAACACCTTTCTTGAAAGCAATCCAAGCAGGTGCTTTCGCAGAAGGTAGCTAGACAAGAAAACATATCTTGCCAAATAACAAGGAGGAATTTACAATGTCAGAATTCAATTTTTTCGATTCAGAAACACTAGGATTACACGCAGGTCAGGAGCCTGATCCAACAACAGGTGCTCGAGCACTTCCAATCTATGAGACTACCGCTTATGTTTTCCGTGATACGGAGCATGCGCAAAATTTATTCGGTTTAGCAGAGACAGGAAACATCTACTCTAGAATTATGAACCCAACAGTTGACGCTTTTGAAAAGCGTATCGCTGAGCTTGAGGATGGGGTCGCAGCTGTAGCAACTTCTTCAGGAATGGCTGCCATTACTTTCGCAATCCTTAACGTCGCTACTGCTGGTGATGAAATTGTTGCGGACGCGAACCTATACGGTGGTACGTACAATCTTTTCGTCAACACGCTTCCAAAATATGGAGTTACGGTAAAACTAGTTGACGGTTCGGACCCAGAAAACTTCCGCGCAGCAATTACAGATAAAACGAAAGCACTTTTCGGTGAGACGATTACGAACCCAAGCCTTAACGTATTCGATATTGAAGCAGTTGCTGAAATCGCTCATGAGAACGGAATTCCTTTGATCATTGATAACACATTCGCTACACCATTTAACGCAAAACCAATCAGCTGGGGTGCTGACATCGTTGTCCACTCTGCCACAAAGTGGATCAGTGGACACGGTACAAATGTTGGTGGCGTCGTTGTTGATGGTGGTCGTTTTAACTGGGATAGTCCAAAATTCCCTGAATTTACAACACCAGACGAAAGCTATAAAGGTGTACGCTATGCAGATCTTGGCGCTGTAGCTTATGCATTAAAATTACGTGTTACCCTTTTACGGGATATTGGTTTCACATTAAGTGCACAAAGCGCGCATAATTTCTTCCTTGGTCTACAAACGTTACAAGTACGTATTGATCGTCATATCGAGAATACGAAGGAAGTTGTTTCTTACTTGAATAACCACCCTGCAGTAGAATGGGTAAACTACCCAGGTCTAGAAGGGCATCCTTCATACAACCTAGCGAAAAAATACTTGATCCGTGGCGGTGGTTCAGTTGTGACATTCGGCATCAAAGGTGGACGTGAAGCTGGCCGTAAAGTAATTGATAATATTAAACTATGGTCACATGTAGCTAACGTTGGAGATTCAAAATCTCTCATCATTCACCCAGCTTCTACTACACAACAACAGCTATCGGATGAAGATTTGAAGAAGAACGGTACACCGGTTGAACTAATCCGTCTATCAATTGGTCTCGAATCACCAAAAGATATCTTAGTTGAACTGGACAAAGCAATTGCAATAGCTACTGGAGAAGAACCACAAATCAAGACTACTGAAGAAGACGTCGTGAAATGGTTGCTTCACTCTCCATTTGACCGCTCTGAGGAATTAAGACAAAAAACAGTTGCTGTGTCAGGAGTAGAAGAAGCGACGAAGAAAAAACTTGCAAACTACGGATTCCAAGTCGTTTCTATTGAAGATGACGTTGATGTCCTTGATGCATTAGTAGTGAATGCTCAAGAACTTCCGAAAGAAACAATTGAACAGCTAATTAACAAACAAGGAAAAGTACTATGGGTTGAAAATAAAGTGGCTGATGCAGCTGTAGAAAATGTAAAAGCCGCTGGAATCCAAGTCATTCAAGACAAATCTATTGCCGATGAATTAGATCGAGTTCGTGGCAGTAAGTTAGTGAAGGAAACAGTAAAACTATAATTGAGAAGTAACGAGGAACCGAGTGCTATGTGCACTTGGTTCTTTTTTGTTCCAATAAATTTTCATGATGAGATTTTTCTGCATAGGCAATGGTTGTCCCTGAATAAGCTAATGATACAAAGTTTCGGATCAGGTGCCTTACCTCATCAGACTTAAATAATATCTACTATAATCCAAGTGTTTCGGGAAAAGAAATACTGCTTATCTTCCCCTGTCAGATTTAATTCTAGCGATTCAGGAAAAGAAACACACAGCACCTTCCAAATTTTAAGCAATCCAGGAAGTCATTAAATGTTTTCTGACTGAAATTCTCCCATTCCCCTATTCACCAACCCACATTCCATATTTATAAGTTTAACATTTACTTTTTACGTTCAAAATAATAGGGTAAATAAGAAATAGTAGTTGAGGACAAAACAAGTTATACTAGTATTAGACAGAATTTAGGTGTGATGACATTGAAAAAATTATTATTTATGTTTTTGATAACCATTCTTATTGCTATTGGAATAATTTATTATATAGATAATCAGAAAGCGGTACTCAAACAGCCTTTGATTCCTCAAGAAGATGAGGAACAAGTTATGGAAGAGATACAACCTGAGGAAGAAGAAACAGAAGAAGATGTCCAACAAGAAAATAGTTTAACAGAACGGGTATCTACTGTCTTTCAAGAAACGTTGGATCGTATTTTCCAGCGTGAAGTGAAAATCGTAGCAATTGGAGATTCGCTTACTCGAGGAGTCGGCGATGCGACAGAAGGCGGCGGGTATGTCGGCATCTTGGAGCGTACTCTCAACCAGAACAGACATGTGGCCACTTTTGAAAACCTCGGTCTGCCTGGAAACCGCTCGGATCAGCTTTTAAGAAGATTGGACCAGCCTGAAATTATGGAAGAATTGGAAGATGCTGATCTTGTACTCATTACAATCGGTGCAAACGATATTTTGAAAGTCACCAGAGAACACTTTACAAATTTAGAGATTGATGTGTTTATTGATGAACAGGCTCGCTACGAGGAAAGGCTCAAACAAATTTTAGAAAAGATACAGAGCATCAACGAGAATGCCGAAATCTACCTGCTTGGAATCTATAACCCTTTCGAAAAATACTTCCAAGACATTGAGGAATTGAATCAAATTGTCAATGCTTGGAATACAACAGGCAGCGACTTAACGATGGAAATGGAAAATGTCACGTTCATCCCGATTGACGATTTGTTTGCCGACAACGAAAATCCGATTTTTGCAGATGATAATTTCCACCCGAATTATGCCGGGTATTACTTGATGGCTGAACGTGTGCTGGAATACATTTCTAAAGAAGAAGAAGAAGGATGACAATTATGTCTAGATTGAATAAACATAGAGATAAAATAAATTGGAAAAACGGCTTCTTCTTTATTTTGGCGATCAATATAGCTATTTTCTTACTAGTTGTCAGCTTTATTTTTTGGCCAGCGGAGGAAGTCGAACTCCCACATCGCTCGGTAGATATAGAAAAAGAAAGTTCGGAATTTATCGTACGGACGTCAAAGGAAAACTTAAACAACTTAATCAATGCTTATATTGAACATTTAACGGTGAACACGGAACATAAATACCGGATTGAACTGGAGGAAGATGTTCATCTCATTGGGGAACTTCCTGTTTTTTCCACAACGGTTCCACTATCGATGCATTTCGAACCATTTGTTGTGGAAAATGGAGATATTATTCTAAAACAGCGGTCGATATCATTAGGATTATTGCAGCTGCCGAATAAAAGAATCATGGAATATCTGGAAAGATACTTGCCGATGCCCGAATGGGTGACGGTCAATCCGGATGATGAAGAAATTTATATCGCCATCACCGATATGGATATACGAAGTAACTTCGAGCTTGCTGTTGAAACCATTGATTTGGAGGCGAATAATTTAGCATTCCGAATTCGCGTACCTTATGAAACATTGGGTATTGAAACGTGGAATATGATTCCTACCCCAAAAAGATGATTTCTGCTGAAGTCAGGAATCATCTTTTTCAATATACATATTACATCAAGGAGAAGACATGAAGAAAAATAAATCTTTTAAAAGAGAGCTTATCCTATCATTCCTTATCATTGGAATCACCTCCATCATCATTCTCGGAAGCTTTCAAATTTATCAGCTCTATTCCCTAGTGAATGAAAAACAGAGCAATCAAATCGCACTTACGACATTCATGGAAGATTATATCGATAATTATGTCGACACTCATGCCCGTATCATTGAAACGATGTCCTATCAAATTTCTGATGACGTCTCTGAAGGGGATTTCGCTTCGATTCAGCAAGACTTAAGCGAAATCAAAGCACACTACCCCGGCTTTGTTAATATATATATCGGGGACCCTGAAGGACAAGCAATGCTTTTCTACCCCGAAGTGCTGACAAATGGAGTCATTGAAGAAAATTATAATTTCAGTGATCGTCGTTATTATCAGGAATTGATTGATAAACAAACTAGTGTGATTTCTCCGGCCTTTCATGGAAGGGGCGGGACGGACCTGCTTCTTGTTGCCATCGTCTCCCCTATATTCGATGACCAAGGAAACATGCAAGGTTATCTTCTCGGGGCCCTTGACTTGAACGAGTTGGACAGTTATACAAGCAATCGGATCAATGATGACACGAGCAAAACAATTGTGCTTGATCGGGAAAATAACGCAATTGTCCATCCCGATATCGATACCGCTAGAGAACTGGTCAATCTATCAAATAATGAAATTGTAAACCATATTGAAGGCAATCAAACATCCGGAAGCTTTACGATTAAAGATGGTGACGAGCGAAAATTTATCACCTACGGAAAAATTGAATCACTCGGTTGGACCGTTTGGATTTCCAGCCCTGTCATAGCGATTATTGGTGAATTTTTAGATTCCATATTCGCGGTCATTCTCGTTGCATTATTGACTGGTGCAATCGTAATCATCACGAGCCTGCTATTGACAAACCGTCTGGAAAGCGCCATACATAAACTGCTTCACTATATTCATAGCTACACCGCCAGCTATAAAAAGAATGAACCCTTCCAATTGGCCGCACAAATTTCCGGCCCGTCAGAAATGAATGAAGTACTCATCCATTTTAATGGGATGATGGAAGAAATTGATTACAACCGGGAAAAACTAATGAAGCTGAATACCGAATTGGAAAAACGCGTGAGGGAAAGAACAATCAACTTGGAAAATAAGAATACAGAGCTTCGATTCAAACACGCTGAATTATCAGCAGTTCTTGAAAGTATGTTTGAAGGAATTATGCTATTGGATAATAAAAAGCAAATCCGTTATGTAAATGAATTTTTCCTCAAAGTCATTGAAAACGAGGCCCTCCCTCCCCTTCAAAAACATTGGAAGATGTTTCAGAACGGCTGCTCACTTCTTTTGATGTAACCCAGGAAGAACTGGATAGCTTCTTTAATGAAGGCGGAGAACTCAAGCTTAAAAATAAACTGGAATCTGGGAAGGATCAATTTTATTTACTTCACCGTTTTTCCGTGACGTCTGAGGAAGAACAAATTGGTTTTGGCCTGTTGATTCAAGATATTACAAAGGAAGTAGAGATTGATACGTTGAAGGATAATCTCATCTCACTTACTTCCCATGAATTCAAAACTCCAATCACAACCATCAAAGGCAGCGTGGAGACATTGTTACGGAATGATGTCGATTGGGAACCGGAGTTTAAACAGGAGCTTCTAGAAGGGGTGCTCGAGGATATTGAACGGATCCAGCAGCTCGTAAATGATTGGATGGATATTTCCAAGATTGAGTCAGGCACGATGTACATCGAACCCCGACAAATCCATGCGGATAAAGTAATACAAGAATCAATCGACCGTATTCCGCCCGTTCTACAGGAAGATGCTACGTTCCAGTTTCATAATGAAGTGGAAGGAAAAGCCGTATTTTATGCAGATAAAGAAAGAGTCCAACAAGTGCTGCTTAATTTATTCACCAATGCACTGCGTTATAATGACGCAGTACATAAAGAAGTTGAAATCATACTAAGGAAGAATGAGGAATATATCATCATTTCCGTTTCAGACAACGGGATAGGGATTGATGAAAAACATATCGAACGCATTTTCAATCGTTTTTACCAAGTTGATGTTACTGCGACGAGACGTTCAGGTGGCACCGGTCTCGGTTTAGCCATTGTCCAAGGGGTAATGGAAGCACATCAAGGAAAAATCAACGTAGAGAGTTCTGTCGATACGGGCAGTACATTCACACTTTATTTTCCACATGTAGGTAAGGAGGTCAACAAATGAAACAAAAAATCTGCGTCGTTGATGATGAAGCAAAAATATTACGTTTTGTGGCTGCCAATTTAAAATCCGTTGGCTATGAAGTAGTCACAGCAAGCTCAGGAAAAGAATTACTTGAAGAATTCGACCTCCACAGTCCCGATTTAATCTTACTCGATATTATGATGCCGGAAATGGATGGATTTTTCGTTTTAGAAGAAGTGAGGAAATTTTCCAATGTACCGATCATCATGCTGACAGCAAGAGGTAATCCCCAAGATAAAGTCCGAGGATTAAACTTGGGAGCCGATGATTATTTAACAAAGCCGTTCTCACTCGATGAACTTTTCGCCCGGGTAAATGCGGTACTTAGAAGGACAAGTCCCCAAGTGCCTATTGTATCAGAAGCTGGAACTTCCACCGTTCAAACAGGAGAATTGAAGCTCGATATCGGCAGTAAACGCTGTTGGATCGACGATAAGGAAATCAAACTCACCCAAACTGAATTTGCCATAATAGAGATTCTTGCATTAAATATCGACAAAGTGGTTCAGCACGAAACTATCCTTACTAAAGTATGGGGAGCGCAATATGTGGATGATGTAGAATATTTACGGGTTGCTATTGCGCGAATTAGAAAGAAGCTGAAAGACCAATTAGCGGAAAAGCAAGATTACATCATTACGTATCCTGGACTTGGATATATGTTAAAGGCAATTGCTTAAAGTTATAGACCACTGGTATCTGCCAGCGGTCTATTTTTTACATCGAAAGCAGTCAGTTATGGTACTATGTTTTTAATGGAAAGCATTTACAAAGACCTGCGGTGATATGTCAAGAGGTAAATAAATAATTGTTCAGTTATCAAGGTGCATTATCCTTAAAAAAGGCAACACTAAACTAACCCAGTAAAGTTATGCGAATTTACTGGAAATTATTGGA
>NZ_JAMBON010000032.1 GCF_023715655.1 Oceanobacillus luteolus | reverse complement strand
AATACTAAGAATCGGGCACTACAGTCAATGGCAAGCAGCAAAGCTGTGGCTGCTCTCACACTATGGTTTCAAATAATATTACTACTGGTCGAAAATATGCTTTTACACAGAATTATGGACTTGACTTTTGCACGAGTGTTCGAGTCCTTATAAGCACTATAAAGTCCCGAATGGAAATTTTACATGATCGTTCGAGTCCTTATTACTACCATAAAGACATGAATCAGAATTTTTCTGTATCGCTCGTGCATTTACAAGCGCTAAAAGTACATGAATGGAAGAAACTCATCTCAAATCAGCCCTCACAATCTATTAAACTCTCAGAAATGCTGAAGCAATATCCCATGATTTCCACCATGAAAGCTTTTCGATAAAATGTGACATAATATGCCCAATCAAGCTTGAATAACTTGTCGTTTTTCTGTACAATCTTAGAGATATGAAAATTTGAAGGAGTGATCTACATTGAGTAAAGTATTCGTATTGGATCATCCGTTAATTCAGCATAAATTAACGCGTATTCGTGATAAAAACACTGGAACAAAAGAGTTCCGCGAGTTAGTTGATGAAGTTGCGATGCTGATGGCTTTTGAAATTACAAGAGATCTTCCTGTAACGGAAGTTGAAACGGAAACACCAGTAACAACGGCTAAAACAAAAGAACTTTCCGGTAAGAAAATTGGTCTTATTCCAATTCTTCGTGCAGGACTAGGAATGGTGGATGGAGTCCGTAAATTGATTCCTGCAGCCAAAGTCGGGCACGTTGGACTATATCGTGATCCGGAAACATTGAAACCTGTGGAATATTACATTAAGCTTCCTTCTGATATTTCTGAGCGTGAATTGATTGTCATCGACCCGATGCTTGCAACAGGAGGTTCAGCAAATGATGCAATCCATTCCCTGAAAAAGCGTGGAGCAAAACATGTGAAACTCATGTGTCTAATTGCTGCGCCAGAGGGTGTGGAAGTCATTAAAGAAGAACATCCTGATGTGGATATTTACCTCGCTGCAATCGATGAGAAGTTAGATGAGAATGGTTATATCGTTCCAGGTCTTGGTGATGCTGGAGACCGTTTATTCGGTACAAAATAATAGTGAAAATGATGGGACTTGTAATCTTTTTAAAGGATTACAAGTCTTTTTTATACATAGAATTCCTCGTTTAATCAAAACTAAGCAGAGTAAGAAAAAGAGGAGCAACGTATATGAAGCGAATCATATTTTTTCTGTTCATTTTCCTCCTGTTTTATTCCAATGTGTATGCTTCCGAACTTGAAACAGTAATCATTGAAGTAGAAGGAAATGTCGACGAGCACGAGGAGTATATTGAAAAAAATCATCCATTTGTCGAAGTTGTCGCTACCTATTCCACTCTTTTTAACGGACTGGCCATTCAAGGCAAGGCGGAACACTTGAAGCGGATGCACACGGTTGATTTTATTAAAGGGGTCCATCATGTCCAAGATTATCAAACGTTGCCTGCAGGAACTTCAGAAGAAACAAAAATCCAATCTGCTCCCATCACAAGTGATGTGACTGGTAAAAATATAAAAGTTGCGGTGATTGACACGGGAGTGGATTATAACCATCCAGATTTAAAAGAAAATTTTAAAGGCGGCCAGGATTTGGTTGATTTTGATGAGGACCCAATGGAGACACTGCCTGAAGAGGGGATGCCGACGAATCATGGAACGCATGTCGCAGGAATCATCGCTGCGAATGGTGAAATGCAAGGAATTGCACCGGATGCGTCGCTCTATGCTTATCGTGCTCTCGGACCTGGGGGATTTGGTTCGACCGTCCATGTCCTTGCAGCTCTTGAACAAGCCGTGCAGGATAAAGTGGATATTATTAATCTGTCCCTTGGTAATAGTGTGAACGGTCCTGATTACCCGACGAGTGTCGCGGTTAACAAAGCGGTTGAACTTGGTATCCCGGTTGTCATAGCCAATGGTAATAGTGGGCCAGATCCATGGACGGTCGGAAGTCCGGCAACTGCCGCGGATGCCCTGTCTGTTGGGGCGGTTCAAGCGCCTACAAGTGTGCCGTATCTTTACCATGAAGGAGAAAGGAAAGCCATCCAGATTGCAACGATGCAAGGTGCAACATCCTGGGATCTTACAAAGGATTATAAAATAGTCCAAGGTGATAAGGCCGAAGAGTTGAACGGAAAAATTGCTCTATTTCAGCGTGATGTGACGACTTTTCGTGATTACGCACTTGAAGCACAGAGAAAAGGAGCGGTTGCCGTCCTCATCTATAATAATGAACCTGGTCCGTTATACGGGGGTATCGAAAACAATGATGAAGCAATTAAGATTCCCGTTGCAGGAATTTCAGAGGAAGATGGGGAGTGGCTCCTTAACAAAAGCGAGGAATATATCGCAACGAATCATCAACAATTGGACACAACAATTGCCGACTTCAGTTCCCGCGGACCTGTCACGGTTAACTGGGAAATTAAACCGGATATCACTGCCCCTGGGACCGCAATAAAAAGTACCGTTCCTGGTGGCTATGAAAGCTTCAATGGTACGAGCATGGCAGCCCCTTATGTCACGGGTGCCATTGCGCTGCTAAAAGAAGCCTATCCAAGCTGGGATGTAGAAAAAATATATAGTGCACTTCAAACGACGGCAGAACCATTGCGTACAGAAGCTGGCGAATTTCATACTCCGTCTACCCAAGGGCACGGGCTCATCCAGCCTGAACAAGCATTAAATACTCGTACTGTCATCTATGATGGAACGTTGGAAGCTGGAAAAATTACGGAGCGGCATGAAGAAAAGCAATTTAACGTAACAATTGAAAACCTATCAGATGAAACGCAGGAGTTCACTTTCGAGTATCCAAAGCAGCAATCCGGTATTCAATGGCAGCTCCCACTATCGTTTACCGTTGAACCAAAGGAGAAACATGAGCTGAAAGTCCAGTTGAAGGTGAGCAGTTCACGGTTGCCTGATGGTGTGCATGAAGGCTTTTTGACCTTGAAGGAGAAAAAAGAAAACAAAACATATCATTTACCATACCTATTTGTTAATCAGTCAGCAGACCAACCCAAAATCGCTGGCATCGAATTTTACCTCAAACCATTCTCTGAAGACACTTATAGCTATAACCTTTATGCAACGGAAGAACTGAGATCAGTCGCGATTGATTTATACGATCCGGATATCTTGACATATCGTGGAAATTTAATTGAAATAGAAGAGCCGACAATCGGTACAAATGAAGGGGAGATCCCCCGATACAAGCTGACCCCGGGTAATTATATCGGAAGGTTGATTGTCATCAGTGCTGATGGAGAAGTGCAAATTGGTGAAATGCCGATTACGATTGAATAGTGAAGTCGGGTCAATGGATATATTTTTCTATTGGTCCCGGCTTCCAAATTTAAACCCCGAGTAAACATCCTCATTATCCCGTATCTAGCTCTATTACACTAAGTGAAACCTCTATCCATTCCCTTTTTCCTACTTTCCAAAATTGTCAAAACCCGTTCACAAAAACGTCATATTTACAACGATATATTTCCTATATAATGAGTGTTGTACGCCTTGAATTTCCCGGCATTTTTTTACCGTAAAGTAGCTAAAAAATTTTGCTCGAAAACCGTTGAATTTATCCAAGGCTTCTAATTGACAATGCATGTGCCATTAAGGTAAACTTACCTAGTGTGAGTATGGGTTTTTTCAGAAAAAATGTTAGAAATTAGTCGGAGTTTGTTAAAAACTACACATATAGGGAATAATATCCTGTTGACACTTTCTGCAGACTCACATCATACATAGTAAAAGTCGCCGATACTTGCAAGGTTCTGGCCAACTGAAGGTACATCTCTTCTATGTTAATAGGTAGAAGTACAATTCTAAGCTTGGAAATTCGTATCACCACCTTCCCGTATGTTTCACTATAGGAGCGTTCAGAAAAAATGTTTGAATTTGATAGTATGATTGTACGACAGAGGAAAGGCATGCTTACTTTGCTTGCGCTAGTCGTACTCGGAGTAGTATTTCTGCCTTATATGAGAGAGCTTAATGGACTCTTGTTAGGTGGGGTGATCAGCTTCTATAATTTGTTGGTACTTCAGCGTAAGACAAGATTGCTGGGGGATAAAGCAGCAACAAAAAGTAAATTTCGAGGAAGTTTGGGAACGGTCACAAGAATGGCGGCAGCAGTTTTAGGCGTAGCAATCGCTATGCGTTTTGAAGAATCTTTTCATGTTATTGCTGTAGTAATTGGTTTAATGCTATCCTACCTTATCATTTTTCTTGATGGAATCTATTACCTTCTCATTAGAAAAAATCAAGATAGCTAATGTACATACTTCATGCAGCTTTAATATGCAAAAGCAACTCTTGGTAGATAAGGTATCTATCTGCACCACGTAAGAAAACGTCACCAATTCTGGTGGCCATCTAAAACTATCGATGTAAAGGGGTGATAAATTTGGATCACACAGCTCCAATAGTTGAAGATGTTTTTGGGATCTCCTGGCTTGACTTCAACCTCGCCAACGTATTCATGATCGCAGTCATATCCACACTAGTATTCGTCGTCTGTGTTTGGGCAAGTCGTAATCTTCAAATGAAACCGACTGGCAAGCAGAACTTCATGGAGTGGGCCGTAGAGTTTGTAAGAGGTATTATCGGCGACACAATGGACTGGAAAACAGGAAAGGTCTTCCTTCCACTAGGAATGACACTCATCTTTTATATCCTGTTTAGTAACGTAGCAGGGCTAGTCACTGTCGTCACGATAGGTACTGACCTCTGGTGGAAATCACCGACTGCAGACGCAACGATAACACTGACCTTATCAGGTATGGTCGTGATTTTGACACACTTCTATTCCATAAAACTACGGGGAACGAAACATTATCTCAAGACATACGTGAGCCCTGTTCCGTTGATGTTACCATTTAAGATTTTGGAGGAATTCACCAACACATTGACACTCGGTCTCCGACTATTTGGTAACTTATTTGCGGGAGAAATTCTACTAGCTTTACTTATTTCACTAGCAGCATCAGGAGTTTTTGGATTCTTAGGAGCTGCATTACCAACACTGGCCTGGATGGGCTTCAAATTGTTCATCGGTGCAATTCAGGCATATGTATTCGTTATGTTAACAATGGTATACATGTCTCATAAAGTGAGTGCGGAAGACCATTAAATAAAAAAACTAAAGGGTTTAAACATAAAAGGAGGAAATTATAAATGGGAGCTTTAGCAGCAGCAATCGCAATCGGATTAGCAGCATTAGGTGCTGGTCTAGGAATCGGGATGATAGGTAGTAAGACTTTGGAAGGTATTGCAAGACAACCTGAACTGAAAGGTTCACTACAAGGTACAATGTTTATCGCTGTAGCACTAGTTGAGGCGATTCCAATCATCGCAGCAGTTATTGCGTTCATGGTTATGGGCAGCTAATAACACGTCCTTAATAAGTTGAAGATGGCGAGGATCCGGTTAATAGAATCTTCGCCATTCCTTTATGTAAGATTATGTAGGTTAATTCTGTAAGTTAAAGCAGAACTGATTAAACGCTTTTTTCAATAGACGAAATCCGTGAAAGGAGTGAAAGTAGTGCATTCATACATTGACATGTTGTCTGTAGGTGCAGCAGTAGGGGGATTACGAATTGGCGATATGATCGTTCAATTAATCTTCTTCCTCATCTTACTGGCATTACTGAGAAAATTTGCGTGGGGACCACTCATGAATATGATGGAACAGCGTGAAAACTATGTTGCAAGTGAAATCGAAGCAGCAGAGAAAAGCCGCGCTGAAGCTGAGAAGTCTGCACAAGAAGCAGCTGCACAGCTGAACAACGTAAGACAAGAAGCACAGAAAATCATTGAAGACGCTAAGACTGCCGGTATCAAACAAGAGCAAGATATCATTGCATCTGCCCGTGAGGAAGCTGAGCGCATCAAAAAGCAAGCTCAAGCAGACATCCAAAACGAGAAAGATCAAGCGATCCAAGCACTTCAAGCACAAGTTGCTTCACTTTCTGTGTTAGTTGCAAGTAAAGTGATTGAAAAAGAAATCAATGAACAAGACCAAGCAGCGTTCATTAATGACTACATTAAAGAGGTAGGAGAAGAGCGATGAGTGAAACAATCGTAGCCAAGCGTTATGCAGATGCTCTTTTTCAACTAGCTATACAAAAATCAGAACTAGACCAATATGAAGAATCTTTACGCGCCGTTCGTGAAGTCTTTAAAGATAATAAACAATTAAATTCATTCCTATTGCATCCAAGAGTGAATGGGGAACAAAAAGAAAAGCTAATTACTGAAAGCTTGAAAGGCTTACATAAAGATGTCGTCAATACGATTAAACTCCTCGTACAACGCCATCGTACAATGCTTATTCCATCCATTGTTGAAGCTTTCATTAAAAATGTGAATGATGCGAAGGGAATTGAAGTGGCAACTGTTTATTCTGTTCGTGAACTATCCGCTGAGGAAAAGCAAGGTTTAAGAGTGAATTTTGCTAAACGTATCGGAAAAAACACATTAGAATTTGAAAATGTCATCGACCCAAGTTTAATTGGCGGCATAAAAATTCGGGTGGGTAACACAATTTACGACGGTTCCATCAGTGGCAAGTTGCATCGACTTGAACAAAAAATAACAGTAGCGAACAAATGATGATAGGGGTGAAATGGTATGAGCATTAATGCCGAAGAGATTAGCAAGCTGATAAAGCAGCAAATCGAAAACTTTGAAACAGATATCGAAGTATCGGATGTTGGAACAGTTATTGAAGTAGGGGACGGAATTGCACGTGCACATGGCCTCGAAAGCGCAATGGCTGGAGAACTATTAGAATTTGAAAATGGCGTTATGGGATTAGCGCAAAACCTTGAGGAAAGTAACGTAGGTATCGTTATCCTCGGTGATTATTTAGGAATTAAAGAAGGCGATGAAGTTCGTCGTACAGGAAGAATCATGCAAGTACCAGTTGGAGAGGAATTATTAGGACGCGTAGTGAACACATTAGGTCAACCAATTGATGGACTTGGCCCAATCAACACGACAAAAACTCGTCCAATCGAAGCACAAGCTCCTGGTGTAATGGATCGTCAATCGGTTTTCGAGCCATTACAAACTGGTATTAAAGCGATCGACGCCCTCGTACCAATCGGACGTGGACAGCGT
This sequence comes from Oceanobacillus luteolus, assembly GCF_023715655.1. Taxonomy (GTDB): domain Bacteria; phylum Bacillota; class Bacilli; order Bacillales; family Amphibacillaceae; genus Oceanobacillus; species Oceanobacillus luteolus. The sequence goes on along the minus strand of NZ_JAMBON010000032.1, from coordinate 34,944 downwards.
GAGTTGATCATCGGTGACCGTCAAACAGGTAAAACAACGGTAGCGATCGACACGATCATTAACCAAAAAGATCAAGATATGATTTGTATCTACGTTGCAATTGGACAAAAAGAATCTACTGTACGTTCTACAGTTGAAGTTCTACGTCGTTATGGTGCACTAGATTACACAATCGTTGTATCTGCATCTGCTTCAGACCCAGCACCTTCTCTATACCTAGCTCCATATGCTGGTGTAGCGATGGGTGAAGAATTCATGTATAACGGAAAACACGTACTTGTTGTTTATGATGACTTGTCGAAACAAGCGAACGCATACCGTGAACTTTCCCTACTATTACGTCGTCCACCAGGACGTGAAGCATTCCCAGGGGATGTTTTCTACTTGCACTCACGTCTACTTGAACGTGCAGCTAAACTTAGTGACGCAAAAGGTGGCGGTTCTCTAACGGCGCTACCATTCGTTGAAACACAAGCAGGGGACATTTCTGCTTATATCCCAACGAACGTTATCTCCATTACAGACGGACAAATTTTCTTACAGTCTGACCTATTCTTCTCCGGTGTACGTCCGGCGATCAACGCTGGTCTATCCGTATCACGTGTAGGTGGAGACGCACAAATCAAAGCGATGAAGAAAGTTGCAGGTACACTACGTCTGGACCTTGCATCCTTCCGTGAGCTAGAAGCCTTCGCTCAGTTCGGTTCTGACCTTGATGCAGCAACACAAGCAAAACTGAACCGTGGTGCACGTACAGTTGAAGTACTAAAACAAGGCTTGCATAAACCACTAGCGGTAGAAAACCAAGTAATGATCATTTATGCACTTACAAAAGGCTATCTAGATGATATTCCAGTCGAAGATATTCTTCGTTTTGAAGAAGAAATGAACATATGGTTAGCTACAAACGCAAACGAATTGCTAGAAGAAATCCGCACTACAGGCCAACTGCCTGATGCAGATAAAATGAACAAAGCAATTGAAGGATTCAAGAACACATTCTTGCCTTCAAATGCGTAAGTGACTGTTTAGGGACTAACGGACTGGAATGCGGTGCAGGAAGATAAAGGAAACACGGCGACGTAAGGAGCCGATGTTGACTTATCGACCGGAAGCGCATGAAGTTCGGACAGTCCCTGGTCACTGGAGCTAGACGTATCAAATGCGTAAGCGACCGTTTTAATATAAGAGGTCTGGCAATCACTAGCCAGCCCTCTTCACAAATCACTGCGAAAGGGTGGTGAAGAAGCTTGGCATCACTTAGAGATCTAAAAGGAAGAATAGATTCTACAAAAAAGACAAAACAAATAACAGCTGCGATGGAGCTGGTATCTGCATCTAAAATGGGTAAAGCCGAACGCGCTGCAAAAGGTTTTGTTCCTTATAGCGAAAAGATTCAAGAAGTTGTCGGTAGCATTGCGAACAGTAGCTCAGATGTTACACATCCCATGCTGACAAAACGTAAGGTCAATAAAACAGGATATCTGATCATCACTTCAGATAAAGGACTTGTTGGAGCGTACAACAGTCATATTTTAAGAGATCTTACAAAGACAATTAATGAACGCCATTCCGACCCATCGGAATACACGATCATCGTGATGGGGTCAAAAGGCTATGATTTTTGTAGAAGACTTAATTTACCAATTGCAAAAAGTATCCTTGGTGTAGCAGATCAACCTAGCTATGCTGAAATTCAGGAAATTGCTTCCGAAACTGTGCAAATGTACACAGATGGTGAAATTGATGAATTAATCATTTTCTATAACCATTATGTAAGTGCAATTTCACAAGTGGTCACTCAGAAGCAATTATTACCGATTGAAGATATCGCTGGAGTCGGAAATTCTAACAGCGAATATGAATATGAACCAAATGAGCAACAAATTTTAGACGTATTGCTTCCACAATATGCTGAAAGTCTCATCTTCGGCGCATTACTTGATGCGAAAGCAAGTGAGCACGCAGCAAGTATGACTGCCATGAAGAGTGCAACTGATAATGCATCCGAATTGATCGATGACCTTTCGCTTCAATATAACCGTGCACGTCAAGCGGCAATCACGCAAGAAATCACGGAAATTGTTGGTGGAGCATCTGCGCTTGAATAGTTGATTTGAAAAGTAAGTTAGGAGGGAAATCCATGAGTAAGGGACAAGTTACACAGGTAATGGGTCCTGTTGTCGACGTAAAATTCGAAGACGGCCAACTCCCAGAAATCTACAACGCCTTGGAAGTAGATGTCAACATTAATGGCGTTGACAGCAAGCTTTCATTAGAAGTTGCACTACACCTTGGCGATAACAGTGTCCGCACCATTGCAATGGCATCTACAGACGGTGTACAACGTGGTGCAAATGTAACAGACTTAGGCAGACCAATCTCCGTACCAGTAGGAGATGTTACTTTAGGAAGAGTATTTAACGTATTAGGTGAGAATATCGACCTTGACGAACCACTTGGAAACGACGTTCGTTTAGATCCTATCCACCGTGAAGCACCGAAATTTGAAGAACTTTCAACTGAAACTGAAATTCTTGAAACAGGAATTAAAGTTGTTGACTTACTTGCTCCATATATCAAGGGTGGTAAGATTGGATTGTTCGGTGGTGCTGGTGTAGGTAAAACGGTACTTATCCAAGAATTAATCAACAACATCGCTCAAGAGCACGGTGGTATTTCCGTATTCGCTGGTGTTGGAGAGCGTACACGTGAAGGTAATGACCTTTACTATGAGATGAAAGACTCTGGAGTTATCGCAAAAACAGCGATGGTATTCGGACAAATGAACGAGCCACCTGGAGCACGTATGCGTGTTGCATTAACAGGTCTTACAATGGCTGAATACTTCCGTGATGAACAAGGCCAAGACGTACTATTGTTCATCGACAACATTTTCCGTTTCACACAAGCAGGTTCGGAGGTTTCCGCGCTACTAGGCCGTATGCCTTCAGCGGTAGGTTACCAGCCAACACTTGCTTCAGAAATGGGTAAACTACAAGAGCGAATCACATCTACACAAAAAGGTTCTGTAACATCGATTCAAGCGATTTACGTACCTGCGGATGACTATACGGACCCGGCTCCGGCTACAACATTCGCTCACTTAGATGCAACAACCAACTTGGACCGTAAACTTTCTGAGATGGGTATCTACCCAGCGGTGGATCCTCTTGCTTCAACTTCTCGTGCACTTGACCCAGAAGTTGTTGGAGAAGAGCACTACCAAGTTGCAACTGAAGTACAACGTACACTTCAGAAATACCGTGAATTACAAGATATTATCGCAATTCTAGGTATGGATGAGTTGAGTGAAGAAGATAAATTGACGGTTGCACGTGCACGTCGTATCCAGTTCTTCTTATCTCAGAACTTCCACGTTGCTGAGCAATTTACTGGTCAAAAAGGTTCTTATGTACCAGTTCAAGAAACAGTAAGAGGCTTCAAGGAAATCCTTGAAGGTAAGCATGACGATCTTCCAGAAGATGCATTCCGTCTAGTTGGAAGCATTGAGGAAGTTGTAGAAAAAGCAAAACAAATGCAACAATAAATGATAAATGGAAGAAGGGGGAAAGTTTCATATACTTCCCGCCTTCTTACCAATATTAGGAGGGGTTTATCCTGAAAACACTAACTGTGAGTGTTGTAACTCCTAGTGGTACAGTCCTGGAAGAGGATTATGAAATGGTCGTTAGTAAAACTGAAAACGGTGAACTAGGTATTTTACCAGGTCATATTCCTTTAGTAGCCCCATTAGACATTGGTGTCACACGGTTAAAGAAAAACAATGAAACATACCAAGTGGCAGTCAGTGGAGGATTTATGGAAGTACGTCCTGATAAAGTAACTATTCTCGCGCAATCTGCCGAAAAAGCCAGCGACATTGACGTTGCCCGTGCGAAACAGGCAAAAGAGCGTGCAGAACGTCGTCTACAATCGAAACAAGACGACATCGACTTCCAGAGAGCTGAATTAGCACTCAAACGCGCAATTAACCGCTTAAGTGTAAGTGGGAAGTAAATACAAAAGCTGAAGCGACCGTTTAGGGACGGTCGAACTGGAATGCGGCGCAAGAAGATAAAGGAAACACGGTGAGGTAACGAACCGATGTTGACTTATCGACTGGAGGCGCATGAAGTTCGAACAGTCCCTGGTCGCTGAAGCTAGCCGATACGAAAAAGTACCTGCGTCTTTTCGACGTCGTAATAAAACAAAATCTCTTATGACACACTATGTTATAAGAGATTTTTTCTTTGAATGATATGTAAAAGTCCTCATCTACTGTCATTCTTTCCCGAACTCATTTCCCGGGAAATATCGACAATAATATTTCTTATGAAAGGAGCCCTCCATGATTTCGATAGGTCAGATTGCGTTAATTAGCATGATTTCGCATTTATTCTTTATTTGGCTCACATGGCGTCTCATGTTAAAGCTGAATTTCGACCCGATCATCCGCAAAGGTCACTCTACAGAAGGTCGGATTTTCCTCATGTTTTTAGCAATATTAATCGGTACTGGTGTCAGTAACTTTGTTCTCGACATTATCCGTTGGTCACAAGATTTATCATATCTATTTTAAAAAGAGCTCACATATAGAGCTCTTATTATATTAACCGATTTTCATCAATGATAAACTCCTGTTTTGGTCTCTCAATCTACTAATCTAGTGAATAAAATATATATACCTGTCCATACTGAAAATAATCAAAGGATAAGGTGGAGAGAGACATGAAAAAAACAGTAATTTTACTTTTTATCATTACTAGTATGTTTATGACAGGAGCTACCCCAAACGAACCAGTTGATCCCCTACATACACTCACCAAAATCGCAGAAGAAAATACATGGGCAATTACAAATTGGGAAGTCATGCTTAAAGAATCTATCTCCAAAACCAATTTCAACGATATTTTGAACGATGTACGAAATAGTCATTTAGTAACTAGAACCGAAGATGAAAATAGTATAAAATATATTCTGTTTGATGAAGAAAATACTACATCTATCCATGTGGATCAAACGATTATTGTGTCAAAGATAGAGCCTGAACATATTGAGCTGATAGCTGTTATGAAAGGGTCCGATTGGAACGAAGAAATTCAATCGGAATATGACCAAACAAGTGGTAAACTCAACGATTCATTCTTTCAAGATAAACCTGATGAATTCACTTGTATTGAGGTCATAGAAGATGATACAATAGAGAATAGAGCGGTTATTGACGTATTAACAGAATCGCTGCAGCTGGAGCATGTGGAAGAGCAAGATGATCCACTCGAAATGTCCAAGCATAAAAAAATAAAATACGGGTATACACCTCTATGGAACGAGAAATTTGTCATTCAGGGTATACCATATAATTTACAAATCGTCGCGACTCAAGGGGATTCAGGAAAGCTGGCATACACGATAGGCACACCTATCCTAATGAATGAATATTAATATCTAGAAAAAAGGATTTGAAGGAGATTTATAAATATGGAAAAAATCATCGTAAGAGGTGGACAGCAACTAAATGGTACTGTAAAAGTAGAAGGTGCCAAAAATGCCGTATTGCCAGTTTTGGCTGCGAGCTTAATTGCTAGTGAAGGCAAAAGCGTAATTACAGATGTACCTGTTTTAGCTGATGTTTATACAATCAACGAAGTACTAAGAAACCTTAACGCCGAGGTTACCTTTGATGCAGAACAAAATACAGTAGAAATTGATGCTTCCAGAAGATTACGTACAGAGGCTCCGTTTGAATATGTTCGGAAAATGCGCGCTTCTGTCCTCGTACTGGGACCACTGCTCGCCCGCTATGGCCATGCAAATGTTGCTATGCCAGGTGGCTGTGCAATCGGATCACGTCCAATCGACCTTCATCTAAAAGGCTTTGAAGCCATGGGAGCTGACATTCATGTCGGTAATGGTTTCGTTGAAGCGAAAGTAGATGGACGTCTTAAAGGTGCAAAAATTTATTTAGATATGCCGAGTGTTGGCGCTACGGAAAATATTATGATGGCTGCAAGCCTTGCTGATGGAGTTACAACAATTGAGAACGCAGCTAAAGAACCTGAAATTGTTGATTTAGCAAATTACTTGAATAAAATGGGTGCCGATATTGTTGGTGCTGGTACAGAAACAATCCGTATCCAAGGAGTGGAAAAGCTCCACGGTGCAACGCATACGATTATTCCTGACCGAATTGAAGCAGGTACATTCATGGTAGCTGCTGCGATTACAGGTGGTAATGTACTCGTTGAAAACGTGGAAACTGAACATTTGCGCTCTGTTATCTCTAAATTGGAAGAAGTAGGTGTAACTATTAAGGAAGAGGAAACCGGAGTTCGTGTTATTGGTCCTCAAGAACTTAAGGCTACAGATATTAAAACACTTCCTTACCCAGGCTTCCCAACTGACATGCAATCCCAAATGATGGCACTAATGCTAAAAGCAAACGGTACTAGCGTCCTCACTGAAACTGTTTTTGAAAATCGTTTCATGCATGTGGAAGAATTTAGAAGAATGAACGCAAAGATTAAAATTGAAGGCCGTAGCGTAATCATTGAGGGATTAAATGATCTCCAAGGTGCAGAAGTCGCGGCAACAGATCTTCGTGCAGCAGCTTCGCTAATCTTAGCTGGTTTAGTCGCAGAAGGACGTACTCGAGTGACTCAATTGAAACATTTGGACCGCGGTTATGTAAATATCGTTGGTAAATTGGCTGCTCTAGGTGCAGACATCGTTCGCGTGGACGAAAACGACAATGTAATCGAGCCACTTCCTGTAACAGCTGAAGAAAAAATTGCAAAGTTATCATAACAAATAATACAACATGACAACCCCTACCAGAAGAAAAATATCCGGTAGGGGTTATTTATATGGTAATTTTCTTTTTAAGTGACTGTTTTCTTTAATTTTTCATAACTTTTCAGGTCTATTTTTCCCTTTAGCGTATAAATATAATAGTAGATTGCTAAACTTAAGCTAGTGTTTATATGCAAGTCGTTGTGTATATCTGCATGTAAGCATGAACTCAACAACAAGGAGGGAATTTGTGAAAAGTACAAAGAAAAAAATCAATCTCCAGAAACACTTGAAGAAAAAACTGCAAAGTCAATCATCTTTTAGAAAAAGCACCATCACATCAGCAAAAACAAAGCTAACCCCTTCGTTTAAACCAAAAGGTTCAGTGTATTTCAGACATCATCAGTATTCATACAGGTTGCCAATCATCATTTCGATTTTATTACTTCTTACGCTTATACTCGTGGTTCCTAGTTTGATTGTGTTGCCTTTAGGTAATAAATCGGAAATAACTGAATCGGTCGAGGAAACTACATTGGAAGATGAAAACCCTGAAGCGGTTTCTGTAGCCGTCATGCGCACGAAAGCAGATGTGGTGGAGGATGTACCGCTTGAAGATTATATTGTCGGTGTTGTTGCAGCAGAAATGTCGGCAGACTTTGAATTGGAAGCTCTAAAGGCTCAAGCCCTCGCCGCCCGCACTTATACGGTGAGCCACCTCCTAGGAGGAAATAAAGAGGAAGAGTTCGATATTACAGATACCGTGCAGCATCAGGTATATAAAAACAATCAAGAATTGCAGCAACAATGGGGTAGTAATTATGAAACGAATCTAGAAAAGATTAAAGCAGCAGTAGAAGCGACAAAAGGTCAAATCATAACATATAATGAAGATCCAATCACGCCTGCCTATTTTTCAATGAGTAATGGCTTTACGGAGAACTCCGAGGATTACTGGGAAAATGAAGTGCCATACTTGCGCAGTGTGCCAAGTCCATGGGATCTCGAAAATCCAAAACTTGTAAGTCAGGAAACATTTTCCAAAGATGAATTGGAAAAACTTTTGGAAGTAGATATTCCGAATGGGAAATCCAATGATATTCTCATAGCCCGGAATGATAGTGGGCGTGTCAGTGAGTTTGTCATTGAGGGAAATACATTTACAGGTAGAGAAGTGCGTGACAAACTAGCTCTACGCTCCAGCGACTTCTCCGTCAAACAAAACAATGATCACTTCATTTTTACAACAAAAGGCTACGGGCACGGAATCGGCATGAGCCAATTCGGCGCCGACGCCATGGCGAAAGAAGGAAAGAGCTACGAAGAGATCGTTAAATACTATTACCAAGGGGTAGAAATCAGTACCTTGGATGAAGCAGCCCCAACCCTCGTCTTGAAATAGACGGGGTTTTTTGTTTACATTACTTTTCATAGAATGCTGTAGTTTTAGCTGTGGCTTTCAAGTAAAGAATTTCTTTGTCAATTACCAGAAACGTTTAATAGAGTCTCTCTCGTGTTACGAATGCTGATGGAAATTGTTTAAAATTTACAATAGAGCGTCTCTCATGTCTCGAATGTTCTTGGCAATCGTTTAAAACTTACAATAGAGCGTCTCTCATGTCACGAATGATCTTGGCAATCGTATAAAACTAACAATAGAGCGTCTCTCATGTCACGAATGATCTTGGCAACCGCTTAAAACTTACAATAGACTGTCTCTCATGTCACGAATGTTCTTGGCAATCGTATAAAACTAACAATAGAACGTCTCTCATGTCACGAATGATCTTGGCAACCGCTTAAAACTTACAATAGACTGTCTCTCATGTCACGAATGATCTTGGCAACCGCTTAAAACTTACAATAGACTGTCTCTCATGTCACGAATGATCTTGGCAATCGTTTTAAACTTACAATAGACTCCCTCTCATGTCAAAATGACTATACTATAGCAATGCACCTTGGGTAATAATAAATTTACTAGATAACACAGTAACTTATTCCCAAATGCTTAACTTCCCCTCAAAAACCAATAAAATACGCAAATCTTAAAAATTTTTCACTATCAATGTATAGATTTTCTATTTTCTGAACAGAATGGTTGTTGAGGTGATAAGAATGAATGAGGAAAACAAATTCGGTCCAAAAAAACGCTGGACACGTATTTTCCGTAAAAGATGGTTCTTCCCTAGTCTTTACTTAGTACTAGCAGCTCTATTAATCTCTGCAGTTGTCTGGTATACAAATAACGGGGACGAACAAGTAGTTGATGAGTCGCTAGAGCAAACGGATGATTACACTCCAATTCCAAGTGATGATTCTGCAGTTCCTGTAATGGATCAGCAGGAAGTAATTCAGTTACCTGTCGCAAACGCTGAAGAAGCACAAATCGTAACGAAATTTTTTGATTATAACGCAGACGAGGCAGACCAAGTAAATGCTCTAATCCATTACAACAATCGTTATTATCAAAGCACAGGTATTGACATTACATCAGCTGACGGCGAAAGCTTTGAAGTAGTCGCTGCGCTGAGCGGTACGGTAAGCGAGGTAAAAGAAGACCCGTTACTCGGGAACGTTGTTGTAATTGCACATGATAACGATGTAAAAACGTATTACGCAAGCCTTGGTGAAGTATCCGTAGAAGCGAATGATCGCGTGGAACAAGGAGATGCAATCGGAACTGCTGGGAAAAATAACTTCGGAAAAGATAATGGCAATCATGTCCATTTTGAAATCCGTAAAGCTAACGAAGCTGTTAACCCAGAAGCAGTTGTCAATCAGCCATTAGCATCCGTAGACAGTCTTGTTTCAGGCTCTGAAGAAGATGCCGAAACATCTGCTGAGGAAGATGCTGAACCAACAGCTGAAGAAGCAGATGAAGTAGATGAGTCTGCAGAAGAAGATAGTGATGAAGGCGAAGACAATGATGCTGAAGGTGAAGAAGCAGAATCTGACGAAGAAAGTTCTGACGAAGAAAATCTAGAAGAATAATTTTGGGACAAGGACATCTTGGCGTTTACGCTAAGGTGTCTTTTTTTCTATACATAAAGTTTCGCACATAAATTCCCACACCTCATGTTCTCCCAATTTACCCAACTTATCCAAAAAACTTCTCTCTACCCCTTGTCCCAGAAAAGATTTATTCATAATCAGGTGTAGCTTGTAATAAAATGTTACAAACCAAACAAAGATTTTGCGCTGAGGTGAAAGAGATTAGTGGAAACTTCCCAGAACCTGCATAACTGAAAATTACATAGTAGACTTTTATCAGTTGACTTCACAGTAATGATATACCTTGCCCCAGTTGAACAGAAAGCTAAAAAACGGCACCTCAGAACGATCAACTTAGGAGGCGAACGGTGTGCATGATTACATCAAAGAAAGAGCAATCCGTATTGGTCAGCATGTCATTGAGACAAGGATGACGGTCCGGAAAATCGCCAAGGAATTCGGAGTGTCCAAAAGTACCGTCCATAAAGATTTGACTGAACGTTTACCGGAAATTAATCCCGAGCTTGCCAACCAGGTGAAAGAAGTGCTGGAATATCATAAAGCGATCAGACACCTGCGAGGCGGTGAAGCAACGAGACAGAAATATAAAAAGCGAGAAACCATCAATAGTTCGCGAAATTGAAAACCCTTCTATAAGCTACTAGTCACTCACAAGGATTAGTAGCCCGTTTTTTTACCGCCTATTCCTTCTTCACCCTGCAATGCTACTCTTCTGTACCTCCCAGCCACTTTCGACAGAACTAGATAAATTTTTACAAATTATTTTCGAAAAAAGAAGTTTATTGTACCAAACTGTGATAAAATATGTTATTAGTAGCATTGTGTGAATTCACGTGCAAGACAGTTAAATTTTGGGAGGACCTAGATAGAATGTTTTCTAGAGATATTGGAATAGACCTTGGAACCGCCAACGTTTTGATTCATGTAAAAGGAAAAGGAATTGTATTAAACGAACCAGCCGTTGTTGCTATGGATAAAAATACGGGAAAAGTCCTCGAAGTCGGAGAAGCAGCCCGTCGTATGGTTGGTCGAACACCAGGAAACATTGAAGCAATCCGTCCATTAAAAGATGGCGTTATTGCTGATTTTGATGTTACAGAAGCGATGTTAAAACATTTTATAAATAAAATAAATGTAAAAGGCCTGTTTACGAAACCACGCATGCTTATTTGCTGTCCAACGAACATTACAAAAGTGGAGCAGAAAGCGATTAAAGAAGCAGCGGAAAAATCAGGCGGTAAAAAAGTTTACTTGGAAGAAGAGCCTAAAGTCGCTGCAATCGGCGCTGGGATGGAAATCTACCAGCCAAGCGGAAATATGGTTGTCGACATCGGTGGTGGAACAACAGATGTTGCGGTTCTATCGATGGGCGGAATTGTTACCTCTGAATCCATAAAAATGGCAGGGGATAATTTTGATGCAGAAATTCTTCAATACATTAAGAAGAAATATAAACTATTGATCGGTGAGCGGACAGCGGAAGAAATTAAAATTAGTGTCGCTACCGTGTTTACAGATGCAAGAGACGAGTCACTCGATATTCGTGGACGTGACATGGTCAGCGGGCTTCCTCGCACCATCACGGTTCATTCTAAAGAAATCGAAGAAGCGTTAAGAGAGTCCGTATCTTTGATTGTACAAGCAGCGAAGATGGTTCTTGAACAAACACCACCAGAATTATCAGCAGATATTATCGATCGTGGCGTCATCCTGACTGGAGGCGGAGCGCTTATCCATGGAATGGACCTCTTGCTTGCTGAAGAGCTGAAAGTCCCTGTATTCGTTGCAGAGGAACCAATGAGCTGTGTGGCAAAAGGTACAGGAATCATGCTGGAAAATATCGATAAAATCGAAAGAAGACAAATTGGCTAACATTTAAAGCAACACGGAAAGGCTAGAGGAGGAGTACCCATGTTACGAGGATTCTATACAGCTGCGAGTGGGATGATGGCTCAGCAGAGATACCAGGAAGCGCTGGGGAATAATATCGCGAATATGAATACACCTGGATTCAAAGCGGATCAAGCGACCATTCGATCATTTCCTGAGATGCTGATACAAGCACAAGGAAATAAACAGCTGCCGACGAAAAACAATTTTAAAGTACCATTCAACCAAACCATCGGTTCCATCAACACAGGTGTTTACGTCCAGGAATTCGTTCCGGATTTTGCTCAGGGTGATATCCGTGAAACAGGTATCGGGACGGATCTTGCACTTGTTCAAGTGAATGTGCCCGATGAAAATGGCGGATTATTTTTCCGGGTGCAAAATGAAGCCGGGGAAGAACGTTTGACGCGAAATGGGAATTTTACGATTGATGGCGATGGGTATCTCGTAACGAACCAAGGGTATTATGTGCTAAGCAGTACGGGTGAACCTATTCAACCAGGCGGCCCTCATTTTAATGTGACAGATACAGGCATTCTTCAAACGGAAACACAAACGGTCCCTCTTGGAATCGCGTATACAGCTGATGTAAACGGATTGATCAAGGAAGGCGATAACTTATATGCCGGAGAGGCTGGAGCGGTTCCAGCCGGTGTTGAATTCAACGTACGTCAAGGGTTTTTGGAAGGGTCCAATGTGGATGCCGCAAGAACAATGACAGAAATGATGAACGCCTACCGCAGCTTTGAGCTGAATCAGCGTGTGTTAAAGGCTTACGATGAAAGCTTAGGCAAAGCGGTATCGGAAATCGGCAGACTGGGCTAGAAAGGGTTTGGAGGTTGTACCATGTCAAGAATGATGATACAAGCAGCAGTCACGATGAACCAGCTGCAAAACAAATTAGATTTGATTGGACATAATATGGCGAACAGTCAAACGCCAGGATATAAAACGAGGAACTCAGAGTTTTCTTCTCTGTTGACGCAGCAAATTGATAATTTGCGGTCCCCGGCGAATGCCGAGAACCGAATGACCCCTGAGGGAGTACGCGTAGGTACAGGAGCAAAACTTGGTGCTATCGTCAATGATTTTTCTTTAGGTGCTCTACAAACGACAAGTCGGGCCCTAGACCTTGCATTACGGAATGAAAATCATTTTTTCCAAATTCAGACGGAAGACCAAGGGGTTACAACTACCCACTATACGAGGGATGGTAATTTCTTTTTAAATCCGATTAATGAACAGGAAGTTATGCTGACGAATAGCGATGGCCATCCGGTGCTTGGACAAAATGGTGCGCCAATTATCATAGCTAATGGATTCACAGGAATTGAAGTCCGTCAAAATGGGGAAATTATAGTGGAACGAGGCGACCAGCAGCAAGTGGCTGGTTCCATAGCAGTAGCAGAAATTACTCGGCCGCATTTGTTGGAAGCTGCGGGTGGCAATCTATTCAGTCTGCCTGACCTTGGGGAATTAGGGTTTACTTTTGCAGAGATTGTCCAGCCGGTTGGCGTGGTGGAAGGCCTGATAGAGAAGGGCATGTTGGAGCAATCCAATGTGGATATTGCACAGCAGATGGCTGACCTGCTTATGACGCAACGAGCTTACCAATTCAATGCGAGGACAATTTCGACGACAGATCAGATGATGGGCCTAGTGAATCAATTGAGAAGTTAAGTTAAGGGAGTACGAGAGCGATGTCTACAAATCAATCCAATCAAGCTGTCAAAGAAAAGAAAAACAATGCTGACAGTAAAACAAAGGGAAAACAAAAATATAGACGTGCCGCGAAGGATGCGAATGCAAAACTCGGTTCTTCTGAAGTTCGAGCGAAAAAAACGCGTCCTACAAAAGATGCAGCAATTCGGACTGCAGCTGCTGTCGAGGAGACGAAATCTTTCCGACGTAGAACTGTAACAGAGGATGCTTCACAGGATGAGAAGAAGGAACGCAGCAAGAAAAGGGAAAAATCTGCAAGGGTACGGGTATTCCCGATATGGCTGCGGATCATCATTGTCACTATCCTTTGCGCTTTTGCGCTTGTTACCGGATTAATGATTGGTTACGGTGTCCTTGGAGACGGAGCACCAATCGACGCTCTTAAAGTTGAAACATGGCGCCACATCATTGATATTGTAATCAAAGAATAACTGGGACAAGGGGTCAGACCCCGTGTCCCAGTTTTGATGTTAATCGAAAGATATTTTTTACGTAGCGCCGTTAACCGACTCGTCTTCCAGTAACTAAACGGAAAATCAGTACAATCAGGGCAATGACTAGTAGAAGATGGACTAGGCCGCCACCGACATCAAAAGCAAATCCAAGGATCCAAAGTACTAATAAAATACCAATTATTGTCCAAAGCATAATATAATTCCTCCTTTTTATGTCTGAAGTTCAGTTTCAAGTAAAGTAACTTGTATCTTTCTTTTACCTTTTTTTATTGGAGTCAAACATCCAAACTGATATAATCAAGGAAATGAAGGTGGAGACGCTGCAATGTCCCACTTCCATATTAATTAAAGAGAGGCGAATGAAACATGAATACAGAAGAAATTAAAGCAATCATCCCACACAGATATCCATTTTTACTAGTTGATAAAATTATTGAAATCGACGAAGCAAAACGCGCTGTCGGCATTAAGAATGTGTCAATTAATGAACCTTTCTTCCAAGGACATTTTCCTGATTACCCGGTAATGCCTGGAGTTCTTATTGTTGAGGCGATGGCTCAAGTTGGCGCAATCGCTGTTTTAAATATGGAAGAGAATAAAGGCAAGATCGGTTTCCTCGCTGGACTTGATAAATGCCGATTCAAGCGCCAGGTCAAACCAGGTGATCAATTGCGTTTGGAAGTGGAAATCACCCGTATGAAAGGGCCGATCGGTAAAGGTAAAGGACGCGCAACGGTCGATGGCGAGCTTGCTTGTGAAGCGGAAATCACTTTTGCCATCCAGTAATTATATTAATTAAAAGTATGACTTCCTATAAATTGGTTAAGCTAATTGCGAGTAACACCAAACTAAAAAAGGAGGCATACTACAATGACAAATAAATGGCTTCTCCGCGCTGGTTCTCTTATCTTCGCTTTTCCCTAGTCACTGGATGTGCAATGGGCAATGATGATAACAACAACGACCAGAACGATACTCCATTAGACCAAAACGAGGATAATGGGGACATGATGGACGGCAACAACGGTAACGGAGGCAATGGCGGAGACGGCGGTATGAATAATGGTAACGATGGCAACGGTAATGGCGATGGCAACGTTGACGACGATGGAATCATTGATGAAAACGGCCGTAATGATGATGAGGAAAACCGCTAAAAAACATAGCTCAATACGATTAGCAGAACGCAAATTCATGTCGTTCTGCTATTTTATTTTTTTAGGAGAAGTTGGATTGTGCAGTATATTTGGCATGCTCGTCGGACGTGAGAAGTTCTCGCGTCTGATTGTGCTGTGATTTTGCGTGATCATCGCATGTGAGACGTTCTCGCGTCTGATTGTGCTGTGATTTTGCGTGATCATCGCATGTGAGACGTTCTCGCGTCTGATTGTGCTGTGATTTTGCGTGATCATCGCATGTGAGACGTTCTCGCGTCTGATTGTGCAGTAATTTTGCGTGCTCATCGGACGTGAGGAGCTCTTGCGTCTGATTGTGCAGTAATTTTGCGTTTTCATCGCACGTGAGAAGTTCTCGCGTCTGATTGTGCTGTGATTTTGCGTGCTCATCGCACGTGAAAAGTTCTCACGTATGATTGAGCTAGTTATTTGGCATGCTCGTCGCACGTGAGAAGTTCTCACGTATGATTGTGCTGGTTATTTAGAATGTTCATCGTACGTAAGATCAGGCTTATTAATTCACCTAAAGAATTATCCGTTTATATATTCGCACAACTTCAATGACATTCAATTCCAAAAACAGTATAATTGGATGGGAAAATGGATTGTACATGTCCACCGCCGACTAAGTTGCAGAGGAGTATGTTGAGATGAAGCGATTCATGTTTGTACTTATGTTTTGTTTATTGGTTGTACTGGCAGCTTGTTCGAATGATGATACGACTAATGTGGAACAAGAAGAGCGAGTCGTTGCTGTCGAAACCGCTGAAGTGAAGGAAGAAGATTTCATTCTAGAGCGGGTCCTGTACGGACGGGCCATTCCGAATCAAATCACGCCTATCATTCTGCCGCTTGCTGGGGAATTAACAGAACTCGATGTCTCAAATGGTGAAACGGTTGAAGAAGGTGACCGGATTGCTGTTTTTTCCACTGCTCAAGGTAGCACTACCGTCACTGCTCCTGCAGATGGAAAAATCACAGGCCTCCAAGCTTCCGAAGGGGATATGGTATCAAATGAAGAGCCTTTTGCAACCGTCGCGGATACGGACGTAATGATCGTAGAATTTGCAGTAACGGCAGAACTCCAACAAATTCTTACAAAAGATGAAACGTATACGGTGGAGGTCGCAAATGAAGAATTCCCAGCAACCGTCACACAAATCGATTTTACTCCAGATGATTCTGGACTTTATCCTGTCCAGGCAACTGTAGAAAATGAGGAAAATATCATCTTGCCTGGTATGGTAGCTAGAATTACGATACCGGAACAAGTGATTGAAGATACACTTCTCGTACCGACACAAGCAGTCGTTCACGAAAATGATGAAGACTTTATATATGTCGTAACAAACGACAAAGCCGAAAAACGCACAATCACCGTTCTGGAAACAGGTTCGGACACTTCTGCCATTGAAGGGGAAATAGAGGCAGGCGAAGAGGTGGTCATCACCGGCCAGCTCACTTTATCCGACGGCGACCAGGTAGATGTCAAAGAGGAGGAATAAGCATGAAGCTCGTAACCACATCCGTGAAACGGCCAGTAGGAGTCGTCATGATTGTTCTCGCAATTCTTGCGCTTGGATTTGTTTCCCTCCGTAATCTTGCCGTGGACCTTTTTCCAGAAATTGAATTACCGATTGCAGTCGTAGCGACGAGCTACCAAGATGCTGCGCCTGAAGATGTTGAGAACCTGATCAGCAGGCCGATTGAAGGAGCGGTCAGCACGATAGAAGGAATCGACTCGATTCAGTCCCGCTCACAAACTGGTGCCTCTGTCGTCATCATGATGTTCAAAAATGGAACAGACCTTGACCAGGCCCTTTTAGACGTCCGGGAAAAAGTCGACCAGGTCAAAGGCTTTTTACCGAACGAAGCGGAAGAACCGAATATTCTCCGGTTCAGTCCGGATGCATTGCCGGTCATGTGGGTGAGCCTGACAGGCAGCGAACCGGAACGGCTGACAGAAATAGCTGAAAATCAAGTCGTCCCTTATTTTGAACGGCAAGAAGGAATTGCATCGGTGACGGTGGAAGGTGGCAAGGAGCGGGAGATACAGGTCATCCTGGAATCTACCGATCTGAAGCAGTATGGCATCAGTGCCAATGAAGTCGCACAAGCAATAAGTGCAACGAACAACTCCGCATCGGTAGGGACGGTGGAAAAAGGGAATCAAGACTTGCAGCTCCGAGTGATTGGAGAAATTGAGTCTATCGACGATATCAAGGAAACAATCATTCAAACGCCTGCAGGAGCGACCATTTCTGTGGAGGATGTCGCTGAAGTAGTGGATACATATAAGGAAAGTGATAGTCTCACCCTTGTCAATGGAGAGCCGTCGCTTGTTTTGTCTATCATGAAAAATACGGATGCCAATACTGTAGAAGTCGCAACGAATATCCGTGATAGTATTCCGGGGATAGAAGCAGAACTTGGGGAAAGTGTCGCGGTGGACGTCATTATCGATACGTCGGAATTTATCCAGCTATCCATCGATTCGGTGACGTCGAATATTATCATCGGTGGTTTGATTGCCATTGGGATTTTATTGCTCTTTTTGAAAAGCATCCGCGCAACAATCGTGATTGGAGTGTTGATTCCAATTGCACTCATTTCCACATTTGCACTCATGTATTTTACCGGTCAAACGCTGAATGTGCTCACTCTTGGAGGTCTCGCTCTTGGGGTCGGGATGATGGTGGACAGTTCGATTGTTATTTTGGAAAATATATATTCTTATCGGAGACGTGGAGCGAGTTTGTATGAAGCGGCGACGAAGGGAGCTTCTGAACTCACTCCTGCATTAATTGCATCGACAACAACGACAATCGTCGTATTTCTACCGATTGTGTTTGTCGAAGGGTTCGCATCAGATTTATTTACTCCACTGGCGTTGACGGTATCATTTGCGCTTGTCGCTTCACTTGTTGTGGCGATTACGCTTGTGCCGATGCTATCATCTCAGTTATTGTCTAAGGTCGTTGATAAGGACGGGAAAACATATTGGTTTGAACGATTCTTAAATTGGCTGCGGGATAAATACGCAAATGGACTCCGTCGCACCTTGAAATTCAGGAAAACAACCGTGCTCATCACATTTTTGATTTTAGGTGGCAGTTTTGCACTTATTCCAATGATTGGCGCCGAGCTCATTCCGGCTTCGGATCAAGGCCAGGCTCGAATTAGTGTAGAGACCGAATCGGGCAGTTCTCTGGAATATGTGGAAGGTATCGTCGAACAAATCAATGAAAAACTGATTGCTTATGAAGAGGATATCGAAGTGAGCTTCCTCTCTGTCGGTGGTGATGGAGTTGGTCCAGGAGGTGGATCGAGTAATAATGCCACCTACACGATTCAACTCGTTCCATTGGATGAAAGGGATATCTCGACAAATGATTTTGTGAAAAATATCGAGGAGGACCTGCGTGATATCGCGGGTGCTGAAATTACTGTTTCCATGATGGAAAGCGGCATGAATTTTGGCGACCCGATTTCGATTGAAATCAATGGGCCGGAACATGAAGTCCTTCGAGATCTAGCCGATGAGGTGGCCGAGGAAATCTCTACGGTAGATGGGGTGCTTAATCCGACATCTGGAGCGGCTCAAGGGATTCCTCAGCTCACGATCCGAATTGATGAGGGCCACGCTGCGATGTATGGACTCACGGAGCAGCAAATAACTGGGCAAATTCAGCCTCATTTCAATGGTCAGCTTGCCACAAGATACCGGGAGCGTCGCCAAGAGATCGATGTCATGCTTTACTATCCGGAAGATGAAAGAAGCACGATTCATGATTTAATGGAGCTGAATATCCAAACGCCGACCGGTGCAAGCATTCCGCTGAATGAAGTTGCTGAATTTATCGAAATCCAAGGCCCCGTTGCGCTCATGCGGCAAAATCAGCAGCCGCAAATGAATGTGACGAGCCAAATCATTGACCGGGATTTGGGAAGTATTGTAGAGGATGTAGAAGCAAGACTTGCGCAGATGAATCTGCCAGAAGGCTATAACTATACAGTCGCCGGTCAAGCAGAGGAAATGGAAGAAGCTTTTATTGATTTGGGCTTAGCTTTAATCTTTTCTATTTTCCTTGTCTATGCCGTCATGGCTATCCAGTTTGAAAGCTTTCTGTATCCGTTCATCATCATGTTTGCGATACCGACGTCAGCAATCGGTGTGTTACTCGGATTATTTGCGACCGATATTGCATTATCCGTTCCCGCGATAATCGGGATAACGATGCTTGCGGGGGTTGTGGTGAACAACTCAATCCTGCTTGTCGATTATACCAATCTGTTGAGAGAGCGGGGCATGGAGCGGATGGAGGCTATTGTGGAGGCAGGAAGGAACAGGTTAAGGCCGATTCTGATGACGACCATTACAACTGTGCTCGCGCTGATTCCGCTAAGTCTTGGAATAGGGGAAGGAGCAGAACTGCAGCAGCCGCTTGCTGTCACGGTCATCTTCGGACTCAGTACATCAAGTATTTTCACGTTGTTTTTAGTTCCTGTCATATACTTGTTGTTAGATAATCTATCCAAAAAAATTAAGGTGAAATAATTAAAGCAGGTTGCTCCTATTCATTAGAGTAACCTGCTTGCTTCATATATCAATCTTCATTAATAAACCATGACTGGCATTGCAAAGCGATTTGTATGGGAACGTCATGCATCGTTATCACTTTTGTCGGTCTCGCTCTCGTTGTAACTTTTAAGGACGCTAACCCCATTTTTCGTTGAATCATCGTTTCCGATAGCATGATCCGTTCGATTCTATCTCTCCTCATAATAAAGAGCCGAGTCGATACACCGACTTTTCTAAGCTGTAGAAACTGTCCATTGAGGGAATAGCTGCTGCATAGCCCGCTGACTATCTGAGAAGTCAGTGTGATGACAAAAGCTAATACCGCAATATACCAAAATCCTGGTATGAATAGGAAAATTCCTAGAGGCAACAAAAGCCAAATATACATCGTCCTTAACAGCTTCACCAGGATGGAGCGCTTCGGTATGTTGCTCATGCTCCCTGTAATTGCGAAAGACGGTACAACTTCCGGAACCAAGGTAAAAGCTCTTTGACGGTTGATAAAAGGAAATAAGATATTAGAGACTTTTATATCCTCGTCGTTTACATCTGTAGCACTGATCAATCTGACATTCACGATTTTTAACATCCGATGAATGAAGCCACTGTTGATGCTCAAAGCCTGGATATTGTCTTTAGGAATGGAAAAACTCGTTTTACTTCCGATTCCTTTTTCCAAATAAATACGATGTGCATCAGAGGTGACGACCAACCCACCGTACTGGATGAATGTTTTCACAAACCCGTAGATCATGGAACATAGAATCAACAAAGCAATTCCCAAGAGGAGCATTTGTATAGATGTCTGGAAATATGCGATAGCTTTATTGATATGTTCTTCAATTGGGAGAAACTGACTTAACTGCGAATAAACAGAGTATAAGACACTTAGGAAAAACAGCAACCGCAGCGAAGTGAGGGAAGCAATAAGAATTTCATTGGTTTCTATCGTATAGTGGTGGGTAAAGTTTTTATCCTTATGTCCTTCCTTCTGGTCTTTGTCGCTCGCTACAGGTTCGTTCACTTGGATATTACCATATTTCGAAAGTATTTTTTTAATTTGTTCTGCTTCTTCAATCGTAATCATTTCTAGTTTTATGGAGCTGTCTCTATCACTGGAACCCACATCAATCAATAATGACGTGAGCCCCAGCATACGATGAATCAGTAATGTGTTTTGATTGATCCCTTGTACAAGATCTAATGGAAAAAATCTTTTCATCTTAACAAATCGGCCCTTTTGGACATAAATTTCTTCCTGGTCAAAATAATAACCAAAACGATACCATTCCAATACCGATGCTCCGATTTGATAGACGATGAATATTCCAATTAAAGTTGTTCCGTACCATGAGAAAATAGAGTTGGATGACATATCCAAAACGATAAACAAAAAGACGATAAACAGAATCAAACTTCTTATTGATTTAAACAATCTAAAACCTATCCAGATAGGGTGCAGCTTCTTTAAAGAAGAAGTTTGTTCATACACGCTGTTCTTCTCCATCAGCAGCCTCCTTTGCTTTATACAAGTCCGTCAAGGAAGCAATGTAGCTACGGATTTCAGAAGCTTTTCTTTCTGGAAGGCCGGGAATCTCATGAATATACCCAACCGTTCCGATTTTAACCGTCGCCAACTTATATCTTTGTAGGATAGGACCTTGATACGTATCAACGAAATATACTTTGTTCATCGGAATGATCATATGTGTTTTTTTGAACGCTCCACCATGTTTGAGTTGTATACAATTGCCGTCAATTTCATATCTCCATGTTCTTTGCTTGTATACAGGAACGATTATTAGTTCAATGATGGCGGAAACAAAGGTGATTCCCATCAAGGAATAAATTACAATTCCTATCCAATTTGGCCACTGATAGGAATAATCGAAATAGAGAAGAAAGGATAGCAAGCCTAGAAAAATGATAGTATGAAACGCATCCGTAATTCTCCATACTTTTATTGCGTCTGGTGAGATTTTTTGCGTCGGTTCTTTTAATACATACATTTTTATACCTCCTTTTACCTCTACTGCGGAATATAATACTTCTTATGCGCTAAATTTTTCCTCTCCCAAATTCAAGAAGATTTCTTCCAAAGATGGCTCTTCTACTTCTAAACGATAGATATTAATCTGTTCACTCACTAAATAGTTGTTGATTTTAGGGATGACACTTTCATCTTCCACAAAGAGTTCCAAGTGATCCGATGCTACTTTCATATTTTTAACCAATGAAGAGAGCTCGGTTCGTAATTTGATCTGTTTACTCTCTGAAATGGAATCATGTTTAATATAAACGGAAATATTGTCCTGATATTCTCTCCTTAGTTGGTGCATGCTTCCTTTTGTCTGGATTGTCCCTTTGTTCATGATGGCAATATCATCGCATAACTTCTCCACCTCATCTAAGTTGTGGGATGTCAAAAAGACCGTCGTGCCTTGGGCTGATATATCTTTAATCAGAGTATGGATATTTAAAATGGAATTGGCATCGACACCGGATGTTGGTTCGTCTAAAAATAAGAGCTCCGGTTTATTGATGATCGCTTGCGCAAGTCCAAGTTTCTTTTTCATCCCAAATGAGTAATTTTTGGTCTTTACATTTATCGCATCTTCCAATTCAACTTGCTTTAAAATTTCTTTCAACTCATTAGTAGTTAAAGAAAGTCGCAGTATTCGACTATAATACTTCAGATGCTCCAAAGCAGTAAAATTCTCATAGAAAGTGGAATAATCCGGCAACACTCCAATTCGATGTCTTACTCTGTGTAATGAATCTCCCTGTTCTCCGAGAATCTCAAAAGAGCCAGAGGTCGGCAGCGTCAATCCTGTAATCATATTGATGAAGGTAGACTTTCCAGCTCCGTTTTTACCTAAAAAGCCAAAGATGCTACCTTTCTCTATTTCAAGATTTAAATGATTAACGACGGTCTTATTACCGTACTTTTTCGTCAAATCCTTTGTGCTAAGTGCTTTCATTACAAATCTCTCCTTTTAAAGACCATTAAGCTCAATACTAAAAAGATCAAGGTGAAAATTAACACAAAATAAGTGTAGGACGTATGGTCCTGTGTATAGTAAAAATAGGGAGTGACATAAGAGATAGACTTGATGATAAAGTTTTTCGTAAACATCCCCCAAATGCCGATAATAGGTAAAGCAATAGAAAGACTGATTCCCAAAAACATCGTTAAAGACGGATTTCTAATGATGGTAGATAGAAATAATGTCAAACCGATGAAATAAGATACATAGATGACGCTTTGAATGAACTCTGAAAAGTAAAATGCGTGTGAAAACGGAACGATCAACAATAAAGCAATCACTAGACAGAACATCCAAAATAAAAAGTTGCCTAAAAATTTACCGAGAATAATATTTTGTCTCGAGGTTTTTGTTGCTAAAAATCGAATGGTTCGGGAATCGACTTCCTTATTGACGATGCTATGGGAGATACTCGTGACAAAAAGGGGAGATGCTACAAATAGAAGTAGCATCAATCCACCGACATAAGCATTGTCTCCCAATCCCAAATCTTTAAGTTGCATTTCAAATTGACTGATAAGCTTTGCTGAACCGGTCGTCACTCCAAAAATAAAAAGGATGATAATGATCGATCGAATACTTTTAAATTGAGATGTAAATTCTCTCCACGTAATGGCAAACATAAACTTCGCTCTCCTTTCTACTACTAACCGTTATGCTGATGCCTTCAAGCTTTTATTGCGGCCGTTGGCTTTGATGCCTGCAATAAGGTAGGCACAACAAGCCAAGACGCCTACAAATAAAGTAAGGATGGTACTTAGTATAGCTGTAGAGATTAATAGTTTTCCTGCAGCACCCGGGTTATCACTTTTCTTAATCAACACAATCGAAATCACTCCGATGACTGCGCAAATGAGGGAGACGATTCCAACATATAGGAAACCATTCTCTAAAAATGTCAGGATCTGTCCGGCGGTCACTTCGGTTACATTTTCATCGCTGATGAATTGCTGTGCCAACTCTTCCGCTCCAGAACTGTTTTGAACTCCATTCGATAAAACAAGACTCCCTGCAAATAAAACACTGAACAAAACAACCCCAATTACTGAAAACAAAACTTCTCCATTGCTTTTCATTTTTTTCGCCTCCAAAAAATATTTTTAAAATTATCTTAATTGAACCTTACCATAAAGTTAAATTAAAAATCAACACTTTATTTAACTTTATTTATAATTTAATAAAATATATTTAAGTTTTTGGTGAAAAACCCTTTTATTTTATTTAAGAACGTGGTATATTAAAAACATGAGGAGGGAATGGAAATGATTTACAATGACCTACCAACTTGGATATCATCGTTGGAGAGTGAAGATGTAGAGTTTGTCAGGAAATTTGTTTTGAGCTCGGGATCGCTTAAACAAATAGCCAATGATTACGAAGTTTCCTATCCTACAGTAAGAATTCGGTTAGATCGCATCATACAAAAGATTAATTTAAATGTGGACTTGGAAAAGGAAGCCCTAGTCAATTATGTAAGACAGCTCGCGATTGAAAACCGTATCAGCTTAGAAGATGCAAAATCTATTATTAATAAATATAAAATAGAAAAGGAGAATGAAAAATGAATGAATTCACATCTATCTTATTGATTATTGCAGCGTTGGTTTTACAGTATTTTTTATCGTCTCGTAGCAATGCCTATTTAGGAGCAATCGTCCCCGTTCTTTTTGTAAGTTGGTTGACTTGGATGTTCGCTACGGACAGGATTGAAAGTACCTTAGCTTACGTATTATTCCTACTGATTGGTTTTCTGTTCTTGTCACAACAATGGTCATACGGACGGAAGTCATATCGTAAAAGAAGCCAAGATGAATTGGATAAAATGAAAAGACATGATATAAAATAAAAATATTGGTACATATTGATGCTTTCGACTCTTTATTTATGTTCTCAAGTAGGTTGTTAGAAATATATTAATAAATTCTATGTAACGAAAAAGCTGCCGACTGATAATCTCCTATAACAAAAAAGGGTCATACAGAAACATTCTGCATGACCCATTATTTATTTAGTTTCGCTTATTGTTCGGATAGATCAACTGATCCTGTATCCCAGTGGAACGCTTTACCATCCGTATCATTGTCCAATTCAAACAACAACACGCGCGCTGGAGCAGCGTCCGTACCGATGATTTTCAATGGAGCGGCTACCATAAAGTACTCACCTTGAGGTACTTCCTTCAAGCGCAAGCCCTCGATGACGATAACTTGGTTCTCAAACAATGTCCGATGTGTCGGGTGTCCAGGTTGCGCCCGTTCAATTCCCAACGCATCTACTGCAACACCTTTAATTCCAATTTCTGCAAGGTGACTTGCTGCATCTTCTGCCACAAAGACAAATTCAAAATCAAATTCATCCACGGAAGAATTTCGCGTTTTAAATAGAATGAAATCATCTTTTTCAATCGGAAGATCTTTAATGTCCTCGACCGTAATCCGGTCTTCCACGTGTGTTAAATCAAATAACTTCACTTTACCGACCAAATCTTCAATCGCGATGGATTCCATCGTGTCGCCATCATTGATCATATGCAGTGGGGAGTCGACATGAGTCCCGGTATGTAAATCCATCGAGATGCGAGTTTCGGTAACGTGAGCGTTCGTCACGGTATTAAATTCCGGTTGCTTTTCCGGCTTATTTTTATAAACTGGCATTCCTTCATAAATCGGTGCTGTTACATCATAAAATTTCTTTTTCATAACAAACTCCTCCTATTATTCCATAAGAACCGTTATACTTCCCACCAATGGAACCCATCCTGACCTAAGAGCTTGTCGGATTTTTTCGGTCCCATCGAACCAGATTCATAGTTCGGGAAGTTCGGCTGCTCATTTTGCCAAACTTGTAAAATCGGATCGATATATTTCCATGAAAGTGCGACTTCATCCCAATGGGTAAAGTTTGTCGCATCTCCTATCATGCTATCATATAAAAGCTTCTCGTAGGCTTCTGGAGTATTAATAGCCGGCATTGCACCTTGTTTATAACTCAGTTCAATCGGCTCAGCAAGTGCCTCAGCGCCAGCTTTTTTCGCGTTCAGATAAAGGGCGATCCCCTCATCAGGCTGGATATTGATGACCAACAGATTCGGATGATGTTCCCGGTCACTCTTGAAGTAGAGGTTCATCGGGATATCTTTAAATTCAATGACGATCTTCGTCCGTTTCTCCGACATCCGTTTTCCTGTCCGTATGTAAAATGGCACGCCAGCCCAGCGGTAATTATCAATTAAAATTTTCCCCGCCACAAATGTTTCTGTATTGGAAAAGACGAGATCCTCTGATTCTTTACGGTAGCCGATCACTTCTTCATCATTTACGACGCCGCTTCCGTATTGTCCACGTACAAAATGCTCATGCACATGATCCGGCTCCAGCTGTCTAAGCGCCCGCAACACTTTGATTTTTTCTGAGCGGATTTCATCTGTCGTCAGCTTAATCGGTGGTTCCATTGCAAGAAGTGCCACCATCTGAAGCATATGGTTTTGTACCATATCCCGAATAGCTCCGGAGTCATCGTAATACCGCGAGCGATCCTCCACACCAAGCGTTTCACTGGAAGTGATTTGGATATTCGAAATGAAGCGGTTATTCCATAAGTGCTCAAAAATTCCATTCGCAAAACGGATGACTTCTATGTTTTGCACCATTTGTTTTCCAAGATAATGGTCAATACGATATATTTGTTCTTCATCGAAGGCTTCACGAATTTGACTGTTCAACTCTTTAGCCGTCTTCAAATCATGCCCGAACGGCTTTTCAATGATGAGACGGGTCCAGCCTGCTGTTTCCTTCAAGCCATATTCCTTCAGGTTATTGGCGATACTGCCGAAGAACTCTGGAGCCATAGCCAAGTAAAATAGGCGGTTTCCATTCGTATCATACTCTGATTCCAGTTTCTCCACCAATTCCTTCACCTGAAGATAATTCCCCTCATCGGTCACGTCAAAGGATTGGTAGTGGAAATGGGAAGCGAAGGATTCTAATTCCTCACAGTCGCCAAAGGCCTGTTCCACCGATTCCATTACATTTTGACGATAAACGTCGTCCGACCAATTTCTCCGCGCCAAACCAACGACTGCAAAATCCTGGCTGATCGTCTCATTCCGCACGAGGCGATAAATGGAAGGATATAACTTCCGCTTTGCCAAATCCCCGGTTGCCCCGAAAATGATAATCAATACTTTAGGTTTTTCTTGTGCATTCATTCAGCTACCCCTCGCTTTGTTGGATTACACTTATTTTATAGGATAATGAAAAATTCGCAATAAAAACGAACTACAGTAAAACTTCCACTTTATTTCCGCGGTGCGAGCTTTCGTACGATTTCCCGCACCACCTCTGAAAACATCAAGCCAATTGCGATTCCGCCAGCAAGTAACGCGACCTCAGCCGACAATTCCAGCGCCGTCGTATAATCATTTTCCACAAAATGACGCATCGCATTATACGCAAGTCCCCCTGGAACGAGCGGAATGATTCCTGAAACATTAAATATGATGATTGGCACCTTGAAAGTTCTGGCGCAGATAAAACTCAGCACAGAGACAAGCATTGCCGCAAAAATTGTCGCTGGTACAGTATTCATATAGCCTGGGGTCAAATAGTAATACAGCATCCACCCCGACATTCCGACGAGACCACATTGAATAAGGGATTTTTTCGGCGCGCCAAAAAGGATTCCGAATCCACTTGATGCAATAAAACTCGTAACAAGTTGTGCAAGTATCGTCAAAAAAATCCCTCCTAGACAAATGCGAAAATGAGTGACACACCAGCGCCAATCGCAAATGCCGTCAATGTCGCTTCAATTCCCTTGGATATTCCAGATATGAGATGGCCCGCCACGAGATCCCGGATGGCGTTCGTAATATGCAATCCCGGAACGAGCGGCATCACCGCGCCAATGATCACCTTACTTAACTCCATCCCAAATCCATTGCTGACGAACAGGTACGAGCTGACACCAATGACAAATGCTGCAAAGAATTCGGCTAAGAAGCGGATTTCCAGCAACCGGTCCATATAAAACATCACCACGAATCCGAGCCCACCAGCAAGACAGGCAGGTAAAAAGTCGACCCATTCACCTTTGAACATGATGGCAAAGCAGCCACTCACAAGTGCAGCTGCGACAATTTGAACCCAAGGTGTATATCCCGGTGCCGCTAATTCTATTTCCCGGAGCAGCACATACGCTTCATCCATATCAAGTTCCCCAGCCGTCACTCTTCTGGAAATTTTATTCACTTCCGCAATTTTATTCAAATCAGTAGGCCGTTTTGAAATCCGCAAAAAACTATTCATTTCAGCCACGCCCGTCGAGAAATTTATCCCAGTCGGCGTCGCATGTACCTGGGCACTCTCCACACCAAACGCACGGGCCATCCGATGCATCGTATCTTCCACCCGATGCGTCTCCGCCCCGCTCATCAGCATGATTTTCCCAGCGATCATGCAGACCTTTTCTATGCTGGCTCGTTCTTTTGCGTTTATCACTTCATGTCACCACCTATCCTGTAAATTCACCTATTCAAATTGTACACTTTTCAGTAGTTGAAATAAAGAATGGGGGAATAGTTGGGAGGGATTTTGATAATTCGCTCGTAGCGGGGGAAAGGCGCTCATGGTCATGTAAATCCCGCTCACATCGGAGGGGAAAGCGCTCATGACTCCATGAATTCCGCTCACCCCGCACGAAAAAGCGCTCACCCCGCTAGAAGAAGCGCTCACTCCTACAGAAAAACCGCTCACCCCAACAAGGCAAGCGCCAATAAGACAGACTACAACATCACCAACCACTAAGCCTGCGTCGACATAAACAAGAACAAAAGCGCAATAAACGGTATTGCATTCGTCACTGCTACGGCAATTAGGGAAAAGGTTGTTACCCGTGGTTTACTCTCCTCGTCCGTTCCAACTGCCCGCTGCAGGAAAATAAAGAACACGGAAAATACTATAAGGAAAACAACGATGATTGCTGGGAAGTAAATCTCCTCCATTGGGACTTGCTCGAGATTGACAATGCCCATGATGACTAAAATCAATGGAATCGATTCACTGATTGCTGCGCCGATGAAGAAATTTTTATGTGCTTCTTCGGTTTTGCTAGGGTCTTCTTTAATTAGCTCGACATTTCTTTTATAAAAAATTAAAATACCAAATACTGCAATTGCTGCAGCTAATACAAAAATATAAACGCCCATATACTCAACTCCCATTTAAATTTTGCTCTCCAAAATCATTCTACCAAAGTGCAATACACCTTAACAGACCTAAAAATGTACTAATTAAATTTGCTCTACCTGCCCTTGATTAGTTATAATTTAGTCGATACATGTAACAACTATAATAACTAGGAGAATACTATGGTAAATTATGTCGACTTAGCGATGGCTTTCATGATAGCATTTATCGCAAGTTTCCTGCTCACCTATCTGGTCAAGAAATTTGCCGTGAAGATTGGAGCAGTTGACTTCCCGAATTATCGTAAAATCCATAAGGAAGTCAAACCGAGACTTGGAGGCATCGCTATATTTCTAGGTGCTTTAATTGGTGGTTTATATTTGATGCCACAACATGAGCATTTACCTGAAATCGTTCTTGGTGCACTCGTAATCATCATCACAGGTGCTCTTGATGATCGTTTCAGCATAAAACCAATTGCAAAATTAACTGGTCAGCTCGTTGCAGCTTCTTTTATCGTTTCTTCCGGCCTGATCATTGAACGGGTCACTCTGCCTTTCATCGGTACAATTGATCTTGGATTTTTTAGTGTCCTAATCACTGTACTGTGGGTAGTTGGGATAACAAACGCCATTAATTTGATAGATGGTCTAGATGGTTTGGCAACGGGAGTAACCACAATTGCTTTAATCAGCATATTTATAATGGCGCTAGCTGATGCGCAAATAATCGTTGCATATATCAGTATCGTGCTCATTGGTGCTAATATCGGGTTTCTTCCCCATAATTTTTATCCAGCAAAAATTTACATGGGAGATACCGGTTCGAACTTTCTAGGATTCATGGTGGCAGTCGTTTCCATGCTTGGATTATTTAAGAACGTAGCTTTCTTAAGTTTTGTCGTACCAATTATTGTCCTTGCTGTACCGATTTTCGATACAATTGTTGCGATTATACGCCGAGCATATAATAAGGAAAACATCATGGCAGCCGACAACAAACATATTCATTATCAACTTATTAAAGCAGGTTACAGCCACAGGAAGACGGTTCTGATCATTTATTTGTTTAGTGCAGCATTTGGTGGACTGGCAATATTATTTTCAGAAGCGAGTTTACAATTTACACTTATAATTACTGTATTTGTGTTCTTATTCCTTCACATTTTTGCTGAGTTGGCGGGAATTGTGCTGGGAGGAAAACGTCCGGTAGTAGATTTCTTGAGAAAGATATTCTGGAAAGTCAAGAATGTTAAAGAAGTGAATAAGTAAAATGACCCTACGGTAATTGTGCAGACAGGAAATGGGAACAGTAATCTAGGTCTATTGGAAGTGGAATTCGACGAAAATGGTGTCATCGTCTCCCAAGCTGGTGAACTGATTCCAGTAAGTGAGCAAGTAGAAGATCCGGTTGCGGCAGAAATGCTCAAAGAATATAAAGAACAAGTGGAAAAAGTTTCTCAGGAAGAAATTGGAGTAACGTTGGAACAAGCTCTAGAGAATCCACGTGCTGGTGATGAAGGAAATGAAACAGGTGAAAGTGTTCGTAAAAATGAAACAATCTTAGGTAATATCATTACAGACGGTATGTTACATGCAGCGAAAGAATATGATGAAAATGTAATTATGGCACTTCAAAATGGTGGCGGAATCCGTGCGCCGATTGATGCTGGTCCTGTTACAGTAGGTGAAGTCATCACAGTTCTTCCTTTCGGTAATACGCTTGCAGTTGCAGATGTAACTGGTGCGGAGTTAAAAGAAGCATTTGAAATCAGTGTTGGCAACTATCCAAGTGAAAATGGCGGATTCCTTCATGTTGCTGGTGGAAAAGTAGAATTTGATGCATCTAAAGAAGTAGGAAGCCGTGTCGTATCACTTCAATATGAAGATGAAGCAGGTAAGCTCGTTGAAGTAAAAGATGACGAGACGTACACAATCGCTACCAATGCGTTCACTGCAAAAGGTGGAGACGGTTATACAGTTTTTGAAAAAGCTTATGCTGAGGGTCGTGTGACAGACCTTGGACAATCAGACTGGGGTAACTTCCGGGATCATTTAGTACGTCTCGGCAGTGACAATATTCCAACTGAAAAAGAAGGAAGAATTGTCGAAGTTTCAGCTCAATAATGTTACACAAATAAAAAAGTGGTTTGTCGACAACTGTCGTGCAAACCACTTTTTTGTCTTTTTTTTCTATGAAGCTGTATTAGGAAGTAGTCATGAATTCATGGTATAATTTATATCTAATACAAGTAGGTGAGGATATGATATGATGCTGTTTCTGGAAAAATTTAAAAACAAATTAAAAGAGCCTGAGTTTATTACTTTTGATAATCTTTCAACTACATTTTTTGATAGTAACAACTGGTTCTATCAACCATCGCTCATCGATTTTTCCCTTGAAAATAACGCATTACAACTTAAAGCAAACACATCAAAAAATACATATGTGAATTTCTGGGAAGGTCATACAAGTTTTTCCACAATCGAAGAAAGACATAATAAAATCACCCTTCATCCGCAGAACTCCATCTTAATAGAAGGTAAAGTCACTCAAACTCTCGATTACAACATATATCTCATTGAATACGATGAAAATAACCAGCAAGCAAAAAAACATAACATCCGCTTAAATACATTGACAACCATCGTTCCTGCGCCGAACACGAAGGCGGCGCGTTTAACCATTCGTGTTGCCGGTAATGGGAAAATGGAAATCAGTAAAATCTTTACTTCGCCATTTATACCAGTTAAACGGAAAGTGAAAAGTTCAATCCGTCACTTGAATAACCTGGAAATTGCGGGGGTTCTGTCACATAGCTCGGTTATTGGCTTATCTGCAGTTACCCAGATAAATCGATTAGACACGTATGAATGGAAAAAAGTAATTGAAAAGACAATCCCTGATTTCGTCCTGCTTGAAGCGGGAGAAATTATTTCAGAGGAATGGGGGAAGTTGGAAGACCATACTTCCCCGATTGGAAGACTGTTGCTCTGGTGTGAGACGTCCAATATACCAGTGATACTTTGGCATAAACAACCATCAATAGAGGTAGAAAGATTTATAGGTTTACTTTCGCATGTAGAATTTGTTCTAACTCATGATGCGAAGCAGTATGAAATGTACAAGAGCCATGCTGACACACCGTCTGTATTTTTAATTCCGTATACAACGAGCGCACCACCCGTCAATTTCTTCAAAAAACATCCGACAGTTGTAGTTATCACTGAAAAGGCTAAAGAACATGCCAGTTCAGATCCAACGTTGCCTATAACTGTTCGGTATATCGAAGCGGCAGACAATATTGATAGCCAGGTGGAAGAGCAACTTTCCCAAGGCAATCTCGTAGTTTGCAATCAATCGTTGCTCCATACACCAGATCTAAAAGATTTCGTACAGGAGTATATTTCGGAAGCAGATTTACAAGAGCTGTTGGAAAGTCTGCAGGAACTACCTGAACAAGCTGCTGAAAAATATAGAGAGGTTACTCGCACCATCCTTTGGAAACATAATTATCGAGATTTCCTGGACTTTATCGTTAAAAAATTTAACATGGAGCATGCAACGAAGCTCCCGACTGCAACGATGATTTGTCCAATTACATCTGATGCTGAGTATCAAAACACAATTCGCACAATTGAAAAGCAGTCACTGAAAAATATCAGTTGGGTATTCTTTATCACACCTTTTCACGGTTATGAGGAAGTGATAAACCAGTATATTGACAAAGATAACTTCAAAGTCTATATCGGTAGCTATGCAATCAGCAAGTACTCCTTACAACAATTTACAAAAAGTACTTATTTCGGAATCCTCGACAGCAGTCAAGAATACGACGAATTTTTTATAGAAGATCACATTAACACGATGTACTATTACCGCCTCACTTCTCTAGTCGACCATTCGGTTAGAAATAGAAATCAGATTTTCGCGAAGTTCTTTTTAACCTCAAAATATAACCATCATCCTCTCCAGGAATTGATGGAAGAGTTTATTCCCGTAAAGGAGAAGATGAAGTGAAACAATTAAATATTCTTATCTACATCAGTGAGAGCGTGTATCAATCCAACAAGCAAGCTTTGCTTTCACTTCTGGAAATCATATCCGAGGATACAAGGATAAAAGTGAGCATCCTTACTGAAAAAAATAAAACGATTCAAGTGGATGACGTTGAGATTTTTACTATAGAGCAATTGCGGGAAGAAAAATTTGCTGTCATCAACAATGTGGAAAAAGCGATTAAATATTTAAAGGTGACTAAGAAACCTGACATCTTAATCTGGATGGGTGGCCTTGATGGCCTCGATTCCGTCACCGTATTTCCGCCATCAAGAACTATTCCTTTTATGACCAAGGATGACGCCGTTCCGTTGATAGACTATCCATTCACTTTTACGGATTCTATACAACAGCTGCAAAAATGGGGCAGGGAGGCAGGGTTTGCTGAAAAAGTAATCTATCTTCCGCTGATGAAAGTTTCCATCCAATCGGAGCATCCTACTTTCGTCAATAGACGGGGAATTGCAGAATTCATCGATGGACCTACATTGCATGCAACAAAGCTGAATGAAATTCTTCAAGAAATCAAGTTAGACCTTCCAACGTTTGATTGGAAATTTGCTGGTGGGGAATCGAAGTATTATAGTTTGGATCCACAAAAGGATATTGGGGTTATCTTATCTGAAGCGTCATTAGATGAATTTCTCCAGTATGCAAAAGAAGGAAAGCCGGTAATACTGCCTTATAGTGACATGTACAAAACATTGCTCGGTGAAAACTATCCATTGTTCATTCAAAATTTAGACGACCTTCAAGCTGTGCTTTTGCAAGTTTTAACTAATGAAGAGATTTATCGTACAGCAGCAAAACATTGTTTTGAACTAGCGAGAAAGTGTGGCCATGAAGAAAATAAACAGATCCTGATGAATTCCCTCTGGTCATTTAACGAAGCGGAACAGACGATTCTAATTGCTGGACATGATTTTAAGTTCCTTTATCCGTTTATCTTGGCTTGTGCACGAGCAGGGAAGAAAGTATTAATTGATCAGTGGCTAGGGCATAAACGGCATAATCGAAAAAAGAGCATGAAACTGTTAGCTCAAGCGGATGTCATATTTTGTGAATGGGGACTTGGAAATACGGTGTTCTACCCTAACCATGTAAAAAAAGGCCAAAAATTATTTATTCGTGTCCACCGTCAAGAACTGGAAACTAGCTACATGAAAAAACTGGACTATAACAAAGTAGCCAATGTGATTACAATCAGTCCATATATGATGGAGGAGTTTCATCACGTACTAGGTGTGCCGCGAAGGAAAATCAAAATCATTCCTAATATGCTTGATACGAAAAAATTCAATTTACCGAAGAAGGATGATGCTAACTTTAATCTCGGGATTATTGGGATTGTACCAAAGTTAAAAAGAGTCGACCGAGCAGTAGAGATTTTTGAACGTTTATGGCAGGAAGACAAACGCTATAAACTTCATATCAAAGGGAAGCTGCCACAAGACTTGCCATGGCTTAAAAATAGAAAAGAAGATATGGAATTTTTCGATCGAGTTTTTGAGAAAATTAATCAAGCAGAGTGGAAAGAGAACGTCATTTTCTCTCCGTTTGGTCCGGATATATCGGAATGGCTGACGGATATTGGCATCATTTTATCGACAAGTGATTTAGAGGCCTTCCATCTTGCGCCGATGGAAGGAATGGCAAGTGGAGCTACTCCGATTGTATTCAATTGGGATGGCGCGGATCTGATTTATCCGGAAGAGCTTATCGTAACAAGTGTGGATGAAGCGGTAGAAAAAATTAAAAAGCTTACTAGTGGAGAAATGGAAAAGAAAGATTATCGACATATCTACGAGCGATATGATGTGGAAACGATCACGAATGAACTTATGGAACTTGTATTTGAGTAGGAAAAGAATGGAGCTGTTATAGCTTCATTCTTTTTTGTGTGCGCCCGGCATGGGTGTAATCTCTAGGGTGAGAGTCCCGAGCCATGAAGGCAGAAGTAGTGGTTAGCTTAACGCAAGGGTGTCCGTGGCGACGCGGAATCTGAAGGAAGCGGGCGGCAAA
>NZ_JAMBON010000031.1 GCF_023715655.1 Oceanobacillus luteolus | reverse complement strand
AGGGCTCAGAGGTCTACACGACCGTTATAAATTCTTGCGTTATCAATCTTGATTGAACCGCCGTATACGGAACCGTACGTACGGTGGTGTGAGAGGACGGAGGTTAATCGCCTCCTCCTACTCGATTATCACAACATAAGTAGATATTAACCTAGTGATCTAATTCTAGAAACTCACTAACCTCTTTAACATAATCACTACGTGGATAGTTTTTGTACAGGCGTCCTGACAAGCGAACAGGGTCACCGAAAAAATACCTTTCATATTGTGTTTGCCTCGTTCCAAATGAGCTCATCGTCATATCCCAGGCTAACCTGAATATTTTCACTCGATCTTCTGCGTTCTTCGTTGCCGCTTGAAGGTACTGGTCAAGATCTGCACGGATAGGAGAATGGAATGCAGCTTCCGTAGGCAAACCAACCAATCCGCTAGCCCCAATCAATTGAATGATTTCTGTAAAGCGTGGGTAAATTTTAGGGAAAATGTTGGTGGCAACCTGAAGTGGCACAATATGTGGCCGCAAAATCCCGCATTGGTCCAATGTCGCATCGTTTTCCGATTTCTCCAATAGAGCTTTCATTGTTTCCAGTCCTATAATGATTTCTGACAGTTTATCTTGGATATGCTGATATTCACTCACGTTAATCGTTTCTACCAAAAGTTCGGCCATACCTAATAGGAATTCTAATTTCACGATTTGTCTTGTCAAAACTTGATGGGTTGTGAAGTTGTGAAAGGAACTTTTGAAAGAGAATTCAGCCGCTGCGAGTGGGTTATCATAATAGAAAACCCGATTCCATGGTACGAGCACATTGTCGAATACAAGGATCGTATCCATTTCTTCCAGTCGAGAGCTTAATGGATGATTAAACGTAGAGTCTCCACCAACAAATGATTCTCTGCAGATGAATTTCAATCCTTTTGCATCGGAAGGAATGGAAAAGCCAAATGCTTCATCTACATCAAGGAGAAATTTAGGGATACTAAAAACTAATACCTCGTCTGTCAATCCGCCTTGAGTCGCTAATAGGCGTGCCCCTTTAATGACAATTCCGTCTTCATTTCTATCTACTACGCGAGCACCAATTGGTTCTTCTTTCGCTGATTCTAAGTAGGACTCGGAACGGTTTACTTGGGGTGGTACAAATGTATGGGTAAATGAAAGATCTTTTTTCATAGCTAATTCATATAAGGATTGAATATTCTCAGGAAAACAGTTTTCTTGGTCTTTTAATATGGAGGAAGAAGTTGCAAAACTCATCATCGCCGTGTTAAGGTAATCCGGACTTCTTCCCATAAATCCGCCCGTTTTTCTAGCCCAGTGCTCACTTGCTTTTCGCCGCCTGATTAGGTCTTCTTTCGTTTTGGGCTGTAAAAAGGAGAGCCCGACCTCGTCTCCTGTTTCTTTTGAGGTAAAAGTCATCTCATCTTTGAATTTAGGATCATGCTGCATATCATACAGGGCGGCTTTTGACTGAATAATTCCTTTGAATGCAGGGTGTTCAGAGATTTTTCCTTCCACCTTTTCTCCATCCAACCAAATCTCGGTATCCAATTTGTTTAACCGATTAATAAAATCCGTCCCATTCATTGCTCCCATAATTACACTCCTATATCGGTTTACTTTTATACCGAATAATCTTGACTGTACTATTTTATTAGTCTCGTTGTTCGCCCGTTCCAATATTTTTGAAAAAATTATTTTAGTGCAACATGAAAAGGAGAGCAGAATAGTAGGTAGGCAGAATAAAAAAAGAATAGCGAATGCTATTCTTTATTTTATGTTATCTTCCAATCTTAATAAACAAGATGTATGACATAATACATGCCCAATACTTCAATTGCCTTTAAATCATGGGTGTTTAAAGTGATTTTAATCTGGTTGGGAACTTGTTTCAGCACCTTAATCTCCGCGCAAATGAATGGACTGTCTTCTATTGATATTAGCCAATTTCCGCTTAAACCATCTTTTTTTAAAAGGTAGCGATGTTCTTTTTTATGGTAAGCTAGCTCGGAATCTGTAGATATTTTCGTTAAATCCTCCATTAAAAAGCTTTCCTTATTTCCATCTCTTTCTAAATAGACATCCCATTTTAATTTCAATAAGTTTGCTTTAAAAGATTGTTCCTGTATTTCTAAGGTATAACCGTCCTGTTCACCGATGATATTTGTATTTTCCAAGATGGAAATAGGCAGGTGATTGGCTACTCGATTTAATCTGCTTGTATAGTTTCGTTGGACATAACCAATTTCTTCATGATTCGAGTCATAAATATAAATTGCTTTATCTGATGGTTTATAAAAGGGTAAAGCAGCAAATAGTTCCATAGTCTTTCTCCTTAGATTTAATTACTTTTTTTGGCAAATTTCCTTGAAATAATATAAGCAATCGATGCTGAAAGAAAAGCAATGATAAAGGTAGGCAGGATGGCACTGTCGTAACTAAAGATCGTTGTCTCTTCTTGAGCCTGCCCAGCTGTGGTGAGCCAAGCATTCGTTACATCCGGAGTATAAAAAAATGTGAGAGCCATTCCCCACAGAATTTGAAATAAGCCGAATAAAACAATAAAACTAGCAGAAAACAGGAGATAATTCTTCATATTCTTCCCCCCACGTTCAATTTCGTTTCATATTATATCTACGAATTAGCTGTTTAAAAGTTTCATTGTGAAGTTTATACATTTAAAGATTGTTGGTTTTCATAAAAATTATATGCCCAATTCTTTCCTCTTAGGCTATAATACTCTTATGCCTTATAAAATAACAGAATAATTAGAGGGAGAAACAGGGATGAAAAAATCAATTGCACTACTTATGATGGCAGTTCTTTTGCTGCTGGCTGCATGTGGGGGAGAAGCAAAAACTGCAGGGGAAGTTATGGAAGAGTCGATTAAAGCGACAGAGGAATTAGAAAGCTATTCCGCTGATATGAAAGTCGATACAGAAGTCATGGGAATGGATATGAATATCGAAGCTGTAAGCGATATTACCCATAATCCAGACACGCTTTATATGGATATGTCGATGGGGATGACAGGTTTCACGATGGATGTGGAAGTTTATGTCGTTGGTGAAGAGGCATATATGAAAATGTTTGGTGAATGGGTCATGATGGATGCAGAAGAAATCGTCGGTTTGGAAGGCTTTGATCAATTGAATCAAACAGAGCTGGAAAAGCTCAATGATTTCATCGACCATTTTGAAATGACGGAAGAAGATGGCATGTATGTCTTGACGTTAACCGGTGAGGGAGAAGAGTTCCAAACGTTGATTGACACTTATCTAGAGGCATCTATGGGTGACTTAGCTATGGATCCAAGCATTGAAGAAGATTTATATACAGATCTAGTCGTCAACAGTCTAAAAATGGAATTGAAAATCGATAAAAAGTCGATGATCATCCAAGAACAAAGTGTAGATGCAGATCTTAGTTTAGATGGGGAATCGTACGCCATCAAAGCAGATACAATCATCTCAAACGTGAATGAAGTGGAGCCAGTAGCAATACCAGATGAAGTAAAGGATAATGCAGTCACTGAAGATTCATTATTGGACTTCGGTTTTACAGAGGAATCCTTGCCACTGGAAGAAATTCGTGAGATTGTTGATTACACGGTTCCTGAAGCAACATTCGTACCTGAAGGATTTGAATTGACAGATTCCTCCTATTACGAGGATGAAATGATAGAAATGGTTTATCTTTCGTATGATAAAGACGGGGATAATTATTTTGGGTTGACTGTTTATCCTTCAAAGGAAGCATATGTTGAAGCTTTTGGGGAAGTTTATGAAGACGAATCGACTGAGACAATCTCTATCAACGGAAGTGAAGGTGTTCTGGAAGTGCTCGACGAGAGTTTCTTGTTTCTGACTTGGGAGCATGAAGATGGAGCATTTTTGGAATTGATTAGTGAAGGTACAGATATCACGAGAGAAATACTTATGGAGATCGCGGAAGGCATTCAATAAATCATGACATGAAAGCAATAGCTCGTAATGAGCTGTTGCTTTTTTATTTATTCTGGAAGCAGGCCGCGATTCCATGAGTTCGAAACATGGGAATAACGTGGAGAAGTTTGTATAAAAAGGAAGGTTTGGGGCAAAAGAAGGATAGAATTTAATTTACCTAAATGAGGGAATAAAATGGCGAGACGTTCCATCTTTAACCGGCTGATGAAGAGTACTAGTAATAGGAATGAAAAAAACGAACAACAAGGGGCATCCCATCCTGTTATAACGAAAAGTTTGGATGACAATATTCAAACAATCAAGCATACGCTTGGAAATCCAACTGATTTAGTTGTCCGTGAACTGATGATTGGCGGAATCGAAAAGCGTGCAGCAATCATTTATATTAGCGGAATTACGGACGAGAAAATGATAAATAGTAATATCTTACAGGCGATTCAGCTTAATCTAAAGAAGTTTGAGACAAATATTTTAGAGCATATACATAATGAAGTTGTGGCGATTACAGATATCGAGAGAGCAGAAACGTTTGACGATGTATCGGTCGGTATCTTAAACGGGAGTTCAGCTTTTTATTTAGATGGGCATAAAGAGGTATTGCTGATGGGGACGAGCGGTGGAGAAGACCGCAGTATAGGAGAACCGGAGTCTGAAACATTGATTCGTGGTCCGAGGGATGGTTTTGTAGAGAATATCCATACGAATATGGCACTGGTACGCCGCGATATTAAAGATACTAATTTGCGCTTTAAACAACATGTGGTAGGAAAAAGATCTAAACAAAAAGTGGTCGTCTGTTATGTTGAAGGTATCGTCAACCCTGAACTGGTGGATGAAATCAATCGGAGAATAGAATCCATTAATATCGGATATATTTCCGATTCGTCGTTTGTGGAGCAGTGGATAGAAGACAACATTTATTCCCCATTTCCCCAATTTATTGATACAGAAAGACCAGATATGGTTTCGGCAGCGGTGACGCAAGGAAAAATAGGGATTATTGTCGATGGGTCGCCCTTTGCACTAATTGCACCGATGACGTTCAGTGATGGTTTAGCTTCACCCGAAGATTATACCCAGCGCTGGATGTCTGCGACTCTTATTCGCATACTCCGTTACTTGGCCGCTCTCATTGCGGTGTTTTTGCCGGGGCTTTATGTGGCATTGGCATCCTTTCATCCAGGGATGATACCGAGTACACTGGCCTATTCCATTGCAGCTTCAAGAGAAGGGGTTCCTTTTCCGAGTGCCATCGAAGCGATCCTGATGGCGGTCACATTTGAACTGTTGCATGAGGCTGGAATCCGGCTTCCTAATGTAATTGGACAAACAATTGGTATAGTTGGTGGCTTAGTCATTGGTGAAGCAGCGGTCAGTGCGGGGATTGTCAGCCCGGTTATGGTAATTGTAACCGCACTAACTGCCATCGCTTCTTTCAGTATACCTTCCTATAGCATGAGCATTGCTTTTCGTTCCTTACGATTTGCTGTGTTGCTGGCAGGCGGATTTTTAGGGTTATACGGTATTATTCTCGTATTTATGATGATTACGATACATCTTGTCAACTTGAAAAGTATTGGTATGCCTTATTCCACTCCATTAGGACCGACGTTTTTAAAGGATTTGAGAGATGTTCTTATCCGGGCTCCTATTACAAGACTGAAGAATCGGCCAGCTTACATGAAAACACTTGATAAAGTTTCCAAGGATACATCGGTGAAACAGAAAAAAGCGGATAAATGAACCCATTTAGACATGCCCCCTCCAAGGAAGGAGAAAGTGAATCATGTCCACCTTTAAATATGCAGATGAAAAGATCAAATCACAAGATATTATGATTGCTGTACCCTCTATGGTGATCGCGGTCGGTATTTTTAATTTTCCAGCCACTTTAGCAGAGTCGACGAGATATGCTGATGGATGGGTTGGCGTTCTCATAGGTGGCATCATTGTGATTTTATTTACATGGGTCGTCGCAAAACTCGCTTCTTTGTTTCCTAATCAGTCATTTCTATCTTACTCATCTTCCCTTGTCTCCAAACCTGTCGCTTCTGTATTGACCATACTGTTTGTCCTGCAAGGGATATTAATTGCTGCTTTTGAAGTTTCGACCATCAGTATTGTGTCTCATCTCTATTTATATGAGCGGACTCCTTATGAGGTTGTGGCAATCACCTTTTTACTGGTGGTTGTATATGCTGTTTCTGGCTCCCGGGCAGGAATCTTCCGCATTAATGTATTGTTCTTACCGCTCATTTTTCTCATATCGGGATTGTTGATGTTGTTCTCTATAAACTTTATGGAAATCAAAAATGTCTTACCAGTATTCACCACAGATATAAGAGGTTATGTTAGAGGGACGTTTGATAGTGCTTTAGCGTATTCGGGAGTTGGAATATTATTTTTCTATGTCTCTTTAGTAAGGGACGTTGAAAAAGTACCAAGTCGGGCAGTATTTGGAATGTCCTGGGTAGTTGTTTTATAT
Source organism: Oceanobacillus luteolus (assembly GCF_023715655.1). GTDB lineage: Bacteria > Bacillota > Bacilli > Bacillales > Amphibacillaceae > Oceanobacillus > Oceanobacillus luteolus. Next base: position 36,530 of record NZ_JAMBON010000031.1, on the reverse strand, counting down.
CTCTTTGTCTATTTAACCTGCATCGCAGTTTTTGGTCAGGAAACGACAGAGGTGATTCACTTTCCATTCATTGAATTGGCGCAATCGGTGGAAATCCCTGGAGGATTCTTTGAAAGAATGGAATCCATCTTCTTTGTCATTTGGATCACTGCGATCTTCACCACGGCGATGATGTCGTTTGATGTATCGATTATGGCATTGCAATCGCTTTTTCCGAAGTTAAATAAACACACCGCCGTCTTTATTCTGTCACCTATCATCTACTTCATTGCCATGGTCCCCAATAATTACCTCGATCAAATAAAATTCGGGAAGTTGTTGTCTTATGCTACTTGGATTTTACCGGGGTTTGTAGCTATCCTGTTATGGGTCATGTACGCAGTAAAAGGAGGGAATAGGCTTGAAAAATAAGTGTCTGCCACTCGTTGTTATTCTCTCCATCTCATTGTTTATTTTACCTGGCTGTTGGGATGAGGTAGAAATTGAGGATAGAGCATTTATAGCAGCTGTTGCAATTGACTTGGCTGAGGATACGGGAGATGAAACGATTATCGAAATGACGGAACAAATTGTAGTGCCTGCTGGTCTTGGTACATCTACCCATCCTGGAACCGGTAAAGCATATCGGAATATAACGAGATCGGGTAAAAGTATCTATGAAATAAATCGGGATATATCCAGGCAAGAAAGCAGGATATCGAATGTCGAGCATTTAGGATTGATTATCTTGTCTAAAGAATTTGCAGAGCAGGAAGGAATGCTTGCAAATATCCTTGATGTGTTTATTCGTCAGCAATATATGCGCAGAGGCGTTATGGTGGCAGTGACAGATACGAAAGCAAAAGACCTTTTAAGTGTTGAAGTGGAACATATGAAGCTGCCTTCGATAAATATTATCGACATGTTGGAGAAAGACCAGACTGCTGTAACGAAAGAGCCGGCACGGTCTGGGGACGTTCAGGAAAAGCTGTTGTCAAAAAGAAGCTATGCGTTACCCCTGCTTACCATCTTACCCGATCATACCGTAGAATATGAAGGAATTGGCGTCATGGCGGAGGAGCCAAGTAAATTAGTAGGAACATTAACAGATGGTGATGCGAAAGGGCGCCATTTTATTATTGGGAAAAGTCAGCGAGGTAGCGTAATTGCTGAAGTCGATGGAGAGCTCGTCACTTTTGATATTATACTGGGTAATAGTAAATATACGCTCACCAATTCCGATAAAAATTCACTGGCCTTTACCGTGGATATTGAGCTGACTGTTTCCATCAGGGAATATTTTGGCACGAAGAATTTATACAAGGAAGAAGTCAAGAAGGAATTCCAGAATGAATTGGAAAAAGAAGTGAAAAAGGTGACTCATCGGGCTCTCGTTAAAATAAAAGATGAATTCCAAGTGGATGTGTTGGAGTTCGATCGCTATCTCCAAATCCATCACAATAAACTATGGACAGAAATAAAAGATAACTGGGACTATGGGGAAAATTACTTTTCACAAAGCGAGGTAACCATTAACGTAAAAACGAACGTTAGGGAACCGGGAGCCTCTGTAAAAATAAAAGCGAAAGGAGAATGATGGTGATGTGGGGTACATTTGCGGAATGGTTGCCGTCAGGGTTGGGATTGTTCTGTACCTTTTTAGCATTTTTCATTCCATTTATCATCCACAAGATCTACCGTAAATTATATCAAAACTCCAACCCTCCATGGAAAAAGGAAGAACAACAGAAAGCATCTCCTTCGTATCCGGGAAAAAGTGAGTGATAAAGATAATGAGATATACGTTGAGTCAGTACGATACAATTCAATAGTAAAGAAGCCCTTGTTTTTCTTCGTTGGAGAAAAACAAGGGCTTCTTTATTTTTTTCTGTAGGTCTAATGGTTTATTTTAAAGATTTATTCCGTTTGTTTAACTAAATGAAATATCCATGTACATATTGACAAGAAGGATTTCTACATAAGAGAATGTGTTTTCATAGGTTTTTAACCTATGAAGGAACATAGGAAAAATTCATACAAATCTATCAAAATACATATCTGCAAGTTTATTCGACAATATTCGACATAAATCTACGGTATTGTCTACTATACTATCAAGTACAGCAGATGATATTTTGTAGCTTTAACGTTGAGAAATAAGAAAAGGGGGAGTAGATTTGCGGAAACATATCACAAACTTCTGGAGTCTAATGTTGGCGGTGCTGCTTGTTTTTTCACTGATCACACCAGGATTAGCACAAGGGACAGAAGAACAGAATGTGTTGCATGAAAAGAGCATCAACCCCATGACCAAGATGAGCAATCGACTCGTCGAACAATGGGATGATGAGGAGGAAAAAGTGACTTTCCTCGTTAAGTTTAAAGAAAAAGCGGATACGGAGAAAGCTGTTAAAAAGGCATTAAATAATGCCCAGACTAATCTGTTGTCAGCTCAAAAAGCGGAACTTCAACAACGTTCAGCTGTTGTTCATGCATTAAAAGAAACAGCAACAACAGAGCAGAAACATATGCTTGCTTTATTGGATAAAGAAGAAGCTAACGGGAACGTGGAAGTTGTCCGTTCTTACTTTATTGTAAATACGATGGCAGTAACTGCAACAAAGGAAGTGGCTGAGAAGATTGCCAGCTTCCCAGAAGTAGAGAAGCTGCTTCCGAATGAAACGAGGTATTTGATTACACCTGCAACCAATACGGAGGAACGAACAACTTCTGAAAATGCCCCAAGCTATGTATTGGAAGATATCGAGTGGAATGTGGACAGGGTGAATGCACCGGATGTATGGGAAAGGGGCTATGATGGTTCAGGAACCGTGGTAGCAAGCATCGATACGGGAGTCGAGTGGGACCACCCTGCTTTAAAAGCAAAGTATCGTGGGTACAATGAAACAACGGGTGAGGTGGATCATGATTTCAACTGGTTTGATGCAACCGAAGGAATTGCGGAGCCATTTGATGACCAAGGACATGGCACGCATGTGACAGGAACGATGGTAGGAAGTGAAAGCGATGGAACCAACCAGATCGGTGTGGCCCCGGGAGCGAAATGGATTGGAGTAAAAGCATTTGCACCTGATGGTACAGCAACAGATGCTGATTTGCTGGCTGCTGCGGAATGGATTTTAGCTCCGCAAGATCAAGAAGGAAATATTCGTGTCGATCTGACCCCGGATATTGTAAATAACTCCTGGGGAGGAGGACCTGGACTAAACGAATGGTATCGGGATGTCGTCACCGAATGGCGTCATGCGAATATTTTTCCGGTATTTGCCGCGGGTAATATAGATAATGATAATCGCGGTGGTCCTGGATCGATTGCGACTCCAGCCAATTACCCAGAGTCATTCGCAGTCGGAGCGTTGGACGTTGGCGATGACTTGGCTAACTTTTCGTTACGAGGTCCGTCCCCATATGAGGAAATCAAGCCGGATATATCTGCACCAGGCCAAGGAATTCGTTCTTCCATACCAGATGGCGGTTATGTAGGAAATAGCGGTACGTCCATGGCAGCACCTGTAGTGGCTGGTGCAATTGCTTTATTGCTGCAAGCAAACAGTAATCTTACTGTGAATGAGATTGAAGAAATTTTAACAAGTACAGCGAAGCCTTTGACAGATCACGCGTATCCAGACAGCCCGAACAATGGGTATGGATACGGATTGATTGATGCGGAAAATGCAGTACTGGCTATAGAGCAAGGTGTCGCAACGGTTGAAGGCAACGTTGTCGAGGAAGGGACAGAGACTCCCCTCCAAGCGGAAATAAGTGTTCTCGGAACAAAGCGTTCGGTAAAAACAGACCCGGAGTATGGAAGCTATTTTCTTAGGTATGCTGCAGGTGAACATGTGCTGCGAGCGGAGTCCTATGGCTACTATCCAGTTGAGAAAAAAGTGGAACTTGATGAGGATGATATAACGGAAATAGACTTTTCCATGGAAAAAATTCCACAGACGCTCATTACCGGTGAGGTGGTCGATGCAAGGAATGGGAATCCGATAGAAGGGGCATACGTTTTATTGGCAGAGGATGCGAATATTGCTCCAGTTCAAACGAATGGGGACGGTTCATATGAACTTACAGCCCATGAAGGAGAATATACGCTGCGAATCTCTGCATCAGGCTTTAAAACGAAAGAATTAGCAGTAACTGTGTCCGAAGATAATCATACATTTCATGTCGATATGGAACCGTTTTTCAGCTATCCTGGCGGTGAGCTGGCTTATGATGATGGCGATGGTGAAGGGGGAAGCTGGTTCCTCGAAGCAGGAAATGGCTGGGGAGTAAGAATGTCTCTTGAAGACAGAAAGGAAAAGGCACTCGTAACGGAAGGGAAATTCCTTTTTGCTGCTGGTGGGGGTGACCAATTCCAAGTCGCGGTAATGGATGCAAACGGTCCAAACGGTGGACCAGGAAACTTGATAGCCGGGCCGTATGATGCCACCGCCGTAAAAGACGGTGGTTGGACAACCGTTGATTTGAGAGACTATGGGATTTTTGTCGAAGAGGAATTTTATATGGTATACATTCAGTCGGAAGGCAGGGAGACAGCGCCAAGACTGCAAAATGATAAAGATGAATTCACGTATCGAAGCTGGGAGTTGTATAAAGATTTCTGGTACCCGCTGGAGCCAAACTTTCTGACAGGAAATAAAATGATTCGTGCGGTAGTCGAGTATGAGATAGAAGAAGCGATCATCACCTCACCGGAAGATGGGTCACTTACAAATAAAGCCGAAGTAACCGTAAATGGGACGGCTGCACCTGGTACGACTATTAAATTACTGCAAAATGGAGAAGAAGTCGGCTCTGCTGATATTGATGATGATGGAAATTTTGCAATCGAAGCGGAACTGGCTGAAGGGAAAAATGAATTTGTCGCAGTAACGTATGTAAGTGGGGAGGAGGCAAGTGAATCTAATAAGGTAACGGTAAATCTGGATACCGAGGCCCCGGAATTAGAGATTATCAGTCCGAAAGATGGTGAACGGACAAACCGGGAAACAGCGACAATTAAAGGAACGGTGCAAGATGAGCATCTTGATACAGTTACTGTAAACGGGAAAAAGACTGCTCTTGAAGATGGTGCGTTTTCACAACGAGTTCTGCTCCAAGAAGGTGAAAACATAATGGAAATTGTAGCTACGGATCTTACTGGAAATGAGACAACAGAAACCATCACGATTTATGCAGATTATACCGCACCGGAAATTTTGAATGTAACACCGATGGAAGATCGATATGTGAAAACCGGACAGTCCGTGAAAATTGAGTTTCATAGTGAGCCGGGACTGCGTGCTAGTTATGTCGTGCATCTGCCTTTAACAAATTTGGGAGTGCAGACAACGAATGTAACGGAACTGCCTCTGATGGAGATCACACGAGGCAAATATGTAGGCTATTACACTGTAACGGACAATGTATATGCCGAAGGAGCAATAATTGAAGTGAAGGCTGTTGATGGATTCGGAAATGAAACCCGCAAGCAGGCGGAAGGACGGCTGTTTATCAATAATTGATGAAAGAAAAAAGTAAGGCTTTCCACTTTCTGGAGGGCCTTACTTTTTGATAAATCCATATTATTTAACAATCAATGCAGGGCAGTTTACTCTTTTCATTACTTTATGGCTTACACTGCCTAAGACCATTTCCTGCAAAGCATTTAATCCTCGGCTGCCAATTACTACAATATCAACACCCTGCTCGTTCGCATATTTTACGATCTCCGGACCGGGCTCCCCTCGTAAAATCGTTGTTTTGTACGTCACATTTGCTTCATTCAAAAATTGAAGTACTTTTGAATTTTTCTTGCGACGGGCAAGATCGGCTGCTTCCTTTGAATTGGAATGGAGCACGTCATATTTGGATTTTTCTATATCAACGACATAAACGACATCAATCACGGCTTCTTGGTTATAGGAAGCTAATTTAACAGCTTCCTTAGCTGCCCGCACCGCGTTTTCAGAGCCATCTGAAGCTAATAAAATATGTTTATACATACATATACATCCTCCTTTAGCTTGATGAATAGAGACTATTCAGCTGTTCAACCAGTTTTTTACTGGATTGATCAATTTCTACAATCTCTACGTCAATTCCTCTTTCTTTCAGGAGATCCATAACCTTGACTAATGCGCCTACACTCGATTCATCCCACACCTTCGCTTGAGATAAATCGATTTGAATATTGTTCTGCTTGATATCCGCTTTTTTAAAGTAGTCTACAAATCCATCAATCGAAGCAAAGAAAAGCTGACCGTGTACGGTATAACAGTTGCCTTCTTGTGTAATTTTAACCGTCGATATTTTTACGACAAAGAAAATCGCACTTAATAATACCCCGATGAGTACACCTTTCGATAGGTCATTTGTGTACACGACAATCGCAACTGTAGCTATCATGACAAATGCATCGGTACGGGGAGCTCTCACGATATACTTGAATGAACTCCAGTCAAACGTACTAACACTTACCGAAATCATAATACCTACAAGAACAGGCATTGGAATTTGAACGACCAAATCTCCAAGGACGATAATAAGGAACATTAAAAAGATACCCGCAATGAGGGTGGATAATCTTCCACGCCCACCTGATTTCACATTAATGACAGACTGGCCGATCATGGCGCATCCCGCCATACCTCCGAAGAACCCTGTAATGACGTTCGCGATTCCTTGACCGCGGGACTCTCTATTTTTATTACTTTCTGTCGCTGTCATATCATCGACAATTTGTGAAGTGAGCAATGACTCTAATAAACCGACAATTGCTAATGACAAGGAATAAGGAAAAATAATTTGCAACGTTTCAAAAGTAAAGGGGACATCGGGAATAAAGAATGATGGCAAAGACTGTGTAATTGCACCTAGATCTCCCACCGTTCTCAATTCCGCTCCGCTGAATATCGCTACTGTTGTTAAAGCAATAATTGCAATTAGGGGTGCTGGAACTACCTTGATGAACCGTGGTAGAGTATATAATAGGATTAAAGTAATGGCAACAAACACATAAGTCAGTGTAGATATACCGATAAAGTGTTCCAGTTGTGCCGCGAAAATGAGGATTGCTAAAGCGTTGACGAAGCCTATCATGACAGCATTAGGAACAAACTTCATGACTTTCGCCACTTTAAATATCCCAAATAAAATCTGAATGATACCTGTTAAAATAGTTGCTGCCAATAAATAGTCGAGTCCATATTCACGAACTAACGGAACCATGAGTAAAGCCATTGCGCCAGTGGCAGCAGAAATCATTCCAGGTCTTCCGCCGGCAAATGCAATGACAACGGCGATGATAAATGAAGCGTATAGACCAACCATCGGATCCACGCCAGCTATAATGGAAAAGGCGATTGCCTCGGGAATTAAAGCAAGAGCTACGACAATTCCTGATAAAATGTCGCCGCGTATGTTGCCAAACCATTGTTGTTTTAATGTTTGCATGATAATCTCCTTTTCTAAATGCTGATAACATGGTAGATTGTAACATGATTCTTCCTAAAATGGAACCATTTCGGGAAGGAAAGGGAGGAATAAATATGATTTATGGCTATGTTAGACCTTTATATAATGATTTGAAATCCGAAGCACAATTGAAGGCATTACCGGATTCGTGTGATGTCATTTTTAAAGAAGAGCACGGCTCGCCTAAGAAGCGTCTACAGTTAGAGAATTTATTAATGGAATTACAACCTGGTGATTCTATTCTTGTTGAAAAAATGGTAGCTCTAGCTGATACGTTTCATCATCTCATGGAGCTACTAAAAGTATGTGAAAAAGATAGGGTAACCATTCATTTTTTGAGTGAGGGAATCCGAAGTGATGAATTACTGCAAATGACGCTGCAAGACATCTTGGTCCATGTTATTCAATTCCAATCGGATGCAATCAGGCAATCAACCTCGATTGGCATGGATCAAGCGAGGAAAAGCGGTAAATCAATCGGTCGTCCGAAAAAGTCCGATGAAAATGTGAAAAAAGCCATCGCAATGTATCATGATGGCTTTAAGCTGATTGATATTAAAAATGAAACGGGCATAAGTAAGTCCACGCTTTATCGATATTTGGAGTCTATGGAGAGCGAATAATTGGCCCAGGCCCAACCGTGGTTCTCTATTAATGAAGTAACCTTCAAAACATAACCTAAACTTAGTAAAGTAAAGGACGGTATTTGCTAAGAATAAGGCCAAAGGTACATTTTTACTTTTTATTATTACTTAATGCTACTGGAAATAAACATAGAGGCATCCTGCTTCATGAAAATTTGTTTCCCATGGTAGAATGTCTTTATTTCAGTTGATTTAAATCCAGCTTCAGTTAATTTATTTTTCAGATCGTCGTGTATAAACCCACTATGTACCTTTGGGTGGCTTGCTTTATCGTTTTTGTCAAAATCTACAATAATGAGCTTTCCACCGACGTTCAATAATTTATATAATTCGTTTAATATTTTTTCCGTATCCGGAATATGCAGAAGAACTAAAGACATAAAAATGATATCTGCCTGTAGTTCAGGAGTCTCTTTCGTAAAATCAGAATACAGTACCTTTGCATTCGTAATTCCTGATTGAGTTATTTTAGCATCTGCCACGTCCAGCATTTGTTTCGCAGCATCCACCAACAAAACAGAATCCACTAAATCCGTTAATTCTAAACTAACTAGTCCTGTCCCACTCCCGTAGTCGAGAAGAGATTTTGATTTACTGTTTTGCAATTCTTTCCGAACTTCTTCGATGATAACCTTAGCCGATTCTTTTCTATCATCTGTATCATATCTTTTCGCCATTTGTTCAAACACGTTCTTTTCCATGTGTCATCTCCTAAAATCTTCTTTTATGCAACAGAATCGTATTCCTTGTTATATCAAATTGAAAATAATATTTCAACGTTGCTGCCTTAGTATAAAGAACATGTACAAACTAAAATACGAGAGTAATATTACAAACTAGAAAAAGGTCTTGTAATTACAAAAAACTTTTTTATTAGATCAGCGAATGAATTAGCGGTTTCTAATGATATTATCTTATGGGATCGAAACTTATTTAAAAGAGAAAATCGAAGAATTGTTTTAAATTTAAGATGAATTTATTCCAAATCCAAAGAGGGTTTTAACCTTTACTGGATATATTTTATTGATTTAAGATAACACGCGTACAAAGAACGTTGATTATGGTATGTCAACACTAAACTGAACAATTTTTTTAAGGAAAACTAACTTGTTTATAGTGTTTAAAGTTTAACTCTTTTTGAAAATAGTGCGTGTTTTTTTAACTTGACTATGAGCCTCTGTCGATATATTCTCCAAGCTACCCTGCCAACTAATCAAAAAACTTGCTGGCATACCGAAAAAGGCAATCACACCCAATTCCCTAAGTAAAGTGAACGCTTTAGATGCTAGTTCGCACTGGCTTCCACCTTGAACTTTCGCTTGTATTCTAACGGTGTTAAATAATTCAATGATCCGTGAATACGGATATTATTACACCAGTTTACGTAATCAAATAATTCCAAATCTAGTTCCTCTTGGCTAGAGAAGACTCTACCATCAACGAACTCTGTTTTAATCGTTTTAAAGGTTGCTTCAGCTACTGCGTTGTCATATGGTATTCCTTTTTCACTCAATGATCTTTCAATACTGAATGCATCTAATCCATCATTGATAAACTGGTTATTAAATTCACCTCCACGATCAGTATGGAGTAATTGTAAACGGTTCAGATTGTATTTTACGGATGCAAAAGCTTGTTGAACTAGCTCCGCATCTTTACGTGGACCAGCACTGTGACCAATAATCTCTCGATTATATAAATCTACCAGGACACAAATATAATGCCATTATGTTGTACTCGTACGTATGTTAAGTCACTCACAATCACCTTTAATTCTTCATCTTGGTTGGATTCACGATTCAATGTGTTTCCTATTGCTGATTCATTTACAGTGGTTTTCTTTGGTTTATATTGTGCTACAGTGTACTTGGAAACAAGTCCCTGCTCTTTCATAATTCGTCCGATCCGACGACGGGAGATTTGCCATCCCAACTTTTCTAGCACTTTTTTTATTTTTCCCTGACCATAAATATTTCTACTTTTTTAAAAACTTTAACGATTAACGAAGTTAATTCATCGTCTTGATTATCTCGTATTTTCGCTTCATAGTAGTAAGTACTTCTAGGGAGGTCAAGGACCTCGCACATTGCTGATATCGAGTATTTGTGTTGGTTATTACGAATCACATCTACTTTCGTCCCATTGTCTTTGATTCTCTTTACGGAGTCTGATTAATTCCTCCTGTTCCGGAGTTCTATTATCTTTTTCTTCAAACGACCCACTTGTTTTATGTTGGTTGATCCATCTATCAAAGGTTGACGGGGTCAGCTCATATTATTTAATAATTTCAGCCCTTGGTTTACCGGATATATGAAGCTGGACGATTTGTTCTTTGATTTCTTTTGTAAACGATCTTCTTGGTTTTCTGGCCGTTATTGAATCTCCTCTGAATTGTATTAGATTCAAGTTTAGATGACCTTAACGAATCTGTCTAATTAAGCGTAACCTATCCAACTCGAGAATTTAAAGACTAGGGCCCAGCTAATAAGGCCAGTGAGAACTTCGCACTAGAATTTATCATCTATGTGAAGGAGCAGCGACTTGATCCTTTTTATTTTAACGCTAAGACTAGGTGGAATATTGTTTTAATGAGTGTGTTTTCCAATAAGCTTAATAATATTTTACAAGATCCTCTCTTGCAGAGGATAGTGTCCATTACTAAGAATGAATACTAGTTTTTTTATGAAGTTAAAAATTATCATTCACATATAACGACATTAATTAACAGAATTTAAATAAAGTTGATAAAGTTACCTATATTATGTTTACATTATTTAATTCACATGGTAATATTAACCATAAAAAAAAGCCACTTTAATTAAAAAAGGGGAGAAGGGGAAAATGAAAGGAAAGCTATTTAGGACAATAGTTCTTTCACTCTGTTTACTTGCGCTGTTTGTAACTAGCGTCAGTGCAAGTACGACCACGCTATGGCGTCACTCTTCAAACACCTATGTAACCAGCTATCATCCAGATAATTACTTCTCAGATTATTATAAGGGGACAGCTTCTGTAATTGGAACTGATAGAATATCACAAGGTAATCACACCTACTCATTTGCATGGACAAGGATTACTTATGACGTGCAAGGAGATGTTTCTTCAAAAACAGCCAATTCAAGAAGTAGTACAGATAATGTTCGCCGTTCAACCATTTTAGAAGTTTACGACAAATGGAATAATGGCTCAAAAACAAAAGCGTACTATAATTATGGTTTGCGGCTATATGGTAGTATGTCAGTCGTCGAGGAATAATGGATAATTAAGAAATTAATGTGGCTTTGTTACTCTTTCATTTACCCTTTATAATGAAAATCTTAAAAAACAATTGGTTGATTATCTTACTATCTCTACTAACTAATATTTGTATCTTGTTTGCGGTAAACTATGCAATGGGAAATATAATAAATGGAGATTTGAAACCATACAATCTTAGTGAAAATTTTGTGGAATTTAACAGAAGTCAACAATCCTCAGCTCAAGCAAATGAAATAATTAATTTTAACGAATATGACAATTTAATTGTCATTGCTGAAGTTGGGGAGTCAGGCACAGTGGGTTTACTAGATCTTCAAATGAAATATTACAAAGAAGCAACTAAAGCTACTGCTCCGACTGTTTATAGATATTTTTCTGAACTAGATTATCTAAACCAAACTAAGGTTGGTATTATAGTCAATAATTGCGATTTTATGAATGTCGAAGAGGTAAAGGCTAGTAATATCGAATACCAGTTAGATGAAGTAATTAACTGTATCGAAACGGAAGTCTGGGAATATGGTTCAATATATAAAGTCCAAAATATCTATTCAGTAGACTTCACTGAAGTCACTAGAGTGTTTGTTGATTCAACCGAACTTCAAGAAATAAGCAGTATAAGCAATAAGCTATTGGAACATGGGTTTATAAATATTGATAAGAACTATAATATCCCTATTCTTAAAACAGTATTAGATGCTTTTTCTGGTAGAAAACATGAGCAATTTCTTGTTTCTGCAAGCGTTTCTGTACTTGCAATTTTTATTTTTATGGCATTTATATTTTTCCAAAAGTATAAAAAGCACGTGAAAGTTAGTAGGATTGTTGGTGGAAATTTTAAAACGATGATGAAGTTTACTTTAATATCAGTAGGAATGATTAGTCTTATGCTTTCCTGTATAGCATATTTGGTCCTTCTTTATTTTGAGGGTATAGGCTCTAATTACTTAAGTCTGATGAATTTTTTTAAGATCCAAGGGGTTATGCTTTTATGTAATTCAATTCTTGCAATAGTCAATCTCTCTATAATTTATAAGAATGCTGAAAATCTAACGAGGAGATCCTGATATGGTAGAATCAATAATATTTGGTTTCCGTGACATGTTAAAATATAAACGGTTATTTATACTATTTTTAATATCTCTTCTTCTCATATGTATGATTGTTATTTCTGCATCAACTTCTTTATGGAGAGAAATAAACAAAAGTACTATTGTCGGAGAATCTTCAGAACGAAATATTGTAGTTCCAATCTCAAATGATATGTCTTCCAATTCTACATTTGTAAATAAAATAAACCAGACTTTAAATAAAGGTGGGAAATCATTCTTCTTTTCAGAACAATTATCTGTTCAAACTGGTCATCCTACAATAGTTGTAATCGACAAGGCATTAAATGAATCGCTAGACAAAGCAAGTCAGGGTAATACGATTTACGTAAGCGCTGATATTAAAGAAGAGATGAATCTTGAAAATATAGATTTTCCGGAACCTGCTACATTTGGAACAGAGAATATTAATGGATTTGATGAGAGGATATTTGAGTTTTTTTACAGGGATGAGCTCGTTATTATTTTACTAAATACGAGCAGTTTGGCTGAATGGATCGATACAGAATATGGTTTAGAAATTACTGAGTTAATAGAGAACATAAATTTCAGCGAATCTGAGGAAAAAGATGGATTAGTTGCTGAGTTTGAAGCAGTTGTTGAAGATAGTTTCTTAAGTTTTCATTCAGACAATTATCAAAGTGAAGAAGTAAAATTCATCTTACAATATGTATACCCAACCGTTGGGTTTCTGATTTTATCATTAATTGTAGCTTTAACTATCATGTATGTCGGTCTATTCAAGAAACTATATCGAGTGTATACCATACACTTAATTTCTGGTGCTACCCTAAAACACATCTATATTCGTAGTTCAGTTTTTCTAATAATGATTGTTTTAATCTGCTCCGTGATTTTATTATTCTTAAATGGATTCCAATTCAATCTTACATTAGGAATCGGTCTGGCTACCTTATCTTTTGTATTAGCTATTTTCGAATTGATACTATATCTGGTCCTTAAAAGAAAAAACGTGTCGATGACCCTGAAAGGAGATTATTGAAAATGACTTTACTTCATTTAGAAAATGTATCAAAGATCTACAATAAAGATACAGTGTTAGAAAATCAAATATTACAAGATTGTTCTTTTATACTAAATGAAGGAGATTTTCTTGCCATTTCAGGGGAATCTGGTTCTGGTAAAACGACTTTCTTGAATATTGCCGGATTGTTGGATAAAGACTATGATGGAAAATATATGCTTAGAGACCAAGATGTTAGAAAACTCAATAGCAACCAGCTTGCATTGTTACGGAATGAAATGTTTGGAATAGTTTTTCAGGACTACATTCTAATTGAAGAAGCATCAGCATATGAAAATATTATCATACCCCTTTATTACTCTAGAAAATATAAGCGGAAAGAAAGAAAGAGCAGAGTAAATGAAGTAGCAAAAATGCTTAAAATTGATAGTATTCTAGACAAAAAAGTAAGCATTTTATCGGGTGGACAAAGACAGCGAGTCGCAATCGCGAGAGCTTTAATTAACGACCCTAGTGTTCTACTAATGGATGAACCTACTTCTTCTTTGAATCAAGATTTAGCACAGGGTATTATGCTTAATATTTTAGAGTTTGCAAATAAATTTAATAAAACTATTGTACTGGTTACTCATGATACCCAAAATATATTATTGAGGAATTTCAACAAGAAGTATAAATTGGTGGATCAAAAAATGAAAATAACAGAGTTCTAAAGCAGAATTGTCAGATTCAGACAGTAAAAAATTTAACCATGCAGCTTCACTTTTTATATCGAACAATCAAAATATAATGGATTTATTCACCGTTGGAGATTTTATAAATATAGGTGAGAAATATTGGGCAGAAAATGTTATAAATGAAAACAAGACCGAGTATTTATTTGAGGGAAAAGCTAAAGTGATATCGATATTTAGTTAGTCGATAGACAGGTGTAATAGGACAAGAAACTCTAAACTGATTTAAAGTCGCTAATCGCTATGAATTAGCCATTTCTCTTGATTTAGTTCGGACTTTCTTGTCCAGATAAAGACAAGAAAGTCCGAACTACTTAAACGTGAGACAAGAAACTCTAAACTACTTTTACAATTACTTGTTTACATCATACAGGTTAAAGGCTCTCTTATAACAATAGGGCAGTCGTTTAGGAATTCTTGTCAAAAACCAATGATCGAGGGCACGCGAGATCATCTAGTTTACATAAAATCGTCTCACATTTTCTTAGCAACCGGTATCCATCCTGATAATAATGCCCCACCTTCCAAATAATTTCCTGCTACTAATTCACCACCGTGTAACCTAATGATCCGTTGAGATATGGTCAACCCTAATCCGGCCCCACCGGTCGAACGGTTTCTTGATTCTTCCCCTCGGAATAATGGTTCAAAGACACGTGGCAGTTTTTCAGAAGTGAAGCCAGGTCCTGTATCTTGTACGGAAAAAGTGACTCTATCATTGTCCTTACTGCAAGATACGAGGACTTTTCCATAAGTTGGGGTATGTCTAATCGCATTTTCTAATAAATTACTCATGGCGCGCTCGAATAGATGAGCATTACCTAAAACAATACAATCCTTTTCATGTTCGGCCAGGATGGAAATATGCTTTTGTTCTGCTTGAGGACGTGAGCTGTCCATTGCTCGCCTAAGAACCTCAGTGAAATCTAGGAGTTCGTTAAGTTCTGTCTGTACGTTTTCCGTTCTCGTAAAGGTGAATAAATCCTCAACTAATCGGTCTAATTGGGCCGACTTTTCTTTGCAGACAGCTATATACTTTGCTCTTTTTTCCGGGGTATCTGCAATTCCTTGCTCTAATCCGTCTAGATAGCCACGTAATGCGAAAAGTGGGGTCCGTAAATCATGGGCTACTGCAGCAATCACAAATCTTCGCTCAGCTTCCAGTTCTCTTTGTTTCTGAAATGCTTCTTTCAGGCCATCTACCATGGTTTGAAATCCGTCACGTACTTCAATTATTTCAGCAATCTGAGATGTGGGCAACTGAACGTCCAGGTCTTCTTCAGCGATTTGCCTCGCACTTTGACCAAGCTTTTCCAGAGGTTTGATAATCATGTAGCGGACTAAATATCCGACAACGATAAAGGCAAGCAGCAGACCTATTGAAGTCGCAACTACACGGGAAATGGCTGGTGACGGTGCTGGATAAATAATAACCCTTCCATAAATCTCACCGTCCTGAATAATCGTGACCTTTTGCTTTTCCGTGAAGGAAGAGGGTGGATCAGAATAGCTTTGATATATCGTCTGATTAGACGGGGATAGAATTTCAATGTCAATATCCATTTCCATTTCCTTAACTTGATTGCTGACACGATTTTGCCAGACGGGATCTGCCCAACTATCGGTGTTCGTTTCAATTGAATGCAAGACGATATCTAATACTTCTTCATCGACGTCGTCTGAAACTATCCGAAAGTTGTTCGTTTCCAAAAAGTGAGCGGCTACATAAAATACCCACGGCATCAGGAGGATGAAAAATAAACTGAGAATCATAAATTTGCGAATACGAATGCCTTTTTTCATGTTATTCTCCCACGAAGCGATATCCTACACCCCAAACATTCACAATAATTTGCGGGTCATTTGGATCAGCTTCAATTTTTTCTCTAAGTCGACTGAGGTGGACACGAACGGTATGTTTATCGCCAACACCATTCCAAAATTTATCAAGTAACTGTTCATATGAAAAAACATGTTTTGGATGCTTTGCAAACAAACATAATAAATCATATTCCTTTGGAGTAAGTGATACTGCAATACCATCAATAAACACTTCTCTCGTAGACAAGTCCAATTGGAGTCGCCCATAACTTAAAACCTTTTGCTTCGGTTCTTGATGCGAATTGGTCCGTCTTAAAACCGCTTTGACCCTAGCGACAACTTCCCCTGGTGAAGCTGTTTTTACGATATAATCATCGCCTCCAAGAGCGAGTCCCCGGATTTTGTTCACATCATCACTCCGCGCGCTCAAAAATAATATAGGAACGTTGCTTATTTCCCGCAGTTGCCGAGCTAATTCAAACCCATCCTGCCCCGGCATCATAATATCAAGAATCAAACAATCGATAGGATGACGTTGAAAAATGTCGAGAGCTTGGATAGCGTCTGAAGCTGTTTCTACTTGAAAGCCATCCATCTCTAAAAAATCTTGTAATAGTTCAACGATCGCTTGATCATCATCGACAACAAGGATTGTCTGTATGTCTTTCATAGGGAATTCCGCCCTTCCGTCAACAACTTACTGTTCATAATAGATATATTTTACCATCATTGCAATGCGGTACAAGGCATGGTGAGGGATTGTGATGGTTTTGTGATTCTTTTATTACTTATTTCGAGATATTTAGCCGGTATAGTTGAGGGAGTTCGAGATGTTATGACAAAGAGGAGGTAACAAAATGTATTGGTTTTTAGTATTTTTACACGTAATCAGTGCGGTTTTTCTCGGCAGTTTTCTTGCACTGCCTTTTACAATTCAATCACTAGCTGCAAGAACGGAAGATAAATTGAAAATGTCAGTAAACACTATCTTGTATTTTACACGGTTTGGCCACTATGCACTCATTCTATTATTTCTCTCAGGAGGAGGCATGGTGATAGGATACGGAAGCTACCCTTCGATGCTATGGGTAACGTTGTCGACGATTATTCTTATTGTTATTGGCGGTCTAATGGGAGTCATCAGTAAGCGGATGAAGCTTATGAAGCATAGGGAAAGCTTAGAGGAGGCCCTACAGGAAAATCTGCCGAAACTAAAAATACTGAGCTGGGTGACGTTTGTCCTGATTATTATTGCAGTTTTCATCATGACAAATCGCCAACTATTTTCTTGATAGGAGAAGTAGAATGAAAAAGTTTTATGCAGTGTCTATCCTATTTATCACAACGATGTGGGTACTCCACACATGGTCAAAGAATTTCATCGTAGACCCGAACTTTACAACTTTTCTTGCTAAAAAAGATCAAATTCTAGCAAATGAATCACTTTGGGTAATTATGATTCAAATTCACATTATCCTCGCTATCATTTCTCTGCTTACTGGTCCTTTAGGCATTATCAAGCCAATACGCAAGAGGTCCAGAAGGTTTCACCGCTGGAACGGTCGTTTGTATGTTTTATCCATCGTGTTGAATTTCATTCCTGGGATCTATGTCTCCTTCTTTGCTTCAGGTGGATGGCCAAGTACGATAGGGTTCCTAGTGTTAAATATATTATGGTTTGGAACTACATTTTTAGGATACCTATCTATCAAGAAGAAAAACGTGATCCTACACAGTCAGTGGATGACCCGAAGTTTCTTTCTCTGCTTTGCTAATATGACGATTTATGTCATTGTTGCAATCACGCATAGTGCAATGAATCTATCCTATGGTATTTCTTACACTATTGCCGTTTGGTTATGTTGGATGTTGAATTTAGGTATTGCTGAGTTCGTGATCAGGAAGAAAGTGTTTCTCTAATAGTTTTCTAGAGTCTTTCGATTTCCCGCTTGTATTTCATTCTAATATATGCTAGTCTGAACACAACATATTGATAGACTAATATATTTTAAAACTATATATAGTATTTTGGATTAAGGTGACAATATTTTGTCTTAAAAGGGAATCCAGTTGAAAGCTGGAACTGCCCCCGCAACTGTAAGTGTGTAGAGTTGGAAGTCCACTGTATCGTTTGCTTCACGGCGACTTTATGGGAAGGATTCCAACAGATGATCAGCACGAGTCAGGAGACCTGCCTTAACTCTGAAGTTTCATTTCTCCGGGGTGAGAGATTATGAAACGATAGAAAAACATAGATTCATGGGATATTTCTGTCGTTTTATAGTCGTTCAGCTCGAATAGGAGGGACGGCTTTTTTTGTTGTACATAAAAAAGGGAGGGATTTTCCATGATTACAGAGCTAACAGAGAATCAGAAATCAATCATGCGATTCATAGATGAAGTGACGACAGGACTTCGAGTGGATACCGAAAACTATAAGGAAAAGTTCTTAAAAACACTTCAACCCGAAATGGAAAGAGAAAAAATAACAGATATCTTGATTAAGCATGCTCTGGAAAATATCGATGAAGCAAATCCAGATTGGAAGTACGTTGCAGCAAGACTGTATTTACAGGAGCTTTACGAGCAAGCTGGGGAGAATAGAAAATATAATCCAGCTGATCGCTACGGTTCTTTTTATAAATTAATTCAAACGTTGACGGAGAAGGGAATTTATACACCGATATTATTAGAAAAGTATACGAAAGAGGAAATCGACTATTTTCAGGAAGTGATGGATCCGGAGAGGGATTTACTATTTGATTACTTAGCGTTGTATACACTGGCAACACGCTACCTTGCAACCGATCATGATAAAAATGTGTATGAATTACCGCAGGAACGTTGGATGGTCATCGCGATGTATCTGATGCAGGACGAGGATACAGAAAAGCGTAAAGAGCTCGTTAAAGAGGCGTATTGGGCATTAAGTAATCTCTACATGACGGTAGCTACGCCAACATTAAATAATGCGGGAAAAACACATGGTCAACTGTCCAGCTGCTTCATCGACACGGTAGAAGATAGCTTGCAAGGAATTTATGACAGTAATACCGATATCGCAAACTTGTCGAAAAACGGCGGGGGAATTGGTGTGTACATGGGGAAAGTGAGAGCCCGTGGAAGTTCGATAAAAGGTTTTAAAGGCATGTCCAGCGGTGTCGTGCCATGGATCAAGCAGTTGAATAATACGGCGGTCAGTGTCGATCAGCTTGGTACTAGGAAGGGAGCCATCGCGGTTTATTTGGATGTTTGGCATCAGGACATTGAGGCCTTCCTCGACTTGAAATTGAACAATGGGGATGACCGGATGCGAGCACATGATATTTTCCCGGGTGTCACATTACCAGATTTATTTATGGAAGCTGTCGAAAGGCGCGAAGACTGGTATTTATTCGATCCTCATGAAGTGAAACAAGTGATGGGCTTTGCGCTAGAGGACTTTTATGACGAAGAAAAAGGGAGCGGCTCCTTTAGAACCAAATATGAAGCTTGTGTCCAGAATGAAAATTTGAGTAAGAAGAAAGTAAAAGCAATCGATATCATGAAACGCATTATGCGTTCACAACTTGAATCTGGAACGCCATTCATGTTTTACCGGGACGAAGTAAACCGCCAAAACGTCAATACACATACGGGTATCATTTATTGTTCTAATCTTTGTACAGAGATCACCCAAAACCAATCACCAACACAATTAATCGAAGAATATATCGAAGATGAAGACGTGATTGTGAAAAAATATAAATCGGGAGACTTTGTTGTTTGTAACCTTAGCTCCATTAATTTGGGACGGGCAGTGACAGACAATGTGTTGGAACGTCTGATTACCATCCAAGTCCGCATGCTTGATAATGTCATTGATATTAACAATCTTCCGGTGAAACAAGCGCAAATCACAAATCAAAAGTATCGTGCAATCGGTCTTGGCACATTTGGTTGGCATCACTTGCTTGCACTGAAAAATATTAAATGGGAAACAGACGAAGCCGTTCAATATGCCGATGAATTATATGAAGAAATTGCGTATTACACGATTAAAACAAGTGCGGATTTGGCGAAGGAAAAAGGGAGTTATCCTTATTTCGAAGGCAGCAAGTGGAGCACAGGAAAATACTTTGACCAAAAAGGATATCACGATGAGAAGTGGACAGCTCTGAAAGAGGATATCAAGCAACATGGCATTAGAAACAGTTATCTTATGGCTGTGGCACCTAATTCATCCACGTCCATGATTGCTGGTTCCACTGCAAGCATTGATCCGGTGTTTAAGCCGTTTTACAGTGAAGAGAAAAAGGATTTCCGTATCCCGGTGACAGCACCAGATCTAGATCACAACACGTATCATATTTATCGCCGTTCTGCGTATATTGTCGATCAGCGTTGGTCGGTACGACAAAATGCGGCAAGACAAAAGCATATCGATCAAAGTATCTCCTTTAACTTTTATGTCCCAAATACGATTCGAGCATCGATCTTGCTTGATCTGCATCTTCAAGCTTGGAGAGAGGGCTTGAAGACAACGTATTATGTGAGGTCGACTTCCAATGACGTCGAAGAATGTGAGTGGTGTCAAAGTTGAAAGCGATCATCCCTTATTTATCTTATAGCGGAAATACGAAAGAGGTAGCAGAACTGATTGAGGAGCAGCTTTTAGAACATCGTATTGAGGTAGATATGCATCGCATTGGAATTAGTCCCCCTTTTCATCCTGAGGAATACGATGTCGTTTTTCTTGGAACATTCACTTGGGATTATGGACGGGTACCCGAAGAAACGAAAGAATTGATATGGGAAATCGGATATAAGCCGGATAACATCGCAGTCTTCGGTACAGGTGACACACAATTCGGTGGTGATGATTTATACTGTGCGGCAGTGGACAAGCTGACGAAATTTTATCAAAGCAAATGGCCTGGGTTGAAGATTGAACAATCCCCGCGTGGCAGTCAGGAAGAAAAAGTGAAAGCATGGGTGGAAGGAGTAGTGCAACATGACAAAGTCTTTGCTTGAAAAAGCGAAAACATTAGAGCCGCTGAATCCTAATAAATCGACGGCACTGTTTGGCGGAAAATCGAGCGGTATTTTAAACTGGAACGACATTGCTTATCCGCATTGGTATAAAATGTATAAGCGGTTATTAGGGAATTACTGGCAAGCCGATGAGGTGAATATGTCCAGTGATGTGAAGCAGTTTCCTGGATTGACAGCCGCTGAACAAGAGGCGTATTTAAAAATAATTGGACTGTTATCGACATTAGATGCACCACAGACAAGAACTGCGCTGCTTATCTCTTTATATGCAACCGATGCTTCGGTGCAATCGATTATGGCCGTCATTGCCCAGCAAGAGGCCGTTCATAATGAAAGTTATTCCTATGTGCTCTCGTCCGTTGTCTCTTTGGATGAGCAGAATGAAGCTTTTCAGCACGGAAGAAAGGACCCTGTGCTCTTAAAGCGTAATGAAAAGATTATGAAGCAATATAATGAATTTGTCGAAGAGCCGACCATAGATAATATCTTGAAGACATTATTCTATACATCATTATTGGAAGGAATGTTCTTTTATTCGGGATTCGCATTCTTTTATAATTTGGCGAGGCAAAATAAAATGGTCGGTACGTCTACGATGATCAGCTATATCAATCGGGATGAATTGGAGCATGGCCGTTTTATTTCGGAGCTGTTCCGGGCAACCTTGGAAGAAAATCCAGAATATAATACGAAAGCATTCACCGATTGGGTTTATACGCATTTTCAAAAGTCTGTTGACTCGGAAATCGAATGGTCTCATTATGTGCTGGAAAATGTAGATGGGATTGATTTGGATGAAATGACAGGCTATATCAAATATCGGGCGAATAAAATGCTGCGGATGATGGGCCTCAGTGAAATTTATCCAGAACATATCGAAAACCCTATGAAATGGATTCGAGCTTATGTCGACAATTTTGATGGGACGAAAACAGATTTCTTTGAACAGAAGTCGAGACAATATACAAAAACTAGTGACTTGAATGGGTTTGATGATTTATAAGTGCAACTAATTTAGGAAACGAGGGGTCATCATGGGAGAAAAGATACCTGCAAGCATTTCCAGAACGATTCAAACGAAACTTGTTTTACCGCCCGATACGAATCATATGGGGACCATATTCGGTGGTACCGTTTTAGCTTATATTGATGAAATAGCCGCCATTACAGCAATGAAACATAGTGGAAAGATTGTTGTGACAGCTTCGATAGACACCGTGACTTTTTTATCTTCAGCTAAAGTGGGAGATATCTTAACTTTAGAAGGCGTGGTCATATCTACTGGCAGGACATCTATGGAAGTTTATGTGAAAGTGAAATGTCAACATTCCGAGACAGGTGTAGAAACACTTACTACTACAGCTATTTTAACGATGGTTGCGGTGGATAGTGAAGGGCTTCCGACAAAAGTTAATGGCGTTATCCCTGAAACCGAAGAAGAAAAAGTGCTTTTTAAGGATGCGCAGGCAAGAAGAGAAAGAAGATTAATGATTCGTTAGCATTGGAGACCCCGCTGTATATGACGTGATTTCGTTTATATGGTGGGGTTCTTTTAGACATTTGGTCTAACTCATAAGAGAAAAACCAATCATTGCCGAGATTAGCCCTACCGTAATTGAAGTGAAAACATAAATCACAGCTAATTTCACTTTGTTGGCTTGAAGTAGAGTCACCGTTTCATGTCCGAAGGTGGAGAAGGTCGTAAATGCTCCACAAAAACCAACTCCAACAAACAGCCATAACAATTCGCTGATATGATTAGTGAGGTGAAGTTGAGTCAGCAAACCCAATAAAAATGAACCTGTGATATTTACTATCCAAGTAGCTAATGGGAAAGGTGTTTGTGTAGTTCCACTAATCCACTTTCCTATGATAAATCGTGCTGCTGCACCTAAAGCTCCGCCTATCCCGACAATCCAAATCATGCTACATCACTTCTCTTCTTCTAGTTAAAGCTAATTTATGACCTATATATACGAAAATAAATCCAATTAACGTTGATGCCAATATATAGATTACACCCAAGAAAACAAGACCATCTTGAAACAAGTCTAGAATTTCTACGGAAAACGTGGAGAAGGTTGTAAAGGAACCGATAAATCCAGTTCCAATGAGCAGTGTATATTCCGCTTTAAATTTTTTCTTCCTGTTGATGAATGTCAAAAACCATCCTAAACTAAAACAGCCAATGAGGTTGATTATAAAGGTGTCTAATGGGAATCCATAACTAGTTTGAATCCATTCCCCCATAGCAAATCTGCAAATTGCCCCAAAGAAACCGCCGATCATTACGAGTAATAAGCTCAATTCATTCACCTCATGTTCCGCAATGTAAATATATCCTCTTTACCTTTGACAGAAGTCATTAGCATTAGTCAGATAGCGAAGACTCAACAACCATATCATATCAGTGTACAAAAAGAAGAACCAGCTACTGTAGCTGGTTCTTATGTTTTAGTTAATGCTTTCTTCATAATAGAATTGTTCTGGTAGCTGCTGTTTCTTAAGCTGTTGCTTTGGTTTTGGATTTTGGTTGTCAAAGCGTGCATAGTCATAGATTGCTGTTGAAACGATTTGAGCTACATCTTTAAGCTTTTCTTTACTGATTTTATCGATCGTATCTTCTGATGTGTGGTACCAAGGCTCCAATGGGCTATGGATGAACAGTGCTGCTGGAATACCAGCTTCCGCAAATGGGACGTGGTCACTGCTTCCACTACGTCCAAGTCTAGTAGGTTCGCCATTTAGACGTAGGCTGGATGCTTGTGTCAGATCTGTTACTAAGTTAGGTTCTCCATCTACTGAATTCACAACTAAATCTCCCGCATCACGGCTTCCGACCATGTCGAGGTTGAAATTCGCAACAATGCGGTCCCGTTCTGCTTGTGGTAAGTTGGCGACATAGTGTCTGGAACCAATCAAGCCTAACTCCTCTGCACCGAAAGTGATGAAGCGGAGTTCTGTATCAGTTGGTAGATTTTTAAATACACGTGCCAATTCTAGTACCATTGCCGTTCCTGAAGCATTATCATTCGCTCCTGGTGCCCCTGGCACAGAGTCATGGTGAGACGTTACGGTGATGACTTTACCGGTGTCTTTCTTTTTATTGGTCGGTTTCTTAGAAGCAATGACGTTATGAGATGTACGCAGTCCGGCAGATGCTCCTACAACTTGTAAGGAAGCTTGCACAGCTTCACCATTCTCAAGCTTGGTGACAAGTTCTTCCCCTTGGGCTTGCGTAATGGAAACGACAGGAACGTAACGATCGTCCGTAGTACCGAGGGTTCCATTAATGACACCAGATGTATTATTGAAAATAATAACACCTACTGCTCCTTTTTCAGAAGCATTGACAACTTTTTCTGCAAAAGAATTGGAACCACGTTGAACGAGAGCGATTTTACCGCTTAGGTCTACCCCTTCCAACTCCTCTTCCGTTGCAAACCCAACATATTCCAACTCCGCCTGAACGTCTCCACTAGGAGTGTACGTAAATGGGAGGGTATCTACATTGGTACCGTCTATTGCCAGTTCGACTGTATGAGGCGCTGTATACCCGAAGTATTCAAACTCTTGGATTTCAGCATCATAGCCATAGGATTCAAATTGTTCCTTCACATACTGAACGGCCGCATACTCTTCCGGTGTAGAAGCAACCCTTGGCGTTTGTTGCAAATGGTCGATGTTGTCATAGATATTATCGACATTGATTTTATTGATGACCTTATTGTCGATCGGGTCTTTCAAAATTTGCTGTGGAGGTGTGATTGTTTGGTGTGCAAAGGCTGGTGCACTAAATCCTCCTACTACTAATAAAATGGCAAGAACGATGGATAATAGCTTGCTATTCTTCTTCAAATTAGTAACCTCCTAGTAAATTTTGGTAGTTTAGAATATTACTATAAATTCTATAATAGTTTAAATAGTATTACTAGGTGATTTCTTCCTAATGTTTATAGGCGTTAATTCCTATTTTTTGTGAAAATAACGATTAATTGTAATGTTGGTGGGTCTAACTGATTACTAGATTGTATATTTGTTATTATTGATGAATCCATATTCACAAGGGTGAGTTGGCTCCTTCATCCTTAAAAGAATATAGTATAAATTATTAGCTTCCTGACCGGAATCTCCTTATCTTTTAACAGAAAAAAATGACACCTTCTTCAAGTGTCATTTTTCTAATTTAGTAGTTACACTGTCCATATTATTCGTTGGTTTTAGTAGTTTGCTCTGGTAATGTATCCCAGAAAGACACGTCTTGATTGTTTATAGATCCGTCTGCAACAGCTCTTAGTGTTGCATCTAGCGTATTAACAGTCTGTTTAATTAGATAACCATTACTCTTTTGCCCGATGACTCGCGATGGGTCGTTATGGTCAGACATCCCGCGCATTTCAAATAAAAGGGTAGCAATATCATATTGTACAGCAACTCCATTACGAGCAATTGTTTCCGCGCTTCCACCAGGGTATTTTCCTAAGAGAGCCCAACCTTTTGGACTCAGTTCATTGTAGACGACAGCACCCAATTGTTTGGACTTTTCCACTACATCTTCTTTGACATTAGGTGTGGTCGGGTAAAGAATGGACCCGGAGACTAATTCATCCCCATTGATTACTCTGTCAGCTCCTTGATGATGGAGGTCAATCATGTAATCAATATCATATTTCTGTAAAACATTTTCATGCAAAGCTTGTGTTTCAGGTTCTATTTTGTCAATATGGTCGCGATTTATATCTACACCATTCGCATTATATCTAGTTAGATGACGATCACCACTAGCGATATAATCCTCTAATGAAAAATTCACGTCCCCCATCGCACCATCCGCATTTAACATAGGTAATATTAGCACGTTAACATGATCCAATACTCCCTTTGTTTTTCCTGTTCCTAAATGCTTAATGAATTCTAGTGTTCCTTCTGTAGTTAATTGTTCATTTCCGTGTTGTTGAGTTAAGTATAGAATAGTTGGATTTTCTGGATTGGATATATATTTTACAAGGTGAATATCTCGTCCTTTTACGGTTTGGCCAATGACTTCTATTTCCATTCTTTCTTGTTTTGCTTCTTGTTTCTCTAGGAAATCAACCATTTCTTGGTAAGTAGAAAGAATAGAGGTGTTTATCGTTTCATTCCCTCCATAGTTAGGACCATTCCCAGCCGCATTGACAAGCGGGGAAGTGATAGATGTTCCACCGATTACTAGAGTTCCAGCAAGACAGAGTGTTAATAGTTTCTTTTTCATGAAAGTCCCTCCAAGTATGTAATTTAGTGCATATAATGCATTATAATTCAAAATATTTGGATTAACATGATTAACTAAGACTATTTATGTAAAAGATTTAGAACTTTTGGAACTGGCCGAATGGGATGGGTGAGTAAACGTTTGATAGAAGATTAACGGGACCTAAAATTCCCATGCAAGCCCCCATGATGACGAATGTTTTGCTGTTCATTATCAAGTGCTCCACGAAATGTTGCATTGTATTCCGGTGTTACTCAAAAAACTGGATCGCTTCTTTCACTTTTGCTTTGAAAAAAATAAGTTGAGTTAGGAATACTGAATTCAAAACTTATTAATTGCAAATTTATCAATTGAGTGGTAAAGTGATAGTAACGAAAGGAAGTGAGCATATATGAAGAAAAATACACTTGGCTCATTAATTTGGCTGAGGATTACCCGTTTCACACATCAAAGTAATAAACTATCAAATGAATATTTAAAGCCATTTGGCATCACTGTAGCCCAGTTTGATGTATTGAATCAGGTTGCGAGTTACCAACCGATTACGCAAAGAGAGCTTGCTGAGAAAGTTACCGTTTCAGAGGGGGGAATATCCCGTATGCTCACTCGGCTCGATCAGGAAGGTTATATTCAACGCAAGAAAGATTGGAAAACAAATTGGGTATCCCTTACACAAAAAGGACAGGAGAAGGTGGAGGAAGTATTTGGCCATCAGTTAGCCTTCCAAACGTCTTTGCTGGATGACTGTTTAACAGAAGCAGAACAGAAAACATTGTACCAATTAATGTCGAAACTTCAGAAACATACACAAAGCAAATTGGAATCTCTATAAATTTATTTTTTTCAATTTCACTTGATTAGTAAAATGATAAAAAAGGAGAATCAATATGTATAATATTCCAGGACACCATCATATTTCGATGATAACTAAAAACGCCAATGATAATAACCATTTCTATAAAAATATTCTCGGTTTACGCCGAGTAAAGATGACGGTCAACCAAGATGATCCATCGATGTATCACTTGTTTTATGGAGATAAAACCGGAAGTCCCGGCACGGAGCTGACATTTTTCGAAATTCCTCTGGCAGGCTATACGTATCGCGGTACAAACGCCATTACGAGAATTGGATTGCTCGTTCCGTCAGAAGAAAGTCTTCATTACTGGAAAGCGAGATTTGAAGAGCATGAGGTATATCATGCAGAAATCGGAACGTATGCAAATCGTCCTGCCCTGAAATTTGAGGATCCGGATGGACTTCGACTAGTGTTACTTGTCGGCGAAGGGGAGAGACTCGATTTCTGGGAAACATGGGAAAAATCAAATGTCCCTGAGGAGCATCAAATACAGGGTATGGGACCTGTGGAAATGACTGTAAAAAGGCTTGATAAGTTGGCAAGAACTTTGACTGATATGTTTGGTTATACCGAAGTGAGCCGTAATGAAAGTGAAGCAATTTTTCAATCGATCGAGGGAGAGGTTTTTGGAGAAATCGTAGTGAAATATCAAGACGGACCATCCGAAAGACCAGGCCGAGGCAGTGTACATCATTTGGCAATTCGGGTTAAAACAGATGAGGAACTCGAATATTGGGCGGAACAGGTGAAACAAAGAGGATTCCATTCTTCTGGTATTGTTGACCGCCATTATTTCAAGAGTCTCTACTTCCTTGAGTCGAATGGAATACTGTTTGAAATTGCTACCGACGAACCGGGATTTTTAGTTGATGAGGATATAGAAACACTAGGCGAAAAACTTGATTTACCACCGTTTTTAGAAGAGCGTCGTAAAGAGATTGAAGCAAAACTTGCACCTATAAAAGATTAGAAATGAGAGAGGTGGAAAAGATGATAAATATCTTACCGAGAATTAACGAGTTAGCAAAAAAGCAACGTGAAATAGGATTAACAGTGACGGAAAAAGTGGAACAAAAAAGACTTAGAGAAGAGTATCTAGGTGCCATCCGTGGACAAGTACTCGGTACTTTTTCTGGAATGAAGGTGGTAGACCCGCTCGGAAATGATGTCACACCTGATAAAGTACGTAAGTTGGAAATAAAAGATTCATAATCGGTTAGAACCCACTACGTTGGTTGAGCGTAGTGGGTTTATTAATTTGTTAACTAGTAGGACCATATCAAAAGGTAAAAAGGAGCAACTACACAAATGGCAAGAAGAATAAGGGCGAGGTAAAAGGGAAGCTCAGAGGCCATTCCAACTGCATTTCTCAACATCGCTTCATTAATCAGTATAAAAGCGATAAAACTGACATTTTGCAGGAGCAGCATGACGATTTCCATTCGTTTGTACTGAATTTCTTTATTCGCCTCTGTTAGATTAATGTAGTTCATCTTTTCTGGGCGCTTTACTAGAAAACCAATAAATAGCCAAATGAAAATACTAAGTACTGGGATGGCTAATAGAAAGTATTTAGATCCCCAATTATCCGCTGTTCCACTACCGGTAAAATGAATTGCAATCCTCTCCGGGATATTAGGCCAAAGATAAAATAAGTGGAACATATGATAACCAAAGATTGCGATGGAGATAGTGAAGAGAGTGATTTTCAGACGATTATTCATCTAAATCTCCTCCTGATTTATCTTGTTGAACCAAGATAATATTCTTGTGTTACCTCTTTCAGTAAAAAACTTGTATATAGGTTACGAGAGACCATCTCGCGTTCTCTCTTACTCTCGAAATGGAGCCACAAGGTAACGTGAGACTGTCTCGCGTTCCTTCTTACTCTCGAAATCAAGTTACAATGTAACGTGAGAACTAAACTAGGCTTAACAACGTGCATCCTCAATTTGTAAAACCTTAATTTCCACGCTTCCACCTCTGTTCCAGGAGCACCTATTTTAACTCATCTAATAATTTTTCCCATTCATCAAAGGACAACTTATCCTCAATATGTTTCAATTCATCCGGAACATCGACATGACACATCAGCTCTAAGCTATTCCCATCCGGATCATCAAAATAGACGGAGGCATTGCCTTGATGTGGTCTGATGAATGGATCGACGGATGTTTGACTTCCAAATGGAACAGCTTCGATTTGGATTGATTCCAGCCATTTTAAGGATTCTTTCAAATCATCATATGTAACTCGGAAAGCGACATGTCTTAGTGCCGGGTGATAAGGGGTTTGGACCTCTTCGCCTTCCCATAATCCTAACCAACTTTTCCCTTCCTCTATCCAATAGAAGGCCGTATCTTCATCACGCCAAGCAAATTTCAATCCTAACTTTTCGTAAAATTTCATGGAAACTTCTAGGTCTTTTACTGGTAAATGTGCTTCATATAATCCTTGTATCATTACTATCACTCCTAGAATATCATTATTTTTTTGTAATAAATAAGTGTTGCCCGATTGTTCAACTTCTCATTAAAGCCTGTTAACTAGATGGTTCTTGCAATCATCCTTATGTTGATAGAAGCATACTAAATCTTTAAAGCCATAAAGTGTGTAGGGTCCAATTACTCACTCTCAAGTAATACAATAGCAGTTAACTGACCCCTTTTTGTCTCAAGCCATTCTCCGTTACCCCAAAATATGGGACCACTAGCTCCACCTCCATCGTTTCCTATTTTGGTTGCTGTTAAATTATTATTCAATGTTGTTATAGCTTTACCCTGCTTTATAGAAAATCTAGAAGAACATGTTGAGCATCATACTTTGGAGTATATTCAGAGGAAAAACTGAAGAAAAACTTCCCCATAAAAGGGTAGTAAAAAGGAAAAAATAGGGTATAGATAAGTTGAACTTAAAAAAGGGCAGTCGAGCAAACAACTTAAGTGCGAATGGTTTATTTGATCGACAAAATTCATTTGAGTGAAGGGAGCAAGTCAACATGCAAAAGAGGGTATTTATTTCACCGAAAAAGTATATTCAAGGTGCTGGTGTTATTAGCCAACTTGGAGAAGAGGTCGGAAAAATAGGAACGACACCGCTTGTCCTATCTGACAGTGTTGTTTGGGGAATCACTGGCGACGCAGTGGAAGAAAGTTTTAAGGCGGCGGATATTTCCTACACATTCGAAGAATTCTCTGGCGAAGCCTCCAATACAGAAATCGATCGTCTTACCGGTGTAGGCAAAGATAAAAATACAGATGTCATTATTGGTCTAGGTGGCGGGAAAACAATTGACACGGCTAAAGCAGTAGCAGATGCACTCGATGTACCGGTTGTCATTGCACCGACTACAGCTTCAACCGACGCGCCAACGAGTGCACTGTCCGTCATTTATTCTGATGAAGGGGTTTTTGAAAGTTACAAGTTTTATAATAAGAACCCGGATTTAGTGTTGGTCGATTCCAAAGTTGTCGTTGGCGCACCGGTCCTCTTTTTAGCTTCAGGTATGGGAGATGCGATGGCGACCCTTGTGGAGGCCAGAGCTTCACAAAAAAGAAATTCGAACACGATGGCAGGTGGAAAGGCTACGCTTGCTGCACAGGCAATTGCTGAAAAGGCGGAAGAAATTTTATTTGAACAAGGTCCTGCAGCATATAAAGCGGCTAAACAAGGGTTAGTGACTCCGCAAGTTGAAGCAGTTATTGAAGCGAATACATTGTTATCCGGATTAGGTTTTGAAAATGGTGGATTAGCAGCTGCCCACGCCGTCCATAATGGATTCACGGCATTGGAGGGAGAAGTCCACAATCTGACTCATGGCCAGAAAGTAGCCTATGGTATCCTGACTCAATTAGTATTGGAAGGGTATCCGGATACAGAAATTCTCCGCTATGCCCACTTCTTCCAAGCAATTGAACTGCCAACTACATTGAAAGAGCTTCATTTGGAAGATGCTTCCTATGAAGATTTATTGAAAATCGGTGAGTTGGCAACTGCGGAAGGTGAAACAGCTCGAAATATGGATTCAGATCTGACACCAGAACAAGTTGCAGATGCCATTTTGGCAGTAAATGAACTTACCAAAAACGGATAAGGAGTCAGCCTCAAACGCGGGGGGCCTGCTCCCCCGCTAATAATAAACGGAGGCCGTTCAAGATAACTAAAATAGTAGAGCCTTCATGAAATACAACTGCCATCGGTAAATTCAATAAGCCAAACAGGTTCAGGATAATTAATGTAATAATAACAGCAATAGAAAATACAACATTTCCTAGAATGATCCGGTTCAGTTTATGGCTCAGTTTAAAACTATAAAACAACTTTGCAAGGTTATTCTTGACGATGACGACATCAGCTGACTCCATTGCGACAGAAGAACCGCTACCCATTGCGATTCCTATATCTGCGTTCGCAAGTGCGGGAGCATCGTTAATGCCGTCTCCAATCATGCCAACTACTTTACCTTTTTTCTGACTATCATTAACATAGCTGATTTTGTCTTCTGGCAGACAAGAAGCGACATACTCATCTATGCCTACTTCTTCAGCAACTTTTTTCGCAACCAATTCATTATCCCCGGTTAATAGGGAAACATGAATTCCTTCCTTTTGGAAACCATCAATCGCTTGCTTCGATTCTTCGCGTACTTGGTCTGCGAGAGAGAAGTATCCGACAATCTCATTACCTTTCCCTACGAAAACCATCGTATTTCCTTCCATCACTTTACTGCGATAACCATTCACATCTTCAAAGGAATCGAACGCGGAAGGTTTGCCGACCATGATATCGCCTTTCTGTACTCCCGAGCCGGCTACTTCCTCTACGGCCTCCGTCTGATCAACTTTATCCAAGTCCAACTCTGGAAATGTATTTACAATCGCGTCCGCAATCGGATGGCTGGATTGTTGTTCCATGTATACCACTTCTTTTAAAATATCTTCATCTACTTCATAATCAGTAACCTGGAACTCTCCATAGGTCAACGTTCCAGTTTTATCGCTGTACAATACATCCATCGTGCTCAGTGCTTCCATCGCTGCCCCGCCTTTGAATAGAACCCCATTCTTTGCTCCATTACTAATCGCACTTAATGTGGCCGGGGTTGCTGAAGCGACTAAGGCACAGGGACTTGCTACGGTCAGTAATACCATTCCTCGATAAAACGATTCTTGGAAAGTGAAATCTTGAAAAGCATAGAGGATGAAAATAAAAATCGGAACGGCAACTAATACACCAATAACGTATTTCGCTTCAATCCGATCAATGAATTTAGAAATTTTTGATGGCCGGTTTTGAGCTTCTTCCACCATCCGGATAATATTTGAAAAGACAGTTTCACTACTTAATTTATTTACTGTAAGATGAACGACATTTCCCTCATTGATGGTTCCGGCAAAAATCTCATCACCCGTATCTTTTTCTACAGGGACGGATTCTCCCGTTAACGCAGCTTCATTAACCAATGTTTTCCGGTCTGTGTAGCCGTCGATAGGGATTTGTTCTCCTTTTGTCACTACAACGGTATCGCCTACTCTCAATTCCTTCGTAGGCACTTCATGGATTTCTCCATTTTCTTTTAGTACTTGTGCTGTCGCTGGCACTTGAGCCATAAGCTCGGATATGGCGCTCGTTGATTTGTCAGATGCATAATCTTCCAGTACCTCGGCTCCGGCAAAGATGAGTAGCAATAAAGCCCCTTCGGATTCATAATCAATTAAAACTGCGCCTAATGCTGCCAATATCATCAGTAAATCCACATTGGGGGACTTGGATTGAATTGTATCCACTACAGCATCTTTTGCGGCATAAAATCCTAAAAAGAAGATGGCTACATAAAATGCGTATGTACTATACGTTTCGTTAATTTGTGTAAAGATGAACCCTAAAACAATAAATATAATACCAGTAAGTAAAAATTGACCAGGTCGTGTCTTCATTAAGTAAGTTAACATTTCACTCTCCCCTTTGACTTTTAATTATTAAATCAAATAACCATCTATAACTATTACTATTTTATAATTATTATCGTTATGTAATGATTATAAAATAAGTGATGGGTTATGTCAAAGGGAGTGAATTCCTTTCTTTTCCAGATTTGAAAGATGATTTTAATCAAAAAAATACCCTTTTTATTTTTATGTGTACCTTTCCATTATTATTTCCAAAAAAACCTTGACCCTAACGTTTGCGTTAGAGTTTAATATAGGACTATACAAATTACCTTTAATAAAGGAGTGTAAGGAATGTACTTAGTCGGACAGCTTTCTAAAATAACAGATGTGAGTGTAAGAACGCTTCATTATTACGATGAAATAGGTTTGCTTACCCCTTCTAAAAAGTCGGATACAGGATACCGTTATTACACGAAGGACGATCTCATCAAGCTTCAACAAATCATCGTGTTGAAAAAGCTTGGCTTTAAACTATCCCAAATCAAACCGATGATACTCGAAAACACAAAAACGACCAAAGTCGAAACATGGAAACAAGTTTTTGAAATGGAGATTGGAAAAATACAAGAAGAAAAACAGAGGTTGGATGCACTGGAACAAAGTCTGCACGGTGTCTTGCATGCTCTGGAATTGACGGGGGACGTGTCGACACAGTTTATATTAGATATTATTCAATCCGTTCAATCCGACCATATCGATAGCTTCCTTCACCGTAATTTTACAGAAGAAGAACAAACCATTCTCATCAAACAAATGCCTAATCTAACGACACATGATGAAAAAACGAAAAAGTGGATGAATCTTTTGAAGAAAGTACATCAAACAAAAAGGGAGCCTGTTGACTCCAAGCCTTCGCAAGAGCTTGCCAAGGAAATGATGGAATTTATCCAGCAAGAGTTGCAGATTGATGACGCGATCATTGATAAATATTGGGAAAAAATTAAACCGGAAAATAGCGGACAATCGGAGAAAGTATTAGGTTTGGATAAAGAAACGATGGAATATATCGAACAGATTTTGGATCGATACGAGCAAAACGGGAAGGAGGCTGAGGGACGTGGCGAGGCAAACTAGAAAAAAAGGTGCAAAATGGGATGTTTTCCTGTACCATCTCATTCTGTTTGTCGTAGTGCATATCGTGTTTGTGCTGATTGTTGGTGTTCTGCCGCTCTCAGAGTTAGGCAGCGATTCTTATATAGTTTTTATAAAAGAAAACTTCCTTAACAAAGGTGTAAATATTTATAAGATCCATACGGTAAATGTCATTAGTGGAATATGGAAAACCGTCTTAATCATTCATCTCATCATTGAGCTCATTGAAACATTATTTCCGAGCAAGAAAAAAGAGAGTATAGAAAAAACAAAGGAAAAACGTACGAAAGAGAAAAAGGAAAGTCCGAATCGTGCCTGGTTTTATTTAATCGTAGCTGGTTTACTGGAAATAATTTGGGCTACTGCCTTAAAAGTCGATATGCTTGCAGGGCCGTTATTGATTACGCTCATTGTCAGTTTTGATTTACTCATTCGGGCGGTGAAACAGTTGGGAGTTGGGACTGCTTATGCTGTGTTCACTGGAATAGGTACAGCTGGCTTAGTCATCGTTGACACATTCGTTTTTCAAGAACCGTTAAGTTTTCTAAAAATATTTTTCATCATACTGCTTGTCATTTTTATTGTCGGTCTGAAATGGACGTCAGAAGCTGAAGGGGATGTGAGTAAATGAGTTGGCTCTATTTGATTCTTGCAGGCTCCACAGAAATTATAGGAGTCGTCGGTTTGAAAAAAGTATCAGAGAAAAGCAGTTGGTTCGGCTATTTACTTGTCATTGGTGGTTTTATCATCAGTCTTATGCTATTGCGTCTCGCCTTGGAAGAAATCCCTTTATCCATTGCCTATGCGGTATGGATGGGTATTGGGACTGTAGGTGCAACGCTGGTCGGTATCCTGTTTTTTAACGAGTCGAGAAGTCCTTGGCGCGTGGTCTGTATGATAGGGATTATTGTAAGTGTAATTGGCTTGAGGGTAGTCGCCTGATGATACTCGTTCATCAAGCACTTGTTTTGCTATTTTGTCAGACGTAAATTATAATTATTCTGAATACATTTAGTACTGGAGGTATTTAAATGGCGAAAGTAGCATTTCTTTTAGCAAGTGGATTTGAAGATTCTGAGATGAAAAATCCTTATGAAGCGGTGAAAGAAGCAGGACATGAAACAGTTATTATCGGTTTGGAAAAAGGAGCAACATGTGACGGGAAAAAGGGCACGGTCTCCTATACAGCTGACATCGGAGCGGCTGAAGCGAAGGCTGAGGACTTCGATGCTGTCATCATCCCTGGTGGAGGAGCTCCAGAAGCTTTACGTGTGAATGATGACGTCGTTCGCTTCGTAAAAGAAATCAACCAAGAAGATAAATTAGTCGCTGGAATTTGTCATGGACCACAGGTAATGATCAGTGCGGATATCTTAAAAGGAAAGCAAGCAACATGCTATATCGGTATCCGTGATGACGTGAAATTGGCAGGTGCAGAATACAAAGATGAAGAAGTAATAGTCAGTGAAAATGTGATCACTTCACGCACACCGAAAGACGAACCTGCATTTATCCGTGAAATCCTTGCTAAATTAGCATAAATACGTATTCAAAAATCGGTTTCCACACGTGGGGACCGGTTTTTTTGTCGTTATATGTAAATTTGAGATGTTAATTGGGGTTCTAAAGATACAACCCTCCTACCCTTTATTCTGCATCAGACGAGCCAAGGTTGCATGTAATGTAAAGGGGAGGAGGTTCACAGTGAAAAAAATAATATACGCTGTCATTGCGTTATCTTCTATATGGCTCCTTACAGCGTGCAGTTCAGCGGAAGCGGATGAAGTGCTGGAGTTCCATAATGATATGGTTGATTATGTGAATCCTAGGATGGATGATTTGCTTGAATTGAATGATGAAATACTCTGGATGACATCGGAAGAGGATGCATTGGAGTTGCAAAAAAATGAGATCATTCCAGCTCTGAAGGAAATCCAAGATTACATCCATTCCAAAGATCCGAAATATGAAATAACTAAAGAATATCATGAATTAATCCGTAATTGGATGGATGCATTAAGTGAAGCGGTACATTTAGAAACGGAAGCCGTCGAAGGACTCTTAGCTGGCACATTGACAGAAGATGAAGCATGGGAGCTTATTCGGCTTTCTGAAGAAGCAGTGGATGAATCTTTGAAATATGATAAACAAGTTTATGATAAGTGGGAGGAGATTAAAGAAGAGTATAATTTTGAGGATGTGTAAACGTCAAATAATCCACACCTAGTTTTAGATGTGGACTATTGTTATGATTTATTTAGTTTTATTTGGTACACGACATTCCGCTGGAATGGACGGTGACCAAGGTAGTAGTTGATCCAATTTCGG
>NZ_JAMBON010000030.1 GCF_023715655.1 Oceanobacillus luteolus | reverse complement strand
AAATCGATAACAACCGGGCGGAACGGTCTATAAAGCCGTTTGTGATCGGAAGAAAAAACTGGATGTTTAGCAATACCGCAAAGGGAGCTAATTCCAGCGCAATTATTTATAGCATTGTGGAGACGGCGAAGGAAAACGGATTAAACCCATTTAATTACCTGAAATATTTATTTGAACAGCTGCCAAATATGGACATGACTGACAAACCGAAATTGGATCAACTACTACCTTGGTCACCGTCCATTCCAGCGGAATGTCGTGTACCAAATAAAACTAAATAAATCATAACAATAGTCCACATCTAAAACTAGGTGTGGATTATTTGACGTTTACTTTAAAAACAACTTCACTAACCAATCCCATTACCAAATATAAACAAAAAAGGTGATTAATCATTTTAGATTAACACCTCCAGCTTAACTGTATCCCAACCACTCTATTTTCAACATATAGATTGAGAAATTCACCTATGTATTTAGTCTCGAATCCGTCTCCAAAAGCGTTTATTATCTTCCTTTCTTTGTTGAAATCCACGCGATTTATAGAATGGGATACCAAGTTCATTTCCTTCTTGTACAGATACATATTGTTCGGTTGCACCTTTCTTCATATGTTCCTTGGTAAACGCATCTAATAGTTTCGTGCCTATCCCTTTATATCTGTATACATCATCCACATAAAAAACAAAAATCTCACTGACACCAGGTTCGGTGACGGCACCTCCAATTGTCCCTGCAACTTTCTTATCTACCATCGCAACATGTGTATATGCACCTTTGGTGATATCCTCAACTACTCGTTCGTGGTTATACCAGTATTCTATATTTTTAATTTGATATTCTTCACTATAATAACCTTCGACAGTTTGACGCCAGCCCACTGAACAAATTCTACTAATTTCTTTAGCATGTTCCGTGGTTGGTTTAATGATCGAAATATTCATGATCAGCGCCTCCTTATTTTATTGCTTCATCAACCGTCTTTTCCCATATAACATTGTCCTCATCATCGAGAGCTTTAATGTTCACCTCAAACGGTTCTTCAGGAGTTGATTTATTTTCAACGAGGCTATACCAAACAAAGTAATCACTATTAACTTTTAAAATACTAGCATGATAAACTTCATCCTGTGTTAATTTAATCTTTTTAATTTGCTTATTTGTAATTACACCACCAAATACTAGTTTAGTTGCATAATCAACATAATCGTAGTTAATTCCCATAACAGGATTCACTATATCTATTGTTAGATTACCGTAAAAATCCGGCTTCGATATTCTCAATTGGTATCCCAAAGCATTTTCATAAAAGATAGAGATTAAGTTCTCTTTCATTTGCTTATGATGCACTGTAGCTGGACCTAGGTGAGGAAGAGAATCACTTGACCCAACATTTGATTCAAGGACATTCTTTTCCATGTTGAATAGCTCATTTGCCAGACTTTCATAATCTGAATTCATCTCCAGATAATCATTATGTAATTCACTATACATTTTTTGATATTGGATCAGTTCCTTTTCTTTTTCAGAGATGACTTCTTTGCTTTTAGTAATCTCAGTGAAATAAGTCGCCGCAACTAAGAATAAGAAGATGATGATAGCTACGAAAATTGTTTTATTACCCTTCATCTCTCCCCTCCATTCTTCACTATTATTCTATATCCTCATCTTTTTTAGGTTTATCCCAGCCAAAGAACCATCTCACAAAAATATAAAATAACACAAAGAATAGCGCCTGAAATGTATTTTCTACAAATTTAAATTCCTCATCTCTCACGTAATCCCAAATAACGAAGTTCAGCAACAATGCAATAAAAAATATAATATAGATGTATTTCCTCACAAACTCCACTAGAGTCCTCCTTCAGCTCGTGCGTCAATTGGTGTACTCAATTGTTTTCATCTATCATCTCGAGGTCCATCTTCACTCCTGGATAAGGCAGAGACCTTAACTTCTTCATCAACGAGGTATATTTACTATCGTCCATTTCACTTCGGAAACGAGAATAGATAAGTAAGAAATCAGCGACACTTTCTGCAATTCCTTCCGTATCACGTTTTTTCAAGAGGTAAATAAGTTGATCGAGCATCCAATTCATATCCCCGGCAACTAATGGGATATTTATGATGACGCTTCTGATTAATATTTCATCCTCACTAGTTCTAAAAATGTCTTCCGCGTCTCTTTTCGATATATTATTCAAATCCGGTATGTCCATATCGTCGACCATCTCTTCTTCCTCTTCATCAAACTCTTCCTCTTGTAGCGCTGCGATGAATTCATCGAAACTTTCAGCAAGCTGGAATTCATTCCCTTCTTCCACTTCCAAATAGACGACACTCGGATTACGTTTCTTTCCTCGGTAATCCAGCGCAACCCAAGTATGCCCATCGCCATCAAGGAGGACAATATCACTCGGAAGCCCCCACTCTTTGATGAGGTAATCCGTATCTAAAATTCCATCCTCCCCAATGCCATATAAACTACGGACTTCAATAAATTCTTCCACATGATCCGTAACAAAAGAAATAGGAAAAAGGGTTCGTTGGATGTATCCGCCATTTTGCTTTTTAACCAATTTCTTATACAGTGCCGGCAGCTCTACCCCTAATTGTTTCTCAGCTGCGATAATATCTTTTCTTTTCACAGGTTTTAATGCATATGTCTGATCTTCATCTTCCAACCAAAAATTTTTCATCGTCATCCCCCAGCCCATTTTACGTTTTCAACAACTATACCTATATATTCAACAAGTTGAGGGAATAATCCTTTTTTGGCAGAGACCTGAGTTACTTCTAGAAAAATCTGTCATTTATTCGTGATTATATTCGTTCTATTTAGTAAGATGAAAGAAAGGCATCAATTTAGTGATGAATGGAGTTTTTATCATGTACAAAATATTAATCGTTGAAGATGATATGGTCATTGCAAAAGCAATAAAATGTCATTTGGAAACTTGGGGCTATGAAGTAGAGTATATTACCGATTTTAATAAAGTCATGTCTACGTTTGTGTCCTTTGATCCGCAATTGGTGCTATTGGATATTTCTCTTCCTTATATCAATGGGTATACCTTGTGCAGTGAGATTCGAAAGCTATCTAAAGTGCCAATCATTTTTATTTCTTCGGCATCAGACAGTATGAATATTGTTATGGCCATTAATATGGGTGGAGATGATTTTATCGCCAAGCCATTTGATCTTACCATCCTGACCACGAAAGTACAGGCTTTGCTCCGACGCACCTATGATTTCACTGGACAAGCAAATTTGCTGGAGCATCGGGGAGCCATTTTAAATATCAGTGATGCAACGCTGAGCTATCAAGGCGAAAAAATGGAGCTCACAAAAAACGAACACAAAATCTTACATATTTTACTAGAGAATAAGGGAAAAGTCGTTTCCAGGGATACATTGATGACCCGGCTTTGGGAAACAAATAGTTTCGTAGATGACAACACATTGACCGTCAATATTAATCGGCTGCGAAAAAAACTAGAAACGATCGGATTAAAAGAGTTTATCATCACAAAGAAAGGAATCGGCTATTTGGTGGACTGACATGAGGAAAGACAGACAAAATCTATTACTGGCTTACTTAAAAATGAAGTGGAAGACGCTATTATTGCTTTTCATCTTTCTACTATGCTTCACTATTGTATTTTATCTCAGCCATGTGCCCCTCGACCCGATTCTCTATGCTTTCCTGCTTTGCGGGTATATCGGGTTGATTTTCTTTGTTGTGGACTTTTTCAAGTTTACCAAAAGGGTCCGCGTATTAAAAAACATGCAAAAAACAATTACGGTCCAGCTCGACCAGTTACCAGTGCCCGTAAATATTACCGAAGAACAATATCACATCCTGTTACAAATCCTACACAATAATATGCATGAGCTGACTGTACAAGCTGAGGAGAAACAAAGAGATTTAGTGAATTACTTTACGCAATGGACCCATCAAATAAAAACACCTATCGCTGCGATGCGACTTCTTCTTCAATCGGAACACCATGAACAAAATGCAGAATTGGAGATGGAACTTTTTAAAATTGAGCAATATGTAGAGTTTGTCCTACAGTATTTACGTTTGGAAAATATATCGACGGACCTTTTGTTTCAACAGTATGAGTTAGATTCCATTATCAAACAAGCCGTACGGAAACATGCAAAAATATTTATTCGAAATAAAATCACCCTGCATTATTCTGAAGTGAATTTTAAAGTGTTAACAGATGAAAAATGGTTGCTCTTTGTCATCGACCAACTCCTATCAAATGCTTTGAAGTATACAGAAGAAGGATCCATCTCCATTTATATGGATGGAAAACGATTGCTTATCGAAGACTCCGGTATTGGTATACCAGCGGAAGATTTACCGCGGATATTTGAGAAAGGATTCACTGGCCATAATGGACGTACCTATAAACAATCGACGGGAATTGGGTTGTATTTATGCAAACAAATCTTAACCAAATTGTCCCATGACATCATCATACAATCCGAAGTTGGAAGAGGCACGAAAGTTATCATCGACTTGGAAACAAAAAATATTGGAGTAGAATGACAACCTATGACCCTATCTTACGAAAATGTAAGATTGAGAGCTTATCTGTAAGCAAAGGCGATGTCTCCAGCCTTTAGAGCCTTGCTATACTAAACATAGAAACGATAAATGGAGGCATGACGATGACATTATTAGAAGTTAAAAATCTTAAAAAAATATATACGACACGGTTCGGAGGAAATCAAGTCCACGCTCTTACGGATGTAAACTTTTCCGTGGACGAGGGAGAATATGTGGCGATTATGGGAGAGTCCGGCTCAGGAAAGACAACGCTATTAAACATCTTAGCGGCACTCGATCAACCAACGAGCGGACAAGTGATGCTGCAAAATAAAAACATCGTAACGATTCGTGAAAAAGAACTCGCAGCATTCCGCCGGCAGAACCTCGGTTTTGTTTTCCAAGATTTCAATTTACTCGATACATTTTCCATCCAAGATAATATCTTCTTACCACTCGTCTTATCGGGTAAATCGTATAACGAAATGAATGCCCGGTTAGTTCCATTAGCTGAAAAACTACGGATTAGTGAGATTTTATCTAAGTTCCCTTATGAAGTTTCGGGAGGCCAAAAACAAAGAACAGCTGTAGCACGGGCCCTGATCACAAATCCGAAGCTCGTTCTTGCCGATGAACCAACTGGGGCGCTCGATTCACGCGCATCCGATGATTTACTGCGGATTTTTTCACAGATCAATCAAGAAGGCCAAACCATCTTGATGGTTACTCATAGTACAAAAGCCGCCAGCCATGCTGGAAGGGTGCTCTTTATCAAAGACGGAACGATTTTCCACCAGCTTTATAAAGGATCCTTATCCAATGAGGCAATGTATCAAAAAATCTCAGAAACATTAAACATCATTGCCACGGGCGGTGGGAGAAATGCGTAGATTCTTCTATTCCAAACTGGCACTCAGCAACATGAACAAACATCGGAAAACGTATATTCCTTACATTCTTTCCAACATCTTTATCATCGCGATGTTTTATATGATGCATTTCATATCCAGCAACCCAGGATTGAAGGAAATGTCTGGTGGCGAAGCCTTGATCACCATGCTGACACTAGGAAACTACGTCATCGGGATTTTTTCCGTCATCTTCTTATTTTATACAAACAGTTTTTTAATCAAGCGACGGAAGAAGGAATTTGGATTATTCAACGTGCTTGGCATGGAGAAGAAACATGTTGCGAAAGTTATTTCTATCGAGACTTTCTTTGCTTCAGCCCTCAGCCTGCTCCTTGGGTTAACAAGTGGAATCGTTTTAAGCAAGCTGATGTTTTTGCTGTTGAGTAACATTTTACAATTCAATATTCAGTTCACATATTTTATATCAGTACTTTCAATCGTCTATAGCGTCCTCTTGTTTTCAGGAATATTTATTCTTATCCTATTGAACAATCTAAGGCATATCCATCTGGCAAAACCGATTGAATTGTTACGTGGCGGACAAGTCGGCGAAAAGGAGCCCAAAACAAAATGGCTGCTTGTCGTCATAGGTCTCATCACGCTTGGTTACGGTTATTATATCGCCCTTGTCACGGAGTCGCCGCTGACGGCAATGGTTAAATTTTTCTTAGCCGTCGTGCTCGTCATCATTGGAACCTACGCCTTATTCACAGCGGGAACCATCGCTTTATTGAAATTATTACGGAAAAACAAAAAGTTTTATTATCAAACGAAACATTTCATCAGTGTATCTGGCATGATTTATCGAATGAAGCAAAACGCGGCAGGCCTTGCAAGCATATGTATTTTATCAACGATGGTATTAATCATGCTCTCTACAACCGTTTCCCTCTATATCGGGATGGAAGATTCATTGGAACATCGGTATCCGAAAGAAATCAGTGTTTCTGCATTTGATGTGTCTCTAGAAGAGGCTGAATCAATTGAAAAAAATATAGTTGATGAAGCTGACGAACATAATGTAGAAATGATCAACCCGATTCATTATCGTTCGGTCGAATTTCCAATGACCCAGCAAGGAAATTCATTTTCTGCACATGATCCGGAGTCACAATCTTTCACTGATATTTCTATCATCGAGGCAATGCCACTGGACGAATACAATCAGTTGGAAAAGCAATCCGCCACATTGGATGATGATGAAGTTCTCTTATACACGTTTCGGGGAGATCCTATTGAAGATACGATTACCATTGCTGATCAAAATTTTAAAATTAAGGATCAGCTTGATGATTTAACTTTTGATGGGATGGCGGTTGCCATGCT
Organism: Oceanobacillus luteolus; assembly: GCF_023715655.1. Classification (GTDB taxonomy): domain Bacteria; phylum Bacillota; class Bacilli; order Bacillales; family Amphibacillaceae; genus Oceanobacillus; species Oceanobacillus luteolus. The sequence continues at coordinate 39,363 of NZ_JAMBON010000030.1, read as the reverse complement.
GACGAATCGTTATTTTGTCATCATGAAGGATGAAAACATTATAAACGAGATTTCACCAAAGGAAGACTTGTCCTATTATTACGGTTTCGATACCGAAGCGGATAGTGAAACGGAAATTGCTCTGACCCTATCTTTATCCCAACTATTAAAAGAACAATCTATCGAAGGATATGCAGAAGGGAAAGAAGAAGCGAGGGAATCCTTTTATTCCTTATATGGCGGGCTCTTTTTCCTCGGAATCTTTCTCGGTGCTTTATTCATCATGGCGACCGTACTCATTATGTACTACAAGCAGATTTCAGAAGGATATGATGACAAGAAACGATTTGAAATTATGCAGAATGTCGGCTTAAGTAAAGAGGAAATTAAAAAATCGATTCATGGCCAAGTGCTGATTGTATTTTTCATGCCGCTAGTCGGAGCTGTCATCCACATAGCCTTTGCCTTTAAAGTGATCACCAAACTTCTAGCTCTACTCAACTTGACCAATGTCAGCCTATTTGTACTCTGGACGGTGATTACCGTACTCGTATTTGCTGTCTTTTATGCAATTGTTTATCTGGTGACGGCAAGGGAATATTATAAGATTGTTAGTTAAATACGTAAGAAAGCCCAGTTCCAAAATGAACTGGGCCTTTCATTTTCTTAACCTTCTTTTATAATAAATGTCATTCTCCCATTTATAATTTGTGCAGGACTCTTTAACTGAAAGCTGTTCACGGTATCCGAGTAATCAATCTTCAAGTCGTCACTGAAAAAGTGCTCCGTTTTCTCCAATAACACCGGACGATCGTTCGTCTCTACCAGAATGTCTTCCTTTTCTTGTATCGACGGGACAAAATACAACGTAGGTATTCCTGAATCACAGGAAAGACCTTTCGTTTCGGTTTGCAGCTTAAGGTATCCGTTCCGTTCACCGATTCTTTTATTCAGTTCTTCTGATGCTCGCTCTGTAATCGTGATAGACATGAAAAACACTCCCTTTATTTCTTTGAAGCCCGAAATGAAGATGATCTGTCTTAATTCTCCATTCCCTTCACTTGCCATTCCAAACATTGTTACAATTATATTATATCAGTCATCAAGCAATAAAGATTTTTAACCTATCTGTAATAGTATTCGCTGACAAAATCAGGTAGAATTAGACAAAATAGGAATTTTGGTTCAATTGGAGGGAGAACCATTATGTATATGATCAATAGGAAAGTAAATGGACAAACTGAAATACTTAAAGACTCGAATAGTACATCTAATAAGGTCTTCCATGACTATGATACTGCAAAAACGTTTGCCCAAAAGCTGAACTCACGTACACACTCAAATAAACAGTGGTCTGTTACAAAAATCCAAAATATACCAAATACATTTAAAAAATACAACGAAGCAAATAATTGAACCCACCTCCACCAAGACGATAAGGACAAATCTAAAAAGTTTCTGATAAGACGGTTATATGTAATCGTCTTTTTTACTCCATATCAATGGGCTTCTTCAACGAATGATCTACAAAAAAGCCCCAGGATATCATCCGAGAGCTTTAACTTTCATATAGAACTTCTCACAAAAATAGAGATTAATACTCCTTTTGATCTCCCTCTTTGATGGAAGCTTTGGCTTTAAGATCATCTTCTTCAACTTTTTGAAAACCTTTATCCAGTCTGCCCGCATTTTCAATATCTCCGGAAGCCTTATACCCTCCGACTTCCGTATTGGAAGTTGTCCCATAAAGACTCATTCTTTTCTTTTTCATTTCTCTTTTCTTTACCCATTATGATCACCTCTAGTTGTAATATGGCCGAAGCGTTGATTAATAACGAGTAACTCTAAATGAAAAGGCCCCCCATGTAGGGAAAGCCTGCATCCATCTTAGCTAAGTCGTTCGTTCACCATCTGGGTTATTTCTTCTGCACTGTATCCTTGTGCATTGATTACTTGTCCTTCTGAAACAGTATCCTGCATGCCCATCACATTATTATCCATTCCCGAAACCACACAGCAATCACACTGACGTGCATCTTCTTCGGTCCGCAAATCAATGATTTCATGTCCCATTTCCATTAATGCTTCCTTTACTTGAGTCAGTGACTGTTCCACTCCAATACGTGCCATAAAAACTGCCTCCCTATTGATTTATATTCCTTGGTAGTTTCACCACAATAGGGAATATTATTCTAACCCCATCCGAGATTGCAAAAGACTGTTATTGTAGCCACTCTTCCTCCAAAATCGCATAATAATACTCATCCCACCACTCTTCTCCTTGAGGAATACACTTCTTAAAAAGACCTTCTCTTCTCATACCAATCTTCTCCATCACCCGATAAGATGGAATATTCTCAGGCTGACAAGTAGCGATAATCCGGTGCAATTTATTTTCTACTGTGAAAAATAAACGACTTAGATTCCGCTGTTGCTTGTTCAAATTCCCAATCACCATATACTTCAATTTGTGAAAATCCTGCTTGCAAAAGCGATTCATCGATTGCTTCTTTCGTGCGGAATTTTAATTGCATTTTTTCACGAATGAGTACTTCATCCGTACGTACATTTTTTACCGTTTCGTAAAAAGTAAAAACATCCTCCGCGAACCCCTCATATTCCGTCCATATCTCAAGCGTATCACCAGTCTCTTCATGTACCGCAACATCAGGTGTCATATCTTTTTCCCACTCTTCCCACACTCTAGCAATTGGATTACGAGTATCAAATATAAAATGTCCACCTGGCTTTAATTCACGATATACGTCTGATAAGTTCTGTTGCCAGCTTTCATCCGTCAGAAAGACTTGTGCTACATTTGCGGTCATGATCACAGCGTCAAACGTATGTTTTCGTAAATGGGAACTGTCCCCAACTATCCAATCCAGCTCACCTGGATATTGTTTATTTCTCGCATATTCAATCGCCTCCTCATTTGGATCGACAGCTGTAATATGATAGCCCTCTTTAGCAAAATGTGCAGTCAACCTTCCTGTGCCACAGCCTAAATCAGCGATTTTATTTACCTTCAACTTTTTTAGTAATGCTAAAAAGAACTCATCGTCTTTCGCCCAACGATTGATTTGGTCATATACTAATGGGATCATTTTTCACCAACTTTCCATGCCTAGAGCATTAATCTGTATCTTATAATAAATTCAACAAGGATTTATGTTTCTCCTCCTTAAGAAGCAAATGATGAATCCCCTACAAGAGCACATTTTACCATTAGAATCATAAGATTTAATAGTCGATAAAAGGAGCGATTAGATGGAAATTTATGTACGTAGTGGGGATTCATTTTGGTTTTATAGTCGGTTATTCAATATACCACTTGAGTTGATCATCCAGTCAAACACTACTCTCTCCAGCTCGCAGCTACAAATTGGACAGAGTGTTCAAATTCCAGGCTATGTTACACAAAGTTATCAGATAAGACCTGCTGATTCACTTTGGAAAATCGCTTTCAGTCATCAAACAACTGTGGATGCCATCCTCAGAATCAATCCTGGAATCCAGTCAGCAAACTTGCAAGTGGGGCAAACCATCGTGGTTCCAGTTCGTATCACCGATTTAGTCCTCAGTGATCCTGCCGATTATACTTATGAAAAAATGATTGAGGATATCAATCGTCTGCTTACCATTTATCCTTTTATAAGAAGAAATACGATTGGAAACTCGATTCTTGGAAAAGACTTGTTGGAATTACAAATCGGCATCGGTAATAAACAAGTTCATGTAAATGGCTCCTTTCATGCGAATGAATGGATTACTACACCTGTAATTATGCGCTTCCTTAATCAATATGCCTTGTCCCTTACAAATAATCAGCCGATTAGAGGGTTGAATATGATGCCATATTTTATGCAGACATTCCTCTCTGCTGTTCCTATGGTGAACCCGGATGGAGTGGACCTCGTGATTGAAGGAGCAACTGCTGCTGGTGATTTTCAAAATGACGTACTAATGATTAATAATAATGATCCTGATTTCTCCAATTGGAAAGCAAATATTCGTGGGGTGGATTTAAATAACCAATACCCTGCAAACTGGGAAATTGAAGCGGAAAGAAAACCTACATCCCCAGCACCGAGGGATTTTCCTGGGTATGCTCCCCTCACTGAACCCGAATCCATTGCCATGGCTGAACTCACAGGCAATCGAAACTTCCAGCGAGCGAATGCACTCCACACTCAAGGCGAAGTTATCTTTTGGGGTTATCAAGGATTAGAACCTCCAGAATCTGAAATAATAGCCAATGAATATGCCCGGGTAAGTGGGTACGAAGCCGTTCGCTTTGTTGACAGTCATGCAGGCTTTAAAGATTGGTTTATCCTCGTTTACCGTAGACCCGGCTTTACGAATGAACTTGGTTCCGGGATAAACCCGCTCCCCATCTCACAATTTAATGAGATTTACGAGGAAACGTTGGGAATCATGCTTGCCAATTTATATATGTAACCAGTTTTTATTTTTTAACTGAGTTTGCTCCAAATAAATATAGAATAAGATAACCTTTCGTTCGCCTTGTTTTAACTTTTTCCAAACTGTATCGAATGACAGATTATCAAATCCACTCTTGTCCATTTCATATTGGTATTTTACGCATAAACTAAATTACCTCCGTTTGCAGCATAGTCTTGGACCTCCTAAAGGGCACTCATTTTTTTGAGTGTCCTTTTGTTCGTAATAATGTCAGTAGTCCAAGCGTGTTAAATCCATTGTCATATACTTTATTAACTCAGGTAAAAGGAGGTGCTGCTATGAGTGGAGGTGGATATGGTGGATACGGTCATGGTAAGAATTTCGCCTTGATCGTTGTGTTATTCATCCTATTGATTATTGTTGGGGCATCCTTCGGTAATTATGGATACTAATTTAAATTAGGATTTCCTAATTGAAGAGGCTGACTATCATAGTGATCAGCCTTTTTACATAGGATTCTCCCGTCATGAAACCTACGTGCTTCTTCCTGTCCGTTGATTCCAAACATCGGCTCCCTTTTCACAGGAAATGGGCGATTACTCTCATTGAAACTAGTAAAATAAGTATTACAGATGCTTTTTGAAAGTGAGCTTTTTTAATTTGCTTTTCCTGTGTTCTCGAAGCCATCATACTGGCTAATAAGAGAAAACATGCTGCAAAAAACATGTTCACCCCAACTGGTTTAACAATGACAGGCAAAAATGAGATCATCGCATCTTTCGCATCTAAATAAAAATAAGTTGCAACTGGAACAGCGCCGATAACAAAAAATAGGAACGCAAACCAATTTGCTGTTGAATACTTCATTCAGTTTCCACCTTTCCCTATGATCAATTATCTGAAAACAAGTAAATCTTCATCCATCCATTTATGTTCTTTGAAAGATCTCATTTACCTCCCGTTTGCAATCATTCAATGAGACTGAATCTATGTGGTTTCTACAGGAATGCTCCTTGTATAATTCAACAAAAGAAGATATTTCTCCTCCATTAGAAATGGTTTTTAAAAATTAGAACGCAAGAAAAGAGAAGAAATCTCCCCTTTTGAAGTGTTAATGTAATGAGAGAAAGAGGGGATGTTATGGAGAATCGTTCTATTGGTTTATATGAAGGGATTGCCTTGTATATTGCTGCCATTCTCGGTTCGGGTGTTCTGTTTATTTCTTCGGTAACAGCTTCTATCGCAGGACCTGCTTCGATCTTGTCTTGGATCATCGTAATTCTTGCCAACCTTCCACTTGCCTACACCTTTGCTTGTTTGGCACGTGAATACCCAGATGCTGGCGGTGCTGCAACTTTTGTGCGGAAATCGTTTGGATTCCACTTTGGTAATATTGTCGGTTGGTTTTACTTCGTTACAGCTGCAGTTGGACAAACCATTGTAGCTTTGACAGGGGCTTATTATATGAGTCAAGCTTTTGGCTTTTCTGACTGGGGAAGAATCTTATTGGCATTCTTCATTTTAATTACGGCAGGAATTACCAATTATAACGGCGTGAAGGTCAGTGGAAAAGTTGCCTTACTCCTAAGTGGATGTTTATTACTCATGCTCACAGTCAGCATTATCATTTCCATACCGAACATCACTTTGGAAAGATTTACACCTCTTGCTCCGAACGGTTGGTACTCTATCGGAACAGCGATAACGGCTATCTTTTGGGCCTTTTTTGGATGGGAAGCGATTTGTAATCTTGCCAATCACTTTAAGCGTCCCGAAAAAAATATCATTCACAGTACCATCATCAGCGTCATCATTATTGGGATCTTATTTTTATCTCTAAGTTTTGTCACGATCGGAACCGGAACTTATGGAAATATCGAAAGCGATTCTTCACCGATTGGTGCTATAATGGGAGAAACACTAGGGATAGGAGCTCAAATGGTTACCGCCGTATTGGCATTTTTCATCTGTATCGGAACTTCAAATGCATTTGTAGCAAGCCTGACACAGCTCGGGTACGCATTGGGTAGAGACGGCGCATTCCCAAAAAAATTATCAACGATGCATCCGACGAAGCAAATTCCAAGACGGATGGTAGTGTTTGTAATTGCATTCGCATGTATTGGGGTGATCATCACGGAATATTTTACCATGACATTCCAAGATATATTATTTATCCCGACCTCGTTAGGCGTATTCGTATACCTTTTTTCAATGGCTGCTGGTGTGAAGCTTTTTACAAGTAAAACATTACCGTGGTATTCCGCTGTCATATCTCTAGTCTTCTGTATTCTTGTATTACCATTTTTTCAATTATATATTTTCGTACCTATTATCGTGATCATTTTATATGGAAGCTATATGACATTTCAAAAAAGAGTTTTATCTTGGAAAAAAGCAAGCTAGTCGAAGAAATGAGAGGGTTTCATCTATGGAATCTAATAATCTATTTTCACTTGAGGAAAAATGGGAAGCAATCGTTACATGTGACCACAGCTTTGATGGCAAGTTTTTTTACGCTGTAAAGACGACCGGTATCTTTTGTCGTCCATCATGTAAATCCAAAACTCCACATTATAAAAATATTTGTTTTTTTAATCACGCAAGAGAAGCGGTACAACAAGGTTTTCGACCATGTAAAAGATGTCGCCCGGAGCTTTTAATCGACAGCTATGACCCTCAACAAGAAATAGTGGAGAAAACAAAATTATTTTTAGAAAAGAACTATGAAGAAAAAATCACCTTAGACACCATTGCCGTCATCATTGGCGTAAGTCCCTATCATTTAAGTCGGACCTTCAAAGAACATACCGGCACGTCACCACACGAATACTTGGAACAGCTTAGAATTCAAAAAGCCAAGAACTTGTTGATGAATACAGATCATAACGTAACGGAAATATGCTTTCAAATCGGGTACAAGAATCTCTCCAGCTTCTACAAACACTTTAAGAAAAGTTGCGGCTGCTCCCCTCACCAATTTAGATTGAACCAAAAGAAATCAAAACCACCAGTGTGAACTGGTGGTTTGCTCTGCGGCTGAAAGCCTCTATTACCGGCCTCGGCCTAAAAGGCCCACTGAATGGGTTTCCCTTCTGCACCACACTTACTCACTGATTCTAAAAGAATCTCTTATCTTTTTTGATTTTTCTCTCCTGTAAATGGATCAAATTCCTCAAATAACGTTAATTGATCGCTCATATAGTCATCTTTAAGCTGATTTCTTATATACTCTTGAATTTGATTTTTATTTCGGCCCACTGTATCTACAAAGTAACCTCGACACCAGAATTTGCGGTTACCATATCTATACTTTAAATTCGCGTGACGATCAAAAATCATTAAACTACTTTTTCCTTTTAGATAACCCATGAATTGAGACACACTTAATTTAGGTGGAATACTTACCAGCATATGAATATGGTCTTTACATGCATTTGCCTCGTGTATCTCAACCCCCTTCCTTTCACAGAGCTCTCTTATAATTTGTCCGATACTTCTTTTATACTTACCGTAGATAATTTGTCTCCTGTATTTTGGTGCAAAAACAATGTGATACTTACATCTCCACTGCGTATGTGCTAAACTATTCTTGTCCTGCATGGGACGCGCCTCCTTCTTTGGTGAGATCTGGTGGTCGGGAAACCAACCATATTTTACCATGAAGGAGGCCTTTTTTGACCCCACGCTAGAAGCTCTACGGAACCCCCGGCGTAGCCGAGGGTTTTCGAAGACCATAAAAAATGAAAAACTCTCCACATCAATGGAGAGTTTTTATATTGCGTAATACTACTCTTTATTCTTCCCATACATAAACCTTGAAAGTACAATTCCTATGAAGCCGAGCAGTACAAACAACATCGCCCTTGTCGCCAAACTGATGAATGCTAAATCAAAGAATATCAATTTCAATAACGTAAACAGGATTAAACCTATCCCTAACAAGCGGGTCTCTTTATGTTGTCTCCTCACTCCGATAAACACGCAACCTAACGCATACAAGGCCCATCCTATTGTAGTGAAGAACACCACTTCGTTGGTCATTCCAGTAACCCATTCTCCAGCCAGATAGGAAATAAATGCAAGATGAATAATCACATTCACTCCAACATAGACCTGCTTCATCACCGTATGCATATGTTTGCTAGTTAATCGATATAAGACAATTAAAGAACTGATAATCACCATCCAATATAACTCTCCAAATGCTATGTTGTAGTAATCCAGCTCCAATAAGAATATAGTGTGGGCCAATAAAGCTGCAACGATATTCACACGGAAGAACATCTCATCTTTTCTTTTTAAGTTGAACAACACTAAGAAATACAACGTTCCAATCAAAATCGCCCATACCATTATATCTTCCCACCAAAGGAGAAAAGGATCACTGATGATGATTAACGCTACAAGATAATAGATGACATATCCAACTATCTGTTGAATCTTAGATTGGAAAGTATATCCGACATAGACAACGAGCGCACCTTGGATGAGAAACAAGGAGGTGCTGACGTATGGACTATCCACCAAATCCAATATCAACACCGAAATGCCAAATGTTGCAGCGACGGTGGAAATGGAAAATAAATTCGCCTGCTGTTTCCGGTTCGAATGATAAGCAAGCCATCCATAACGGATGGTAGTAAGTAGAACGTAGATCGTGAACAGATAAGCGACATCATGTATTTCAAAACCTATTTTCGCCCAGGTTAGTGTGACAATAAAACCTGAGAATAAAACAGGGAAAGCCCGTAGTTTTTCGATTTTACCCTTCAGCAATGTATAGAATACCACTTCATGCTGAATCAAGATTCCTACTGTCATCAAGAAGATATGGGCACTATCCCAAACATGACTACCAGTAAACAACAACGCTATATAAACGATATGCAAGAATACTGTTGAAACATAAAATAAAATCCGGTATTGGTTACGTACTGCAAACCAAAGTAAAGCGACATAATAAATGAGTTCATACGTAATGACCGACACGACAGTAGCATTTGTACCGCTCCCTGCCACTAAAAATGGAATCAAATATCCGGCTACCGCAAACATCACACCCATCGCCTGCGAACGATGCAGATGGGATAAATAAATCCCGATGGCAACCCAAATAACATTTAACGGAAATGCGACAGCAAGCGGAATCATATCATATAAAATATGCATCGCAAAGGTCGTCACTAATAAGGTGGATATGAAACCGACAAGCAACACTTTTCCTAAAGCGACTCGATCTCGCTTTATTTGTTTATTTCCTATGTAATAAAAGAGGACAGCCACAATAAAACCAATGATAATCCGGTTCGTTTCATTCAGCCACCCAGCATCCACCGCGATTCTGAATCCCCAAACAACTCCCAAAAGCAATACAAAAATAAAAATGCGCGGTAGCCACACTTTTCCAAGTAATGTTTCCCAATCCGTCTGTTCCTTCTTAACTGTTTCCGGCTTCGGAACGGTAGGTTTTTTAGGGATTGATGTGCTTACCGGTTTTATCGGTTGAGGAACTTCTTGATTTGTTAGTATAGGTGGTTTATTTTTTTCCTCTTTTAATTGTTGAACTTCCTTTTCCAACTGGAGAATTCGCGCTTCCAGCTTATCTATTCTTTCATTTTCCATGTCCTTCCCTCCCCCACGGACAAATTCCCTAACTATTACACATTCGACAAAAAGCGGGATTATCCTTCTTTTGGAAATTACTTGTTATGTAGACTTATTAACTAAAAGCTGATGATCTCCAATTTTTCCACTAAGTCGTAAAAAAACATAATACCTTCTACCATGTATATTTATGATTTGACGGCACATTCTAACAATATGATTAAGTAAAATTTTGGGAGGAATATAATATTGGAGAATCATCCTGGTAAAGACAAGAAGCAACAGCAATTAGATGATCATCGTGTTCAGCACACCGACAAACCATTAACTACCAATCAAGGCAGGACGATTGCAAATAACAGGGAATTATTAAAAGCAGGTGAACGTGGACCGACGCTACATGAGGATTGGCAGTACTTTGAAAAAATCACTCACTTTGTCCATGAAGAGCAACCTGAACGTGTGGTCCATGCCCGTGGTTACAGTGCACATGGTGAATTTGAATGTTACAAATCCATGAAGGACGTGACAAGAGCAAATATCCTAGGCGAAGCTGGGAAAAAGACGCCGCTAACGATTCGATTTTCAACCGTTCAAGGACCTAAAGGTTCTTATGACACAGCGAGAGATTTACGTTGTCAAGGGGTTAAGTTATACACAGAAGAAGGAAATTATGATTTAACAACCATTGCGATGCCTGTACTCATTAACTTTGACGCCATGAAATTCCCAGATGCGATGCATGCATATCAATCAAAACAGGATGATGATGTCCCTACAGCTACGGGTGCCCACGACAGATTTTGGGATTATGTTGCGAATAATCCTGAAGCGGTTCATATGGTCACTTGGATTATGTCAGACCGAGGGGTTTTACGAAGTTACCGACATATGGAATCATGGTCGATTAATACGTATACCTTTGTGAATGAACAGGGCAAAGCAACTTATGTAAGATTTGTCTGGAAACCTGTTCTCGGTGTGGAATCGTTACTTCAGGAAGAGGCGATTAAAATTGGTGGAATTGATCCTGACTTTCATCGAAAAGATTTACGAGATGCCATCGATCGTGGTGCCTATCCAGAATACGAATTAGGAGTTCAACTTATCCCAGTTGAAGATGAAGAGAAATATGATGTTGACATTCTTGACCCAACCAAGTTTTGGCCAGAAGAACTGATTCCAGTACAGATTATCGGTAAGATGACGCTAAACCGCAACATCGAAAATTACCATACGGAATCCGAACAAGTCGCATTTAATCCTGCCAACGTTGTTCCTGGGATTGATTTTTCTAATGATCCCGTATTGCAGGGCAGGTTAGTCGCTTACCACAGTGCACAACTCTATCGGATTGGGCCTAACTTCCAACAATTGCCGATTAATAAACCGGTTTGTCCGTTTCATAATAACCAAAGACGTGGACCGATGCGTTATCTAATCGATGTCGATCATGTGAACTACCATCCGAATTCCTTAGCGGATAACACCCCGCATGAAGTGCCTGTTGAAGAAGGTGGCTATGAACATTATCCAAAAGAAGTTGGTGGTCACACTACACGGAAACGGATTGATTCGGTCAATGATTACTTTTCACAGACGAGGATATTTTGGAATAGCTTGACGTCTATTGAGAAAATGCATACCATTGAAGCATTTAGCTATCAACTCGGTAACGTGATGGATGAATCCGTGCGCCAGCAAAATGTGAATTTATTAGCCAATGTCGATATGGAACTAGCATCCACCGTTGCAGATAACATTGGTGTTGCTTGTCCAACAGGTAGCCATGTACCGGTTTCTGAAAGTTACCCTTCTCTAAGCCAATACCATACACCACCTAGCGCTTATACGAAAAAGGTTGGTGTACTGATTGGCAATGGTTTTAATGATCGGGAAGTCACCGAGGTCCTTGAATTCTTTGACCAGCATAAAGTCTTTTACGATATTATTAGTGAAAGGCTGGGGTACGTCACTGGAGCCAATGGATTAAAAATCAAAGTAAACAAAACGTTCCTCACTTCTGGTCCTTATTTAGTTGACTCCGTTTACGTCGTCGGAGGAAACACCACTAACGAAAAAAGGTTTACAGAAAATGTCACAGAGTTTGTGAACATGGCCTATAAATTATACAAACCGATCGGAATTGCTACCACAGGTCAAGCAATCGTCGCACCACAAGGAACAGATAATTTAGAAGGCGTCATATTAGCAGCAAACAGTCAAAACTTCAAACAAAGTTTTATCACAGCGATTGCACAGTCCCGTTTCTGGAACCGTGACAAAGGAGCCGGCCCCGGATCCTTAGGGATAACAGGAATCACGAAGTAAATACATGAGTTCCAATTGAACACAATAATAGACCCACACCAGTTATAGTCAAAGGTGTGGGTCTTCTTTTAAAATATTAATCAACCAACGGCCATCACTATCGTATCCAGTAGGATATGTAACTGGAATTAGTGCAGATAGAATGAGCACACCGGTAAAGCCAAAGAAATAGCCATCAAGGAAGTGGTGATGGTCCGTATATAGTTTTATCGCTATCAATAAAAGAATCGTCATTAGATTAAAAATAACTCCTCCAAGCGCTATAAACGCTAATCTGAATTTATTCAGATTAGACGAGTCTATATCGTATCTGCACAGTCCCATGATGAAAAATTGTTTTTAATCTGCACCTTTCCTATTCTGAATAAGTGCTCACCGATACCGATTTCAATCTTTTGTATGGTCCCTCCGTAAATTTTCACAAAAAATGCATGTCCAAGCTCGTGTATGAATACATTTAACGGTTGAAAAATAAAAAATGCAACCGAGTAGCCGAAGATCGTTTCAAGCACGCCTATTTCCATTCCTTTCCCCACTACGATAGCAAAAAAATTCTCTACTCTATATCATAACTCATTCTGGGTATTAGATTGTTCGTATCCTTAGAAGTGCTCTCAGTGCGCGAAACGAAGAAAAATAAGAGAGTTCGCGTCCTTAGGAGCACTCTAAGGACATGAACCGAAGATATATTAGATTAGAGTATTCGTGTCCTTAGCAGCACTCTAAGGACATGAACTGAAGAAATATTAGAGTATTCGTGGCCTTAGCAGCCATCTCAGTGCACAAACCGAAGAAATATTAGAGTATTCATGTCCTTAGAAGCACTCTAGGACATGAACCGAAGAAAAATTAGAGTATTCGTGGCCTTAGCTGCACTCTAAGGACATGAACTGAAGAAATATTAGAGAGTTCGTGTCCTTAGCTGCCATCTCAGTGCACAAACCGAAGAAATATTAGAGTATTCGTGTCCTTAGCTGCACTATAAAGACATGAACTGAAGAAATATTAGAGAGATCACGTCCTTAGAAGCACTCTAAGGACATGAACTGAAGAAATATTAGAGTATTCGTGTTCTTAAAAGCACTCTCATGTACGAATCAAAGAAAAATCACTATTTTCGAAATGAATCAAGATTCTCATACTATGCTTTGGACTCATACTCATCCACTTCAACTTCATTAGCAGTCTCAACTCCCCAACATCGTTGCTATCATCTCTTTATTTTTTTCCTCAAATGCCTCGTTATGGGAAGAAACCATAGCTACTTTAGCTGCATTCGGATCCAAGTAATTTTTCACACTATTTACAGCGTTTACAGCATCTTGAAAAGTACCTGCCAACAGATTGATTTTTCCATCATATGTTAGGATATCCCCTGCAGCAAAGATGCCCTCTTGTGTCGTACACCCAAAAGCATCCCCTTTATAAAAATAATCATCCTTTTTTTCTAGTGTAAGATCCTCAGCCACATTAAAGGAAACATCTTGATTGTAACCATGCTGGACAATCACTTGATCAATCTCTACTCTCTGAGTAATTCCAGACAATATATTTTTCAAGACGACTTGTTTAATCGCCGTATCATCCTCGTTACCAACGAGTGAAGAAATCGTTGTGTTCATGATGAACTTTGCATTGCCTTTTATTAACTTATCCACTTGCGCCTCATGTGCACGGCATTCCTTTTTCCGATACACGATAATTACTTTTTTGGCAATATCCAATAGTTCTACCGCACAATCTATTGCAGCATCTCCGCCTCCGGAAATTAACACGGTTTTATTATGGAATTGTTTCAAGCTTTTCACGGTGTAATGCAGATTTTTCCCCTCATATTTTTCTGCACCAGCTATATCCAACCGCTTCGGCTCAATGATACCTCCGCCTATGGCCAATATGATCGACTTGGAATAATGCTTCATCCCATCATTTGTCGTAATGATAAAATCGTTATTTTCATCTTTTTGAATAAGTTCCACTTTTGTATTCGTACAGACTGTCGGTTCAAAGGTTAATCCTTGTGCGACAATTTGTTTTGCAAAAGCTTCTCCCAAAATAGGGGGTTGTCCACCGACGTCCCAAATCATTTTCTCTGGGTATAATAAAACTTTTCCACCGAGTTCAGATTGACACTCGATTATTTTTGTTTTCAATCCACGTAAGCCACTATAAAATGATGAGAATAATCCAGCTGGGCCACCGCCTATAATAGTAACATCATACTTTTCCAACACTTTAAATGCCCCCATCCTCCAAAGTATTTCTCTGATATATATTGACATCCAATTGTGAACTACCTATGATAGTAAATGATAATGATTATCATTGTCATCAATTATACTATATCACACCTATAATATAAAGAAAGGACCTAATTCTATGAGCATGCAAGTAAAAGATATCCGGGTCGGATATGAAGAAAAAACCATTCTGCATGACTTAAGTTTGGAAATTCCTGAAGGAAAAGTCACAACCATCATCGGATCCAATGGCTGCGGCAAGTCCACCTTGCTCAAAGCGATGACGAGAATCATTGCCCATCAACACGGCCAAATCATCCTGGATGGAAAAGACATCCGTAACATCCATACGAAGGACTTAGCTAAGCAGCTTGCGATTCTCCCTCAAAATCCAGAGAGTGCCAATGGCCTGCTTGTAAGAGAACTCGTTTCGTACGGAAGATATCCATATCAGAAAGGATTCGGTGGCCTAACGAAGCAAGATCATGAAATCATAGATTGGGCGTTAGAAGTCACACGGACGAATGAAATGCGGGATCAGCCAGTAGATGCTTTATCCGGAGGTCAACGGCAGCGTGTCTGGATAGCTTTAGCATTGGCACAGGACACAGATACCATTTTCCTCGATGAGCCAACAACTTATTTGGATATGGCCCATCAATTAGAAGTGTTAGAGCTGCTCACAAGATTGAATAAAGAGGAAAACAAAACGATTGTGATGGTGCTTCATGATCTTAATCAAGCAGCAAGATTTTCTGATCATATTATTGCTTTGTCTGAGGGAAAGATTGTACGTGCAGGAGATGCTGAGGCTGTGATGACATGTGATGTTTTAAGAAGCGTATTCAACATCGATGCAGTCATTAGTACAGATCCTAGAACAAATAAACCAATATGTATAACATATGACTTAATAAAAGGGGATTATGATGATGAAAAAACTTATCATGCCAATGTTGATTTTACTCACTCTTCTGCTAGCAGCATGTAGCAATGACGAGAACTCGGAAAAAAATGATAGTGCAGAGGGAGATACAATCACCTATGAATCTGAAACCGGACCAGTGGAAGTCCCTGCAAACCCAGAGCGTGTCGTTGTTCTTTCCTCCTATGCTGGTGATTTAATCAAATTAGGAGTGAACATTGTCGGCGTTGATACTTGGTCGGCTGATAACCCTAATTTTCAGGAAGCGTTAGAAGGAGCAGAAGTGATTTCCAATCAAGATCTCGAAAAGATTATTGAGCTTGAGCCAGATTTAATTATTGGTTTAAACAATATTGAAAACGCTGATAAACTGCAGGAAATCGCTCCAACCGTCTTGTTCACTTATGGGAAAAACAATTATTTAGAGCAACATATTGAAATTGGAAAAGTCGTGAACAAGGAAGAGGAAGCAACAGAATGGGTAGAAGATTTCAAAAAGCGCGCAGCTGATTTAGGAGAACAAATTAAAGAAGAAATCGGTGAAGATGCAACGGTGACCGTCGTGGAAAACTTTGAAAAGCAATTCTACCTTTTCGGTGATAACTGGGGCCGCGGTACAGAAATCTTGTATCAGGAAATGGGGCTGAACATGCCGGAAGTAGTCGCTGATGTTGCATTGGAGCCCGGATACTTTGCGATTTCTCAAGAAGTACTTGGGGATTATGTTGGAGATTATGTTGTGTTAAGCAAGACGACAGACCATGACACATCGTTTACAGATACGGAATGGTATAACGAAATAGATGCCGTGAAAAATGACCGTGTGCTCGAAGTAGATGCTAAGGCGTTTTACTTTAATGATGCATTGACGCTAGACTATCAATTGGATTATTTTGAAGAAGCATTTCTCAGAAACAACTAACAGAAAGTAGTAGATTGTTATGAATAAGATTCGCTCCATCGCCTTTTCAATAAAAATGATTCTTGCGATATTCACTCTATTTTTGATACTCTGTTTCTCTATCATCTATGGAGCGGCAAATACTAGTTTTCAGGATATCTGGCAGGCTGCGCTCGGACAACATGGTGGAGAGTATTATGCTGTTTTACGCGAAATTCGATTTCCTCGTGTGATTGCTGCCTTTTTTGTTGGCAGTGCACTTGCTGTAGCCGGTGCAATAATGCAGGGTGTCACACGTAATCCGCTTGCAGATCCAGGTTTGCTTGGGATAACTGCTGGAGCAAATGCTGGACTTGCACTCACGATGGCATTTTTACCATCTGCTTCTTACTATCTGATTATTATCGGTTGTTTTACTGGAGCAGCAGTAGGTATGGCTATAGTGTACAGAATTGGCACCTCTACACGAGATGGGCTCTCCCCTTTGAAACTCGTATTGGCTGGTGCTGCGGTATCTGCTTTTTTGCAAGCGTTAGCAGATGGAGTAGGGATTGTCTTCCATATTTCCAAGGACGTCTCGATGTGGACGGCTGGTGGTTTAATCGGTACGACATGGCAGGCATTACTAGTTGTACCAATCATCGCAATCGGCATTGTTGCCAGCCTCTGTTTTAGCAGACAGCTGACGGTACTGAGTTTAAATGAAGAAGTAGCGGTCGGTTTAGGACAAAAAACTGCAACATTAAAAGTCATCTTGATGGTATTAGTCGTCATTTTGGCAGGTGCAGCAGTTGCCCTTGTTGGCAATCTGGCATTTGTGGGGCTGATGATCCCGCATATCGTCCGCGGTTTAGTCGGAACCGATTATCGATACATCCTTCCAATGAGCATCATTGTCGGTGGAGGATTTATGATGCTAGCTGACTTGGTCGGACGAACGATAAACGCTCCTTTTGAAACACCTGTCATTGCCGTTGTTTCCATCATCGGGTTGCCGTTCTTACTATTTTTAGTACGTAAAGGGGGGCGACCACTTGGTTCATAAACAAAGAAAATGGCTGTTGATTCTTACGATACTGTTCATTTTCACTTTTCTATTGAGTATTTCACTTGGAAGTTCTTCCGTTTCATTTGGACGTATTCTACCTACCTTGTTCGGTCAAGGTTCGTTCAAAGAAGAATTCATTTTATTTTCCGTTCGATTACCAAGAGTCATTGTACTTTCTCTCGCAGGAATGGCTTTAGCCATCTCCGGCGCCTTACTCCAAAGTGTGACGCGAAATGATTTAGCTGATCCGGGAATTATCGGAATTAATGCCGGCGCCGGCGTTGGTATTACCTGTTTTTATCTATTCATCAAAACGGATATCCAACATTATGCTTACGTCTTGCCAGCTGTTGCGTTTATTAGCGCGCTCCTGACTGCTGCACTTATTTACTTTTTCTCTTATGAAAAAGGCAAAGGAATTCAACCAACAAAGCTTGTCCTGATTGGGGTCGGTTTTGCCTTTACACTATCTGGACTTATGATGGTTCTCGTTTCTTCCGCAGAGCGCAGTGAGGTGGATTTTATCGCACAGTGGCTGGCAGGTAATATCTGGGGAGCGGACTGGCCATTTATTCTAGCTATCCTCCCTTGGTTACTTATCGGGCTGCCGATTGTCTTTTACAAAGCAAACACACTGAACATCTTAACGATGAGCGAACCGACTGCCATTGGATTAGGGATCCATCTTACAAAGGAAAGGCTTCTCCTGATCGTGATTGCTGTAGCACTTGCGGCAGCAGCCGTATCCATCACAGGTGGAATTGGTTTTATTGGACTAATGGCACCACATATCGCGAAAAGATTGGTCGGTCCAAGACATCAATTATTTTTGCCTATTGCATTATTTGTCGGTTCCATCCTGTTGATGATTTCTGATACCATCGGGAGAACCATCATTGAATCCAGTGCCGTCCCAGCAGGTATTATCGTCGCATTTATTGGTGCTCCGTACTTTATTTATCTATTGAGGAGAAACTAAAACATCCATGCTGGCCTTAGATTGAAAGCATACCAGCATGGATTATCCGTTTTATATGAACAACAAAAAAAGCCCTTCTATGACAGAAGAGCTTTTTTCTTATCCGTTATTATCTAACGTTTGTTGCTTGTGGTCCACGGTTGCCTTCTTCGATATCGAAAGTAACTTGTTGACCTTCTTCTAAAGTTTTGAAACCTTCGCCTTGAATTGCTGAGAAGTGTACGAATACATCGTCTCCACCTTCAACTTCGATGAATCCGAAACCTTTTTCTGCGTTAAACCATTTTACTGAACCTGTGTTCATAGATAATTCCTCCATTGTGCTTCAAGCACGTTTATTACTTTGGTTGTTCTGTTAATAATTCAAGACGATGATTTTACATAGTAAGCTGTGACAAAATCCTGTATTGCTAGCACGAACAATTAAGTTAACCACAGTGTAACACGTATACCTGCAAAAAGATACCTTTTTTAAAAACTATTTTTTCATCTTAAACATTTCTCAATTATTTTCCAACTAATCCACCACGGATTCAAACACCATTCCATCTGTTGTTTGAATGGTTAAAGGTTCCCTTATTTCGTCTATACCTATACTAATATAAGGTGCCTTATCTTCCGCTTCACCATCTACAATATTCAGAGTTATTTCCGTAGAACCCCACTTGGATACATTCTCAACTTCAATTTCCTTACCTAAGAAATCCTTCCCTAACATGAGATCGATTTTTTTCTTGCCTTCTAAAATCGTAGAAACTTTATAGTAATTTTCTAAACCTGCCCTGCTTCTATCTTCCACATAGGTAACTCCACCTTGTTCAATAATCCAGTACCCATCGTCCAGGTAAATGCTTAGCCCAATGATAGAAAAGAACAATAATGGTAAAAGTATAAGACTTGCTTTATCTCTTTTCGTAAATTGCTGTGCACTCCCCCTCCGAGTAAATATTGGTAGAAGAAGCGTACCAATAATACTTACAGCAATAAATCCAACACCGACCAATCCATATCCCATTCCTTCAAAACCGCCAACTGCAAAAAGTCCATAAGCAGTAATGGCGAGGGAGAAAAGGAAAGTGATGATTGGCGCCAAAAAGTATTGGCCACTTTTTTTAGATGCAACATAAAAAAACATAAATACAATCGTCCCCAACAAAAATCCACCCATGATAATATTCATGTTAATCCCCCATATCGATAAATGAATAATAAACAAAAAATAATGAAATCTGCCCCAAATTCTATTAAAAGTGTTAAATCTGAATATGATTAGAAACAATGCCACTGGAAAATAAACTATGTAAATCAAACCTTGCAAGTGATCTAATATAACTCTGAAGATTCCAGAGAAAATGCCCATATCATCCCTACATCATTAAGACGGTTGACAGTAAGTAAAAGTTGCGCTTTTTCTGAATTTTTTAGGTGTAAAGTGGAATCTCATAGCTAAACTCATACAAAAACACAAGAATCCCAACTTAGGATTCCTGTATTTCTTCTAAGCTCTTAAGCTTTACTTGCATGATTGAAAAAATAGCTGTTCCAATAAAGCACCTAATGAGTTGATGATAACGCTGTCTTTTGTTTACAATAAGAATTGTAACAAGGAAAATAATGGAAGTAAATGGTGTATCTACAAATATATACAATATTTTACCTATTTTCGGAAAAAGAGGGAAATTGGAGTGGGGAGTATGGTATAAAAGATGATCATCTGGATGCTTGCTTTTATTTTAGCCACAGGTATCTTAATATCTATGGATTATAGAGCGTAACACTCTTTAAATCTAGTCTCCAACAGTATCCAAACAATAGTCATATTTATTAATAAGAGATTCAAAGCTGTATGAGCGACTCCTTTTCCAGTATGTTTTTCTCCAACTCTGTAGCCCAGATGACCAAGACTTTGTTTTTTATCTATACCCACCAAGTTCGTTCTTCCAAGAATCTGGCCGTCTTCATCTTTTATTAAATAAAAAAAGGATAATCCTTCAGCTTGCTCATCCAACAAAGCTTTGTTCCTTTTTATAAAAGTCTCATAGTTATAGTATTCATCCCCACGGCTCGGTACCATCTCTTCAAAATAATCCCTGTTTTCATATTCAAAATCGTAAAGCTTTTCAAAGTCTGATTCCTGCAATTTCGTGATTTTAATATTCATTAGCCGTACTCCGATTCAATATTTTATTATAGTTCCATCTCGCATCTTCATAATAACACTATATTCAAAATAGTTTTACCACATTTAAAGGTAATCAACATATTGATTACCTTTAAATGTGTTGATATATCAGCCTTTAGGCTGTCCTTAAACAAAAAAAGAATTTCCTTGAGAAATCAGGAAATTCCAACTTGAATATCTTCTTTTATTTCAGTTTTAACATAAACCTTTCGATCTGTTTTTCTTCAATCCCCTCGATCAATTTCAATTCACTCATCAAAAAATCACGCGCTTTACCTAGCATTCTTCTTTCACTTGAATTAAGTTTATCTGCTTTCTTTACGCGTATTAAATCTCGGATTACTTCAGCACATGCTTTAAGTTTACCGGTTTTTATTTTATTCATGTTCACATTATGCCTTGTTTTCCAAGGCAGTATTTCATCTGATTCTTCATCTTCAACCATGTTTGCAACTTTTTTTAACGAAGCTAAGTCCGTAACATGCCGTATACTTGAATCCGCTATTTTACTCTCAGGAATCATAACCTTTAAATTATCGAGCACCATTTTGATGATATAATACTCTTGCTTTTCTCCAGAGACTTCCTTTTCTTCTACGGCTTTAATGACACCTGCTCCATGCAGTGGATAAAAAATATTATCGCCAACTTGATACAAACAATCGCCTCCATATTTTCTAACCATCTTTATCATAACATATATATTATTTTTAGTCAAATTATATAATTTTAACACATATTAAACATTGAAGTCAACAATTTTATCGCACCTTTTTAAATATTAAATGCCTCAATTAAAAAGAGAGCAGGCGTAACCTTTTCGACCATCTTCCTCTTGAGAAACACAGCCCACAAAAAAAGTTCCAAGCTTAAGAATCAGCTCGGAACCTTTTATAAAAGTTTATCTATTTGTTAATTCTCTACATCTTCAAGTGTCAATAACGGATAAATACCGTCCTCATCATGCTTTTCCGTACCGACTAGTGGTGGATTGAATACACAGACCATCCGCATGTCTGTTTTCGTACGCAGTTCATGTTTATCGTTTTCATCTAATACATAGATGGTACCTGGCTTAAGTTGCCATACCTGGCCGTTTTCCAGCTTTTCAATTTCGCCTTCTCCTTCGATGATATAAACAGCTTCAATATGATTTTTGTACCAGAAATAGTTTGTTGTCCCGCCTTTGATAATCGTGTCATTTATACTAAATCCAAGTTTATCATGTGCAGAAACAAATCTTCGGCTTCTCCAGTTACCATCAGCTACATCGTCTTTAGTTCCAACAATATCTTCCAGTGATTTTACGATCATTTCTCTATCTCCCTTTTTCTTTTATATTTATTTAAGAACTTCTTTGATACTATCTTCCAAAATACATAAGCCCTTACTCAATCCCTCTTCATCAATCATTAATGGTGGAAGGAATTTGACTACTTCATCTTTTGGTCCAGACGTTTCAACAATCAACCCTCGTTCAAATGCTTCACTACAAATTTTTGTAGCTAATCCTTCTACATTAACGGCAATTCCTTGCATGAGTCCCCTGCCTCGTGCCTCACCGTTAAGCTCTGGATAATTTTCAATGATGGACTGGATTGCTGCTTTCAGTTCGGCAGCACGTTCATGAATATGGTTGGAGAAATCATCCGTAACCCAATAATTCAATGCTTCTGTCGCAGTGATAAATGCTAGGTTATTTCCCCGGAATGTGCCATTATGCTCTCCAGGTTCCCACTGATCATATTCAGGCTTAATCAATGTTATCGCCATTGGTAAACCCGCACCACCAATTGATTTGGAAAGACATACGATATCCGGCTTGATTCCCGCTGGCTCAAAACTAAAGAATGTACCTGTCCGTCCACATCCCGCTTGAACATCATCAACAATTAACAGGATGTCAAAACGTCTACAAATCTCTTCGACTTTCTGCAACCATTCGATTCTCGCAGCATTGATGCCACCTTCTCCTTGAACGGTTTCCAAGATGACGGCTGCTGGTAGATCTAGGCCGCTTCCACTCTCCTCCAGGTAACTTTCCAAGTAAGCGAGCGTTTCCTGATTCTCCATAAACTGATCGAACGGCATAGATACGGAGTGATTTAATGGAATACCTGCACCTTTCCGTTTAAAGGAATTGCCTGTTACAGAAAGCGAACCAATCGTCATTCCATGAAATGCGTTTGTAAAACTAATGACAGTTTGACGCTGTGTTACTTTCCTGGCAATTTTCAAAGCACTCTCAACTGTATTTGTCCCAGTTGGTCCTGGAAACATGATTTTATAGTCCAGCTCTCGGGGTTTAAGGATAATTTCCTGAAACTTTTCGAGAAATTCCTTTCTCGGAGTAGTTCCCATGTCCAGGCTATGAAGAATCCCATCCCGCTCAATGTACTCTATTAATTTCTGTTGCATGTCAGCATTATTATGGCCATAATTCAGTGCTCCTGCGCCTGCAAAGAAATCAATATATTCCTTTCCAGCTGTATCCCATAAACGATAGCCCTTTGCTTTTTCAAATACAGTTGGCCAGCCTCGGCTGTAACTTCTCACCGCTGATTCCAATTCTTCAAACGTTTTCATTTCCTCATTTTTTACTAAAGTTGTATTCAATTAGATTCATCCCTTTATAAATTTTTTATTTATTGGCCCAATACGATATAGCCACTCGGTTTCATGTGCTTCCTTATCACTTTCCGGAAAGTCATCTGATTCAAAATACTTGCTTATCCTATAATTTGATTCAAATTTTCTCGCAAGACCTAAGAACAAATTATTAGAAGGCGTATTTGACTCACCTACCGTGGCTTCAATGTATTTTGCTTGTTCACAACACTCACGATTCAATAGTTGCTTTAACATTTTTGTAGCTAAACCTTTTCCTCGTTGTGATTCATGAACAGCTACCTGCCAAATAAATAAAGTATCTGGTTTTTCTGGGTGCATAAAACCTGAGACGAATCCAACTGGCCTTTCCTCAGCTAGTCCCTCAAAAGCGATAATCGACGACTCCGAAAATACCTCACACCATAAAAGATAGCTATAGGAAGAATTAAGATCGAGATTACCAGTGTGTTTAATCAATCTCCAAACTTCCGCCCCATCCTTCTTCTCTGGCTTCCGAAAAAAATGCTTCGTTTTTACCTTTGACTTCCTAGCAACTTCTAACGTTTTAATAATTTCACCCCTAATTATTTTATTAAAAATATCTATAAACTAATCTCGCAAGGTACGAGATTGTTCACTAATATGTGTGGTCCCAATACTTACAAGAC
Source organism: Oceanobacillus luteolus (assembly GCF_023715655.1). Lineage (GTDB taxonomy): Bacteria > Bacillota > Bacilli > Bacillales > Amphibacillaceae > Oceanobacillus > Oceanobacillus luteolus. The sequence continues at coordinate 15,468 of NZ_JAMBON010000030.1, read as the reverse complement.
TTTCGATAAAAAGCTCTTTGTTCTTTCATGTTGTGGGTTATCAAAGAGTTCTGCTGGTGAGCCTTCTTCAACGATGAAACCTTCATCCATAAAGATAACGCGATCAGCGACTTCCTTAGCGAATCCCATTTCATGCGTCACAATGACCATGGTCATCCCATCTTCCGCTAAATCCTTCATCACTTGAAGTACCTCCCCAACCATTTCTGGATCTAGGGCTGAGGTCGGCTCATCAAATAACATGATACTCGGCTCCATCGCTAATGCCCGTGCGATCGCAACCCGTTGTTTTTGTCCCCCTGATAAGTTATCTGGATATACCTTTGCTTTATCTACTAATCCCACTTTCTCAAGCAATTGAGATCCAAGTTCTTTTACTTCTGTCTTTGACTTTCCCTTTAATCGCTGTGGACCCATTGTGATATTTTCCATTACAGTCTTGTGGGGAAAAAGATTAAATTGTTGGAAGACCATTCCCATTCGTTGACGTAATTGATTAATATTTGTTTTTGTATCTGTGAGGTTATCTTCTTCAATAAAAATTTCTCCAGCTGTAGGTTCTTCCAAGCGATTCATACAACGCAAAAGCGTGCTCTTCCCAGAACCTGATGGACCAATGACACACACAACCTCTTGTGGCGCCACATCTATATTTATATCTTTTAAAACTTCTAATTTACCAAATGATTTCTTCAAACTTTTTACTTCAATCATTTTCATGCGACATCTAATCTCCTCTCCAACCAGCGTGAGAGTAAGCTCAATGTATAGATGATGACAAAATACAGAACTCCCACTGCAAATAATATTTCAAAAGCCCGGAAATTAGCAGCATAAATCGATTGTCCAGAAAATGTAAGTTCAGCTATACCGATAGCGGAAAGGAGCGAAGTATCTTTAATACTGACAATAAATTGATTAACGAAAGCAGGAATCATACGCCGTACTGCTTGAGGTAATACAATTAATCGCATTGTTTGCCAGTAGGAAAATCCAATCGACCTACCAGCTTCCATTTGTCCTTTATCAATGGAGTTAATTCCGGCTCGGAAAATTTCAACTAAGTATGCAGCTGCATTGATCGTGATTGCAATCACACCAGCAGCAAACGCCGTTAGGTTAACATCGAATACACTAGGTATACCGAAGTAAATAAATAATATTTGGACAAGTAATGGTGTGCCTCGGATCATATCAACAAAAACAGTTGAAATAGCTCTTAGTATTTTGCTTTTCGTAATACTGAATACACCGAGTACAAGTCCAATGACCATTGCAAGGACTAGTGATATAATTGTTATTTCTAAAGTCAATCCCATTCCACTTAACAGAGTGGGTAATGCATCAAGTATGATTTGTATAGTTTCCATCTAACACACGATCCCTCTTTCTCTCAGATTCAGCCAATCCTTATTCAGAGAAATAACGATTGTAAATCTCGTCAAACTCCCCACTATCTCTTAATTCCTGAAGTCCGTCATTCATTTTTTCTAATAGACCATCACTGTCTTTAGAAATAGCAATTCCGTAATCTTCGCTTGGATACATATCGCCCACGATCTCAAGCTCGGAATCTTCTCCATCCTGTTTCAATTTATAAGCAACACTTGGATAATCATTGATAACGATATCCGCATTTCCGTTTTCTAATTCCATATACATGGTTGCATCATCTTGAAGTGTCGTAACTTCAACATCATATTTTTCAGCAAGTTCATTGGCCAGTTTTAAACCGGATGTTCCCTGTTTCGCGACAATCACTTTGCCATCCAGATCTTTTTCACTTTCAAAATCATTGCCCTCTAGCGCCACTAAAGATAAACCAGACTCAAAATATGGATCGGAGAAGTCCACAACTTCTAGACGGTCCTCCCGGATTCCAATGGCTGAAACAGCGGCATCGACTTGATTTGCTTGAAGCGCCGGAATAATGCCATCAAATTTCATGATTTCCCAGTCGACAGACAAGCCCGCTTTCTCCGCAACCGCTTCCACTAATTCAACATCAAACCCAGTCAATTTATCATCTACCTTAAATTCAAATGGGGCGTAATCTTGAACAACCGCAACACTAATCGCATCATTTGCTTCATCTGACGGATCACCGCTTACCTCTTCTGAACCGCATGCGGCTAACGCAGTTGCAAGAATACTAAGTAGCGTAAGCATAACGAGTCGACTAACAATCCTATTTCCCTTTTGTTTGAACACGAATAATAAATCCTCCTCGAATGTCTTTTTATTTCGAAACGATGGTTTTTATTATATCAATGGACCTAAGATTTCTGAAATTAGATAAACAACGGTTAATAGTGATATTTTTATATATTTCAATATCAGAGAGGTCTATGTACTAATTTTTGCAAAAAACCTTACAAATGGTTAAGTATCCTAACATATCCTGCAGATTTGTAATTTTGGGGAGGTTGTGAGCGGTTGTTGGATCCATAAATCTCGCTCATCTCGAATGTAAAAGGATTTATTTCACAAAAAAAGCTGGTCTCCAATCAGGAAACCAGCTTCTATCATGTATATTTATGCTACGTCATACCCTTGATCTTCAACAGCTTCTTTCATATTTTCTAAAGAAACTTTTGATTCATCATAGGTGACTTCTACTTTACCAGAATTTAAATCCACTTCTACAGCAGATACGCCATCCAACCCTTTCAATGCGCCTTCTACAGACGCTTGGCAGTGGCCGCAAGACATGCCTGTAACATTTAATGTTTGTTTTTGCATAGTTCTCACCTCCTTTAAAGTTCAAGATTACGTTTATATCTTAACCCTCTTTAGACGAAGCGAGTTGGAAACTACACTGACGGAACTCAGTGCCATCGCAGCGCCGGCAATCCAAGGAGCAAGGAGTCCGATGGCTGCGATTGGGATTCCTGCCGTGTTATAGCCAAATGCCCAAAACAGGTTTTGACGGATATTTTTAATCGTTGCTCTGCTGATTTTGATTGCTTTTGGAATGAGTAGTAACTCGCCGCCAAGAATCGTGACGTCAGCTGCTTCAATCGCAACTTCTGTCCCTGTACCGATGGCAATTCCGATATCTGCAATTGCTAAGGCAGGAGCATCATTTACTCCATCTCCAACCATCCCGACTTTTTTACCTTTCAACTGGATTTCCTTCACTTTATCCGCTTTTTCTTCAGGTAAAACTTCAGCAATCACTTCGGTAATGCCTACTTGTTTCGCGATGGCTCTTGCCGTCCGTTCATTATCTCCTGTCAGCATGATTACTTCTAATCCTTGGTCTTTCAACTCTTGGATGGCTTGTGGAGCTGTATCTTTAATCGTATCCGCGACAGCAATAATCCCTTTAAATTCTCCATCGACAGCGATCAACATCGCCGTCTTTCCTTCCATTTCATACTGCACTAATTCTTGCTCGGCGTCACCGACTTCAATGTGGTGGTCTTGCATAAGTTTTCGATTTCCGACAAGAATGTTTTTTCCAGTAATCGTTGCTTCAATACCATGACCAGGTATCGCGTTAAAATCATCCACCTCAGCAAAATCCATATTCTGTTCTGTTGCATACGTGACGATTGCTTCTGCAAGCGGGTGTTCCGAGCCTTTTTCCGCACTTGCCAGAAGTTGTAATGTTGCTTCATCACCTATGAAATTTGTGACTTCAGGTTTACCTTTTGTAATCGTACCTGTCTTATCTAGGATGATCGTGTTAAGTTCATGGGTACGCTCGAGATGTTCGCCACCTTTGAAAAGGATTCCCGTTTCAGCTGCTTTACCTGTACCGACCATAATTGATGTCGGTGTCGCAAGCCCCAACGCACAAGGACAAGCGATGACAAGTACAGCAACCGCTGCAAGCATCGCATATTCGATTTGCCCTGGTTGGACAAAGGCAATCCACACAACGAAAGTCAAAATCGCAATACCTACAACAATTGGTACAAAATAGCTGGAAATCACGTCAGCTAACCGTTGAATTGGTGCCTTCGATCCTTGAGCTTCCTCTACCACTTTTACAATCGATGCAAGGGCGGTATCTTTACCAACCTTCGTCGCTTCCATTTCGATGACTCCATTTTTATTAATCGTCGATCCAATCACGGTTGCATCCATGCCTTTTTCAATCGGGATTGATTCACCGGTCAGCATCGATTCATCGACGGAGGTACGACCTTTCACTACAACACCGTCTACTGGAATTTTCTCGCCTGGTTTCACAACTAAACGATCGCCAACGGTAACTTCTTCAACAGGAATCATCGTTTCTTCACCGTTTCGAATGACACGTGCTTCTTTCGCTTGTAAATTGAGTAAAGAAGACAGCGCAGTTGATGTTTGACTTTTCGCTCTCACTTCCAAATATTTACCAACGAGAATCAACGTAATGATGACTGCACTTGTTTCAAAATATAAATGCGGTTCGTATGCAGGATTTCCTATCGTCCTGATTGCTTCGTATAAACTGTAGAAATACGCAGCACTTGTACCCAGGGCGACAAGGACATCCATATTCGCTCCGCCATTCCGGAGACTCTTATAAGCACCGGTGTAAAATTGCCAACCGATAAAAAATTGCACCGGAGTCGCCAAAGCGAACTGGAACCATGGGTTCATAAAAATATCCGGAATGCTCATATTGAATAAATGAACAAGCATCGTTACCAACAATGGAGCAGTTAGTATGGATGAGATGAGAATTTTCATCTTCATGGTCTTTAATTCTTTTTCTTTATGCGTTTGTTTCGCTTCACTTTCTTCTTTAGGCTTTGCATCGTAACCCATTTTTTGAATTTTAACGATTAAATCATCCATGTCGATGATTCCAGGATTATACTGGACAGACGCATTTTCTGTTGCAAGGTTTACGGTTGCTTGCTTGACACCATCTTGCTTATTCAGCACTTTTTCGATTCGGCTTGAACATGCAGCACAGGTCATGCCAAACACATCAAGGTCGACTTGCTCTGTGACGACACCATAACCGATATGTTCAATTTTTTTCGTAATGTCATCGATAGAAACGACTTCTGAATCATAATCGATCGTGGCCTTCTCTGTTGTCAAATTGACTTGAGCTTCGACCCCGTCCATCTTATTCAATACTTTTTCCACACGGCTGGAGCATGCAGCACACGTCATACCTGTAATACCTAATGTCGTATGATGCTTCTCACTCATAAAATCCCTCCTTATTTAGAGATTTGTTTTAACACGTTCATTAATTCGTCGATTGCTGGTTCACCTTCGCCAGATTTCATTGCATCGCTGACACAATGTTTAATATGTCGTTCCGTTACTTCATGACCAACTTTCTTCAATGCTGCCTGAATCGCACTGATCTGCACCAATATATCTAAGCAATACCGGTCTTCCTCGACCATTTTTTGAATACCACGCACTTGCCCTTCAATCCGTTTCAATCTATTGATAACTGTCGTTTTCTCCGATTCCGTTCTCGGAGTAACTGGGTGATCGTGCAGAAATTTATCCAACATCATCACATCCTTCACCTTATACTTATACCATACCCCCCTAGAGTATTTTTGTCAATAAATAAATTCGGGGTATGAATTAACGGTTTACTATGAGTTAGTGTTATCAATTCCTTCTATAATAATTGATTCTATGCCCATGTTCGAATCAACTAGTTAGCATATAAATGACAGCTTATCCGAAAATACAGGTACCCCCCTTAGGTATATAATATGTTATCTTTGTTTAATCCAATACATATCGGGAAACTTAAATTGTATAGCATCATTTTATACTATAGGAGGGTATCTAAAATGCCACACGAACAACATCAAGAATTGCTAGAAGCACTGCACGAATGTATGGAAGCTTGCAATCATTGTTATGATGCATGCCTAAAAGAAGAAGACGTAAAAATGATGGTGGACTGTATACGGCTGGATAGAGAATGCGCTGATATTTGCGCTTATTTAGAGCAGGCCATTGCAAGAAATAGTCAATTCATCCCTCAATTGGCTGCAGTATGTGCCGAAATCTGTGAAGCTTGTGGAAACGAATGTAAGAAGCATGATCATGAACATTGTCAGAGATGCGCCGAAGCATGCTTCCATTGCGCAGAAGTCTGCCGAAAGATTGCTTAACTCTAGATAAATGAAAAAGTGGTTCCAGACATCCTATTCAAGATGTTTGGAACCACTTTTTGCTGGGTATATGATTGTTACTATATTAATCTTTGAAAATATAAGGGACCTTATTTCAGATAGTCCATCGGGTTTTGTAAAGCACCATTTTTACGTACTTCAAAGTGTAAATGGATTCCTGTGGAGTTACCTGTGTTACCCATTATCCCGATAACTGATCCTGTGCTTACTTCTTGTCCAACCGATACGTGGATTTCAGACAAGTGTGCATAAAGAGTTTTCAAGCCATTGCTGTGCTCGATTTCGATTCTGTTTCCAAAACCGCCCGTATGACCTGCTTTGACGACCACGCCATCTGCAGCAGCGAGAATATTATAATTACTTGGACGTGCGATATCGATACCCTGATGCTGTCTACCCCAACGTGGGCCCATGTAGCTGGAAATATATCCTCCCACAGCTGGCCATGCTAAATAGCCACCATTTGATTGGCTGCTGCTATACGTTGAGAGATCACCATCTGAACCACCAGAAGATGCAATTTGAGTCGACGGAGCCGGTCTCGTCAATTCTGAGATATTCGCTCTTACTTCTCTTTCAAGTGCTGCTAGTTTACTATCTTCCATCTTCAACTCTTCTACTTTAGCAACGAGAGTTTGTTCTTTTTCTTTTAAGTTAGCTTGCTTTTTCTTCGTTTCTTTCTCTTGATCTTCAATTAATGCTTGCATGCCTTCTAACTCGGCTTTCAAATCAGTCAATTCATCAAGTTTAACTACGACTTCTTCTTTCTTTTCTTCCACAATGACTTTATCTGCTTCAATTTGTTCCATCAAAGCTGCATCAGAGTCGGTAATTTTATTGATCGCGCTGACACGGCTGATGAAATCACCGAAACTTTGCGATCCGAATAGTACTTCTATGTATGATATATTTCCACCATTTTTCTGGTAAGCAACTGCACGCTCTTTTAGGATTTCAAAACGTTTTTCAATTGCATCTTCCAATTCTGCAATTTCTTTTTCAAGCTCATCTATCTCTGATTCTGTATCTATAATATCTTCTTCATTTTGCTTCAATGATTTTTTATTTTCTTCCAAAGCTTTTTGAATTCGACTAATTTCAACATTGATTTCTTCCAATTCAATGAGAAGGTCAGCAACTTCCGCTTCTGCTTCAGTAAGGTTAGCTTTTAAATCTTTTCTGTCCTGCTTAAGTTCCGTCTCTTTGCTCTTTAAATCTTCAACTGAATTTGCTGATGCTGGAGTACTGAAAAATACACTACCAATACCAACCACAGCAACTGTAGTAATTGTCATCAATTTTTTCTTCATTTTTCGTTCCCCGTTTCCATCACAACCATTGCCTAACTATAACTATGTCATTCTATCATCTATGTAAAACGCAATTTCGTGAACTTTATTTTTTCTAAGCCATAGGCATTTTATCATATAAACGTTTCACTCGAGTTATCTTTATGTTACAGTTTTGTTTCAAAAAATGACAAAATCTTTCATCATTTACGAAAAACTTAGTACTATTCTATCTACAAAGCCTATGGTTACAGGTGTTTGTTTTCTTAAAACAGGATATATGGCCTACTGAGCTTTGTTACATTAAGGCGAAAAATGTCAAAAATTAACGGTAAAGACTAGAAGGAAATTATCCCTATTTCCCGTCTTTACCGTTTCAATTAAATTTAGCTTTTAGATCCTTGTATGTATATTTAATTCCTTTTCTTCCTGACTGACTTTTCAAGAGAGAGTATATCTTCCTCTAAATTCATCATCTTCTGATCGACCATTGCTTTGGCATCCCTTATCCCCTGATTGTATATATGCGGTCCAATCTCTTCTAGAAAGTAATGCAGCATATTTTCTGCGGCCAATTCTCCAATTTCCTCTGAACGCTCATTGTAAAAATAATCCTTTAAAGAACTAATCATCTCTTCTTTCGTTTCTTTAGCTATTCGAATAACCATATTTGGATTTCACTCCTTTTGTGCTCATAAAATACTTCTTGATAGTATAAGAAAATCACATGACGATCACATTATCAACTTTTCCTATCCGCTTAAAACTCTCTTAGCGAGTTGAAGACATATTTTACAGACAAAAGGGACTAACCTGATCGTTAATCCCTTTCGCTGTCACCGTGGCTATAAGATAGTTTCAATTTCCTTCAGTAGTTCAAAAGCACCTTCTGATTCATTGGAACAGACTACAATTATAGACTGAGTGCCTGGATAGTACACGGCCCGGAAATTAACCCCTGGGTCGTATCCCATCTGAATATACTTTACAATCTTTTTCTCGTCGTCCAATTCCATGTAACCGCAATACCCGTAGTATATATTGTCTTCCTCATAGACAACTTCACGTGGCGCCAATAGTTTCTGAGTCATATCTTCTGACAACAATCGATGGCTCATCAATGCTTCCCAGAACTTGGCCATATCTTCCACGGTGACATATGCTCCTCCATCTGGTCCGCCTTTTACCGGTAAGGAATAGATGTTTGTTTTCCAATTCCCATCCGGTTCCTCTATATAACCTAATGCAGTTCTTCCTGGCAATCGATCCATTTCAAAATAGCCAGAATCCATCATACCCGCTTTTTGAAAGATATGTTCCTCAACGAATGCAGTAAAATTGCATTTAGTCACCTGTTCTACAATAAGCCCTAGCAATATATAACCAGAGTTGTTGTACTGAAACGAACCATTGATACTACCTTGCATCTCTTCATATTGAATCATCGGTAAAAAATCCTTTGGCGAACGGATCGTATACATCGGCCTTGATTTCCAAAGGAGCTCAAAATCATCCATGATTTCTTCATTGAAATAGTCAGGGACGCCCGATGTATGTGTCAGTAGATGATGTATCGTGATATCACCATCAAAGTTAGGTAAATCGATATCAAGACAATCCTTTAATTTGGAGTCAAATGAAATTTTTCCAGACTCTACTAACATACAAATGGAAACCGCTGTAAATATTTTGCATCCTGAAGCAATCGCAAACCTCGTATCCGGTTCATTCGCGATTTTTTCTGAACGATTGGCGAATCCGCTGCTTCCTTGCAGAATTTCATTACCTCTTTTTGCATAATAAGCGCCGGAAAAATGAAGCTCTTCCTGTTTCTCTTTTAGGTAGTTCAATTTGTTTGTATTATCCATTTTATTACCTCCTGAATTCCTTATTTTTTTGTTTAATTAGATGAATAGGAATCCAGTTAGCTTGTTCATACCATGTGACGCTTCATACGATTTCCTCCTCGGCATTACGTCTATTAACAAGTATATTAATCTATTAATTCAAATGCAATTCAAATTAAAATATTTCGATAATATTTATTATATTCTCGTGTGTGGATGAATAATTCTTTATCATTCCAGCCTATAATCAGCATTTGGGAGAATCATTTGATTTAAGCTTAGAAACAACTTTTGCTGTGCTGGATTTTGCCAATCCTCAGGATACTCAGCCATTAACCATATGACTTCATCAAGAAAAATATGACGTTTTGCTCTCTCCCAATGTCTTTTTTCCGCTTCTGTGAGCTCTACATATGTTTGATAGCCAGAAAGGAATGTCTTCCACTCTTGTGTTGTAAAGACACGGTCTGGTGCATCGTGATGTTCATTATGGAAAAGCAATAGCGCTAAAGCAAGGTCAAATATCCTAGGAGCCCAAGTTGCATTATCCGGATCGATGAGATATGGCTCTGGAGTCATAATTAAATTGTTCGCCTTATAATCATAAGTTGTTGCAATATGAGGTAAATCAGTCTGCTGCAACTCTCCTTGAACGATGACAGCCTCCTGCAGAACGTCTCTCAAACTCTCCAAATCAAATGTTAATTGCGCCTCTCTAATATGCTTTGTTATAGCAGCCATACTCTCCTCTACTTCATCCTGGTTAAAATCATATACATCGTATTCAGGAAGACCATATGTATTGGAATCCGGAGATAAGCTGTGGATTTTCCCCAACAGTTGGCCGGCCTCAAAAATTTCCCGGTCACTTCCCGTATAAGTTGTTCCTTCAATAAAGGGGTATACAACAAAATTGTATTCACCAATTCTTTGGGGATTTTCCTCGTCAAGCTTCACTGGTGTTACTACCTTTACTACATTTCTTTTTAACATCGATGTATATTCCATCAATCGTTCAGCATGCTCTTGTGTACGCTTGACAATGACATCACGCTCTTCATGCTTCACACGATAGACCGGTGAATATGGATATATACTCACCGGTTCTTCTTTTATGTCAAATCCAAATTTATTTAGGACATCTTTTCCATTCATTACTCTCCCCCTGGCTCTTTTAGTAAGACATTCATTGTAAAAAATCACTACAATCGAATATGAGAGCTACTCACGTTCAAGTAGATGGCAAAATTCAGTTCAATCGTACGCAAGAACAATTCACGTCTGACGAGAAAACAAATACTCACTACAATCAAACGTAAGAGCAGCTCACGTGCGACGAGAAGACAAATACTTCACTACAATCAAATGTAAGAACATCTCACGTGCGACGAGAAGACAAATACTTCACTACAATCAAACGCAAGAGCAGCTCACGTGCGACGAGAAGACAAATACTTCACTACAATCAAATGTAAGAACATCTCACGTGCGACGAGATGACAAATACTTCACTACAATCAAACGCAAGAACAGCTCACGTGCGACGAGAAGACAAATACTACACTACAATCAAACGCAAGAGCAGCTCACGTACGACGAGATGGCAAATACGACACTACAATCCAACGCTAGAACAGCTCACGTGCGACGAGATGGCAAATACTTCACCACAATCAAACGTAAGAACATCTCACGTGCGACGAGATGGCAAATACTTTACTACAATCAAACGCTAGAACATCTCACGTACGACGAGATGGCAAATACTTCACCACAATCAAACGCAAGAACAAATCACGTGCGAGGTGAAGACGAATACTACAATACAATCGAACGCAAGAACAAATCACGTGCGAGGTGAAGACGAATACTACAATACAATCGAACGCAAGAAAAGATCTCTAACTAAAACCACTCTTTCCCATATCTTTTAATAAATGCAATATCCTTTTGATAGTGTTCTAGATGGCCTTCATCTATCATTTTTTGAAAAGCCATATCTCCTTCCGCAGCCTTCCTTCTGCTCAACTCACATAAGCCTTCCAATCGGAGCAGTACCATATCTAAGAATTCTTCATTTAAATCTTCACCGTACGATTCAAAAAATAATTTCAGTCTCTCTTTGATACGGCTGGCATGCTGGAGAGAATTGTAATCAATTGCTTCACCTGCTTCGGAATAATAGGTTCTGCTTAGCGGAACACAAGTGTAAACCGTATAGGCGATATCCCAAAGCCTTGGGCCGGGAGCAGCTACATCAAAATCAATAATTCCTGCTGGTTTTTGATGATGAAAAATAATGTTATAGACGGCAAAGTCATTATGGCAAACCAACTCCAATGGTTGCGGTGTAAGATCGAGCGGTTGCCAACTTTCTTCGAATGGAAAATCACTCACTGCTTCATGGTAAAGCCGAAGCATCTTCGCTATCTCAATCAACGCATCATCCGACCACATAAAAGTTTTTAAAGGGTAATTACCAGCTTCACCTTCAATAAAAGATAGTACCTCTCTGCCTTTTTCATCAATTCCTAAAAACTTCGGTGCATAACGGTAACCTTTCTTTTCCAAGTGATTTAATAATCGATGAATCTTGTTACTGTTTTCTTTCAGATCTCTTCTCACTGTATCTTGTACTCGATAGACGTTGGACATATTTCCTCCTGTCAACATTTCTTCGTTTTTACCAGCGGACATTTCGCTCTCCCCCTTTCAGGCATGCATGTTAAGTAATCCAACATGCGTATTACGATTCAGCTACTTCCAATGCCTGCTTTGCCATCTGCATGTACTCCTCACTTCCAGATATCATCGCAAATTCTGCAATCGAAACTGGATATGTTGCACTTAGTTCTTTCACATGTTCCTTCATGTTCTCCCATACATATCCACCAGCTTCTTTATAAGCATTGATCAAAAGTTCGAGACCTTCATCTCCAAATGTTTTATAAAGTACAACGAAATCATTCGATAGATCCGATACCTTTGCTTCCGTCCAATCTATTAAACCAGTTACATTGCTAGACTCATCAATCAAAATATGCCCTGCATGCACATCTCCGTGAATGAGTCCTGTTTTCTCCGGCCACATTGCATCATTTTCTATCCACGTTTGCCAGCGGTTCCAGAGGGAATCACCAACACCTATTTTTTCTTTCACAGCATTCATTCGCTGTTTCATAGTTTGCCTTAATTCGTGAGCTTCATGAATCGTTAAGCCGGCTTCCCTTGCTTTTTCAATGGGGACTTGGTGTAAAGCGACAAGTGCTTTTCCAAGTGTTCCGTAAAAGCAATCCGGGACATGATGAATATCAAGCTTCCAAACATAATTTTGAATATCATGATTAATGGTACCAGCTGGAACTCCAGTTAACTTTTCATAGGCAATCAATTCATTGGTATAAATGGTCCAGTTCGGAGCTTCAAAGACAGTGACATGTTCATTCACCACATCCAAAACCTTTTTCTCTACCTCGGTTCTTGGCATCACATCCTCACGTCTAGGTAGTCGGAGCACCCACTCCTTCCCTTGCTGGTCAGTTGCAAATACAACTTGAAAATCGAGACCAGATTCATCAAACTCCAACGACTCCTGTTGTAAATCCATCCCATGTCTAACGGCAATTTCTAAAATAGCTTGCTTCGAGTTATTCATCCCAACACATCCCATTAATCATTTTTGTCATCCTTTTAAAACGTATGCTGACTTTCCAAAGTGTTGTCTATTATTTCTTTGTCCTCAGATACTTATAATAATCAGCTTGGATTCCATATTCTATACTCCCATCTGTCTCTTTTATATTATTCAACAAAAAAAGTACCAATCCTTCCCAATCATCTTGCATTTCCTACTATTCTGCCCGGTTGCTGTCTTGCTCTCTTTAACATAGAACCCTATTATGTTAGAATGAATACCTAGGGAATACTAGACTTTTCTTAGTCACTCCCCTATATGGGAAGGAGATAAGAAATGAATAAAATTAGTGTTTTCTTGGATGATTTTCGAGAAGCACCTGCTGGCTATGTATTAGCCGAGACGATTGACGAATGTATCGATCTTTTAAAAGACTTCCGTATTGAACATCTCTCATTGGACCATGATCTATTAAGTAAAACTAGAAATGGTTTGATGCTTGTTCAAATAATGATTAAGGAAAAGTTATTCGCCAATCGCATTACGATCCACTCTGCAAATTCAGTAGGTGGTAAAGCGATGTACAACTCTCTGAAACAAGCACAGCGTGATTTTACTATGCCGGATGACATCACTGTTTCATTGAGACCATTGCCAATCCATTACATTCCACCAAGAGCTCTGCAACATTATCTAAGAGTACGTTAAACGCCTCTAGATACATGAATTGAAAAAAGATATTGAATAACAATTTTGTGGGAAGTTCCTTGAAACTAAACTTAAAATAAAAATTTCATAGACATCTCTCAACATAGATGTCCAATAACAGATAAAGACTCCCTTCTGAATAGAAGGGAGTCTTTAAGATTTATTTATTTTCTACTTGCCTTTAACTTCTGATAATCCAAAAAGTAATCCTTGATTATCCAAGCAATAAGCGAAGTATCCCATGTTTGGAACTTCTGTTTTCGGGACGACTACTTGTCCACCATTCTCAGTAACTATCTTTAAATGTTCGTCAATAGAAGGGACCTTCATAGAGTTTGTAGTCCGCGTTGCACCATCAGGAGATTTCATTAAACCACCATCAATGCTGCCTTCACCGGTAATAATGAACCAATAATCTTGCGGACCTGGATTCTTTTCAAATTTCCACCCGAATGTGTTTGAATAAAACTCGATCGCTTCTTGAGGATTTGGTACTTGGTATTCAAATCTAAAAACTTTTCCCATCTTAAGACCTCCGATTTTTAAAGATGCTGACTCTCTTTTACTTTAACCATCATTTAACATGTCCACTATTTTCTTAACAGCTTCTTTCGCTTCAGGAATAGGATAAAGCGGAAAGACATGATTCATCTTCGGGTATTCAAAATAATTCATTTTGATTCCTTGTGAGTCAGTGAGACTCTTTAATTTCCTGGCATCGGGAAGGAGTAATTCGTGCGTACCAATGAATAGAGTGAGTTCTCCCAAACCTTTTAACTTACCATTGATTGGGCTAAGTAAATAGTGGCTCGTATCCGTCTCACCTGCATACACCTTCCCAATCTGAATTAACCCATGGACACCTAACATCGGATCCAACTTTTCATACTTGTTAATACCCGGATGGCTCAGCGTCATATCAAGCCAAGGAGATAGTAAAATAATATGTTGAGGCTGTGCTAGTTTTTTCTCTAAAAGAAGCTGAGCTAGAGCTAATGCAAATCCTCCTCCAGCAGAATCTCCCATAAGGATGATATCGTTGTTCGTCTTAGCAGCCAACAATTCCTTATATAATGGAAGAACCTTGCTGAAAGAATCTTGATACTGATGATTTGGCGCCTTAGGATAGATTGGTACATAGATGGCAGCCCCTGTTTTCTTTGCTATTTTTCCGAGAAACATCCAGTGGAATACCAATGGAGGATTCACATATGCTCCGCCGTGCAGGTAAAGAATCGTTTTTGTTGAGGATGATTTTTTATGATTAAAGATATAGCAATCCATTCCTTGAAATTGCTGTTTTGCAATACGATACCTTTTCATCAGAAAACGAGGTAATACATAATCTCTCTCCGTTTGCTTCACTCTGAAATGCTTACGGAAAAGTTTTTCATCGCTATAGATTTTTTTATTACTGAGCCTACTGAGTAAACGTTCCGCAAGCCAACTTCGTATACTTCTCAATTGTTTTTCCACCATATCATTCGTATTTTTTTGTTACAAAAGCCATGTAGTGCATTTCTGTTCAGATACTTCTGCAACTTGTTTAAAAGAAGGATAACATAGCACAAGCTTATTGATAACTATTCAGCATTCTATATAATAATGAATGCCAGTCACTGAAATAATAAGGAGAGAAGAACATGGATTATCAAGTATCTCAGTTAAAAGAAGCAAAACGGCAAATTGAATCCACCCTACATAAACTAAAAGAAACAGTAAAAACATTCAAAGCTAAAGAAAATCCAGATTGAGTCAAGTACTTGTGGGAGTTTTTTAAGTCCCTTATTTTATACTGTTTTCGTCCAGTGTTTTGTTAGCGTTATCAACCCTATATTGCTCTAAAATGTTTGGGTTCTTCTATTTTTTAAATT
>NZ_JAMBON010000002.1 GCF_023715655.1 Oceanobacillus luteolus | reverse complement strand
AAAGAACTGGATAAATCCATCGAGCGAATCATGAAAGGTTTGCCGCAAACGCTACAGTCTATCCCTGGCATCGGACCAGTATTAGCTGCCGGTATTCAAGCTGAAATTGGACAGATTGAACGCTTCGCAGATGAAACAAAGATCGCCAAGTATGCAGGTCTTTATTGGCGAAAGCATCAATCCGGTCGCTTTACAGCTGACGATACATCGTTATCGCGTAATGGAAATCAGTATCTCCGTTATTACCTTGTTGAAGCCGCCAACTCGGTAAGAAGACACGTTCCTGAATACAAAGAGTATTACGCGAAAAAGTACGATGAAGTACCAAAGCATCAACACAAAAGAGCCCTCGTCTTAACTGCAAGAAAACTTGTGCGTTTGGTGGATGCGCTACTACGCAAAAACCAAATTTACACGCCGAAAGGAGCGTACATACATGAAGCATGATTAGCTTCTAAATCCTTCTGACAATATCCAGTAAATTCTGTAAATATTACTGGGTTAGTTTAGTGCTGCCTTTTTTAAGATAATTGAACCTTGATAACTCAATAATCATTTATTTTACTCTTGACATATCACCGCAGGTCTTTAATAAGTGTTCTCTATTCTAAAACGTTTATTAATCGCTGAATTATACCTTAAGCATCTTAATGCATTCCAGCTAAAAAAACAAGGGTTTTGTATATAAAACAGCTGTTAAGTAAAGACTATCGGGTTAATCATTTCTATGAACACGATTAAAACAAAAGGCTGTAGTAAAAGGAGTCCCCTTTTACTACAGCCCTCAAAGTCAGTGACAATAACTTTCAATCTTAATAGTTTTAATCGTTCATAACTAGCTGAGATTCTTCAATGCGCTTTAAAGCTCCTGGTTCCACTTGCTCTATAGCTTTAGCCGCTTTTTCCAATGATAGTTCGTATTCGTAGTTACGGAATAATCGTTCTGCTTCATGAAGTTCTGCAGAAAGAATCGGGTTACGGCTACGATATCGGTTCGCATATTGAATGACACGTTCTGTCAAATATGCCTGATCAAGCATCACTTCGATCTGTTCGCTTGCTTGTTCAATGGAGCCTTCCGCTTCCAATAATGTTCGATGAACGGCCCCAGTATCCAATGGATGCTGTTCCAGTGCTTCCAGCACCTTTTTGTTCTTTTGTTGGGCCTCTTCAAGACTAGTCCAAATGTAAGTTGGTACTCCCGGGATGTTACTTTTACGTAAACGTCGATGTAAATTCATAATTTGCTCTCGCATTTGCACTAGTTTATCTTTGGCCATCAGTTCATCTTTTCTCAGTGTCTGAATACTTTCTCTAAAAGATGTGTGTTTCTCCTTCAATTCATCTATCTGCTCGAGACTTGTTTCAACTCTTCTCCGTATTTCACTATGTGCTAATCCATTTGTCTCTAGCTGTACTAAGATTTCTTCCAACTCATCTTTTAAACTTTGCGTTTTCTTATCTACTGCAAGGAACTTTTCCAGTTCTTCATCTTCTACATAGTAGGCTTTCTTCAATTCCTCAACTTCTTCTTTCGTTTCAGCGAAGGAGTTATAAAGGGATGTTACTGCATCTTTATAGGATGGTATATACTGTTCGAGGTAACTCTTGGCCAAAGCTTCTTGTTCCAATTGCTCATACATTTCAGCAATTCTCTCTTCCACTTCATTAAGTATCTCATTGCCCTCTGCTAAGTTTCCTTCTTCAAGCAGCTGCATACAATTCGTAAGTCTTTCCTGATATGTACGTATTTCTTTTTCAAAATTCAAGTGTTCAATGAAATACCCTTCTTGTTTCATCTCTTTCATACCTGAGAGCAGTTGATCAAGTTGTGAAGAGAGCTCGTGCTTGGCTTTTTTGTATAGAGGAGGAAATGCGGTTATTTTCTCTTCCAATTCCTCCAGTTCTGCTTTTATTTCAATCACAATATTCTTAGCTTCCATATAGTTCCCTGAATCACTTTCTTCATGGAACCTCTTTAATTTTTCTTCCAATTCGTCGAGTCTGCCGTCAAAATACCGATCGGCTTTAGCAAATTGATAGCGATTCTGAGAGATGTGTCTTCGTAGATCTTTGATGGATGGTTCTACAGCTTCTATCTCAATTCTGCTTGATTTTTCTGATTCCAGCAGATCATGAAGCTCATTTAAAATACTTTCAATACTTGCTTCAATCGATTGGAGAATTGTCTCCGTTTCTTTCAATACTTTTTTAGCCTTTGGAATTCTGAAGTAATCGGCAGCATCTTCCGCATCGAGTAAATGTTCTTCGATATCGGCCAGCTCTTTACTCACAATATAGTCCCAGCGTTCCTTCCACGCTTCGAACTTAACTTGAGTTTCCCCTGATAAATTGAGATTTTTGATTTTGCTCAATTCACCAGCAACATTCCGCCCCATAATATCCAATTTCCACGCTTCCAGCCTATCTACGTTATCATAAACTCTTTTACGCAGGATTAAACCGATGATGATTAATACAATTATTGCTAAAATAATTCCAATGAATAACTCCATAGCGTACCTCCTACCCCAATCCAACAAGAGGATTTATACCTATACATTCAGATGTTGTAAATAAAAAGTATATATTTTTTTTAATATAAGTTACGATATAATACTAATAATAGCATGTATCTAGTAACTTTGGCTAAGAAAAACAAAATTTTGTCTTCTTTTTATGGATTTTATAGAAAAATGGCGATTAGTTGTCAAATTCCGACAATGAATTTCAGCCATTTTTGAATCGTAGCCACATATTTTTTTACAAAAACCTCACGAGAATATTCCCCAATCACTCGATCTTTCCATTCATTGTGTAATATATATGGAGTAATCAGCATACCTTTCAGCTGCAGTAATAGATAATCCTTTTGATCACCCGGCAGTTTCTTACCTTCTAACGCTGAGAAAAAAGTAGAGCGGATATAGTAATTTTCTTTCGCAAGATATGTTACAGTCATTTCTCGGACAAATATGGAATCGAGTGTCAACTCACGCTGAATGAAGCATGTCAATTGCAGTTTTGATTGCTTGTATTGTATAATTGTAAAAATCAATTTGTTCAGCCGTTCTATAGCAGATTGATTCTCTGTCACTTTAAGGCATTCTTCCACTTTTTCTAAGTATTCTTCATAATATGCGGTCACAGCATATTCCAATAATCCTTGTTTGCCGTTGAAATAGTAGCTTACGGATGAGACATTAACTTTAGCTTTCTCGGCAATATCGCGAACGGAAGTACCATGGAAGCCTTTTTGGAAAAACAGAGTGGAAGCTGCATGGATCACTTTTTGTTTTGATAGGTTTTTTTTCATCATACTCAACTCCTTACTTTTCCAATACGACAAACTTTCTAGATTTCCTGTTACTTTCGCTCGACAGGATTCTTAGCAATGTCGAATACTGCATTGTAAGTTTCATTCTACTGGAATCTTCGGAGAAAAACTATTTATAATTCTATAGGGGGATGATTATGTTTCAACAAGTCACTTATTCAGACGACCGTATGAAAGGATATGAACTGTTAATTAAACAGCTTCATGCATTATCTGAAGATGAAAAAGATCAAATTGCACTTCTCGCGAATGCTGCCAGCCTTCTCAATCAATTTCTCGACGAAGTGAACTGGGTTGGCTTCTATTTATGGAAAGATGAAGAGCTTGTACTTGGTCCTTTCCAAGGGTTGCCTGCGTGTGTACGCATCCCTTATGGTAGAGGTGTTTGTGGTACAGCAATAAAAGAAAAGAAAACCCAACTTGTTCCTGATGTACATGCATTTCCTGGTCACATTGCCTGTGATGCTGCGAGCAACTCAGAGATAGTTGTACCAATGATCATCAATGGTGAAATCTATGGTGTGCTAGATATTGACAGTCCGATTAAAGAAAGATTCGATGAAACGGACCAATTATATCTCGAAAAGTTTGTAGATGCATTGAGTCAATATCTATAACATAAAACGAGCAACTCTAAGGAGGCTGCTCGTTTTTATTGTATGATCACACAATTCTTTCCTTTAGATTTCGCTCTGTACAATGCTTCATCGGCGCGTATAAACAAGCTTTTCTGATTATACTGTTCGGTTCTTTTCCAGTTGGAAATTCCACAAGAAACAGTAATCGCTGGTTCAGTACCTTCCCTTATAAGCTTTCGAATATCATTTGCATATTGCTTTCCTTGTTCACAATCCATCTCGGGTAAATAAATAGCGATCTCTTCTCCGCCCCACCTTGATACGATTCCTTTGTTCCCTATCTTGTTCTCCATGATTGCAGCAACTTGCTTCAATACCACATCACCCACATGGTGCCCATAGGTGTCATTTACACTTTTGAAATCATCAATATCAAATAAAAGAAGAACACCACTCGAACCACTCTCTAAATGAGTGTTGATCCTTTCTTCCAGATACCTTCTTGTATACAATTGAGTAAGGAAATCAGTAATGAGAGTCCGCTGTAATCTTTCCTTTAGAATAGTATTAGAGATGGCCAAGGCAGAATGCTGCATCATCGATTCCACCAATTTAAAACTCTCAAACGAAAAATGATACGTATCTTCGTGAAGGATAATCGTAAATCCCATACTAAGACCCGAGTATTCCATTGGAATAACCATTACCGACTGATAGCCATAACTTCGCAACTCCTCTGCTTTACCATTGAAGACCGCATCAGACTTCTGCAAGATTTTCTCTTTATATAGGCTTACAATACCGCTTCCATTCCCCACCTTAAACAACTCTGAGCTGCCTTCCAAAATTTCAATTTCAACATTAGATTCTTCATCAAGATAAATAAAACCGACTTCACTTGCTTCTGTGATTTCCATAATTTGAGTACGGATGATTTCTGTAAGTTCCGACAGTTCGCTTGTGGAATTCAGTTTATGATTTACTTCATTTATCAACGTTAGGTTGGATACTTGCATTAATGAGTCTTCATATAAAATAGTTTTTTCTAACGCTTTGCCTGATAATGCTGCAATCTCTTCTATTAAAAGAATATCTTCCTTCCATAAATAGCTCTCAATGGGCACGATGATTTCGAGAACACCATAAACACTCTGTTCACCTGTCAACGGAGCATAGATCATCTTTTTTGATTGTTCTTTTAAAATTTCAATTTGGAATTCTCCAGTCATAAAAACCTGGGTACTCATCGAAATTGGATTTTCATCTTTATATTCCATAACTCTGATAGGCAGTGAAGGAGTATTTCCATACTCCTGAGTCAGAATCAAATGGTATTCTGCATCACCATAAAGTTGTTCCAACGCTTTTGTAATATCCCGCAACACATCGTTCTTATCATTCGCCTTTAATAACTTCTCACTTAATTCTTGTAAGAATTTATTATTTTTGCTCCTCTGGGCATTTTCCCAGGTTTGAGCTATTATTGAGAATAATTTCTCTGTTTCCTTTTTAAATGTAGCTAGAAAATGTTCGGGTAATGGAGTTTCTTTGGAATAAATAAATAAAAGTTTCCCCATTCCCCTGAGTTGTATCTGAAGAAGGTCTACATGTTTTGGCCTCTTGTTTTCATGAAAAAAGCTTTCCGGTATGATAACCTCATCAGCAACAAAATTTTTCGGCATAAACATAACAATATCTTCATAATAGGATCCCAATAATCGAAATGACTCAGACTTATCGAAATGCACGTAAGCTGCAAGAAAATCCGCCTCAATATGCCCACATATTTCTTTTAGTATGTAATCAATAATTGTGTCATCCCAGGTTTTCTGTTCGAATAAATCTGAAAGAATGTTAAAATACATGAATTGAAGTTGTTTTGAGCTATCCATTTAATCACCTATTTATTATGATAAAGCTATTCTCTCTTCATCAAATAGTCCTTTATTACTATAAATGTGGTTTTAATCATTTAAATTATAAGCTTCTATTGCTTTCGATATATCCGTTTCTTTCCTCTCCCATAACGGTTTGGCACGTTATTCTTCAATAAAAGTTCAGCCGAACCAACAGATTTATATATTTGATATTTATTATACACGAAGTAGTGCGAAATTCCCATGCTAAATATACTCTTTTCCCAAAATATTACTTTTAAAACCTATAAGCAATCATAGTATAATTAAAATGATAAAGACTTCAATAGAACAAAGTTAAATCTTTGTTGACTTTCAGAGCTAATACTTATATAATAGTCTTTGTGTAAATTTAAGGTAGCCTTAGCGCTCGATTCATTGTAACTAGTTTGTTCCTTACTTTGATAAAGAAAGTTTAAGGGTGTATCGTGTAACTCTCTGCTGCTGGAGCGATGGTACAAGAAAACAAACTAGCCAGTGTAATTGACGTGGTGATTTAACTTTATACAAATTTAAATCAAAGGAGGAAATGTCTATGTCACGTTATACAGGTCCTGTATGGAAAAAATCTCGACGTTTTGGCATTTCATTAACTGGAACTGGTAAGGAATTAGATAAGCGTCCTTACGCTCCTGGACAACATGGTCCGAACCAAAGAAAAAAGCTTTCTGAGTATGCTTTACAGCTTCAAGAGAAGCAAAAACTACGTTTCATGTACGGATTGAACGAACGTCAATTCCGTAACCTATTCAACAAAGCTGGTAAAATGAAAGGGATCCACGGTGAGAACTTCATGATTCTTCTTGAGTCTCGTCTTGATAACCTTGTTTACCGTTTAGGTCTAGCTCGTACACGTAGACAAGCTCGTCAGCTTGTAAACCATGGTCACGTTTTAGTTGATGGTCGTCGTGTTGACATTCCATCTTACTCAGTTGCTCCAGGCCAAACAATCGGCTTACGCGAGCGTTCAAGAAATCTTGAAATCGTGAAAGAAGCAATAGAAGTAAACAACTTCGTACCAGAGTATACTACATTCGACGCAGAGAAATTAGAAGGTACGTACTCACGTTACCCAGAGCGTTCTGAGCTTCCAGCGGAAATTAACGAAGCTCTTATCGTTGAGTTCTACTCACGTTAATAGAATTAATGATTACCTCCTCTTTCACTTTAGTGTTCGAGGAGGTTTTTATATTGAAAAAACCTTAACACCCTATGAAAGGATATTAAGGTTTTTCATTCGCTATCAGCTTAGACACCAATTATTGTACTTCAATGGTATACTCTTCATGCTCATGAAGATCTGCATCATCTTCAACATGGATGACAATCGAATATGTACCTGCTTCTGAAAATTCATGAACTGCGGCATATTCACCTGGTTTCGTTTCATTGGCGTCAACCCAAGCTATATGTTCACCTTGTTCGGGTAGTATTTCAAAGCGGACGTTTGCGTTTTCTAATTCCTCACCCTCCAACTGAAGGTGAACAATTAAATCTGTATCGTCTCCTGCTTGAATATTTTCCGGGTTGGAAAAATGAAGTTGGAATCCATCAGAATGTTTGTGTTCTACATGTTCTTCATCCTGGTGTACCGCTTCTTCAGCATCACCAACCGCTATAGATTTTAACGGCATCGTATGCTGGCCTCTTGCCGTAGTATGGGCATACAACTCATAAATTCCATCTTCTGCAAATTCAACTTCCGCAGTATAACTTCCATTAGATGTATGTATTCCTTCCACATTTGTACTATCTGTTTCATTACCTTGAACCCAATATTCAAACATTACTTCATCAGCATCTTCTACCATCTCATCACCATAAGATACAATAGCTTCCAACTGGACTGTTTCACCAGGTTCTGCAGTTTCTGGTACAATAAATTCAACTTCCAACGTTGCTAATTCCTCTTCCCCGCTCTCTTCATTTCCACAAGCAGCTAGTAATAATAGCAACGCCATAACAACTAGTATTGTAATTTTCTTCAATAAAACAACCTCCAATATTTTGCTGGTCATTAATTTTTCCAAACTAATGAAATTGCATACACAGATTGAATAATCCATACCTACCCATAATAGGGATGGATTATTCAATCTGTAAGTGGGTACACGTTAAAACAAACTAATCTACAATGTCCCTAATTTAACTCTACCAACTAAAAATGCCATTTTCAACTGGATGACATGACTAATTTGTGAAAATGCAATGAGGTATGTCGATTGGTCCTATTGATCACTTTGAAATCTAAAGCTAACTAATCCTCCTCTCTCCTGCATTTTAAATTTAATAGTAAAAAGAAAACAGCCTGTGGGTTGATCCACTCACAGGCTGTTTTCACTTAATTAGCTGAAATCAATTAACGTATATTTCTTTTTCCCTCTTCGGATAACGGTAAATACATCACCAATACGATCTGCAGCAGTTACTTCATAATTCGTATCTTGCTGCCTTTCACCGTTAATATAAATTGCACCATTTTGAATATCTTCTCTTGCTTGACGTTTTGATGGAGAGATTTTCGCTTGTACGAGCAAGTCAACTAAACCAATGTCCGTTTTTTCCAATTGGTGTGTTGGGACATCTTTAAATCCTTGCTCAATCTCTTCTACTGTTAATTCTTTAATGTTCCCGCTGAATAATGCATCAGATATTTTAATTGCTTGTTGTAAAGCTTCCTTACTATGCACGAGGATGGTCATTTCCTCCGCTAAACGTTTTTGGGCTACGCGTTTTTCTGGTTGAGTTTCAACCTCTTTTTCCAGCTCTTCAATTTCTTCTTTGGAAAGGAAGGTGAAGTAACGTAAGAATTTCACAACATCCCTGTCATCTGTGTTGATCCAGAACTGGTAAAATTCGTATGGAGTCGTTTTTTCCGGGTCCAGCCAAATTGCATTACCGGCAGATTTTCCAAATTTTGTTCCATCAGCTTTTGTAATTAAAGGGACAGTCAAACCGAATACTTTGACATCCTCTTCTTCCGGATTCTCTCTCGTACGACGAATGAGCTCCATTCCTGCAGTAATATTCCCCCACTGGTCACTTCCGCCAATTTGAAGTTGACAGTTTTCTTCCTCATAGAGCTTCATAAAATCAATGGATTGCAGCAACATATAACTGAACTCCGTGTACGTGATTCCTGTTTCAATCCGGGATGAAACGGATTCTTTCGCTAGCATGTAATTGATGCTGAAATGCTTTCCTGCATCACGCAGCACTTCGATGAAAGTCAAATTGCTTAACCAGTCGTAATTATTACGTGAAACGACAGGGTTCTCCCCTTCTCCAAAATTAACTAACTTTCCAATCTGCTTTTGGATACTTTCCGCAAATCCCATAACAACTTCTTTACTGTTCAGGGAACGCTCAGAAGAACGGCCACTTGGGTCTCCAATCATTCCTGTACCGCCACCAACCAACGCAATCGGCTTGTGTCCTGCTTTCTGGAATCTTTTCAGCATAACAATCGGTACGAGGTGACCGATATGAAGACTATCTGCCGTCGGGTCAAAACCACAATATAATGTAACCGTTTGAGAGTCCAATAATTTCGCTAACCCTTCACGATCTGTCACTTGATTGATTAAACCACGCCACTCCAACTCATCTAAAATATTCATCCTGCCATCTCCTTTTTATTTCAAAATCAAAAAAAGCCCCTCCCTCAAAAAAGGGACGAGCTAATAATCGCGGTACCACCCTTGTTGCATAACAATGCCACTTGGGATTGTTAACGATGTCTCCACCGTTCTTAAGGCTACTAACCAAAAGAAATGCTCCAGACTGTAATTCACCAGTAAATTTATATTGGCTTGCACCACCCGCCAACTCTCTTCGATAGGGATTCACATGGCTACTGAATCTTTCTCAGCATAGTTTATCTATTAATAGCATATTTTCTTGCCTTTAGCAATCATTTCCAAAAACGTATTCATGTATTTTTTCATATATGGTATAATTATAAACGAAATTTAGGAGGGTTGCAAATGGATTTAAAAAAGTGGATGCAACAATTGATCGAAGCATTAAGAGAAAACTGGAAGTCAGGGAAAATCCAACGATCAAGCCGGATTACATATGGAGTTGCATGGAATATTATTTTATTCTTTTTAATCATAGGCTGTATCGGAATGTTTTTCGTTGGCGGAATTGGTGCAGGTTATTTTGCTTCCCTTGTAAAAGATGAAGAGATTCGTGACTATGAAACGATGGCTCAAGATATTTATGATTATGCGGAAACCTCACGAATGTATTTCGCTGATAATGAATTCTTAGGCGAAATAAATGCTGATATACATCGAGATGAGACATCCCTTGACCAAATCGCACCGCACTTGCTTGATGCCGTGATTGCAACAGAGGATGAGTATTTTAATGAACACAATGGGGTTGTACCTAAAGCCATATTGCGAGCAGTCTATCAAGAAGTTTCCAACTCGGAAACGCAAACTGGTGGAAGTACATTAACTCAACAGTTAATTAAAAATCAAATCCTAACGAATGAAGTTTCATTTGAAAGAAAGGCAAAAGAAATTTTACTCGCACTTAGGCTGGAACGTTTCTTTGATAAAGAAGAAATTCTTGAGGCATATTTAAATATTGTTCCTTATGGCAGAGATTCATCGGGTAGAAATATCGCCGGAATCCAAACGGCAGCACAAGGTATTTTTGGAATTGATGCCAAGGATGTTAATTTGGCTCAGGCCGCTTACCTAGCTGGACTTCCTCAAAGCCCTTCCGCTTATACCCCATTTGCAAATGGCGGCGGTTTGAAGAGCGAAGATGGTATTGAACCAGGACTTAACCGAATGAAAACTGTTTTGAATCGTATGTTGGATATGGAATACATTACCCAAGAACAATACGAAGAAGCTCTCGAATATGATCTAGTGGCTGATTTTAAAGAGGAAGAAAAATCACCGTTTGAAGAATACCCTGTTCTAGCTGCAGAGATTCAAAGAAATGCCATCAGCATTTTGAAGAACAAACTATTAGAAGAAGATGGTATTACTAATGAGGATTTGGCCGAAGAACCTGAATTAGATGAAGAATATGCAATTCGGGCTGAAAGAGAACTTCAGACAAAAGGTTATGAAATTCATACAACAATTGATAAAGAGATGTATGATCTGTTCCAAGAGATTGGCCAGAATTATTCTCAATATGGAAGCAATACAATGACGGAATATCCAAAAGGTTCCGGCAAGATGATTGAACAAGAAGTTCAAGGTGCAGCAATGATGATTGAAAATTCTACGGGACGAATCATTGCATTCTTTGGTAATCGTAGTCCTGATATCGAGAATCACTTCAACTTTGCAACCCAAGCTGAACGCTCCAATGGAAGTGCGATGAAACCAATCGCAGTATATGGTCCAGCAATGGAAGAAGGATTAATTCAGCCGGGTACACCAATCGCAGACGTGTTCTATCAGGTACCTAGTGGTGGAGGATCGCATGAAATCCGTAATATTGACAGAAGACATCACGGATTGCTGTCTGCACGGACACATTTAGCCAAGTCATATAATATACCAGCGGTAAAAACATATGTGTCACTCATTGATATTAATCCTGTGGATAAATATTTAAGGAAAATGGGAATCACGTCCATAAATGACCGTGAGTATGCGCATCCTACTCTAGGGATTGGGGCATTGGATACCGGAATAACCATAGAAGAGAACACAAATGCTTTCTCTACTGTTGCTAATGGCGGTAAATTTGCAGATGCTTATATCATCGAAAAGATCACAACAAGTGACGGAGAGGTTTTTTACGAGCATGAGCATGAACCAGTGGAAGTCTTCTCTCCACAAACGAGCTATCTATTGATTGATATGATGCGGGATGTCATCAAGTACGGAACTGCCTACGACTTAAGGTCGATGCTGAAATATCCTCATGTTGACTGGGCCGGAAAGACTGGGACGTCATCGAATACTTATGATGTTCATTTTGTTGCAAGTAATCCAAACATCACATTTGCAACATGGATGGGATATGAAATTAATGATTCGCTTGATCATAATCGACAAAGCCAATGGAATCGTGCTTTCTGGGCTCAATTCATCAATGCGGCAAGTGATCTCAGACCGGAACTCGTAGCACCTGACCATGCTTTCCAACAACCTGAAGGTATTGTGCAGAGAAGCTATTGTGCCATTTCCGGCAAGCTGCCTAGTGATCTATGTCAACGTGCTGGTCTTGTCAAAACGGATCTTTTTAACGCAAAATTTGTTCCGACTGAACGAGATAATAGTTTAATAACAGGCTCACATATTTTAGTAAATGGAAAAGCTGTAATGGCTGGCTCAAATACACCTGGAGAATTCACTAAACAGGATGGATTGGTGTTAAATCCTGAGTTTCTAAAAGAAAAAGGATACGATAAATTATCGAACATCCGGCAGCTCATTCCACAAAATGAAGACCGAAGCAAATGGGAGAAAATTGGATTTCCCGGTAGCGCAGTGAGCAGTACGGTCAGTGATGATGGCAAAGCTCCACAGCCTCCATCATCTCTAAACGCATCTGGTAATACACTGACTTGGAACAGTTCATCAAGTAATAATGTAGTGGGTTATCGAATTTATAAAGCCTCTAAACCTGGCGGCGATTTCTCACAAGTCGGCAACTCGGCCTCTCCAGAATTTAAAGTAAATGGAGACGGTGTATATCATGTAAAAGCCGTTGATTACTTTGGTCGTGAATCTGGTGCCTCTTCAACTGTTATCATCGGTGAAACACCTAAGGAAGAAAAAGAGACACCTGATGAAGAAAAAGAAGAGGAAACAAAGGACGAAAAGAAAGATAAAGGGAACAAAGATAAAAATAAAGATACAAATAAAGATGAAGGAAAAAGAAAAGAAAAAGGAAAAGGAAAAGATAAAGCTGAAGACGAAGATGAATAAACAGAATCAGGAGCAAAACGCTCCTGATTTTTTTATTGAATAATCACTGTTTTATCTGAGTCATCCAATTTTCATAAAATACTAAAAAATTTATATGAAATCATGTATAATGTTTGTAAGCGCATAACTGATAAGAGTAGCTGATAAAAACGTGACAATTTATTAGGTGGTGAAGCAGTGAAGCACAGCAAGGAATTCCATTCGGTAACCTATGAAACAACAAAAGGACCAATAACCATCGAAGGTCCCCTATCATCCGAACAATTGAAAAAATTTAATTTCCATGAAAAATTAATTGCCTTTCGCCCTGCGAAGAAACAATTTGAAGCGCTTCTTCAAATCGCTGATTTTGAAGAAGGTAGAATAATTATCGCTCGTACAGAAGAAATGATTGTAGGTTATGTGACCTATCTCTACCCTGACCCATTGGAGCGGTGGTCAACATTTAATATGGAGGAATTGATTGTACTCGGTGCAATTGAAATCGCACCAGAATATCGCGGAGAACGCGTTGCTTCTAATTTAATAAAAGTCTCCATGATGGATGATTTTATGGAGAACTATATTATTATTTCTACAGAATATTATTGGCATTGGGATTTGGAAGGCACGAAATTAAGTATTTGGGATTACCGAAAGATAATGGAAAAAATGATGGCTTCCGGTGGATTAAGTCCAGCGCCTACGGATGATCCAGAAATCATTTCCCACCCCGCCAATACATTAATGGTTAGAATCGGAAAGAATGTTTCCACAGAGGCGATTGAACAATTTGACAAATTAAGGTTTTTAACTAGATATGAGCAAACAAAAAAGCGGAAACAACCGATCAGCGACCTACGAAATGCGCCTAATAAAACATGAAATGGTCCGAAGTTACTCTTGAAATTGACGAATTAAGCGGACAGATCCTTTAGAAAAGACGTTAGAATAGAGTCCACCCTCAAATGTTTGCGGTGTGATGTACACAAGTTCAAATTCCTTGCGCATGTTTTTGCAAGCTTATTAACGGAGCAGTGGCACAAAGCACTTAAAATGAGTCTTAAACATAATAACGCAGATGTTAAGCAGGGCTATATATGACTTTTAAGGAAATCTACCACCAAATAGACATAAGAATAATGAATATATAGAAATAGAATTGAGGGATGAAGATGTTAGTCGAGAGTATAATGAACACAAATGTTCCAACCCTTCCGCCGACTGCAACGATTGAGGAAGCATTACATTTGCTGAAAAAAAATAAGATAAGACATATACCGATTGTTGATGATGAAAACCGGGTAATTGGGATTGTTTCCGATCGTGATGTTAGAGATGCAAGTCCTTCTTCCCTACTAAAAGATGCAGATAGGAAGGAATTGCAAAATGAGATTCAAACCATTATGAGTCATCCAGTTGTAACTGTGCATCCCTTGGACTTTGTGGAGGAAATCGCGAGGATTTTTTATGAGAAGGAGTTTGCAGCCGTTCCTGTTGTCCATAATGATGAACTTGTCGGTATCGTAACCGAAAAGCATATGCTCCATACGTTCATTCAATTAACGGGTACACATGTACAAAGTTCACAAATAGAAGTAAAAGTTCCTCACCGACCAGGAATCTTACCGGAAGTTGCACAAATAATCGGTGATCACAACGTTAATATTGTTTCCGTGCTCGTTTATCCTTATCTTGATGATCCTCATTACAAAGTGCTTGTTTTTCGGGTACAGACGATGAACCCTATGCCGATCATTCGAGGAATACGGGATGCAGGTTTTAAACTACTCTGGCCAAATAATATTATGGAGCCTAAATTATGAGTAAAAAAGTTAAATTTGTATTTTCAGATGACTTTTCGACCTATCGTTTTAATGATGACCACCCTTTCAATCAACAACGGGTACTATTGACTAAAGATCTGCTCGAAACTAGTAACTTGCTGGATGAAGAGGATATTATCCCACCGAGAAAAGCTACAGAGGAAGAATTGGCATTATTTCACGAAACTCAATATATCGAAGCGGTTAAGAAAGCCAGCAAGGGCAACTTGACTAAAGAAGAAGGACTTGTTTTTGGGCTGGGAACAGAAGATACTCCGATGTTCCCTAATATGCATGAAGCTTCAAGTTATTTGGTGGGTGGAACCCTAACTGCCGTCGACGCTGTCTTGTCAGGCCAAGCTGACCATGCTTTAAATCTTGGTGGAGGACTGCATCACGGTTTCGAACGTCAAGCTGCAGGATTCTGTATTTATAACGATGGCGCGGTCGCTATCAAGTATATTCGTAATAAATATGACCTGAAAGTGCTTTATGTGGATACCGATGCCCATCATGGTGATGGTGTACAATGGGCATTTTACGATGATCCTAATGTCTGCACCTTTTCCATTCATGAAACTGGCCGTTATTTATTCCCTGGCACAGGAGATGTTAGAGAACGTGGAATTAAGGAAGGTCATGGTTACTCCTTCAATCTTCCAATAGACGCATACACTCAGGATGAGTCGTTTTTGCACGTTTATGAAACCGCATTCAAGGAGATTGTGGAGTATTTTAAGCCGGATGTAATTTTAACCCAAAACGGTGCAGATGCTCATACGTTTGACCCGTTAACTCACTTATGTGGTTCGATGTCTATTTTCGAACGTATTCCCCTTCTCGCCCATGAATTGGCACATCAATATTGTGACGGAAAATGGATTGCCACTGGTGGCGGAGGATATGATATTTGGCGAGTTGTGCCGAGAGCATGGGCACAGATCTGGAGTGTAATGAAAACGGAACGTATTTTAGAGGGGGATTTGCCATCCAGTTGGTTAAATAAATGGCAACATGTATCACCAGTTCCTTTACCAAGCACTTGGCATGATGGAGAGGAAGCTTTTCCACAGATTCCAAGGAAGTCAGAAATAGAAGAAAAAAATTATAAATTATTGTTAGCAATGCTCAAATATGCGAAGATAAGCAATTCAAATTCTTGAAGGATCCGATTGGGTCCTTCCTTTCTTTTTACTCTTCATCGTTTCGTACATAGACAATCATTTTAAGAAGATATATAATTAGTAAAGCAACTTGTTAAATATTTGACCTTGTCATTCTGAGAAGGAGCTGAACGGACATGAGACTTAGTAACATCCTAAAGGATATGGAATATGACTTGGTCCAAGGGACACTAGACCAAGATATTTCTGAAATAATTTTTGATTCTCGTATTAAGCAGACTAATAGTTTATTCATTTGCATTTCCGGTTTCACACTGGATGGACATGATAAAGCTGAAGAAGCAATTCAAAATGGTGCAGTTGCTGTCCTAGTGGAAAAGGATATACATGTGCCAAACGGAGTAACTGTCATTAAAGTAGAGAATACTAGAAATGCGATGGCTAAGGTTGCCAGCAATTTCAATGACAATCCATCTGACGACATAAATGTGATAGGTATAACGGGTACAAATGGTAAAACTTCCATCACTCATTTCTTAAAGTCCATTTTGAATGAAGCCAACCATAAAACCGGTGTAATTGGTACATTGGGCACGGTAATAGACGATGAATTGATACCAACAAACAATACTACACCTGAATCAGTCGATTTACAGAAATTCCTAAAAGATATGGCGATCACAGACCACGATTACTGTCTAATCGAAGTTTCTTCCCACTCTTTACAATTAAAACGGGTGGCACATACTAAATTCAGTACGGGTATTTTTACCAATTTAAGTCCGGATCATTTAGAGTTACATAAAACAATGGATGAATACTTTGAAGCTAAGGCGCAATTATTTACGATGACTGAAAAGGCTAATATCATCAATGCGGACGACATCTATGGCCAGAGATTAATTGAACAATTAAGAGATTCCAATGTTAAAACGTTGACATATGGAATCCATGAGAAAGCTGACTTTTATGCTTCTGATATTGAATATTCTCTCGAGGGAACATCTTACACATTACATACACCGTTTGAAACAGCCAAAATCAACATTCATCTGCCTGGTGAAATATATGTCTCAAACAGCCTAGCTGCGATTGCAGCTGCATATAGTAATGGAATCGCTATTGAAGCAATTCAAACAGGGTTGGCTAATGTAAGTAACATTGACGGCAGATTTGAAACAGTATACTCCTCAGGGAATTTCAATGTAATTGTCGACTTTGCACATACAGAAGATGCGCTGCAAAAAACAATCAGTATTCTTAAACCTTTCGTAAAAGGTAATATTATACTCGTCTTTGGAGTATACGCAGACATGAGTGAAAACGGCAGAGATAAACGTTATGGTATGGGACGTGTAGCAGCTGAATATGCCGACTTTTCAATTGTGACTTTAGATAATCCAAAAAACCACGATATTGAAACGATAATGAAAGAAACAACTGATGCCATCGAACGAAATAAAGGTAAATTCATCGAAATCCGTGATCGCGAGAAAGCAATTCAATATGCGATAGAGATTAGTGAACAAGATGACTGTATATTGCTTGCAGGTAAAGGGCATGAAACAACTCAAGTAATCGGAGACGAAGAAATTTACTTCTCTGAAAAAGAGATTGTACAAAAAGCCATGGAAACAAAGGTATTTCAATAAACAAAAAGAAGCAGAAATATGAGGTTCATATTTACTGCTTCTTTTAATTTTCTTCTTGAGCATCCGTATTCAAGATTGTTATCTCGACTCTTCGATTCATACTCATGTTTTCTTCCGTATCATTAGGTGCAATTTGTCTCGTATCAGCATACCCTGCTATCGAAAAGCGCGATTCATCTAAATTAAATTCCTCAATAAAATACCTGACTACACTGCTGGCTCTAGCTCCAGATAATTCCCAGTTGGACGGATATCGATATGTATTAATTGGTCTACTATCGGAATGCCCTTCTACCTTTATATCATTTGGCAATTGTGAGAATAAAGTTGCCAGTTCTTCTAGAAACGGTTTTCCTTCTTCTAGAATAATAGCTTCTCCAGTGTCAAAAAATATACTTTCTTGTATCACTAACAATACTCCCCGTTCTGTACGGGTCGCTGAAACAATATCATTTAAATCATGTTCATCCAGGTAATCCTCTACACTATCTATCAGTTGATTCAAGGATTCATCTTCCTGAGCTTTACTTTCATATTCATCTAAGGCCCTATCCAAATCAATAGGATCATCTGAATGATCATCCTCAGCCGTTTCCGCGGCCTCAGTATTTTCGGGTTGGTCATTTGGTACAATGGAAGGCATAAAATCGAATATTACTCGTTCTTGAAAAGACTGTGCTACTGCTTCTAGTTTGATTTGATCAACAGTTGACATCGAAAACAATAAGATAAAGAATACAAGAATCAAAGTTACCATATCAGAATAAGTTACAAGCCACTTTGCTGCCCCTTTATCCTGCTTTTTTTTGACCGGTCTACGCTTCATTTACTCGATCCTCCACCATTCCTGAACGAATAGCTTCTTCTTCCTTTTGCATGGCTTCTTTATATTTTTCCCTATCCGAATAGGAAACGAAAGCACTAAGTTTTTCTTCCAAAATTCTTGGATTTTGTCCAGATTGAACTCCAATAATTCCTTCAATGATAATTTGCTTAAGAAACACTTCCTCTTCTGTCTTTGTCTCAAGTTTACTAGCCATTGGAAGGAAAACAAGGTTCGCAAGCACTGTACCGTATAATGTGGTTATTAGAGCAATAGCCATTGCCGGTCCAAGTGTTGCCGGATCAGAAAGTTGGTTCAACATGAGTACGAGACCAACTAACGTACCAATCATTCCCCAAGCTGGAGCGTATTCTCCTGCCTTTTCAATGATCGAACGACCTTTATAATGGCGTTCTTCCATGGCAGTTATCTCCGCATTTAAAATATCAGTTATGACTTCAGGTTCAATACCGTCGACCGCAAGCATAATTCCTTTTTTTATAAAAGGGTCATCCACATCTTCCAATTCATTTTCAAGAGCAAGAATTCCTTCTCTTCTAGCTCGTTCCGATAGGCGAGTGAATAACTCTACCAATTCGGGTAACCGGTTTTCAGTTTTGATAAAAGACTCTTTGACTACTCCTCTTGTTAGTTTAATTTGCTCAAATTTAAACGTAATCAACAAGGAGGCTACTAATCCACCGATAACGATAAATATAGAAGGAACATCTAAGAAAATTGAAATATTTGATGGGTTGCCATTCGATCCAATCGCAAAGATAATCATCAAAAATCCTAACGTTATGCCGATCGGAGTCAGTATATCTTTTTTCGTCATCGTAATCTCTCCAAACTTCATTAAAATACTTGAAACTGGTTATGAATGGTATGGCTTTTCATTTTTAAAGCTACTGTCTTCCCCCCTGTTACATTGGAGAAGGAAGCAGTAGCAAATTCACGTACCTAGCTTCTTATATTTTATATCGGCATTAATTGGAAGTTGTTGAGTTTCTTTTTTCCAATCGATGTGGAAGAACAACATTTTTATCGGTTACTTCTTCTTTGTTCATATATTTCGTCAAGAGACGCATTGCGACAGCTCCGATGTCATACATTGGCTGCACAACTGTGGACAACGTCGGGCGCACCATCTTCGCGAGCTTAGTATTATCAAAACCAAATACTTGAATATCTTCCGGAACGTTATATCCTCGATCTTGGAACCCATGAATCACTCCAATTGCCACTTCATCAAATGTGACAAACACAGAAGAAGGAAGTGCTTCCAACTCAAGAAGTTTCTCTGCTGCCGTTATTCCTCCATCGTAAGAATAATCGACCGTAATAACCAGTTCCTCACTGAATTCTATATTGGATTCTTCCAAAGCTCGGAGATAGCCTTCATATTTAAGCTTATTCACCGGCGCATCCGGCACACTAATAACAATTGCTGGTTGTTGGTTGTTATTGTTTTCAATCAGATCTTTTGTCGCTTCGTAGCCTGCCAATTCGTAATCAATATTTACAGATGGAATTTCATTACTTGAATCATATGTTGCAGCTAAAACTACAGGTACAGAGGAAGTTTTGAACTGCTGGATATGTTCATCAGTGATATTACCACCCATAAACAAGATTCCATCTACCTGCTTCTCCAACATCGTATTGATAAGCTGCAATTCATTTTCTTTTTTGGAGTCTGAGTTGCTTAAAATAATATTGTACTTGTACATCGTTGCAATATCTTCAATTCCTCTAGCCAGTTCTGAGAAGAAAATATTGGATATATCAGGAATAATCGCTCCAACCGTAGTTGTTTTCTTACTAGCAAGTCCTCTAGCTACAGCATTTGGGCGATAGCCTAATCGTTCAATTGTTGCTAGCACTTTTTTTCTTGTGCTAGGTTTAACATTCGGATTCCCGTTTACCACACGGGAAACAGTAGCCATAGAAACGTTTGCTTCTCTAGCTACGTCATAAATCGTTACAGTCATCACATATACCTCCAGTATAGTTCGTGCTCTTTTTTCTATCATACTCTACCATGAAAATTTTTTCAAAAATTTTCATGGTGTTTTCATAAGTTTGTCATAAATATAAACTGATTCTTACTAGCAGTATTCCCAAACTTACAAAATAAAAAAACTGCTTCTTCTCTCAGAAGCAGTTTTTTTATCTTATTTCAATCGTCTATCCAAGTCAGTGATCTCTTCAAAGAACTTATCGAATGTTGGTATATCCATTTGTTGCGCTGAGTCAGAAAGTGCTACAGCCGGATCAGGGTGAACTTCCGCCATAATACCATCCGCACCAATTGCAAGTGCTGCTTTAGCTGCTGGAAGCAGTAAGTCCCTTCTACCAGTCGAATGTGTGACATCCACAAGAATCGGTAGATGCGTTTCCTTCTTCAACACAGGTACAGCCGAAATATCCAATGTATTTCTAGTCGCTGTTTCATAAGTTCTGATTCCGCGTTCACATAGAATGATATTAGTATTTCCACGTGAAATGATGTATTCAGCTGCATTAATGAACTCTTGGATTGTTGCTGACAGACCACGTTTTAGAAGTACTGGCTTATCCACTTCTCCTGCAGCTTTTAGTAATTCAAAGTTCTGCATGTTTCTTGCGCCAATTTGAATCACATCAATGTATTCCACGGCTTCCTCAATATGTGCAGGGTTAACAATCTCACTGATTACCGCTAATCCATACTCATCTGCAACGCGTTTTAAAATTTGTAATCCTTCCACTCCTAAACCTTGGAAATCATAAGGTGATGTACGAGGTTTGAAGGCGCCACCACGTAGTAACTTTAATCCTTTTGCTTTAACCGCCTCTGCCACCTGTGCAACTTGTTCATAACTTTCAACCGCACAAGGACCGAATACGTAGTTTGTCGAACCATCGCCGATTTTCGCTCCGTTGATGTCAATCACAGTGTTTTCAGGTTGATTTTTACGGGAAACAAGTAAAGCTTTTTGGTGATCATCTTCCTGAAGCTCTAATCCCGCTTTGAAAATCTCCTTGAAAATATGCTCAATTGTGGAATTTTCAAATGGACCATTATTATGCTTTTTAATTAAATCAAGCATTTCTCTTTCCCTTACCGGATCAAACTTATACATGCTTTGCTTTGATTTAACTTTACCAATTTCCTGAACCAATTCTGCGCGGCGATTAATTAAATTCAAAATCTCAAGATTCACATCATCAAGTTGTTGTCTAAGCTGTTCCATTTGATTACTCATAATATATGCCCCCTGAAAACTTTTTAATAATTAGTGACAATTATAGCTAAAAATCTATTATTTGTCACTATTTAATTAAAATTAAATAATATTAGGAAAAACTTGACAAAAATATACTAGGTTTTTCATTCATTTAATGGTTATCTATTAACTATCCATGTGAATAAAAGACCGTACGGTTGTTAAACATCCCCCTCTTACTTTCAATATGATAAATTAGATAATAGATAATTAGAGAGAGTGGCTGGTTTGAGATTGCCTATTTGAAAGAATGGAGTAATGATACATATGAGTAATATAACTTTCGCTCTAGATATTGGAACACGCTCCGTTACTGGAGTGCTAATCGAGAAAGATATGTCTAAAATTAGATTGATTGATTATTGTATAATTGAACATGATGAACGTTCTATGAGGGATGGTCAAATCCATGATGTAGTCGCAGTCGCTAATACCATTAAAGAGGTTAAATCAAGGTTAGAGGCCAAGATCGGAACCACCTTACATAAAGTATGCATAGCAGCTGCTGGGAGGGCTTTGAAGACTATAGAAGCCCGTGCTTCTGTCAATTTGCTTGAATATTCTATCCAGACCAATGAAGATGTTAAGCATTTAGAGTTATCTGCACTTCAAGTTGCACAAGAGAAGCTAAAGTCTGACGAAATGAATGATGGTTCCAATCATTATCATTGTGTAGGATATTCACTATTATACTATCAATTAGACAATGAACGCATTGACTCCCTTATCGAACAGAAAGGAAATGAGGCCAGTGCCGATATCATTGCAACTTTTTTACCGAAAGTTGTTGTGGAATCCCTGCTCACCGCAGTAACTAAAGCAGATTTAGAAGTTGAGGCGATGACGTTAGAACCGATTGCGGCTCTAAATGTACTTATTCCCGAATCCATGCGGCGCTTGAATGTTGTTTTGATCGATATAGGTGCAGGCACAAGCGATATTGCAATTACAGATAAAGGGACCGTAGTCAGCTATGGAATGGTTCCTGTGGCGGGTGATGAGATAACTGAAGCAATCAGCGACTCATACTTACTTGATTTCCCTGTTGCAGAGAAAGTAAAAAGAGAAATAGTCATGGAAAAAACCGCTGAAATTGAGGATATACTTGGTTTTTCAACTACTATAACCTATGAAGAATTAATAATAGAGATAGAACAACAAGTAGATCACCTCGCAAGAACGATAGCTGGAGAAATTAAGAAGCTGAATATAAAAAGTCCACGAGCAGTGATGCTTGTCGGCGGTGGGAGTTTAACACCGAACATCAGCGATAAATTATCCGGTGAACTTGATCTCCCGTTAAATCGAATCGCTATCCGTGGGGTAGACGCTATCCAACAATTGGAGGCATCTGATAATTTACCAGCTGGACCTACTTTTGTAACTCCTATTGGAATTGCAATTACTGCTAAAGAACGTCCAGTACACTATATAAGTGTCATTGTTAATGGAGAAGATGTGCGTTTATTCGAAGTGAATGAATTGACCGTCGGTGATTGTCTCGTGCAAGCAGGTTACGAATTAAGAAGATTTTACGGTAAACCTGGATTGGCTGTTATTATAACACTGAATGGCAAAGAAATAACCATTTCAGGCGAGTATGGTAAGCCTCCAGTCATTTATCTCAATCATGCTCCAGCAACTGTACATGATCAAGTTAAGCATGGTGACACGATAAAGATTGAAAGAGGTCACGACGGAGAAAATGCAGAAATGAGTTTGGCCGAGCTGGTTGGGCGAGAGGAAATGTTTCAAGTACAATACAACGGTATGTTGTATGATATGGGAACTTCCTTTCTCGTAAATGGAACCATGCAACCCTCAACTTATAGGGTGAAAGATCGGGACAATATCAGATGGAGACAGGAAATATCGATTAAAGACTTTTTAACGAAGTACTTTCCAAACCAAAACGTCGAACCTTCCTTCCCTATTATCATTGATCAGAGAGAAATAAATCTTCCAATGAGTGGAACCTCCTTTCTCGTGAACAACAAGAAGGCAAACGTGGATACCACTTTACAGCATGGAGATGAGATTAAAATAATTCCCTCTATCACACCGACTGTTGAAGATGTAGTTAATATGTTAGGAAAACCGTATTGGCAAGAAATTGAGGTTACATTTAATGAGGAGAAAATAACATTAAAAAAACCAGCTTATCAGATTTTACGTAAGCAAGACGTATTGAAATATGATAGCAATCTATATCCTAACGACCGACTGACAATGAAAAACATAAATAATCAAACTTTCCTCTTCCAAGATGTTTTCCGTTATGTCGATGTGGATTTAACAAATGTTAACGGGAATTTCACCATTTTTCGTAATGAAGAAAAAGCAGGTTTTGATACAATGATTCAAAATGGAGATCGTTTAGCGATTATTTGGAGCGAAGTATCAGTGTAAAGTTTGGAAATGAGACAATGAAAAAGGCTAAAGCAGGATTTGCTTTAGCCTCTGTTTTATCTAACTGTACTTGCACTATTTTTATTGCTTTTTAATGCCTCGTCTGCATCTTCTATGCTTTCGGCAGCGACATTTGCTGCTTTTTCAATATTTTTATCTACTTCTTCACCTGATTTTTCCACTTCACGATCTACAACGTTCGTAGTATCTTTTTTATTCACTTTATCAGCCGCTTGATTCACCTTTTCATCAACGGCGTCTGCTTGATTAGCAGCTTTTTTCGTGAAATCTTTAGTTTTCTCGGAGACCGCTTTTGAAACTTCTTGTGCTTTAGTAGCAGCTGTTTTAGTCAGTTCTTTAGATTTCTTGGTCAATTCAGCACTTGTATCTAATGTTCTTTGTTTCAATTCAGAACCGGTAGTATATGCTTTATCTTTCCAACCCGCACTTTTTTCAACCGCAATATCCTTTAATTCGCCAGCACGGTATTTAACTTGTTGGGCACCCATGTTTAAATCATGTCGTGTTTCTTTCCCGGATTTTGGTGCAAATAATAACGCCGTCGAGGCTCCGATTACCGCACCTAACACAACACCAATAGCAAAGTCTTTCGTATTATTGTTTTCAGCCATTTTTAGTCCCTCCATTAATAGAATTAATTTTTATTTTTGTTTATTTCGCTTCATCACAAATTCCAAAATAGATGCTCCCCACTTCACTGCTTCGTTTGTTTTTTCTCGATCTTCAGAAGAAGCGCGGGCAATACTATTCGATAACTGATTCAATGAACGATCAAATTCCTTCATCGTCTCACCAATTCCTTTAGCTCCGTCCAGTAGGCCATCCATTTTTCGGGATTTTAATTCCACATCATCCGCAAGACGATTCGTTTTATTAAGTAATTGTGTTGTCTCCGTAGTAATTCCTTTCACCTGTGTTTCCAATCCCTGTAGTGTTGTTTTCGTTTCATTTAGAAAGTCTTTCGTTACCTTCAGGGTGTTGATCGTATAGACGGTCAGTACCACAAGAGCTATAACTGCGATAATTATAGCGATATAAAGCATGATTTCCATAGTCTTAACAGCTCCTTTTGCGATTGATTACTGGTCTGATCAGTTAGCGGTACTTATAAAATTTATACCCTAACTGCCATGGACTAAACATCGTACCAAAAATAATTTGTATATACGTTTAGTATATACTTTTATCTTTAAATTTTCGAATTATATGGTGGATGAGATTATAGCGTTATCGAACAATCTTTGGTACCTAAAATTGTTGCTTTATGCCTGAAAATGAAATTGCACTACTGCTTCGGGAAAATAAACTCATAATATTTTCCCGAAATAGGATTGTAGTTCTACTTCAGGAAGATAAACACTTAATATTTTCCCAAAACGGCTATCAAATCACTTATTCAGGAATGTAAATATATGATATTTTCCCCAACAAGTTTTTATGTCCTTCTCTCAGGCAAATAGAGAATATAATCTCTCCTACATAGAAGCTAGTATGTGATCAAATAACTGATATAAACTATCTAATGGATGTCCATAAATAAAAAAGCCTGCCTAAAGGCCTCCTACTCTAGGTTACCTTTGACAGACTTTCTTCATACATCATTCATTAATAATCGAAGCTTTCATTTCTGGTTTATAAGCTTCAATAAACTTTTGAATATCACCAGCACCCATGAAAATAAGTACACTATCCTCATGCTTCTCGAGCACTTTCGTCTCTTCGATATCCAAAATCTCACAACCCTCTATTAACTTTTGCAGGTCGGTGATAGTCAATTTCCCAGCTTCTTCTCTTGCTGAACCAAAGATTTCACATAAGTATACATAGTCTGCACCTTTTAGACTGTCTGCAAATTCTTGTAAAAATGTTTTTGTTCGCGTAAAAGTATGCGGCTGGAAAATGGCGATTATTTCTTTGTTCGGGTATTTCTGTCTAGCAGATTGAATGGTAGCTCTAATTTCTTTCGGATGATGGGCATAGTCGTCAATAATCACTTGATTACCGACTGTTTTTTCGGAAAAGCGTCGTTTCACACCACCGAATGTGCTGAGCTTTTTAATATCTGCTGCAGATAGCCCTTCATAATGGCATAAAGTGATTACGGATAATGCATTCAGAATATGATGATCACCGAACATTGGAATCAGGAACGTATCATAGTATGTGTTTCTTACAAATACATCGAATTCTGTTCCTTCTCCGGTTATCTTTATATTTTGGGCTTGGAAGTC
Organism: Oceanobacillus luteolus; assembly: GCF_023715655.1. Classification (GTDB taxonomy): domain Bacteria; phylum Bacillota; class Bacilli; order Bacillales; family Amphibacillaceae; genus Oceanobacillus; species Oceanobacillus luteolus. The sequence goes on along the minus strand of NZ_JAMBON010000002.1, from coordinate 192,032 downwards.
ATTTCCAGCTTCCAATCCATAATACAATACAGGCACCTTTGCAGTTATCCGTTGCAGATACTCATCATCACCACAAGCGATAATACCTTTCTTCACGCGATCAGCCATATCTTGAAAAGCAGAAAAAACATCATCAATACTCGTGAAATAATCAGGATGATCAAAATCAATATTTGTCATTATCGCATAGTCCGGTTCATAACTTAAAAAGTGACGACGATATTCACAAGCTTCAAAAACAAAATATTCACTATCGACATGTCCTTTACCTGTTCCATCACCGATTAGATGGGAAATAGGAAAGGCTTCATTCAACACATGGGCAAGTAGACCAGTCGTTGAAGTTTTTCCGTGGGAACCGGTTATCGCAATACTGCGGAATTGTTTTAACCAATCACCAAGAAAGTCATGATAGCGGTAAAATTTACAACCTAATCGTTTTGCTTCTTGGATTTCTTCATGTTCATCTGAAAAAGCATTTCCTGCAATAATCGTATATTCTGCTTTAATATTTTCTTTAGAAAACGGGAGAATTGGAATGTTTTTTTCCATTAAGGCATCTTCTGTGAAAAAGTGTTTTTCCACATCGGAGCCTTGAACGATTTCACCGGAGTCATAAAGAATTTGTGCAAGGGCACTCATTCCAGTTCCCTTTATACCAATAAGATGGTAAGTTGTCATAAAAAGAACCTCCACATGTTCAAACAAGGATTTGACGTACTGTTTGTGATAGATTATCACACAATAGTTAATTATAGCAAACAATCTAGGTCATGAAAATACTTCTTTCAGCCTACCCGATAATTAATTGTAATATTCCACCGTTTCTAAACGAGGATTTGGGCGGAACTTTCGTCCTTCTTTCGCTTCCGGTGAACCATTCAGCAAAACTAAATCGCCAGTGAAACCAATATTTAACCGCAATAAATTTCTGCCTACTCCATACATATCCACTGGTACACCAGCTTTTTCAAATTCCTCGATTCTTTCTTCCGTAAAACCACCTGAAACCATGATCTTCACGTGTTGGAACCCTTCATCATCCAAAGCTTTTCTTAGAGCGAATAATAATTCCGGATTCACCCCACGTGGATCAAAGGTACCCATTAAGTGGTGATTCCTCAAGAAGTACTTATCTACTAGTGTTCGGGAAGTATCTAGACGTACCGAGCTTAATTGATCACCAAATCGTTTGGCAACTTTCAATGAATCCGTTATGACATCATTGTTATAGTCAACAAGCGCCGATAATTCATCTTCAGGAAAAACTTTATGATATGCTTCAGCCGCTGCTACTACATCCCCACGAAACATTTGAATCAAAGCATGAGGCATTGTCCCCATTCCTTCTTTCCCCCACCATTCATTCATCGCATGGGTGGCTTGGGCGGTAGACCCTCCAATAAATGCAGCATAGCCATCACCGGCTTGGGTTGTGTAGTGGTCATCCCTATCCCCCATAAATATGACAGGCTTTTGTTTGCCCGAGATTCTCGCTGCTTTTACAACATTGTATACATTTGTAGCTACAGATGTTCTTCTCGCAAGGATTCCATCGATAATTCCTTCCAAGTATCCAAATTGCTGATAGGAACCAGAAATGGTTAGCACGGTTTCATAAGGTTGGATCCGGTCCCCATCTTTTAATGATTTTATTTCTAGTGTTTCGGGCTGGTCAGCAAATGTATGTAATAATGCTATAACTTCATCCGTACCACATAGTACTGCATGGTCTTTTTGAAAGAATTGCATTGTTACATGATTGTTCGGCAAAATCTCTTCCGCAATTTGTTTTGTTTTCAGGAAGTAAACCGCCGAAAACCAGCCATCTTTAATACGATCATCAAATTTAAATGTTTTATTCGTTAAACGTTCAATTTTCCCCGCAAGCTTTTGGTCAATCTCTTTCATTGTGACTTCTCCTTAGTTTATCTATTCAATACCAACATCATATATAATTATTATAAGCGAGACAAATATTAAACTTTATTCGACAGTTATTTCATTAACGAGGACGTCTCTAGGCTTGCTTCCATTCTGCCCTGAGATGATTCCCCTCGCCTCCATTGTATCTATCAAACGGGCTGCACGATTATAACCAACCTTAAAATGACGCTGCAGCATCGAGGTGCTTGCCGACTGTTGTCGAATAACAAACTGAATTGCCTCTTCCAGCAGCTCATCCTCATCTTCTTCAAACTCGATCTGTTCCAGTAATTGTTCTTGTTCAAATAAATATTCAGGTTCTGCAATTTGCCTCACGTAAGCAGTGACTCTTTCAATTTCATCATCGGAAACAAATGGTCCTTGTAATCTGACACTTTTCCCTGTACCGTTCTCCATAAACAGCATGTCTCCCCTACCTAGAAGTTTTTCTGCTCCACTTGCATCCAAGATAGTACGGGAGTCGACTTGAGAAGATACACTAAAAGCGATTCGTGTAGGTATATTTGCTTTAATCAGCCCGGTGATAACATCCACAGAAGGTCGTTGTGTTGCAAGCAAGAGATGAATTCCACAAGCCCTTGCTTTTTGTGCAATACGGCTGATTGCACTCTCAACATCTTGTGGTGACATCATCATTAAATCGGCCAACTCATCAATGACGATGACGATGTATGGCATTTTACGATCCGTTCTACCGTCGCTCAATACTTTACGGTTATACCGTTCAATGTCCCTTACTCCTTCTTCAACAAACCGTTCGTACCGGTCTTCCATTTCTTGCACAGCCCATTTTAAGCTTTGGGTTGCAGCTTTGACATCGGTAATGACCGGAGAAACCAAGTGTGGGATTCCATTATACGGAGCTAGCTCAACCATTTTTGGATCAATCATTAAAAATTTCACATCTTCATGACTTGCTTTATACAGGATGCTGATAAGAATCGTATTGATACAAACACTCTTACCAGATCCAGTTGCCCCAGCAATTAAGCCATGTGGCATTTTTTGGATATTTGTTATCTTTGGTTCTCCCTCAATAGTAAGTCCTAATCCAATAGCAAGAGGTGATGGATTCTTTTTAAATTCTTCTGTATCGACAATCTCCTGGAAACCAACCATTTGTGGATGAGGATTCGGTACTTCGATACCAACCGTATTTTTCCCTGGAATCGGCGCTTCAATCCGAATATCCTTAGCAGCCATATTCAATTTCAGGTCATCACTTAGATTTCGGATCTTACTAACCTTGACACCTAATTCTGGTTGGACCTCAAATCTTGTTACAGTTGGCCCTTGAGTTGCTTTGACGACTTTAGCCGCTACGTGGAAATGCTTCAGTGTCTGCTCCAATAAATTTTGCTGTTCATCAATCCAATGTTCATGAGTAAAATCCTCAACCTCTGGATCATTCAACAGATGAATTGGAATTTGGATATCTTCCGGACGTTCAATTGCGACAGCATTTTCCGTCGTATTTTTAGTAGTTGGTTCTTCCTGCTCTCCTATCCTCTGTATAGCATGCTGTTTACTATCCATATTCTCTTCAGAGTTCTGCGCTGTTTCATGTTTCGGTCTTTCAATAGGTCGCTCTGCAAATTGTTGTCTCGATGCCTGTTTTTGTTGATATCTTGCCCGGTCTAACGGTGTCATAATTACATTGAACGGTACCTTAGCGGAATTATTTTTACTTTCTCGTTTCTTACTCCGTTTACTTGGCCGTTGTTCGTGCTTCTTGGGAGTAGATTCATTCTCCATTTCTTCCTTCGCCAATTGTTGAATGGTCTTAATATCTTCTTTAGGTGCTTGTCTGGCTTCTAATACTGGTTCCTCTTCCTGCTCTGGAATTTCCAAGGACGATGCTACTTCAGCTTCACCCAAGTTGGTCGAGGATATTTCTTCTTGTATTTCTTCAATATGTTCGGTCTCTGCTTGTAGAACTATTTCATCTTCCGCCATTATTTCTTCAATTACTTTATCTTCTTCTATGTTCACTTCTTCTTTTAATTCTAGTGCTTCAATTATTTTACTCTCTTCTTCTTTCTTTAATTGCTCTTCTCGTTTCCGAACAAAAGTAGGTATATCGTGATCAGTCTCTTTATTCTTCTGTTTCTGAAATCCATAAACAGGTGATGGAACTTTACTTACTTCAAACGGTGGAGCATTTTCATCCCGAATAACTTTCCTGGTATGCGGTTCTGTTGACTTTGTCTTTTTGATCTCCTTTTGTGGAGTTTGTGGAGAAACTGGAGTCTCTCTTCTTTTCCTACGCACATAAGCAGGTGATTGTTTATCTTTCTCAGGAACATCGACATGGTCAGGTATTACTGGAAAACGGAATTTCTTCTCAGGATATTGATATGTCATTCTCGCTTTTATTTCCTGACGTTGGGTGGTTGGTTGTGTATGTTCCTGAATTTCATCATCATCTTTAAATATACTTTTCATTTTTTCCAATAGATTCTTAATCATTTCTTTCACTCATTTCTCTAACATTCCATGTTACCTATCTATTTTACCAGTTTTTTATAACAAATGTTGTCATAAAAAAATTAAATCTGTATGACAGACGTCAAAAAAAACACACGCTATCCAAATAATAGTGTGTGTTTCAAAGATATGAAGTTAAAAAGTAAATTCTTCACCAACCTGATAACTATCATCAAGTACATAAATCCCTTTTTCTTCCGGAGCATTTGGTAACCCTAATTCTTTTTGGGAGCAAATCATACCATTAGAAGGTACTCCGCGTAGTTCGGATGGCTTAATACGCAATCCGCTAGGCATAGTTGCACCAACTTTTGCAACAACTACCTTCTGACCCGCATCGACATTCGGTGCACCGCAAACGATCTGTAACACTTCGTTCCCTACGTCAACTTTACAAACATTGAGCTTATCTGCATTTTCGTGGGGTTGCTTTTCTTCCACGTAGCCAACGACAAACTTCGGGCTAAGATCAAAGTTGAGCTCATCTTTCACATCATTTTTATAAAAGAGTTCCTGGATTTTACTCAAGAAATCCTCTGTAAGTTTTATTGCACCTGTCTGTTCTATGTCAAAATTTTTCGTTGCGTTGAAGATATTGTAACCTAATACTTTTCCACCTTCGCCGATAATACGGACAATATCTCCATACGTTTCGTAACTATATTCATAGCGGTCACCTTCTTCAATTGGTATGATCAGGACATCGCCAACACCTTTTGGATTGTAAAATACGTTCATTATTATATCTTCCTCTCTATTCCTTCTCTGGTCGATTTTTTGCAAGGATGAATATTGGTTCCAGTTTTTTATTTTCATAAATAAACGGTAGAGAAGTGACTGGTATCCGACCTTCTGTGAAGTACTTCATCGTAAGCTGTGCCAATATATCATACCCGGTTTTGTTTTGAATGTCTGCTATAATGAGAACATCTTGATGTGGTGTAGCAACAGTCATATCACCTTTAACCTTCTCGCTCATTTCATCCAGAAAGGCTTCATTAAGAATTCGAGATGCATCATAGCCATCTTGAGTGGCAATGAAGTAAAAATCATTCCCTGCCACCCGGTCTACTTTATATTTAGTAGAAAGGGATCTGGCATTGAACATCGCAATTTCCTCCAAATGTTGCTGTGACCAGCCCGCTTCTTTTAATAAAACCTCATCAATCAATCGGTATGATTTACCTTCATCTAAAGCGTAGAAAATTCTCGTTTCTGCCGTATGATCTTTATAAACGAGTGCTGTACCAGCATTCGTCTTTTTGGGAAATGATGTGGAGCGAATAACAGGAAATATTTGTTTCTCCTTACCTGTGAGTTCGACTTCCATCTTCATCATTCTTAAAGCTTCCTCAATATGTTCCACCACTTCGTTAATTACTTCTTCACCTCGTGTATCATATTTTGCGATGATACTAGGTAAAGTTAACGTCATACCCTGCTTTGAATCTTTCCACTCTACTCTTAATGTGTCTTCTTTACGGTTAAAACGGAATTGGTATTTGTCAGCAGATAGACGTTCTTTTATTATGTCTCGCAATTTAGTACTGGTTAACTTAGCCATCGATGGTACCCCCTCATATCCTTATTTCGAAAAGCCATCGATAAACGAAATGATTTCTTCCTTCGTCTTCCGGTCTTTGCTTACAAAACGGCCTACTTCAGCACCCTCTTTAAATGCTAAAAAGCTTGGGATACCGAATATATCATTTTCTTGCGCTAGTTCCATAAATTCATCACGATTTACTTCAACAAATGTATATTCAGGATACTTTTCTTCAATTTCAGGCAATATTGGCTCAATGACTCGACAGTCAGGACACCATCCTGCTGAAAACATAAAGATAACTTGCTGATTATTTTTTAGTTCATTAAATTCTTTAACAGATTGTAATTGTTTCACTAGTGACCACTCCTTTTTTCTATCATAGCTTTCATTTTCATCTGTTTCAATCCTCAAGCCTCTGCCGGAAACAAATTCGACTAGATTCCACTGAGCATAGGATGAATCATTTAACAATACTCACACAATTAGGTAGTATGTATATAGGAATAATATTGGAGGTGCAGAAATGGAACTTACAGTTTATTTAGCTGGAGAAATTCATACGGACTGGCGTGATCAAGTAAAGGCTAAGGCAAAAGAAAAAAACTTACCGCTTACGTTTGTCGGTCCTCAAACAAACCATGATCTATCAGATGCAATTGGTGAGAAGATTCTCGGAGAACAACCAGGTAAATATTATCGAGATGATGCTGCTTCAGCAGTAAACAATTTAAGAACACAAGTACTTATGCAAAAATCGGATGTTGTTATTGCCCTATTCGGCGAGAAATATAAGCAATGGAACACTGCAATGGATGCATCTGCTGCAATTACGATGAACAAGCCAACCATTATTGTTCGTCCAGAAGAGCATATCCATCCACTAAAAGAACTTTCAAATAAAGCAAATATTACGGTTGAAACAGTGGATCAAGCATTAGAAGTACTTGCATATATCTTTGAATAAGTGAAAATGGAGTGCAAATTGGTGCACTCCATTTTCATTTGCACTTTATCTCGACCAATACTCCATCTGACCTCGAAGTAGTTGCATAACATGGGTAAACATCTCACTTCGATCAACTATATCATTGGTGAATATACCAACTGCACCTTCGTTAGATCTGACGTCCTCTTTTTTGGAATAGGCTTCCATGATTTCACCAAGTTCCTTGCCCGAATTTAACTCGGGAACAAAGTCAATCGGCAGCTCGATTCGTGCTCCGCTAGCTGTATAAATGTCTCCATTTGATGTTACAAGAGCTCCCCAGTTACAAAGATAGAGTCGACCTTCCAAAAGCATCACTCCACCTTCAAGACCTACCCCCATATCAGCATCCTTGCTGCTAATAGAAGCAAGCGCACGATTAATCGAACCTTGTCTCGTCTCTTCATCAGTAGATGGTTGAGGAGAAACATTCGACGCTACTGAAACTCCTATTACCTCGTGTTCTGGAAAAACCGCTTTGCATGCTCGAATTTTAGTGGGATTTTTTGAACCTAAAATCAGTTTCATGTTTCACCTCATCATTGAAGTATTGAAATCACACATTCATCACGCAATTACGGGCGGTACACTCCATTATAAACCTAAAGAGTATACAACCCGTAACTCATCATACTGTGCAAAACTTAGACTCTACGGAATGAAGTCTCCCTCCATCACAGCAATTTATTGCTAACTATTGCTCCTGATGGTATCAACGGTGTTTTGATCTGTATTTTTCACTAGTTTAACAAGCAATTCTTTAGCAGCAGCATAATCATCGATATGAATAATCGAAGCTGATGTATGAATGTATCTTGAACAAATTCCGATTACAGCACTTGGTACACCATTATTGGAAAGGTGGATTCTACCTGCATCCGTACCTCCTTGTGAAATAAAGTATTGATAAGGAATGTTATTGCTCTCAGCAGTATCGAGCACAAATTCTCTCATTCCGCGATGTGTCACCATGGTTCGGTCAAAAATACGAACTAGGGCACCTTTACCAAGTTGACCAAATGCATTTTTATCTCCTGATGCATCATTTGCCGGTGAAGCATCCAATACGTAAGCAATATCCGGCTGAATCATATTAGCAGCTACTTGTGCACCACGTAAGCCCACCTCTTCTTGGACTGTCGCACCCGAGTATAGTTCATTCGGCAACGTTTCACCTTGTAATTCTTTCAAAAGTTCAATGGATAGACCACAGCCATATCGGTTGTCCCAAGCTTTAGCAAGAATCTTCTTTTCATTAGCCATCGGTTGGAATGGAGTTACCGGAACGATTGAATCTCCAGGCTTCACACCTATCTTTTCAGCATCTTCCCTGTCATCGGCTCCAATATCAATCAACATATTTTTAATTTCCATCGGTTTCTTCCGTTGTGCATCTGTTAATAAATGTGGCGGTATCGAAGAAATTACACCGATAATCGGTCCGTTTTCTGTCATTACTTGAACGCGCTGAGCAAGCATGACTTGGTTCCACCAACCACCTAATGGTTGAAAACGGATCATACCATTTTTCGTAATTTGAGTAACCATAAAGCCTACTTCGTCCATATGTCCAGCAACCATAACACGTGGGCCTTCTCCACGTTTAACTCCAAAAATTCCCCCAAGATTATCTTGGACAATTTCATCGGCATATTTTTCTAATTCTTTTTTCATAAAAGCCCGGACAGCATGCTCGTTTCCCGGTGCCCCTTGTAATTCAGTTAGATTTTTAAAAAGATCCAAGGTTTCCTGATTCATGTTCAAGCCCCTTTTTATATATTTTCTGTATTTTATTCATTCTCTATTAGTATAACGGATATGTTATTCTGCTTTCCACTATCCTGTTGTTAGCTGCAATTTTAATTTTTCCGACAAGTAAGGTATACTTAAAACAGGATTGATGTTTATTTCATAATTGAGAGGTGGAACGAATTGAAAAAACGAAATCTCATACTTGCTGCAGGCATTGGCTTTGCGGTAGGATACTTACTTAGAGACCAACTGGAACAAAAGCAACAGATCACACCTGAGAAGGCGTTGAGCAATGCAAAAGAAGCCTTTAAACGTACTGGTCCAATAAGCGGTTCATGGATTTATATGAAACCGGAAGAGGTGGAGAAAAACGGCCTTGTTTATCAGGCTTACCGTGGAGGCATCACCAGAAATATCGATGGCAACAATAAACAATATGAATTTTATGTGGATGTGGAAACAGGCGGCATCATCGCTTCTGCTGAAACTGCTTAATCAAAAAGAAGCGCTTCTTTTAGAAAGCGCTTCTTTTTTATACCTTATACTCATAACGTTTTCTTTTCAACTCATCCATTATCTCGCCGCTTTCATTAAATCTGACTGCTCGGTAATATGCATCATGATAAAATGTATACCAAGCTTCTTTGCTGTATCCAAATTCCATCCATTCTTCCTTCTCGTGAACGGATGTCACTGGATAATCATCATAAGCTAATACCCATAGTTTATTTTGATGGGCAATGGTCGGCATGATATCCCCCATATGAATGAAGCAATCATCTCCATCCTCGAAAATGATGATGGCGTGCCCTTCACTATGACCACCAGTATGGATCATTCGTAAACCATCTACTATCTTCAGTTCATCGGCAAACGTCTCGACCTGATCCTCGATAGGCTGCCAATTTATTTCCCAATATGTATTTACAGATCGTATATTAGGATTACGCATTTCTTCCCACTCAATTGCAGTTGTATAAATGACTGCATTAGTGAAAATCGAATCATATTCATCTCCAACTCGTTTCGATAAACCACTAGCATGATCAAAATGCAAGTGGGTCATCAAAACAGCATCGATATCTGTTGGTAAAAGTCCCAATTCTCCCAAAGACTCTTCAACAAACGAAAGCTCAACTGCTCCAAAATTGTGAATTTGCTTTTCAGTCAATTTGTCGGTTCCAAGCCCAGCATCTATTAAAAAGTTTTTACCATCTAACTGCAGTAAGATTGGATCGGTACGAAGCTCGATTTGATTCTTCTCATTGGATGGATATTTCCTAGACCATAATGCTTTTGGTACAACACCAAACATAGCACCTCCATCCAGATGATTGACTCCCCCTTTAAGCCATGTCAACCTCGCTCGCCCTACTTCTAAAGTTTCCATTATTCTCCTCCAGATGCATATATTATTTCTATCATTTTAACACTAGCTTATATATAATCAAAATATTTTTACTTTATCTACAGAAAACGGAAAAACCCTAGGTCTAGCCTAGGATTTCTCAGATTTTCTTTTCCTTCGCCATGTAAGAAAACCAATTAAAAGTAAAACACCTACTAATAAAAACACAGGAAGATTGCCAATGAAGAATACTATTATTCCAGAAAAAACGGAGATGACAAAGTTTACACTTCTCATGAATTGCTTTTTCGTTTCTTCCCAAGTATTCAGGTCATCATCATCAATAGATGATAGTGTTACATTGTTTTCATATATCCTTATCGTAACCGTAGAAAAGTCTGTTTTATCCTGCAAGTAATTCATCCTGCCTATCAAGGTTTCAATCTCTTCTTGAATGTCAGCCAAATCATTAGATATTTTTAATAGGTCTTCTGTTTTCTCAGCATTTGTCAAAAACTCAAGTAACCTTTCTTCGACTTGGCGTTTTGATTTCATTCTTGACTCTAAATCCACAAACTCCTCTGTTACATCTTGACCGGAAACAGTTTGTTCCACTACCTTCGTACTCCCTTTTTCAACTATTTCTATAAAAGTTCGGAAGTCTTCTTGCGGTATACGAACTGTTATTTGTCCGCTCCTCCCATCTGAATCGTTGTACAGATTAGACTCTACAATATAGCCTCCCAATCTTTCTGTTTCTTTCTGAATATGCTCCGTTATTTCCTGGTAACTTTCCACCTCGACTTGCAGGTCTGCAGTATAAATGACTTTCCGATTATTTCCCTCAGATTCTCTAACTGCGGACTTGTTTTCGACCTCCTCTACTTCAACATCTGCCGATTCAGTAAATGCGAGATTTTCTTCAGCCATATCCGCTCCACTACGATCATACGATTCAACAGACATATCAGCTGTCATCTCACCTGAATCTTGGTTGCTGCACGATAAAAGAAAAAAGACAAGAACTAAAAGTGAAAATAGCTTTCGCATGCCTTGCTGACCCCTTTCAACCTTTTTCTCATTAGACGACAATTCAAAAAGAAAGTTGCAGAAAAGGGAAACTTTATTATCCGTATCGTTTTTTACGACTAGCGAGGGTTACATTAACTAGAAAAGAACGAGATATAAATATTTACTTTCTGTGGCAATTCAAATGGCATTCTGTTATGATTGTTTTTGTAAAATTTAACGAATTAAATGAAACAACTACGCTAACATGTGATGAATTCCACAAAATTTCCAATATACAGAATGGATTGGAGGAAATATCATGAAACACAATGAAAAAGCTTACGCAATCCTAATTACAATATTAATTCTTTTAGCTTTCGTTGTACCTTACACATTACTAAGAAATGTAAATGCATGGTATGGCAGTTTTTTATTTTGGACAGCCTTGACCATACTCGTTATCGGTGTCAACTATATAATGATTAAAGATTGGGGCAAAGAAGAATGAATACTTCCTATGTCTGGTGGGCAATTGCAATTTATATATTCATTTCTTTATTAATTGCTTTCATGTCACGCACTGGTAACCAAAATAATATGGTTGGATATTTTCTTGGAGACCGGAAACTTGGAGGGTTTGTTTCAGCGTTAAGCTATAGCGCAACGACCTACAGCGCCTTTATGTTAGTTGGACTGGCCGGTCTAACATACCGTGGTGGAGTTGGGGCGCTTGGATTTGAATTGATATATTTAATGGGAGTTTCACTCATTGCCTTTTTTGGCCCGCGTTTTTGGGTTGTTGGTAAAAAATATGGATATGTCACCCCTTCTGAAATGCTGGGTGACCGTTATCAAGACAAGCGAGTGGCTATTATTGTCGCGATATCAAGCTGTCTATTTCTAATTCCGTATAGCGCTGTGCAGCTGACAGGAGTAGGGTATCTGCTTTCAGGTCTTACAAATGGGGGGATTTCCTTTTCTAGCGGAGTTCTAATCGCTACGGTAATGGCTATATTATTTTCATACATTGCAGGCATCCGTTCCGTTGCCTGGACCGACTCCTTACAAGCAATATTTATGATTATTTCCTCCACTCTCGTCATCCTTATATTGATTAATGGGTTGGGTGGGTTCAACGGCTTTTTCCATACTTTAGAAACAAAATACCCAGAGTCACTAAGTGTACCAGGTAATGGATTTTTTAGTTTCTTTACATTTATCGGTATGACAATCCCGTGGATGTTTTTCAGTCTCTCCAACCCTCAAGTCAGTCAGCGATTGTACATGCCGGCATCGATGAAAGATTTAAAAATCATGATTTTAGGCTTTATGATTTTCGGAGTGATTTATACGTTGGTAGCGATTCTTTGGGGCTTTTCAGCAACGATTATGTTTCCTGACTTAGAAAACGTCGATTTAGCTACACCTTTACTTTTGTCTTCTGACATCGTGCCTCCCATACTTGGGGTCATCGTCATGGTGGGGATTATGGCTGCAGCTATTTCAACAATCGACTCCATTCTATTGACGTTAGCATCGGTCTTTGCAAAAGATGTCTATGGAAACATTAAGAAAAAGTCATCTGATAAGATGCAGCTGCGAATAGGGAAAATCATCATTCCGATCATTGCAATTCTAGCTTACCTCTTTGCCGAAATGGAATTGAGCATTATCGCTCTGCTGTCTGTTGCATCTTCCGCTGGTTTGATCATCGTTGTTCCAGCTATTTTCGGTACATTTTTCTGGAAGCGTGGTACTGCAAAAGGGGTGCTGGCCAGTGTGATTATTACTGGGCTTATCGTCATCTGTTTGGAAGCCTTTCAATGGAAGCCACTTGGATTGGCATCTGGAATATGGGGACTAATTTTGTCAACCAGTATCTTTATCATCGTAAGTTTACTTACCAAAGCACCTGTGGAAAAAGCGAATGAATTTATCGATACAGTGAAGGTTGCATTACAGGCTGAAAAAAGAAAGTAAAATAATTGGATTCAACTTAGAAATGTCCAGTACATTACAGATTACTGTATTGTTCTGGACATTTTTGAATGTATGATAGTTTACGGCAAAACAAGCATGTAAAAATCTTATAATTAATCCACCTTTAGATTTTTAAAAACAGCACCTGTGAGTTGTTCCAAATCATATGGAGATAATTCTACTTGACTCCCACGTGCACCGGCAGAAATAACGATGGTTTCTAATTTCTTTGCAGACTCATCGATAAATGTCGGAAAGCTTTTCTTCATTCCAATAGGTGAACAACCTCCGCGAAGGTAGCCAGTTGTTTTTTCCAGATTTTTCATTAATAGCATTTCCACTTTTTTTGTTACCGCTGTGTTTCGCAAGTGCTTTAAGATCAAGTTCATCTTCTGCTCTAATGCAAGCCACAAGAGTACCTGTTTTATCTCCAACTGCTACGAGAGTTTTATATACTTTTTCCAAATCAATATGTGCCTGACTTGCAGCAGTTTTTGCATCCAATCTCTCCTCTGTCCAAGGATATTCGTGAATCTGATAATCTATCTTTCTTTTGTCGAGCAGCCGATGGACATTTGTTTTCTTCATTCAATCACTCTCTACTTCTTTTTTATTAATAACATACATGAATAAGAAAAAAGAGTGAACATTTATGCTCACTCTTTTAAGTGATAATCAGTCCTCAAATTTTGCAAGTCTTACTGCTTCATCAAACTCTTCCTCTACTTCTGGATTGTGCTTGTATGTCAGCTTGCTTACTACACATCCAACAATTAAGGCTAATATAAAACCAGGTACAATTTCATATAAATAATTTTTTAATGGAGTGTTACCCCAAATGAATACTGTAATCGCACCGACAATCATTGCCCAAAGTGCACCAGAGCTTGTAAACTTCTTCCAATACAAGGACATAAGGATTACCGGACCAAAGGAGGCGCCGAACCCTGCCCAAGCGAATTTCACAAGTCCTAAAATGGTATCGTTTTGTTCCCAAGCAAAGTAGATGGCAATCGCTGAAATGAATAATACGGCTAGCCTTCCCATATTTACATAAAACTTATCACTCGCTTCTTTTTTGAAAACCGTCTTATAAATATCCTCAACCAGAGCTGAGGATGAAACAAGAAGCTGAGAAGAAACTGTACTCATTATAGCTGCGAGAACTGCAGCCAACATCAACCCTGCAATAAATGGGTGGAACAGAATCTGTCCTAATGAAAGAAATACCGCTTCAGGATTACTTAAAGTGATTTCTGGATTTTGTTGGAAGTAAGCTGATCCAACCAGGCCTGTAAGTACTGCTCCTCCCAGTGATAATGTAACCCAACCAAAACCAATTCTCCGTGCTGCCTTTGTTTCTTTAGCTGATTTGATCGCCATGAATCTAATGATGATATGTGGTTGTCCAAAGTAACCTAATCCCCAAGCAAGTAACGAAATGACTCCCAGGAAAGTGGTCCCAGATACGATACTAAAAGCATCAGGATTAAATTCCATTGCACTTGCCGTCATTTCTCCAAATCCTCCGGTGGCTAGAATTCCAAATATAGGAACTAGTATAAGGGCTAAAAACATCATGGTACCTTGAACAACATCAGTGTAACTAACCGCTAAGAATCCGCCTATGAAAGTGTAAAGAATAGTTACACCACCAACAATCATAAGTCCAGTTTGATATTTATAATCAAATGCACTTTCGAAGAAGACCCCACCAGCAACCATTCCAGATGAAACATAGAAAGTAAAATAAAGTAAAATAATAAGCCCGGAAACTACTCGTAATATCTTAGCATTATCTTTAAATCGATTATCCAAGAAACTCGGAATTGTAATCGAATTATTTGCCACTTGTGTGTACGTACGAAGTCTTGGTGCAACGATTTTCCAATTCAACCATGTTCCAGCAGCGAGCGCTATCGGCATCCATATTTCTACTAAACCAGCTACATACAAAGCGCCAGGAAGACCCATTAACAACCACTGAGACATGTCCGAGGCACCTGCACTCATAGCAGATGCAACGGGACCTAACTGACGCCCACCGAGCATGTAGTCACCTAAGTTTTTTGTCTTTGAGAATCCAAAGAGACCAATCAATACCATACATATGAAATATAATATGATTGCCATTAACTGATACGTATAATCCGACATCCTTTCCATCTCCCCTTATTAAATTATATTTAAAAAGCTCGAATCTCGAGCTTTTATCGATATTTCATCATTAAAATAATCCTTTATCTTTGTTTATTTATTTCTTGCTTTTTTTCTTCCTACGAGAAATGTAATCGCTGCAATCCCTGCAACACCTGCAACGACCGGTCCTTTTTTGAGCGTATTTTCCTTCGTGTAGAAGGTATCCTTCAATACTAGATTCATATTTTGCGGACGCTCAGCCAACCGACGCATGAAGTATCCGAACCAATCATTGCCGAATGGAATATACGTACAGAAACGGTATCCCTCTTCCGCCAAAGCATATTGCATCTCTGTACGGAAACCATATAGCATTTGAAATTCAAACTTATCTTTATTTATGTTGTTCTCCTCAACATATTTTTTCACTTGATTAATAATATGATGGTCATGTGTTGCAATTGATGTGAAAGCTTCTCCTTGCAGTCGTTCTTTCACTACTTTGATAAAGTTGGCATCAATTTCTTCTTTGGTTTGATAAGCGACATCTTCGGACTCTTTATAAGCCCCTTTTACAATTCGTAATCTGACATCCTTTAATTCTTTCAAATCTTCTTCGGTACGATATAAATAAGTTTGTAAAACAGTTCCAACGTTTTTGTATTCTTTACGAAGCTCCTTCAACAGATCCAAAGTAGGTTGATAATGCACAAATTTTTCCATATCGATATTGACAAATATATGATTTTCATTTGCCTTAGCTACAATATCCCTCATATTTTCCAAGCAAAAGTCCTTGTCAATATCAAGTCCGATTTGTGTAAGTTTAACAGAAATATGACTATCGAGTTCTAGCTCATGAATTTGTTCAATTACGTTAAGGATCTGATTTTTCGCCTCAATAGCCTCCTCACGGTCATATACAAATTCCCCTAAATTATCCAATGTGACGGTGATACCGTGCTGATTCAATTCCCGGACTTTCTTTGCAGCAGCATAGATGTCGGTACCAGCAACAAATTTTTCCGCACCTAAACGGAATCCCCATTTACGTGCATTTTCATTAAGAAATTCACTATTTGATAGTGCAATAAAAAAGTCACGAGTTAAGTTAGCCATGATACATTCTCCTTTTTGAGTTACTCTTGAAGGTGTGCCAATTCTAGCAGCTGTTACAGTGTTGAGATAATTCGCATCATTGAAAGTGCTTACATTTATTTGCGATAGTTTCCAGATTGTGATTTAATCTGTAACTTCTGCTACTGCACTTACTATTATTATAGCAAAAACCATGCCAAATCAAGAGGAGAGATTCATCTTAATTCCGAAATTGCTTCGTATGAATGCCCTTTCATACGAAATTATTTTTATATGAGTTTTAGTTAACGACAATTGTACACGCTATCATTTACACAAGTGTAAATAATCTGTACAATTATTGTACAACTACTTTACAGTTTGGGAGGTACGAATTGGTTGAATGTAAATCAGTTGATTTTAGAAACAGTTCTTTCGACAGAAGATGATGCAATAACAGTGATTAATCGTGATAAAATTGTTTTATATTGGAATGATGCTGCCGTTGCCACTTTTAACATATCAAAAGAAGAAATAATTAATCAATCGATTACTGATTTCTTTAAGGAAGAAGATCTCATGGTTTTGAAAGTACTAGAAACGAAAGAACAAGTGAAGAATATCTATCACCGTCCCAGAGAAGATAAACACGTGGTCATTAACACTACCCCAATTTTTAATAATAGCGGAGAATTAATTGGTGCTGTCTCTGTAGAGAGAGATATTACACAAATTGTACGATTGAGCAATAACTTGGAAACAACTTCGATGGAATTGGATGAACTAAGAAAGAAAGTCAAACAAGTGAACGAAGAATCCCCTTTTGCCAAGTTAAAAGGTCGGAGCACCGCTCTTTTAGATACCATTCAAATTGCTGTAAAGGCTGCAAAAACCGATGCAACCACTTTAATTCTCGGTGAAAGCGGTACCGGAAAAGAAGTATGTGCACAAGCGATTCATGAAGCGAGCTCTCGAGCCGACAAACCGTTTATCCCAGTTAACTGTGGAGCCATCCCCCCTGCCCTATTTGAGAGCGAACTTTTCGGTTATGAAGCGGGTTCTTTTACCGGGGCATCGAAGGAAGGGAAAGCAGGGAAAATTGAAATGGCAGATGGAGGAACGTTATTTCTCGATGAGATTGGTGAGCTTCCGTTGGACATGCAAGTAAAATTGCTGCGGGTGCTGCAAGAAAACCGTATTTATCGGATAGGTGATTCCATCGGTCGTGAAGTGAATGTACGTATTATTGCTGCTACCAACCAAGATCTTACGACGATGATGGTTGAGAATAATTTCCGTGCCGATCTATATTACAGAGTGAATGTCATCCAACTCACCATGCCGCCATTACGTGACCGCTTGGATGATATTCCAAGCTTGACAGATTTATTTCTCGAACAGTTTGCTTTAAAATATCAATTACCAACACCCGTGCTCCATCATAGTGCCATGCAAATTCTTTTGTCTTATGAATGGCCTGGTAATGTACGAGAACTTAAAAATATGATGGAAAGGTTGGTCATACTCTGTGACAAATCCCAAATTGAAAGTGATGATTTATTGAATTACTTCCCTGATCTCATCCCCTCTTCACAAATAAGTGATGATGATAAAAGCTCGTCTCTATCAGATGAGAAAGATTCTATTGAAAAAGTATTAATTGAAGAAACTTTACGTCAAACAAATGGAAATAAATCAGACGCAGCTCGAAGACTTGGTATCTCGCGGGTGACTCTTTATAACAAACTACAAAAGTATCAAATAAAATAGCAGACCAATAATTTGGTCTGCTATTCATATCATTGAGCTCTAAAACATTCGATATCCACTCTTACGCAAAATTCGGATGGTGATCCCCGAAACGATTGTACCGGCAAGTCCGGAACCCATAATGATATAGTCGGCAACCTGTAAAGAAGCTAACCTATCACCCAGTACTTGAAAAGACTCACTCGTATTGGTCAAGTAATCAAAAGTTGAAATCCCATCAATAATAATTATTGCTATAACAGGATAAAGGAAAGACATTAACCAAGTACTCCGTAAAAGCATATTTAAAATAAAAGCAATCCCGAAGAATATTACAAAATAAAGTAGAACAGAAACTACTAGCTGTATCAATGGTGTGGCTCCCTTCGCTTCGTTAAATCAATTAAACATTCACTCCGTTGACTATTGTCTCCAGAATGATAGTTTTCGTTCATGGAACATAATATCCACGCCTATTTTATAACAAATAAATAGAAAAGCAAAGATAAACAACCTTCCTGCTTTTACGCTTGGAAGAAGTTGAACCGGCCTTTTTTAAGTAAGAGATGAATCCCGCCGAGCCTGAGTAAGTAACGATTTAAGCATATTTTTTTCATTAGATTAGCTTTCCAGCCAAAACTATTCCTGCCGTTTAACGATACTGCCACACCATCTGATGTACCAAGTGAAGCAATCACCGTTTTATTATTTAATTGGAAAGGAATGAGGGCTTCCCCATTAATCTGTGCTTTGATATTTTCAGCAGCTGTTTCCGCTGAGGCAATGGCGATTTCTGCATTTGCCGGATATAGTCGTCCGGTTTCCGGATTACGTATATTGGCACAGTCCCCTACTACATATATTGCTTCATTATCTGGGACACGTAGATTGTTTTCTACTTCTACTTTGCCATTGTTTGTAGGGATGCCTGACTCTTCAAGAAGGGAATTCCCACGCACTCCTCCAGCCCATACAACGGTTTTGGTCGGCAATTCAATCCGTTTACCTAACTTCTCATATACGACACGATCTTCTTTAGTCTCTATAATTTCAGCATCTGTAACAAATTCAACACCTCGGGATTCCAATGAATTCATTGCATAGTTAATGAATTCATTATGGAAACCTGGTAGGATAGTAGATTCACATTCTACTAAAATCACCCGGACTTGAGTGCGATCCACACCATATTCCTTACTCAAGTCTGGAATTCGGTCCACCAATTCTCCAGCGTAGCCAACACCTGTAAATCCTCCACCAGCAATCACAATATTTAGTCTCGCTTGGTTTTTCTTTTCTTCGTTTGCATACTTCGCAAAGTTATACTCCAGGTGCTCTCTAAGAACCCTGGCATTATTTAGGTTCCCTATAGGAAATATATGATCGTTCAAATTAGGATTTGTAATAGCTTCCGCTTCAAAACCTAAACCTATCACTAAAATATCATAAGAGAGTTCACGGTTCTTTAACTTTACTATTTTCTCTTTTTCTTTGATCATCACTACTTCATCAATTACGAGATTGATTTTTTCTTGGTTTATAACATCCCTGATAGGTATGATTGTCCTTTCAGGTTTTAAAGTACCAGCTGCAGTTTCATGCAACCAGGATGTCTGATAGTGATAATCATTTATGTTCACTAATGTAATATCAGCTTCATTCCGATGCAATATTTTCTGTAACTTAGTTGCAGTCATTAAGCCGCTATAGCCCGCCCCTAGAATTACAATTTGTGGTTTATACATGTTAACACTCCATTAGCCATTTTTGCTTTTGTCTTCTTGTTGTCCCAGTGGCTATTTATACTGTACCAATTACATCAGTAGATTATAACATATTTGTAACAAAAATAACATGCTTTGTTACGTTTTTGTAATATTACTAGATTTTTATGGAATGAAAAATTGAGCTTGTTAGTATATAATCAGGTTTGTTTTATGGTAGGATAGGATTGTTGACAATATTAGATAAGGAAAGAGGGAATTCCGTTGTCTGAAGAACTTTATGATATAACGATTATCGGCGCTGGACCGGCAGGTTTATTTACTGCTTTCTATGGAGGTATGCGCCAGGCTAAAGTAAAGATTATTGAAAGTTTACCCCAAACTGGTGGGCAACTCGCTGCCCTTTATCCAGAGAAGTACATATATGATGTTGCTGGCTTTCCAAAAATTAAAGCTGTAGACCTTGTTAAAAACTTAGAAAAGCAAGTAGAGTTTTTTAATCCTACCATTATTTTAGATGAAGCGATTGAAAAGGTTGAAAAACAAGAAGACGGCAGCTTCAAACTTATCGGAGAGAATGGTCAAGTTCATCTTTCTAAGACAATCATCATTACAGCTGGTAATGGAGCTTTCACTCCAAGGCGATTAAACATCGATAATAGTGAAGATTTCGAAGGTATTAATTTACATTACCATGTAACAGATTTAAAACAATTTACAGATAAAAATGTTGTACTTCTTGGAGGTGGAGATTCTGCAGTAGATTGGGCTTTAATGCTTAAGGATATTGCTAAAAGCGTAACCTTAGTGCATAGAAGAGATCAATTCCGTGCTCATGAATCAAGTGTAGAGCAATTGAAGAATTCTACTGTTGAATTGATTACCCCATACGCTGCTGAATCAATTACGACTTCAGACAAAATTGACAGTATTACACTGCAAGAAGTAAGAGGAGAAAATAAAATCACATTAGAAGTCGACGACATCATCTGTAATTATGGTTTCATCTCTTCACTAGGACCAATTAAAGACTGGGGTATTAAAATAGAGAAAAACAGTATTGTCGTCAACTCAAAAATGGAGACAAACATCCCTGGCATCTATGCAGCAGGAGATGTGACCACCTATGATGGCAAGGTGAAATTAATTGTCACCGGCTTCGGGGAAGGGCCTACAGCGGTTAATAATGCTATGCGTTATATGAATCCGAAAGCTCGCGTCCAACCGAGACACTCTACGGACATGGAGATGTTTTAATCAGGATGTAGCTCCGTTATTACTCTTGTGTTGGAAATGGCGATTCCTGTCCAGGCCCAACACAATATAAAAAAAGACAATCCCTACACTTAGTGGATTGTCTTTTTGTTATTCACCCTACAGCACTAGGCTTATCCAATAATTCGATATCAATTAATACTATCTAACGATGACTTTCTTGTTTGAGCCACCCGTTCGTTCCAATAGGAGGACTAACATTTTTCAATTGGACCCTCATATTCCTTTGGACGGAAAGAAGAACCGCAACCACAGGATACAATAGCATTAGGATTATCTATGGAGAAGCCGCCACCCATCAAGTTCTCTTTGAAGTCAATTTTTGTTCCTTCAATGATTGGGACATCTTGACTAAAAAGAACAACTGGTATTTCATTGATTTCTTCCACTATATCCAATTCCTCATTCACGTGCTCATCGAAACTTAAGGAGTACGAAAGGCCACTGCAGCCCCCACCTTGAATACCAAAACGAAGACGTGCTCCCTCTGGTTCATCCTTCATCATTTCCTTGATCTGATCTCTTGCAGAATCTGTCAACGTAATGACCATATCATTACCTCCCTAACTAATCTTGAATATCTTTTATTATACAAAGCCTTCGCAACCAATTCAATCCATCTGCTTCATTATCTGGCCGATGCTTTTCACTAAGATTTCTGATACAATAGTTTCTTTCATTTTACAAAATCAATGAGCAAAGGTACAATATAATTAACTCATATAAAGAATAAAATTACCATAGATTTTTTAATCCAATCGTTTTATACTAGGGATACGAAAGGGGAAATGGTTTATGCACGAGCAAGTTCAAGAAGTATTAAACAAATTGCGCCCATTTTTATTACGTGACGGTGGCGATGTTGAATTAATAGATGTGGATGAGGATGGCATTGTTATGCTCCGATTGATGGGTGCTTGCGGTAACTGTCCAAGTTCAACCATTACATTAAAAGCAGGAATAGAACGAGCATTAATGGCAGAAGTTCCTGGCGTCAAAGAAATAGAACAAGTATTTTAAAGGCAGTTGACATACTGCCTTTTTTCTTTTTGCCTTTAAAGCCATTCCACCTCAGTGAGACCAGCTTCACCTTTGTCAATGCCAACCTTCATGAAGAAATCACGCAGCCTTTCTTCATACTTACCTTGTCGATCAATCATATGAAGATATTCTTCTTCCTTTCCAGATGGATGCTCCGATATCAACAGAGGTTCCATTGCATCAAATAAATGTATTGGAAATAGCAAACGGGCATAAACTAAACGCCAACTGAATAAAGTTAATGGCCTAATTATTTGGTAATCTCTTATAAATTCAAGCAGTGCTTCTTCTGATTGTCCAGTAAGCAATAACAATCGAATGTATTCGGCCAAGTCTCGAGCTGGATGATCATATCCAAGCTGATCTGGCCAAAGCACTTCCCGATTAAACTGATCTTGAAAGCGCAGGAAAGTCACAGTACCTTGATCCATTTCAGAAAATCTGCTTTCGGTTTCTTCTGTTTCACGAAGGTATTGAATCGCATTTTCACTCATACCAATAATATATGGGAGAGTATCTAATAAAATTTTGCTGATGGCATTTCGGTCCTCCACTTGTTGGTGGATCCCCTCTTCAAATAATGTAAGTTTATCGATCCAGAGCCTTTTCCACTCACCGTAGCTCGATATTGTCTGAGGCTCAAATCCATAGGTGGAACCAATCTGATGAAATAAGGCTAAACTTCTGCCTGGGCTTTCTCTTTTCATATTGCGTTCAGTAACTTGGTATATTAAAAACTTACTATTACGATACTCAGTGAACCACTCCTCCTTCATATTTTTGATTGGCAAGGCCATTTGTCGAATACCATTTTCTCGTAAATAATAAGCAAGTACCGTCTGTTCCATTTGGATAGTTTCAAGGTTCCTGGATTCCATGTTAAAATAAAAATATCCATCCGATAGAAAGCCCGCCCTATCATCAATCATCACTTTTTCTTCCGGATGTATTTGGTAATAATCAGATAATAGTTCCCTAAAAGACAAAATTAGTTCCTCCTCACCATATAGGGGTATACTAGAACTATATGATGTTAATCCAATCTTCATTCAGCAACACTAAAGTTACGTCGTTCAAGGTTACAAAATGCATGAATCATTAAAAAAGTATTTCTACCGTCTGTTCCCCTATGGCTGAACAGTTGTGCCGAATAAACAGAACCCTGACGGTGATTTAACTACATTTGAAAAGGTGATGAGAATGGAAAAGCGTGTAAAATTAAGTGACTTGGAAAAAAAAGCCCGTCAACTTCTTGAAGAACGCGGTGTAAAAATTGATGATATAGCTGAACTCGTTTATTACTTACAGTCCAGCTACCATAATGAATTGACGATGGATGAATGCAGGTATAATGTCAACAGAGTATTATCAAAGCGTGAAGTACAGAATGCTGTCATTACAGGGATTCAACTCGATGTCCTTGCCGAAAAAAAACTTCTCGAAGAACCATTGCTTGAAACCATTGTTACAGATGAGAGTTTATATGGAGTAGATGAAATTATCGCTTTATCAATTGTAAACGTTTATGGCTCAATCGGATTTACCAATTACGGTTATATCGACAAACAGAAGCCGGGAATTTTGAAAAGATTGAATGATAAATCCAGCGGTAGTGTAAATACATTTCTTGATGATATAGTCGGTGCCATTGCCGCCGCAGCATCAAGCCGTCTAGCGCATTCATCTGTCGATCAAGAAAACATTGTCGATTGAACAATAAAACACGAAAAAAAGCCGCGTATGCGGCTTTTTAACTATGCTGTCCACTATCCACTGCAGGATTTTTTATTAACCATCTACAAACATGGGCACCACCCGTAATCAATGCTTCCGGCTTTACCTGACTATGTTCAAAGATATGATTATACATTATTTTTTCATTCTTACAAACTTGACGGTAATGTC
This sequence comes from Oceanobacillus luteolus, assembly GCF_023715655.1. Classification (GTDB taxonomy): domain Bacteria; phylum Bacillota; class Bacilli; order Bacillales; family Amphibacillaceae; genus Oceanobacillus; species Oceanobacillus luteolus. The sequence goes on along the minus strand of NZ_JAMBON010000002.1, from coordinate 168,063 downwards.
TGGCAATATTGGCTATCGGACAGTTATAATTTATTAAAAAGTAGTCACCTTCAGGAGTCCTTTCCACTTCCAACATATAACCCGCTTGATTTTGCACTTCGACCAATGTATTTACTTTTTCATCAAAGTCCTTGCCATCCAACTCTGCCAGCAGTTTGGCTTCCTCACGTTCCATTCGTTTAAATAATAGCTGCTTTACAGTTTCCGGTCCGTGAAGCTCTTCAAGATCCTCCAGTAATTCAACCGGTAATTGTTCATATTGATTTGGGAATATTCCATGTCCCTTATCCGTTAACTCATATGTATAGTACGGCCGGCCAATTTCCTGCTTATGGGCTTTCCTCTTAATTAACTTTTGCTTTTCAAGTTCGTGTAAATGCTTGCGAATCGCCGGCTCTGATATAGTGAAGAAATCCATCAAGCCATCGATGGTGATTGCTTTATTTTTTTTCAAAATCATTAAGAGCTTCTCTTTCGTGGTTTTCTTTTTCATGATTATCACCTTTTTACTCTTTTAAGAAAGCATTTGCCACTCCAAGCTCATTCTTTAAGTATGTTCTAATATATGTACTAAATTCCTTTAACGCCGGGGTACTCTTCAGTAATGTATTTGCGATTTTCTGTTGGTCCACATTTACATAATCCGTTACGATATCTTTCCTTAATTCTATGAATGATTTATAAATTGCTTCCTCTTCTTCCGGTATCACTTTCTCATCAATAAGGATATCGATAATGTCTTCATAACTTCCCGGATCACGCATAATAAATCCATCAATCATCATATTTCCTACATCGAGGGTTGATTCAATTAAGATGTGAACGATTCTTTCCCGAGCAAGATACTCAACCGGTGTAGAAAAATTGTTTTCATCCAACAATACAAGTAATTCATCCATATATGTTAAAATCTCTTCAATTTTATTACGATCAACAAAATACATGACATGCCCCTCCCATAGTTGTGCTCCCTCTTATCATATCACATAAAGTATGAATTTACAGGAAAAAATGCTATAGTTAAAGTAGATAGAGACACTTGTTAAAGGGGGGCTCAAAAATAAATACATCGATATTAGATATGGATGCTACTGCTCTTGCTGAAAAGTTAAGAAATGGGAAGTTGACTAGTATAGAAGCCGTGACCACCTACATCGAACACATCCAAAAAACAAACCCTCAGATTAATGCACTAGTAGAAGATCGGTTTGAAGAAGCAACTGCCGAAGCTTTACAATTTGACGAAAATCAAAGGAATGGAAAAAAGCAAAACGGTAAACTTGCAGGAGTACCGATCAGTGTAAAAGAAGCCTTTAACGTTGCAAATATGAAAACAACCGGTGGATTGGAACATCGACAAGATTTAATTGCTAGGGACCATGCGGAAGTCATTCAAAAGCTTCGTGATGAAGGCGCTATTATTTTAGGTAAGACGAACACCCCTGCTCTCTCCTATTGTCAGGAAACAGATAATAAGCTATATGGGCGAACGAACAATCCATGGAATCTCAACAAGTCTGCAGGAGGATCAAGCGGAGGTGAAGGTGCCTTACTAGCCGTTGGAGGAGCATCGGTTGGTATCGCTTCTGATATCGGTGGTTCCATTCGTATCCCTTCCCACTTTAATGGCGTTGTAGGCTTTAAACCAGGAATGTACAAAGTTTCTTCCGTTGGACATTATCCGGAAATTACACAACCACTTCAAGAAAGAATGTTAGGAATCGGACCAATGGGGAAATCAGTACGAGATATGGAGTTGGTTTATCGGATCATTTCAGATTCCAGTCCGAAGACAGTCTTCTTAAAAGAATATAAAATCGAACTAATATCAGAACAAGTAAACTATCCATTAGCTGATAGCACAAAAAATATGATGCGGGCAATTGAAGACTTTTTAGATCAACTCATTTATACGAAACGTGGAGTTCCACCATTATTTGACGAGACTGCTCTACTTTGGCAGGAGATCATGTCCATTGACGGAAGTGCAAAAATTGAACAAGAAGCATTCAGTCATGACCGGTCCCCTGTGTTCCGTTCGTATATGCGAGAACGAATTACAAAAAATAGTAAAGTTCATCCATATCTTTCTTGGGCAATATTAGGTTCCAAAATGTTTAAGCCGTCAAGACGACGAATAAATGAAATTAAAGAAACCATTAATCGTGGCGATGAATGGTTGGATGACTATTTAAGTAACCGTTTGCTTATTTTACCTGTATACCATACGACCGCTCCTGCTCACGGTCAGGTTTTCAAAGAGATATTCTCAATCCGCAAGACGTTTTTACAATTTATGCCTTATGTCGCCTATGCAAATGTTTGGGGGTTGCCGGCATTGACTTTACCAGTCGGCAGAGATGAAAATGGGATGCCGATCAGTATCCAAATCATCAGCTCAACAGGAAATGAAAATGCCATTTTCCGCCTCGGCTCGATTATCGAGAGGAAATTCCACGGCTACAATCGCTGTAAAAGATTAGATTAACCTTAAACTTCCAAATTAATTTTGACATGAGAAACTCCTTTCTGACAAAAGCTACAGTCAGAAAGGAGCTTTTTCTATGAGAGAAGAAAAGAGAAAATATTACGATATGATAAGCAGCAGAAGAATGAAAAATCAACTCATTCCAGAGGAATTTCCTGAAGGGGCATATGGCTCAGCCATTAATGAAGCAGTACCAGTGGAGGGGAAATCCACCCCTTGGGAAGAAGGTCAATATCGGGAAAGCGCATATGTTTTTCCTCATAAGTCGCAGCATGACGATCTCCCTAGACAGGCCGACGGTGCCCATCCTATTCATGATGAAAAAAATAAAACGTAGCCGTTTAATTTTATGAACGGCTATGTTTTATTTTGTGATTTTCTTCAAGACAAAATAAGCGCACCCAAAGTTACAATGCTCTAAAATATAATCTTGAACTGTGCTTATTTTAGAATCGATAGGTGCCTTGGAGTTTCTGTCATGATAAAAACCTTTCATCCGTAGTTGGTCATAACCCCAATCACCAACAATATAATCGTACTTCGCAAGAATATCCGCATATCTTTCTTTAATTGCTTCTTCTTGAAAACCGTCCTTGACGTTTTCAATCAGTTCATAATGTTTTCCGTTCAATTCGAACAAGTCGCCACCCCCATTGCCTTCCATTAGTTTACCATATGAATGAAAGAAGTGAAATATTTCTATGTATGATTTCTTTCCATTAACCCACACTAAAGCACAAAAGGGGTTGAAGGAGGAAAAATATGAAGAAGTTCATATATTCAGTTGTATCGGTATGTTTATTAATGTTAAGTATTGGTTGCCAACAATTACAAAGTACAGACGATGAGCAACTGGAAATACTGAATCCAAATGATCATAATGGGTCGCAAGATGAAGGACGAAGCACGAAGCTTGGCTATGTAAGGTATACAAAGGAAGAATACAGTGTAGATCAAAATAATGAAGAATATACCATCGACCGTGAAGAAACAGCCAATATGATAACAAAGACAATACTTCAAACAGGTGATTTTAATGAAGTAGCCACACTTGTCACCGATGAGGAAGTTATCATCGCCTTTGATAAAAACCCTGACTTGAATGAAAATGAAGCAGCAGATATCGCGAAAAAAACCGCTCGTTCCATTTTGCCAAGTTTCTATGAAGTATATACAACATCAAATCCTTACCATATGGATGAAATCCATAGTTTACATTTAGAAACTACAAATGATAAGGAGAACCACAAAGTTATCGAGCGATTAATAAACGGAATTGCAGAGGAAAACCATGATCCAAAACGGAGGTGATCTTCTTGCTCCCCAAGCAAATATCCTTGTTTAGTTTCGCATTCCTTTTATTTTGGTTAAGTTCCTCTTATGTCTTCGCTGAGAATGAAGATTCTGTTTATAAGGAGCGAAAAGCATTATTTCAAAAGATGGAAGCACTCTCGCAGATTCCTTGGTACTATTTTGCAGCAATTGATAACTATGAACGTAACAAAAAACCTTCGAGCGAGGAAGAACAAGTAATCTCCGTTGAATTTGATGAAGACAGTTGGTATGGTATCGGTAACTATACACAGAATGCCGATATTCATATCATCAAACTTTTCGATGGAATAGGACAAGATGGAAATGGAGACGGAATTGCAAGCCTTGACGAAGATGAAGATATTATGTACACACTAGCCATGCTACTGCTCGATGAAGGACCTACAAGTGATGATATTAAAGTGGCACTCTGGAAGCATTATAAACGGGACTTAACAGTAAAATCAATTATGAATACTGCACGAGTATTTGAGAAGTTCAATGAGATAAATTTGACTAATCGAGATTTCCCTGTGGATATCAACTACAACTACAGTTACCGGAATACTTGGGGAGATAGAAGAGGCTACGGCGGACTGAGAATCCATGAAGGTACGGATATTTTTGCGGACTATGGGACACCAATCAAATCAACCACCTATGGTGTTGTGGAAATGATGGGTTGGAATCGGTTTGGAGGCTGGCGTATCGGGATCCGTGATATCTACAATATTTATCATTATTACGCCCATATGAGTGGTTTTAATGAAGACATCAAGGTCGGAACCATCGTACAACCAGGCGATATACTCGGTAGTGTCGGTTCAAGCGGTTACGGTCCTCCAGGTACGTCCGGCAAATTCCCTCCACATCTCCATTATGGAATGTACAAAGATGATGGATATAAGGAATGGTCTTTTGATCCTTACCCATATCTAAGGAAATGGGAAAGGATGGCAAGAAATAATCGTTAAAGAACCAGCGGGAGTGATCCCACTGGTTTTTTATTAATTTGTATCCTTTTGTTTTCTGAACGCATTCCAAATACTTGCTGCTAAACCACCCCAAAGAATGACCATTCCAATAATCATGACTACAATCGATGAAGCACTCATTATTTAGCCTCCCTCTCGTCTAGGTAATCTACGTTTTCATCTACATTTGCTTTCCATTTTGTCATGGACATGAGAATACCTATAAGTAAAGCTAATCCAGCCACGGTCCAACCACCAAATAGAATAAACGTGTCAGAGTATCCTTCATAGTTTTCTGTAAGATTTTGTTTAAATAAACCAATCATCATATATCCCATTACAATAGGTGTAATCAAACCTAAACTAATGGTCCACCATGATCCAAGTCGTATGTCGGAGATTGGATTTGCATGATCTTTAAGCCCTTTAAGTTCGCGTAAAATCCAAGCAATTAATATAACTTCAACCAATCCAATGAAAGCGACTCCAAATTGATTAATGAAATAATCCACTACATCAAGGAAAAATAGTCCTCCCTGTGTCGCAAACAATAAGGAGATAATTGCGGCAACTCCTCCTCCAAATAGTACCGATTTTCCTCGTGACAAATTAAACTTATCAACCATTCCTGCCACATATGTCTCGGTAATGGATATTAATGAAGTTAGACCTGCTAAAGTTAGGGACAAGAAGAATAACAATCCAAATAGCTCCTTCATGGCCGGGAACTCGTTGATGATTGCAGGGAATGCTACAAATGCAAGACCAACTCCCCCACTAACCACTTCATCAATCGGCACATTAGCTTGTGTGGCCATGAAACCTAAAATTCCAAATACTCCAATACCAGCCAGTAGTTCAAATCCTGAGTTTCCAAAGCCGACGATAAAGGCGTTATTCGTAATATCTGATTTTCGTGACAAATAACTGGAATACGTAATCATAATGGCAAATGCTATGGAAAGACTGAAGAAAATTTGACCGTAAGCTGCAATCCAAACTTCAGGTGACAATATTTGACTAAAATCTGGCTTGAAGAATGCATCCAAACCACTTAACGCTCCTGGTAGAGTAACTGCACGTACTACAATTATGAGAAAGATGATCACTAATGCAGGGATGAAAATACGGTTTGCCAATTCAATTCCTTTACTAACCCCACGATATAGAATAAATAATACAATTGCCCAAACTAGAATTAGCGGGAATAAAACTCCTGGAACCATACTTCCTACTTGGCCCGGAACTTCAGCCAATTTCAAATAATCGCCAAACAAAAATCCTTCTGTGTCTGAACCCCATGCAAGCGATAAAGAGAAATAAGCATAAGAAATTGCCCAGGCGATAATGACGGAATAGTAGGTGGAAATGACGAAAGCTACTAGAACTCCCCACCAACCGATGAATTCAGTTTTCTTATTCATCCTTCTAAAAGTTAATGGTGCAGACCCGCGATACTTATGTCCCATCGTAAACTCCATGATAAGTATTGGTATTCCGGCGGTCAATAGTGCAAATAAATACGGGATAAAAAATGCTCCTCCACCATTCTCATAAGCCACTGCAGGGAATCGCCATATATTCCCCAGACCTATTGCTGAACCGACAGCTGCTAAAATAAACCCCGCCCTTGTTCCCCATTGAGAACGTGTTTCCATAGTAATACCTCCCTTTTCGGCCCCTTCATACAAAATACACGAAGGAATCTTTTAATTATTATATCTTTTCAGATATTTATGCTTGTATTATATAATTTATCATCGATATAGTCAAAGAATATTTAATATCTATAAATTATTCTGAAATATTATGTAAGTTTCTAACAAAGTTAAACAGTATTATGACTGCTAAAAATGCAAAAAAACGTACTTTTCTTAGTTAAAGAAAAGTACGTTTTGTATTAAGCATTTTTTGTATTTCTGCTATGAATCACAAACCCAATTACTAAAACGATAACGAGTGTAATTATCAATGGTAAGATTGTCATTTCAAGTAATCCCATGAGTAAGTACCCAACAATGGACACAACAGCTGCAATTATTGCATAAGGAAGCTGTGTCAATACGTGATCGATGTGATTTGCACCTGCTCCGGTCGCTGAAAGAATGGTGGTATCTGAAATTGGTGAACAATGATCCCCAAACACAGCTCCAGCCAATACAGCAGCCAAAGTAGGTAATAGTAAGTTAATATCAATCACTGCAGAAACTTCAGCCCCGATTGCAAGCATAATTGTAAATGTACCCCACGATGTTCCAGTTGCAAGAGCCATAATTCCCGAAATAACAAAGAATAATACTGGTAGAAATACACCGCTGATATTTGCATTATTAAGTAACTGGGCTAAATAAGTCCCCGTTTCCAATGATGAGATAATTGATCCAATCATCCATGCCAAGATGAGTATATAAATTGCCGGAAGCATGGATTTCATACCTTGGATAAAAATATTCATTACACTTGCTTTAGGAGCACTATGAATCATATGGAGAATGAGTGCAAACAGAACAGATATTGCTCCACCTATGAATAAGGACAAGTTGACATCCGTGTTTGCAAACATAGAAAGGATTGTCACTTCACCCTCCGAAGCTCGAGCTCCTGTAACTAGCATAGCAGTTACAGTTGCTAAGACAAGAACAAGGATCGGCAAAATTAAATGGTATACTTTTCCTTTAGGATGAGCTTCAATAGTGTCACCTAAATCACCAGGAACTTTACTGTTTTCCGGATCAATCAATTCCCCAGTTTTCTGAGCACGCTCTTCATGAATTCGCATCGGTCCGATATCAACTTTTAAATATGCTACAAGAAACACAAGCAGGATTGCAGATATTGCATATAGATTCATTGGAATCATCCGAATAAATCCTTCAATTGGTTGGATGTCTGTAATTCCATTCGCTACAAAAATCGAACCCAATAAACCAATAATAAATGCTCCCCAGCTTGAGATTGGTGAAAGGACTGTGATAGGTGCTGCCGTCGAGTCGATTATATATGCCAGTTTAGCGCGAGAGATTTTTTGACGATCAGTAACAGGTCTAGCTATTTGACCTACCGCCAAACTCGCAAAGTAATCATCGATAAAAATAATAATACCTAGTATGGCTGTCATGATTTTTGCACCAGCACGGGTTTTCACCCTTTTAAGCATCCAGTTTCCAAAAGCTCTGCTTCCACCAGATCCTTGGAGAAACGCTGTCATAACCCCTAACAATAGCAGGAAGGAAATTAACAAAATGTTTCCTAGATTGAGCTCTCCTTCAGATACAAATATTTCGTAAAAAACTCCCCAAACTTCTTGTATAGATCCTAGAATGTTAAAGTTATGAATAAATAATGCACCAAGTACAATTCCGACTCCAAGTGAAAGTAAAACCCTTTTTGTAACTATTACTAATACAAGCATTACCAGTGCAGGTATTATAGAAAAAAATGTACCTACCATTTCGATTTCCCCCATTTATTTTTTTTAGAAGCATAGAGTACTTTTGAACGAACGGAAGGTACATAGTCAAATAAAAAACAATGACAGAAAATAACCATCATTGTTTATATGTAACAATATACGTTATCTCCATTTCGATCAGTAGTTCTCCATGCCAAGTTTCAGCATGACAGTAAGCCTCTTATTCAAAGACATACCAGCAAATAATAAGATGACGCTTATTACGCTTCGGCAAATAATCCTTTTACTAACCATCATCGTTGTCATTCTCCTGTTAGTTACTCATATTACCTGCACCTCTACCTCACCGATCGGATAAGGCTGCTATTAAGTTCTGAAACCACTATACTAGATTATTGCTCATTCTGCAAGTCCGTCTGAATATCCTCTTTCGGAACAGCAATGGATGGAGGTGTTCCACCACCATAAAAATCAGGTACTTCGCCCATCAATGCAGCCCCATCTATATAGATTTGGGAAGTCACCGTCGTTAAATCGGAAGAAAATGGAACAATCACTTGCACATCAGCTTCAACATTTAAATAAAAAGAAATCCAAAGACCGTTAATACCAAATTCCATTTGCTCCCAAGTAATATTTGTCCGAACGGTACCAATTATTTCTAAATTGATTGGAATTCTAGGACCGAGGTTTGCCAGCACCGTGTTCCCTGTCACTTGACCAAGTGGAATTTCGACTAAAGTAGGGTCTTCATAAAGTCGTTCCTCTATCCCATTCGTGTAATCATACCTGTCTTCTTCGTCATGTAAAATCGGATCACCATGATTTAATCGATTAAAATACTCCTCAATTCGTTGGGTTGCATGCCGATTAATTTCACTAAGTGCATCTGACTTTGGTGAATAGGTGGCAACTTTCCCATTATTATCATATTCAATCGTTGCTATGTCCGTAAAATCATAGTCTTCAGTAAAGCTGACCGCACGATTGATGGCTCGAGTGGCAAATTCGTTCGTTTTTTCTTTGGCAATGTCCATTAACGTGGGCTTTATTCCCCTATCGATCAATGCGATACTGCCAAGAACCGCGATTGTAAATATAACGATTGTCAACAATAGAATCAATTGCGTTGGAGGTGAACTAAATTTCTTTGGGTATCTTCTTTTACGCATGCTACAACCCCCTTATGTCATATTTATGCACATATTTAGGGAGATAGACTAGCACAAAAATAGATGTGTTCCGCCAGCTCAGGTTTACGACTTCAGCTCTCTTCATCCAGTACGTAATCTCACACGGACTATGTCTTTTGGTATTGGGTGTTCTTCATCGATAGAAACTAAAAAAGTCTATTCCCTGAAGTGAAATCCTTCAGGGAATAGACTTAAGAAATGAGTAGAAGTGCTTCCCTTCCTGTTATTCCTTCTTTCCAACCATACTCTCTTGAAGCATCTGTAACTTTCTCTAATGGAGCATCAAGTAACTGTTCAATCGTCCGTACACCTACAGCTCTTCCTGCAACCACTTTTCTTTCTTGCAATTTAGGGATTTCGTTGAAAATATCTACGTCCAAAGCTGCACACATAATGTAACCAACTTCATTTGATACCGTCAGAAGAGTAGTTTTTGGCAGTTCTACACTTACTGCAGTGAACTGCATCCCTTCAATCTCGATTGGATTAACAGTAATCATCTAAGAAGGCCTCCTTTATATACATAATTAAGTTATGCAATAATGGACCTTCTTGTCACTGATACATCTTTCTTAAACGATTACTATTACCAGAAGCAATAAGACACAAATTCAATGAGTTATTACCGCTGCAACGCTTTTCTTTTCAATGTTTCCAACAATAGATCTCTCAAGAACTCTGGCAGGAAATAATCTTTCTTCTCTGATTTCGCTATCTCTGGTAGCAGGCGTCCGAATGTAAAAGTATCTGCTGTCGCGATTCGATATGTTTTTTGTTTATCCACAGGGGTCCCATCTGAAAAAGTCACTTCCGTTACCGCCTCTGTGCCGTCAGGATTAGTCCTTATATTAATGGAAAGTCCGGAGAATAGCATTCTCCCTATCACTTCTCCTCTGAATCCAAATCCCTTCAGCTCAAACTCCATAAAATCTCTTTTTAGCGAGGCACGAATAACTTCAATCAATTCGTCACCTTTTAGTTGGACAACGACAGGATTAATTGGGTGAGGACATATCCGGTGAACATCCCCATACGTAATGGGACCCTTTGGCAATGCACCAAGCAGTAAGCCAGCATTTAATAAAGCAGCGTCAGCATCTGTCCACATTCTGATTGTATCTGTCAATTCTTGCATAATCGGGGTATCTTTATACCATTCCACATCTAGTGGCTCCTCGAGTACGACTACTTCTTTCTCTAATAATAAGTCCGCTTTCTCTTGAAGCTCCTCCAGCAAAACTGCCGTTCCCTGATCAACTGGATGATCAGATACATTCGTAGCGTACGCCTCTTTCGTCGATATTTGTTCAGATTCATGATCATAGGTTAAAATTACTTCTCCTACATATACACAGTGCTTTCCCGCTGCAGTAATCAGGCAATTATTTACATATTCTCCTGTTCGTAGCAGATGATGTGTATGTCCTCCGATAATAACATCTATTTCCGAAAACCTCCTGGCAATCTCTTGATCTTCACTAAGTCCTAAATGAGATAGCAGGATAATAATATCGGTTTTCTCGCTTAATTCAAGCAAATTCGTTTCCAGTTCATCATAAGGTGAGGTTACAGTCCAACCCAACGGGTCATAAAAAGCTGTAAACGGCGCTGTCAATCCAATGAAACCGAGACGAACTCCCGAATCTGTCTCAAATATGTTCGTATCAACCAACCATTTTGGAGGTTGGCCTGATTTTGGCTGTAGATTAGCACAAACCACTGGATAATCAGCTTCATCATAAAGATGGTATAAATCATCATGAGCAAGAGTGATACCTTCATTATTGCCGATTGTCACGACATCATAGCCGACTTCGTTCATTAATTCCACATTCGCTTTTCCCATTGTAGCCTCTGAAATGGGATCGACCCGGTCCATATGATCACCAGCATCAACTATATAATGGACCTCCCCTTTAGAGCTGCGGATTCTTTTCTTTTCCTTCAAATAACCAGCTGTACGGGGCCATTGTGTAAAATTACTGTGTAAATCATTCGTATAGTATATATAAATATTTTCTTTCATGAATCTTGCTCCTTAGCCTAATCCTTGAATGATCATACGAATTCCAATAAATATCAATAACAGTCGAAGTATCCATTCCAATGTTTTGCTGGACAGCATTTGATTCACTTTAGCACCAAGCTTTCCACCTACCCAAGCTCCAGGAATGAAGAACAATACGTATTCCCAAACGATATGTCCAAGAGCGATATGTGTCACTGAGCTAAAAATACTAACGAAGAAAATCATAAACATGGATGTTGCTGTAGCGATATGAACTGGAAAACCAAATAAGAGGATCATTGCTGGTACCATAATGGAACCACCACCAATACCAAATAAACCAGATAGAACCCCAACGATCAGGGCCAGAAATATTGCTCCTACTGCATGGACCTTATATTGATATCTTTCACCATTAACCTCAAAAGTCCGAACACCTTTCCCAGTCAGATCCACTGTTCTAGGCTCTTTCTTTTTAAAAAATAATATCATTGCAATCAATATCATTAATATACCGAAGTAAAGCTGAAATGTCTCTGCTTCGACATATTGGTTCAGCCACGCCCCAATGATTCCTCCTGGTATGCTCCCTATCATGAAAAGAAAACCGGTGCGATAATCCACCCGCTTCACCTTTAGATAAGATAAGGTGGAAGCTAATCCCGTAAATATCATGACAATTAGAGAGATACCGACGATTGCTTGAGGAGTTGCCCAAGCAAAAGCATCGGATATAGAGGCAAACAATATAAGAGTCGGAACGAGTATAACTCCTCCACCTAGACCCATTATTGAACCTACAAACGCTGTAACGAGTCCAATGATCAAACAAATAATAAATACCACTTCCATCACTTCCATCCAACGATAAATAATACGTACAGATACACTTATAATGAAACTATATCAGCGATTCTAAGGAATGAAAACCATTTCGCATATTTTTAGTGGAATTTTTATCTTCCATCGAAAATATGTACATCACTCAAAAATATAAAAACACCCTAGGAAGTTTATTCCTAGGGTGGTGGTAACCATATTATTAAAAGTCCATATTTAGTGCTTTTGTTGCAATGTTGATATCATTTCTTAATAATTTATGGAGGTCGTATGACGGATAAAGCCCTCTTTCGTACATATAAGCATATACCATTTCATGTGTTTCGATTGCACGTTGCAATTGTTTATTTAACGTTTCCCTTAATATCGGCGTTGCAGTTTCCGTTATTGCAATTGAATAATTCCTTACAGCAGTTTTTGCAAAAGCCAACAAATCTCCAGAGAAAAAACCACTATCCAAGTTTCTTTCCAATTCCTCTTCTTCTCTAGGAGCCAATTGATAAAATGCAAGTAGTTCCCTAAGGTTTGTTTCTAATCCTCTTATTGTTTCGGCATAAAGTCTACGCAATGCAGGATCTTTCACTTCACCGATAAACTTTTTTAGCTTCATTAATCCAATTGCCTGAAAAACTACTAATTCATGCAATTCCATTGTTTCATGCCAAGCTAAATGATTTGGTCTTCTTACTTCCTTCTCTTCCATTGTACTCCCCCTTCACACTAACAATCTTATCCTATTCAATATATGGGCAATTGGAAGCTTGCCATTAGCATATTAACCAGATATTTCGTGAGAGATAAAAATAAACCCTCATCACAAAGAGGGTTCTGTCCTTTATTGGACGAGTCCTGCATATATTTTATTAAAATACATATTGCAGGGGGAAATACCATGTTTGCTCTTTTTGAAACAGCCATACTTTTTATGGCTCTTTTCCGAATTCTTTCCGGTTCCATCGAAATATTTGCAGCACTCCTCATGTTGAAATTTAATGAAGTTGAAAAAGCATTAATCATTAATAGCTCATTAGCATTTGTCGGACCATTAATACTTCTTACCACTACAGCTATCGGTATCGCTGGCATGTCTTCTAAAATATCGATAAGTAAGTTTTTTTGGATTTTTCTTGGAGCGACCCTAATTATTTACGGAATCAAGAAGGGATAAAGACAATTCAGGAAGCAATACCGGATATTCCTTATCTTCATTCCGATTCATGATTTGTGACAAGATATCGTCCACATACAAAGCAAATGCCGGGTTTGTTCGTTTTCGGGGTCGCGGTAGAGAGATCGTTTGATCTAAGCTGATTTTCCCTTGATCTATCAATAAAACCCGGTCAGAAATGGCAACTGCCTCCTCCGCATCATGGGTAACGAGCACAGCGGTAAACTTCTTTTGTCTCCACAATGATTCGATTAGTTCCTGCATTTCCAATCGGGTTAGTGCATCCAATGCACCTAAAGGTTCATCCAGTAATAGCAGATCCGGATTATGCACCAATGCCCGTGCCAAAGCAACTCGCTGTTTTTGGCCTCCAGATAGCTTAGATGGATAATCATCCTTTCTTTCTTCCAGCCCTACTTGGGCTAATGCTTCCAATGCCTTGTTCCTTTTTTCTGTAGAAAGTCCTATACAGACATTATCAATAATCCGTTTCCATGGTAATAGTCTTCCATCTTGAAACATGATCCGTGCCTTTTTATTAAGCCCTTCCAATTTCTCACCATCCAGTATAATGGAGCCTCCTTCTGCATCTTCAAGACCAGCAACAAGGCGTAAAAGGGTACTTTTACCACACCCGCTTTTTCCGACAACGGAAACAAATTCACCTTTCTTAATCTCAACATCCAATCCATTTAATACATTACGATTATCATATACTTTTTCCAATTTATTGATTTGTATATTTATCCCGTTCCTATTTTCCAACCCTAACACTCCTCAGTATTCATGCATTCCATTTCAATAATCTACCCTCAAAATATCTGGCAATGACATCAGACAACTTTCCAAACAATGCATAAATTAAAATACTTAATACGATAATGTCCATCTGCATAAATTCTCTAGCGTTCATTGCCATATACCCAATGCCTGATTGAGCGGAGATGGTTTCAGCCACAATTAAAGTTAGCCACATTACACCAAGTGAAAATCTTATTCCTACCAGTATGGATGATAATGCACCTGGTAATATGACATGGAAAAACAACTTATAACCTTTTAACCCATACGATTTCCCCATTTCAATCAATCCCTTATCGACTGATTTAATTCCATGATAGGTGTTAATATAGACTGGAAATAAAACTCCTAATGCAACCAGGAAAATTTTTGACGTTTCTCCAATTCCAAACCATAGGATCACCAAAGGAATCAATGCCAAATGAGGAATATTTCGCAGCATTTGAACGGATGTATCAAACAGTAATTCAGAAAAACGAAATACGCCATTTAACAAACCTAATACAAAGCCAATAACTCCTCCAATAACAAAACCAATGAAAGCCCGCACTAAGCTGATAGACATATGTTCATACAATTCCCCATTAGATATGAGTTGGATTGCTGCCTGAATGATTTCTGTTGGAGCTGGTAAGATTCTTTCTGAAATGATACCAAGAGAAGATACAATCTGCCAGCAGATAAGGAATATGCACGGAATGAACCACGGTAAAAATCTCTGAAATGACTTTTTGATGATGCTTTTGTTCATGTTCATTCTCCTATCTTAAATTAACATTCGATAAGATGAGGCAAAACTGGCGTTAATCAATGATAACTTCTTTTATTTCAAGTTCCTTTGGAATGATATCCAAATCGTAAAAAATATCAGCAATTTCCTGCTGTTCCTTAATGATTTCCTCACTTATCGCCTCGACTCCATACGTGCGGCGTTCCACTGACATTCGGATTGAATCTTCATCAATCCCTAATAGTGGTGCCAACTTTTCAACAAGTTCATCATGATTACTATTCGCCCATTTCGATGATGCATCGATTTCTTCAATGATTACATCGACGATTTCCGGGTGAGCGTCATAAAAATTTTCAGTTGCAACAAAAAAATCACGGTCTGTTGTTAATCCTTCCCCATCGACAAGTAACCTACCGTTTGAATGAAGCTCTGTCGATGCAACAAACGGATCCCAGACAACCATCGCATCAATTGTTCCTTGTTCAAATGCGACGCGGGCATCTCCAGGAGTAAGATATGCTGGTGTTATATCATCTAGTGTTAAACCAGCCTTTTCCAGTGCCTTAATTAATAAATAATGGGAACTTGAGCCTTTCGCAAATCCAATAGTTTTTCCTTCTAATTGCTCCAATTCTGTGATTTCGGATTCATCTGGAACAAGAATCCCGCTTCCTTTAAATTTGGAAAAACCTGCAGCGACATATACAAAAGGCGTATCTGCAGCTTGCGCAAAAATGACAGGTGTATTACCCGTTCTCCCAAAATCTATACTATCCGCATTTAACGCTTCGACAAGAAGAGGACCTGCCTGAAATTCCTTCCACTCTACGGTAAACCCATATTGTTCTAACCGTTCATCTAGTGTTCCCAGTGATTGCAACAAAACAAGCGGGCCATTTTTCTGATATCCGATACGAACAATTTTTTCACTATTATCTTCAGAAGTAGAACCCTCTATTTGATTACATCCGGCAAATAAAACGAGGAGATACATGAAACTAAACATCAGTATTTTTCTCACAACTTTGACCATCCTTCATAAATAATATCCTGATGTTAGCCTATGAATAAAACATATCTAGGTTCCTGTCTCATGCATTTTCCAAATTTTGTTTTGGGATAATACCAATCGTTATGAGAGAAACTAAGCAAGATAAAAAGGAGGATTATCATGGTTAAAAACAAACAAGAGGATCCTTTTCATACAGGTGAAGTCTACCACCTTTGGAATTACCTTTATAGGACAAAAAACTTACTCGTAACCATGCAAGTACTTATTAATCATGCGGGAGACAATGATTTAAAGACATATGCAGAAGAACTCGTGGAAAGTTGTCTCATCCAAGAGGAACAAGCTGTGGAGGGAATCCTTAAGGAAGCTGGAATACGACTGCCTCCAGCACCTCCGGATCGTCCGAATGTAGAAGTAGAGGATATTCCTGCTGGGGCAAGATTCCATGACCCTGAAATCGCCACCATCATCCAAAAGGAGTTAATGAGTACAAGGGCTGAAAGCAGTTATGTTACTGGGATTGCACTAAGAGAAGACCTTCGTACGATGTTCGGCGAATTCCACGATCAGCAGGAAGAATACGAGCAAAAATTGGTAAATATCGCTAAAGAAAAAGGTTGGTTGGTACTTCCACCAATTAATATTAAATAACTTCCCGCAATGGTCCATTGCATCATATGGACACCTACAAACAGATTGTAATTGAATTGAAGGAGTGCACGACGTTGAAAAAAAATAAAGGAATGATAATACTAGCTGTTGGTTCCGTTCCTTTTATGATGACTTTAGGTAATTCCATGCTTATACCTGTTCTTCCTAAAATGAAGTCATCGATGGATCTATCTCAGCTACAGGTCAGTTTAACCATCACAGTATTTTCAATAGCGGCTGCAGTAATGATACCGATTGTAGGCTATTTGTCTGACCGTTATTCCCGGAAGATCATTATGCTTCCCTCACTTATTCTTTTTGCTCTCGGTGCATTTCTTGCCGGTCTTGGTGCAGCCTTCTTTGATTCATATTTATGGATTATTATTGGTCGAACGATACAAGGAATCGGGGCTGCAGGAAGCGCACCGATTGCGATGGCACTAATCGGGGATCTATTCAAGGGTGGGGAACGGAGTAGAGTGCTTGGAATTTTTGAAGCGTCGAATGGTTTAGGGAAGGTGTTATCACCTATTATCGGATCACTTCTGGCACTGATTGTCTGGCATTCCGTCTTTTTTGCCTTCCCCATTTTCAGTCTTGTCGCAGCAATAATGGTATGGATATTTGTTAAGGAAAAAAGCAATCGACAAGCACCACCTCCCTTCCGCAAATATGCTCGGGGGCTTTTAAGTGTCTTTAAACATGAAGGCAGATGGTTGTTTACAGCATATTTAGCTGGAGGAACTTGCTTGTTTACATTGTTCGGAATTCTTTTTTATTTATCTGATGTATTAGAATCGACATATAAAATTGACGGGGTATTGAAAGGTTTAATTTTAGCAATCCCATTACTCGTAATGGTGACTACCTCTTATATTACTGGAAGTAAAATAGGCAGCAATTTAGTTCGCATGAAACGCTTCTCAATTATTGGATTACTATTTATGACCATTTCATATGGCTTACTCGTTTGGGTGGAGAGTCTATTTCCTTTCTTACTTGTTCTAGCCCTAAGTAGTATTGGTGTAGGTTTGACACTGCCGTGTATTAACAGTTTAATAACAGGGGCTGTTGGAAAAGAGCGTCGAGGGTTTGTTTCTTCTTTGTACGGTTCAGTGCGGTTTATAGGTGTAGCCTTAGGACCTCCAATTTTCACAAGACTGATGGACTGGTCGAGAACAGGAATGTTCACAAGTATCGCTGCCTTTACTCTGCTTGTAGGTTTACTCGTTCTTTTTCTCATTCACGTAAAAGGGAAAGACGGAAAGCATCGAAAGAAAATCATCCGCTATAAATACGTGTAGGAGGACTTTTCATTTCTTCCGCCAACCTAGTGTATATGACTTATCGAATGATAATTGGAATATCATATTTACAACTTGGGTCGCAATCCATTGACTTAATAATGCAAGAATAATGATTTTCCAATCAATGATAATTGCAGCGAATATAAAAATAAAGCTGTTGATCCAAAATAACGAGCGACCTGGCAACACATTATATTTTTTAGATATAATCAATGCTAGTACGCCAGTTCCTCCATTTGAAACATTTTGTCGCATGAGGATACCAATTCCAATACCGAGAAATATTGAACCGAATACAAGATCTATCATTAAATTTCTGTTATGAACCGGAATCTGTTCAAAAAAAGTTACTGACAGAGAAGTCATCGTAATAGCTATAACAGTCCAAACCGCAAATCGTTTTCCTAAAACATATAGTCCTGCTAAGAGTAAGGTAAAGTTTACTATCCAAAGGGCAGTACCCATGCTTAAGCCAAACCAATAATTCAACAGTACGGTTATCCCGCCTGCACCACCTGAAGGAATGTATTGAGGAAATAAAAAAAGTCCCATTCCAAAGCCTTGGATTATTCCTCCCGCGATAACTAGTCCATATTTTATAATAACTGGTTTCATTATGCTCCTCCTTTAGCAAGCTTTAGATGGACATGTATCCTATTTTATTCATTCCTTCCTCTTATCATGAAAAAGATGGAGTAAAATAACGGATTTCCAGCTGTTATTTTACTCCACTTTTTTAATCGGCCAGAATAAAACCCGCTTCGTACTAGCGTAATGAAAGAGAGGATTTCCTATTATTGTGTCATCTGGGAAGTAAGAAAGTATTTGTTGTTGTGAAATATACACTTCAACATTGCTGACTTTCCATTGCTTATGATGTATATCGCCTTGATACAAAGAATCATTTCGATAAGACCATAAATGATACCTTTCTAAAAGCCAATAATCTAAACTGGATTCATCCGTATAAAATGCTTCATCAGAAGTTCGATAAGACACGTCTAAGCACGCACTCGTTTTCCCTTTCCTTCTAGATTTGAATTCAATTTTTCGCTTCTTTTTCATCCTCATCTGTGCAAAATAATAGGGCAACGACAATATTCGAGCACCAATTACCGCTAGTAAGTTATTTGCATCCAGGCTAAAGAAGTAAACACCAGTTTTTCCGCGGCGTTTTACATAAGTCCTCACATTCAATTCCAAATAGGAGTTTATAAAAGGTAACGGAGGCAAGTTTCTAATTCGCATACTTGTAACTCTAAATGGAATAATCGTTATCCAGGCTTTCCCATCAAATGTGTCCAGTTCTAAACCTTTAGGAAGAAGTTCGCTAATAATATTTGAGGGAACAGGAAGATGGATAAAAAGCAAGTCGTTCCATTTTTGAGTCATTATCCACGAACCTTCTGGCAATAGAGATTTCCGATGAGCGGTCGATTGAAGGATATCCCTGTACATAAGTTATCCCCTTACATATTTTATTCAACAGTATAAAGCAATCTTCTATACGGTTATGTTTTCCTTGATGGACCTAGAATAAACACCGTAGCTTCTCGATATCTAATCCAATGTTACTATTAAAATGTAGCCTGTATCATATGATTGGATCGAGACAAGTAAGTCAACTCCTAAAAGTAACCAAAAAACCCTTATCACATTGTGATAAGGGTTTTTCTGATAATTAACCAATGGATCCTTCCATTTCGAAGTTGATTAATCTGTTCATTTCAACAGCATATTCCATTGGAAGTTCCTTCGTAAATGGCTCGATGAAGCCCATTACGATCATTTCAGTTGCTTCAATTTCATTTAATCCACGACTCATGAGGTAGAATAATTGCTCCTCAGATACTTTAGATACTTTTGCTTCGTGCTCAAGTGAGATGTTATCATTTAAGATTTCATTGTATGGAATCGTGTCTGATGTAGACTGGTTATCCATAATCAACGTATCACACTCAATATTTGCACGTGCTCCATCAGCTTTACGTCCGAAGTGCACTAGGCCAAGGTAAGAAACTTTACCACCATTACGTGAGATAGATTTAGACACGATGGTAGATGAAGTGTTTGGTGCCAAGTGATACATTTTCGCACCAGCATGCTGTAATTGTCCTTTACCAGCTAACGCGATAGACATAGTGTTACCTCTTGCGCCTTCACCTTTCAATAGAATAGCTGGATATTTCATTGTAAGTAATGAACCAAGGTTACCGTCAATCCATTCCATCGTTCCATTCGCATCTACTGTAGCACGTTTAGTAACTAAGTTATATACGTTGCTCGACCAGTTTTGGATCGTTGTATAACGGCAATATGCATCTTTTTTAACAATAATCTCAACAACTGCACTGTGAAGTGAAGCTGAAGAATAAGTTGGTGCGGTACAACCTTCTACATAATGCACAGATGCATCTTCGTCAACAATGATCAACGTACGCTCGAATTGCCCCATGTTTTCCGTATTGATACGGAAGTATGCTTGTAATGGAGTGGAGCTCTTAACACCTTTAGGTACATAGATGAAAGAACCACCTGACCATACAGCTGAATTTAACGCTGCGAATTTATTGTCAGAGTAAGGAACAACTGTACCGAAGTATTCCTTGAATAACTCTTCATGTTCTTGTAATGCAGTATCTGTATCTGTAAAGATGATTCCTAATTCCTTAAGATCTTCTTTCAAACTTTGGTATACAACTTCTGACTCATACTGAGCAGAAACACCAGCAAGATATTTCTGTTCTGCTTCAGGAATTCCAAGACGGTCAAATGTATCTTTAATCTCTTCTGGAACTTCATCCCATGTTCTACCTTGCTTTTCAGAAGGTTTAACATAATAAACAATTTCATCAAAATCTAAACCGGATAAGTCCCCACCCCATTGTGGCATTGGACGGGAATAGAAATGTTCCAATGCTTTCAGGCGGTAGTCCAACATCCACTCTGGTTCATTTTTCATTTTGGAGATTTCCTCAACGACAGTTCGAGTCAATCCTCTTTCAGTACGGAAAACCGAAACATCCTTGTCACGGAAACCATATTGATAATCTCCTACTTCAGGCATATTCTTAGCCATAAATCGTAACCTCCTTTAGGTATTTCAAAACCTTAATCCTCTTCTTGGACACCTTTTTCCAATGCTTTCCATGCTAAGGTCGCGCATTTGATCCGGGCAGGAAACTTGGAAACACCTTGAAGTGCAATAATATCTCCCAAATCAAAGCCTTCTGTATCCACTTCCTTACCAAGCATCATATCAGAGAATAGCTCCGACATAGCCAAGGCATCATCAATCGGTTTACCTTTTATCGCTTGGGTCATCATGGAAGCCGATGACATACTGATGGAACAACCTTCCCCATCAAATCGTGCAGATTTCACTACACCATCTTCAATCTGCAGCTGTAGCTGAATCCGGTCTCCACAAGTAGGATTATTCATATCGACAGTTAGGGATCCACCATCTGCTAGTCCTTTATTTTTAGGATTTTTATAATGATCCATAATTACTTGTCTATAAAGCGAATCTAAATTATTAAAAGACATCA
Organism: Oceanobacillus luteolus; assembly: GCF_023715655.1. GTDB lineage: Bacteria > Bacillota > Bacilli > Bacillales > Amphibacillaceae > Oceanobacillus > Oceanobacillus luteolus. The sequence continues at coordinate 146,611 of NZ_JAMBON010000002.1, read as the reverse complement.
CCAAAATACTCCTTCGCTCGCAACAGCCCTTGAACGAGACGATCAACATCTTCCTCTGTATTATACAGATAGAAACTTGCCCTCGCCGTTGCAGTAACATCCAACCACTTCATCAGTGGTTGTGCACAGTGGTGCCCAGCGCGTACTGCAATTCCTTCCGCATCCAAAACAGTTGCAGTATCATGTGGATGAACTTCTTCGAGGTTGAAGGTGACAAGAGCAGCGCGTTCTTCAGGACCATATATGGTAATTCCATCTATTTCACGCATTTTCTCCATTGCGTAGGCTGCAAGTTTTTTCTCATGTTCCAAGATATTATCTTGACCAACTTCTTTAAGAAAATCAATCGCCGCACCAAGGCCGATTGCACCAGCAATGATTGGAGTCCCACCTTCAAATTTCCAAGGAAGCTCTTTCCAAGTAGAATCATAGAGGTTCACAAAATCAATCATTTCTCCCCCGAATTCCACAGGTTCCATATTTTCCAATAGTTCACGTTTACCATATAATACGCCAATCCCAGTTGGAGCGCACATTTTGTGTCCTGAAAAAGCATAGAAGTCCACATTTAAATCTTGTACATCAACTTCCATATGAGGGGCACCTTGTGCGCCATCTACTACAATAACTGCACCATTTTCATGGGCAATTGCAGCAATCTCCTTAATTGGGTTGACCGTACCGAGTACATTAGATACATGAGTAATAGCGACAACCTTAGTCTGTGGAGTGACAATTTCCTTGACGTCGTCCAATGATATGGTGCCATCCTCTTGTAACGGAATATATTTTAACGTTGCACCAGTAGCCTTTGCAGCCTGTTGCCAAGGAATGATGTTACTGTGATGCTCCATCGGCGTGATGACGATCTCATCGCCTTCTTTCAAGTTGGCTCTTGCATAACTCCAGGCTACTGTATTGATTGATGTCGTAGTTCCACGGGTAAAAATAATTTCAGCAGTGCTTTTTGCATGAATGAAAGCCCGAACTTTTTCTCGTGCACCTTCATATAGGTCGGTTGCACGATTACCTAGAATATGCACGCCGCGGTGAACGTTTGAATTTGATTCCCTATAGTACTTATCCAAAGCTTCAATCACAGAAATTGGCTTCTGTGATGTTGCTGAGGAATCTAAGTACACAAGCGGATGTCCATTCACTTCCTGATTGAGAATCGGAAACTGTTCTCTAATGGCTTTTACGTCCATTAATTGATTTTCCTTTCAATCACATGTTTCAACTGTTGTTTCACAGAGTCAATCGGCAGTTGGGAAACAACTGGATCTAAGAATCCATGAATTAACAGGCGTTGTGCTTCATCATCAGTCAATCCACGACTTTTCAGATAATACATCTGTATTGGATCTACACGTCCCACGGATGCAGCGTGACCAGCTGTAACATCATCTTCATCAATTAGAAGAATTGGGTTCGCATCTCCACGAGCTTTTTCACTTAACATGAGAACACGAGACTCTTGTTCAGAGTTTGCTTTCGTTCCACCATGTTCAATTTTACCGATAGCATTGAATATTGCTGTCGATGCTTCTCTCATCACACCACGTTGTAGAATGAATCCATCAGAAGCTTTTCCATCATGATGCATGACAGATGTGAAGTTTTGTGTTTGGTTTCCACGTCCAACAGAAACAGCTTTTGCCTGAGATGTAGAGTTATCCCCTACTAAACGAGTTACGTTTTCAGAGATTGTATTTCCATCATTCATTTGTCCCAAAGCCCAATCAATAGTAGCATCTCTACCAGCAATACCACGACGGTTAACATAAGTTGTAGTTGCAGCTGCAAAGTTATCTACTGCACCATAAGCAACTTTCGCACCATCAAGAGCGTGTACTTCTGTAATGATATTAGCTACAGTCTCAGTTTCTGCATTATGAGAAAGATTGTTTTCTACATATGTGATTGAACTGTTTTTATCAACAACAACCAATACGTGGTTGATTAAAGTAATATCAGGATCTTCCTGCCAGAAGATTGTTTGGATTGGTGTTTCAATTTGTACGTTTTGTGGTACATATAGGAAAACACCACCATTAACAAGTGCAGCGTGAAGAGCTGTCAGTTTGTGTTCATTCACACTAACTCCATCTTCAGTCATGAAATATTTCTGCACTAAATCTCCATGCTCTCGAATAGCTGTGAGCAAATCAACGAAGATTACTCCTTTTTCTTTTAAATCCTCACTTAGAGAAGCATAAGCAACAGAATGGTTACGTTGGATAATTAGGTTTTCTGGAGCTTTATCTTCATCAAAGAATACTCTTAATTCTTCAGGTAAATCTTTAACGGAAGAAACTGCTTCACCTGTTTTGAACTCATGGTTGAAATCAGTGAAATTCCAATTTCTGATCGTTGTTTTATCAGGCTTTGGCATTTCCAGCTTTTCAGCCTGTTCAATTGCATCCAGACGGAAATTAAGCATCCATTCTGGTTCATTTCTATCTTTAGAAAACTGTTCAATATATGCCTTATCAAATGACAGTTTTGTTTCCACAGTCATGTTACTCCTCCTAACGTTTATGCATTTTCTACTGTTTCGTCTTCAATTCCTAACTCTTCTTTGATCCACTCATAGCCTTCAGCTTCTAGACGCTGCGCCAGCTCTGGACCACCAGATTTAACAACGCGGCCTTGCATCATAACATGTACATAGTCTGGTGTAATGTAGTTCAATAAACGTTGGTAGTGAGTAATGATCAATGTTCCAAAGTTTTCATCACGTAGTTTGTTGATACCTTTTGAAACTACTTTTAACGCGTCGATGTCAAGTCCTGAGTCGATTTCGTCTAAGATAGCAATCTCTGGTCTCAATAACATTAATTGAAGAATCTCGTTACGTTTTTTCTCTCCACCAGAGAAACCTTCGTTCAGATAACGAGTAGCCATACCTTTATCAATTTCTAAGTAATCTAGTGCCTCATCAAGTTCTTTAATGAATTGCATCAATGGAATTTCATCGCCCTCTTCACGACGAGCATTGATTGCACTGCGCAAGAAGTCAGATGTAGTTACACCACTAATTTCACTAGGATATTGCATTGCTAGAAACAGACCAGCACGTGCGCGCTCATCTACTTCCATTTCTAGTACATCTTCACCATTGAACGTAATGCTTCCTTCTGTTATTTCATAAAGTGGATGTCCCATGATTGCAGATGCTAAAGTAGATTTACCAGTTCCGTTCGGTCCCATGACTGCATGGAATTCTCCACCTTTAATTGTAAGGTCAACACCTTTTAATATCTCTTTATCTTCAATAGATACATGAAGATTTTTAATTTCCAATACTGAACCTGCCATAATTAATACCTCCAAATGCTATATTCTAGTTTTTCCGAGATGAATGTGAAATTCATTCTCAATCTATACTCATTACAATCTTAAAGGATTTCAAATTAATAATCAACCCATTCGGGCTTATGTCTATTAGATTGTATATTATCTGTCGAAAACCAAATAATCAAAGGATATTCAGCTCTCATACATTATAAATAAATGAATAAACAACTGTCCCCCTTTATTCGTTTTCTACTATAAAATGAAAAAAACAGTATGAGAATCTATCATCCTGTTTCTTCTATATTATATAATTATTATACACTATTTCACATTCTCATTTAAATTATAAGCCTGAAAATGGAATCTCCAGTTATAGCATATCATTCTCATTTAATCTCTAAAAATAAAATAAGCACAGCGATTCAACAAGTATGATCGAATCACTGTGCTTTTACTAGTTTAACTAGATTATTTTTCGAGTTGATTAGTTATTATTGTTGTTGTCACGTGAACGGGATCTTGCTTTGCCACCTTTTTCTCCAATTTCTTCATAGAACTCTTGGTCATGATTTCTGGAAGTGGCTTCCCCACCTTTACGCCCAATCTCTTCATAGAAGTCTTGATCATGGTTTTGTGAAGTTGTTTCTCCGCCTTTACGACCAATTTCTTCATAAAACTCTTGATCATGATTCTTTGAAGTTTGTTCTCCACCTTTTTGACCTATCTCTTGATAGAATTCTTGGTCATGGTTTCTGGAAGTGGCTTCTCCACCTTTTTGACCGATTTCTTCAAAGAATTCTTGATCGTGATTTCTTGCAGTAGCTTTGCCACCTTTTTCTCCTGCTTGCTGACGAGACATCTTACCATTATTGTTGTTTTTAGCCATTTGTAAAAACTCCTTTCATGATGTGATTATCTTGCCTTTCATTTATTGCTTTCCACATATAATAGAATTTCAAACATAAAACGAAAATAAATTTTCTAGATTTAATATTTTTAATAATACTTAAACTTGAATTTAAGGTCCTTATTGGCTATCTTTTTCCTTAAGTCTATCAAATACTTTCTCTGTAATGATTTCTTTCTCTTCTTTTTCTTGATTTTCCAATTCAAATTCCAATCGATCCTCGGGTGCTAAATGAAAATATCCTTCTTTTGTTGAATTTTTTTCCTTAGGAAACATATTCTTCTCCCCTTTCAAACTCTATAATCGCGAGTTGATTTGTGGATCAATATAACTTTTCCGCTTCTTCCAGACAAAGCCGTCTCCCTTAGTAATAACTGCGACATCAATAGGGGGACCGACGGATTCAGTTGCTCTTGTCACTCTTCTTTTAAACGTAGTTAATGACACGAGGGCTTCTGCCATATCTGCCAATTCTTCCTTAGGCAGGGAGCGTACTACCCCAAGCAGCGGCTCAACATAATTCTTTTCTTGATATTCCTTTACAGCAATTTCCATCGAATCATACACTTCTTTACCCATTTTCTGTAATTTAGTAACCTCTTCTTCGGTAAATTCAATTCGAAGATTTTTTTGAATCTGATCATGATAGTTTTTTATTACGCTAGAAATGATTCGGAACATCACATCTTCCATATTCGGCTCGATTCCTTTGATGAAGGAATCTACCATATCTCTTTGGGCAAAAGCTGTAATCGAGGCTGTCCCATCATCCTTGTCTGTCGTATAACTTATTTTTTTATCCTTTAATTTTTTATATTTCAACTGCCCAAACACAAATCCTTCCAGTCTATAGTTTAATAGCTGGGGGAATATTTCTTCATCACCGTATCCTCCAATAACAAATCCGGTACTTCCCACACTGAAATAATCCTTCACCGTTGCCTCATAAGCCAGTTCGTGAAGCTTTTCAATTAATTCATCAGGGATGTCATAACGAATCAACTCATCGATAACTTCATTTACAACAGAACTAAATCTTTCTTTAAAAGCTGCTTCTTCAAGTTCAATAAACCATTTCCTTTGCTTTCTATAGGATTGAATCATCCGACCTGCGCATGCATCTAGCCAGTTCGTTACACGTTCTGATGTTACGCCCTCTTCCATATGTTCTTTACTAGCCATTTTTTCTTCTACTTCTTTGACTAGACGTTTCAGATTATCCGAGAATATGCGATAAACAATTATTTCTTCAACTTCTTCATTTTTAAATCGAGCATCTTCATTCAAAAATCTTAAAAAGTCTTCCATATAATCATGGAGATGATTAAAAGTACGATCACATATCACTTCTCTATAGGATTTGATGATTACTTCCCATGGAACCTCCATGAAAGAAGCCGCTCCATATACCATAATTCCTATAGAATGCTTTTCCGATAGGGCGAATAACTTATTTGCTGTATTATAAACTTTTTGGATACCTTCTCTTCCACTTGTAATTGCACTATCAGCTGCCATGGCAATCCCATGTTTATTCAAGACTGCTACTTCTGCCGTCAATTCAACCCCTCCTTCATTGATATATCTATCACTTACCCTCGCTATTCAACATAAAAACTGCACATCTCAGCCAATTACTTAGTCTGTTAGATTAGATTCTTTTAAAAGGGGTACAGATTCTAGACAGAATACATTCTAGAGGTGAAGCAACTATGGAAACTTCAATAACAGTTAAAATTATTTGTGGTCTGCTCGCATTATTAGCCATTATCCGATTACTTGGTAAGAAAGAACTCTCACAGATTACTCCATTCGATTTTGTTTATCTTTTGATACTTGGGGGATTAGTGGAGGAATCGGTATATGATGATAAAGTTACAGTCTGGCAGGTTCTTTATTCTGTAACATTATGGGCTGTACTGATTTATAGTATCGAGAAGATTGTACAGCGTTTCGATAAGACCAGACCCGTCATTAAAGGAGAACCAACTATCATTATTAATGAGGGAGAGCTTGATATAGATGCTCTGCAAAAAAACGATTTGGAATCAGAACAACTGAGAACGATGTTAAGACAACAGGGTATATTTACAATCAGCGAAGTAAAATATGCCATATTAGAAACTAGTGGGCAATTAAGCGTCCTAAAGCATGAACAATCATCCCCGGTTACCGCTGATATGTTATCAATTAACCCTAAAGAAACATCGATTGCTCATTTAGTCATTGATGAAGGCAAAGTACAACACAAAGTTCTTGACATGATTGAAAAAGATGAGAACTGGCTGCGTACCCAATTAGGGAAATTAGGTTATGACGATATTAGTAAAATATATTACGCCGAATGGTCGGAAACGGATGGCTTTACGATTCACGGAGTTAAAAATGATTAATTTCGAAAATGAACAAAAAACACGGAACCCACTTTGGGACTCCGTGTTTTTCATTTGAAGATAACTTCCACTTCATCTATGCAGCTGACTATCCACTTCAGCGATAATCTGCTTCGATTCTTGATATTCTTTCTCACGTTTTAGTTCTACTTCCATCCGTTTAGACAGATTAGACTCATATTCAGCGATGCTCATCCTGTGATTTTTACTCATCGCTTTTTCCATATCTTCTGTGTAATTCATGTTATTATCGGAATTGATAATAAACCACTCCTTTAATGTGATAAACAAAATGTTAACACAGAACAATTCCCTGCACAAAGGTCGAATAAACCTGTATAGAGTGATTTTTACACGTACTTTACAATTCCCGTCAAAAAATAAAAGGAAGCATAAACATTTAAGCTCATGCTTCCTTATTCTTCGTAATACAGTGTTTTTAGTTATTTCCACCTACAGGAACTACTGCACCTTCATAAGTTTCAAGAATGAAGTTCTGAATTTCTTCAGATTGCAGGACATCCACTAACGTTTGAAGAGCAGGATCATCTTTGTCTTCTCCACGAACTGCAATGATGTTGACATATTCAGAGTTTTCATCTTCAATGAACAATGCATCATTCAATGGATTTAGACCAGCATCAATTGCATAGTTTGTGTTGATTGCAACCAATGCATCCGGCTCAGATTGATACATTTCTGGTAATAGCAATGGATCTACATCTGGTGAAAATGTGATGTTTTTAGGATTTTCTACGATATCTTCAATTGTTGCAGCTGATTTCTCAACATTTTCATCCAATTTGATAAGTCCTTGTTGTTCAAATAAGGATAAGATACGTCCATGGTCTGGAATCGAACGGCTGATGATCACTTCTTGTCCATCTTCAATATCATCAATGTTGGTGATGTTCTGAGAATATACACCCATTGGTTCGATATGAATACCATCAATATACTCTAGATCATACCCTGTATCTGCAACAGTCTGCTCTAGGAACGGGATATGCTGGAAGAAGTTTGCATCCAGTGCACCTGATTCCAAGTCTTCATTCGGCAAAACATAATCTTGGTATGTTTCAATAGTAATGTTAATGCCCTCTTCTTCTAACAAAGGTTTTGCTTCCTCTAGAATCTCAGCGTGTGGCGTACTTGATGCACCAATCACAAGTTCAACTGATTCTGATGAATCTTCTGTTGCGTTGTCTGCATCTTCCGCATCATTTGCAGTGTTTTCTTCATTTCCACCATTCCCGCAAGCTGCGAGTAGCAATACAAATAACAATACAAGTAAACCAAAAAGCTTTCTCATCGTTGTTTCTCTCCTTTATTTATCTTTTATCTATTTTATTGGTGATTAAATCTCCAATAAATTGGATAATAAATACAATGATCAGGATTAATACGGTACAAACAAATACAACATCGAAATCACGACGTTGGAAACCATAGAAATAAGCATAGTCTCCAAGACCGCCTGCTCCAATTACACCAGCCATTGCAGTATAACCAATCAAGGCTATCGCTGTAACAGTTAGTCCAGACACAAGTGCCGGTAAAGACTCAGGTATAATAACCTTGAAAATAATGGTCCTTGTTTTTGCACCGATTGATTTTGCGGCTTCAATTACACCCTTATCCACTTCACGAAAAGCTATCTCAACAAGACGAGCATAAAATGGTGCCGTACCGATAATCAAAGCAGGCAATGCAGCGCTCGGCCCTCGAATCGTTCCAATCAAGAAATTCGTAAAAGGGAAAAGTAATAAAATCAAAATAATGAATGGGATGGCACGGAATATATTAACAATTGCCGCGGTTATTATATGAATGAATTTATTTTCCCAAATTCCATCTTTTGACGTCAAAAACAATAATAATCCTAATAAAATTCCCAAAATCAGAGTACCGATCAATGCGATACCTGTCATATATAGTGTTTCATTAGTTGCTGTAATCAATTCATCTGTTTTTAAGTTACCAAACATTTAGATGACCTCCACTTCTACGGAGGTTTCACTCTGAATATATTTAATGGCACTTTCGATTTCCGAATCATTACCTGTCACTTGAACGAATAGTGTTCCGTAACTTCCTGTTTTCGTATTCGTAATCTTACCTTGTAATATATTGATATCAACCTCGTATCGCTTAGCGATCTGGCTGATCAATGCTTGGTTTGCTGATTCACCAATGAATTGCAGTTTGAGCAGTGTACCCTCCGAATTTGTTTCCATGATACTTGAAATATTTTCATCCTCATCATTGCCCATTGCCTGATGAACAAATTTTTTCGTAATCGGCTGTTGTGGATGAAGGAATACATCGAGAACATCACCAAGCTCGACAATTTTCCCGTTCTCCATTACAGCAACTCGATGACAAATTTTTCGGATTACTTGCATCTCATGGGTAATTAATATAATGGTCAGTCCCATTTTCTCATTAATATCTACAAGTAAATCCAAAATAGAATTTGTAGTTTCCGGATCAAGTGCAGATGTAGCTTCATCACAAAGTAAGAGTTTTGGTTTATTCGCTAATGCCCTCGCAATACCGACCCGTTGTTTTTGTCCACCACTTAACTGGGAAGGATAAGCATTTTCACGTCCGGTCAACCCGACGAGGTCGATAAGTTCCTGCACCCTTTTTTTCCGCTTTTCTTTACTTACTCCTGCGATTTCAAGAGGAAATGCAATGTTTTCTGCAACGGTCCTTGACCACAATAAGTTAAAGTGCTGAAAAATCATCCCGATATCCTGACGGGCGATTCGAAGTTCATTTTGATTAAGATTTGTTATTTCATTATCTTCAATGGTTATTGTGCCCGCTGACGGTTCTTCTAGTCGATTGATCAGACGGATAAAGGTACTCTTTCCCGCACCACTATAACCGATGACTCCAAAAATCTCACCATTATTGATGTCTATATCCACATGATCAACGGCAGTTATTTGCCGGTCTTTTGTAATAAATTCTTTCTTTAATCCCTTAATGGAAATCAATAGATTGTCTCCTTCCATACAGCTTACCACTTAAATACCGTCCCATTATTAAAAATGGAATACATCTATTTAGTATAAACATAATTACTCAATAAATTAAAAACGTCTTTCTGCTCGGAGAACAGAAAGACGCATAGTTGATTATCATCTCTTGTTCTCTCATCTATCAAAAAAATTTGCAGGAATTGGCACCTTTCAAATCCTTGAAGGTTGCCGCGGTTTCATAGGGCCAGTCCCTCCGCCGCTCGCGATAAGAGTAAAACTATTAAATTAGTATAAACGAATAATAGCATGAGGGGTCTTAAACTGTCAACAAAATGATTTATTTAAACATTTCTGGGCGATACTCATATAAATACCGATAAATATTTCCGGTTGAATAGAAGGTATAAATTTTTTCTTTCACTTCATTATTTTCTACAATCAATAAACACGGAACACTTTCGATTTTGTATTCATGCAAAAATGGCTCCTCGAAATTTGCGTTCATTTCAAGAAAAATTGTTTGGTTATGGATTTCTTCAATTTTCTCTAACATTGCTCGTGCAACCGTGCATGTCCCACAGAATGTTGAATAGATAAATAAAATATATGAATCATTTAATTGCTTTGATGTGATTTTTTGCATATTTTCACCTGTTAATATAAAGATTCATCACTTCACTTGAAGGGATAATCAGCCCTCCAAGTGAAACGATAGTTGAATTTATATCTTATCTTACAGTCAATTGTACTGCAAATAAAACGGTCTTACTGTAAAGTGTTTTGCCACAAGTAATGAAGCAAGTATTTTATATGGGGTGGTAGCCACTTCCCGATAATCTTTACTGATATAAATATGCTCGGCATGTGGCAGTTCCTTAGCTAGTTGTTTTCTAAGCCTCAGTCCTGATTTATCTTCATCAACAAAAATATATACATCATTTTCATCTAAATTATACATATCCAAAAGCTCATCAAACCGATTAATGCTTAAAGTGCCGTTCGTACAAATAATCGTTACATCTTCATTTAAAATTTCTTCAATTTTACGTTTATCCGACAACCCCTCCACAATAATCACTTTTTCGGTTTCGTGTGCAATCATCTCAAGACACTCCTTATCCCATCGAGTCATCTGCTGATTGTTATAGTATATGAAAAAGAGGAGGTCAACTATACTCTTCACCGCATAGTTAGGCCCCCTCTTTATTCCTAATCAGAAAGCATACAGGTTGAAGAGGCTTTATCGATAAAAAAATTAATCCTCTTCAATAATAGCTTTATATTCATCTGCTGTAAGCAGGTTGTCCCACTCACTTTCGTCATCCAATTCAACAACGATCATCCATGCGTTTTCGTATGGAGATTCATTAACGAGTTCTGGACTATCCTCCAGTTCTTCGTTCACTTCTACAACTTTACCACTTACCGGTGCATAAAGTTCAGAAACAGTTTTTACTGACTCGACACTTCCGAATGAATCGTCTGTTTGAACTTCATCATCCACTTCGGGCAATTCAACGAAGACAATATCTCCTAATTCGTCTTGTGCAAAATCTGTAATTCCAATACGTACTTTATTGTCGCCTTCTTTTTTAATCCACTCATGTTCTTTCGTATAGCGTAAATCGTTTGGCAAATTCATTGACCCTTCATCCTTTCAAGTTTCTATTGTCATACCTTAACTATACAATGGAATATTAATAAAATCTACTGCATCCAGCAATTTTTATAACGGATAAACGGTCTGGAACTCCTCAACTCCCAAATATTAGGAGAATTCAATATATTAATGTGAGGGATGAACAGACCGTAAATCCTTGATTCTATTCAACTGACATTCAGACGGGGTGGAAAAGAACCCCGCTGAATGAAGCTTGACATGATCAGTTACTTAGTTTTGCCAATGTTCTTCGTATAAGTCTTCTTTGAATCCCACAGTAACCGTTTCGCCGTCTACCGCTATTGGCCGTTTGATCAACATTCCATCAGAAGCCAGGAATTCAGCCATTTCTTCCGTTGATGCATCTTTAATTTTTTCCTTCATATTTAATTCACGATATTTCTTTCCACTCGTATTAAAGAATTTCTTCGCCGGAAGACCACTTTTCTCGATAATTTGCAAGATTTCTTCCTTCGATGGAGTATCCTCAACAATATGTATAGGTGTAAAATCAACGTTCTTTTCTTCTAACCATTTCTTTGCTTTTTTACATGTTCCACAATTTGGATACCAGTAAAATTTCATTGACATCTAAACCCAACTCCTTTCATAATCAACATCATTCTATCATAGAAGAAGTTGCAGAGACATCTATTTAATCCTCTATAATCAAAACCACCAGTGTGAACTGGTGGTTTGCTCTGCGGCTGAAAGCCTCTATTACCGGCCTCGGCCTAAAAGGCCCACTGAATGGGTTTCCCTTCTGCACCACACTTACTCACTGATTCTAAAAGAATCTCTTATCTTTTTTGATTTTTCTCTCCTGTAAATGGATCAAATTCCTCAAATAACGTTAATTGATCGCTCATATAGTCATCTTTAAGCTGATTTCTTATATATTCTTGAATTTGATTTTTATTTCGGCCCACTGTATCTACAAAGTAACCTCGACACCAGAATTTGCGGTTACCATATCTATACTTTAAATTCGCGTGACGATCAAAAATCATTAAACTACTTTTTCCTTTTAGATAACCCATGAATTGAGACACACTTAATTTAGGTGGAATACTTACCAGCATATGAATATGGTCTTTACATGCATTTGCCTCGTGTATCTCAACCCCCTTCCTTTCACAGAGCTCTCTTATAATTTGTCCGATACTTCTTTTATACTTACCGTAGATAATTTGTCTCCTGTATTTTGGTGCAAAAACAATGTGATACTTACATCTCCACTGCGTATGTGCTAAACTATTCTTGTCCTGCATGGGACGCGCCTCCTTCTTTGGTGAGATCTGGTGGTCGGGAAACCAACCATATTTTACCATGAAGGAGGCCTTTTTTGACCCCACGCTAGAAGCTCTACGGAACCCCCGGCGTAGCCGAGGGTTTTCGAAGACCATAAAAAATGTGCCCGGAGTCGATTCTCCGACTCCGAGCAAATATCCATCAAACAATATATTTTTCACTTTCTATGATCGACTTCGCTATCTCACGTTTCTTGGCAATAACATTTGTCGGATTATGTCTTGTTAATTTACGTAGCGCCGATAACATCATCCGCAGTGAGTCTCCTTCTTCCACGGCTATTAAAACTTCTTTTGCAGCCGCTTCAATTCTGTTGAATGCTTCTTGGACATAAACTTGTGTATATAGAAGTTTCTGCTCATTTTTTTCTAAGCCTGATTTACTGATTGCTTTTTCAGTACGGAGTACAGCTGATTCCATATTAAAAATTTCTCCGACCATATTCGCCAAATGAACGAGAACTTCCTGTTCTTTTTCAATCTTTTGCATGTATTTCTGTGCTGCAATTCCTGCTCCAAGTAGTGCAATTTTTTTGGAATTACGAACAAGATGTTTTTCTTGTTCTAATGGTTCGGATCCTACTTCCTCTGGCATCATCATCATGAGCTCTTCTTGTAGTCCTTGTGCTTTTTGCAGAAGCGGTAATTCACCTTTCAACGCCTTTTTCAATAACGTACCAGGAACGAGCAGTCGGTTGATCTCATTAGTTCCTTCAAAAATACGGTTAATCCGGGAATCGCGATAAATCCTTTCCACTTCGTATTCCTGCATAAACCCATATCCACCATGTAGCTGGACCGCTTCATCAGCTGTACGATCAAGCAGTTCTGTCGCCATGTATTTAGTGATGGAGCACTCGATTTGATATTCTGCAATAGCACGTGCAATTTCACGACCATCCTCAAGCTGCTCATCGGTCAATGCCCCCATACGCTGTTCAAACAATCCAACCGTACGATAGACTGCACTTTCGTTTGCATAAATTTCACTTGCCATTGTCGCCAGTTTAGACTGAGTAAGAGAGAAGCTGGAGATTGGCACATTGAATTGTTTACGTTCATTCACATATTTTGCTGATAGTTCCAATGCACGTTTGGAACCTCCAACTCCACCAACTGCCAGTTTATATCGACCTACGTTTAAGATGTTAAAGGCTATAATATGACCACGGCCTTTTTCACCTAATAGATTCTCAACTGGTACTTCAGCATCCTCCAGAATCAATGTACGGGTGGATGAGCTCTTTATCCCCATTTTTTGTTCTTCTACACCCGTCGATACCCCTGGGTAATCGCGTTCAACGATAAATGCCGTAAAATGCTCACCATCGATTTTGGCGTACACGATAAATACATCTGCAAAAGCAGAGTTCGTAATCCACTGTTTTTCTCCATTCAATATATAGTGAGTGCCTGCTTCATTAAGTTTTGCAGTCGTTTTTGCACCTAAAGCATCCGATCCTGAACCTGGTTCCGTCAGGGCATATGCTGCAAGCAAGTCACCTGTAGCAAGCTTCGGTAAGTACTTTTCCTTTTGCTCTTTGTTACCGAAGAATACAATAGGTAAAGAACCGATGCCTACATGTGCCCCATGAGTGACTGAAAAACCACCTGCACGTGACATTTTTTCCGTAATCAGTGATGAACTGATTTTGTCTAAACCAAGACCTCCGTATGCCTCGGGTACGTCTGCACCTAAGAGTCCTAGTTCTCCGGCTTTTTTCAGTAATTCAACGGAATAATCAAATTCGTGGTTTTCCAACTTGTCAACAAGAGGCAGTACTTCGTTAACGACATAGTCCTCTGTCGTTTTAGCAATCATCTTATGTTCGTCAGTAAGATCTTCTGGAGTTATAATGTCTTCTCCAGTTAATTCATCAATTAGGAAGGCACCACCCTTAAAAATTTTATCTTTTGTTTCACTCATGTTCATCTACCCCTTTTTTAGTATTATCATTGTACAAGCTCAAATACTCCTGCAGCTCCCATTCCACCACCAACACACATTGTCACTAATCCAAATTGTACGTTCCTTCTTTTCATTTCATAGGCCAAAGTCAAGGTCAATTTCGTTCCAGTCATTCCTAGAGGATGGCCTAGTGCGATTGCACCTCCATTTACATTGACAATGGAAGTATCCAAGTCCAACGCTTCAATGACACGCAGCGATTGGGAAGCAAATGCTTCATTTAATTCTATTAATCCAATGTCCGATAACTCTAAACCAGCAATTTTTAATGCCTTAGGAATTGCTTCCACCGGACCGACACCCATTATTTCTGGCTCCACCCCTGCCACAGCATAGGAACGGAACTTTAATAATGGTTGTAATCCTTCTGCCTTTGCTTTCTCATGCTCCATCAATAGTACGGTTCCAGCTCCATCACTCATTTGCGAGGAGTTTCCGGCTGTAACGGAACCTTTCACATGGAAAGCTGGTCTCAGTTTAGATAAAACTTCAACATTCGTGTCTTCCCGTACCCCTTCATCCATTTCAAAGCACTTTGTTTTTTCTATAATTTTATTATTTGGCCCAACTACTCGTTCCGTTAATTCTACAGGGACGATTTCATCATCAAATTTTCCTTCTCGAATTGCTTTAGCAGCACGCTCATGGCTTTGAGCTGCAAATGCATCCTGGTCAGCTCGAGATATATTGAAACGATTAGCAACTTCTTCGGCAGTGTGACCCATGCCCATATAATACCCAACCGCATCCTCAACCAGTTTCGGATTTGGCTTGATGACATGGCCACCCATTGGGATAAGACTCATAGATTCCGCCCCACCAGCGATGATTGTATCGCTCGCACCAACCATTATCCGTTCCGCTCCATATGCGATACTTTGCAAACCAGATGAACAGTAGCGATTGATCGTAATCCCTGGAACTTCTTTTGGAAGTCCGGCTAAACCGGCAATATTACGAGCCATATTCATCCCTTGTTCAGCTTCCGGCATGGCACAGCCGATTATCACATCATCAATATTGCCCGAGTAGTCACCCGCCCGTTTTAATGTCTCTTTTATCGTCATAGCAGCCAAGTCATCTGGCCTGGCATTTGCCAGACTACCTTTTTTCGCTTTACCTACAGGGGTTCTAGCTCCTGCAACAATTACTGCTTCTTTCACATTTTCTCCCCCTCTACTATTAATTACGTAACGGTTTACCTTTCATGAGCATATGCTGCATTCTTGCTTGAGTTTTCGGTTCCCCTATTAAACTCAAGAATGCTTCCCGCTCCAAGTCGAGCATCGTCTGCTCATCAATCACGGAACCCTCTTTGATTCTTCCACCTGATAAAACATAGGCTAGCTTCTCCGCTATTTTTACATCATATTCAGAAGCATATCCGCTTAATTGCAAGTTCTTTGCTCCCAATGCCATTGCCGCGTATCCAGCATCTCCGACAACAGGGATCATCTCCCTCGCTGGTGCCCGGTAACCAGCTTCAGCCAAACTTAATACTTTTTGCTTGGCATCGTAGATTAAGTGATCAGGATTTGCGCTGATAGCATCTCCTTGATCCAGGTACCCAAGTTCCATCGCTTCTTTTGCTGATGTGGAAACTTTTGCTGTAGCTACTTTTTCAAACACATCATTAGCAACTTTTGTCAGGTCAAAATCAACATCCTTTGGCATGTTTCTCAGTTGTTTAAGGTAAAGCTCTTTCGTTCCGCCCCCACCAGGTATGAGTCCAACACCAAATTCCACAAGTCCCATATAAGTCTCTGGTGATGCCTGAATTGCAGCAGCTGGTAGAGATACTTCAGCACCTCCACCTAAAGCCATATTGAACGGTGCGACAACAACTGGTTTATTTGCGTATTTAATATTCATCGTCATGTTTTGGAACTGACGGATGACCATATCGAGTTCATAAAAATTATCATCCTGTGCTTCCATCAGCATTAATGCCAGGTTTGCTCCGACACAGAAATTCTTGCCTTGGTTACCGATGACAAGCCCTTCATAATTCTTCTCCGCTTCTTCAATTGCCGTATTTACCATCTGCATAATATCAAGGCCAATTGCATTATTCGGTGAATGGAATTCTAATAAAAGGACGCCATCGCCAATATCTATTAAACTGGCACCAGTATTCTTCTTAATAACATTTTTGTCATTTTTATAGTGTCTTAGGTTTATTTCTTTCTCATTCGTCTTTAGCGGTTGAAAATCTGCGCCATCGTAAAATGTGATCGTATTATTTTCTTTAATGTAAAATGATTCATGGCCTTTCTCTATTAATTCCCACACCCATGCAGGAACTGTTTCTCCTTCATTCTCCATCCGCTTAGCCGCATTCTTTAAACCAATTGCATCCCATGTTTCAAATGGACCTAATTCCCAGCCAAAGCCCCATTTCATCGCTTGATCAATAGCAACAATGTCATCTGCAATCTCTCCAACAAGCTCTGCTGAGTATATTAGTACTGGTTTCAATAAGGACCATACTAGTTCTGCTGCTGGATCGCCTTCCACTGAAAGAAGCGCTTTCATTTTTCCGCGAGAACCTTTCGCTTGCTTCGCCATTTCAATAGCCGGTGTTTTTAATTTCTTACGCTCTCCATATTCCAATGTCTTTGGGTCTAGTTCATAAATAACTCCACCCTTTTTCTGATAGAATCCTTGCCCTGATTTGGAACCAAGCCAACCATTTTCAACCATTCTTATCATAAATTCTGGAGGGTCAAAAACTGCCTTTTCTTGCCCTTCCACTTGATCGTATACATTTTTAGCCACATGAAGGAACGTGTCGAGACCAACAACATCCAACGTTCGGAATGTGGCACTCTTTGGTCTTCCAATCAATGGGCCGGTAACCGAATCGACTTCTCCCACACTAAAGCCTTTTTCCAGCATTTCTCTAACAGTTACAAGTAACCCATACGTGCCGATACGGTTAGCAATAAAGTTTGGTGTATCTTTAGCTTCCACTACACCTTTTCCAAGCACATTCTCACCAAACTCCTTCATAAAGCTAAGAACCGAGCTGTCTGTATGCCTTGTTGGTATAACTTCCAATAGCTTCAAGTAGCGTGGAGGGTTAAAGAAATGAGTACCTAGAAAATGTTTCTTCATATCCTCACCGCAATCCTCAATCATCGCTTCAACCGAGATACCGGATGTATTGGAACTGACAATTGTACCCTCGCGGCGATGTTGATCCACTTTACTTAGTAATTGTTTTTTTATCTCCAAATTTTCAGTGACAACTTCAACTATCCAATCAGCTTCTGATAAACGGTCCATATCATCTTCAAAATTACCAGTTTCAATAAATTCCAGACTGTGCTTTGAAGTGATCGGTGAAGGTTTTTGCTTCAACAATGCTTGTTTTCCGCTATCGGCAAATTTGTTTCTGACGCTCTTGTCTTGTAACGTCAGCCCCTGTTTTTCTTCCTTTTCGCTTAATTTGTTTGGAACAATATCGAGCATTAAAACCGGAATACCGTTGTTCGCCAAGTGTGCTGCTATTCCAGAACCCATGACACCTGACCCTAAAACTGCAGCCCGCTTGATAGTCCGTTTCATGTTTTATCCCCCAATCCACTATTTGAATGAATGTTCATTCATTAATCTGTAAAAAAATAAGGTGACACCTTATTCAGTTATTTTAAGTATAAAATACTTTCAGATATTTCGCAATAAGTATGTCGAAAAAATTCTCCATTCTACACCGTACACAATTATATTTTTTTCTAAATCGTAATGATTATTATTTACAAATCGTAATGATTACGATATGATAGAAATTGATTTTATCATACACTTTGTTTTAATGCTTTATTTTATTAAATTTTATCATTTTATTCAATAGCACTTATCAGGAGGACTTACGTGAAAATTTTAAAAGGATTATTACTTATTTTATCAATTGCTCTCTTATTATCCGGTTGTGGAAATACAACAGGTAACAAAAATAATAAAGATATAATTTATACAACGATATATCCATTACAGTATTTAGTGAAAAATATTGCTGGTGATCTCGTTGATGTTCAATCGGTATACCCACCTGGGGTCGATGAACATACGTATGAACCAACGGCAAAAGATCTCACAGATATTGCGGAAGGAAAGGCATTCTTCTATATCGGTGCCGGCTTAGAAGCGCTGGCGTCTACAGCTGCGAACGCTTTGGAAAATCAGGATGTGAATCTAATTGAGATAGGCTCTCATCAAGAGCTCTTCCTACCTAGCGACCATGACCATGAGTCGGAAGATCATGATCATGAACACAGTGATTTTGATCCTCATATATGGCTTGACCCGATCCGCATGATAGAGATTGCGGAAATTGTGAAGGATGAGCTCGTTGAAATATACCCTGAAGAAGCAGAAAAGTTAAATGAAAATCTTGAAACAGTGCAAGCTGAACTTCAAGAACTTCATGAAGAATATGAACAAGTAATCACTCAAAAACAGAACAAGCAAATCCTTGTAACTCACGCTGCTTTCGGATATTGGGAAGACCGCTATGATTTGGAACAAATAGCGATTCATGGAATTTCCACAGAGAATGAGCCGTCACAAAAAGACTTGATCGCCATTGTTGACACTGCACAGGAGCACGGACTAGAATATATTATTTTTGAACAAAACGTAACAACACGGACATCTGAAGTCATCCAAAAGGAAATCGATGCAGAAGTTTTGATTATCCATAACCTGGCTGTACTTACTGATGAAGATATAGCTGAAAAGGAAGACTACCTCTCAATCATGAGAGAAAACTTACAAGTACTTGATAAGGCAATGGACTAATTTGTTATATGAAGGGAGTGTTTCTATGAGTGAACCAATTGTAACAATGAACAACATAAACTTTACCTATGAAAATAAACCTATTCTTAAAAAAGTTAATTTTGAAATACCAAAAGGAAAGTTTATGGGACTTGTTGGACCAAACGGCGGTGGAAAAACCACATTAATTAAATTGATACTAGGCTTGTTGAAACCAGATGAAGGAGAAATTAAATTATTTAATACTCCTATTGAGAAGTTTCAACATCGTGAAAAAATCGGATTCGTTTCACAAAAAGCAAATAGCTTTAACGCAGGTTTTCCGGCAACGGTATTTGAAGTGGTATCCACTGGGCTCACAGCTAAGCTTGGGTACTTTAAATTTATGAAAAAGTCACATAGAGAACAGGTATTGGCGGCCATAGAAATGGTTGATATGCTTGATTATGCCTTTGAAAATATCGGCAACCTATCAGGTGGCCAACAACAGCGTGTTTTCATTGCAAGAGCATTAGTTAATGAACCAGAATTAATGATTCTTGACGAACCTACCGTCGGAGTGGACCAAGGAAATGTGAAACGTTTTTATGAGCTGCTAGATAAACTTAATAAGGAGCAGCAAATCACGATGCTACTAGTCACCCACGACACCGGGATTATGACTGAATATGCGACAGATATTGTCTGCTTGAATAGAACCTTGCATTTCCATGGAAACCCCGAAGAATATTCCTCCCTATCGGATGAGGACTTATCTTTATTTTATGGGCATCCGGTAACAACAATTGCCCATGAAGCGTAAGGGGGAAAGACAATATGATCGCAGACTTTATACAATATGATTTTTTACGCTATACATTTTTAACTGGAATTTTGATTGGAATAATCGCCCCTTTGCTGGGTACTTTTATTGTTGTAAGACGATTATCACTGATCGCTGATTCATTATCCCACGTAACACTGGCCGGGATTGCATTTGGTCTCATGATGGAAAAATTGCTTCTCATTACATTTTCACCTTTGTATAGCGGGATGGCTTTTTCTGTTATTGGATCTATAGGTATTGAAAAACTACGTTCCGTTTATAAAAATTATCAAGAATTGGCGATTCCAATCATATTATCTACTGGAGTAGGATTGAGTGTTATTTTCATTTCGGTGGCTAATGGGTTTAACACCGATTTATTCGGTTATTTGTTTGGCTCTGTTTCTGCAGTGAGTCAAAATGATTTTCTACTGATTTTCTCTATTTTTATCATTGTTGTAGGTATTATTACTATTTTTTATAAAGAGCTATTCACCCTTTCCTTTGATGAAGAGCATGCAACAATTTCCGGTATTCATACGAAACGGATACATCTATTATTTATTGTACTCACATCGCTTGTAATTGCAGCTTCCATTCGGATCGTCGGAGTACTGCTTGTGTCGGCTTTGATGACCTTACCAGTGGCTGCTGCTATGCGAATTTCAAAAGGGTTTAAGCAAATGATGCTACTCTCTATCCTATTCGGTGAAATTTCTGTTATCATTGGTATTGTATCAGGATATTATTTGAGCATTCCACCTGGTGGAACAATTGTCATGATTGCCGTTACGATTTTATTATTGTCCATTGGTTATAAACGGAGTCGTAAGTCAACAAATGAAATGAGGGAAGCCTAATGGATGTTAAGCAAGCTATAGAAATACTAACCAAAAAAGGATACAAGACAACAGGACGCAGAAAAGACATTTTAGCATTTTTTGAACAAGCGGATGGTTACCGCACAGCAAAAGACCTTTTGCAATTTATGGAAGAAAAATATGAAGGCATTAGTCCCGATACGGTTTATCGTAACCTACATTTATATGCAGAAATGAAAATTCTGGAAAACACGGAGTTAAATGGAGAAAAACATTTTCGGATGAAATGCACAACCCACCATCATCATCATTTTATATGCAGTTCCTGTGGCAAAACAAAAGAGATAAATGTATGTCCTATGGAAGAAGTGGAGAATAAACTTCCCGATTATCGAATTGAAGATCATAAATTTGAAATCTATGGGCTCTGTCCAAGTTGTTAATCAGTTCAAATATAAAGAAGACGTTTAGAGGTACCGACTAGAAAGTCAGTACCTCATTTTTTTGTCGCGTATTCGACAATGAAAGACATTTACTGCGAATTCATGTATACTACTACTAGATATCATAGTTTAGGAGCTTTAAAATGAAAAAACGTCAAACCTTTTTTGCAATTTTACTTACTATTCTTTCTCTCGCATTTATAGCTTTCGTAGTGATTATGCAACAAAATTTCAACAACCCCGAGTTCACTGATATACCAACAGCAGAAACGAACGCAAGTGATAATGACGGAGATAACGACGAGGAAACCGACTCAGTGGCCGGAGCAGCAGGTTCTGTACTTAATGAAAATGACGATACGGAGGAAGCTGAAGAAGATTCAACAGATGCTGAGATCACCCTTTCCACGAGGACTGTGGTCGCAGAAACGCTGAATGCTAGAACCGGTCCTGGAATTGATTATGAAATTGCCGGCCTCCTAGTCCAGGGACAAGAAGTTCAAGTAGAAGATAACGGTGATAAGTGGGTAAAAGTGATTACGGACGAATTTGAAGGTTATGTAAATGAAGAGTATTTATCAGAAGAATGAAGGAAGGTCGAATCGACCTTCCTTCTTATTATTAAGCAAGCACTTCTTCAAGCACTTTTGTTTCCTCATGATCTAACATATTCTTCTGCAATACAGCATCAATCTGCTTGTTCATTGATTTCTCCAATTCTTTTGTGCTGTCCGCCTCACCTATCAAATAGATTCGCTCCCACTGATAATCCTTCGCCAGCTTATCCAACCTAGGAGCTATTTTCTTATACCAACGCTGTTGGTTTGCTGCGAAACGGGATGCAAAGTTATCCTTCTGCATATTAGGTCCACCCGCACCAGTTGTATGAACACGTCGCGTACCTTGTACCTTCCAATCTTCAGTATCCACATCCAATTCAAATACTTTTGTATCTTTAATTCTGTTTGTTTCCGAATCTATCACCTTAACCTGATTTTGCTGAACAAGTATAACACCAATCTTCGGATACCTTTCCCTTAACTCAACAAGCTGATGGATTTCCGGAGTCTCTTGCCAATAAAATTCATCTTTCAAACGCATTTGTACGCACTTAGCAAACCAAACGTCATCATCTGCACTAGCGAAAACAATGACACCTTTTTGGAAACTTTGTTCATGTTCTTTAATGAAATTCGTAACCTTCTTTTTAACTTTTTGAAAGTTAGCCAGTTCCTCTTTATTGCTATCCTGCTTTAAGTATTTTTCGAAATTACGCATACCATTTTTGAAATGAATTTTCCACTCTCCACCCTGCTGCTCCTTATCGGAACGATCTGTATTGAGATACATTGTAAACACCTTGTCGGCCCCGTCTTTGTGCACATTTCGAAGCCAGGCAATCGTTTCCGAAATGGTGAAACTCATTCAACCGCCTCCTATTGAAAAGGTAATTTGGTTCTCCTAGTATTTACCCTTAATATGGTGTGATTAAACATATGATGTAATTAGTTAATTTAGTCCTAGAGAAAGCTAATTTTCAAGCTAGACAAGAATCTATCTGCCTTTGCAGACTAGGAAACGAGTTTCAGACCGATGGTAGCACATAATATCATGCCTATAAAGACCATTCTTCTCCAATCTTTTGACTCACCATAAAAAATCATGCCTAAAATCGCTCCCCCAGTTGCACCAATTCCCGTCCAGATGGCATAAGCGGTACCCATTGGAAGAGTTTCCATGGAGTAGCCAAGCAATATAAAACTTATACTAAATGAAGTAATCAAGTAAAAGAAAGATTGCCACGTACGGTCTTTATGCAGTTTGTTTATCATTAATACTCCCAACATTTCAAACAAACCAGCACAAACTAAAGCTAACCAAGCCATTATGACTCATCCCCTTCCTCAATATCGTTTGGTGTGACCAATTTCAAACCGATAACACCCGACAACAAAATAATAATCAAAATAATCTTCACGACTTCAAATGGCTCATTAAAAAATACAATCTCCGAAAATACCGTACCCGCTGTACCCAACCCTACAAAAATGGCATACACCGTTCCGACCGGCAATTTTCGCCCAGCCATTATCATTAGATAAAAGCTGATGAAAATAGCAACAGCTGTACCAGCCCATGTCCAAAAATCAGATGCGTATTTTAAACCAATCACCCAAAACACCTCAAAAAAAGCTGCAATAAAAACTTTCATCCAATCTTTAGTCATTGAAGCACCTCCAATTTTCTATAATCCCGACATAAAAAAGCCTAGGAGAAACTGTAAAAACAGTATCTCCTAGGCTTTTATCCGTCCGTGTCACAGCAATGCTGTGGGTTTTCCCTTGGACCAGGCCAACGTAAAATTGCGGAACCCTAGAAAACCTTTTACTATGCAATTAAGTTCTATTATATAGAACGTACTTACAATTTTCAATGGATAGTCAAGAGACTGATCATTAAGACAGAAAGAACTTAACATCGTCATTTTATCTACCAATGACTTCCACTCCATCACCAAGGTCTCTTAACCCATATGAATTGCCCGTTGCGTTCAGGTGGTTTTCCTATTAAAAGGACGAGCAATCTGCTCGTCCAGTATATATTATTATGGTTTTATTATTTTCACTTTCTTAATTTGATACCCATCCATTTCTTCAATGACGAAGCGGTGTTCTTCATAATCAATGACGACACCTTCCTGAGCATCAAGGTTCGATGTAAACATCCAACCACCTATTGTATCTACTTCATCATCATCCAATTCAATTCCCAGAATTTGATTCAAATCTTCCAGATGAAGCTTACCAGAAACAATCAATATCTTATCATTTACTTCCTGTACATCAGGTATTTCATCCTCATCAAACTCATCTCGGATATCTCCAACAATTTCTTCCAGTATATCTTCTACAGTGATTAATCCTGCTGTACCACCATATTCATCATTTACAATCGCCATATGAATACGTTCTTTTTGCATTTTAAGAAGAACTTGTTTAATCGGCGTCGCTTCCGATACGTGAAGAATTGGCCGGATAAACTGTTCAATGGAAACATTTTTGTCCTGAAGATGGCCTGTAAAGATTTCTTTTAAGTTAACTAAACCAATAATATTATCCTTATCTTCATCAGCTACAGGGTATCTTGTAAATTGACCGTCCAAGATTACATTAAGATTATCTTCAAAAGTATCATTTTTTAAGAAATATACCATTTCTGTTCGTGGTATCATGATTTCCCTTGCTACTCGCTCATCAAAATCAAAAATGTTGTTGACATACATCATTTCTGCTTGATTAATCTCACCACTTTTATAGCTGTCAGCTAATATTAAGCGAAGTTCCTCTTCGGTATGTGTTTCTTCGTGGCTGCTCATCGGTTTAAACCCTAATGCTTTTACAATTAAACGTGCAGTACCATTCAATAACCAAATGAACGGATAGAGCAGTCGGTAAAACCAAATAAGTGGTCTGGAAACTAATAGTGTAACTTCTTCTGCTTTTTGAATCGCAATTGTTTTCGGTGCTAATTCCCCGATGACAACGTGCAAGAAGGTTGCAAAAAGAAAAGAGATTACGATGGAGAGTGTCGTAACCATTGCATCACCAATATTAAAATAGGCGAGCACTGGATGTAACATTTTCTCGAATGTTGGTTCTGCCAGACGTCCGATTCCTAATGCAGTAAGTGTGATTCCTAGCTGACATGCTGATAAATATTCATCTAAGTGAGTAACTACTTTTTTTCCAGCAACTGCTGATCTTTTACCCTCTTCGATATGTGGTTCAAGTTGCGTGCTCCTGATTTTAACTATAGCAAATTCCGCTGCTACGAAAAATGCTGTCAGTCCAATCAGTGCTGCAACCGCAAGTAAGTTAAATATGGGCAATACGTCCAATTAATGTTCCTATTGCGGGGCAATAGGAACTTCACCTCCTAATTTTAAGCTATTCAAATATATATTCCGTACATTTGTTGATGTCCAATCACTGACGGTAAAACCATCTTGATTGAACAATAAATTCATTACAATTTTAAGTTTTACCTTCCCATTAAAATCACCCACTTATCTTGTAATTATTATAATATATCAGTGGAATTGAGTCTATATTGAAGAACTACTATTTTATAAAATATTAGATTAGATCGTTAACCAAAAACATCATTTATAAAAACAAAAAAATCCATCCAATCAAGGATGGATTTTGTCGTTTTATAAAGGATAATTATCTTACACTACGTACGTGACCAGCAAATTTATCAGCCCAGTATCCAGATGACATGTCTGCAACTGCTAAACCAGTTGAGTTTTGTGCACCGATAAACTTACCGCCACCAAGATAAATACCTACATGACCGTTCGTTTTATAAGTGTTGAAGAACACAATATCTCCCGGTTGCATATCACTAGCAGATACTTTCGTACCAGTTGATGCTAAAGCTGAGGTACTTGATGGAATTGAAATTCCGCCTTGTGCAAATGCCCAAGATACAAAACCAGAACAATCAAATCCGCCTGGTGATTTACCTCCCCACACGTAAGGAGTTCCTAAGTGGTCGAAACCAGCATTTATTGCAGTTTGTACACCACCAGTTGCTGCTGGTCTAGAAGATGAATCGGAAGATTTAGATTTAGACTCTGTTTTTGCAACAGTAGTCAATTTATCGCCTTTATTTGAAGCATCTGTACTTGAGCTTGCAACTTTCACATCAGCTGCCGGCTGAGTCAATACGTCGATATTTTGTCTTACTTCTCTTTCTAATGAAGCAAGTTCACTGTCTTTCATCTCTAAGTCACTTACTTTTGCAACAAGAGTTTCCTCTTTTTGTTTCAATTCAGCTTTCTTTTCTTCATTTTGCTTTTGCTGATCTTTAATAAGCTGTTGCATTCCTTCAAGTTCAACTCTTAATTCTTTCAATTCATCGAGCTTAACAAGAACTTCATCTTGTTTCTCTTCAACTTTTATTTTATCTTTTTCGATTTCCTCCATCAAATTAGCATCAGATTCAGTAATCTTATTGATTGCACTGACGCGGCTAATGAAGTCCATAAAGCTTTGGGATCCGAAAAGTACTTCTATGTATGAAACGTTACCACCATTTTTTTGGTAAGAAACAGCACGTTCTTTCAATATTTCAAAACGTTTCTCAATCATTTCCTCAAGTTCTTTGATTTCTTTTTCGAGCTTTTCTATTTTATTCTCAGTTTTTGTTATGGATTTTTCATTTTTCTCCATTGTTTCTTTATTTTCAGCAAGCGCTTTGTTTACTTTATCAATTTCGTCATTTAATTTTTCCAAATCAATCAACAAATCAGCTATTTCAGCTTCAGCATCGGATAAATTCGCTTTGATATCTTGTCTTTCTTCTTTGATTTGAGTTTGTTTACTTTTCAATTCATCTAAAGTTTCAGCTGCTGCCGGCATAGTGAAAAACACACTGCCAAAACCTACAACGGTAACTGTAGCGAGAGTTACAAATGATTTTTTCAACTTAATTGCTCCCCATTTCCTACACTACTAATGCTTTTTCTCTATGTATGATTGCCAGGTTGTTACATGCAAGTTCGTGGATAATATTTTATGTATGATATTGTTAGTTCAAAGGTAGTATAGCACCGTTAAATTTCAGCCGTGTTATCGTTATATTACAATTATATTTCAATTAATGACAAAATGTTTCTTTATAAACGAAAAAACATGAAGTTTTCCTTGGAAATACTACATGTTTAGACGTTACATTTTCAACTGTAAGTGAAATCAATTTAAGTTTTGAATATTTTTAGTTCTTTTGATACAGTAAAAGTTAAACTAAATCGTGTTGAAATGCATAGATAACAGCTTGGGTCCGATCTTGGACTTCCAACTTAGCGAGAATGTTACTAACGTGTACTTTCACTGTTTTTAACGCAATGAACAATTCATCTGCTATCTCTTGATTCGTTTTTCCAGCAGCAAGCAGAAGAAGTACTTCTTTTTCCCTCTCGGTCAATTGTTCATGAAGCTTTTCTTCCTTTGGTTTTCTCATGCGATTCATCAACTTACCTGTCACTTCCGGTTCTAAAACCGTTTGCCCGTCATAAGTCGCACGAATGGCTTCTGCAATTTCATCTGCCTTGGATGTTTTCAATAAATAGCTTGTTGCACCTGCTTCCAACGCCGGGTATACCTTCTCATCATCAAGAAAGCTCGTAACAATGATGATTTTAGCCTCTGGCCACTCTTTCAGAATACGCTTAGTCGCTTCAATACCGTCCATTTTCTTCATAACCAAATCCATTAATATAATATTAGGCTTAAGTTCGAGCGCCAATTTGACTGCTGGTTCCCCATCATCAGCTTCTGCGATGACTTCAATATCCGGTTGTGCTGATAAATAAGAAGCAACACCAATACGAACCATTTCATGATCATCAGCAAATAGAACTCTAATCATTTACTTTCCTACCTTTCGTTTCAGTTGGTATCGGGACTTTTACTTCAAGTTTTGTACCTTGATTCGGCAGACTGACAACTTTGAATGTACCACCTATCTCATAAGCACGTTCACGCATATTCTGCATTCCGTAGGATCCTGTCTTCATTCTTTCCATATCAAAACCAATACCATCATCTGAAATGCGCAATATCACCGTGTCTTCTCTTTTGATCAGTAATACATGAAAGCTTGTTGCCATGGCATGACGTAGTGTATTTGACATTGCTTCTTGCATGATACGGAATAGTTGATCCTCAATCCCTTTATCTACTGATAATTCTTCTACGGTCCAAGTAATATCCATGGAGACTTTTTGTTTCATTTCACGAAGAAGTTCTTCTATTCCTTCAACAAGTGATTTACCTTTTAATGCAACAGGACGCAGATGTAATAATAAAGCCCTCATCTCCAGTTGGGACTGTTGAAGCATTTTTTCAACAAGCTGCATTTTTTTCTTTATCTCATGGTCTCCAGGTAAATCATGCAGATTTATTGCAGCCATCATCATGGATGCCGCAAAAAGTTGCTGGCTGACGGAATCATGAAGCTCACGAGCCAATCGATTCCTTTCTTGCACAACAATTTCCTGGAGACTTTTTTCCCTTTCTTCTGCCCGTTCTGTTGCAATCTTTTGTGCGAATTCTGTTTGTTGATCGATACGTGTTTGTATTAGTTCTAGGCGTTTTTCAATACTTTTCAATTCATGATATGGTTCCTTTTCATCATCAATCCTTTGACCTTTACTAAGCTTATCAAGTTTGCGTTCGATTCGATAAAGTCTTTGCTTCCAATACCAGCCTGTGGAGATTCCAAATATCGTCCCACCAGCCAACACAAATCCTAATAACCAGATAATAAATGCTACATTGCCAATTTCCTTCTCCCATAAAACAGCATATGATTCAGGAGGAAATAGATGAAATACAAGAGTCAATATAGCTATAGTAAGCAAAAAACTAAACAATATTCCAGATAAAATATGACGAATCACCGTACTCATATACGTTTCACCTCAATATCCCCAGAAAATAAAGAGGTGATGATTTTAACCCTTGTTGCTGCTGTATCATATTGTGCTGTTTGATAAAATATAGATTTATTGAATATTTTCTCATGGTTTTCATGAAAAACTCTCACATTTCCAAACACCGTACTATGATGGAAGCTAATCTCCACTTCATACGGTACTAGGATTTCAATATTGCCAAGTCCATGGCGAATGGAAATGACTGCTGTATCATTAGGGATCACCGTATTGCTTAAATCAATCATCCGATCCCCCATCAGCCCATGGATATTCACATCGCGCCACTGGTAAGGTGTTTCCTCTGTAAACTGATCATCAAAGAAAGTATGGTCGAATAAAGGCTCCATTCTACTGAGTGGTTCATGGTTAGAAGTACCAGGGAGCACCGGGGCAATTTTTACTGCTTTCTTCGTCGACTCGTAAAACTTCATTACAAAAATGACGATTGCTGCAAAGATGATAAATCTGACAGCCATAAGACTCAAAATGGAAAAGATCATACTAATTAAAGAAATCCAGAAAACTATCTTCCCCCAGAGTTGGTTAAAGCTTTTCCAACCGACGTAGACGAAAAATCCAGATATAATCGTAGGGATGATTGCTCCTCCAAAAGAAAACACAAACTCAATCAAAAGAAGGATGACACCAATGATTAATATCCAGTTATAATTTTTTGTAGTAAAATGTTTAAACATTGCTGGCCTCCTTCTTTTCTTAATAATTCAAGGCGCAGATGGAATCTACGCCTTATTAGTATATCACGTTTATTTGGTGTTTTCTTTTTCTAGCAATTCCTTTTCAAGCTTAGCAATTTTACTGTCGAATGTGCTTTTATAGTATGCACTGTTCACTTGATATTCAAGGTTCTCAATATATTGTTCCAGTTCAGCAAATTTTGCAAAAGGTTTGTCTGATACATCTTCAATCACTTGATTGATCCGTTGATTAGCCCGTGCGATATTTTCCCGGCCCATTAATTCCATACGACGCATATGCATATCCTTTAATCGATGCTTCATTTCTTCATACTTTTGCTCCAATGAAATCAGTTGCTCAATTGCTTCTTCACGACTGACTTTTAAGCGGTTTGCACGACTTTGGTACTCCTCATGTTCTTTCATCGCAAACTCGTGCATTGAAGTTTCCCCTGCTTTTTCAGCTATTTCCGCTTGTTTTAAGCGTTTATCCGCCAAATCTTGCGCTTTTAGATATTCACTTGAAAACTCATCTTTCAGTTTATATTGACGTTCAATTAGTTTTCTTACCTTTTCCTTCTCCTGCTCGCTCTGACGCAAATAGTGATTTAATGCTGCAATCGGGTTTTTCTCTTCCTTTTTATCCATTAGATGATGTAAATCTGAAGAAATACTGTCCATCATTCTCGTGAAAATATTTGTTGTCATATTTTATTCTCTCCTTTTATCGATTTAATTCAGCCCACTCATTCTCGAAATTGGTAAATGGGTCGTAATCCTTATTCGTGTAAATCTCCGGCTCTTCTTTCCAGCTCTTCCAAATTAAATACAGTGTGTAAATCGCCACAACACCTATCAATGCATAGATATTGGCCAGACTGATGCTTAAAATAAACAACCCAAGGATGATCCATCCTATTTTTGCGCCAGTCGAATCGGCCTGCATAAACTTTTTAAACACAATATAGAGGAGCCAAATACTTAAACCAAATATCACCATTGGTCCTAAATTCGCAAGTAACACGAAAAATGCGATTAATCCTCCAACAAAAAGTAGAAATTTCTTCATTGCATTGCCTCCTTTCTTGATCTTGACTTCATCTTATCGTGATTTTACATTCAAGATAATGAGCCACAGATATATTTTGCAGTAGGCCTAGAGGCGTATTTGAACTAAGACTGTTTGATATTGTAAGAGCAACAAAAATAGAATGGCACTTCTGCCATTCTATTTTTGTTTTCTTCGTTTTTTTATATACCAGTAAATGAATAGTACCAACCCAACAAACAACAAGACATAAACGATGGTTGAATATACATCCATAAAACTTAATATATCCTGCCAATTCTCCCCTAGTACAACTCCGATGGATACCAGGATAACGTTCCAGATTAACGTCCCTATCGTTGTCAGCAGTATAAATACCGTGAATTTCATGTTCGACATTCCGGCTGGAATCGAGATGAGACTGCGGATAAGCGGCACCATCCGGCAGAAAAACACCGTCCAATAACCGTATTTATCAAACCATGCATCCGCTTTATGAATATCTTCTCTTTTCAATCGAAGAATATGTCCATAACGATCGACTATTTTCTCCAATCGTTCCACATCAACCAGGAGGCCAATACTGTATAAAATCATTGCTCCAATAACTGAACCCAAGGTCGCTGCCGTAATGACGCCAACTACTGTGAGATTTGTATACGTAGTGAGAAATCCCCCAAATGGAAGGACAATTTCAGATGGTATAGGTGGAAATAGGTTCTCCAATGTCATCATGAGAAAAATCCCAAGATAGCCGAACTGTTCCATCACATCCGTAACCCAAGTTTGCATAATAACCTCCCTGATCATCCAGAGTAAAATGCTTTATTAATGATAAAGCCTGTCCTCTATTAAATATAGTTCATTACTGATGAATTATGTATTTGTGAATGTAAATTACGACTTTCTTAAATTAAATTCACGGGCAATCAGTTCATAAGAAGCCTTTCTTGCATCAGTATCATGAGTGATTGTTAGGACCATAAACTCATCAGTACCATATAATTCTCGTAATTCCTCTAGTGACTCGCGTACTTCTCTCGGGTTACCGATTATTTGCCGGTGATTGGACGTTCGAAGGGAATCAAGATCTTCATCACTAAAATTATATTCCAATACTTCTTTAACGGTGGGCACCTTACCGTTTCCTTCTCCTTTTGACTGCATCAACTTCCATACTTGATTACTCTTTGCCAACTCCATAGCCTCTTCCGTAGTCTCAGCACAAATCACATTAACAGTTACCATTACCTTTGGCTCTGCATTTCGGAAACGATCACGATATTCCTTCACAATGGATGGTCCATCTTCTCCACTCATAAAATCTCCGAACACATAAGGCAACCTTTTTTCTGATGCTAAAACCGCGCTCTTCATACTTGTACCAAGCAACCACGGAACTGGTTTCTCCTTTGGAACAGGTTGTGCCTTTACTTTATGGAAGATGTTGTCTTCAGGAAAATCTCCATTTAGAAAATGCAGCAACTCCTCCAATTTCTGCTCATACATTTTCACTTGCTCAAGAAAATTATCGACCAATGCTATAGAAGCTTCAGCTGAACCACCAGGTGCTCGGCCCAAGCCAAGATCAACCCTTCCAGGATATAATGTTGCCAATAAATGATAACGCTCTGCAATATTATATGGTTTATAGTTTGGCAGTAAAACTGCACCTGAGCCGATTCGAATCCGTTTTGTTTTATGTCCAATAATTCCAAGCAGAATATCGGGAGCTGGGCTCGCTAAACCATCGAAGTCATGATGTTCAGCAATCCAATAGCGATGGTAGCCCAGCTTATCTGCAAGTTCGGCTAACTCAATCGTGGCTTCTAGTGCATCTTGCGCTGATTTACCATTCGGAATGGGGACTTGATCCAAAATACTTAATTTCATGTAGAAACCTGCTTTCCTTTTGGAACATTGCTAATTCCAATCAAGCTATCTGTACAAGTATTTTTTCATAATTCCACTAGGCTTGATTGGATATAGTGATATAGTAATTCTTCCGTGTTTCGCAATGCATCTTCGTGGGTCCGTTCGTAAGCATGGGATGAATCGATTCCTGGTCCTATCAGACCATGGACAATATCATGTCCACTCCGGATTGCTGCTGATGCATCAGAGCCGTAATATGGATAGATATCTAGCTTATAGCCGATTTCATGTTTCTGAGCTAACTCCACCAATTTTTTCCTTAGTCCATAGTGATACGGGCCGCTCGCATCCTTGACACAAATGGAAACTGTATATTCATCTGTAGACTGGCCATCACCCATTGCCCCCATATCGACAGCTAAATACTCTACAGTTTCTGGAGTGATATTCGAATTCCCCCCATAACCTATCTCCTCATTATTTGAAATTAAAAAATGAGTGGTATAAGGAAGCTTGATATTTTCTGCTTTTATTCTTTTTATCAGCTGGATCAACATCGCAACACTTGCCTTATCATCCAAATGACGGGATTTAATAAAACCATTATCGGTAATTTCCACTCGAGGATCGAATGAAACAAAATCACCAACCTCTATACCGAGCTTTCGCACGTCTTCCGCATTTTCTACCCGTGCGTCAATTCTCACTTCCATATTCTCCTGACTGCGCTTTGCACTGCCTGCATCTTTATATACATGGACAGAGGTCTGATGAAGTAAAATTGTCCCAGTAACAATCTGGCCTGTGGAGGTTTCAATCTCACAGTATTCACCTTCGATGGAGTTATATGTGAAACCGCCAATTAAATCTAAACGTAAACGGCCATTACTCTTAATCTCTTTCACCATCGCCCCTAATGTATCAACATGTGCAGTGAGCATGCGGTGATCTTTATCATTCTCGCCTGGAATTGTTGCAATCAGTCCGCCTTTGCGGTTTCTTCTATTGCTTATACCTAGTTTATTTAATTCCGTTTCAATAAAAGAAATTACTTTTGTCGTATTACCCGATGGACTAGGGATGGAAACCAGTTCTTTAATCATATTTAGTGTTTCGTTTATTTTAGGGTATGCCGTCAATGTCATTCTCCCTCTCTAATTTTTTTCCTTTAGTTTATCATATGAAACACATGTTAGTCTTTTTTCAATTCCTTACTTTCCATTTCATCAACGAGAGCCTCTGCAACTCGGCAATAATAATTACTCATGTTTACAAATGAGAGAATAAGGAAAAATTTATTCCAGTAATCATCGTCTTCTTGTAACGCATCACTAGATTTTTTTACTTCATTGATTATCTCATTACTGTCATTGGAAAAGCGTTCCAAATTTTTTTCAGTTAGTTCTAAGAAGAACTCGTAAATTGGATTCAACTCAAATTCTTCCTTCATCATACGGTTATTGAGTGGGTCCAATGTTTGCTTGATATCACGAATAGATAGACTTGTTTTCATTTCATAGATCATATTAATGAGCATGACATGCTCTGGTGAATATTTTTTATTTTTTATCGGGAAGAATAATTTTCCTTTCGAGTAATTGTTGATCATCGTTTTTGTTAATATTTTTTCTTCCTCATTTCGCTTTGCTGCTGCGTACTTGTTCTCGAATAGTTGAATGACTTGGTCCATGTATAAATCAAGATTGGGTATATCATCCATCGTTAACTTTGAATCCAAATGCAAATTCTCCATCATTTCTTTTATATTATCTTCCATTATTCTTCTCCTCTTTACAAATAGCCAAGTATTATGCTATCAATTTTATAGTTGACGACTTATCGCGAACTATGATATAAATCATTATAACACGATGATATAGTTTTTAAAACTACATTATGTAGAGGAAGGGGTATATTAATGAATCAATATGTAAGGGAACCGATTAATAGCTTTACCCACTTAGCCGGAGCCATTTTTGCTCTAATCGGACTTATTGCGCTGATTGTTAAGGCAGTATCTGAGGGGCATTCCATGTTGGGACTTTTGGCAGTGATTATTTTTGGAGTCAGTATGATATTGCTTTACTCTGCTTCAGCAACTTATCATATGGTGATTGCAAAGGATAAAGTGATTTCTTGGTTACGAAGAATTGACCATTCCATGATATTTGTATTAATCGCTGGGACATACACCCCTTTTTGTTTAATTACGTTAAATAACACTTTAGGTTGGATATTATTCTGTGTAATTAATGGTCTTGCATTACTTGGTGTCATATTCAAATTAACTTGGTTTTCATCTCCTAGATGGTTGTCCACATCCATCTACCTGGTGATGGGCTGGCTCGTTATCTTTTTCACCGGTGAATTGGCACCTTCCCTTGGTACGGGCGGGATGGCTTACCTTATCCTCGGTGGGATTGCCTACACGGTTGGTGGAATCATTTATGGATTTAAACCGAAATTCCTCCAAATAAAAAATTGGGGTTTCCATGAGATTTTTCATATCTTTATTCTTTTCGGCAGTTTTTTTCATTTCATTTGTGTGTACTGGTATGTCTTGTAGTATCGCTCATTTTCATATAGTAAAGCAGCGTGTGGATTCATTTGCTTCACGCTGCTTTGTTATTAATTCATAACTTCTAATAAATTTATTAACTTCACGAAATTGTTCTTCGAAGTTTTTTGTTTCCAATTTTCCAGCTCAGCTTGCTCATCCGTAAAGTAGAGTTTCAGCCCTTGCTTCAGCATTTTCAGTGCCTCCTCATCCGCTTCCACGTCTTTCTTCACAGATTGAAGGAGGCTTGCCCAGTGTACGAAACCTTCCGAACCAGCAATGTGCTCATGGTAAGGATAGACATTTGCCAGCTCGATTACCTTTTCAAAATCAGCTCCAAGATAAATCTCTAAAGCTAACAAGTTACCTATATACCGATGGTCACCACCAGCTTCAATTGCTTCTTTGTGGAGTTCCGCTGCTTTTTTATATTCACCTTGAAACATTAAAGCATTTGCATGATAGCTTTTGACAAAAGGATCAATATCCCCTTCAGACGCTGCTTTATACTTTTCAAACCAGATTTGATAGTTTCTCCAATCTCTTTCTGTGTAATAGTGATCCAACACCCAGAATATATAGTTAGGATCACCTGTTAGTTCTATCAATTGTTTATAGTACGGAAGCTGAAGTTCCAATAATTTACTATAATCACCATCTGCTTGTATGCCAATGATTCTCGTAATCATCCGCAAGCTGTGTGTATCTTTTGGATTCACTTCAATATCTTCTTTGTATTGTCGAAGTGCTTCTTCCAGTTTGCCTTCAATAAGCCATTCATCAGCCTTTGTTAATTCTCTCTGCTGCAAATACAATATTGGGAGGTTGCCGATACTGTCTCCAGCTAGGCGGTAACCATCACTGCGAGTAATTAGATTGCCTTTTTCATCAAAAGCTTGAACGCTCCATGAATATACTCCATGAGAGTTTTCGAACCCTAAATAGTAGGCTGGATTAAAATATTCCCATTCTGTATCATCTACACCCATAATAGAACTTGACGCGAGATTATAAATGCTTTCTACAGGAATAGTGATGGTGCTTTCTCTCGCTTCCATGTCAAGTCCTAAACTGTAAGTAAGACCGTCATCAATAATGCTAAACTGGAGGGTATAATATGCAGCTCCAGACACAGGTTCCCAACTGAACTCAATTTCATCATCCTTTAGTACAGTTCCATTTACTGGTTCATAAACTTCCATCAGTGGGGCAAGCGTAATATCATAAGCGATTTCTCCACCATCTGCATAGATCCAATCATTTAAATCAACTGGCCAAGTATATCCATCAATTTGGTCGTAATGGAATCCTACGAATATTTGATAGCTCCCAGCTACAACATTTTGAAATTCAAAGTTGCCCGAGTCATCCGTCGTCACTTGATAAAATTCATCTGGGCCCACTGAACGATTAACCATGGATGACTCACGTAAAAATACACCCGCTTGAGCAATCGGTGTTCCATCTTTCCGGCTGATGTTTCCTGACACGGTGGTTAACTCTCCGGTGGAGCTATCTATTGTGTAGTTTAAACGCTCCAAATCTTCATATACTTTGCTATATTCAATTGAGTCTTCATTTCCTTCCGCGTCCCAAGCCTTTTCAAAATCTGTCATTCCTTCTTTTACTTTAGTGAGAGCTGCGTGATTCTCACCTTTGTGTAACAGAATCAACGCCTCGTATTTTACTTTTTCAGCCTGATAATAGAAATCTCCTCTATGGATATCAATTGTTTCAAGAAAGTTCTCCGCCTTGTCTGGATTGCCCGATTGAATATAAAGTTTGACAAAAGAAAGTTCCAATTCAGATATTAAATATGAATAATCAGGATGGTTCAATCGTTCTTTAGCAAGTTTATATATTCCCTCGGCCCTTGCTTCATCACCGTTCCTTACAGCTTCAGCAGCTAGTTGCACCGCAGCATTTATTAAAGGATAATCGACGGGCCCATTCTCTAAGTAATCATTGAGATATGGCTTCTTCTCTTCCCAACTGAATAACTGGGATTCCTCCTCGATGATACTTGTCGACATGGTCGGTCCGACGTAAATATCGTAATCTCCCAGCCATTCCCCACCTAACAAATGGTTTTGAATTAAGCTGTACTTTTGAGAAGGAAAGATATTACTTTCCAAGAGTTCAATTACTTGTTCCCTTGCTACTGTGATTCCGGTTGAGTGTTTGTATTTCACCAAACCCAGTTCTATTTGGGGAATCAGGAATATCATAGCCAAAGGAAAGATCAAGAATACAGTGAAGGCTATCATTACTAAATGTTTAACTTTCAGCTTAACGCTGCTCTTCATTCTTCATCCTCCCCTCGATATCTTCTTGCCAATATCTGTTGCCTCCTATGTTAATCAACTCATTCTGTTCATATTCCACGTTTATATCTTGAATGACGAAAATCCCATAACTGAAAAGGAGAATGACAAGAACTGAACTTACAGGGAGGATTGGTATCGTGACTTCCTTATTCCAAAGCTGACTCAGTTTTTCTTTCCTGGTTGGTTGTTTTATCTTATTCAGAACGTCAACGTGTTTGGTGAAGTGTAAGTCTTTCAACTCCTGGTCAAGATGTTTCTTGATTTGCGTTTTTTCTTCCATCCGTACCGTCCTCCTTTTCTATTAAACTTGCTTTCAGCATCTCCTTTGCTCGTTTCAAGCGTGATTTCACGGTATTTTCCTTCGTATTTGTCAGAGCTGAGATTTCAGCAATTTTCAATTCATTAAAGTAAAATAAAGTAATTACCTCTCGATACTTATAATCTAGTGCGTGAATAGCAGCTGTCAGATGATGATTCCATTCCAACTCCAGCAGTTCTGCTTCTGGACTTGTCGCAGCATCCTTGTCCCTCAAGCGTTCTACTGCTTCTAAGTTGGGTATGATATGTTTATAGTTCCACGTCCTCAACTGCTGACGGCAGTGATTGATCGTAATGGTAGTCAACCAGCTCTTGATAAGTGCGTCTTTCTCCAGTTGGTTTATTTTTTTGAAAGCTGTAATAAAAGCATCTTGTACGGCTTCTTCTGCCCGTTGATGGTCTTTTACCAACAGATAAGCCATTCAGAGCAAATAGTTCCCATAAAGATTCATCACTTCAACCAATGCTTCCTCTTCTTTTTTTCTTAACCTATCGACTAGGTTCACCACTTGCTCCCTCCCCCCCTACACTTAAGATGCTGGCAAACTATATAAAGTTGCATGTTTTCAAAAAATATTATCAGATTTAATTGTACAACAAAAAACGTGCTATTCTTCGTTTAGCCGAAAAATAGCACGTTAAAATATATATTGAAACCATTACATGATTAGTTGATAGCCTTTTGCATTTCCTGTAAATTGAACTCGCGAACAGAGCGAGGCAAGAAACTGCGGATTTCGTCTGCATTATATCCAACTTGCAGACGCTTGTCGTCCAACATGATGGGACGTTTTAAAATTCCAGGATTTTCTTCGATTAATGAAAGTAATTCCTGTAGGGATAACTTTTCTAAATCAGGTTTTAACTGTTGAAATGCTTTAGAACGAGTAGAAATTATTTCCTCCGTTCCGTTATCAGTCAGACGGAGTATTTCTTTGATTTCGTCTCTTTGTAGAGGTTCTGACATGATATTTCTTTCTCTGTAAGCAATATCATGTTCTTGAAACCACTTCCGAGCCTTTCTGCAGGAAGTACAACTAGGTGTAACATAAAGCGTAACCATTCATCTACCCCCATATATTATTGAAAATAAAAAAGTTAAATTCAAATATATTTAATTACATATATCATAACGCAAATAAGCAGTTTCGTCAAGTCGGATGAGTTAAGAAACCCTACTAATTCTGAGTTTGCTTCAAATCAAGGAATCATAATGAGATGATAATTGAAGGACCTAATATTTTACTCTGTACCAAAAATAAGAGCGAGCTTCCCGAATCGGGTTACTCGCTCTGATACGTTAACTTGTGAACTGCTCTTCTTCTGTTGATCCAGTTAATGCGGTAGTAGAAGATTCTCCTCCAGAAATAACTTGTGCCACTTCATCGAAGTAACCTGTACCAACTTCACGTTGATGTCTTGTAGCTGTGTATCCATGCTGCTCACTCGCAAATTCAGCCTGCTGCAACTCAGAATAAGCTGCCATACCTTCATCTTTATATTTTCTTGCAAGTTCAAACATGCTATGGTTCAATGCATGGAAGCCAGCCAATGTAACGAACTGGAATTTATATCCCATTTTTCCTAGCTCACGTTGAAAATTAGCAATCTCAGCGTCCGACAATTTCCGTTTCCAATTAAAGGATGGTGAACAATTGTATGCCAACAATTTATCTGGATATTTTTCATGGATTGCCTCGGCAAAGCGACGTGCCTCCTCCAGATCCGGTTCTGATGTTTCACACCAGATCAAGTCTGCATATGGTGCATAAGCTAAACCTCGGGCAATCGCCTGATCAAGGCCCGCTTTTGTTCGGAAGAATCCTTCGGAAGTCCTCTCACCAGTGATGAACGGTGAGTCATACGGATCAACATCACTTGTGATCATATCTGCAGCATTCGCATCCGTCCGCGCGATAATTACCGTTGGAGTACCCATCACATCTGCTGCAAAACGAGCGGCAATCAAGTTTTTCACAGCTGTTTGTGTCGGCAGAAGTACTTTCCCGCCTAGATGGCCGCACTTCTTCTCAGAAGATAATTGATCTTCGAAGTGGACCCCAGCCGCACCCGATTCAATCATCCCTTTCATCAGTTCGAATACGTTCAACTGTCCGCCGAAACCCGCTTCTGCATCCGCAACAATAGGTGCAAACCAATCGATATCATTTTCCCCTTCTGAATAATGAATCTGATCTGCCCGCTGTAACGCCTGATTGATGCGTTTTACGACATGAGGAACACTATTAGCAGGATATAAACTTTGATCCGGATACATATGACCTGATAGATTCGCATCCGCAGCAACTTGCCACCCACTCAAGTAAATTGCTTTTAATCCTGCCTTCACTTGCTGAACCGCCTGATTTCCAGTAAGTGCACCTAATGCATTGATAAAATCTTCTTCATTAATAAGCTTCCATAGCTTTTCTGACCCTCGTTTTGCCAACGTGTGCTCAATATCCAGTGAACCCCTTAAGCGAATCACATCTTCCGCGGAATAATCTCGTACAATACCTTCCCAACGTTGATCGTTCTCCCATTCTTTCTGCAATTGCTCTGCTCTTTCTTGATACATTAATTATTTCCCCCTTTGGTTAGTTGTTCATAAGCCGGTAACGTCAGAAACTCAGCAAATGAATCCTTTTTGATTAATTCCAGAAAAATCTCAGCCGCTTTTTCATAGTTTCCTTGTTTAAAAGCCTCTGCCCCAATCCGATCTTTTATCTTCAATAATTCCTCCTGAGTGATCGTTTCCACAAGCGTAAGCGTCACCTTTCTTCCATCCGACAGCACACCCTTTGGATACCTTACCCATTGCCAAACTTGTGCACGTGAAATTTCTGCAGTTGCTGCATCTTCCATCAAATTATTTATTGGTACAGCACCTCTACCTGATAACCAAGCTGCTGTATATTGAATACCGACACTCACATTTGTCCTTAGTCCTTCTTCTGTAATATCGCCTTCTGGCAACTGGATGAGATTATCTTCCGTCACCTCCACATCTTCTCGTTTTCTGTGTACTTGATTCGGTGTCGGCATTGCTTGATTAAATACATCTGTAACAAGCTCAACCATCCCCGGGTGGGCTACCCATGTGCCATCATGCCCGTCATTCGCTTCTCGTTCTTTATCCTTTCTTACTTTTTCAAATGCGATTTTATTTTTTTCATCATCATTTTTCACTGGTATATGTGCTGCCATCCCGCCCATGGCAAATGCATTTCGTTTATGACAAGTCTTAATGGCAAGTAAGGAATAAGCACGCATGAAAGGGACTTCCATCGTAACGGCTGCACGATCAGGCAATATCCTCTCTGGATCTTTGTGGAACTTCTTAATATAACTGAAAATATAATCCCAGCGTC
This sequence comes from Oceanobacillus luteolus, assembly GCF_023715655.1. Classification (GTDB taxonomy): domain Bacteria; phylum Bacillota; class Bacilli; order Bacillales; family Amphibacillaceae; genus Oceanobacillus; species Oceanobacillus luteolus. The sequence goes on along the minus strand of NZ_JAMBON010000002.1, from coordinate 105,536 downwards.
CACAATTCAAACCAGCAGCATGCTCACGAAGTTCAAACAGTATTTCATCCATTTCAAACGCTGCGGTGATTGTTTCAATTAATACCGTTGCCTTAATAGTGCCTTGCGGAATACCGAGCTCATTTTGTGAAAAAACAAAGATATCATTCCAAAGTCTTGCTTCTAAATGGTTTTCTATTTTTGGCAAATAAAAATATGGACCGCTACCTTGAGCCAATAATTCTGAAGCGTTATGGTACAGGTAAAGCCCGAAATCTACTAAACTTCCAGACATTGGTTTTCCATTCACCATTAAATGATTTTCTTCCAAATGCCATCCTCTTGGACGGACGATTAGTACAGCCGGATTTTCGTTCAGCACATATTTTTTACCATTTGGTCCTGTAAAATCAATTGTTCTTCTCACAGCATCTTTTAAATTGATTTGACCATTCATCATATTTTCCCAAGTTGGAGAGGTAGCGTCTTCAAAGTCTGCCATAAATGCTTTTGCACCGGAGTTCAAAGCATTTATAATCATCTTCCTCTCTACGGGTCCAGTAATTTCTACCCTGCGATCTCGCAGGTCTTTTGGTATTTGTCCAACGGTCCATTCACTTTCGCGAATATGCTTCGTCTCTTCCAGAAATTTTAAGTGTTTTCCTTCATTAAGCTTTTTTTGGATCTGTTGCCTAATCTCTAATAAATTTCTTCGTCGTTCATCGAAGTTCGTGTGAAGCTTTTCCAGAAACTCCAACGCTTGAGGCGTCAGAATTTCCGGAAAGGTTTCCCTGTGCTCGATTTCCACGGCAGATTGATTGGTAAGCATCTTGATTCATCACCCCTTGTTGTACTATAGAAACAATAACCCCTCATTGTTATATAACAATAAAATCAAAAAAATTAATCACCCTCTTTTTTCGATAAACAATAATCACACTCCATCGTATAGCTTTTAGCATCCACTTCTTGACCGCACTCAGGACACGACACGTGACCATACTTTATCATGTTGTTTTCCTCCTTTTATATAACAATCTAATTAATTGTTATCTTGTTATAATACAGTCTATTCGAAATCAAATTATATTGCAACCCCTTTTTCTGAAAAAATAGAAGAATAATTATTCTTGTAAATTTCGTTATTTGAAAAGTGCTGATATACGAAGGTTTACCTGGTGATTCAACCGTCCAAAAAGGATAAAATATTTCGAGAAACTTCCTGCGATTTCTCCTCGGTAATTAAATGTCCAGCTTTCTCGTAGGTAAATAAATGACTATTTGGAAGGTCTTCTGATAAACGAACACCAATCTGTACTGGTACAACTCGATCCTCCAATCCCCAAATCAACAATACTGGTTGATGTATCTCCTTTAACTGTTCACTGCTTAGATCACCTTCACGGAAACGCAAAAGACGTATTAAAGTTTTATAGAAGTTCTTTTCTTGTAAAGGCTGACTATATGCTTCAATCAAGTCTCTCGATACAAAGGTTGTATCATATAACACATTCTCCAAATATTGTTGGACAGTCTTCTTATGCACGAACCGCTTGGCCACTTGTGCACTAAATGGAAGATAGGAAGCGTATCTTTGCCAAGCCCTTGCTTTATCCAAATAGCCAGAGCTCGCGATCAATACAAGTTTATCAATCCTTTCCGGCACCAGGATTGTCGAATGGAGAGCAACTTGACCACCCATGGAATGTCCTACAATTGAGGCCTTGTCCAAATTGAAATAATCCATGCAAGCAGTAATCAGCCTTCCATAATTCTCATATGTATACGTGAAAGTAGTGCTCTTCTCACTTTTTCCGAATCCCGGCAAATCAATAGCAATTATCGAATGGCTATCAGACAACTTTGGAATAACCCGTCGAAACGTAGAAACAGAGGATACAAATCCATGGATAAAAATGATCGGGGGTTTATCTTGAAGTAAATGTTCACAATAAATATTCATGTTTGACAAGCGAATGATTTCTTTTGTTAGCGACTTCATGATGATCATCTCTCCAGCTGTGTCATTTTCATTTTATTATATAAATCTCCATCAAAATTAAACATGCAGACAAACCCACATGTTTAATTAGTACTATACCCGTTTTTTATTAAATATATGGAGGATTACTTTGTATATCGATTTGCATAGGAACTGGCTACAAAAGCTTCTGGTTTGATTTTCGGCTCTATACCCAACGCTTCCATTCTTGCAAGCATTTCATTTACAAATATTCTAGTTTTATTTTTATCGCCAGAACCGATGTCAATATGACCTTCTATTGTAAAGGAACCACCGCGATATATATTAGGTAAAACAATCTCAATCAACTCTTCTTTTCTTTCTTCTGTAAACATACTGACAACTTCTTCTGTCAAACTCGTTTCAAAAGAAATTCGTTCATGCAGCTGGTTCATTTTCCTTGGTACGATAACTTTACGAATACATGCCCAGGCTCCTTTTGTTTCACATTGAATAACGATTCCGGTAATAAAACGAGTATACGTGGAATGAACTTGAGAATCTGTTCCGAACATCAATTTATAACTGCCGTACGGATCCTTTTCCATAAACCTTTTTATGTTCTGAAACACCTGTTGAAAAGACATGTTTTTTTCGCTTAAGTTTTCGAACGTGTAGTTGTATAAGTGGAATCTAGCCAAGAACATGACCTCCTCTTATGATTAAGATATGATGGACACCTTTTCATCGTTCAATTATAAGCTACATTCAAACCGAAAATTATAAAGATTATGTAAAATTAATGGTACGAAACTTCATATCCTATCTTTCTCCAGTGGCAGAAGCTTACTATTCATAGATTTCCCATATATTCCATTTTTATTTCAGAAAATCAGAGCCTTCTCGAAAATAGTATGGAAGTCAAACAAATCAATGAATAAAATGAGGAAATATCGTATAATGGACCTATCAGAAATTATAAGGAGCGTATTCATGTTTAAGTTAATTGCGATTGATATGGATGGAACATTATTAAATGATTATCATGAAGTTCCTCAAGAGGTAAAAGATACGTTAGTCGAAGCAAAAAAACTTGGAATCAAGATTGTGCTTTGTTCGGGGCGGCCAATTGTCGGCATGCGGGAATATGTAAAAGAATTGAATTTGAATGAAGCAGAAGACTATGCTATCGCCTTTAATGGTGCCTATATCGAGAATTCAAACACCGGTGAAGTAGTGAATGAGTTCTCTATGGAAAATAAGCATTTACTTCAATTGTATGAGCTGAGCCTTGAGTTGAATACACCGATGCATTTCTTTGATGTAGAACAACTATATACTCCCAATCAAAAGATCAGTAAATATACGATATTAGAATCCTACTTGAACGATATCCCTTTAAACTTCTGTCCGGTCAATGAATTTCCGAAAGAGCGCACTATCCCGAATATCATGTATATCAATGAGCCGAGTAAGATATCTAAAATAATGGAAAAACTACCTGAGGGATTAAGTGAAGAATACGCTATTGTAAAAAGTGCCCCACATTTCCTTGAATTTACTCATCCGGACGCAACGAAAGGTAATGCGGTCAAGTTACTGGCAACGAAGCTTGGAATTAAACAACATGAAATAATGGCCATCGGGGATAATGGAAATGATATCTCCATGATTCAATTTGCAGGTTGTGGAGTAGCGATGAAGAACGCGATTCCAGAAGTTAAAGCGGTCGCTGACTACGAAACCCTTACGAACAATGAAGGTGGAGTAGCTCATGCCATCCAAAAATTCATATTAGATCAAATGAAAGTGTAAAGTTTGGCAATCAAACTTCATACAAAAAATCGAACCAACCAACTGTGGTTCGATTTTTTTATTACTTTTCTTCAAAAATATGTACACAAAAGAGAAATGACCAGTAATATCGTTTTTACACAATGAAAAGTAGAATCTTTAAAAATGACTAATCGGATTATTTCATGAGATAATAAAAATAGAACCTTATAGATTGGAGACTTTAACATGAAATGTAAAATCAATCGTAATGCTGCAAAGGAATTAAAGAAAATGCTGGAAACCGATGAAGCGGAAGGCAAAATGATTCGAGTTTATATCGATCATATCCACGGGGACCATGCACATTACGGCTTAAGTCTGGATACTCCACAAGAACATGACGAAATTGTACAGACGGACAAAGATATCGAAATTTTACTGGATAGCCGCGAAGATTTTCTGGACGGAATCTGGATCCAATATTTCTATGTCGGGGACAATCCTGGATTTATGATTACGAACCCATCTAAAGGTGGACATGTACATCATTAAAAGGTAAATCCCATCTTTAAATTATTTACACCAAATTCGTTATGAAATGGGACATTAGGTCGGTTTGCCCTTCCTCTTGTCCCATTTTTATTGCCAATATCATTACTTTTTTAATCTAAAATTTTCTCGACGGATTGACGGGAATCTAAGATGTTATCCTAACTTATGCCTCCGCCCTAATTTTAAACACGAACGTTGTACTATGATATATGAAATAGAAAAATCCCTAAACATTATATATGCCAGGGATTTTTAAAGCTTTAACCAATATCTTTCTCCATTTTTTCTTTTTTTCTTTTAAATATTACCCTAAATAAAGCGGGAATCCCATATCCACTTATACCTGAATCAATTCGCATTAACTCCCAGCCTTCTTTTTCATGAGAATCAACGACGGATTGGTAGTCTTCTTCTGGCGAAAGTTTGAAAGCTGACAACTTGACCTCTACAACTTTATGTTCATACACCCAAATCCCCCCCCTATCCCCTACAATACATGTAACATACTATGTTAGTATGTATTATTAATATATCATTTTATACTATATTTTCAAAATAATCAGTGCTTATTGGATTTATAACTCTTAAAGAAAATATTAAATAACTGTAAAATACAATGACTATTAAAAGGAGATTTGAATACATAAGATTTACTGGGGAACATAAAGGTATCCTTTTTCTCGATTTTAATACAGCAAATTCACCTGAATTTCCACAGTCTGTTCTTGGTTGGTTTAAAAGTGTTATTGAAGAAAATGTTATAGTACCTCACGTAATGACCTTATCAACTGTCGACCAAATTGGAACTCATAATGCATGAGTATTAATTATATAAGTTTTGATATTTTGCAACATCAGCTACAAGTGGAAAAGGTGAATAATTAGAAAGCAATAAAACCTTTTATTGGCCGGAAGAAGTGAGACAAAGATACGGGGGATAACTTCTAAATTTCCAGCTAAAGTGAGCGTACTTGACTTCTCAGAAAGGTCAATAGGAGCAAAAATATTAACGTTAATCGAAAAGCAATGTAAGAGGTTAACACAGCGGAAAAAAATTAGTATAAACGTTGGATGTACTTAAGAATAAACCTAATACAGTTAGTGCTGATTGGATATTATTATATGCAGTTGATGCAAACGAGCTTTAATTTCTTACAGAGGAAATCCAGAAACAAAGCACATCCGGGTGACATACTTCATAAAGGAGATAGTTGGAATCTTCATTTTTATGGCCGTGATAGATTAGCTAGAAATAAAAAAACCACCAACATTATGTATTGGTGGAGACGGTGGGAATCGAACCCACGTCCAGAGATATTGCCACTCAGGCTTCTACACGTGTAGTTGGTATATTAGTATTTCGCTATCCACTCAGCCTACCAACAGGCTTTGTGAAAGCTAGTCTGGTTAATCTCGACTGACGATCCTCAGACGGTGGAAGTCAGTCCAGCCTGCTAGAGTTTGAGACCCTTCAATCTGCAACACAGGCAATTGCAGGAAGGATCCTTTAGTCAGTGCTTATGCAGCTGCTAAAGAGTAGTTTTCGTTTTTGCCAGTTATAGGCGTTTACGTTTTACGAGCCGTAACCTCGACGCGCAACCTGAGCTCAACCTACCCCTGTCGAATCCGTAACGTCCCCATAAAATGAGAACTGCTAGGGCTGTTTTCAAGCTCTGTGTTCATTATAGCATAAAGTGAACAAAATGAAAAGGGGGAGCGGGCAGTTGCCTCTTATTGGTTGTGCTCCTTCATCGCCCGGTCCGCATCCCGTTTCATTTGTTTCCGTTTCATATCTTCACGCTTATCAAATTTCTTTTTACCTTTACCTAAGCCGAACAGCACTTTTGCATAACCATTTTTAATATAAATTTTCAGTGGTACAAGCGTATATCCTTCTTGTTTCGTCAAACCGATCAATTTATCAATTTGCTTCCGGTGCAGCAACAGTTTCCTGGAGCGGGTCGGGTCATGATTGTATCGGTTGCCTTGTTCATACTCAGCAATATGAAGATTAACCAGATATACCTCTCCGTTTACAATCCGAGCGTGAGCATCTTTGATATTCACCCGACCGAGCCTTAGGGATTTAATTTCTGTTCCTTGAAGGACTATCCCTGCTTCATACGTATCTTCAATAAAATAATCATGTCGTGCTTTTCTGTTTTCTGCGATTGATTTTCCTAATCCTTTAGGCATGATTACACCTCCCACGAAAACCTTGCATAGAATATAATTCTATCAAATTCCAGCGAATATGCCAACAATCAAGGCCTATTGTAAATAAATGAGGCTGATTGCCATAATTGCCATACCTGCTATCACACCGTAGATCGATAAATGTGTTTGGTCGTAACGCTTTGCTGCCGGTAAAAGTTCATCCAACGAGATGAACACCATTATTCCAGCAACCATGGCAAAAATTATCCCAAACAATGCCTCACTTAAGAAAGGCATCAAAACAAGGAATGCAATGACGGCTCCTATCGGTTCAGCTAAGCCCGACAGAAAAGAATACTTAAAAGCTTTCTTCTTGTTCCCTGTAGCATAGTAAATCGGCACAGATACTGCAATCCCTTCAGGAATATTATGAATCGCTACTGCGACCGCGATGGCAAACCCAATCGAGGGATCTTGCAATGTCGAGACGAAAGTGGCAATCCCCTCCGGAAAGTTGTGGATAGCAATAGCCAACGCAGTGAACATTCCCATTTTCATCAATTCCGGATCGTTAATTGCATTTCCTGGTTTCTTCATATCCTCAACTTTTTTAACTTCATGGGGATTAGAGTACGTGGGAATGAATCGATCAATAATCCCAATAACTAACATTCCACCGAAAAATGCAACGACAGTTATCCAATACCCTTCTGTATCTCCAAAGGAAGAAACTAGTGCATCTTTTGCTTTGAAAAATATCTCAATCATTGATACGTAAATCATTACACCTGCAGAAAGACCAAGTGCAAATGAAAGGAATTTCGTATTCGTAGTTTTTGTAAAGAACGCGAGTAAACTTCCAACGCCGGTAGCAAGACCAGCAAAAAGCGTAAAAAGTAATGCTAGACCTACATGTTCCAATTTTTCACCCCCGCCATTACAGCGAATCAAAATGATATAAATTTACTTCTAGAATAAGTATATGTGAAACCCAACTTAGCTGTCAACAAATATTTTTACCATGCGCAACTTTTATTATAATTGAGAGTAAATAAAAACAGCGAGACCTCTCTCCCGCTGTTTATTTCTACTTTCTTCTTTTCCGTTTCTTCTTCATTCCATTCGCTTTTCCTTTGGAATTACTCTGTCGTTTTGCACCGACTTCTTGTTTCACTGGTTTACGACGTTTTTTTGGCTTGGCTTCCACAAGTTCAAAATCAACCACTCGTTCTTCAAGATTGACTTGAACCACCCTTACCTTCACAGCATCACCGACTCGATACATTTTTGCCGTATGCTCACCGATAAGAGCATGAGCCCGATCATTGTAATGATAATAATCATCCACTAAATAACTGACGTGGACAAGCCCTTCCACCGTGTTCTCCAGCTCCACAAAAAGCCCGAAGTTTGTTACAGAACTAATGACACCCTCATATTCTTCACCGACTTTATCAAGCATAAATTCGGCTTTCTTCAAATCATCCGTTTCTCGTTCTGCATCAACTGCACGCCGTTCCATCTCAGACGTATGTCTAGCAATTTCCGGAAGTGATTCTCTCCAGGTGGCAAGTGTTTTTCTATCCATTTCTTTATCAAAAAGATACGTACGGATCAATCGATGGACAATCAAGTCCGGGTACCTACGGATTGGAGAAGTGAAATGGGTATAAAACTCTGTTGCGAGTCCAAAGTGACCGACGCTCTCAGGTGCATATTTCGCTTGTTTCATAGAACGCAGCATCAATCGGGAAACAATCATTTCCTCTGGCTCATCTTTTAATTTTTCCAACACTTTTTGCAAAGCTTGAGGATGAACATCATTCGCCTTCCCCTTCACCGGAACACCTAAACTTGCTAGAAATTCGAAAAAGCTTTCTAATTTTCCTGAGTCTGGTTCTTCATGTATCCGATGGATAAATGGTACATCTAGCCAGTGAAAATGCTCTGCAATCGTTTCATTGGCAGCAAGCATGAATTCTTCGATTAAACGTTCTCCAACAGAACGCTCACGTAAAACTACGTCCGTAGCTTTACCATCATCATCCACGAGAACTTTTGCCTCTTTGAAATCAAAATCAATCGCTCCACGGCCTTTCCGCTTTCCACGTAAAATTTCCGCAAGCTTTTCCATATGTTCAAACATTGGTACCAAATCGGCGTACTTTTCCCGTAGCTCCTCATCAAGATCGACCAGAATTTTATTTACATCTGAATAAGTCATACGTTCCGTCGTATTGATCACACTTGGGAAAATTTCATGTTTCACTACTTCCCCACTGGAATTGAATTCCATTTCACAGCCAATTGTCAGACGGTCTACTTGGGGGTTGAGTGAACAAATACCATTGGATAATCGATGAGGAATCATCGGGATAACTCTATCGACCAAATATACACTCGTCCCTCTCTCAAATGCTTCTTTGTCAATTGGAGAGTCCTTTTCCACATAGTGTGTCACATCTGCAATATAAACACCAAGCAAGTAATTGCCATTATCCAACTTTTTTACTGAAACAGCATCATCCAAGTCTTTCGCATCCGCTCCATCGATCGTGACAATCACTTCATCGCGTCGGTCCTTACGTCCTTCCAACTCTTCCGGGGCTATTACCTCAGGAGTTTCAGCCGCCTGCTTTAACACTTCGTCAGGGAAATCGATGGATATGCCATGTTTATAGATGATGGAAATGATATCAATTCCCGGGTCATTTTTATGCCCAAGAATCTGAGTAATCTCCGCTTCTGCACTACTCCACGCTTCAGGGTATTTCGTAATCCGGGCAATGACTTTGTGACCGTCTACCGCACCGTTCGCTTTACTCTTCGGTATAAAGATATCATTAGGAATCCGCTTATCATCTGGTATGACAAATCCAAAATTCTGGTTATCATCATACGTTCCCACGACTTCTGTAACTGCACGTTCCAGTATACGGAGAACAACTCCTTCTGCCCGTTCGCCAGCATTAGAAGGCTTATCCCGTCGGACTAAGACCTTATCTCCGTTCATCGCAGAGGCTAAGTCCGATGGATTAATATATATATCCTCCTGCCCCTCCTCTTCCGGCAGCAGAAAAGCGAATCCTTTTTTATGCATTTGGATTTTTCCCAATACAAGGTTCATTTTTTCCGGTAGACCATAACGATTTTTTCTAGTACGGACGAGCTCACCAGTTTCCTCCAAGTGATTAAGTGTTTTGATTAATTCTTTAAATTCTTCTGCATCCGTAATCTCCATACTTTCTTCTATTTCATCCACACTTAATGGTCTCGAATCTCTTTCATTAAAAAATGTAAGAATTCTATCTTTCATCATCTCACCTACTTTCATTATATTTATTACCTTTCACAGCTTTTTTTAATCATTCTTTCCAATCGAGCTTATTCAAGAAGTCGAGGATGTCATTATGTAGTTCATCTTTTTGTTTATCTATCGTGATGACATGCCCTGATTCTTCGTACCATTTGATGTCTTTTAAGTCTGCCTCTACATTTTCATAAATGTAATTGGCACTTTCTGTGTTAATCATTTTATCTTGGCGGGCTTGTACTACAAATGTTGGTGTATAGATCGTATCGATATTTTCCCTAACCTCATCAATCTTTTCTTTAATCATTGGAAACAGCTTCGGTGCAGAAGTCATTAATTCCTGGACTTCTTTTTCTATCGTTCCTTTTTCCTTTCCTTCAAGCTGTTTATACTCTTTAGAAAACCACTCAAATCCTTGGGTCAACTGCTTTTCATTATCAAAAAACATTGGTGCGCACATGGAGATGATTCCTTTGATTTCTGTTGTGTAGGCAAGTTTCAATCCAAACACCCCACCCAACGAAAGACCGGCAACAGCAATTTCTTCGTATCCTAGTTCTTTTAAATGCTGGAAAGCTTGCTGAACATCTGCCCACCATTCATCAGCATTTGTTTTGACCAATTCCTCTGGCGGAAGTCCATGGCCTCGGTATATTGGTGCATGCGAAGTGTACCCTTCTTTCTCCAAATATCTCCCGAGCATTCTTACATCTGCTGTATGTCCTGTAAATCCGTGCAATAACAGTACAGCCCGAGGTCCAGCTTCAAAAGTAAATGGCATTGGCTGCTTAATTTTCATCCTAATCTGCTCCTTTACCAGCTATTTCAAAATTTTAAAAACCCTTACCACATGCGTGATAAGGGTAGACTTTACTATAAAACATATGCACTTAAAAATGCTAAGAGGAAAAAGATAACTCCTGTAACAATCGTACCACGATGTAAAATCAAGTCAATTCCTCTTGCTTTTTGCTTACCAAATAATTGTTCAGCACCACCGGAAATCGCTCCAGAAAGTCCTGCACTTTTCCCAGATTGTAATAGTACAAATACGATAAGAATAATTGCATCGATTACAAGTAGAATATTAACTGCCATCACCATGTTATAATGACACCTCCCGTGCGACTATAAGTGAAACTTCACTAAGATCTGAGGAATTCCATTCCCTTTCTCTACAGCAATTAGCTGAACAGATTCGGAGATTTACCCAGTTCAATGTGTATTAACTATTATATACTTTATCACAAGTATATTTTACATAGCAAGACTATTATTACATTTTCATTGATGGACGTTCAAACTTTTCCATTTTCTATTAAAGCACGTTATAATAGATAGTATAGGAGGATGAGGGTACATGAATGAAAGTTTTTGGTTTACTGCAAGCGACGATTGTGAATTATATATTCAAAAATGGGAAATAGGGCTTGCAGAAGCAAAAGCTGTAATTCTCATCTCCCACGGCATGACCGAGCATATCGGCCGCTATGATCATCTTGCATCCCACTTCAATAAACAAGGTTTCATCGTCTATGGTGACGACCACCGAGGCCACGGTAAAACCGGTGAAAAACAAGGCCAACTTGGTTTCATTGCTGAAAGCAATGGTTTTGATCGGATGGTAGAGGATACTCATGATCTAATTCAGTATATTAAAAAAGAACATCCCAGCTTGCCTATTTTCATTTATGGCCACAGCATGGGCTCTTTTATTGCAAGGAATTATATTCAAAAATATTCTCATGAAGTGGCGGGAGTAATACTATCAGGCTCTGGATTCTTCCCTGAAAAGAGCAGTAGATTAGGTCTAGAAATAGCCACACTTCAGGAACCGAGAAAAGAATCGACCTTGATGAACAATCTCGTATTCGGTAATTATAATAATAAGATAGTAGAGCGTTTGACCAGTTTCGACTGGTTGACTAGAGACAGCAAAGTCGTAGAGGAGTATGTTACTGACCCTCTTTCAGGATACGTCCCTTCTGCAGGTTTTTTCGTCGATTTATTGACAGGTATCTTAACGATGCAGGATGAAGAGAAAAATAAAGGAATCAGAAAAGATTTACCGATACTTTTTATTAGTGGTGATGCAGACCCTGTAGGAAATTATAGCAAAGGGGTATTTAAGGCAGCGGAAAGTTATGCAAAAGCCGATATAGAAAATATTCTTGTTGCCGTCTACCCAGAAGCCCGGCATGAATTGCATAACGAATTGAATAAGCAAGAAGTATTTCGATTTATCAACCAATGGATAAGTAAGCAACTTCATAAGGAGTGATTGACTTGAAGAAAATTAATGGTGTAGCTGCAGCAGCAGGTATTGCAATTTCAAAAGTTTACGAATTGGAGACTCCAGATTTATCTTATGAAAAAACGAAAGCAACAGATCCTGAACACGAAATAAATCGTCTGGACAATGCGTTACATGCATCCATCGAAGAATTGGAAAAAATTAAAGAACATACGAGAAATACAATTGGCGAAGATCATGCTGAGATTTTCTCCGCACATTTACTTATACTGAATGACCCGGAACTGATCGATCCGATGAAAGAGAAAATAAAAGAAGAAAGCTTTATAGCTGAAGCGGCCTTAGAAGAAGTTTCAACAAGCTTTATTAATCTATTCGAAAATATGGATAATGAATATATGCGTGAACGGGCTGCAGATATCCGTGATGTAACCCAACGTGTACTTGCTCACCTGCTTGAGGTGCAATTCCCAGATCCAGCACTAATCGACGAAGAGGTTATCGTTATTGCTAATGACCTGACCCCTTCTGATACTGCACAACTAAATCGGGAATTTGTAAAGGGATTCGCAACGGATATCGGAGGTAGAACTTCACACTCAGCTATCATGGCCCGTTCTCTGGAGATCCCAGCAGTTGTTGGGACAAGTGTGATCACCGAAACAGTACAAGCTGGTGATATCGTCATCGTCGACGGCCTAGAGGGTAATGTCATCATAAACCCAGATGAAGCGACATTATCAGAGTATCGTGAAAAACAAGCAAAATACGAACAACAAAAACAGGAATGGGCAAAGTTAAAAAATGAAAAAACTTATTCTGCTGATGGAGTACAAGTTGAACTCGCTGCCAATATTGGTACGCCGGATGATATCGAAGGTGTACTTAACAATGGTGGAGAAGCAGTAGGCTTATATCGGACAGAATTCTTATATATGGGCAAGTCTTCCCTGCCTAGTGAAGAGGAACAATACGAAGCATATAAATCCGTTCTAGAACAAATGGACGGAAAAGCAGTTGTCGTTCGAACGCTTGATATCGGAGGAGATAAAGAACTAAGTTATCTCGATTTGCCTAAAGAAATGAACCCGTTTCTCGGTTTCCGTGCCATTCGTTTCTGTTTAGAAAATGAAGATGTGTTCCGTCCTCAGCTTCGAGCTCTTTTAAGAGCAAGCGTTCATGGAAACTTGAAAATCATGTTCCCAATGATAGCTACGCTTGAAGAGTTCCGAGCAGCTAAGGCGTTGCTCTTGGAGGAAAAAGAGTCACTTAAAAATGAAGGAATAGCTGTATCAGATGATATTGAAGTTGGTATCATGGTGGAAATCCCTTCCACGGCTGTGCTTGCACGCCAGTTTGCCAAAGAAGTTGATTTCTTCAGTATTGGTACGAACGATTTAATTCAATACACGATGGCAGCAGATCGGATGAACGAGCAAGTTTCCTACTTATACCAGCCGTACCATCCTGCAATTCTTAATTTAGTCAATAACGTTATTGAAGCTGCTCATAGCGAAGGTAAGTGGGTTGGCATGTGTGGTGAAATGGCAGGCGATCCAATCGCCATTCCAATATTGCTTGGTCTTGGACTAGATGAATTTAGTATGAGTGCCACATCCATTCTACCAGCAAGAACACAAATCAAAAATCTTTCTAAAGAAGAGATGGCATCCTATAAAGAGCAATTGCTGAATATGGGTACAGACGAAGAAGTGGTCGAGTTTATTAAAGAAAAAACAAATATGTAATATTATGGGTCAATCAAGATAATCCTTGATTGACCCATTTTTATTAAGAAGAATAATATGATTGTTTTGCTTTTACCGTAAATATCCATATTTACTCTTTATTCGATTACCTCAAGAAACTCCTTAACAGGTTTTCTCCCCTTATCCCTCGTCACTTTTTCTGGATAACCAATTTGCAAGACAGCTGAAATTTTATGTTTATCTGGGTCCAGCCCAATTTCTTTGATGAACTGTTCATCATGCATATAAGGCGTTATCGTCCAAAGCATTCCAATATCATATTCCCAAGCTGCAAGCTGACAATTTTGGATAAATGCAGCAATCGATGAGTACTCTTCTTCATTACGGATTCGGTCTTGCGGTTTTTCATAATAAATCAGTGCATGATGTGGAATCGTCAAGAGAAAATTACCGATAGACTCCCTGGAACGAACTGCTTTTGGTGAATCACCTTTGGGGAGCATCCCAACACGCTGATAACTGTTTAAAATGGCTTGGACTAGTATTTGTTTTCCTTTTCCTTGATAAAGCTTAATTCGCCATGCTTCTGACATATAGTGGGTTGGTGCATAGGAACCATATGTAAATATCTCCTTTAAGGTCGCAATATCGATCTCTTCATTTTTAAATGCAAGCGTGGAACGCCTTTCTTTTATCGTTCGTAATATATCCATGTACATCCCCCATTCAAATTGATTATAACGATACTGTAACCTCACTACAATAAGAACAATGAGTAGGAGGGTATTCTTTGCTGTAAGGACAGGAAGTGGACATTTGAGGTATTCCAGTCTTTACGAGGGTTATAAGTACAAGTAACCATGTATTCTCCTGTCCATTCATGTCCTTGTAAAGCTATAAGAACAGGAATTAACTCATCGTCGTTCCTATTCATGTACTTACAAGAGGTCTAAGTACAAGTAATCCTGCATTCTCATGTCCATTCTTGTCCTTATAAAGACTATAAGAACACGAATAAGTCCATCCCCATGCCTATTCATGCACTTACAAAGCATATAAGAACAAGTATCGCTGCATTCTCATGTCCATTCGTGTCCTTATAAAGGCTATAAGAACACGAATAAGTCCATCCCCATCCCTATTCATGCACTTACAAAGCATATAAGAACAAGTATCAATACATTCTTATGTCCATTCGTGTCCTTATAAAGACTATAAGAACACGAATAAGTCCATCCCAATGCCTATCCATGCGCTTACAAAGCATATAAGAACAAGTATTAATGCATTCTCATGTCCATTCGTGTCCTTATAAAGGGTATAAGGACACGAATGAGTCCATCCCCATGCCTATTCATGCACTTACAAAGCATATAGGAACAAGTATCGCTGCATTCTCATGTCCATTCGTGTCCTTATAAAGACTATAAGATCACGAATAAGTCCATCCCCATGCCTATTCATGCACTTACAAAGCATATAAGAACAAGTATCAATGCATTCTTATGTCCATTCGTGTCCTTATAAAGGCTATAAGAACACGAATCAAGCCATCCCCATGCCTATTCATGTACTTACAAGGGTTATAACTACAAGTAACAGGGCATTCCCCTCTCCATTCGCGTCCTTAGAAAGCATCTAAGGACGCATAAGGAGAACTTCCGTTGTTCTAGCAATTTTAGAACATGACAACCTAGAAAGTTAAGCATAAAAATACCCTAGACTAAATTCAGCCTAGGGTATTTTCTATAGATTTATTTTTTTAAGTTGTAAAATGCTGTTTCGCCTGCGTACTCACCTAAGCCAGCGAGTTCATCTTCAATGCGTAACAATTGGTTGTATTTCGCAACACGGTCTGTACGGGATGGTGCACCAGTTTTGATTTGACCTGCGTTCGTTGCTACTGCAATATCTGCAATTGTCGCGTCTTCTGTTTCCCCAGAACGGTGAGAAATTACTGCTGTGTATCCAGCACGTTTCGCCATTTCAATTGCTTCAAACGTTTCAGTAAGTGTACCAATTTGGTTCACTTTGATGAGGATGGAATTTCCTACACCTTTTTCAATTCCTTCAGAAAGCTTAGCAGTATTAGTAACGAACAAGTCATCACCAACTAGTTGAACTCGGTCGCCGATACGGTCCGTCAACAACTTGAAGCCTTCCCAGTCATTTTCATCAAGACCATCTTCAATCGAAACGATAGGGTATTTATTGATCATCTCTTCATACCAGTCAACCATTTCTTCAGAAGTACGAACGACACCTTCACCTTTAAGGTTGTATTTACCATCTTCGTAAATCTCAGAAGCGGCTACGTCCATTGCAAGTTTAATTTCTTCACCTGGTTTGTAACCAGCAGCTTCAATCGCTTCAATGATTGTCTGTAATGCTTCTTCGTTTGAAGAAAGGTTAGGAGCAAATCCACCTTCATCACCAACAGCGGTGTTTAGGCCTTTGTCAGATAGAACTTTCTTCAAGGAATGGAAGATTTCCGTACCGATGCGTAACGCTTCTTTAAATGTTGGAGCAGCAACCGGCATAATCATGAATTCTTGAATATCCACGTTATTATCCGCATGTTCTCCACCGTTCAAGATATTCATCATCGGAGTCGGCAATACTTTTGCGTTAAATCCACCAAGATAATTGTAAAGTGGAAGATCTAGATAGCTGGATGCAGCATGAGCAGCAGCCATAGATACGCCTAAAATAGCGTTGGCACCTAATTTACCCTTGTTTTCTGTGCCATCCAACTCTATCAATAGAGCATCAATCACGTTTTGTCTTGTAACATCAAGACCGATTAATTCTGGAGCGATAATCTCATTAACATTTTTAACTGCTTTTTCAACACCTTTTCCAAGGTAACGGCTTTTATCTCCATCACGAAGTTCAACTGCTTCATATTCACCAGTTGAAGCACCACTTGGAACTAGTGAAGATCCGAAACCACCGGATTCTGTTGAAATTTCAACCTCAACTGTCGGGTTCCCACGGGAGTCTAATACTTCTCTTGCATAAACATCAGTAATGTATGGCATGTTAACATCTCTCCTTTTTTCATCTAGCTTAAGTAAAGCTTAATTTTTATCAATTAGCAAGGAATTACCTGTCATCTCATCTGGTTTCTCTATCCCCAGCACATCAAGTAAAGTAGGTGCCAAGTCAGCCAAGATACCACCATCTCTTAAGGCAACACCTTGTTTTGTTACAATGACCGGTACCGGATTAGTCGTATGAGCCGTCATTGGATTACCATCTAATGTAGTAACTTCATCTGAGTTACCGTGGTCTGCCGTAATAATCGCAGTACCACCAAGTTCGATAATTTTATCGACAATCTTGCCTAAACATTCATCCACTGCTTCAATTGCCTTAATTGTCGGTTCTAACTTTCCAGAATGTCCAACCATATCTGGGTTGGCGAAGTTAAGGATAATTGCATTCTGATTCCCTTCTTCCAATTCCTTCATCAAGGCATCCGTCACTTCATAGGCACTCATTTCCGGTTTTAGATCATACGTCGCAACTTTTGGTGAATCAATTAAAATACGTTTTTCTCCTGGAAATTCTTCATGACGACCACCACTCATAAAGTAAGTGACATGCGGATACTTTTCCGTTTCAGCAATGCGGAGCTGATTCAATCCGTTATCCGAGATCACTTCTCCTACAGTTTTACGTAGATTAGTCGGTCCAAAAGCTACTGAACTATTGATATCATCACTATAATTTGTAAAAGTTACAAAATCGATATCTTGCGGAACATTATCCCCACGTTCAAAATCGCGGAAGTCTGCATCAGTAAAGGTCCTTGAGATTTGAATCGCGCGATCTGGACGGAAGTTATAGAAAATGATGGAATCATTATCTTCAATCTTTCCGATAGGTTCACCGTTATCATCTACAATGACAGATGGAAGGATAAATTCATCGACAACACCTTGCTCATAGGAATCATAAACTACATCAATTGGCTTATGATATTTTGGTCCTTTTCCATGTACCATGGCTTCATAGGCTTTTTTCACACGATCCCAGCGACGGTCGCGGTCCATGGAATAGTAGCGTCCAGAAATCGTCGCAAACTGTCCAACTCCAAGCTCAGCCATTTTTTCTTCCGTTTGACGGATATAATCTCCCGCTGTCTTCGGACCAACGTCACGGCCGTCTAGAAATGCATGGACATATACTTTTTCCAAATCATTCGCTTTAGCAAGTTCAAGCAATGCAAACAAATGATTAATATGACTATGGACACCGCCATCTGATAATAATCCAAATAGATGGAGCGCTTTTTCACTTGTTTTTGCCTTATGGATAGTTTGAAGGAAGGCATCGATTTGGAAAAAATCACCTTCACGAATTGCCAAATTCACTCGAGTCAGGCTCTGATAAACGATTCGGCCAGCGCCGATATTCAGATGCCCCACTTCAGAGTTTCCCATTTGTCCATCTGGTAATCCAACCGCTTCTCCACTTGCCGTTAATCGGTTGTGTGGATAGTTGTTCCAATAGCGATCAAAGTTAGGCGTATGCGCTAGTTTAACAGCATTTCCCTTCGTTTCGTCCCGTAATGCAAATCCATCTAAGATGATTAGTGCTGCTAACTTATCCTGACTCATTTTGTACCTGCCTCCACAAGGGATAGGAAGGAATCCGCCTCGAGACTTGCTCCACCAACTAAAGCTCCGTCTACATCAGACTGACTCAATAGCTCATCGATTGTTGCAGGCTTTACGCTGCCGCCATATTGGATAATTACCTTTTCTGCTGCATCTTCAGAAGTCAATTCTTTTACGACTTGACGAATTTCACGGCATACTTCATTTGCATCTTCACTTGATGCTGTCTTTCCTGTTCCAATTGCCCAAATCGGTTCATATGCAATGATGGTTTGAGATACTTCCTCTTCTGATAAGCCTTTTAATGCTTCTGTCACTTGGTTGCGGACATGCTGTACAGTTTCATCCGCTTCCCGTTGTTCTAAGCTTTCACCAACACAAACGATTGGGACTAAACCGTGATGATGAGCAGCTTTTGTTTTTTGATTTACAGTATTGTCTGTTTCCGCAAAAAACTCTCTTCTTTCGGAATGACCAATAATGACGTGGGTAACACCGATATCTTTCAACATAACCGGGCTTACCTCACCTGTGAAAGCTCCACTATCTTCAAAATGCATATTCTGTGCCGCAACTTTAATGTTTGTGTTCGCAGTATCCTCAACTAGTTTTGCTAAATATGGGAATGGCGCACAGACAATAGCTTCCACTTTTTCAGAAGCTGGAACTTTTTCTCGAATAGATTCAACAAATTCTTTTACTTCATTCGCTGTTTTATTCATTTTCCAATTTCCTGCAATTACTCTCTTACGCATGATTTCATCCTCCCCTTATTATTTATCATTTAAAGCAGCTAAACCTGGCAATACTTTTCCTTCCATGAATTCAAGGGAAGCACCGCCACCAGTTGATACGTGATCCATTTGTTCCGCCAAGCCAAACTTCTCAACCGCAGCAGCCGAATCCCCTCCACCGATGATGGAGAATCCTTCTGTATCTGCTAGTGCTTGGGCAACTTCTCGGGTACCTCCGGCGAATGAGTTCATTTCAAACACACCCATCGGTCCGTTCCATAAAATTAAAGCAGATTCAAGAATTGTTTTACGATAAAGCTCTCTTGTATCAGGACCGATATCCAGTCCTTCCCAATCAGCCGGAATCTCATCTACAGGTACAATTTTCGTATCTGCACTATCTGAAAAATCACTTGCAACTACAGTATCAATCGGCATCAAGAAGTTTACATTCTTTTCTTTTGCTTTTGCGATGAATTCATTCGCTAAATCTAACTTGTCTTCTTCAAGAAGTGACTTTCCAATCTCATGGCCTTGCGCTTTAATAAATGTATAAGCCAGCCCTCCACCGATTATCAAGTTATCCACTTTATCAAGAAGATTATCAATCACGTTTATTTTATCTTTTACTTTTGCTCCGCCTATAATTGCTGTAAACGGGCGCTTCGGATCTGATAAAGCATTACCGAGAGCTTCAATTTCCTTTTCCATTAAAAAGCCTGCCGCTGCCGGTAACTTCTCAGCAACACCAACGGTTGAAGCATGAGCACGGTGAGCAGCTCCAAAAGCATCATTAACGTACAAATCAGCAATCTTCGCGAATTCCTCTGCAAGTGCCGGATCGTTCGCTTCTTCACCCGCTTCAAAGCGGACATTTTCAATCAATAGAATGTCACCGTCATTTAAGTTAGACACAGCTTCACTCACTTCTTCACCGTACACTGTATCTGTTTTTGTCACTTCTTTACCGGTTAAATTGCTCAATCGTTCTGCGACAGGATCCAATCTTAATTCCTCTACCACTTTACCTTTTGGTCGGCCTAAGTGACTTGCTAAAATTACTTTCGCACCATTTTCTGTTAAATATTCAATTGTTGGGATTGCCGCTTTGATTCGAGTATCATCAGTGACTTGCCCATCTTTCATTGGTACGTTGAAATCTACTCGGCAGAACACTCTTTTCCCTTTTACATCAAAGTCTTTCATCGTTTTCTTCTGCATCTTACTAACCTCCCAAATGGTAATAGAAAAAATCTACTAGTGTTTAGGTTTCCCTAGCATACTAACCATTAATCATTATATAACAGGTCCACATGAAACGCTTGTTATTAAGAGGGAATACATGGAATGATTATTAGTTTTTTATTTATGTATTGTAATAGATAAATGAAAAAGCGGAGGAGGATGTTTCTTCCTCCTCCGCTTCCAGAATCTATACAATTCGTCGGGTTAGATTATAGACCTTTATTATTCATGAACACTACAAGATCGATACAACGTGCTGCATATGCATATTCGTTGTCATACCATGAAACAACTTTAACTAAGTTGTCTTCCATTACCATTGTTGAAAGTCCGTCAACAATAGAAGAATGTTTGTTTCCGATAATATCAGAAGAAACAATTGGGTCTTCTGTATATTCCAAGATACCTTTCATAGGACCTTCAGCTGCTTCTCTGAACGCATTGTTTACTTCTTCAGCAGTTACATTTTTCTCTAATTCCACTACAAGATCAGTTAGAGATCCGTCTGCAGTCGGTACACGAACAGCCATACCGTTAAGCTTACCATTAAGTTCAGGTAATACTTTACCAACCGCTTTTGCAGCACCAGTAGTTGTAGGAATAATGTTTTCTGCAGCTGCACGTGCACGGCGATAATCTTTATGCGGTGAATCTAGAGTATGCTGGTCATTTGTATAAGAGTGGATTGTTGTCATCAACCCGCGTTTTACACCAAAGCTGTCATTTAATACTTTTGTGAATGGTGCGATACAGTTTGTTGTACAAGATGCGTTTGAAATAACATGATGTTGTGCAGGATCATATTTATCATCATTTACACCCATTACAATAGTAAGGTCCTCTTCTTGAGCAGGTGCAGAAATAATAACTTTTTTAGCACCAGCATCAATATGTTTTTGAGCTGCATCGCGTTTTGTGAATCGACCTGTAGATTCAATTACAACTTCTACGCCTAGTTCAGTCCAAGGGATATTCGCTGGATCACTTTCAGAATAAACTTTGATTTCCTTCTCTCCAACAAAAATGCTGGATCCTTCTGCTTTAACTTCCTCGTTCATACGACCATGAACAGAGTCATATTTCAAAAGATGTGCAAGCATGTTAGCATCTGTCAAGTCATTGACTGCTACTACATCTACTTCTTTATTCTCAAGTGCGTTACGAAGTGCAAGACGACCAATTCTACCAAACCCATTAATACCAACTTTTACTGCCATGATATTGCCTCCCTAATTTATAAAAATATAGTAATTGATATATTTATTTAAAAGGCTTTTACCCTTTTAAAATCTCTTCTGCACAAGCTTCATCCGTGATAAGAAGCTCACTTTTACCCGTTTTGAAATAGGATGCAAGTGCTTTTCCTTTAGATTTCCCACCAGCAATGGTGATGACATGGGGGATTGTCTTCAAGTCTTCCAAGTGCAATCCGACTGTACGAACTCTATGGACAATATTTCCCGACTGGTCGAAATAATAACCAAATGCTTCACTCACAGCTTGCTTCTCTTTTAACCTGCCAATAATTTCAGCTGAAGTTTTCCGTCGATATGCCATTTTCAGAGCATCTCCGACTCCGTGCAGAACAATATCCGCCTGCTTTATTTTACCTACAATATCTTGGATGGAAGGCTCTTCCATCAAACTTTGATAGGCTGCTTCACTTAAAGGATCTGGCACATAAAGCAAACTGTAATTCCCACGGGATTTTTTCGCCATTTCTTCAGCTATTCTTGTGGACTGGTTTTCCACTTTTTCACCAAGTGCTCCTCTAGCAGGAACGAAAAGATAATCTTCTTCCTTATTTAAAGGGGTCATCACATTGGCTACTGCTGCTATCGAACTTCCACCGGTGACTGCTATTGTATTATTCGTTGAGATGATGGATTTCAAATACGTGACACATGCTTTCCCCATCTCTTGTTTGACCCATTCCTGTTCATCACTATCACCAGGTACAATAATCACATTGGCTATAGATAGCTTTTCCTTAATTCGATTTTCTAAAACATGAAGACCTCTTAATTCACTCATGTAATCTGCGAGGTTTTCTAACAGGAGGGCGCCTTCTTTTGTAACAAACATCCCTTTACTTGTGATGTCCAGAAGACCCTGTGCTTGCAAGAAATCAACCTCACTGCGGACTTGTCGCTCTGTCAGATCCACATTCTCGCTGAGGGCCCGCCTCCCGATTGGCTGGTATAATCGAACAGACTGTAAAATCGTAAACCGTTCAATCATGACTTGCAACAAATCTGGGACGAGCTGCTTTTGAAGGTTGACGATTCCTTTCATGTTCATACCCCTCCTTCTGGACAACTATTGTCCAAGGATAGACGTTTTGTGTCCCTCTTCATGATTTCATTATAACATAGTCATTTTTTTTTACAAAGAAAATGAACATAAAAAAAGAGATTGATTTTTCAATCTCTCTTCTGGTGCTTATGTAACAAGGCTTTTAACGAATCATAATTGATCTGCTCACAATTTAGTTGTTCACCATTTACCTCTACTACTGGAATCAAAAGCTGGTATTCTTCCAACCATTCGTCTTTTGTATAAATATCCCTCTTTTCAATCGTATGTGGATATTCTGATTCCAATGCGGAAAGCAAACCTTCTGCATCATCACATAAAGAACATACTTCTTTGGTGTAAAAAATAATATGCAAGTCCCGTCCTACTCCTTTCTTTTATATGAAGCTGGGATATTCAATTCCTGGCGATATTTCATCACGGTTCGCCGTGCGATTTCCAAAGAATACTGCTCGCTCAATATTTCTTTGATTTTCTCATCCGATAATGGATGATTTTTATCTTCACCATCTATCACATTCTTTATCATATGTTTTATTACAATAGCTGCTATCTTCTCTCCATTTTGTTTAATGCCCGTCTGAAAAAAGAACTTAATAGCAAAAACACCATGAGGCGTCTCCACATATTTATTGCTGATTGTACGACTGATTGTCGATGGATGTAAATCCAATTCATCGGCCACGTCTTTCAAGGTCATCGGCTCAAGATGCAATAAACCTTGTTCAAAAAATTGCAACTGCTTTTCGACTACTTTGCGGATGACTAGCTCTATGGTAGCTGTCCGATACTTTATGGCTCCCTCCAGCCAATTCAATTGCTCACGTTTCCTTTTCAGGAATTCAGCAGCCTGCTTATCTTCGATGTTTTCATAAAGTGGATTAATGACCAGCTTCGGAACACTCCAATTATAGAATGAAATTTTCCATGTATCATCTTCTTTATAAATTTTTGCTTCAGGAACGATGTATTCCACTTCTGATGTATCCAGTAACTTTCCAGGTTTTGGATTACATGCTTGAATCATTTTCATCAGCTCTGTAATCTCATCTGATTCAATATGATATTCTTTTTTGATTGCATCATAATTAAAATCGGCGATCCAATCCAAGTGGTTATGAAGCAAGTCTTCCATATAAGATTGGTAGTCTTCCATATGACGTAATTGTAAATGGATACACTCACCTAGGTTACGAGCACCAACCCCATTCGGTTCAAGTTGTTGGATTACTTGTAATGCTTCTTCAACAACCGTCAGCGGAGTTGAACAGTTTTCTGCCCATTCTTCTAAGGTGATTTCTAAATAACCATTTTCATTTAATGAATATATACCAAATTCAACGATAGGAAGCAAATCCTCGGGAATATGTATCGTAAATAGTTGTTCTTTTAAACGGTCATATAGTGTCTTTTCAGCAGCATTCATTCCTTCCATGGATACGGTTTCAGAGGAACGGAACGAGTGGGACTGCATATCCGAGTCATAAACGACTTCTTCAATCAAAGGATTTTCCTTTACAATTTCTTCGATATATTCATACAGCTCTATGGAAGTGAACTGTAGTAATTGTATCGATTGAATGAGGGACTGATTTAGTTTTCGCTGGATTGTTTGCTGTTGAACTAAATGTTGTTTCATTTTGTTACAGCTCCTTCCCGCACTTTGCTTCATCTCTAATTCTACTATATATACAATCTTTCTTATTATCAAAGTAAAATACACTTGCTAAAAAAGCAAAGTGTATTTTACAACTGTCAATTCTTCATTTTCGGGTCCAACGCATCTCGCAATCCGTCGCCAATCAGGTTGAATCCTAACACAACAAGCATGATTGCCACACCAGGAACAATAACCGTCCAAGGGGCCAACTGAATGAAGTCTCGGGAATCTGCCAACATCTGTCCCCATTCTGGTGTTGGTGGCTGCGCTCCCAGACCTAAAAAACCTAAAGCGGCTGCTTCTAAAATTGCAGTTCCAAATCCTAGCGTTGACTGGACGATGATTGGCGCAATACTGTTCGGCAAAATATGCTGAAAGATAATTCTACCATTCTTCATCCCTTGTGCCTTGGCAGCCATGATATATTCTTCCTCCCGTAAGCTGATGACTCGGGAACGGACAAGTCTACCGAATATCGGTATATTGATAATCGCAATCGCCAAAAGGGCATTTTCCAAAGAAGGTCCCAAAATCGCGACAATGGCAATCGCTAATAGAATACTCGGAAAAGCTAGCAGTATATCAAAAATACGAGAAATGATCATATCAACCCAACGGCCGAAATAACCCGCGGTTACGCCTAGCAGTGTCCCAAACACCAACGCTCCAGTTACGGCTATAAACCCAACCATCAAAGAAACTCTCGCACCATAAACGAGCCTTGTAAAAATATCTCTCCCTAAATGATCCGTACCGAGCCAGAATTCTGCTGATGGTGGCTGCAATCGATTCACCAGGTCTTGTTGGTGATATGTATAGCTCGTAAATAACGGAGCAAAGATTGCTACCAAAATAAAGAAAATAATGATCGTAAAGCCAATAATTGCAAATCGATTTTTCCTTAATTGCCTGAATGTATCCTTCCACGGAGAAATCGCTTCGATTTCGTCAGCTTCCATAGCTTGACCCGGATCAACAGGATTTGGAACGATTTGCTGAGCATTTTTTTCATCCAGCTTCACTTGTCCCACCTCCTAATATTTAATCCTTGGGTCTAATTTTTTGTATAAAATATCAACGAATAAATTAATCATCACAAAGATGAAGGCGATGACGAGGATTCCTGACTGTATGACAGGATAATCACGATAGTTGATCGCCTCATATACATACCTGCCGACCCCCGGCCAGCTGAAAATCGTTTCGGTAAGAATCGCTCCCCCTAACAGCACACCAGTCTGTAAACCAATAACAGTGACTACTGGTATCATCGCGTTTTTAAGTGCGTGCTTGTAAATCACCAGAAATTGGCCAGAGCCTTTTGCACGGACTGTACGGATATAATCAGATTTCATCACTTCAAGCATGCTTGATCTGGTCATCCGCGCTATGATCGCCATTGGAATGGTACCAAGAGCGATACTCGGCAATATTAGATGCTTTAGTATCGTGAATGCACGTGCAAAATCAAGATGAATCAATGAATCAAGTACATAAAGATGCGTGATTGCGGCTATCGGATCTCTACTATCTTGCCTGCCGTACGCCGGTAGCCAACCAAGCTCCTGAGCGAATATCCACTGCTCCATTAATGCTAGCCAGAATACAGGCATAGATACACCAACTAATGCAAAAAGCATCGCCAAAAAGTCAAACCAGGAATTTTGTTTCCAAGCACTAATAATCCCAGCATTGACTCCTACAATAATGGCAAATAGCATTGCAAAAAACGTCAGCTCAAAAGTTGCTGCTATGTACGGTAATATTTCACTAGAAATTTCCGCTTTTGATCGTAATGAAGTTCCTAAATCACCTTGCAATAAATCTAAAAGATAGTTCCAGTATTGAACAAAATATGGTTCATTTAATCCCATCGTTTCTTCTAAATTTGCAATCGCCTCGCCGGTAGCTGTTTCCCCCAAAATCACCTGCGCTGGGTTACCAGGTATGAGATGGACAATGGAAAATGTGATGAGCGTCATCCCAATCAAGACAGGGATAAGCATCAGTAAGCGGCGAATGATATAAGTGACCATCTTTCAGCCTCCCCTACATTAAGTCATTACAGGTTAATTTATAAATGTGTAGTATGTTAAAATTCTTTCCTCTTATTGGAGCGTAAATAGATAAGCATTAGGGATTTACGGGCTGTTTAACCCCTGATAAATATAGGGATAGCAGCAATAGACTACTATCCCTATCATTCCTTACATTAGATTTACTCGACTAATTCTACTTCTGCCAGGGACTCACTTGTTGATGGGTGTGGCACATAGTTCTTCACCTTGCTTGTTGTAGCCATTACAGGTGTAGAGTGCACAAGTGTCACCATTGGCGAGTCTTGGGAGATCAACTCTTGAGCTTTGGCATATAATTCAGCGCGCTCGTCTTGATCGATAGCACGTTTAGCGCCGTCCAACAACTCATCAACCTCTTCGTTTACGTAGAATGTACGGTTACTGCTTCCTACGTTTGAACCATGTAACAGACTGCTTAAGAAGTAATCCGGGTCACCGTTTGTTCCAGACCAACCAAGAATGAAGAGCTGATGCTCACCCTGTAACGTCTTTTCTAAATATGGTGCCCACTCTTCACGGACGATTGTAACGTTTATGCCAACATCCGCTAGATTATTTTGCACAATCTGGGATACCGTTTCAGGGTCTGGCATATACGGTCTTGCTACAGGCATGGTCCATAATTCAATATCCAAACCATCTTCAAACCCTGCTTCTGCTAACAGTTCACGCGCCTTATCTGGGTCATATCCATAAGCTTCTACATCATCGTTGTATCCAAGATATCCTGGTGGCAACGGATTTTTCGCCGTTGTGGCATATCCGGCATACAATGCATCTGCAATAGCTTGTTTATCAATCGCATAGTTGATCGCTTGACGGACCTCCACCTTATCCAGAGGTTCCTTTTGAGTGTTAAAACCTACATACCCAAAGTTATTTTCAGATCTTGTCAGAAGCTCTAAACCATCTTCTGCTTCAACACCTGCCGCATCATCCGGGTTCAATCCATCCATAATATCAATTTCACCAGAACGAAGAGCAATGAGTCGAGCAGCATTATCAGGAATCACTTCAAAAATAACCCGATCCAGTTTCGGTAGACCTTCTACTCGATAGTCCTCGAACTTATCAAGAATAATCGAGTCATCTTTCGTCCAGCTCACAAATTTGAATGGTCCAGTACCCACCGGATTCTCATTGATTTCCGGCCCATACTCTTCCAGTGCTGCTGGAGATGTGATTGCAAAATAGCTCATCCCAAGATTTTGAAGGAAGAACCCTAAAGGTTGGTTCAGGACAAACTCAATCTCATAGTCATTAACAACATTGATTTCTTCAATGACATGTCCCTCTTCTCCTTTATATCCACCAAACATGGTGCCATACATGGAATAAACATAACCTTCATCAGCAAAAGCATACTCATGCTCTGGATCAGCCCAACGTTCAAAATTCACTTTCACGGCTTCAGCATTAAACGGAGTGCCATCATGGAAGGTAACCCCTTCTTCCAGATAGAAAGTGTATTTCAAACCATCTTCTGAAACCTCCCAATCATGGGCAAGCGCAGGTTTCAATTCAAAGGAATCTTTTTCAAACGTTAATAACCCCTCTAATACTTGCTGTGTAACCCGTGAAGATTCCCCATCTGTCGTACTTCCAGGATCAAGGCTTTCAGAATCTCCACCTCTAGCAAATACTAATACTCCATCACCTGATGCACTTGCTTCTTCAGCTTCTCCTTCAGATTCTCCATCTGCTGTTTCATCCGTTTCGGCTGCTGCATCATCAGATGATTCATCCGGATTTGCGCCACCATCCCCGCTACATGCTGCGAGAAATAGCACAAAGGCTAAGAATAAAGCAGCCAGTAAAGATAATCGTAACCTCATAGTTATCCCCCTTTTGTTTTTTTATAAATATATATTTTATTGCCTGCCATCATATAAATGACATGCAACAAAATGCTGATTATCGACAGGTTGAAATTCTGGTCTTATTTGGGAGCAGATATCCATTGCAAATGGACATCTCGTATGAAAAGCACAACCAGCAGGTGGATTCGCTGGACTAGGCACATCACCTTCCAAAATGATCCTCTCTTTAACGATGTCTGGATCTGGTTCAGGCACCGCTGACAATAATGCCTGGGTATACGGATGTTTCGGCTCTTCATACAATTTCTCTTTATCGGTAAGTTCCACCATCCTCCCTAAATACATGACTCCAACCCGGTCACTTATATGTTTAACAACGCTTAAATCATGCGCAATGAATATGTACGTCAAATTAAACTCATCACGTAACTCTTCCATCAAATTCAAAATTTGTGATTGCACGGAGACATCAAGTGCAGAAACTGGTTCATCACAAATAATTAATTTTGGATTATTCGCCAATGCCCTGGCAATTCCAATACGCTGCCTTTGTCCTCCACTGAATTGATGGGGATATCTTGATGCATGATAAGCACTTAAACCAACGACCTCCAATAATTCCTGAACCCGTTTTTTCCTTTCGCTTTTCGATTTCATTCCGTGTACGAGTAAAGGTTCACCTATAATTTTTTCTACCGTATGTCTAGGGTTCAATGACGCGTACGGATCTTGGAAAATGATTTGCATATCCTTTCTAAGTTTACGCATTTCTTCCGAACCAAATGTTGTGATATCTTGTCCTTCAAATTTCACTTCACCTTCACTAGGTTCAATCAGTCGTAGAATAGATTTTCCAGTTGTTGATTTACCACAGCCTGATTCTCCAACTATCCCGAGAATTTCTCCTGGACGAACTTGAAAGGAGACATCATCAACAGCCTTCACTTCCCCAACTTTTTTTCCAAGCACTCCACCATGGATAGGAAAGTATTTCTTCAATCCGTTTACTTCAAGTATTGGTTGTTGCATCCTCTAATCGCTCCCCTTTCTTTTCTGTATGTAAAAAGCAGCGACTTTCCCTACCATCCCCTAATTGGTACAATTCGGGATTTTCTTTAAAGCAACGTTCAAACGCAAACTCGCATCGAGGAGCAAAACGGCAACCAACACGATCTTTCTTCGGTCTAGCAACTGTTCCCGGAATCGAATAGAGTTTTTCTTCCCTTCCGTGCAGCTTCGGCAACGATCGAATCAGCCCCTGAGTATATGGATGTTGTGGGTCCTTTAATATTTCACGCGTCGTCCCTTTTTCGACTACTTGACCAGCGTACATGACAACGACACGGTCACAAATATCCGCTACTACTCCTAAATCATGAGTTATCAGCAGGATACTCGTATGCTCTTCTTTATTGATTTTTTTCATCAAGTCAAGTATTTGCGCCTGAATCGTTACATCAAGTGCAGTTGTCGGCTCATCCGCAATCAGCAGACTAGGATCACTTGACATGGCCATAGCAATCATTACCCGTTGTCGCATACCTCCAGATAATTGATGCGGATATTCATTGACAATATCTTCCGCCCGAGGAATGCCGACAAGCTTTAACATCTGGATTGCTTTTTCAGTAGCCGCCTTTTTACTTATTTTTTGATGGATCCGGATAGCTTCCCGCATTTGATTACCAATAGTAAATACCGGATTCAACGAGGTCATTGGCTCTTGGAATATCATCGAAATTTCATTGCCTCGGATCCGCTTCATCCGTTTTTCTGTTGCTTTAGCCAAGTCCTCTCCTTTATAGCGTATGGAACCGCTAACAATTTTTCCGGGAGGGCTTGGGATAAGTTGTAAGATAGATAAGGAAGTGACACTTTTTCCACTGCCGGATTCTCCAACTACACCGACTACTTCTCCTTTATGTACGCGAAAACTAACTTTATCAACAGCAGGAATTTCTCCTTGGTCGGTAAAAAAATGCGTGCTAAGCCCGCTTAATTCCAAAATTACATCTTCCATTTTTCCCCCTCCATTTTTATATAGGGACATCGCTTTTATATTAATATACTGAAAATTATCTAAAATAGCAAGAACGGTAATATTATTTATTTAGATTATATAAGAAATAATCAACGATAAATCATACAATTGACGGTTAAATACCCGTTAATAACTATAATTTTTCTATTGTGAATTATGTACAAAATAATATTTTTACATCGATAGAAAAATAGCTTATACTACTAATCATAAGGAGAGTGAACTGATTGATAGAAGTCTATACTGACGGTGCTTCCAAAGGAAATCCAGGAAAAAGCGGAATTGGGATTGTATTCAAATCCAGCACGATTTACGAGGAACACTCCTTTCAAATCGGCATCTATTCCAATCATGAAGCAGAGTTTCATGCCGTCATTAAAGCTTTAGAGTTATGCAAGGAAAAATATCCGAATGAGGTACTCTCATTTCGTTCCGATTCAAAAGTAGTAGTAGATACAATTGAGAAAGAATTTACGAAGAACAAAGACTATCTTCCATTGCTTGAGCAGATTCAGCAATTAAGTAGTCATTTCCCATTATTTTTCATTAAGTGGATACCAGAGAAGCAGAACCAACAAGCTGATCGCTTAGCAAGAGAGATCATTCGTGAAGAAAACTAATAAGCAGGGTGAAGAGATTGAGAAAAAGTATAATTTTAATAGGCTTTATGGGGGTTGGCAAAACGACTATCGGACAAGAACTGGCCCGCAAGTTGCAATACGGTTTTATCGATAGCGATGCTGAAATTGAAGAAAGATATAATATGAAAACAGTGGATATCTTTAGCGTCTACGGAGAAAATGATTTCCGGAAAACTGAAAGAGAGATTGTGATGGAGACTTGTCAAATGGAAGGTAAAGTGATTTCTCTTGGTGGTGGTGCTTTCAAGCAGGAAGAAATTCGCCAAGCCTGTTTGGAGCATGGCATTGTTGTGTTTCTAGACATGACATGGGAATTCTGGAAAGAGAGAATTAGTATCCTCAGCCCTACGCGGCCGTTGTTGCAGGAAAAAAGCTTAGATGATATCGAGAAATTATTTAACGATCGTCAAGCAATCTATCAAGACCATCATATTCGTGTCCAAATTGATAACCTCGGAGTCGACCAGGCCGTTGAGGCAATTTATGATGAATTGAAACTGAGATAAAGTAATATACATAATTCAAGAAAAACTAATTTCCTTAACATTCATATTTCGCTTGTGAAAGTATTTTAGTATTTAACTTCAATCGCTGCATCATCTTTAAGAACCAACTGCAGTTTAGGGTTTATACTTCATTGCTTTTCTTTCCATTTTCTCGGTTCTACATTTCTATCAATAAGTAAAAAACTTAAGCTAGGGTTTTCTACACCCTAGCTTTTAGTTATTTTACCCTTAGTCGTTGCCCCGGTTGAATAGTATCACCTGTTAAACCGTTGAAATTCTTAATTGCGTCTACAGTTGTACCATAAAGTTGGGCAATTCCCCATAGTGTTTCACCGGATTGAACGGTATGGTAAACCGCACCAGTAACAATTAGTACTTGCCCGGGATATATTATATCATTAGTTAAATTGTTCAAGCTCTTTAGTTCAGAAACAGTAATATTATGGGCTTGAGCAATGCTCCATAATGTATCTCCTTCTTTAACGATGTACGTGTTTCCACCGCCTCCACCAGTTTTACGTCTTAAACCTAATGCTGACGCAATACCATTCGCATGCCCCAGCGCAATTCTGTTAAGGTAATCATCAGATTTTAATTTAGCTGCATCCCCAGCATTATCAATGAATCCATTTTCGGTTAATATCGCTGGCATTCTGCTTTCGCGAAGCACATGGAAGTTGGCCCGCTTTTTCCCCCTATTGTTAAAGTCCACCTGCTTCATGATCTCGGCATGAACACGATCTCGGTAGGTGATTGTTTGGCTGGATATACTTCCATTATAAATATAATCCTCATAACCAACGCCACCGCCAGCATTGATATGAATAGAAACAAAGTAATTTGCGCCCCAGCTGTTTGCATCATTTGTCCGATAGTTTAGAGAGCGTGTTTGATCACCGGTACGACTTAATCGAACGGAATGCCCTTCATAGTCTCTATAAAGGAAATCACGCGTTTTTAAGGCAATTGCTAATGTAACATTTTTTTCTTGTAGACCATTACCTTGAGCTCCTGAATCTGTTCCACCATGTCCTGGGTCTAGATAAATCTTTGCCATAAAAATCTCCTCCTACTAATATTCTTATTTAAAAAGTAGCTTGCCCGCTTGGACTAGCCACCTATTTAATCCGTTGATTTCGTGGTAAAACATCTCTTTAATGCTCACCGACCATGTTACATAGTTATTTATTATCCATGTCCAAGTACTGTGCTAATTTGGAGACACGTATTCTATATCATCAAAGAAACTTCTGATTTTTGTCATTGAATCATTGATGCCAAAATAAATAGCACCTCGTATGAGATGCTTTTCTTACTACCTATAGCTAAAATATGTAGCTCATCGGTTCCATCTATAGAGTTACAATCAATTGTATACACATCTAGAGAATGACAACAGTGGCCTAACGTAATTACATAAGAATTATAGTTCCCCAGACTTATCGAATGATAATGCAGCAAGAACGTTCCAATATGGAAATTTTTTTAAAGCAGAAGAAGGATTTGCACGAAGAAGGATAGAACTGTAAGAATAGAAGATATTACTTACGTGGTTAGTTGCTAAAAGAAAAAAGACAAGGGATGAAATTAGCTCCATGCCCTTGTCAATATCAATTTTATAAGCGCGCCCAGAGGGATTCGAACCCCCGACAAACCTGGTACCGGAAACCAACGGAGCCTGTTTCACTGGTTTTCAAAACCTATTAAACTATCTATTCGAAGCTGTTTCTTCTATTAAATATGATAGATTGTTTGAACTGTGTTAGATGGTTCGTTAGAGAATAAGTTAGAATTGGATAAACAAAAAGCAGGAGCCTTAATCTCCTGCTTTAATCATTTCTTATTTAAAATTTCCTCAATATACTTTGTAGCTTTTCCAGGTTCCTTTTCATTTCCACTTTTATTGCTGTCTTTATAAATGCCCATTTTGATTTTATCCAATAAATTAATAATCTCAGCAAATCCAAACATCATGATTCCACTGATTAAACCCACCCCGATCCATGTAAACAAAACACTATAATTTTCTTCTGTAATATAAGTGTATCCTGGTAGTGGTTCTTGATAGCTAGAAAAACCTACAATTATTCCTCCAAGTATAGCTAATGCCCCTACAACATTTAACGCAAGCGCCACTTTATTCACTATAGTACCCTCCCCCACTTTTTACCTATATAATATCACTTATGATGAATATGAGCACCCAATATATTATCCAAAGGGATTTCTTTATCTTACAAACGTACATAGTTACGAATATTCGTTCTATTTCAAGGCATAAAAAAGGCCTACAACGAGGCTCAATTAAAACGATAAATCATCTATGTATTCTTCTTCACTAATTTCAACTTTTATCTTTTTTGAGACAACCCTATTTGTTCTACTTAGGACCCACTCATGGTTTTTAAGTATAATTTCATCAAACTTCTCTGGAAAAGTGGACTTTAGGTCACCGATTGGATCTTCTACTCTCATGTGTCTGCAATGATTCCATGTGGTCTTATGCGTTCTTATGTATGACACCTGATGTAAACTAAGTTCTTGAATGTCTTCTTCGTCGAGTAAAACATCAAAATCTTCATCTGGTTCAAAATTATCTATCTTAGAAATTGGTAGTATCTCGTAATCTACGTCAGACGGAGATGTATAATTTTGTTCACAACCGATGATGAGGACAGGTCTAGATTTAACTCGTACACGCCCTGCCCCAGCATCGAAATACTTTTCTAGGGACTTACAGATTTTCCCTATGTTGTTTTGTGGATCTGACACCTCAAACTCTCTCCTCCCCGAACATTCACTGGTAAATTATTTCATTTTGTTCTACTGCTTGTTCTTCTGCGATATCTGATACAATATTTTCTTTAGTTATTATTTCTTCCCCTCTTTCGTTTGGGGACAATCCTCGTCGAGATGCCTTATAGGCTTCGTCTTGATGACTTAGTTCACGTAAATGATATGCGGAATACTTACCGTAATTATGAAGCACTTCTCGAATTGTGTATTCCTCTTCTAAAGTTAATTCGTCAGCTTGTATGGTTGGCAAACACTCGAAAAATCTTCTGACTTCTTTGTTTACAGGACCGTGAACCCATCCCTCGAATTCGTTTTCAAACAACCACTCACCGAAGTTTTGATAATGCTGTTTTTGAGCAAAATACAACAACTTATGCATTTTCATCTCGGTCATATCATTTTCTTCTCGATCGTACGCATAAATTTTTTCATACATGGTATTTATTGCTCCTGCTATTTCAATAATACTTCTTGGCATTATTTCACCCCCAAAAAATGTTTAATAAAAACCACCAAAGAAGCAATAGTTTAAAAAATAAAACATGCAGTCCCGGTGGAGTTTAGTGTGTTTATAATAAGTATTACCTTGTATATACAAATAATAACACTAAACAGAACATTTTTCTATTAATATTTAATAATTGTTACTAATTATTAATAAATCAATTAAACTTTTTTGGAGGTTTGAACGGAAATATCAAGGTGATTATTTGAATCCTAAGCTGACAGTGAGGGGATAATAATGGAGTAAAATAAATAAAAAAAGACCAGGAAGTTTCTCCACACTTCCCGGTCGGCATACGTATATTTGCTTACTATTATATCACAAAGTAGGCCAAAGCTTTCCACACCTTGGCCTAAAACGTGGTACTACATACATAACCAACTACCTACATATTGTTACTTTAATTATAACATTTATCTTACTCTAAGTCTTTGCCCCGGCTGAATGATATCGCCAGTCAAACTATTTAGGTTCTTGATCACATTTACAGTAGTATTATACTGCCGCGCAATTCCCCACAGTGTTTCTCCAGACTTAACTGTATGGTAAACAGCTCCAGAAACGATTAGTACTTGCCCTGGATAAATTGTATCATCAGTTAAATTGTTCAGGCTCTTCAGTTGAGAAACAGTTGTGTTGTAAGCTTTAGCGATGCTCCAAAGTGTATCTCCAGCTTTAACGGTGTATGTGTTACCACCGCCACTGGATTTACGTCTTAATCCTAGAGCTTTTGCGATACCATTCGCATGTCCAAGTGCAATTCGGTTTAAATATGCATCAGACTTAAGCTTAGCAGCATCACTAGCGTTATCAATAAACCCATTTTCAGTTAATACTGCTGGCATACGAGTTTCACGAAGCACATGGAAGTTAGCGCGTTTTTTACCGCGGTTGTTAAAGTCCACTTGCTTCGTAATTTCTGCATGAACTCGATCTCGGTATGTTACAGTTTGACTTGATACGCTACCATTATAAATAAAGTCCTCATAGCCAGTTCCGCCACCAGCATTAATATGAATAGAGACAAAGTAATCAGCGCCCCAGCTGTTCGCATCATTCGTACGTTGTGTAAGGCTTCTCGTTTGATCTCCAGTTCGGCTCATTCGAATGGAATGGCCCTCATAATCACGGTTTAGAATATCGCGTGTTTTTAGTGCAATTGCTAAGTTAACATTTTTCTCCTGTAGTCCATTTCCTTGTGCTCCCGGGTCTGTTCCACCGTGTCCTGGGTCTAGATAGATTTTTGCCATTATTCATCTCCGCCTTTCGTAGTAAATTCCTTTGCAACTTCTTCTGGAAGCGTTTGGCCGCTATTGTCTATTGTCTTCAATCGTTCAGCCAAGCTTGTCGGCACTAATACACCTACTTGTGCTAGATTCTCCAAAATCGATAAACCTTCATTGGCAATATAAAAAAGGACTGTTGCATAAGTAACAGCGCCTTGTAATCCTAAAATCTGATCTATAACATTCGCCAAAATTATTACTACCAACACAAGTATTTTTCTTGCATAACCAAAGAGTGATTTTCGACTCCATAAGTTTTGGTTTTTCCAAGCCTTAAATACACCTGTAACGATATCCAATGCCATTAGTAATAACAATAAGTGTAGAAACTTAACATCACCAAATAAATATAAACGTGCCGCCTCTAAATGTTCCAAATTAACAGCTCCCATCTTGTCATCTCCTTTAAAATTTCAATGACCCCCTTTTTTTGACATGAAAAAAGCACCCCGCTGTTGGGATGCTTTAAAATTAACTATTTAATTTCTGTGGTGACTCCTCTAGAAAAATTATATTTTCTATTACACTCCTGACAATCGCAATAAATATCCTTACTTCTAAAACCTGGTATATTATCTTTCTCGTAAGTGACAGTCCCTTTTCCACAAGGACAAAAATACTCCTCGCGATCTACGGTACCTTCGCCCGCACCCCAACCAGGATGATATTCTGAATGCGAGTCTTTAAATTTTAGATTCATTTTATCCCCTCCCAAGTCATTATTCGACAGAGAAGAAGGAACTCCTGTTTATTTCCTAATTCTTTTAATTATTTATACTGATTGTATGCATCTTTGCTCCATATAAACTTATATTCCCGTTCTTCTTTGACTAGACTTACTCGATATAAGTCTAAAGGTGCCTTTAAATCAACCAAATCAAATGAAACTTCATCACTATTTTCCGATTTAATTCCTTGAGATAGCACTTTGTCTTGAAAAAACCTCTGAAGTGACGAAGTGATATCTTGTACAGAGATGTCGCTCAGTTCTTCCTTTGATTTTGTTGAAAGAAAGTCATAGACTTTTTCGTCTCCATTTTTCGCATAAGCAAATACATATTCCATTGACTTCTCTGGATTCATACTATCCCCTCCTATCTACTTATTCGACAAGAGGGGACAAAGTCCTGCTTTACATATAAAAATGCTTATTCAGCGTTTTCTGGTTCCATTATTTTTGTTGATACCCGTTCCCTTACGATAACTTCCAAAGCTGTCACAGCTTCATTCCCTGCGTATTCCTCTGCTGTTAATGGGATATATCCGCTTACTTTTATTGTCCTTACATCGTCATGTCCACTGAAATGAACCTGTACGTTTTCTAATCCCTCAGCATTGTAGCGCATGTTTACGTTTGTGATATTTACCCTCATTATTCATCCTCCTCAATAATCTTTTCAATCAAGCCTAAAGTACGCGGTTTAATATAATCGCCTAGATCAGAGAGTTTTAAAATATTTAACTCCACTTCAATTTCTTGCCGCATTAACTCATTCAATTCCTTGTTGTATTCGGATTTCTTCTTATCATCCGTAAAGTATCCATCATCGTCAGTGAATTCCTTATATTTCTTCGCTAATTTATTACGGACTTCGTTGGCATTACCGACCTCCTCCCCAATCTTTTTAAAGTTACGCTGAATAGAAAAAGCCACCGATGTTGGCAGCTCTTTATCTAACAGTCCTTTTAATCCTTGGGTAATGTCGTATGCGTCTTGTATTGTCAATTTCATGCTACTTCCTCCTCTTCGGTATCTAGCCAGAATGTACCTTCATATCCGGTACGTTCGCCGTAAATCATAAAATCTACTGTTAAATCCTTGTCCGCCGTGACAGTAAATCTTCCACTGCCTTTCTTGATTTTTACAGGTTGACTTGGAAAAACTGCCAAATTCGCGATTGCCTTTGCGAATTTTTCATTCAATTGTATTTCAGTCGTTTTTCCTGCCTTCACATCCACATTCGGCAATAACACAGACAGCAATATTTGAGGGCTATCAATCGGGGACATTCCCAGCCTTTCGCCATCAATGTCAATGGTACCACCGATTTTTGTTCCGTCGGTACGAAATGCGTGAGTTACATTCCCATCTACTAGAATCGCAACATAACCAGAACCGTTGGTAAATCTAATAGAATGGTCGTTGTTGCCTGCTGGTCGGAGATAGGTGTATAGTCCGGTTTCTCCGTAACTTGCTCCGCCTGTCGTCCTTAATACATCCGCTGTTAAATCTCCATCGACAATCAATTCATCTGCGAGCATTTGGACATAACCTTCTGTGAATAATCGCATAT
This sequence comes from Oceanobacillus luteolus, assembly GCF_023715655.1. GTDB lineage: Bacteria > Bacillota > Bacilli > Bacillales > Amphibacillaceae > Oceanobacillus > Oceanobacillus luteolus. The sequence goes on along the minus strand of NZ_JAMBON010000002.1, from coordinate 67,286 downwards.
TCATTCGAGCGCCCGAATATATCGATAGGATACCTGTATTGACGGTACTCCCTATTCCGTTAAAACTAATGAGCTTACCGGCTGTGCTTCTACTCTGTCCGAGATAGATATTATCTCCAACTTTTAGATCCGTGGTAACATCTATAGACGTGTTAGACAGGATTCTCCCAGCTGTCATATCTCCAGTGAAAGTCCCGTTGACCCCATCAAGCTGTCCGGTGAAACGACCACCAACCCCATTTAAGGTACCTGTAATATTCGCATTTTGAATAGTGGCATCCACGATTGTAGCTGAATTAAATCTGCCACTTTGGAAAGTGGCATTGTTTGCGTTAAGGTTTCCGGTTACGGTACTGTCTCGGATTGTTGCTCTAATAGCTGTCATATCTTCGGTTGTTAGACTTAGGAAAGTAGCATTTGGGGCACTGATTCTTCCGTAAATAGCTGTGTCTCCGGTAATTTCAACGTTGGCGCCGTTAATTGGATTCGGGTCGCCGATTCGGACCCCTGCAATAAGCTCGTTATTTTTTGCATAGGTTAAGTCAATTTCATCTGCAAGCTGTCGAATTTGCGTATAAGTGAACTCTTGATGGTCCTCTGGTGCAGGGGTCCAGTCGGTAGCTTTATTTCCCCTTTCTAACTTCTTATGACTTATTCCAGCCGTTCCACTAGCATTAGTAACACCTCTTACAGCCACATTCATCCTACTCAAATTATTCAAATCAGCCTGAACAACTTTAATAGTTAAAGTAGACCAACCGCTTTGCCCAGCCTTAATAGTATTTCCATAGTTTTGACGGTAAGCTGGCGCCGTAGATGTAAACTGAATAAAGGCACGTGCATCCATTGTAGGCTTATCAATGTAAACTCTTAATGTTAATTCGGTACCTACTCCTATACCGAACTGCTCTAATTGTGCAGGTGTTAGATTCTGATTGTTCCAGTCCCAACTGCTTTTCGTATAAGTCTTTAAAACTTCACTGGTATTGACTAAAAGGTTCCTTCCCCCAATCTCCAAATTATCAAAATCAGTCTGCAATCTACTTACGGACTGATTAAATCCATCCGCAGTGCGTTCCCATTCTGTCAAACGCTCTTCTAATCTCCCTTGGTCGGCGTTATAATCTATCTGCTTGACCATTCCACCTATAGCTTGCTCATTTTGATAGATTCGAGATTCTGCGCTTTCAAAACGCTCTACAATCCCTTGTTGGTCTGTTTGATATGCAGTAATAGATACTACGTTATCAAACATTCCATCTATCTCGGATTTTATATATACACTCTCCACATCAGCCTTCGCCCTTAACCTACCATCCACCCACTCACCATCAACTTTAGAAGCAATATCGTTCGTAATTTCACCGATTTTCTGGTTATAGTCAACGACGTTTACTTTATCAGCAAGACTATTATTAACATCTCTCAACGCTCTATCTAAATCTTCGAGTTGGACTAGTGCATTGTCAATCTTCCCGCTTGCAGTTTGTAAATCCAATTCTGCAGTTTCTAACCTATCTTTGGCATCACCAATCTCGATTTTTGCATCATCTATTTCCCTGTTAGCTCGGTCAATTTCCTGTTGCGCCCGTTCTAGTTCCTCATTGATGTTCACTAAACTGTTATCAGTGTACCGATTCGCGCCCTCTTCTGCATCATTCGCTTTCTTTTGGGCGATATCATCTGTAGCAAGTTCCATATTTTGCTTTAATGCAGATAGATCGATTTCGTAATTCTGATATAAATTATGGACTTCTTCCAAATCTATCTCGGATAACGATTCTGCACTTTCTTTAGTATTTATCGTACTTATTATCGCATTATACGAAGCATCATAATTTAATTTCGCTGCGTTCAGATTCCCACGGACGGTAGGGTTTAAGTCGGAATTGTTATAAAGCGCATTGAATTCACTATCATAACCGGACTTCTCCGCCTTTAACGGCTCCCGATAGGAGACAATAGTGAAACGAATATCACCAATGCCGCCTTTTATATCCAACCACCTTATTTTCTTCTCCAGCTCTTCTCGGATAGATTCCCAGTTTTCCCGGATTTGTTCGACGGTGTATTCGGTGAAATCTCCGAGTTCAACACGTTTAGAAGATGGATTGAATATGTCCCTGTTTTGCTTGTAGATACGGGCATCCACAAATAACGGCGGGTTGAAGGTTTCGTCCTTTGTTCGGATGGTATCGCCAAACCGGATTTTCTTGTTCTCCATTCCAGGGACATGCTCTAGGTCTACAATGTTGGCTTCGAAGGAGATAACTGCATTGATGCGTTTATCTAGCTCGGTACGGCCAAGAGTACGTAACCTTTCCTCTGTGATATCCTCATTTTCGGTCTGCGGTTCGTAAACAGCGACAATATGCTGCCCTCGTCTCCCCCAGCGATTCCGGGCATCCTCATCCTCAACAAAGACTTCCATACGTGTACCATCTTCTCTTTCTGGACCGATTACCAAAAGGGCAGTGACCGGGTCTGTTTCTTCTTTCCGGCGGATGCTTTGCAGGTCTTTTCCAAAAGTTACATATCGGCCGTTCCAATTTCCTACACGTTTAACCAAATCAGCATAACGAGTGATATTATTACCGTCGATTTCAACGCGGAAGTCTAGCTCTAAGTCGAATTCATTTGCCAGTGACTTTAATGCACTGAATGGATCTGTATGATTTTCTCGGGTGATTGTACGTAATCCAGTGTGCGCTACTTCTCCGACTTGGACCTCTGTTCCTGCTAAGATTTCTCTGGCATGCGCTTCAGCCGATTGTGATGCAGTTCTGCCGGAACGGATAATTTTGGAGCCTACTAATTCTTGATAGGATCCATACGCAATAACGTCAATCAAAACTGTTTCATCATCCCGATATTTGTCTGTAAACCGAATAACAAACTCTCGCCATTCACCATCTTCACCAGGAATAATAATTCGATTTTTATCGGTCAAGTATTGGGCATATCGCTTGTTTCCGAGTGCCGTGAAAGTAAAGGTTTCGAGATATGCAGACAAATCCCGTTCATGATCATTTTCGATAACATCTTTTCTGCCGATGCGTTCAAGTATTTCGTCTGTTTGTCCATCTGTAATGATTATTTTTGACAATGGATTTCCTCCTTTCTAAAGGATAAAACCTCCCAAATGTCGAATATTGACAACGAGGGAGGTGAGTGTATGAATAATTATGATGAATTAGTAAAAAGCGCTTTTGAAAAGCACGGGGTTAATCACCCGGAATTAGAAAAGGCGATTGCCGAGATTATTTCCCAATCGCTTAATTCTAGAAATCTATCCAAGAAAATATGGAAAGATGTCTACGAACGCATAGAAAGAGATAAAAAGATTAGAAACAGTTTCAAATAAGTTGATTCAGTTTGTCTAATTCTTCACTGAAAAAACTTACAGCTTCGTTAAATTCTTTTTTAGATGCTACTCGTTTTTCCTCATCGAGTGCATCTATTTTTTTCTCTAACCTCTCTACTCTATTAGATAGCATGATGATTAAACCTTTGACATGCTCCATTTCTGGAGCATTGATATCTACAGCCTTTACTGTAAAATTATCCATTATTAACCTCTCCTTATCTAAATTTCTCCCGATACTTAACAACCCGCCTACTAAAACTGCTCGGATGAAAAATCAATCGATTATCCCCTTTTACTAGATTTATAAAATCAGTTCCAAAGTCTAATAGATCATTTCTAGGCTCACCATTGATGAACACATCTTCTGTTTTGGAATCAAACGTAATAATATCCCCTGCGTGGGCAATATACGGCACTCCCTCGGGTTCTTTTACAATTTCTTGGAGAATTATACTAGATACTCCTGAATTAGCGTGCACCGGCGTATGATTGCCGACTGTACCGATATGAACAACGATTTGAGCAACTGTACGGCTGTATTTACCGCCGTCTCTCCATTCACTGACCATCCTTCTTCCATGGTGTCTTCCTGTGGAAGTATCGACCAAAGCGACATAGGCACTCCAAGCATTCTCCTTCATGCGTTCGTCCCATTCTCGGGAGATTCTTAGTTGACCACTAAAGTTATTCCAGCCAGTCTCTCGATTCGGAAAACCGGAGAGGATCATATCATTACTATTTCGGTCGCCTGCCCGCATCTCCGCAAAAACTGCAGCACGATTTGCAGACGTGTCTTTTAACGCCATCTTAGCGACTGCGTTGCCGTTTATGTCCAATAGGTATATTTCCAACCGACCGACCATATTGCCCTGGGATTCGTTTAAAAATCCGACAAATGCGGATAAACGGAAATCACGGATAGGTCTTGGAACGCTTGTCTTAATTGCCGGTCCGTGCCAGTTAGAGCCTTCGCCGTAAGAATCTGCCACGAATCTGTTATTCCGAGAAACAATATTACCCGCAACGACTCCGCCATCGATGTCACTATTAGCTGCAGTAGTCCATCCTACCAAGTCATTCGCGTTCGTATAGTAAACTCGTTGGTACTTTTCAAATGGTGTTTGTTCGACATCATGCGGCCGTCCCACCATCATAAATTTCGGATAGGTTTCTTCGCCTAATTGAATAAGGTCGTCTTGATTTTGGACCATAGCATAGGTGATTGATTCGTTTACTTCAAGTTCAATAATTGGTTCGGTTTCGGCTGTTCCTTCGTTTTTGATGGTTGCTGTGTCAGTGATTGGCATGCGGGTGCGTTCGGGACCGTACCCATACCCATCCAAAACCAAAAATTGAATGGTTCCTTGTCTAAATTCTGCAAACTTATCAAAGTCTTCGAGCGTGTTTTGTACTACAGCAAAGTAAGTTCTCCCTGGCTCATCATCGAATTCCAGTTCTGCGGGTCTGTCTGTGAATAGCCATGTTGCTAATTCGTCCTTCAACCGCAAAGCGTGCTCATCGTCATACACGATGAAACCCACCGGCTGATTAATCAGCAAAGGTTGTACATTAGTAGATTGTAAATACGCACCATCCATGCCTGATGTCGTTAATAAATTTCTTCTAACAGAAGCGAAAGGAGGCTTGCTTCTGCCTTTTAACAGAAAAAGCCAATCTTTTTTAATTCCGTTAAATGTTAATGATTTCATAGCACTCCTCCTTTCTATGCAAATGCATCTCTAGTTTGTTTTTTTCTGTTTTGTCTTTCGGTAACATGTGGTTCAACGATTCGGCCTACTTCTCGATCATTCATTATAATGTTTTTCCCTTCTCTTACTGCTTGGATTAGCTCTTGCAATAGGGTAGCAACCACACCAGTTTCGCTTGCTTGTGACCCAGCCGCGCTTTGTGTAGTCCTTCCGGTTATTACACGTCCACCAACATTTACATTTGCAGACGGATGGATAGAACCGAGCATATCTGCCATTTTCTTTTTAATTGTGTTTTCACCTTTTTGGATGGAGTCACCAATCGGCCCTTCAAAGTCCAGTTTGTCTAAATCTTCGAGTGGTCCCTCTTTTGCAGGTGAGAACGGAAGGAAGTCACGTACTTTTGAAGCTACCCCGCTTATGGCATCTGTAACAAACCTTGTCGCTTCTTTGATTCCGTCTGCGATTGATGTGACGATGTTTTTCCCTGCATTGAAGAAGTCTTTAACTTTATTCTTAACCACGTTATAAGCGTTGTTTATACCAGTTCTGACAGCGCTTGTTACTCGACTGAAAGCACTAGATACAATACCTCTTAGGGAATTGAAAATATTAGAAACCGTGTTCCTGATGCTGTTTAGGATATTAGTGATAATCTGGCGAATAAAATTAAATCCGGTATTCACTACATTGCTAGCTGTGTTTACTCCGCTAGTAAAAATTGATTTTACTGCATTCCAGAGATTTGTAATGATACCTCTCAGACCAGTAAATAACGCTTTACCTGCCTTTAATATTCGACCTACAAACCATAATTGAATGAAGTTCCAAACGAATTGAACAGCTCCACTCACGATTTGCTTAATAGCATTCCACATTTCAGACCAGTTTCCAGTGAATAAGGCTGCGAAAAACTGAATAATGCCCGTTATTACTGCAATTGCTCCTTGGATAGCACCCTTAATTGCATTCCAGGTGTCTATAACCAAGAACTGAATGACTGGCCATATCGCCTGCATAATGTTCCAAACAACATTCATGAAATTTTGGGTGGCTTCCATGATCATCTGACCATGCTGTTGCCAAAATGTTGTTAACGTGGACCATATTGATATAACAAAGTTAACTACTTCCTGAATGACAGTGCTGACTACTGAAACGACGGTATTCCATATTGTTTGTGCTGTTGTGAGTATTTGAGTGTTGTTTTCCTGCCACCAGGAAACCAGCATTCCCCAGAAGGTCATAACATAACTCACTATGTTTTGCACAGTGATGACTATAAAATCATGCACCGCTTGAAAGGCTGGATTAAATCGCTCTATGAATGAAATAGCAACTGGAATGGCAGTCATAAGCCAAGCAAAAAAGACTTGAATACCGCCTTTCATGCTGTCAAAAACACCGGATATTCCGCCGAAACTATCAAGTGATTCATCAACCACCCCGATTACATCAGCAACACCTTTAACAATTGCAGTCTGCATATTTTGCCATGAAGTACGAATACCGCTACTGCCTTCCCTAGCCATCTCAGCAAAGCCACCAGTAGCATTACTCAACTCAACCAATTTGTCGTTGAATTGGTCAAATGTGATGTTTCCATCTTTTAACGCATCATAAAGGTCGTTTTGAGCCGATGCACCTGTAAACCCAAACGCTTCGGCTGTCTTATTTAATCCAATAGGCATCGTTTCTTGTAATGAACGCCATGATTGTAAGTCAACTTCTCCTTTAGAGAGCATTTGGACATATTGCTCTAAACCTCTCGATGCATCTGCAGTAGAAGCTCCACTGGCTAAGAATGCATTATTTAGTGCTATGGTTGTGTCCACGGCGCCATCCAAGTCGCCAGTCATAGTTGCTATTCGCTGTGTAGTACTTGCCACACTATCTAGCGTGGTTGGTAGTCCGTCTATTCCATCAGATAGCTTATCGATGGCTTTTTCCGATTGTTCTGCATCAAATCCCATTAATTGAAGCACTCTCGGAAAACTGTTTAATGTATCATAACGTGAGATAGCTCCGTCAATAGAATTTCTAACCATATCAACCGCTGCACTGAATACTTTAAAAACACCGATACCAGCCGCGACTTTGCCAACGCCAGCAACGAAGTTCTTTATTCCCTTTGTGGCTCTTCTTGCTCCACCATCGATGTTATCTATGCTTCGGTTGGCTTCATCTCCACCTTGCAAGTCAATCTTTCCGTAAATGCGGAATAACTCTAACATTTATTCACCCGCCTTTCTATCAAGGCCTTAAAAAACAAGCCTTATTTTGGCTTGTTCATCATTTTCAATATTTCTTCTGCATCTTTAAGTATTTCGTCATCATCTTTTTCGGCTTCTTGAGGTTGGAAGTGTTCTTCCTTGTACTTTTCAAATGGAACAAATGTCTCCTCGCTCATGTTTGGCAGTTCTGCCAGCCATTTATCCCAGATTTTTTCCTCTACATCCATTTCAATCGCCTTAAAAACCAAATCGATGAACATGTCTGTATCTAGCTGCATTAAAAAAGACATGTCGCTATACCTTTTTAGCAACACGTCATATATATCAACCTCAGTTAATTCGCCGATTTGAAGGCTTGTTCTAAAAAAGCTACTAACTTTTCCTGACCTTTCAAGTGTTCAATTACTTGTAATAGTAGGTCAAACTCATCTTCCTTCATTTTCTTGGCAGAAACACCAGCAATATCTCCTAGGAATTTGAAAATCTCTTCTTCTGCCTCTGGCGCACCTTCGATGACTTCCATCAAAAGCACGATATAATATTCCATATCCGATAACAATACATTTCCTTTTTCGTCTTTCGGGAGATCTAAGTTTTTAATTTTATTTTTGAATCCTGTCTTGCGAATAATTTTCATGACTCTAAATAAATCCGAATTATTTAAGTTTCTCATTGTTTTACCTCCAAATTAAAAAGAGGACCGAGTAGGCCCTCTCTTAGTTTCCTGTTTCTGTTACGTCTTCCGTTTGAATGGATTGAGTACCTGCATCCTGACCTTCAACCGTTCCCTCTTTTGGCCAGTAAATGGTGTAAGCAGTCTTCCCTGCTTGAGCATCTTCAAAGTCAGCATGAGCATTAAATGTAATAGGAATAACAGCCTCGTTGCTGTCCTCGCTGGTCATTGTAAAACCTTCTGCAGATATTACGTTCTTCAACACGATAATTACAGGCTTTTGAGTACCACTCAAGCGTCCTACATATGCGATGTTTTCAAGATAATCCTCATCTTTAATGCTTGTTCGACCAGTGATAATGTCAAAATTTGTATCCGATGTATCTATATCAGCTGGACCAATTGCATTTTTAATATTTTGGGCAGTCAATTCTTTCAAGTTGACGACCAAATGAGCCTCGTGAGTATCGACAAAACTTAATCCCTTAATACGAGATTTCACGCCATCGATTTCCGGTTGTCTTTGTTCGATTTCAACCACAAACTCATTACCACCAGATGTAGCCCCTAAAGCTTCACCAGTCCATTCACCGGACGTTTCATCCCTTGTTAAATTCTTATAAATTGCACCTGCATCTAAAAGCATTCTTTCTGCTGTTTGTTTGGTAACACCTACTGTTGATACAGCCATTTTATTACCTCCTGTACGTTTTAATTAAAGCCGTCACGTCATATCGCTTAATCTGTTCATCTGGATCAGGTATTTCTCCAACGCTTGGACGACTAACAATAATCAAATTGTTTTCGTCTAAATGTCTAAAATCGATTAAAGCGCTTCTTACTTCTTCTGCCAATCTAACGGCGGTAGCATGCGAAGGCGATTCTCTTTTATCCCAGCAACTAACCGTAAGCGAGTAATCGTCACGGTCTTTTTCAGTGTTTGCTATTGGATTGAGTTTAATCACGACATATGGGTAAGGTGCGTTGTCTTCTGCTTGTCCGTTATAGACATCGTGATTTGTGAATGCTCGTACCCGATTAATTAACGTTAGATAAACATTGTTCATGGCTTGTAATTCCTTTCAGCTACCGTCCGTAAGTTTCCTGCATTCAGTTTGATTCCAGGCTCTATATATGGTTGTGCTGCCATTTTACTTGTCCCTTTTTCCACATAAACAGGATAATCTTCTGATGTTAGAGTAGAGCCAACATAAACGCTCTTATCATCGTTTTTATGCTCTATAGAACCTTGTAAAGTACCAATATCAACAGGTGTAACTAATTTAACGTGAGCAACTGCTGCCTTACCAACTGCATCAAGCATGTTTCTGTTGGCTCTTTCCATGCGCTGTTTAACTTCTCTTTTATTCGATTTGAAATTAACCATAGCGTTCACCTGTATATTTCAACTTGATTTCCAAGTGTCTATCCATGTTGTTGGGATTGTCGACGTTTGTGACGTTGTAGATATCCTTATTATCTCCAACAAGGAAGCGATCGCCTCGCTTCACATCTACAATCTCAAAAATAATGAAAATGTGGCTCGATAATTCACCAAGTTTATCGGATGCGAGAACCTCGTCACCGCTTAACTGATCAAGAGTACCTTCGATTTCAAGATGATTATCCCAATCGTAATCTTTGCCACCCATGCCATCATCTATTTCCATGTAACGTTGAATAATTACATTTACCATCGCAAGCGCCTCCTGAGCCCTTTTAATAAGTCTGGAGGGTAATCGTTCGAATAAGTGACAGAATGCCTGGAGAGTGACTCAGATTGGACTCCTGAGCGCTTATTTAATTGATATTCAATCATTCGGATAGCGTTTATAGCGTATTCGTCTGGAACTTCTTGAATGTTGCAGTAACCCTTTATATGTTCCTCTACAATAGGAATTAAGGCTGTTATTTGTTCATCTTTGTTTTTGATTCCTGTAGAGTCTTTAAATTCGCTTAATGTGATCATTAACGGACCACTCCTTCATAAAAAGAAGTAGGGGCAATAATGCCCCTACATTATACTCCCACTTCAGTTGGTGTTTGTTCGATTGTATTGAAACGGAACTTAACAATACGGACAGCTTTTGGCTCGTACACTCGAGTCCAGCGTGCCGCTGTATCAAGTTCACTGTTTGTAGGGAATTCGTTAGTCACTCCACCTTCATTCCACTTAACTCCACGAGGATGTAGAATGAAAATCTTACGGTTGACTAGTGCTTCTTCACCAGAATAAGCTAATGCGTTTCGGCTCACTTCTGTTTGAATAATACGCGGATGAGACCCATTTCCAAGACCAATTGCGCCTTGCCCGAAAATGTACATTTCAGCTTGTCCAGTTTCTGTATTGTAGAACATAGAGTCATCCACAATTACACGCTTACCGTTAAAGTAAGAGATTGGTTTACCTTGCTCAGACTGTGGTACATCTTCAATTAAATCTTGCTTACGTAATGCAGTTTCGACGGCAGAATGCATCATAACTCCCGTCAATGCTTCTTTCGCATCTCCCATCAACTGAGTAGCATCAAGGAACGTGTTTAAGTTGACAGTTCCAGCATCTGCATCACGATTAGTAATATCATAGACTTTTTGAGACATCGTAGAACTTTTGAAAACTCCGCTAAGTGTAGCAAGTAAAGTGCGCTGTAAGTCACGAGCCCAGTAAGAGGAAACTAATTGACCAATTGCAGCCATTGGGTCATCGCCAGCTAGCAACGCAGAAAGACCGTTCGCTCCCCAAGCATTTACACGAGCGTGTTTTCGCGCAACGTCTTCACTAGATGTGATTTTATTGACATTCATATCGCCTGAATCGCGCATTACTTGGGATTCATCATTACCTAAATCATTCCAGAAAGGCATGTGAATGAGCTTACTTGGTCCGCCTGCTAAAGTATCGAATTCCGAATTATTAGCAATAATTCCGCTTTGTACTAATTCCGATAGTTCCATTGTTCGTTGAATTGTATATGGAGTGAAAATCTCCGGTTGAATAACATCTGCTAAACGTGTAGTCATTTAAACATCATCCTTTTCTTTTATTATTGTCCGGCTTGCGCCTTTAATTGTTTGTAAAGCTCTGGGTCGTCTCGTAATAAGCGACCCTGTTCCGTTAAATTGAAATGTTCTTTACTGAATGGGTTTTTAATACCTGGGTCAGCACCACCAGCTCCGTCTCTTGGTTTTCTTCCTTTCAATCCAGCCGGCTCATCTTCACCAAACAAATAAGCATCTGATTCCTTTAATTGCTTGAGTTGGTCATCCAGGCCTAGAAGCGTTTCACCATCTAATTTAATGTTTTCGGTATTTAGCAATGCTTTAACCGCCTTAGGGTTCTTTGCTCCGGCATTGGATAGTGACTTTTCAAGCGCAAAGTCAAATGCTTGTTGATCTAGCTTGTTTTGAAGTTCTTCTGTTGCCGTCTTGTTCTCTTCTTTCAATCGGTCAATCTCAGCTGTCAATTCCTCGTTATCCTTCACTTGCTTGGACAGATCATCAAGCTGTTTGTCTCGGTCTTTGATTTGTTGTTTATAATCTGCAATTTGACCTTCTAGACCTTCGACTTTATCAGCTTTTTCCTTGATGGAATTGATTGACTTGCCGTATTCCGCCATTACCTTGTCAATCGCTTCTTTTTCAAGCCCTAATCCTTCTAAAAACTCTCTATTCATCTTTCATTTCTCCCTTACGTTTATTTACGTGTTTACGAACACGACAGGTTGTACATTTACGTTGTACGAACGAATGATTGCATAATAAAAGCACTCAACGCTTGTCTGCCGAGTGCAACCTATAAATCTTGTAATTCATTTAATAACTGTTGTTTACCTATTTCCAATAATCCAAGATGAGCTGCTGAATCAGCTGCAGTCGCTCCCAAGGCGACAATATTGTCTTTCTTTCTATAAACACATATTAAGGTTTCTAATCCGTCAGATTCGTGTAGCTCCTTAATTTCATTTATGAGCCAGTCGATTTCTTTATCTTTATTCAATTCAATAACCTTCATTATGCACCACCTTTGCGATTTACAAACGGCTACCGCACCTGGTAGCTAGGAGATATGGACCACCTCCGTTATTTGATTGTCACTCTATCGCCCGCAGAAGGCTCCAATGCTTCAACAACCTTATGACCATCGATGTGCATCTCTTGTGGTTCCGGTTGTTTGTTCATTTTCTGCAATTCAATCCGAATCAAACGCAATTCCTTGGCGATTTCTTTTAGGTGTTTCTCCATATTCTCACCCCAAACAAAAAAGCCGCCTAAGCGACTTGTTATAGTGGTTCATCATCTTTCAGGAAACCGACAATATCAGTATCCCTTCCAAATATCTTTTGCAGTTCAAACCTAATTAAATGTTTTGTATGCTCATTTGTTTTTTCATGATTGTAAATGCTTCGGACCATTTCCATCAGCTGTTTCGGAAAATGAGCGTTAATGATGTCTATTTTCACACTACCATCATCCATTTCTATCACTCCTTTTTTAATAGAATGATAGATTAGTAGAGTTAATGCAAGTGATTGTTCTAATTATGCACTTTTTGATACTTTAACCCTGTCCTTTTGAATTCCTCATAGGTAGAGTACCTTACAATTCCAACACCTTTAACACGTCGGTACCTTGGCTCAAACCCATCGACTACTTCTAAAACATCGCAACGACATTGGATATCCATTTCAGCAACACCAAAAAGTCCGGGGCCTTCTGCTTTAAAACCATCGATTTCAAATTGCTCATCAAGATCTACTTGAACTCCGTCAAGTTTACCGTGTCTATCCCTTGTCCTATTGTCAATCGTTGCTAACCAATGCTTTTTTAGAAGAATTCCTCTTTCAGCACCTTCTTTCATACCTTCTAATTTGGAGCGTTGCCTTGTTTGGTGCATTTCAGTACGTGTAATTCTTAATATGTTAGTTGCGCCAACATCCATTCGATTTTTAATACGCTTAGCTGCAGTTCTATATGCTTCACCTTGAATAAGAGACTGCGTTAATTGCTCCCGTAATTGCCGGGTTAATCTCGCTTGGTTGTCACGGTTCCGTTGTAAGAAGCCTACACGATCTAAAGGGTTTTCTATGGCTTTTCTAACTAATTCCCTATCCAGTAGCACAAAACCTAAATCAGAGTTAACCGCATTGGTTAGTACATATGCAGTTCTATAATAAGACTCTTCGAAAAGGTCCATCATGCCCCTAATCAACGTTTGTGCATTCTTTCCGGTTAGTTTCCTTATTTCCTCAGCTATTTCCTTCTCAAGCTTTGTTAAGCGGTTATAGCGATTCATTTCAATCCAATTACCGTCGTATTTTTCATAAGAGAAGGCTATTCTTGCACGGATTTCTTTCAATGCGACCTGGTAATTGTGGATTAACTCTTTTTCGAATTGCTTTTCCAGTTTATCAAGTGCAGCTGCGCGCTCTTTTTGTTCTTTATTCGGCTTGGTCATTGCCGTCACCCTCTATTTCGTCGTCCGATTCATCGTCAAGGTCAACAAGTGAATCACGTTCTTGCTTCTCTTTTTTCAAGCGTTCCATTTCCCTCTCGACATTATCCACCCAAGGGTGATGGTTAACAATGGTCTCATCACTGATGATTCCTTTACTCTTTTGAGCGATATCAGCGTTTTCAAGGTCATTGGTTATCATGGAGCGCTTAAATGTGTAGTCAACTGACTTATAATCATGCTCTCCAAGGTTGGACATTGACAGATATTCACATAGGAACCATATCAACTCTTGAATTCCGACCCTAAACTTTCTTTCTAGCGTATCACTCTTTAAATCTAGTAAAGAATAAAGAAATTTTAGCGCGATTCCCGATGGAGCATTCCCAAACTTATCAGTTTGAACGTCTACTCCTTGTCCAAACGTATAAATAGACTCTCTTAATCGGTCTAGATGGCTGTCAATGCTTGTCATAGGGATTTCCCCTTGAATGGTATCAACTCCACCATCACCATCTACATTTACCGCTTTATAATACTTAAGATTCTGCATGAATTCGGAAAGAGACTGACCTTCATATCCTTTCAACACATAAATCAATTCTTGAATCTCTTCAAATGAGTTTTGGTTGTCAGATACCTTTAAATCAAACGCATCAATAAGTTGTTTATAATAATGGAGATCACTTTTCTCTTGCTCGTTATTCCTGAATGGGATAAACGGAACCTTTCCCCAGCCGTAACCAGTTTCTTGTTGGTTTTTCACAAAATAGAAGTGCGATGCCGGATTGACAAGTTCTGATGTATCAAATAAGAGTGTGCTATCTTCCAGGATAAAATAAGTTACATCTTCTTTACTCCATAGTTCAACCTGGATAACCTCTTTTTCTCCCAGAACAACTGGATAATAACGAATCATGTATTCTAGTTTCGTTTGTCTTTTATCCTCATAAATTGGGATACATTGTTCAGCCGGCGTTATGGTGTAATCAAATTCTCCATTTTCGTCAATATACGGATGGAGCCATTCTTTTCCTTTGTTTGATGCATTCTTAACTAATTCATTTGCTATATCGTCGAATTTTTCGCCTAGATATTGGTTGATATATTTAAGTAAATCCTCATCATCAGTCGAAAAGTTTATCGGCTGTCCTACCAAATAAGCAACCTTTTGGTCTACCAACAATTTATGCCATCCATGAGGGATTCTGTTGTTTGGTTTTTCGTGGTCAATCATTTTAACACCATCGATAACAGCATATTGATTACGCTGGAGAACATCATTTTCATTCTCATAGTAACGGATGCCTTCTCGCATTTTTGTTGTATCGTGGCGTTCAATTAATTTCTCAATCATCTTAATGTCCGGCTTTTGTGCCTGCAGCTGTTTTCCTATTCTTTCTGTTTCGGTTTCTGTCATTGGGTACATGAATAGACCTCCCTCCTTTACATAAGAATGCTTATTTTATCTTTTGGTCTATAAAACGCCAAAACGACCGCATCTGCCCTATCCGGGGATTGCAGTCCACGCTTTTTCATTTCTTCTTTCCGTTCTAGTGCTATTTTTCCACGGCTTGTTATTCGGTATTTCCTTGTGGTCAACTGTGATATTAGTTTTTCGTCTTGCGGAAGATATATTTCAACTGGATCTCCTTGCATGTGCTTTGAGAAGTTATCGTTTAACACATCTCTAAGCACTCCCCATTGTTCCGTGCCGACGTTTTCGTAGTGTTCATGATCATCAGCCTTACCGTTGTTTATGACTGGATAAACCTTATAAGGTAAACGTTGCTCTCTGATTTTTTCTTTTAATTGGTCCGTAACACCGCCACCAACACCGCTGTCGTCCACTTTGATATATATTTGCTTCAAATGTTTGTTGGCTTTCATCATTTCCCTTGCAGCCTTTAATACATATCCCGTAGTTACTGTAGTGTCTTGCTTACGATATGTCCTGATAGGATAAACATAATTATCGATTCGTTTAACAATAGCTGTTTCATCATCTCCGAACCGTGCCACGTCAACACCCAAATCACCGATAGTTGTTTCTTGACTATGCTTATAATCCAATTTTGTTGCTAACTCTACGATTTCTAGCGGGATAAATGTGTCAGCTTCCGCTCTCGGGAAATCACCATAAATACGAATCCTGGCAACATCACTATCTTTTCCATACTTTTCAAGTAGCATATCAATGTTCTTTTTGCTTGTCCTGGAACTGTCCATGCTAGAAACTTTATGCGTTCGATAATGGTGCCTGTCTCGGTTATGAGAATCATAAAAAACCCCACTTGTTTTCGTAGGGTTTCCACACATTAATAGTTTGTTATTTTCACCGGATAATGTACCAAGAATCGCTTCCATGATATTATCAGCAACCCCGGAAGCTTCATCCACGATAAAAAGCATGTTGTCCTCGTGAAACCCTTGCATATTTTCCGGTTTGGTAGCTGTTCTGGCTGTAGCGAACCATCTTTCTTCGTGTTTTCGCATATATATCTTTGTTTTAGTCCACTTTAAGAGACTTTCAAGCAATGGTGACTGCGATTGCCACTTTGCTATTTCAGCCCATAATATATCATGCAGCTGTTGTCTTGTTGGCGCAGTTGCTATTACTTTCGGAAATGGATAAACGGTCAAGAACCATAAAGCGACCACTGCCTCAAGCCCTGTTTTACCGACTCCTTGACCTGATCTAACGGAAACGTGAGTATGGTTTACTAAATCCTTCAATACATCTAGTTGCCATTCATCCGGGTCAAAATTCAATACTTCTCTGGCAAACGTCCAAGGCTCTTTGCGATAAACGGGTATCTTCTTTTTAAATAATGCTATTCTATTCATCTACTTCACCCATTGCAGCCACCCAATCATCAACGGCATTCGATTCACCTGAGCCCGTTAGGCTTTCGATTTCTGCTTTAGTCTTATCGATGTTACCTTGCATTTGTTCCAGCTTTAATTTACGTTCATCTTCATCAGATGCCATTTCAATGAATTGCTTTATAGAAGAACGTAATTCTGCTATAGCTCTAGACTGAGCATTTAAGAAAGTTGCTTGCCTATCCCAAGCGAATTGGAATTCGAACTCTTCTTCGATTAAGTTCTTCTCAAGCTTAATACCACCGTCACCATCCGGCATCTCGTGGTATTCATACTTTGCTTTTTTCAATTCCTTAATCATTTCATTCTTATCAGTAACAAACATGATTTCCTGCGCTCGAATAATAGCAGCATACTGTATTTGTATTTGGTCCCAGATTAAATCAGCCGGATCATCCTTATCTAGCATTCCCATAATCTCTAGAGTTTCCTGTGGAATGTATCTACTGAACAGCCCATGTTTCAATGCTTTTGTGTTCCGTTCTGTAAACTGATTCTCTGGGTTAGGATTACCCTTATTTCCCTTAGCGTTTTTGTTGCCTTTCGGAGCTCCCCTTTTTGGTTGCATCCTTTCTGTTTGGGTTGCATCCTTTTTAGTTGCATCCCTTGACCATTTTTCACGGCTCTTTCTGCTTTTTAAAGTTCCTAACTTTACGTCATGTTTTTCAGCCAAAGCCTTTAATGTAGTCTTGCTCGTTTCCCATTCTTTCTGTATTTCTTCCCAGTTTGGCATTTACATCAACTCCACCTCCGATTTTGGGCATGAAAAAAAGCACCCGGTTAGGAGTGCCTCGCTAATCTTTTAAATCACTCAATGTTAATGTCATCTTTTCTTCAATATCCTTAGGCTTCTTAACAGTATAATTAAAAACCTTACTATACGCAGCGCCCTCGGTATCTCTAAATACATAGATTAGTTTTATCTTTTTTTCATTTGGAATTTCATACTCTTCAAGTTTTTTATCCACCGTGTACGAATCAATGTATATAGTTCTACTTTTTGACTGCTCTAGCATCATGGGTTTCTCGTCAGAGAAATGAATTACCCTTTCATCTTTTTTACTCCACCACGGTTCGTGTATAGAAAGCCTTGAAGTAGAAACCTCAATTGGTATTATACCGGTATTCACAATTCTAAAAAGGAGTTTATCACTTAAAACTGTTTTTCGATTACTTATGATAACTTTCGCCTTTTTTCTAGATCTATTATAAGAGAAATATAATGAAACAATAACCGCCCCGATTGTTCCGAAAGCTGTTAACCAATCAGCAATATTCCCAAGATTATATACCACTGTATACAAAAGCATTCCCTCCTTACCAATATCATAGCCGATATATACGAATGATTGTAGTAAGGAAGTGTGAATATGTTGATAACTTTAAAACATAGACTGTAAAGGAGGTTTTCACCTCCGTTATTTTGTAGTTATCTTTTTAAAAGACCGTAAGGTCTAGAAAGAGAACCTTCTACCCTTAATTAGTGCTCTATCCCCTTCAACAGTTAGAACTTCGTAAGACAAAACGTAAGACATAAAACTAAGAAGCGACAGATTCCACTTTTTCCCTAGCTCGTTTTATATACATCTGAACTGTACCCTTACTTATTCCTAATCTGTCAGCAATCTGCTGCATACTTAACCCCTCTGCTTCATACATGATATAACATTGCCTTTCCCTGTCTGAAAAACTATGGATAACACGCATTAAAGCTACTCGTTGTTCCTGGGTCATATACAACGGCTCTCGCTCTTTCCTCAATTCCTTAGTTATATCTGGAATAATATCCATATCGTCATAGAATTTAACACGATACTTATCTCGTTTATCAACACCACGGAAACTATCCGGTTGCCTTCCTGTTTTCATCCAATCGATGGAGTAAGTCATGCTGTCAATCATGCTGTTTATTTGCGTTTTATCCTGTTGATCTGGAAGGTAATCATCGCTGAGATTGCTTTTCATTCTTCCTAAGTCTTTTCTTCCCTCTTCATATTCGGCTAGTAATCTATCTGCCCAACTCTCTAATTGTTTGCTATTCATGCTACCAACCCCTCAGTATGGTATAATAATATAGGTTAGGATTGGTATTGGTTGCCGGGGAGATGCGCCCCGGCTATTTTTATGTCTATTTTGCTACATTGCTAGATACGTGTATTCCATGCTTTAATAGCTTCTTCTCTACTATCGTAAAGGTAGACACCCATCATGCCGCCATCTTCTTCATACTTCGCAATCGGGCAACCTTCATTATTTTCGTGAGCGTGTCCAATCTTGAATGATAATCCTGACCACGGGTCACTCTCATATTCTTCGTTTCGGTCATTCCCTTCATCATCACTGACTAAAATAGTTGCTTCTCCATTGCAAAATGGGCATCTTTTAAGAGTTGCGCTCATTCAGCTACCTCCCCATATATATCAATCTCCTGGAGCCTGATTTCAACCCTTGGATTATCTACAGCAGTTAATAACACCTTCAGTATTTGAATGTTTGAACCCGCATTTTTTGCACGTATATTCTTGTTGAATTATTTCCAAAGCGCGTTTCAGTCCGTATTTATGATAATTGATTTGGTCTTGTATCAATTTATTTTGGAAGAGCATTATTTCACTTCCCACCCATTCTTCGTTTTCTTAGCAATAATTAACTCTTTACCGGCAGCAATCTCAAATAACTTTCTCCGTAATGGGAAATCCTTCGATACGGGCCCGCCTTTTACATCAATAATTTCCTCAAGACCATCAACGTAAGTGACTTTAAAGTCTGCTGTATACTTTGCTCCGGCCTTCTCTCTAGTCCCATATCCACGGCATAGAGTGCATTTGTTGAAGTTACCAGTCCTTTTATTGAATGTCCTACCTCTACCATCACAGCGCCCGCATTCGACCTTGTACGGCTCGATTATGGTGTATTCTGGATGCAATTCTATATCCTTAACCAGCTTGTCATTCTTGAGTAGCATGTAAAATTCCCATTCTGCCTTAGAATCAAATTCCATCCCCTGAAACTCTACTTTTCTAGCGTTATATTTGTTTCTTCTCCGTCTCTTCATCCTCTGCACTAAACCACCTCATCCATTCTCTTCCTGTAAATCGCTTCCCAAAACTCACTTTCACTAGCCCCTGTGTATTCTGCGTAACCACCATTAATCCTGAAATTCTTGTGATAGTGAGATACGTGCTCAATCCCTCTAATGCATTCAAATCCTTGGCGTTCCTTCTCGATGCATAACAACACACACTGATACTTGTCCGTATGCCTTACCCTGCTTATTGCCTGCATGATTTCTCCCCCTATTGTTCATTCAATACTTCGATATGCAGCCATTCCAATTCGTAAAGCGATAAATAGTCTATATTTCTGTTATCCTTTGAGAGATGGACTCCCATTCCTCTAAGCCTTGTTTTAAGGTAACTCTTGCGCTGATCAACAGCAGTAAGTGTAGCTAGCATCAATACCCCTCCGTTTGCCTTTCGTGGTTAATCTTGTTTTTATCAAGATAGGCTTGTTCGATTTGTTCCCAGGTGAAGCCAAGCTTCTTCCCTAGTCCTAAAAAGTGGTCAACACCATTTGCGTAAATATCTCTCACTTCTTGCGGTTCAGCCTCCATCAGATTTATTTCCATCCCCATGTGCAAAAACACATACTTAACTTCCAAGAAATAATTTGTTATTGTTGCAGCTTTATTGATTGCCGTTCTCTCAAAATATCTTGAAAGCCATGTTTCAGCTCCTAACTCCAACCCAACACTCAAAATAAAATGCAGGCAATCAACGTATTCTTCTAGGAGTGGGTTTCTATTCTCTTGAATTCCAGTTCCTTCACAGTATCCGCATTCTTCTGTAAAATGCTCATTACTAAACGGTGTAGAAAAGTCAAAGAATCCCTTTCCTTCACAAGCATGGCATTGAGTTTCTGTCCTTGCCTTCTGGTCCTTACTCCAAAACTTAAACCC
The DNA here is from genome assembly GCF_023715655.1 of Oceanobacillus luteolus. Lineage (GTDB taxonomy): Bacteria > Bacillota > Bacilli > Bacillales > Amphibacillaceae > Oceanobacillus > Oceanobacillus luteolus. Next base: position 47,007 of record NZ_JAMBON010000002.1, on the reverse strand, counting down.
TCGCCAATTTTGCGCTAACTCACCTAATTCAACCTGTAGAGCAAGTATCTTTTTATCGATTAGATCCTCGCCTTGCAATCCGTGTTCTTCCACAATCCTTTCATCCAGTTTTGCTTGTATGCTGAATAATTCATTTAGATTCATCGTTAGTCTCCTTTTCGAACCAAAATTCTACTTCTTTTCCCGTTTCCTTTATCAATCCGTAACGCTTTGCATGTCTATATATCGTCACGTCTCGATTCAACCTTGTTACAAAGTTTCCGATTAGCCAACGAAATGTTTCGATACCCATATTGGATTTCATAATATTGCAACTCGGACAAGAAGGTACTAAATTATCAAATTCATCTCGTTCGGGATTCATTACATCACCCGCTACCCGATTTACAGGCAGGAAATGATCTACATGCCAACCGTTCTTTAAAACTTCTCCACAGTACCAGCAATGACCGTTTGATTTATCCCAGATGGCTTTTCTCTTAGGGTTCATTGGTTATCCCCCTTTAATTAGTCAGTATTTTGTTCGGACTACTGATTACTTTGGATAAGAGGAATAGGTGATTTCAATATTCCTTATATAAACAAAATCCTCTCCACAAGTGCCACAATACGTTTCATTTTCTTCTCCATCACTGCCGTCTAATTCCCAACTATCACTCTGTTCTGAGCCGCAATAAGGACACACAACTTCCCTTTCGAACTCAAACTCTGTGCCCTTCTCTAAAATCTTTATTTCCTGAGCAAAAGATAATTTTTTACTATCGTTTATCATGCTCACGACATATGTTTTTCCGTTAAAACTCACTTTCTCATAAATGTCAGGACGATTATTTACTTCACCTAAATAAGTCGCATTCGCAACTTTTCCACTTTTCATAAAGTCGTGTAAATCTCTAACTTTATAATTCGTATAAATTGAATACATTTCATCACTCCCTAGTCCACAATTTGTTTCAACTCTCAACAAACAACAACTCCCTCTCATACGTCCACTGCTTATTCTCTTCTCTCACCAGCTCCTTGTTTTCACCTGGAGCATAAATTTCAATGACCATTAAATCTTCCCGTTCAAAGTTTGTTGCTTTCCGTTCGATCATCCAGCGTGGAGTCAATCAATCACACCCCACTCCCTTTGTATAGTTTCTACTTGCTTATCGTAAAACTCTTTATCGTAGGAGATAACGCTACATTCCTTTATTTCTATATTCTGAAAGCCATTCGCTTCAAATAGGTTCTTTTCCCATGCAGCAGTCTGTTCATCTTTGCAAACCGATAAGATTCCATCTACTTCTGTCTGAACTATATAAACCATTTGTTTCCCCTCCATATCCCCACAAGAGAGCGTCTCCCCCCCTGTATGTATAAATCTATTAATCTGTCACGAAACGCTCTCCAATGATTTCATCATCATTCAAAACCAACTGTTATGCAGTTCCTCAATCACATTTTGCCTTTCAAGAGATTCTCTCATTTGAATTTACCTCCCCGTTTATGATCATTAGATATTTTAGAAGTGCATCATGCTTTTGTTTCTCGCGCTCAAATTCCTGTTTATAAATATCAGTGACTGCTTTAGGTTCTTTCATCTCTTTCAACTTAGCGTTTGCTTCCAATTCAAGATTTCTTGCTTCTGCATCTTCCAGTGCTCTTATGTGCTCCTTGATTCTAGATTGCAATTCTTGCTCTCTAGTTTTATGTCTTGATCGTTCCTCTTCCAACTGTTTATGCAAGTCTTCAATTTCCTTTTGATAATCCATCCCCCTAGCCTCCTGGTTAACTTTAGAATTGATTTCAACCATTTCCTTTACCCGCCTTTTTCCACTTATCCCTAACTGAGAGCGATATGTGTAAACCGTTTGTGGAGTTACTTTAAGTTCTTTTGCAATTTCTTTCGGTTTTAATCCTTTGTTGGATAATTCTAGAATTCTATCTTTTAATTCCACCCATCTTTCATCTCCTTTTACCTTCATGCTCAAGTATTTAAAGTAAGCATCATGGCAACCTTTACATAGAAAGCTTCCAGTCCGTGTGACCTCTGAATCACTACGTTTTATCCCACAGTGCCAGCAAATATCGGTGGGCTGTCTCACTTCAACCCCTCCCTCGCTTTATCTCCACAGTCTTTGAGTATGGCCATGCCGTGACGGGAATCGTAGATAGTTGGGTCTGCGTAGAATTGACGTATTTTTTCTAGTTCACTAATCCGATTGATAAGTGAATCAATTGCCACAATCATTTCAGGAGTTAAATTACATTCTTCAAATTCATAAACTAATTTAGCATCCTTGACGCTATTCATTTTTCTTGCTCCAATGCTTCAGATGCCTTAGTAACTATTCGGTCTATATAATCTTGGGGATCTTCGAATTCATCTGTAATCAAGACTTCTTCCAATGCTTGTTTGTAGCGTTCATTTTCCTCTAAAACACTTTCCATCTTGTCAACGTTATCTTGTACTTCTTTCAACCAATCTTTTGCTTCTTTATAAGCCTTTACCGCTTCTTCCAATTCCTCCACACGATCTTTCATGAGGTAATAGTCATTAATGAACTCAGCTAACTCTAATTTGTTACTGGATAAATCTTGAACCAATTCTTCCAACCGTTCACTCATCCTAACCCCTCCGTTTATTTCCGTTTATATAATCACCATGCACTAGAGCATAAACATTGCCGTCATACTTAATTTTCGTTGGAACACCCTTCTTCTCTCGGAGCACTTTCAATTGATTTAGCTTTTTAATTTCTGCCCGCAGATACTTCACTTCTTTACTCTTGTTATCCTCAAAGCTAAAATTCATCGATTGCAGGATTTCTTGTAGCTTAGGAATACTAATCGTTTTCTGATTTCTTAGAGCGTATCTGAGCTGACTCTTGGCTTGATCAAGTTTCATGTAATCACTCCTTAAACCACTTCTTTATACTTGGACTTTTCAGAACATAATTCAGGCAGGTTTGCTCTTACAAGCGCTTCTGCAAATGGTGGTGGAACTGAATTCCCTACCCTTGCCACTTGCTGAGTTTTCGGGTATCGCTTGCCTTCATAGTCACGATCAATGATGTATTCTTCCGGAAATCCTTGGGCCGCAAATAATTCATGCGGTTGCAACATTCTCATTCCAATATCTGTTATTCTGTAGTTCTTGCTTCCAACCGTTACGAGTCCGAATCTATCTTTTGTCGGTATGGTGTGAATTGGTTCGTTTAGCGACTGTCCAACACCCTGACCGTAATATTTTGTAAGGAAAGCACTGACTAATCCGAATCGGTTTGCAGTAGGTATAGTTGCCAGTGGTTCGTCCAGTCCACTACCCCTAACCTCATCACCTTGGTGCGTATAGTAATGCTGAATAAAGTGCGCTTTATCATTCACAATGTAAGGTTCTTGCTCGATAATGAATTTCTGTATTCCTCGCTTGATGCGTATCATGGTGTTTTCAACTAATGGCTTCTTACGAGTAAAAATACTCGGCGCTGGAATGGACCAATCAATGATTTCTCCGGCTGTTCGGTATGGCTTCTTTAACCCCAGCTGCACATTTACTTCATCCGGTGCGCCGTGTGTAGGTTCAGGCCATTCAATCTGTTTTCCGTCATTCCTTGCAATCATGAACAATCGCTGTCTTGTAGTTGGTGCGCCATAATCACAAGCTTTTAGCACTTTCCATTCGATTTCATAACCTTGGTCTTTCAGTTGCTTATTAAACGATTTGAATGTGTAACCTATTCGGTTTGGGTCCGGTCTACCGTCCTTCAATGGTCCCCATGTCTTAAATTCTTCGACGTTTTCCAGTATGATCACTCTGGGGCGCACAGTTGCCGCCCACCTTAATGCCACCCAAGCAAGTCCCCGTACTTCTTTCTTGACTGGTTTACCGCCCTTGGCTTTAGAAAAGTGTGTACAGTCAGGAGAAAACCATGCAAGCCCTACTCTCCGGTTTCTGACGACTTCCACGGGGTCAATATCCCAAACCGATTCAAGGTAGTGCTCTGTATCAGGATGGTTAGCCTTATGCATTGCAATTGCATCTGGGTCATGGTTAATTGCAATATCGACATTTAAACCCGTCGCCATTTCAATCCCAGTAGATGCACCACCGCCGCCTGCAAAGTTGTCTACTATGATTTCTCTGAATAAATCTAGTTGCACTTTTTCCGCCTCTCCCTCTCCAACTGCACTTTCCCAGGCACAAGCAACGTCGATTTTCGGTATGTCCTCCGTTTGACTTTGCCTCCTCTTGCTTGGTGGAAAAGCGCCAGAAACACTTCATCTTGATGCCTTTTATGCAGCTTGGCGATTTCTTCAACCTCCAAGCCTTCGTTGAATGCGTTAGTGATTGCTTCCAGCTGTTCCTTTGGAAATACAAACTCTAAATCGTCTAGGATAATAACGTTGTCTCGTGCTCTTGTTTTCTTCAGTAATGTTGGATAAGTGGTTATCATGCAGACTCACGCCCCCTTAATTCCGTTAACATCTGCTGTACGTAAGCGATCGATTCTTCTCTTAATCTGTCATTCACGTTGCAATTGGTGCTGGGGCAAGGTTGAATCTGTAAGCCCCAGCTGTGTTCTGTATGGATGCCGCCTGTTCCGTTGCAGGTTTTACACATTGGATTCACCTTCTAACAGCTCTGGATTTTCGTTAATCCTATTTTTTATAGTTGACCAGTCTACGCTATAGTGTTTTGCTATCCAGTTGATGCTTTTTCCGCTTTGTAAGTGTGTTCTTAATTCTTCAACAGGAATATTGTGTTGTTTTTTCATTTTCAATCCTTTTCGCTTTTTGTTCGCTATTCCTATCTTTTTCCTGTGTTCATCTGTAAATTTTCTGCCTTTATTATGAAGCGACTGATGTTCACCCTCGTAAATGACTTCTAAATTTTCTCGGAGAGCGTTCAGTTTGTTTTCGTCTTTATGATGCACTTGCTCTTCCCTTGGTAAAATTCTGTTTTCCCAGTACATCATGAGCAATCGGTGTACGTGTAATTTTTCTTCATGTATCGAAACAGCAGGGTATCTTCCATGCATATAAATTGTTTTTAACCTTGTTACCGGCTTCTCTGAATACCATAAAATCGCTTTTTCTAATTCATCATAGTCAACTATGCAACCGCACTTATTCACAAATTCAATCGGCTTTTGATAGGACACAATCATTTAGCAACTCACCGTCCTCAAATATATTTCCTATAATTTCGAATTGTTCATAGCTTATTTGAAGTGTTGTATAACGAGTTACACCGAAAGGATCAAACTTATCGACGAATACAAATGCTGCATGTTCATTTGAATATTCAACATACAGAGGACCTTCTTCTCCGTGGTCAGTCAAGATATCCCCCTCATAAATACCTGTTCCATTTTTATCTGTTAGGCCTGTCCACTGCATGAGTTCAATAGGTTCGTAGTCACTCATTGGCATAGGAGACAAATAGAAATATGATGTATTTCCAGGGTAAACATTGTGCATTGCTACAAATTTCATTTGTTTTTTATCAGTGAACCACGCTCTAAACTTAATCTCCCTCACACCGCATCCCCCTCAATCACTTCATCAATCACCATTTGATTATCTGGAGTACCGATTTCTTCCAGTTCTTTTTTATATTTTTCATAGCACTTCGGCCCGAATTTACGCTCGATGCTTTTCTTGTCTTTGAGTTCACGGCCGCATCTGATGCAGGTTTTCATTTAATGGCTCCCCTTCCGTAATCTGTAATCTTCACCTTCAACCCGATACAATCTATCTCCACACATCCCTAGCAATCTACTGGATGCTGCATAACCGATTTTGTCACTCAACGTTCCAGCATCTTCATTGGAGCTAAAGAGAATCGGACGTTTATGCAAGTACCGCTCATTGATGATTTGGTAATATAGACCTTCTTTTGATTCGGACCATTTGGCTTTTCCTAGATCATCCCAAACGAGCACATCTGCATTTATTGCACTATCAAGAAGGTTTCTAAGTGTTTCACCGCCATCGCCAGCCATTCGAGCATTAGTTAAATCGTCCATGAAAGTGATATCCGATACACAAAGCACTCTGGCTCCTCTATCAAATCTTGAAAATTGTCCTGGAGCAATTTCATCACGTACCCGAATCCGGTTTAATATCCATTTTGCAGCCGCCATTTGCAGGTGAGTCTTTCCAAGACCAAAGTTGTTATGCTCTGATTTCGCTTTGTATTTCGCCTCACCGGATAGCAAGCGAATACGACTTTCTCCGAATACTGCGATAAATCCCAAACTGTTGTGTTCTGGCTTGTCCTTGATGATGGATGGAAATCCTTTCAAATACTCTTGTATGGCTTTATACAGAGTTTTTTGTGCTTCACTGTTTTGTTCGTAGTTATCGAATCTTGCTTCTTTGAATTCATCAGGAATTAAAGCGTTTTTAAATCTGTTTTTTAAGCTTTTTGTTTTTTGGCAATGGCACGGTCTGTAAATATCCACTTCTCGTCCGTAATCCTCATCGTAGACTTTATCAATAATGCCTCCGGTATCATTACAAGCTTCACACTCAACGTCCGAAGGCTTGGTTTGCGAGTTCGAGTTCTCGTATTTGTTGCTCATAGCTTGAGCTCTTGCCAGAATTTCTTGAATATCCCTGCTTTTCATAACCTCTGCTATACTTTGAAACCCCTTCGCCATTTATTTCACTCTCCTTGCTATCGTGATAGCGATCTAATATATAACCAACGCAGTAGCTTAAAGCGTTTATCTTATCCCTGCTATGACGTTTGTTTTTCTCATAATCTTGGAATTTTTCCTCAAGGTACTGAATAGCATCTTTAGCAGGAATGCCAGAGAGAGCAATTTCTTTAGCAGCCATTTCGTCTTTTGGACTAAACACATATTGTCCTCTTAGTTCCATGTACCGATTTAAAATATTTTCAGAAACAACTTCCGGCGATTTCTTAGTAGTAATATCTTTAATATTATCTTTAGAAGTATCTTTAATAATATCTATCTTAGGGGGGCAAACCGCCCCCTGTAGAGGGGGCGAATCCCCACCCTGTAGAGTAGGGGTTTCCACCCCCTGTGAGGGTGTGTTTTGCCCCCCTGTATGAGGGTGAGGTTTATCCCCCTCTGTACTTTTGACACCCTGTGTGGTTCTCTGTATTTTCCATTCAGGATAATTCTTGTTAAATGCTAACTTTCTAGGTTTATTAAATGAAGCTTCTTCAACTACTTGGAGAACTTTGTCATCGATCAAGTTAGTTAATTGTTTTTTTATAGTAGACTTGTCTGCGCCTGTAGCATCCGTGAGGAAGGAGAGAGAAAAATCATGGCTTTTCCTGTGAAACCCATAAGTGTATCTCCAAACAACCATAATAATTTTAAATTGAGTTCCGTTGAATTTGTACTTAGGAATCTCCTCTAGTAGCTCGTGTGCTATAGGCGTATATCCGTTTTCCTTCTGAACATCAGCCATGATTTTTACCTCCTGAATTATCTATTAATCTCACAAACCGCAATCCTATTTCTAACCTTCAAAACCGTATAACCTGGATACCGTACATTGATGTAAGCTCTGATTAATTCTTTTAAGTGCGCTGTATCTTTGGCGGTCTCCCACATCCATTCGGGAAGTCTGACGTTCGATGTGTTATTCATAAATCAACGCTCCTACTTCAATTGTTCCACTCAACTTCTTCACTCCTCGGCAGTAATCACACTTGCCGCAAGATACTGGATCCATTTCTCCGTGCTTCACTTCCAAAATGCGCTGCATCTTCATTTCCGTATACTCATATTCAAATTCGAACCTTGATTCATCAAAATGAACAACTGCTTTATTTGGTGGGTTTTCCTTGCTGACCGCAATAATATAAGGTGTGTACAACTGACCTGTATTTGCTTCAATTATTTTGCGGTAAATCGCCATCTGGAGAACGTAATCCCACTTCTCGATGAAAGATACCCAGCCATCATATTTCTCGCTCCAGTACCGCTTATGAATGTCCTGCGTTGTCTTTATATCCGTGAATATATTCCTTTCGTAATTGATGGAGTCCACTTTCATTTTCCAAGGCATTCCGAACAATTCAGCCGTCATGATCTGTTCCTTTTCACCTTCCATAGCGAACATGGCAAAATCGTCACTTTTCAACGCTTCAATCATCCGGTCAGCTGTTTCGTAATCTGCATATTTACCGCCACGAGCTTTGAATATTGCGCTGTTATTCTCTTCAATGAATTGGTTAAATGCTTCATCACTTTCAAACGCTGCGTGAACATAAGAGCCGACTAGCATGGCGCTAGTGGTTGGCTCTTCATATTCACCTTTCAATGTTGCTAAAGTTCTCGCTTCACATTCATTCCAGTTCTTAAATTGACTTACAGACATGTATTCATTATTTGATTTCGTCGAATAATAGTTCTTGTGTGTTAGGGTCATCAAGGCTTGGTCCGTCATCTGCTTTCACATCCTCTTTCTTAGGCTTGTCCGCTTGTTTTGAAGGCTTTTCTTGCTTCTTGGTGTCTTTCTCTTTATCTTGTTCAAAAGCTTCTGTGAGCTTTGATTCTTGCTTAGGTTTGACTTCTTTCGAGAACCAGTCATCAACTTTACTCATTCCGTCTTTAAGTGAGTTGAAAATCTTGATTAAATCGAGTAGATCTCTTTCCGTGAAAGCATCAACGTTATAACCGAATCTTTCTTCTATCTGTTCTTGAGTAACTCGATGTTGCTCCTTGAATGCAACAAGAGCATTGCTTATTCTGTCCTTGAGTGGTCCTTGGCCATTTCCGCTTAATGTGCGGTTACATTCTTCTACAGCTTTATCAACCACGTCTCCAGGAATGATTCCAAGGATGCAAGCTCTTAACCTACGAGCTCCGTTATTAGCAACCATTTCATATATATCTCTTGGATCAGTCAGTTTTTTTACCCCGTTTTTGGTGTATCTAATGTGAGGAACATAAAAAACTTTTTCTTGTCTAACGTTGGTTTCCAAATCCCACGCATAAGCCATAGCTACCGATTCACCGTTCTTTTGCTCCAATTCCTTAATACCGAATGAAACGTTACCCCAGTTTTGAGCGAGTACTTCAGCTAATCGAATGGATGGACCTTCAACCTTCGTCCCTCCTCTTGGATAGCTGTATACTGCAGATTGAGCTAAGGAAGGTCGTTTGCAGTTATCTAAGATACGTTGCTCCGACTGGAATACATTCCTTGGAAACTGACGAGCCATGAAAATTTGACCTTTGACTTCTTCCATTTCACGGCTGGACTGTGCTTGAGCAATTGCACCGCCGTTAGATTGCTGTTGCTGATATTGATTTTGTAGTTGATTCATTATTTAATCCCTCCGATTTGTATAAGTCTTTTTGAAAATGCCTGTCCAATTCTTGTAAGTCCTCTAATGTTCCACCGATTGCAATACCAGAAGCGATGATTCCAAACGCTTCTAACTTGCTAAAACCTTCTTTCTTTTCACGTTCATAACGACGGATATATTGAGAAGCCACTCCGATTCCTCCTATACGCTTTCATTAAATTTGTGGTATAATAAAAGCACCGTAAGATTATTAAACTGTTTGCGAGGATTCTCTGGAAAAGGGTCCTCGTTTTATTTTGCAATCTTATAGATCGCTCCATGCTGTTCCAAAATCTCCCTAGCATCAGACGACAACTCTTCAACTACATAAACTTCTTCCATGAATTCTAGAATTTCATCACCGGACAAGATTTCATTTCCTAATCCATCCGTGCCCCAATCTTCACGTTTGGCGCTGTATGGATAACCTGTACGTTCAATCTGCGTAATTGCTGGATGTTCTAATCCCATGTTTACACCTCCTAAAAACAAATAAATGTAATTGATACAACTGAAACTGAAATGATAATAGCTCCCAAGGCACTGCCTGGAACTAAATCAGTATCCAACAAGTTAATCCTCCTTTCCTATGTAGTGGATTAATCATCCCTTTTGCGAGCAAGAGCCGGGGGAATGGAGAGTGAGAGAGGTATGAAACTCCTGCCCGCAAAAGGAAGGACTAAGCCTTCCAAATGATATTTAGTTGTGGTAAAATAGAATCAAACGTAATTGTTTTAATCCAATAATTTTTTGTGACTCACGTGGCCAAACGTGGGTCATTTTTCTTTCCAAAAGATACATTTGTCTAAATCTGCGTATGTTAAATCATTTTTATAACGTTCTTCAAAACTCGTTTCCTCTTTACGTGAATCCACTGGAAATACTGTGAATAATATTCGTTCCTCATCCCTAAAAGAAACGTTTGATAAACCTCCATCTTCATACCAACTAATCATCAGTAAGGGATACTCCCTGCCCCACAACTTGATATAAGCTCTCATCGTTTAACCTCCCTTCCACACACAATGCATCTATTCGTATAAAAGCTATAACGATGTTTCTTCCTAAACCTACAATCAAACCAATGCTTGAATCTCTTCATTACTGACCTCCTAACCGTTATTAATCACTAGAAAATTTAAAACGATCACTGTAACGATAAACAATCCAATGAAAAACCAATCCTCAAATTTTTCACTCACATCGGATACCACCCTTGCGGCTTAGTTAATAAATGGTGTAAATACAATTCTGTTGTTTCATCCTTGCGTACAGCTAGAGCGTTTATATCAGTTAGTGCATTCAATAGATTGTTGCTTATTCGTTTAACGTTAGCCTTGTCGCCTTTCCTTTCATACGACTCAATCAGTTTCAAACTCGTAACGATGTTATAGAACGCTAGCTTTGCAGCTGGTATATCCCCTGGTAAAAAGTGCTCTTCGAAATTCATAGAATCCCTCCTAAAAATGCGATTGTTCCTGTTATTAGTGCTGTTGCACCAGATGTGACTAGTGTGGCTGTAACATCAATCCCTGCATAAAGCGCCATCAAGACGTCTGGATTGTTGGTAGCTCGACACCACTTGATTAGATCTACTGCTTTTAATTCCATTCTGTTATTTTCTAGGCGGGACACGTTGCTTCTCGACATATGTAATTTCTCTGCCATTTCTTCTTGACTTATGTCCGCAACGACCCGCATTTTCCGTAAGACTGACCCGAATTCCACCATTTCACCCCCCTTATGTGCAGATTCTGCACGTGTGTTCCAAGGGTTGGGCAGTAAGTTCATGCTGTCCGTCATATAATGTAAGTACCAACCCCTCAGTTGGTTGTTTTGCTAGATTGCTTGATTGGTTTGTTGCTCTATCCAGTTCATCAGAGCATTGTATGGTATTCGGATTTTCTGACCATCTTTTATTGCAGGAAATCCGTTATGCTCTGACTGGCGACATAGTTCATATGCGGATGTTCTACCAATTCTCAGGATTTCCGCAGCTTCCGGTACAGTTAAGAATCTTGGAGTTTCTTTATATCCGTGAGACTCGAGTAAGCGCTCAATATCCCTCAAATGCTTCTCGTTCTCTTCTCGGATGATTTGGCGGAGTGCTTCTTCCATGGACATTTATTCCACCTCCGGCTGCACTCTGATGTATTCTAGTGCTTCCATTAATGAATCAATTTCGTTGCCACTTAAATAAATTTCAGTGACACTAGACGGTTTTAACTTAGTTTCATGTTCAGTAGATTTCTCTTGATCAATCTCGTATTCTGTTACAGCAAGTGCGTACATTTCAGTGTCGTGGTGATATTCAATGTCAACAGATGAATGACAATCCCAAAATAATAGTTCCAATTTTTTATGAGTGTTCATTTAAACAACCTCCTGTTGATTTAAGAATTTATTAATAAAATATATTTGGCCCTTTCCAGTAACTTTAGGTGTACGAGTTTTTTTCATTTCGCCATTGGATCCTGTTCTTAATCCATGTTTGGTAACCATCACACCTAAATCGAGACTTCTTTGAGTTGGAGTGTTCCATAATTCACCTTTCTGTTTACACAAATAACCGTTATTTCGTAGCCATTCGAAAAGTCTGTTCGTTCCGATATCAACACCTTTTTGTTTTAAAACTGTAGCTAAATCTTTTACCAGTACGGTATCTTCTGAAACAGCAACCGCATCAGCGTAAACAACTTTCGGTTTTTGTAATTGAATTGTTTTTTCAGCTTCAATACGTTTTTGTTGTTCTTCTTTAAGGTTGGTTGCTAGTTGAATTATTGTGTCGGGATTCAATAGAGCTTGTTCGATTGTTTCCGGTGTCATGTATGCGCCGTGTTTTCGGATCGACGGAATGACTTCGATTGCTAGCCAATCTTGAAATTTTTCAGCTAACTCGTTTGAGGCTTTGAAAGCTAGCTTGTAAACAAGTGGTTCTGGGATAAAATCGCCTTTCCCAACTTGTTGGGAAATGTATTTTTCTAAATACCGATTGACAGTTTCCCACCTGATGTATTCTTTGTTGTTTTTAACTTGAGTGAATCCTAAGCTTTTTGCTACATGATCAATTTCAAATAACACCTGGCCATCTTTTAATTTTGCTGAAACTTTAAATAAATCATTTTGAAAAACCTGCAATTGGTTCATTAGATTGCCTCCTTCGTGTCATTGCTTGACACAGATTTATTAAAAAAAATATCACCTATAGACAAATCGAAGAACTCGCATACTTTTAACATTGTTTTGGCACTCGGGTTATACTCCATATTCTCTATCTTCGAAAGAGAAGTACGCTCAATGCCAAGGAAATCTGCAAGCTCTTGTTGATTTATTTTTCTTTCTTTTCTAAGTTGTTTTATCTTGTTGTGAAGTACTGTCATATCACTACCTCCTTCTACCATATACTTAGAACAATGTGTTGTGTTGTGTCTTAACACTATAATACCATCTTTGTGTCACTTGTCAACACTTATCTTAAATTAATTTATTTTTGTGTCGTTATGCGCTACAATGGGAGGTGAATAGAGTGGTGATAATGATGGAAGAAAAGAAAACCTCAAATAAATTCGGGGAATTTTTAAAAGCGTACAGAACAGAAGAAAAGAACATGAGTCTTCGTGACTTTGCAGACTTGATAGGAATTAGTTTCTCTCACCTCAGTAAAATCGAACGTGGAGAACATGTTCCTTCAAAAACTACAGTATCAATGATTGCAAATGCTCTAGGACTAGAAAAAGACAAATTGTTTTTATTAGCTGGTTATGTGAGTGAAAATTATTCTTCTGGATTAGATGCCTTCTTTCCTTACATTGAAGATGAAGACGAAGACGCTAAAAGAAAAGCAGCAATTATAGATAAAATAAAAAAAGAGTTCCCGGATGCTGACCTTATGTTTAACGATCTAGCAAGCTTTACTGCGGATGACATGCAAGATGTTTATGATTATATTAAGTTTAAAAAGAGTCAAAAGGAAATTGATAAGTAATGAAGGGAGTGATGCTTGGGGGTAGCATCAAAAATACATAGGAGCAACGTCAATCTAGCCAAATTTAAGGGGGAAGTTGTAATGAAAAAACTATTACTTATATTTGTTTTGTTTCTTTCTTTGGTTATAGCCGCTTGTGGAGATAGCGAGGATAATGCAGATTCAAACGATGCATCTGGTGCATCAGATGAAACGACAGAGGAAGTTGAAGAGACAGCTGATAAAAGTGAAGATGCAACAGAAGAAGAGAATGAAGAGGAAGATACAAACGAAAATAAAACTGCAGAAGGTCACAAAATTGGCGATGTTATTACTAACGAAGCCGGGGAGTCTACTCTAGTGAGCCTCACTAATGATGTTGGAACATTTGAGTCAGGCCCAATTGTATTAACGATTGAAAAAGCTAACGGCGTTTCGATGAATGTGAGTGATGAATTTGTTGATATGTTCGGCGGTGAGGAATTAGAATATATCCAAGTTGATATGACGGTAGAAAACACATCCGAAGATCATATTACTTTTTATGCATCACAAGCAGTAATGACAACTAGCACCGGAGAACAAATAGAACCAGACATGCTAATGAGCGACCATATTGATGGTGAATATCTAGGGTCTGTAACAAAATCCGGAACATCGTTTTATATCCTAGAGAACTCAAAAGCAGAAGATGTAGAATCAATCAAACTGTTTTATGATGCAGCAATTGATGAAGAGTGGGAAAATGTTGGCGAAAAAATAGAAGTCGAAATACCTTTAAATAAGTGAGGAATTAGCTAAGTGAAAATAATATCAATCATCTTACTTATAGTTGGTGTTGTAGGACTTTTTCTTTCAATGTTAATGTATGGCGATATCGGTATAGCAGCAGGAATCGGTTCCGTTACTGCTATTTTAAGTGGAATAGGATTCATATTAATAAATAAACAAATCAACAACTAATTATTAGGGTGTGCAAATAAATGTACGCCTAATACATAAGAAAGAGACTGCCCCACTATAAAGTAATTTATAGTCGCAAACCGGATGAATTCATGGAAAACCTAAGTCGTAAGATACGGCAACCATGAGCCAAGCCAGATGAAATCCCTTGTTGTAGTCTGGAAGGTGCAACGCATAGGTGGTGAGGATGGATAACCGATAATCTGCCCACGAGCGTCCGGCATCCTAATAGGATGATGAGATATGCTGGACTTTATGGAAACATAAAGAGGCCCCGGATAAAAAGCCAGGGCGATAACAAGTCGAACTTCGATAAACTCGTAAATACGGACTTAACCGATAGAATTGCACCACTCACAACGATTGCAGAGCAAGTTTCAACAATCGTTGAACCGCTGAGCAGCTTACCAAAACTAAACATCGATCTAGGAGTTGATGCAGAAATCGGAAAAGCAATGAGTAATCTGGGTAAATTCTCTTTCTTTTATTATACCACTTTAACTATTAATTATGACAGGTGTGCATTTATTTGTACGCCTTATCTTTTACACTTGAACAGAACATACATTCTACAAATAGGAGGTTGTCATGTACACGCACCTAGAGGATTATATCAGAGAACTTTTAAGCACCATTAAAGTCCACAGTCCTCCTGACCTTACAATTGAAAATGTGGCTTCAAAACTCAAATTAGAAGTCGTGTATAGGAGAAAGTCTTATCGTTTTGGTAATGAAATTATTCTGCAACCGGGGACTGAACAGCAGGAATGGCAATTGTTTGGCCATGAGTTGTGTCACTATCTCAGACATGCAGGAACGCAATTATTGATGCATCCCCTATTCATCGACTTACAGGAGTATCAAGCAAATTATTTCGCTTACCATTTCTGCGTACCGACATTCATGCTAGAACAATTTAAGGAGGTGAATCACTATGAAATAATGGAAAATTTTAATGTAGAAGAAGGATTTGCACTACGAAGGCTAGAAATGTATGAAAGGAAGATGTTACTTGCGTGGTCACGTTGCTAAAAAAGGTGACAGGTATTATGTAGTTGTGGATTTAGGGAGGGATCACCGGAATAAACGTAAACAAAAATGGTTTTCTGGTTACTCCAGAAAGAAAGATGCAGAAAAAGATTTACCTCGAATTTTAAATGAATTAGAAAAAGGCTATAAAGAGCCAGAGAATATAACTTTAGAGGAATACTTCAACCAATGGCTCTCTCGTAAGAAAAGAAACGTCCAGCCGGGGACATATGAGCATTATGAATCGTATATGCGTACTCACATCATTCCGGGACTAGGACACCTAAAAATAAGTAAATTGGAGCCATATCACGTGGAATCCTTTATGGATGAAGTACATGATAAAGATTTATCTCAGCGTAGCAAAAAACATATATTCCGAATATTGTCATCTGCCTTAAAAAGTGGTAAAAGATACGGCATCAAAGAAGTAATTATGGAAGATATCGAAGCCCCTAAAGTAAACAGAAAGCAAATTGAATATTGGACCCATGAAGAAGTTAATAAATTTATGGGCAGTCTAAAAAGTAAGAATCATGCGATGCCTATTATTTTAGCTTTAGCTACTGGAATGCGACGTGGGGAAATTCTTGGTTTGAAATGGTCTCATGTTGATCTAGAAAATAAAAAAATATCCGTCTTTAATCAGTTGAAAAAAGATGATGATGGTAAGTGGACCATATCCCCTCAATTAAAGACAAGTACAAGCTACAGGACAATTGATATTGATGATGATACCATAGAGCTTCTGAAAGCACATCAACGCCAACAGACGAAAGATAAAATGAAAATCGGGTCAGATTACATTGATTTAGATTTAGTCTGTGCAACATCGACTGGCGACACTATCAAACCAACTTATCTAAGGACCGTTTTTAATCGGACAATCAAAAAGAGTGGAGTTAGAAAAATAAGCTTTCACGGATTAAGACATACTCACGCTACTCTATTATTACAAAATGGTGTGCATCCGAAAGTTGTTCAGGAAAGATTAGGGCACCGATCTATTCAAACAACATTAGATACGTACTCACATATTATTCCTGGCATCCAAGAAATAGCTGCAACAAGTATTCAACAATCACTATACGGAAAGAAAAATACGGAGCCGGAAAACGTTGTTCCGATAGCCAAAAATAATGACTAAAAAAGTATTTCGGAACCCGAAGGTTAGAAGATTGTTAGAAGAAAAGAAAAAAGACAAGGGATGAAAGTGACTTCAAACCCTTGTCAATACTGACTTTATAAGCGCGCCCAGAGGGATTCGAACCCCCGACAAACCTGGTACCGGAAACCAGTGCTCTATCCAGCTGAGCTATGGGCACATGTATAAATTTCGAACGCAAATTATATTATAACGTTTATTTTGTAGACTTTCAAGCTTTTTTCCAAGTATACTAATATTAAAGGGAAACTTTTCATTAAATATGGATCGTTCCCTGTGAATTCCCGAACTACAGAATAAGGGTTTTGCTGATTGATTATCTCTCCCCTATTCAGTGGTGTGGGCGTTAACATAAGATACATTCCTTGTTTATAAAATTTAAAAACGGGAATGCTAGCATTTAGTCTGTTTTTTTTGGAACGCTTTCGTTTGACCTTTTTTGACCAATGTTATATGATGAATTTAGAAAGCGAACGATAACTATCTAAAACAAGGAGGATATGTTTATGAATTTAGTACCTACAGTAATTGAACAAACAAACCGTGGTGAACGCGCATATGATATTTATTCCAGATTATTAAAGGACCGTATCATTTTACTCGGAAGCGCTATCGACGATAACGTAGCAAACTCTATTGTTGCCCAGCTTCTATTCTTGGAGGCGGAGGATCCAGGTAAGGATATCTCCCTATACATCAACTCTCCTGGTGGATCCATCACTGCTGGAATGGCAATCTATGATACAATGAACTTCATTAAATCAGATGTATCCACTATTTGTATCGGTATGGCTGCTTCAATGGGTGCATTCCTGCTTGCAGCTGGAGAAAAAGGCAAACGCTTTGCACTTCCAAACAGTGAAATCATGATTCATCAACCGTTAGGTGGAGCTCAAGGTCAAGCAACTGATATTGAGATTCATGCAAAACGTATTATTGAAATCAAGAGACGCATGAATGAAATCTTAGCGGACAAAACAGGTCAACCACTTGAAGTAATTGAACGTGATACCGAGCGTGATAACTTCATGACAGCAGAACGCTCTGTAGAATATGGTTTGATTGATAAAATTCTTGAACGTAAAGCAGATGAAAGTAAATAATTTAGCAAATGAAAATCCCTTTCAATAGAAAGGGATTTTTTTATCTTTTATTTTTTTGTGACGAAGGATACTAAATGATTTAATGCAACCTCTTCATCTGGCCCATCAGCAATTATTTTGATTTCTTCTCCGTTCGCGATGGCTAGACTCATAAGTCCCATAATACTTTTCGCATTTACCTTCTTCCCATCTTTTTCTAAAAATAAATGCGAAGAATAACGGTTTGCCTCCTGTACAAATTGTGCAGCAGGTCTGGCCTGTAGACCTGAATCTAAGCCCACCTTCACTGAATTCTCTACCAACTCGACTCATCCTCCCTGAAGTTTAGAAAACGCTACCAATTTCTCTCTTTCCGTAAAAAAGTTAAGATTCATATAAGCCAATAGCTACATTTGTGGTTTGGATTCAACGGGAATCCAAACCACAGTTGCCTTAACGACTTACATGGCTGTAGCTTTTCATATTTATCTTTTATTGCTTAATATTATAATACAACGACTGATGTCATTTAAATTTTTTAATTATCTGTATTATATCATGAAATTCCGAGAAAGAGAATAGGATTTATTTATTTACAATAACTTCACCTTGGCGAATCTTATCCGCGAATTCATCGATTTTCTTTAATCGGTGATTCACACCGGATTTTGATATCTTTCCGCTTTTGACAAGTTCACCTAGTTCTTTTAACGAAACATCCTCATTCTCCAACCGTAATACCGCGATTTCTTGCAGTTTTTCTGGTAATTGATCCAGTCCAACCGTCCTTTCAATCAATTTGATATTCTCAATCTGTCTAAAAGCCGCACCAATTGTTTTGTTTAGATTGGCAGTTTCGCAATTGACCAAGCGGTTCACAGAATTGCGCATATCCCGGACAATACGGACATCTTCAAACTTAAATAACGCATTATGGGCACCAATAACACCGAGAAACTCAGTTATCTTTTCCGCTTCTTTAATATATACGATATGCCCATGCTTTCTTTCCAATGTTTTTGATTTCAACCCAAATGTATTTAATAGTTCGCAGAGCGAAGTATTATGCTCCTCATGAAAGTTATAAATCTCAAGATGGTAAGAGGAGGTTTCTGGATTATTGACTGATCCACCAGCTAAAAACGCTCCTCGTAAATAAGCACGTTTCAATTGCTCATCTTCAAAGATTGCCGGCGAAATGGTTCGATTTATCTCCAGGTGCTCCTTCATGATCCCTAAATCCTTCAGTGTATTCCGCACCTGTTCTTTCAGTCTGACGATATAGATATTATTCTTTTTCAGTTTCATTTTCTTCCGTACAAGTACTTCAATTGGAACCTGATAATTATTTTTGACCAGCGTGTAAATTCTTCTCGCAATCGCTGCATTTTCTGTTTGTACATCAAGGGAATAGCGTTGTCTCGAAATGGAAATTACACCATTCATACGGATTAATGCGGCAAGCTCCGCCTTCTGGATTGGTTCATCTGTTTCAATTGTCGTCAGTTCTTTTTTTATTTGTGCAGCAAAGGACATCGCGTTTCCCCCTCCTTTACTTTGTTAATAAGGAATAAAGCAGCTTTGCTATTTTATCCGTATCGTGGCGGACAGTCGGATACTGTTTATCAACAATATCTTCCTCCACGACATCCAGACCTAGTGAAACTAGTTTTTCAATGTCATAAATTACTGGCTCTGCATTTTCTTCCGCATATTTTTCCAGAACATTTCCTTTAATCGGTTCATTATGTACGATTATTGTCTGAACAATGCCTCGACCTATATGCCGAATGATTGCTTCAACATGATCGCTAGCTGTAAAACCAGTCGTCTCACCGGGTTGAGTCATCAGATTACAGACGTACACAATTTTTGCACTGGTCATCTCCAAGGCTTCTTGGACGCTTGGTACAATCAGATTTGGCATGATACTAGTATAAAGGCTTCCTGGTCCAATAACGACCAAATCCGCATCTATGATCGCCTGCACAGCATGGCTGAATGGCTTAGCTGGTTCTGGACTTAAAAATACGCGATCAATTTTCTTACGTGAAAGGGGAATATTGGATTCTCCGGAAATGATTGTGCCATCTTCCATTTTAGCATGAAGAGAAAGATTTTCAGTGGAAATAGGATAAATCGTACCTTTTACGTTTAAAACACGGGAAATCTCTTTTACACCATCATAAAAGTCCCCTGTTACGGATGTCATTGCAGCAAGCAACAGATTTCCAAGGGAGTGCCCCGACAATCCATTCCCTACTTCAAATCGGTGTTGAAACAGTTCAATCAGCATTGGTTCGGCATCAGACAACGCGGCGATTACATTACGGATATCTCCAGGCGCAGGTATGGCCATTTCATTCCGTAATCTACCGGTGCTCCCTCCGTCATCTGCCACAGTCACAACTGCAATTAAATCGATTGGTAAGTTTTTAAGGCCACGGAGAAGGACAGGCATTCCTGTCCCCCCTCCAATGGCGACCACTTTAGGTAGCTTCTTTTTACTCATCCATTAACTTCCCTTTCTCTTATCAATATCGCGATGGCTGATATGGGTAATATAATTTGTAGATAATTCCTTGGCAAAGTGTTCAGCTAGAGCAACGGAGCGATGTTGTCCCCCAGTACATCCAATCGCAATAACGAGTTGAGATTTTCCTTCTTTCTTATATTGAGGAAGCATGAATTCTAATAAATCCATCACCTTATCTATGAATTTTTGTGTGTCCGACCATTTAAATACATAAGAAGAGACTTCTTGATTCAGTCCTGTCAATGGTTGAAGATGACCAACATAATGAGGGTTAGGCAGGAAACGCACATCAAAAACCAAATCCGCATCAATTGGTATTCCATATTTAAATCCGAAAGAAACCATATTAACCGAAAATATTTCTTGATCGTCTTCTGAATATATTTTTAAGATTTTATCTCGGAGTTCCCTTGGTTTGAGGTCTGTAGTATCAATAATCCGTTGCGCTCTTCCTCTTAACTCATCCAAAATTTCCCGTTCTTGTTTGATGCCGGTAAGGGGAAGTCCACCAACAGCTAATGGATGTGAACGTCTGGTTTCTTTGTAACGGCTGACAAGTGAGGTATCTTTGGCATCCAAAAACAGAATGTGTTCTTTGATCCAGTCTTCTTCACCTAATTTATCCAACGCTTCGAACAACGTATCAAAGAATTCTCGTCCGCGTAGATCCATCACTAAAGCAACTTTTGTAATGTTATTAGTGGAGTCCTTCATCAATTCGAGAAATTTAGGAAGCAGAGTCGGCGGCAGGTTATCTACACAATAAAACCCTAGATCCTCAAAGCTCTGAACGGCTACTGTTTTACCTGCTCCAGACATTCCCGTAATAATGACCAAACTCGTCTCCTTATTCAGTTCTTGTTCCATCTCTGTCATTTGTATCGCTCTCCTTTAGAGGAACTGTATTGTATCTATTCTACTCCTTATCATTACTATGCAGCATGAAAAGAGTTTTAACTATATTTATTAAATTTTACTGGAGATATAACAATATTATATGCAGTAAAATTGTTGCAGCGAAAAAGTTATCTTTGCTTTACTCTATTATACAACGAATCTCCATGATTCAACAATATTTCTTGATTTTCTCGATGATTACCCAAGATATGATGAGGAGGGGTCGAAAACGAAAAAAATGCACAGGTATCACAACCTGTGCACAAAAACTAATTTATTTATTAAAAGGGGGTCAATTAGTTATTTATAGTGTACCCAATTAATGTTGCGAACTCATTACAACAGCGTTAAGAAGTAATGACTTTTCGTAAATAATTATCAGGATTTAGTCGTATCGATTGTTTCAGGCAAACTTTCAACATAACTTATTGCCTCTTCTGCTGCGATACTGCCGTCTCCTGTAGCTGTCACTATTTGTCGTAATTTCTTATCACGAATATCCCCAGCCGCGAAAACTCCCGGAACTTTTGTTGCCATATTCTCATCTGTAAGGATATATCCCTCGTCGTTTGTGATGCCAAGTGATTGGAAAGGCTCGCTTAATGGTACAGTTCCGATGTAAATGAACACACCATCTGCCGAAAAGTCAGACTCTTCACCCGTTTTGCGATTTTCCAATGTAACACTCGACACTTTTCCGTCTGTCCCGTTGATTTCTTTTACAACCGTATCCCAAATAAAGTCGATCTTATCATTTTTGAATGCTCGATCCTGAAGAATCTTTTGTGCTCTTAATTCATCACGACGGTGAATGATTGTCACTTTGCTCGCAAACTTCGTAAGGTACATTCCTTCTTCAACCGCTGAATCCCCACCACCGACTACGACAAGATGTCTTTCTTTAAAGAAAGCTCCGTCACATACAGCACAGTAAGAAACTCCACGTCCAGATAATTCTTCCTCACCTGGGATGCCGATTTTTTTATATTCCGCACCCGTTGCAATGATCAATGCTTTTGTTTTGTATTCTTTGTTACTCGTTACAATCGTTTTGTAGTCACCATTGTCGATGACTTCTTTAATATCGCCATAAGCATATTCTGCTCCGAACTTTTTTGCATGTTCAAACATTTTATTGGATAAATCCGGACCTAGAACATGATCAAATCCCGGATAGTTTTCCACGTCTTCTGTGTTTGCCATCTGCCCACCGGGTATTCCCCGTTCAATCATCAATGTATTCAGGTTTGCACGTGATGCATATACAGCTGCGGTCATTCCAGCCGGTCCAGCTCCAGCTATAATCACATCATACAGTTGTTCTTCAGACATATTTATCGCCTCTTTTTAATATTATTGTTCTCATTTTCATGATATCTATCAATAAAATACCACGTTCAGCAATATGCTCCAACGCGGCATCATACTCATATTCAGCTTATAATAATTTAATATTCGTCGTCTATTTATCTGCTCACGATTCCTGCCAAGGGGCTGAATGATTGTTGAGAGCACGATGCTTCATACACCCTTCCTCCCACGTATTCTTAGCAAGCTCTATTTTTTCTAGCTTGTAGGCAGAAATGCTGAACCATTTGAAGTAAGATAAATGACCCCGAGCCATACTTCGATTTATCCTTCTGAAGCGCTGATAAGCTGCTTGGTAATTTCCTGTTTTTGCGAAAAGTACTGCAAGCCTAATCTGCTGATCCGTATGCAATGGATAAACATTTAATAGCTCGTTGATCTTCGCTTGACAAGCTTCGTGTTCATCCATCTCAAAATAAAATAGCGCCAAGTTAATTGTACTATGCAAGGTCTGATCTGTTTCTTCCAATGTTTTCTGTTCTAATGCAATCGCCTTTTGTTTGTTGCCTGTATAAAATAAAGCTTGGGCATAATCATGTTTGACAAGGAGATGGTCTGGAAATAGGACTAGCATTTCTTCAATTAACGGCATAGCCTTTTCCCATTCTTCATTTTCAATCAGATAGAAGAGTGTTTCTTGGTATTTTAATAAATCGTCTTCTTCCTCAAATAACCAATCGTCCTCATCATCTTCTTCCATCTCGAAACTGACCATTTCCAGAAGCATATATGCCTCTTCACTAAAATCTCCATCTGGTTCTTTATCCAAATAAAGTTCTGCATACTTCAAGGAATCGTTTAAAAGACCGAGATGAGCATAGTTGTTCGCCAATAAATAATAACAATCATTATAATCATCAGTCTGCAGTACATTATTCAACAATTGGTTTGCAGCATGATATTTGCCGATCTCCGTATACACAATAGAAAGTTGGCAATTATATAAAGGATTTTTCGGATCTGATTCGATTGCTTTTTTCAACCATCTTAAAGAGAGTTCAAATTTTTGCTTTTGAAACGCCTCTACACCTTTTGTGAAATAAAATTCGCCATCCGGGATGAATGGAAGCAGATTATTCACATTCTTTCTCTGTTTATTCATAAGTTTACTCCTAAAATTGACATATGTTCCTAGTATAACATATTTCCCGGTATAGGCGAATGCAGCATATTAAATTGCTGGAAAAAGGGTTGAAGAATCAATTTGCTTGTTTAAATCTTGGCAAATGTATTTTTCATGCTTCAGACATATTCAATTTCTCTGCCATAAAATCGACCACGGCATCTTTCTCTGCTTTGACCTTATCGATTTCGAAAAACCACATACCTGTCCTGCGTTATTCCTCCACCAATTATAACGAGATCGAATTCATTTGTTTCCATTTCAGTTCGAATATGCTCTCTTGAAAAGCTGGATAATTGTTTCAATCCCCCTACTACCCCTTCTATAAGTTCATTATTATAAAACTGTACCCGTATAAAGCAAGATTTAGACTAGAGAATACGGTGTCGTTATAATAAGGAATAGAATGCAAAAAAAGCAGGGCATGACGCTGCCCTGCTTTGATGTTGTTCCCATATTAATGTTTTTGACCGTTGCCCTACCATCTTCATACTAATAAAGTTGTCTGTATACCGGAATTTGCATAGTCTAGTCTTGGTAAACATCGATTTTAATCTTTTTCGAAATCTATATGATTCTCTTTCCGCTTCTCTATTTCCTCTTTCGTATAAATGATTCGCATCGGATTTCCGCCTACAAATGCACCGGCGGGAACGTTCTTGTGTACAAGAGTTCCGGCGGATACGGTTGCGCCATCGCCGATTGTGACTCCAGGTAAAATGGTAGAATTCGCACCAATCAGCACTTCATCGCCAATAATCACTTCTCCAAGCCGATACTCTTTAATTAAGTATTCATGGGCAAGAATGGTTGTATTGTATCCGATAATGCTATTCGCACCTACTTTTATTCTTTCCGGAAACATCACATCCGGCATGACCATCAGTGCAAAAGCGGCTTCTTTCCCGACTTCCATCCGCAGAAATGTGCGATACATCCAATTTTTCATGGAAAGAAAAGGGGTATAACGCGCCAACTGAATGACAATAAAATTTTTGACAACCTTTAGGAATGGAACTGTTTTATATATTTGCCAAAGTGAATTGGAATTTTCAACAAAGTATCGCTTTGTTTTCCGCATGTATTATTCACCTACAATACGTAAAAGGTCTGTCATTTCTTCCAGCATATAAGTTGGTTTATAAGCGAGTAATCTTTCTTTCCCCTTTTGTGACCAGCTAACTGCAGCCGTTCTTACTCCAGCATGGTTACCTGCTTCAATATCATGGGAATTGTCGCCAACCATAATTGTCGAAGAACCTTCAGCTCCAAGCAGCTCCATTGCTTTTAATACCGGTTCTGGATGTGGTTTCGGATGTGTAACATCATCTAGTGATATGATGGCATCAAAGTAATCCACAAGGCCTGTTTTTTCCAGACCCTTTCGAACACCTGAAGCCATTTTCGTTGAAACGATACCAAGCTTTATATCCATATCTTTCAATGCCTCAAGTGTTTCAGCCACTTTCGGAAAGGCTGTTACATATTGATCATGCACTTCAAAATTATGAGTTCTGTATGTAGCAACCATCTCTTCTACCCGTGCTGGGTCAATCTTTCTGAATGTCTCAATGAGAGGCGGCCCATTGAATTCAATAATTTCTTCATCGGTAAAATCCAATTGAAATCGTTCGAAGGTATGTTTGAATGATGCGACGATCAATGCATTCGTATCAATTAACGTTCCATCTAAATCAAAGAGTATGGTATGAGTGTTCATGTTGTTTTCTTTCCTTTCTAAGCTCTAGTTGATTCCATATAAAAGCAATCACCATCGTTAATATTATTGCTGTAACCAATCGGATGACCAAGAGTGGCAATACTGATATACCGAGCGGAATAAATACTAAAGTATCTTCGACTACCGCGTGACAGGCAACAAGAAAAATCAATGCTAGATGCATGTCTTTATTTGAAACCCCATCATCTTTTTTCGCCTGGATCATCAATCCTGCTCCAAAAGCAAGCCCGATCGTCAGACCAGCAGTCATCGTCATGGAAGTGTTGCGATGCATTCCAAGCAACTTCAAAAATGGTGCAAGCCAGCCCGAGAACACTTCAAGCCAACCTTTTTCCCGCAAATATTGCATAACGATCATTAGCGGAATGACAATGAGTGCAAGCTGAATAATGGCAACCACAGCTGTCTGCATGGCCAACATTGCTATTTCCAACATCCCGTTCGGTTCGACTGATTGTGCCGTTGCAAGGCCATATTGCGCCATCTCACCACCGCCTTGCCATACAAGATTAATGACGATTGCACTTAAGATAGCAAGGCCGATCCGTACAGCTACAATTAGAAACCAATTCACTCCAACTCGAGATGCAACAGCTGATTCGATGAATATATTATGCGAGAAAGAAAGCATCATCGCCATGATGAATACTTCTTTAACTGTAAAATCAAAAGATAAAATTGCGCCAATACCTGCATATAGATTCAATGTATTTCCCAACACAAGTGGCACCGCAGCTTCACCTGGAAGACCGAGTAAATACATTACAGGCTCAACAACTTCAATTAGCCATGGCAATACAGGAGTATATTGCAGAATCGTCACGATTAAAGTAATAGGAAAAATTACTTTACCTAAGATCCAAACTGTACTTAACCCCTGCTTGAAACCCCGTTTAAAAATCCCCGACATTGCTGTCCCTCCAAGTTACTTCCTTTTCTTCTTTTTCTTTTGTTTATTTTTATTTTCCGGCTGATCCAAATACTTTACTGTCACAGTTTTTCTTCTGTAAATGATTAAAATGATCGCAATGATAATCAATGATATAGATACTACTTGTGCTGTTCGTAAACCTTCTATTATGTAGAGACTATCTGTGCGCAGCCCTTCAATAAAGAACCGGCCGATCGAATAAAATATGAGATAGCTTAAAAACACTTCTCCCCGAATTGGATTGTATTTCCTTATCAAGATGAGCAAAGCAAATACTACGATGTTCCAAAGCGACTCATAGAGGAATGTCGGATGATACATGACACCACCGATTGTCATTTGGTTCATAATGAAATCAGGCAAATATTGAAGGTAGTTCTCATAAGCCGCTTCAGATACTGGACCACCATGGGCCTCTTGATTCATAAAGTTGCCCCAACGTCCAATTGCCTGCCCAAGAATCAAACTCGGAGCGACGATATCTGCAAGTTTCCAAAATGAAATGTCTTTGACTTTGGCAAACACAATTGCAGTCAATACTCCTCCAAAGACTGCTCCATGGATTGCAATTCCACCTTCCCATATGGCAAATACTTTCCAAAAAGGTCCGCCTGCATAGCGTTCCCATTCAAACGTAACATAAAAAATCCGAGCAGATAAAATAGCGATTGGAATAGCAAACACAACAAAATCAATAATAATATCCTTATTCCAGCCAAGACGTTCTGCTTCTCTCATCGCTAAATAAATCCCCAGTAAAGCTCCTGTCGCAATAATTACACCATACCAGTAAATAGTGAATGGGCCCAATTCAATCATAACCCTGTTCAATGGCTGTACTGCATTAATCAAAACAACACCCCTAATCTAACATGGATTTTTCATTTTCAATAATATTTGATAACCTTGCTGAAAATTGCTCGGCTGTATTGACACCCATTAACTTCAATCGAAAATTCATTGCCGCCACTTCAATGATGACTGCAAGATTTCGTCCTGGCCGAACCGGAACCGTAGCTTTCGGCAGTTTCACATCCATGATTTGCATCGTATCTTCATCGAGACCAAGACGATCATATTGTTTTGAATCATCCCAGTTTTCAAGATGGATGACAACCGAAATCCGTTTTTTCGTCCGGACTGCTCCTGCACCGAATAAGGTCATAACATCAATAATGCCTAATCCACGGATCTCCAACATATTCTCTAGAATTTTTGGTGAGCTTCCAACAAGCGTATCATAGTCTTCTTGGAGAATCTCAACGTTATCATCCGCCACAAGCCGATGACCACGTTTCACCAATTCCAAAGCTGTTTCACTTTTCCCGACCCCGCTTTGACCAGTAATCAATACTCCGACGCCATAAATATCGACAAGGACGCCGTGAACCGAAGTCGTCGGTGCAAACTTTTCCTCTAAGTAATTCGTTAAGCGGCTGATTACCCGGGTCGTTTTCATCGAAGTCCGCAAAATCGGTACACCCGTTTCTTCCGCAACTTCTATTAATTGCTGTGGAATATTCATGCCACGGGAAATTACAATACCTGGAGTAATATCCGTGCAAAGACGTACGGCACGGTCGTATTTTTCTTCGTCTGATAAATCCATGTAATACGCCATTTCCGTACGCCCGATCAATTGCAGTCTTTCGTTAGGATAAAAATTGAAATACCCTGTCATCTCAATCCCCGGACGGGAAATGTCACTTGTAATAATTTTACGTTCAATCCCTTGTGCGCCGGCTACAAGTGTTAAATTAAAATGTTCAAGCAGATCTTTCGTCCTGACCCTTACCATTACCTTTCCCCTCCATTTGAAGACCTAAGTAGTTGGTTTTTATAAATAATTACACTAAATATAAATGTTTCTGTTAGTGTCATTTGCTTATTTTATAAGTTAAAATAAAGAAGTTTCACTTTATTGTAGCATACAAGAATAAAAAATCGTAGGCTGCTGACCTACGACTTTTCAAGTTATTTATCTTTTACGAGACTACCAAGCACTAATGTAATAAGCGAGATTAGAACGGATGCAATAATTGCCGTTCCAAAACCATCAATTACAAACGATGAGCCGATCAACGCCTGTGTAACCATTAATGTAATTGCATTAATGACAATGAGAAACAAACCGAATGTCAAGATAGTAATTGGCAGGGTTAAAATGATTAAGAGTGGTTTCAACAAAACATTAAGAATTGCTAAGATAATGCTTGCAAGAATTGCTGTCCCAATCCCGTCAATATGGAATGAGGTAAACAGTTGATCGACAATCAACAACGCGACCGTGTTCAACGCTAAGGATATAAGGAACCGCATCTTAATAAATCTCCATATCTTTAGGGATAATGAGTGCTGCAACGGCATAAATCAATGCAAAGGTGAAAAAACTTGGAATAAGACAAATGACAAAAATCAATCTTAGAATGGTCGCATCGATATTGAAGTAATCAGACAGACCACCGAACACTCCGGCAATAAAACGATTATCTGAAGAACGGTAAAGTTTTTTCATATAATCCCTCCTATAAAAACAACTCTATAGTTTAATTACGAATGTAGGGCTTAAGAAGTTTCATATTAAGATTTTATTCATCAAATTTCCAGATATAAAACTGTTCCAAAGAGAATCGTTTCGCTACTTCTTGCTTTAATACGTCCTGCTCCATGCCAGGTTGCATGAATTGTGATAAAAGACCTTGCACTTGAGATTTATGGCAAAGTATCGCTTCTAATTTCTTATCCATCTCAGCACTTACATCGTTGATGATATCCGGCTTTCCAAGAACCTCGTGAAAATCATGGGTAATTGCTTGGGCCCATAATACAGGCCTTTTCTCTATATCCATCATTCCTACAGCTTCAATTGCAGCTGCTCCAAGTGCATTATGATCCGGATGAACAGCGTAATCTGGATAAAAGGTTATGACCAAAGAAGGCTCGATTTTATCCAAATACTCTTTTATATGGAGAGCAACCGTATTACGGTCCTCAAACTCTAATGTCTTATCATGATAACCGAGCATTTCCACTTCCATATCAAGAACATTGCAGGCTGCGAGCAATTCTTGTTTTCTAATTTTAGGTAACGTTTCTCGATTGGCGATAGTGGGGTTTCCCATGTTTCTCCCCATCTCTCCAAGTGTTCCGCATAAATAGGTCACAGGTATGCCTTTGTTACGGAACTGGGTAACACTTCCTGCTGCACCAAACGATTCATCATCGGGATGCGGATAAATCACAACTACATGTTTTTCCATTAATATCACCTTTGTTTCCTCTTCTTATTTAGATTTGATAGCTTATTAAATCGCAACTTATGCCTCTGTATAGTTGTGGTTCTGCATCAAAAACCTCTTGCGACACTCCTTTTTGTATATTCCCTCAATAGGCAACCCGAAAACTTAGGATGGCCTATTTTTGCCACGAGGTAACAAGAATTTTCTATTTCATAAAACCAAACTATACAATGCATCATCATTAATAACGAAATGGGTGATTGCTCACTTGCAAGGCAACCATCAATCTGCCTTCACGATCATGTCCAGCGAGCAATAATTGATCATCGTCGGTAATGGTCCAATCCGTAATTCCTTCTGCATAAATCCA
Organism: Oceanobacillus luteolus; assembly: GCF_023715655.1. Lineage (GTDB taxonomy): Bacteria > Bacillota > Bacilli > Bacillales > Amphibacillaceae > Oceanobacillus > Oceanobacillus luteolus. The sequence goes on along the minus strand of NZ_JAMBON010000002.1, from coordinate 17,274 downwards.
ACCCATTTCCAATTTCAATCCGACCCTATAAGTCCCATTGGAACCTACAATTTTTGCATTTGTAAATTTCACTTCTGCGTTACGGATAAATGCACCGACATTATAAGCGTTTTGATTCACATGACTGGCGTACGCACCATTTGTAGTCTCCAAGTGGACGTATACAGTCTTATTCATATATTGTTCTAAGACAGTTTGAACTTCAGTTATATTAACAGGCTTCATTTTCTTGCCCCTCCTATTTACTCTATTTTAAATGTACATAAGATGCGTAATGACGTCAAAACTTATCGTTGTCTTCCTATGAAATAAATGATATCACTCTCCAAAACTACAAAGAAGAGACTGGGATAAAACTATTTTTATTTCTTTAAATCTAAACAAACAATAATAATGATATAATTTTATGACTTTCTCTTTAAATTCCGCAACCCCGCCCCACCTTCGCTTTCCGCGGGCGTGCAATGAGCCTCCTCGAGCGACCAGCGCTCTGCGGGGTCTCATCAGCATCGCATATCCCGCAGGAGTCTTCGGTGGGGCGGGGTTGCTCCATGCTTATATTGATGGTTAACGCATTGAATTTTATATAGTTCTTCAGAAGTCTAATACTAAATATTATAAGTTGTCTTTTCTTTTATAACAAAAAGTTAATTTGTAGAATAGTTATGTAATATAACAAAAGGCTCTCTGGTCAATTTTAAAAAGAACAGAGAGCCTAATTTGATTTCTCCAGGGAGCAGTCCCGGTCCACCGTAGACTCCTGCGGGAAGAAGAAGCCGAAGTGAGACCCCACAGAGCGTTAGCTCGAGGCAGACTAAGATCGCCACGTCCTGTGGCAACGTCTGCACTAGCACGTCCTTTGCGTCGGAGGCTCACGGGCTTCCCGCGGAAAGCGAAGGTGGAACGGGACTGCGGACATCAGAAGAACATCCGTATAAATCTTCTCTCAAGAGGCGTTTTGTTTGTGTTTTAGTATAGTAATAGTAATGTTGTCCCAACCTCTTTCAAAGAATCAATATTATTTATTTAACACTTCTTTTTCTTTCACTTTCGCTTCCATCCGCTTATTATCCCGTTCGAGAATACGTTTCAAGTATTTTCCTGTGTAAGAGATATCAGCTTTTTCAGCCAGTTCTTCTGGTGTGCCGGTGGCGATGATTTGTCCGCCTCCTGCACCTCCCTCAGGTCCGAGATCGATGAGATGATCAGCAGTTTTGATGACATCAAGATTGTGTTCGATAATCAAAACGGTATCCCCATTTTCTACAAGACGATGGAGTACTGTTAATAGTCGCTTGATATCATGAGTGTGTAAACCAGTCGTCGGCTCATCCAAAATATACAGCGATTTACCGTTCGAACGTTTATGAAGCTCACTGGCAAGTTTGACCCGTTGCGCTTCTCCTCCAGATAACGTTGTGGCTGGCTGTCCCAGTTTAATATAGCCTAGTCCTACATCAGCTATCGTTTGGATTTTACGCTTGATCTTTGGTATTGCACTAAAGAAGTCAAGGGCCTCTTCGACACGCATTTCGAGAATATCTGCAATGCTCTTACCTTTGTATTTCACTTCCAAAGTTTCTCGGTTGTATCGTTTTCCATGACAGACTTCACATGGAACATAAACGTCCGGCAGGAAATGCATCTCAATTTTAATGATCCCGTCGCCCCTGCACGCTTCACAACGTCCACCCTTGACATTGAAGCTGAAACGACCCTTCTGATAGCCGCGTACTTTTGCTTCATTCGTTTGGGCGAACACATCACGGACATCGTCAAATACTCCAGTATACGTTGCTGGGTTGGAACGTGGAGTTCTTCCTATCGGCGACTGGTCAATTTCGATAATTTTGTCCAGATATTCGATTCCCTTAATTTCTTTATGTTTACCAGGCTTTCGTAATGTCGCTCGATTCAGCTTAGTGGATAGGGCTTTATAAATAATTTCATTTACAAGTGTACTCTTTCCTGAACCGGAAACTCCTGTAACCACGTTAAATAAACCAATAGGGATTTTGACGTTAACTTTTTTCAAGTTATTCTCTGCAGCACCGATCACCTCAATGTACCGTCCATCTGCTTCTCTCCGCTTGGTTGGCAGAGGGATGAATTCCTTTCCAGATAAGTAACGGCCTGTCAAGGAGTTCTCATTTTTCATCACTTTATCAGGTGTGTCACTAGCAATAATTTGTCCGCCACGCTCACCGGCACCCGGCCCAATATCAATGAGCCAATCTGCTTCAAGCATCGTGTCTTCATCATGCTCTACAACAATCAATGTGTTATCAAGATCACGCATCTTTTTCAAGGATTCAATTAACTTATCATTATCCCTTTGATGCAGACCGATGGATGGCTCATCCAGAACGTACAGCACACCCGTCAATGCAGAACCAATTTGGGTTGCTAGACGGATCCGTTGGGCCTCTCCTCCCGATAATGTCCCAGCAGAACGGGCTAAAGTCAGATAATCAAGTCCAACATTATATAAGAAAGTTAGTCGGTTCTCAATTTCTCTTAAAATAAGATTTGCGATCTGCTTTTCTTTTTTTGTAAGCTCTACATGCTGGAGGTTTTTAATTGCTTCTCCTACTGAGAATTCCGTCATTTCACTGATGTTTTTCCCATCAATCAAGACAGCGAGGGCTTCCTTTTTCAAGCGATGACCCTTACAAGTTCGGCAATTTTTGATCGCCATATATTTTTCCAATGTTTCTCTAGTAAAGTCAGAGGATGTTTCATGATAACGGCGATCGATATTATTAACGACACCTTCAAATTCTATTTCAACATCACGGACTTTACCAAAATCATTTTTGAAGTAGAAGCGAATTTTCTCTTTGCCGCTTCCATATAAAATGATATCCATCTGTTTTTTCGGTATATTCTTCACTGGAACATCCATAGGAATACCATAATGCTCACATACGCTCTTTAAAAGCTGTGGGTAATACTGGGAGCTGATTGGCTTCCATGGGACGATGGCATGTTCATTCAATGATAAATCCCAATCCGGGATGATTAAATCGAGGTCGACTTCGAGTTTTGTACCTAGTCCATCACAAGTTGGACAAGCACCAAATGGGCTGTTGAATGAGAATAGTCTAGGTTCAATTTCACCGATAGAAAATCCACAAATTGGACAGGAGTGGTTTTCGCTGAAGATAAGTTCCTCTTCCCCAATGACATCAACGATTATTTTGCCCTCTCCAAGAAGAAGACCAGATTCTATGGAATCAGCGAGTCTTCCTTCAATTCCAGGTTTTATAACGACCCGATCGATGACTACATCGATGGAATGCTTTTTATTTTTTTCTAGATTAATATCTTCATGAATTTCCCGCATTTCTCCATCGATTCGGAGGCGAACATAACCTTCTTGACGGAGCTTCTCCAATACCTTCACATGCTCTCCGCGACGGCCAGATACAACAGGTGCTAAAATTTGCATTTTTGTTCTTTCTGGATATTCCATCATGCGGTCGACCATTTGTTGGACTGTTTGTGAAGTGATTTCAATACCGTGTTCCGGACAAATCGGATGACCAATTCTGGCATACAGCAAACGTAAGTAATCATAAATCTCCGTGACCGTAGCTACGGTTGATCGGGGATTGTTACTTGTCGTCTTTTGATCAATCGAAATAGCCGGTGACAAACCTTCGATGACATCCACATCCGGCTTATTTGTTTGTCCTAAAAACATTCTTGCATAAGCGGACAATGATTCGACGTAACGTCGCTGTCCCTCTGCATAAATGGTGTCAAAGGCTAAAGAGGACTTTCCAGACCCAGAAAGTCCTGTAACTACTACAAGTTTATTTTTAGGAATCGTTACACTAACGTCCTTTAAGTTGTGTTCCCTAGCGCCTTGTACAACTATTTGTTTCTCTCGCATCTACATGCTCATCCTTCCGCTTTGAGTTCAAACACAATGTCACGAAGCTCGGCAGCTTTCTCAAAGTCGAGCGCCTTGGCAGCTTCCCGCATTTCCTTCTCTAATTGGGCAATAACTTGCGGACGATTTTTCTTCGTCACCTGTGACAGGCTGGTGACTTTCTTATCATATGAAGCATCATCTTCTGCCACAAGGGTTGCTTTTATGACATCGCGAACATCTTTTTTAATCGTTTTCGGTGTAATATTATGTTTCTTATTATAGGCAATCTGAATTTCTCTTCTACGATTCGTTTCATCGATTGCCTTCTGCATGGAATCCGTAATCCGGTCTGCATACATGATGACTTCCCCATTTTCGTTACGGGCAGCACGTCCCATTGTCTGGATCAGTGACCTTTCCGAACGCAGGAAGCCTTCTTTATCGGCATCTAAAATAGTGACTAGCGAAACTTCAGGAATATCAAGTCCTTCTCTCAGAAGGTTAATTCCTATGAGCACATCATATTTCCCGACCCGCAAATCACGAATAACCTCAATTCTTTCCAAGGTTTTGATTTCAGAGTGCAGGTAGGCGACTTTCATCCCTAATTCTTTCAAGTAATCCGTCAGGTCCTCGGACATTTTCTTCGTTAAGGTTGTAACTAGGACACGTTCATCTCTATCGATCCTTTGATTGATTTCAGCAATTAGATCATCAATTTGACCTTCAATTGGCCGCACTTCAATTTTCGGATCCAATAATCCCGTAGGACGGATAATTTGTTCTGTCATTTCAGGTGTATGTTCGAGTTCATACGGACCTGGAGTAGCTGAAACATAAATCAATTGATTCGTCTTTTTCTCAAACTCATCAAATTTCAATGGACGGTTGTCCAGTGCAGACGGTAAACGGAATCCATGATCGACAAGCACTTGTTTCCTCGCTTGGTCACCATTATACATCCCACGGATTTGTGGTAATGTAACATGGGACTCATCAATGACGACTAAGAAATCATCCGGAAAGAAGTCGAGTAATGTATAAGGAGTTGCTCCAGCTTCCCTCAACGTAAGATGGCGGGAATAGTTTTCAATTCCTGAGCAGAACCCCATCTCCCGCATCATTTCCAAATCGTAATTGGTGCGCTGTTCCAATCGCTGGGCTTCTAATAATTTATTCTCTTCCCGCAACTCTTTTAAACGTTCCTCTAATTCTTTCTCAATATTTTTGATCGCTTTCTTCATTTTTTCTTCACCTGTTACGAAGTGGGAAGCAGGGAAAATTGCTACATGTTCCCGGTCCCCGATAATCTCACCGGTAAGGGCGTCCACTTCACGGATTCGATCAATTTCATCTCCAAAGAATTCAATTCGAATACAATGCTCTTCCCGGGACGCCGGTATGATTTCGACCGAATCGCCTCGAACACGGAAAGTACCGCGTTGAAAATCAATATCATTCCTTGCATATTGGATATCCACCAAATCACGTAACAGTTGGTCCCGATCTTTCTCCATTCCCATTCTCAAAGATAGAACTTGATTACGATATTCTTCCGGATTACCTAACCCATATATACAGGATACACTCGCGACAATTAGGACATCCTCGCGTTCGAATAGTGCCGAGGTTGCGGAATGTCGCAATTTATCAATTTCATCATTGATGCTTGCATCCTTTTCAATAAACGTATCTGTGGAAGGAACATATGCCTCCGGCTGATAATAATCATAGTAACTTACAAAGTACTCTACAGCGTTATTTGGAAAAAACTCTTTGAACTCACTGTAAAGCTGACCTGCTAATGTTTTATTATGAGCAATCACTAACGTTGGACGATTGATTTCCTTCACGACATTAGAGATTGTGAATGTTTTACCTGTGCCAGTTGCTCCAAGTAATGTTTGGTGTCTTTGACCAGCCAATACTTTCTCAACTAAATCCTTTATTGCTGCCGGCTGATCGCCAGCTGGTTCATATTTAGATACGAGTTCAAATTTATTTTTCACTTGCTTTGCCTCCGATCTAATATCTCTTAACCATTTTAACACATCTGTTCAAAAAACATAACAAAAAACGAACGCATATTCGATTTATTTTTTTAAGTATATAAAAATAACTCCCCCATTCTACGCATTGTAAAACAATTGGGGGAGTTACTATTTAATGATTAAGCCGTCCAGACAAACAAATGGACGATGGTTATTACAATTGCTCCAAATAAGTATGAACCGACGAGTAATGGCCATATCCATCTCATCCATTTCGTCCATGGTATTCTAGCCATCGCCAAAGATGCCATAAGAACACCGGATGTTGGTGCATAGATATTACCAATTCCGTCAGCAAGTTGGAAAATCAGCACGGCAGTCTGTCTATTTACTTCAGCCAGGTCTGCAAGAGGGATCATGATCGGCATCGTCAATGCGGCCTGACCACTACCCGAGGGTACGCCAAGATTGATGAGCGCTTGGGTAATGAACATCCCGATTGCAGTGAATGCTGATGGAATAACGCTTAGAATGGAAGATAAATGGAATAGAATCGTATCAATTATATTGCTCTCCTCCAAAATTACTAACACCCCATAAGCGATACCGACTATGAGTGCCCCTGCAACCATCTCCCGACAACCATCAACGAAGGATTCTGCAATTTTATTCACCCGAAACTTAGCGATGATTCCAGCAAGGATACCAACTAGTAAGAATAAAGAAGAGATTTCCATAATGTACCATCCATACGATAACACACCTACTGCAAGTCCGATAATCGCCAATACTAATAGAACGAGAACGAGTGATTGTCTCCCAGTCAACTTAACATTGGTATATTGAGCAGAGTCTTCCAAATTCCACTTTTGGTCTAGTTCATACATGATACTTGTCTCAGGGTTTTTCTTAACTTTATTGGCATAAATCATGACAAATGCAATATTAAGTCCGACAAAAATTACCCATAACAATAAACGCAGTTCAATTCCAGAAAAAAGCGGAAGCTCAGCGATTCCTTGTGCAACACCAATAGTGAATGGATTCAAGAACGATGCCGTAAATCCTGCACAAGAACCAATAACGATTACCCCTAGACCAGTAAGGGAATCAAATCCCATCCGCATCAATAGGGGAACTAATATAAGAATAAATGGCAAGGTTTCTTCTGACATTCCAAATGTCCCGCCACCGAGGGCAAATAACACCATAACTACCGGAATGATGATGATTTCCCTTCCAGCAAGTTTTGTAGAAACATTTGCGAGACCTACTTCAATTGCTTTTGTTGCATTGATGATTCCAAATGCACCACCGACAATAAAAATAAAGAATATGATTTCTCCACCATTAACCATCCCTTTATAAACGGCATCGATGATTCCAATTGGACTAGTTGGGTTTGATTCCATCTCTTTAAAAGTTCCGTCGACTACAACATTGTAGCCTTCCTCATTGACGACGCGTTCATATTCTCCTGCAGGAACGAAATAGGTGAGTATGGCCGCAATAATAATCAATCCAAATAACAATGCAAAAACATGCGGAAATTCAAATTTCCTTTTTTTCCTATGTACGATTTCATCATTCATTTTAAGTCCTCACTTCTGTCATTCTTGTTGTATGTATTTTTTTCTAGTTACGATGCGTACAACTGCGGATCGTAACTAGAAAATGAATTTATCGATTCGAAAATTCTTCTTTTATAGCATTAAGTAATGGTGGAGTTGTAATAATCTCATGTCCCGTCTGTGATAAAGCTAATACGGCGTCTTTAATCGCCGTCTCTCCATCCGGTGTAATGGTTTGATCAGCAAACTCCTTAGTATGGAAAACAAGTCCTGGTTTGTTCATCCCAACATAAGGGTGTATGGAAGGAACAACATGACTGACGTTCCCCATATCTGCCGATCCCGTCGCAGGAACAGCTGGATAAACTTCATGGGGGCTAACAGCTTTTAAATGTTTTGTGAAGACGTTCGACAATGTCTGGTTCGTAACCATATCATCATAACTTAATTCGAAATTGAATATATCAACTGTTGCGCCTGTCATTAAAGCGGCACCTTCTGCAATATTTTTCACCTTACTTACTACTTGGTTGACCATTTCACGTTCATCGGCTCGGATGTAAAATTGAGCAACTGCTTTTTCAGGGACAATATTTGCAGCTTCTCCACCATTCGTAATGATGCCATGCATCCTGACATCAGGGGTGACATGTTCCCTTAGAGCATTGACTCCATTAAAAAGTTGGATGACAGCATCAAGCGCATTGATTCCCTCTTGAGGTGAGGCTGCCGCATGTGCCGCTTTTCCAGTGAATTCAAATTGCAAGGCATCCATCGCCAACATTGGTCCACTTTCCGAAGAAACATCTGCAGGATGAACCATCATCGCTACGTCAATATCATCAAACACACCTTGCTCAGCCATTGGAACTTTAGCTCCACTCGTTTCTTCAGCTGGTGTCCCAAGCACAACGACTTTGCCGCCGATTTCCTCCACATGCTTGCTCAAAACAACACCAGCACCTACTGCCATAACTGCAATTAAATTATGACCACAACCATGCCCAATTCCCGGAAGCGCATCATACTCTGCCAAAAAAGCGACAGTCGGACCTGGCTTGCTTCCCGAAAACTCAGCCCGGAAAGATGTAGGACGATCTACAATTCCGGTTTCAACTTTGAACTGGTGTGACTCTAAGTACTCTACTAGCATCTTGGATGATTCAAATTCTTCATCCCCTAGTTCAGGGTTGTTATATAAATGGTTGCTGATTTTAATCAAATCATTTTCTATCATGTTAAAATCTTTTTCTAACGACATAATTTACCCTCCCAACTAATTATATTTTTCGATTATAACATAAATTTGTAATTAATGATTTTCCTTTATCTATGGAAAAAATAAACAAATCTTTATCCATGAAAAAGCGTGTTAATTTTGTTAAATCAGAATAAAGTCCAAGACTTTCTGCACGGTATTAACAGCGGTCATTCCGCAAGCCAATTACACGCAATTTATTCAAATGTCTTACTTGTTTTATAAAAGAAATTGTTATTTGTAAATGCTTACTTGTTTTATTAAACTGAGAGTAATCATGGAGGCAACTTCTAAATAAGGGGGAGGATAAACATGTCGGAGTTTACACATTTTGATGAGCAAGGACGCGCTAGAATGGTAGATATTACAGATAAGAAAGCAACTAGCCGAGTGGCTGTTGCACGTTCTAGTGTAATAGTCTCAGAGAATATCTATAAAAATATAGTAGAGCAGAAAAACAAAAAAGGAGATGTTCTTGGAGTTGCTGAAATAGCAGGAATAATGGGTACGAAACAAACATCCACATTGATTCCAATGTGCCATCCCATTCCTATAAGTGGAGTATCCATCCAGTTTGAATGGAACACTATAAATACTGGTGAGTATGAATTGATCATACAAGCTGAAGTAAAAACTGTAGGCAGTACCGGCGTGGAAATGGAGGCTTTGACAGCTGTTACTACAGCTGCACTCACCGTTTATGATATGTGCAAAGCAATCGATAAAGGAATCATTATCGGGGAAACGTACTTGCTTGAAAAAAGCGGCGGAAAGAGCGGAGACTATAAAAGAATATAGAAACATATTATTCACTATAAAAATCTCAAGGCTCGGAGAAAGTTTTCTTCGAGCCTTGATACATTACTCCAAATCTTTCTTCAGTTCGTGAACTCCATGGGCAATTTCAGGAAGGATAAGTTTATCCATCGCTAACCGGACAGCCCCTGTTGAACCAGGAATAATAAATACTAGACGGTGATTAATTACCCCGCATGTGGCCCGAGATAGCATACTTGCACTTCCAATATCTTCTTGATAGCTGATCATCCGGAATAATTCTCCGAAACCCGGTACTTCTTTTGAGAAAAAAGGGCTGACGGCTTCAATTGTAACATCACGTGCCGCAATTCCGGTGCCGCCGCTTAAAATAATCGCATCCACCTCATTATTCTTCACGAGGAGTTTCACTGTAGCTTTTATAATTTCAGCTTCATCAGGTACAACTTCATAACAAGAAACCTGATGACCTTGTTCTTTTAGTAAATCGATAATCAATTTACCACTTTTATCATTTTCTTTATGTCGCGTGTCACTTACAGTCAGCACCGCACAGTTCACTTGTGACGGAGCAAGCTCTTTGTGTTCATGATGCATACTTAACCCCTCAATCCGTACTAAAATAACGTTCGTAGTCTTCCAATCTATTAATATTGATAAATGGTGTTTCATCTTCAAACTGAACATAGGTTACCTGAGCTTCATCCAATAATGCCACCATGTTCAGTCGATCCGCTTCCAGCAGTTTCTCAATGATGGGTTTTAACGAAACATGATAATAGCCGATTAAAGGCTGCAATCTGCCATTAACAATCGGGATGATTGCTTGTTTGCCTGTCTCCCTGTCATTCCCTAACCGCTCAAACACCTTTTTATCCATAAAAGGGACATCCGTTGGTATTACTGCATACCAAGTTGCAGGCTTTTTCGTCATCGCAGTATATATTCCGGCAAGTGGACCTTTACCAGAATGTTGCTCTATATCTGTATATACTGCCACCTTTCCTCTGTCTATAAATTTCTTTTCAAGTTCACGATTGGTTATTAATACAATGGAATTCACAACAGGAACCAATGTATCAATAGACCATTGATAAAAAGATTTACCATCCTTTTCGGCAAAAGACTTTGGGCTGCCGAATCTGCGCGACTGTCCACCGGCCAAAACTATTCCTACGGTTTGGTTTTCGTTCATTTTCCTCTTCCTTCAAGCTTTTTTACCCACCGCTGACAGGAGGTATAAACGCGACCGTATCACCCGCTTTAATGTCGTCCGCTTCTTTGGCATATTCTTCATTTACTGCGGTCATGACTCCACCAAGTTTAAGTTGAGGGTATTCCTGCTGCAGTTTCTCCTTTAATTGCTGCACACTGAGATTTTGTAACGGAACTTCGATGCTCGGTCTACCGACAACTTCTTGTAGTTCAGCAAATAATAATACTTTAATCAATGACCTTCCTCCTTTAAAACAATTGGCGTCATTATCTATAAAAATAGTAGCATAGCGGTCAATCCGTCTGCAAATCCGGATGTAAATCAACAACGCGATGTGAGTGGGTGTAAATATTCATCCTGTCACCTCTGGTAAAACCAATGACAGTTATTCCGAGGTCGTTGGCCAATTGTACCGCAAGATCGGTAACAGCCGATTTAGATAGAATTAAACCAATTCCCATTTTAGAGATTTTGAGCAGAACTTCTGATGAAATCCGGCCGCTGAACACGACAAGCTTTTCTTTAGCCGATATCCTCCCACGGAGCATGGAGCCGAAAACTTTATCCAGAGCATTATGTCGGCCTATATCGGACCGGGTATATAGAAGCCCATCCGATGTTGCCAGAGCCGCACTGTGGACGCCTCCTGTCTTTTGGAATTCTAGCGAGCTGTCCAGTAAATCTTCCATCAGCATGATACATTCGGATACCTTTATCTCCAGCTTACTTGTCACCGTTTTTGCAACTCGGACATCACTTTTAAAATAAAACTGGCGGCTCTTTCCGCAACACGATCCGATAAACCGACTGGAATGATCAAATTGCTGTGGCTGTACCGGCTGATGGAGTGAAATATGAGCAAAACCAGTATACATGTCGACTTGAAGTTCCTTTATTTCATCCGCTTTCCGAATAATTCCTTCTGAAGCAAGAAAGCCAATGGTCAAATCCTCTAACTCACTTGGAGAACAAACAATCGTTGCAAATTCATGACCATCAAGCATAAGGGTTAACGGAAACTCGGTAGTAATGGCCTCCGGGACACTCTCTTGATGCAAGCCTTTGATTTTAATCGTTTTCCAACCGGCCTTCTCTAATTTATCCATACGCTCCCTCCCTAGCTCGGTTCTAATTCCAACTCCTCCACACGTTTCTCGACATACTTTGTATCCTTATGGGCATAGAAACTATCGGCTTTCTCAACAATTACCTGTGTTGTATATTCTGGTATACCTGCATACTCTTCATAGACGCCTTGAGGTATAACGACATTCCCTTCTGGCCAATGTAGCTCTACGTTGCCTGGCTTTATATTTACGAATTTTGCCTGACCCTTATACATTCCGTACTGGTTATAGACTACAACAGGATTCCCTTCAGCAATACCAAGCTCGCGAGCATCCTCTTCATTCATTAAAACATCATCACGATCAGCAGCATTGAAAGGATCGATGTCATCATAGATCATCGAGTTGAATTGCTTGCCTCTCCTCGTTGTCACATGAAAATGTCCTTCAGGCTTTCTGTATTCAGGAATTTCTACAGGTATTAAATTCCCTTTACCATCCGGTGTTGGACAGATTCCACCTTCACATAACCATGCTTCCCCCCACTGGAAGACATCACCTCTATTTTTCAAATGCTGGATTCCATCATAATTTGGTGCCGCAATTGCAATTTCCTCTCGTATTTCAGCTGCAGAGGTGAAGTTGATCAAATCACTTTCTTCTGGCTTTACACGTTTTGCAAGGTCAACATAAATTTCCCACTCGCATCTGGCCTCTTCTATCCGCGGACCTTTAATTTCAGGAGAAAAATAAACCATCCGCTCCGTCGAAGTGGAGGTACCCCCTCCTTTTTGTTCATATCTGGTCATCGCCGGCAGAACAATCACAGCTTCCTTTGCATCAACTAACGTGGACGTGTTGAAAATAATATCTTGATGTACACGAACATCAATATTTTCTAAACAACGTTTCACAAAATCAGGATTCGGCATCGTTTCAATAAAATTACCGCCCGATAGATAGTAGAGTGATAGTTTACGTTCATGCGTCTTTGGAAGTAATGCATTTTCTAAAGATACACCAACGATGTCACCTTGCCATTTCGGAATAGGAAAGCCCCATATCTTCTCTACGCGTTCTCGGTTTTCTTTGTCCATCCCGCCTCCTGGCAGAACAAATGGATCCGCTCCCATTTCACCAGAACCTTGTACACCAGAATGACCGCGAATCGGCATTAACCCACAATGTTCCCTACCGAGGAAGCCACGTAAAAGGGCGAGGTTGGCAACCTGTGACACATTATCAGTACCGAATCGATGCTGCGTCAGCCCCATCGACCAGACGAATACAGCAGATTTTGATTTTGCAAGTAACTGTGCCAGTTCAAACATTCTTTCTTTAGAAATTCCAGAAGATTTTTCCAGTACGTTCCAGTCATATGTCATCACTTTTTCACGTAATTCCTCTAGACCATTTACATGCTCATTAATAAATTGATGATCAAGCGCCGAACCAGGATTGACTTCTTCCATTTCAAACCAATGTTTCATGATGCCATGCATGAAAGCAATATCTCCACCAATATTCACTTGATACACATCATCAGCTATTTTCGTTCCAAATAATGCGGATTCCGGAATGGATGGTATCCAATATTCGTCCATCGCCGGTTCATGGTAAGGATTGATGATGATGATTTTTGTTCCTTTTCTCTTAGCGGCATACATATATTTTGTAGAAACCGGCTGATTATTTGCCGCGACAGATCCCCAAAACAACAAGACATCGGTCCCAATCCAATCTTTATAGTTACAAGTGGAGGCTCCAACACCTACAGACCGAGTTAATGCAGTCTTGGATGGTGAGTGGCAAATGCGAGATGCATTATCAATATTATTAGTACCTAAGAAACGGGATACCTTCGCTAATGTATAATAGACTTCATTCGTAATTCCCCGTGAAGTCGTATAAAACCCAAATTGTTTTGGATCAAGAGAGCGCATCTTATCCGCAATCCGATCCAATGCATCATCCCATGTAATTCTTCTGAAGCGGGACTCCCCCGGTTCGCGAATAAGTGGATAAGGAATCCGTCCCAGCTGTCTAAGCTCCGTACTACTCAACTTACGTAACTCCTCGATATCTTGATGAATGACTTCTTCTTTCATTGCAGGCATCGTGTTTAAACGCAATACGTTCAGCCTTGTCGTACATACATGCGGTCCTTTCAACGTCTGATCCTGCAATCCGGAAACGCCCAAAGCACATCCATCACAAACCCCTTGCGTTAAAATCCTTGTAGCATACGGGAGATTATCCTTATTCTCCCAAACAACTTTCATTGTATCTCTTATATGATGTGGTTTCACCTTCCCTAATCCAAAAGGTACTTTACTTACCCAAAGACTTGGGTCCGGTTTTTTTGGAAGCTTCATTGGTCCAGTATGCTGAGTTTTTCCCAAATCAATCCCTCCTATTGGTTATAAGACTTTATGGCACGTTCCATATATAATTATGAGTTTTCTATATTTTATAACAATAACTCTTTAATGTAAACGGATTCACCTCAGTCCAATACTACTTAAAAAATGCTCGTGTGAATTGCGACCATAAAAAATAATAGGAGTCCTAAATAGATATGGACTCGTCTTTTCTTAACACTTGGGTAGTACAATCTTAGCCAACCGGAGAGCACCATTAGAAGTAATACGATACCTGCTAGTATTCCACTCCATAATTTTAAATTAGCCGAATGGTATCCATAGCGATGAAAGATAATCCCTGCATGAAATATAATAAGTACGAGTGCAGTACTCCCCACCCAGCGATGAAACGGATATACTCTTTTTGAAATATTGGCTAACCGAATTTTCTTCTTACGGTCAGTCGCATTCCGAATCGTCGAAAAAACAGCATGTCTACTCCAATTGAAAAGGATAAGAAACAATCCCGACAATCCAAGAACAATATGTATAGGCAGCTGTGTTAGTGGATAGCTCAAATCAAAAATCACAATAACAAACAACAGAATATTGGTATATAACCAAAGACTCATCGTATCACCTCGAAATTTATGTTAAATATGAAAAGATCTTATGGGTTCGATATTTTTATCAATCATTCGGGAATATGTTAAACTGAACATACAATCCTTGAGAGGAGGTTACAGAGGCAACTCTGTAAATGCTATGAAAATTACTGTATCAGATAAAGCACATAATTGGTATATCGACGAAATGGGACTAGAAAAAGGGGATGGCGTACGCTTCTTTGGAAAAGTTTATGGTAAGACGGAAGTGCATGATAATTTTTCTGTAGGAATTAATGTTGGAACCCCTACAGATCCATTAGCAACCGAAACAATCGATGGTATAACTTATTTCATCGAAAAATCCGATGAATGGTTTTTTAAAGGTTATGATTTCCAAATAGAATATAATGATGAAATGAAAGAAGTTAGTTATCATTTTAAGAAACAATAGAAGAGTCTGAGACAAGACTATTCTTATTTCTTAAAATCCAAACAATAATAAAGATCTAGGTTTATGGACTTTCTCTTTAAATTCCGCAATTCCGCCCCACCTTCGCTTTCCGCGGGTGTGCAATGAGCCTCCGACGCACAGGACGTGCTAGTGCAGACGTTGCCACAGGACGTGGCGATCTTAGTCTGCCTCGAGCTAACGCTCTGCGGGGTCTCATCAGCACTGCATATCCCGCTGGAGTCTTCGGTGGGGCGGAATTGCTCCATGCTGATATTTATGTTAACGTATTGAATTTATTGTTCTACAGTAGTCTCATACTAAGTTTTTGAAGCTCCCTTTTCTTTTATCATAGAAAATGAATTTATAGAATGAATATATAATAGATAAAACAAAGGCTCTCTGTTCAATTATTAAATAAACAGAGAGCCTAATTTGATTTCTCCAGGGAGCAGTCCCGGTCCACCGTAGACTCCTGCGGGAAGAAGAAGCCGAAGTGAGACCCCACAGAGCGTTAGCTCGAGGAGGCTCACGGGCTTCCCGCGGAAAGCGAAGGTGGACCGGGACTGCGGACATCAGAAGAATATCTGTATCTGTATAAATCTTCCCTTAACCGGTGTTTTGTTTGTGTTTTAGTATAGTAATATTAGAATTGTCCTAACCTCGTTGTTATCTTATACGGTTTACGTAGATTCGTTTATGATCTTGGATTCCTGATAAATAGATTGGAGATGGGTCATTGTCACTTTCTAATTCAATCGAAGCTCCGTCACTAGGCAGCGTGTTTTGGAAGATTTCTTCATATTTTTCCACGCTGACTTCTTCTCGGGAACGAAATAGCTCTTCGTGTCGATTGATATGTAAGTACTTTTTATAGTCAGGTTGCAGGATTCCAGTGAAGAATTCACCAACAGCTCCCGAACCGTAGCTATATAAACCAATCTTCTCTCCAGCTTGAATTGTATCATTTTCCTCTAATAATGAAAGCAAGCTCAAATATAGCGATCCTGTATAAATATTGCCGACTCTCCGGTTATAACGGATACTAGTTTGATAGTTTGCCTTTAACTTCTCTTGTACTTCTTCCGTACCTTCTTCAAGGATTGTACGTAAAGCTTTCCATCCCATTTTTGTATACGGAGTGTGGAAACATAGAGCAGCAAAATCAGCTAATGTACGACCTGTTCGCTCTTTATATTTTTCCCAAACTTTATTGAAAAATAGTATATATTGTTCGTTTGAAAACTTTCCATCCACATAAGCGTTCTCCGAGTATAACGGGCGCCAGAAATCCATAATATCATTTGTGAAATACGTACTATCGTTTTCAAGCAACAGCAGCTTCGGATCTTTACTGATTACCATAGCAACCGCGCCAGCACCTTGGGTTGCTTCACCCGGGGTTCCAAGTCCATATCTAGCAATATCTGCACCAATCACCAACACTTTGCTGTCTGGATTTAATGCGATATGTCCTTTAGCCATCTGAATTCCTGCCGTTGCACTATAGCAAGCCTGTTTCAATTCAACGGAACGAGCGTATGGATTCAATCCTAATAAATTATGAACATAAACAGCAGCCGATTTAGAATGATCAATCCCTGACTCTGTCCCGAATAAGACAAGATCGATTTTTTCCTTATCTTCCTCATCAATAATCTGTAGTGCCGCATTAGCCGCTAAAGTTACTGCATCCTGTGTGACAGGAGCTAACGCCATTTCATCTTGTCCAATTCCAATGGTAAACTTGTCCGGGTCTACCCCTCTTGCTTCCGCCAATTTAGTCATATCCACATAATACGGTGGTGCAAAGAAACCAATTTTATCTATTCCTATATTCAATTGATGACGCCTCTTTTCTCTAATATTTCACATCAAACAAGTGATTTTCCTCACATAAGTAAATTTTCCTACAATATTTAAATTTTAATATAGATTACATTTAGAAGCAAATATAGTCCCGTTTACGATTGAGTCAAGTACTTGTGGGAGTTTTTTAAGTCCCTTATTTTATACTGTTTTCGTCCAGTGTTTTGTTAGCGTTATCAACCCTATATTGCTCTAAAATGTTTGGGTTCTTCTATTTTTTAAATTC
>NZ_JAMBON010000029.1 GCF_023715655.1 Oceanobacillus luteolus | reverse complement strand
ATTAAAAATGTCTGGTAATGATGGCGGAAAGGTCACACCTGTTCCCATACCGAACACAGCAGTTAAGCTTTCCAGCGCCGATGGTAGTTGAGACTTTGTCTCTGCAAGAGTAGGACGTTGCCAGGCATTATATAAATTGGCCCGTTGGTCAAGCGGTTAAGACACCGCCCTTTCACGGCGGTAACACGGGTTCGAATCCCGTACGGGTCACCAACATGGAGGATTAGCTCAGCTGGGAGAGCACCTGCCTTACAAGCAGGGGGTCGCAGGTTCGAGCCCTGCATCCTCCACCATTTATTTCATTTTTATATTATGTACGATCTAAAGTGCATATTCCCAATTATCGCGGGGTGGAGCAGTCTGGCAGCTCGTTGGGCTCATAACCCAGAGGTCGCAGGTTCAAATCCTGCCCCCGCAACCAAATAATATCAACGACAGTTGATAATCAGTAGTACTATGAAAGTGCAACCAAATTGGTCCGGTAGTTCAGTTGGTTAGAATGCCTGCCTGTCACGCAGGAGGTCGCGGGTTCGAGTCCCGTCCGGACCGCCATTATTTTTTTCATATAAGAAATTAACCGAAATGGCTCGGTAGCTCAGTCGGTAGAGCAACGGACTGAAAATCCGTGTGTCGGCGGTTCGATTCCGTCCCGAGCCACTCTTTTGATTGTTTGCTGGAGGGGTAGCGAAGTGGCTAAACGCGGCGGACTGTAAATCCGCTCCCTCAGGGTTCGGCAGTTCGAATCTGCCCCCCTCCACCATTTGAACTTAATCATGCCGGCCTAGCTCAATTGGTAGAGCAACTGACTTGTAATCAGTAGGTTGGGGGTTCAAGTCCTCTGGCCGGCACCACTTTCTCTTAGAGAGCCATTAGCTCAGTTGGTAGAGCACGCCGCGGAATAGCATCTTTGAATTTGCTTCCCTGCAGCGGCCTGCGAGGAGTGTAAGCTTCACCGAATTATCTTGCAACACGACGAGCTTTCAAACAGTTAGCTCAAGAAAACTAACCAGTATCAAATCTCATTTACGAGCCATTAGCTCAGTTGGTAGAGCATCTGACTTTTAATCAGAGGGTCACAGGTTCGAATCCTGTATGGCTCACCATTTTAACAATTCGCGGGTGTGGCGGAATTGGCAGACGCGCTAGACTTAGGATCTAGTGTCTTCGGACGTGGGGGTTCAAGTCCCTTCACCCGCATTTATATATATAGCGCTCTATTCCTCGGCCGGGGTGGCGGAACTGGCAGACGCACAGGACTTAAAATCCTGCGGTAGGTGACTACCGTACCGGTTCGATTCCGGTCCTCGGCACCAAAATTGCGCCCGTAGCTCAATTGGATAGAGCGTTTGACTACGGATCAAAAGGTTAGGGGTTCGACTCCTCTCGGGCGCGCCATTACATACGTGTAGATGGGTAATAGCCATATGGCGGTCGTGGCGAAGTGGTTAACGCACCGGATTGTGGCTCCGGCATTCGTGGGTTCAACTCCCACCGGTCGCCCCATTTAATACGGACCCTTAGCTCAGTTGGTTAGAGCTATCGGCTCATAACCGATCGGTCGCAGGTTCGAGTCCTGCAGGGTCCATCTGAAGATCTTTATACGGAGGTATACCCAAGTCCGGCTGAAGGGATCGGTCTTGAAAACCGACAGGCGGGTCAAACCGCGCGGGGGTTCGAATCCCTCTACCTCCTCCATATAGATGCGGGTGTAGTTTAGTGGTAAAACCTCAGCCTTCCAAGCTGATGATGAGGGTTCGATTCCCTTCACCCGCTCCATTATAAATATGGGCCTGTAGCTCAGCTGGTTAGAGCGCACGCCTGATAAGCGTGAGGTCGGTGGTTCGAGTCCACTCAGGCCCATTCTAAAAACCTCATTTCTGAGGTTGGGAATACATTTGATTCTTATGAATATAGTGCGCCCTTAGCTCAGCAGGATAGAGCAACAGCCTTCTAAGCTGTGGGTCAGAGGTTCGAATCCTCTAGGGCGCGTAGTGAAATTATTCCACAGTAGCTCAGTGGTAGAGCAATCGGCTGTTAACCGATCGGTCGTAGGTTCGAATCCTACCTGTGGAGCCACTTTTAAACATTATATTACGGGGCCTTAGCTCAGCTGGGAGAGCGCCTGCCTTGCACGCAGGAGGTCAGCGGTTCGATCCCGCTAGGCTCCATCTTAATAAAAGGATTACTATTAGCATATTGCTGATGGTAATCCTTTTTTTTGTTTCTATGAATGAACAAATCCATCGTTCATATAATGAAGTATTAGGACAAGCGTAGTAGATTGTGATTTTTTTAAAAGCAAGTTATCTATGGTATTGTATAGCATCCAAGTAATTACATACTATCAAATTTCGAATTCGTGAATTGTGGAGGTGTACAATGTATAAATGGATCGGTTGCTTGATGCTTCTAATTTTGCCCATCCTTAGTGGTTGTGTGGACTCAGCATCTTATAAGGATGATGATATTGCAGCAATTGTTAGAGGAGAAGAAATTGCTGTTGGTGATTTGCGTATTTTATATACAGATAATGTAATAGCAGAGATGGTTGATGAACTAGTTAAAGCTAAACTAGCAGAACAAGAAGTAAAAAAGATGAATATAGACGTTTCAGAGTATATAGAAGAGGCTGAGGGATCGTTTGCTGAATATCCTGAGGGAGAAATTAATAATGCGGAGGAACAATCCATTCATACATTTGCTGAGGCACAAGCGAAAGAGCTTGGAATGGACCCGAGGGAATATTATAAGAAGTACACTGAGACATCTATTGAAATGGCTGCCTATGTCAATGCTTATACATCAGAAGTATTAGGGGATTTAGAAGATGATGAGTATGGTATAGAAGAATATGTTCACCATGCCAATGAATTATTGGACAATCTGGTTGAACAGAACAAAGATGATATTCAAATATTAATTGAATAGTAGGATGTGCTTCAAGGTGAAAGAGAAAATCATTTTATAAGCAATCAAATCTGGTTTAGTTGATTAAAATCATCTTCCATGTACA
The DNA here is from genome assembly GCF_023715655.1 of Oceanobacillus luteolus. GTDB lineage: Bacteria > Bacillota > Bacilli > Bacillales > Amphibacillaceae > Oceanobacillus > Oceanobacillus luteolus. Next base: position 43,201 of record NZ_JAMBON010000029.1, on the reverse strand, counting down.
AAACTCCACATCGGCAGAAACCGCCATTTACTGTAAAAGTAGATGACGGTTTTATTTACGTTCTATATAGTCCATTAGTTTAATTCGCAATTTTTTCCCGGTAAGCAATTTGTAATGCTTGATCTAAATCTGCAATCAAATCATCGATATGTTCCAGACCGACAGAAAGTCGGAATAACCCATCGGTAATGCCACGACTTTCCCGTTCATTCTTTGGCATGGCAGCGTGTGACATCGTAGCTGGATACGATAGAATCGTCTCGACTGCACCAAGACTGACAGCAAAGACAGGCAGTCTTATATTCTCTACAAATGTTTTGGGATCTACGTCCTCTGCTAATTCAAAGGAAAGGACTGCTCCGGCACCAGTTGCTTGGCGTTTATGAATCTCGGATCCCGGGTGGGAAGATAATCCGGGATAATACACTTGTTTAATGAATGATTGCGCGTTTAAGAAAGCTGCAAGTTTTTGTGCCGATTGGCTAGATTGGTTGAGACGGGCACCCAACGTTTTGATTCCTTGGATCAATTGATATGAATCTTGCGCACCTAAAATGGAGCCAAAGGAATTTTGGATAAAGTATAGTTTTTCACCAAGTTGTTCATCTTTTGTCACGGCTAGACCGGCAATAATATCACTATGCCCAGAGAGAAACTTCGTCGCACTATGAAGTACGATATCCACTCCCAAGTTTAGCGGATTTTGATAGAGTGGCGACATGAATGTATTATCTAGAAACGTCAAACATTGATGGGCCTTGGCAATTTTAACTACTCCTCGGATATCAGTGATGTTTAAACAGGGATTGGATGGTGTTTCCATGTAGATGACTTTTGTGTTGGGCTGGATAGCACAAGCCACTTCATCCAGTTCCGTCATATCGACAAATGTGTGTTCAATTTTATAACGGGTCAACACCTCTGTTACAAAACGATAGGTTCCACCGTACACATCCCTGGAAATCACCACATGGTCACCAGCCGATAGCAACATAAATGCAGAAGATATCGCAGCAATGCCAGAGGAAAACGCGAATCCTCTCGTACCACCTTCAAGCGCAGCAATCGTTTCCTCTAACACTTGCCTTGTAGGGTTGCCTGATCTGCTATAATCAAACGGACCAAACTCATCAAAGCTTTCTTGGTGGAAGGTGGAGGAAAGATAAATCGGAACATTCACAGCACCAGTTTTCTGTTCGACATTGCCACTTCTTGATGCATGGATGAATTTGGTTTCTAGTTGATCATGGATCATACTTCAACCTCCTCCTTTTTTACAAATGCAAATACCTGTTTCAAGTCTGCAATCAAGTCTTCTGCATCTTCAATACCAACAGAAAAACGCAATAGACGATCGTCAATGCCTCGCCGTGTTCGTTCTTCAATCGGTATGTCCGCGTGGGTCTGGGTAGCTGGATACGTAATAAAACTTTCGACTCCTCCAAGACTTTCAGCAAACGAGATTAATTGCAAGTTTGCTAAGAACGGGGGAACCCATTTGCTTTCTTTCAGCCGGAATGAAAGCATACCGCCAATTCCGGGATATAGTACATCCGTTACAGCGGGTTCGGTTTTTAAATATTCAAAGATTTTCTTTGCATTTTCCTCATGGCGTTCCATTCGTAGAGCAAGCGTTTTTAATCCTCTAATTAATAGCCAAGAGTCGAAAGGGGATAGGACAGCCCCAGAGGCATTATGGTTTGTTGCAAGCTGTTCACAAATTTCCTCTCCTTTAGCGACGACCAATCCAGCGAGAACATCATTGTGCCCACCGATATATTTTGTTGCACTATGAATGACAATATCAGCTCCTTGTTCAATCGGTTTTTGCAAATAAGGAGTTAAAAATGTATTGTCTACAATCAGCAAGAGATTATATGTTTTAGCTAGTGTTGCATATGCTCCGATATCAATTTGCTGCATTAAAGGATTCGTTGGAGTTTCAATGAATAATGCTTTCGTTTTGTCGGTGATTAATTTTTCTGTTTCAGCAGCGTCGCTGAATGTGGAGTAGGTTGTTTTCATATCATAGGTTTCTGTATAATATTTCAGCAACCGGTAAGTCCCACCGTAAATATCTTCTGGAACAATTATCTCGTCGCCTGTTCGAAAAAGGGAGAGGACCAATTGGATGGCAGCCATCCCTGAACTACAGGCAAACCCTTGATCACCAGCCTCCAACTTTGCAATGCCTTCTTCTAAAATCGATCGTGTCGGATTCTTTGTCCGAGTGTAATCATATCCTGTAGATTGACCAAGGCCATCATGGCGATAGGCTGTCGATAAATAAATGGGCGGATTGATTGTACCTGTCGTTTTGTCAGAACGGTTCCCTAGCTGCACCAGTAGTGTCTCGATACGGTTCTCCGTCATGTTATCAAACTCCTTTCTGTGAATGGAGCAAATAAAAGGACCTTCTATAAGAAGAAGGTCCATATAAAACGAAGCTTCTTCTTATCTTCTAGGTATATACATACCTATTGGAATTAGCACCTTGGCCTAATTCAGACCGGTTGCTGAGACTTCACCGGGCCAATCCCTCCGTCTCTCTGGATAAGAATTAAATATTTAATTTTAGGAGAGGAAATACGTTATCCCCAAATCTCTTTCGACAGATTCACAATGGACTTCAGCTTTCTCCATTGTTCTTCTTCCGTCAATTTATTTCCATGATGAGTGGAAGCAAAGCCGCATTGGGTGCTCAGGCAGATTTGTTCCAACGGTACATATTTTGTTGCTTCCTGGATTCGTGCTTTGATGGTTTCTTTATCTTCAAGTTCTCCATGCTTTGAAGTAAAGACACCAAGCACCACCCGAGGTCCCCCTTTTGGAATATACTTTAAAGGTTCGAACCCACCAGAACGCTCATCATCAAATTCCAGGAAAAATCCATCGACTTTCTCCTTGGCGAACAGGATTGGAGCAACGAGTTCATAGCTCCCTTCAAATGCCCAGTTTGAACGATAGTTTCCACGACATAAATGTGTCGTTACGATTAAATCTTCCGGTTTTCCTTCCAACACACCATTCACAACACGGAGTGCAAGATCAATGAGATATTCTCTAGAATATTTTCCGTCATTAAACGGGATATCCGGTGAAGAAAGTCCGGCAAAATATACATCATCAAATTGGATATAGCGAGCCCCAGCATCATAGAAGGCTTTCAATGCATCGCGATAGGCTTGGATGACATCCTTTGCATAGTCTTCAATGTCAGGATAGATTTCCTCATTGATGATCCCTTCGTTGAACAGTTGATTCGGGCTAGGGATTGTTTGTTTGGCAACCGCACGGTCAGCAACTATTTCCTTGAATTCTATAAAATCTTTGATGAATGGGTGGTCAGGACTGAAGGAAACTTTCCCCGTATTGCGGACGTTATACTTTTCCGTTTCTTCATTACCATGAAAAATGTAACCTATCTCTGGTACATAACCTTCAATCCCATTCAAATGCTCCAGAAAATCTGTATGCCAGAATCTCCGTCTAAACTCACCGTCTGTTACTGCTTCTAACCCTACTTCAATTTGTTTGTCAACAATGCGCTTAATCTCTGTTGTCTCGATTTCCCGTAATTGCTCTGCAGTAATTTTTCCTTCTTGGAATTCCTTTCTCGCGACATGTAAACTTTCTGGACGTAATAGACTCCCAACCTGATCTCCTCGAAAAGGTGCTTTTGTTAGTGTAATAGACATATGATCTCCCGCTTTCTTTTTAATTTTTTTAGTTGGCACGACATATTGGTTCTTGGTAGAAGACTGCTAATTTATCAATAATAAAACCCCCTTCTTATATATAAGAAGAGGGTTAGACCACTGTCATTTGCTCTTCTTATCTTCAAGCATTACGCTTCTGGAATTGGCACGGTGCTAAAAAAAGTCCGTTGCCGAGGCTTCAAAGGGCCAGTCCCTCCACCTCTCTGGATAAGAAAAAGTTTATTTAGTTAATTGTTAATAAACACACTACAATGGAACTTATGAAAAGTCAAGTGGTTTTTAAAAAGTTTTTTCGTCATTACTTTAGATGTTAGAAGAACTGGTTGTCTGTATCTGGTATGGTATGAAGGAGAAGAATTATAAGGAACATTTTCTTTGGGATAGTACAAGTAAAAAGTTGGGTCTGATTTCGAACCCCACTTTAATAATTTGTGGTAAAAATGATGTACAGTATCCCGTAATGTACTCGGTTGAAATGGATAAAGGGATACCTAATTCAAAATTAGTTATCTTTGAGAAAAGTAATCATTATCCTTTTTTAGAAGAAGCAGAAAGATTTCCCGAAGAGTATAATTTATTTTAGAGGAATACCAATCCTTCTTTAACTAAATCAGCTAGTAGAAATCAGTTAAAGTTATTATAGTGAGATTATAGTTGAAGAAAGTGGTTAATTTATGTTCAAAATGGTTCCATATTAGGAGTATTTTATTTATGATAAGGAAGATGAATGAGTGTCATTTATATTTTGCCATGGGGGTACTTATGAGGACTCATTATTATTTATAGTACCAAATAAGTTAAGCGTCACTTATTGAATGTAATTCTTCTTGAAGTCTTGGATTTACTGTATTTGGGGTTATATTTACAAATTAACTTTAAATGTTATAAATTTCCTGAATATTAACTTGACTTTTAATAAAAACTTTTGTAGAGTGTTTATTAATCAATAATTAATAAATAATTTTCTTATCCAGAGAGGTGGAGGAACCGGCCCTTTGAAGCCTCAGCAACAGGCCTGTTAGGTACTGTGCTAATTCCTGCAAGCAATTTGATGCTTGCGAGATAAGAAGAGAATTGGACGCTAAACAGTTCTAAACCTCTTCTTATTTTTAAGAAGAGGTTTTTTGATGTGTTACCTAGGAGTATAAATAGGAACTGTTTCAATTCTTTACTTGTTATGTACCAATTTCATATTTATTGCATGCTGATTAGACAACTAAAGGCAGCCTTTAACCAAATTATTGGGGAAAGCTGTCTTTTTTCTATTTGAGAGGGGGAGATTTTATAATTCACCAAAACTTGGTCATTCGTAGTTAAAAAAGCTTTCTGTCTTTCGGTAAGAAATGATCCTATACAGATAGGATGGAATAGGAGAGTTTTAGACGAGTATTATATTGGCAAGTAAGCAAGAGTCACGCCATAAATCCCTTTCGAAGAGAAGTTCTGATGAATGATAGAATTAATGTTGACTGGACGACCAGAGACACACTGTTTCAAGTTCTCATCCCAAAATGAAACTTGGAAAAAGAGTCTCTTTTGTTGTTTATAAGACTAGTTTTATTTTTGGCTATTAAGAATTTAAAAATTTAGGAGGTATCTGATCAATGATCAACATAAGAAACGTAAATAAGAAGTTTCAGACGCCTGATGGAGAGTTCGATGCGGTATCGTCAGTTAGTTTAGATATTAATGAAGGGGATATTTATGGTGTGATTGGTTTTAGTGGTGCGGGAAAATCAACTTTACTACGTATGATTAACTTGTTAGAGCAACCTGATTCAGGTGAAATTAGTGTAGATGGTGAAAATATGCTTTCCATGTCCCGCAAGCAACTATTGCAAAAACGAAAATCGATTGGAATGATTTTTCAACATTTTAATTTACTAACGAATCGTACAGTACTTGATAACGTTTCTTTTCCTTTAGAGTTAGCAGGTGCAAGTAGAACAGAGAGGAAAGAGAGAGCTTTGGAATGCTTGAAGACTGTGGATTTACTAGACAAAGTAAATGCTTATCCAGCAACTCTTAGTGGGGGACAGAAACAGAGGGTTGCCATTGCAAGAGCCATCACCACGCAACCTAAAGTTCTATTATGCGACGAGCCAACATCAGCAGTAGATCCCCAAACAAAGGAAACAATATTGGATTATTTAAAAACAATAAACGAAGCATTGGGAATTACGATTGTCATTGTCACTCACGAGATGAATGTTGTTAATAAAATATGTAACAAAGTTGCAGTTATGGAGCAGGGAAAAGTCGTTGAGACATTCAATTTAGAAGAAAACAAAGATATTAAACCAAGATCAGTTATTTCTAAAATTCTTTTCAATGAATCCAAGGAATCCATTCAAAAAGGTGATGTCTATGTGGGATAAGATTATACCCGTTTTGCCAGAAATGAAATTAGCATTATGGCAAACATTTTATATGGTGACCGTTTCGGTTATTTTAGGTGTCATACTTGGTACGCTTGTTGGTACATTATTGTATTTGACGCGTGAGGGATCATTATTAAAATTGCCAGCATTTAATTTAATTCTAAATGCGTTTGTTAATATTTTTCGCTCTGTGCCATTTTTACTTTTGACCATTGCGATTATCCCTTTTACTCGATTAATTGTCGGGACGGCCATTGGTACGACGGCTGCTATTGTACCAATGACAATCAGCTGTATTCCGTATTTTGCTAGATTAATTGAATCCACTTTCCTTGAGGTGAATCGAGGAGTAATTGAAGCGGCTGAGTCAATGGGAGCCAATCGATTTCAATTAGTATGGAAGGTGCTCTATTCGGAGGCAAGGGCAGGGATTGCAAATAACATTACGATTGTCACAGTCAGCTTCATTTCCTATTCAACCATTGTAGGAATTGTTGGAGGCGGAGGTATTGGAGATTTTGCCATCCGTTACGGCTATAACCGGTATGAAACTGAAATCATGATGATTACCATATTAATTATTATTGTCATTGTACAAATTGTACAGTCTGTAGGAAATCTTGTCGTGAAAAAATTAGATAAAAGAATATAAATATGGAGGATATGATGAAAAAAATTATATTACCTGTATTCATTTTATTGAGTATCGTATTAGCTGCATGTGGAAGTTCAGCGAGTGATTCGAGTGATGATGGAACTGTGGAAATTGCTATACTCGACTCTGATGTGTACAGCTCGTTGCTAAAACACATTCAAGCAAATTTAAAGGAAGAAGGAATTGATTTAGAGTTTGTATATATGAGTGATTGGAATATGTTTAATCAAGCATTAGCTAATAAAGAAATCGATCTAAACTTTTTCCAACATAAACAGTTTTTAAAAAATGCTAACGAAACAAATGGTTGGAATCTAGTTCCAATAGCTGAGACATTTAATTTTGCACTAGGATATTTTTCAACAAAACACAAAAGTCTTGAAGAGATTCCTGATGGGGCCACGATTACGGTTCCAAGTGATCCTGTAAATAATGGCCGCTCATTACAAATTTTACATGACGCTGGACTGATTAAACTGAAAGAAGGAGTTGGGTTTAATGGTTCGCAAGCAGATATTATCGAAAATAAAAAGGATTTTAAGATTGTAGAAGTAGATTACAACATGTTACCACAAACGTTGGAAGACTCGGATTTAACTTATATTGCAGGAACTTTAGCCCCGCGAGCGGGGGTAACTCAAGAAGATGCTCTCATTACTGGAGGACCTCTTGATGAATTTACCATGGTCTTGGCTGCCAGAGAAGATAATAAAGATAACGAGATTATTAAAAGAATAGCTGAAGAATTTGAGTCGACGGAAACACAAAAATTACTGATGGAAGAATTCCCAAATGAAATCATTTGGCCATGAAGCAGAGGATTGAAGATTCTAGAGAAATTAAAAGGAGGCATTTCTTTGAGAAAAGGCTGCCATTATGGCGGCTTTTCCTATTTGATTAAAGGGCTACTAAGAATTGAAGGTTATAAGAAAAGACGAGAATGTGCAGAAATGTACTTAAATTAATCGCCTTTTTTTATAATACAGAGAACCGTGCAGGTCAGTATAATAAATAAAAACCCCTACTTAAATATCTAAGAAGAGGTTTGCTCCTATTAGATTTGCCTAAATAAAAGATCGGATGAGATGGGTTTTTTGCCAATTTCTCTTGCCCATACTGATAATTGTCCAATATGGTGAACCTCATGTGTAATGATATGTTGGAGTACTTTTTCATAAGGAAAATGATATGTTTTACCGTTCTTACTTTTCACTTCCAGAACTCTTTTTTCAATATCACTATTATAAGATTGTAGATAGTTTAAGGTTTGGGATTTGGTAGTATTAGAAAACTCGATAACCTCTTCCAGATTTGAAATGGAATTAAAATCCTTAACTAATACTTGCGTTCCTTTCAATTGATTGATCCAGATTTGTTCACAATCAATAACATGAAATAAATTGTGTAGGAAACTTCCAAATCCACCAACCCGTTTTTTTTGTTAGATCTTCCTCGGAAATATTCTTGCAAAAATCAAACCAATCTTCTCTTATCTGCCAATTATATAAGAACATATCTAACATTCAATTTCCCTCCAAAAATAAAATGATATTTCTGTTCTAACTATCCCAATTATAAATGGATTGCGACAAGTAATATAGCATAATAAAAGAAATCAAATTTATCCATGTAAAACCTCTCCAATTGGGCAAAATAAACGAAGGGAAATTCCCAATACTATGGAGGGAGTGATACATGTGGCAGATACAAATAAAAATAGACGTAAACATCAACATAAGGAAAACACAGTAGGATCAGGAATGGGTGTTGTTCCAGAAGATACGATAGCTCAAGCTCTGGACCCATTTGGAAACGCAGCTGCGACTGTTTCCCGTGAAGATATGGGAAACAAGGTGGAGAAGGACAACAACAAACCACGAAAGAATTATAAGCTTTAAGCAACGGCTTGGGCTTCAGTAAAAAACTGGTAATCCAGAATCTTATTTGGATTACCAGGTTTTTATTTTAAAAGAAAATTATCTTTAAACATCCTTTGACATATCAGCATAAGCCCTTTCAAGGAATGCTCTTTCCTCTTCTGTGAATGGATGGAGTATATTAGGTTCATCAAGTTGATTTGCTAAGTGTATTTGTTCCGCCCCTAACATAGACAATGTTTTATCGGAGAGAGCTGCCAACTGTTTGATGAATGCGAGTGCTTCATCCGACTTAGGATTTACTCCGTTCGCTACAAGTTTTTTCAAGTCCATAAACAATGAGAAGTATTCTTTGTCTAATTGTGCTCGTTCTGTACTTCTAAAATAGTGGATGGAGTCTTTGACTTTGCTTTGTTCATGTAGATTTTCCTCTTCAAAAAGAATGGAATGAATCATAAAGCAAAATAATGTCACGTCAATTTTTCCATAGCCTGAAATGATGGTTTGCATATGGTCTAATTGGTCGATGGTTTGTTGGATTTTTTCTAGTTCTGCCATAAGTTCTCTTTTCTTAAATGTAATGGAATCGATTAGCTGTTGTCCTTCTATATCATGTGAATCTAATACATCGACTATTTCTTTCAATGAAAAGCCGATGAATTTCAGGGATTGGATTTGCTGTAAACGTAAGAGGTCCTTTTGGCTGTATAATCGATGTCCTCCTTCTTTGTAGTCTGTTGGTTTCAGTAAGTCTATTTTATCGTAATATCTAAGTGTCCGTACGGTAACGCCCGTTCGTCTTGCCAATTGTCCGATTGTCAACGTATTATCTGACATGCGTATACCTCGTTTCTATATTCCTATCTTTGTTTTTAATGTAAGGAATAGCTGGATATTGATAAGGCTTATGAAGAGCTATTCGAATAATAGCATACAGGATGATGATGGTCTCTACAGCTAATATAGCGTATTTCACCCATGAAGGAAGCATACTGCTCATGATAAATAATGGGAAAATCGTCAAATGGAAGTTGAGTGCTTTCCGACTTGATTCAGCGTGATAACCATTTTTCTTCCTCGTCATTATAAACATGATGAGAGGGGGGATGAACCCAAGAATCAGCGAGACGACAAGCATGAATTGGACTGCAAGTATTTCCTTTTTTGATGGATTATTCATTTTAATCACCTTTCTTATCTATTCTTAAATTTAAGTATAAAAGGTGACGTAGGTAGAGCTTCAAGGGGAAAATTTTATTAACATACATTATCTTGTCTGAAAATTTGCTGTTGACAGACTTATATTTGTTCAGTATGATATTGTTAATTCTTACCAAACAAGTGAATAGAATGATTTCTCTTATCAAGAGTCGGGGGAGGAACCTGGTCCGAGGATCCCGCAGCAACCATTACGAAGGTAATAAGGTGCTAATGCCAGCAAGCGTATGCTTGAACGATGAGGATGGAGATAACGTGTTATAAAACTTCTTCCTCATTAGGAAGAGGTTTTTTTGTTTCTCAGAGAGAAATAAAGGTACTCCGTCTGCCATAAAACCAATTAAACATATGGGAAAAGTTACATTAAAAACAAAAGGAGTGTATGTTCATGAGTATCAAGAAAAAAATTCATTTAAATGGTTTTGTACAAAATTCACCTTCCCCGCATTCAACTGGGCTATGGAAGCATGAGAAGGATGAAGGGATCAGGCATAATCGGCTGGAGTATTGGACAGAAACAGCCAAAGTATTGGAGCGGGGAAAATTCGATGCTGTATTTATTGCGGATGTACTAGGCACGTATTCCGTATATGGTAATAGCCATGATGTCGCGGTGCGTCATGCGGTTCAATTGCCTGCGCATGATCCGTTATTAATTATCTCCGCCATGGCACAAGTTACAGAGCATATTGGTTTTGCACCAACCGTGTCGGCCACATACGCACAGCCGTATGCGTTGGCCCGGCAGTTGTCTACTTTAGATCATCTAACAGAAGGACGTTTGGCATGGAATGTCGTGACTTCCTATTTAGAAAGTGAAGCGGTTAACCTCGGGTTATCTGGACGCATACCTAAAAATCAACGTTATGATCGTGCAGATGAATTTTTAGAAGTGGTTTATAAACTTTGGGAGCATAGCTGGGAGGATGATGCGGTAGTTCATGATCGAGAAGCGGATATTTTCGCTTTACCTGAGAAGGTTCATGCGATTAACCATCATGGAGAATTCTTCAATGTACCAGGCATCCATTTGACAGAACCATCCCCACAACGGACTCCTGTATTATTCCAGGCTGGGGCATCTCCAAGAGGAAGGAATTTCGCCGCGAAACATGCAGAAGGAGTGTTCACGAAAGGACATTCCTTAGAAGCATTGAAGAGGTATTCCGCAGATCTTCGTAAACGAACCGTAGCTCAAGGGAGAAATGCAGATAGCATCCGAATTTTTCCTATGGTGCTGCCCATCGTCGGTTCTACAGAGGAAGAAGCGTATGCGAAATATGAGGAATTAAAAAGTCATGTCAGTTATGAAGGAACAGCGGCTCTACTTTCAGGTCATACGGGAATTGATTTCTCCAAATATGATCCAGATCAATACATCGAAGACATGGAAACAGATGCGGTTCAAGGAAATCTGGATATGTATGCAAAGGACCCAAATAAAAGGTGGACGTTGCGCGAAGCGATTCTCAATCACGGACTTGGTAATGGCACAGTGAAATTCATCGGCACACCGGAGCAAATTGCAGACCACATCGAGGAATGGGCGACGGAAGGCGATGCAGATGGATTTAATATTGCGCAGAGCTATTCATTGGAAACCTTCCGTGAGTTTGTCGACCATGTTGTACCGGAGCTGCAGAAGCGGGGGATTTATCGGTTGGAATATGAAGGGAAAACATTGCGGGAAAATTTATTTGATACGGATTCTCCTTATCTGCCTGACAATCATCCGGCGAAAAGGCTATCCAGTCCAGTGATAAAGTAACTTACACTTCATGATGAAAGGAGAAAGAAATGGACAATATCGGTGTATATACATGGGTTGGGTTCCTTGTGTTTTTGGTCATCATGTTGGCTCTCGGTTATATCGGAGCTAGGCAAACGAAAAGTGTTCGGCACTTTGCATTAGGTGGAGGACTTGGCCCGATTGTGATGGGGCTTTCGTTTACAGCAACCTACATTAGTGCAGCTACTTTTCTTGGATATCCTGGTTGGTCCTATGAATGGGGGTTGACGAATCTTTGGCTGATCATTGCGATTATCGGTGGCGGAGCGATCGGGGTACTCATGGTTGCGAAAAGAATTCGGAAGGTGAACAAGGAACAGAAATCACTTTCCTTACCCGATTGGCTAGGCGACTATTATAAAAGTGACTTCCTAAGAGTAGGCACAGGGATAATTTTACTATTTAACATTTTTTATATCGCTGCGCAGTTTGTAGCGGGAGCAAGAGTTTTCGAATATTTACTCGGTATGGATTACACGACTGGGCTGATTCTTATTACAGCTGTTGTCGTTTTGTATGTATTTGGTGGAGGAGCTTTGGCTGATATTTATACCGACGCGGTTCAAGCAGTTTTAATGGCGATTGCCGGTATCATCGTGTTCGTTTCAGGGCTTGTTGTTTTTTGGAACAACGGTATTGCAGCAACATTTTCAGGCATAGTGGATAATCTGACCGCGCAAGATGGCAACCTGGTAAAGGTATTCAATCCGGAGTCCGCCCACTTCTATTCGCTCGGTGCGGTAATTGGTGCGATTACGATTCAATGGGCATTCGCATCGGCGCCACATTTATTTAATAAAGTGTTAGGTTTAAAGCATGACAAGGATTTAGGCAAAATGATCGTCACCTATGTGATTACGACCACCCTCTGTGTGCTCGTCATGTTCGGTGGGCTATACAGCAGGGTAGCACTCGGATCAGGTACCGTGGTTGCAGATCTAGCTCTAATGGGATATATCGAATGGGCGTTTCCGGCAATCATTGTGGCGTTTTTCGGGGTAGTTATTCTCGCTGCAGCGATGTCGACTACAGATGGATTGTTTGTTTCCATCTCTACTGTATTTGCCAATGATATTTTTCTGAAATTCCTGGTGAAACGCGGCTACGTGAAAATGGGAGAAGAGGAAGCGGAGAAAGTTGCATTAAAGATTAGTAGACTTGCTGTTCCATTCGTAGGTTTAATAGCGTTTCTTATCGTCCTCAAACCACCCGTGTACATGGGTGACGTAATGTGGATTGGCATTTCTGGTATTGCTGCTGGAACGTTAGGACCGATTCTGTATGCCGTTTACGGTAGACGCAAGCCTTCTCCAAGAGCAGCGGATGGTTCGATGGTGATTGGTTTATTGGCATATTTGATTTTATACTTCGGAGGAATCATGCAAAGTACGATGATCGCTGGAGCGGTAGCGACCGTCATTGGTATTCTGGCCATGATCATTCTCGCAAATGTGATGAAAGTGGAGGAAAGTGAACTGGAGATTGTGGCAAAGGCAGAATAAAAATTGGAAGGGAGAATGCATGATGTTTGTGAATGAAATGCTTTCAGTCTGGTTTTATGGAATGATCATCATTTATACCATTGTCGGATACTCGCTTTGGAGATGGTATTTCGGGAAAAAATAGGCTGACTATAGATGTTGTAAACACTCTTCAAGGGCCACTCACTATTCAAAGTCATGTAATAACCACCATTAGCTCAGTTAATGGTGGTTGTTTTATTAAATGATATAATGCAAGAGTAAAAGGAATATTCGCATTCAAGTAAAGAAGGGAGAGAGGCAAATGTTTAATTGGTTCCGCAAAAAGAAAGAAGAAAATCCGAAGCAACCGAAAATGAAAAAGAGCGGCGGAGATGGCGGGGTATTCATTCCTGGAGGCGTTGCTACGGAGTCGAATGATAAGGACAAAAAACATTCTTATGATGACTATAGCTCCGGTTTTGACTTTGGTGGATCAGATGGTGGCGGAGGCGGTGGCGATTGATTCGATTTGGATAATGCTTTATGTACATACCGTTTATCTTTTGAAGTAACCCTACAAACATCCTCCACAAGGCATATTGATAAGTGTCGTATTTATGATATTCTTAAGGTAATAGAAAAAGAGGCAGGGTCATAGAAAGGTGGACGAAATTGAAGGGAAGAAAAGTTGTATTTTTAATGATCGGAGCCATGATTCTTGGTGCTCTTATCGTCTGGTTGAGTTTTCAACTCGTCGCTAACTCGGTACCGTTTTAATGCAGAATAGCTTCATTCATTTTACATAATGTACGATATCTAGCACCAATCAAAAAGGTCTCTCACCCGTAATGGATGAGAGACCTTTTATTTGGACATAAAAAAAGTATACACATTGAAAAGAGCGCATACTTATAGTATAATATTAAACAGTTGACTTTAATTTCATAAACGGACATAGTTATCTTTATTCTAACTATACACCATTTCCGTTTGGAAGTCAACATTATCTTTGCATTTATTTTTAAAAAGGGGTGTCTTGGATGGATTCACAGTTTCAGCAGGAACAAGAGCAACTGAATAATGTAAAGAAAGTAATACAACATGAAGTAGATAAGTTGGATAGTAAAACGAGACAGCGTAAGGAAGAGGTCATCCATTCCCGGAAACATTTCTGGGATGAGATTAAAATCAACGTAGATTCTTTTGACGATTATCTCGAAACCGTCCTCGCTATCAGGCAGGAAGCACAAGCCCTTGCTGTGAGCGAAACGACACATAGACATTCCTTCCAGCGTTTGTCGACACTTCAACAAATGTTGGATGTCCCGTATTTTGGACGGATTGATTTTCTCGAGGAGGGTGATTCACAATCGGAAGAAATCTATATTGGTATCTCTACACTTCGAGATGAAACTGGTGAAAACATCCTGATCTATGATTGGCGCGCACCGATATCGAGTGTTTATTACGATTATCAGCCAGGACCTGCCCAGTATAAAACTCCGGGTGGTGTCATTAAAGGTGATTTGGAGAAGAAGTGGCAATACCTCATCAGGGATGGTGAGCTCCAATCGATGTTTGATACGAGCCTGACCATTGGAGATGAAATTTTACAAGAAGTCCTCGGACAAGGGACAGATAAATATATGAACAGTATCGTGGCGACCATCCAGAAGGAACAAAACCGCATCATCCGTCATGACCGCGGAAGAATGTTGATTGTTCATGGTGCTGCGGGGAGCGGGAAGACTTCAGCAGCTCTGCAACGGATCGCTTACCTACTATATAAATATCGTGAAAACTTGAATGCGGATCAAATTATCCTGTTTTCCCCGAATACATTATTCAGCAACTATGTATCCAACGTCCTTCCTGAACTTGGAGAGGAGAATATGCAGCAAGTCACGTTCCAGGAATATTTGTATCACCGCTTGAGCAATGACTTTGCAGTTGAGGATCCGTACGAACAGCTGGAGTATGTTTTAACTGAAACAGGTCGTCCAGAGTATGATGCGCGGGTTTCCAGCATCCGTTTTAAAGCGTCGGCTCAATTTTTGGATGTCATCCAAGCTTATGTGAAATCACTGGAAAAGTCCGGCATGGTATTTAAAGATATCAAGTTCAGAGGCGAGACGATCGTAACAGCCCAAGAAATGGAAGAGTTTTTCTATCATGAAGACCATTCACTAGGCTTACAATACAGACTGGAAAAGTTGAAGGATAGGCTGCTTGATAAAGTTCGTGCACTGGAAAAACTGGAATGGAAAAAGGAATGGGTAGAGGAGACGATCGAGCTTCTCAGTAATGAGGAATATTATAAAGCGCAGAAGTATTTGGCGAAAAAAGCGGGCTACACCCGGGAAAATAGTGACGATTATGATATGGATACGAAAGCATTGGCGCGGCTCATCGTCCGTCAAAGATTGAGATCCGTTCGTAAAAGAATCCGTTCTTTACGTTTTGTAGATATTAGTAGGATCTATAAACAACTTTTTGAAAATCGCGGTAAAATTCAAGAGTTGGTCGATGGAGAGTCACCTAAAGATTGGCCAGCTATTTGTGAGGTTACACTCCAAGAGCTGGAGCAAGACAGGATACTATATGAAGATGCCACGCCATTTTTACAGCTGCAAGATTCCATATTCGGCTTTCAGGCGAACCGTTCCATCCGCCATGTTGTAGTCGATGAAGCACAGGATTACTCAGCTTTTCAATTCGAGTTTTTGAAGCGGTTATTTCCAGCAGCGAGGATGACAGTGCTTGGCGATTTTAATCAAGCGATTTTTGCCCATGCCAATGAAAAGGATGATTTTCAAGAGCTGACCCAGCTTTATGGTCCTGATAAGACTGAAGTCATTAACTTAACCCGAAGTTACCGATCAACGAAACCAATCATTGAATTCACCCGGAGACTCATTCCAGAAGGAGATCAGATTATTCCGTTTAACCGGGATGGCGAGCGCCCTGCACTCACTACTTTCGAAAATCATGATGAACTGCATGCCGAGATTACATCAAAAGTATCTGAATTAAAAAATCTAGGAAATGAAAGTATCGCCATCATCTGTAAGTCCGCTGCAGAAACTGAAAAGGCATATGAAGCTCTATCTGATATAGAGGAATTGAAAATGTTAAAAAGCAGCTCGATTGAATATGAACAGGGCGTCGTTGTTCTGCCTTCGTATTTATCCAAAGGTATCGAATTCGACGCGGTAATCATTTATGACGCATCACAGAAAGTGTACGGAGATGAGAGTCTGCGTCGGGTATTTTATACCGCCTGCACACGGGCCATGCATGGTTTACAGTTATACAGTGTGGGCGATCCGACTAATTTTATTGATCAGGCAATGGAAGAAGGATTTTTGAAAAATAAACCTGTCATAAGAAAGCACGGATAAACCGGAGGAATGAAAAAGATGTTGCTAAACTGAGAGATAGAAAGGAGAGGTTGTAGTTGGAGGGCCTTCAAAAAATGCTCGATAGCATCGAATATATAGAGAAAAATTTAGACGATGAACTGGTGATGGAGGAGATTGCGGCAGTCGCCTGCATGTCTAAATTCCACTTTCAACGGATGTTCCATATGCTGACGGGATATACAGTGACGGAATATATCCGGAATCGCCGGATTACTATCGCTGCACAGGAGCTTGTGTTTTCTGATGCGAAGGTGATCGATGTCGCCATGAAATATGGCTATGAAACCCCGGAAGCTTTTTCCAAAGCATTTCGGAGGATTCATGGCATCAGTCCATCCAATGCGAGAAAACATCGTCAATCGTTGAAGGCTTATCCAAAACTCTCTTTTCAAATTCAGTTAAAGGGTGATGTAGAAATGGATTACAAAATCGTGGAAAAAGGCAGCTTTACGGTGGTAGGAAAGAGTATTCGTACAGGTGTCGTTGACGGAGAGAACCACCGGAATATCGCGGCTTTCTGGGATGAATCCAATCAGAACGGATTCACAGATGAGCTTGCTAAAAATTGTGGCTCTCTAGGGATACTTGGAGTATGTATGGAGTTTGATAAGGAACAGGAGCATCTCACGTATTTAATCGGGGCAGAAAAAAACATCGAAGAAATTCCTCAAGATTGGGAGGAAAGACAGATACCTGCTGAAACGTGGGCTGTATTTCCGGTAAGAGGTGCTATGCCTGATGCGATGCCAAAAGTATGGGAGCGGGTATTTTCTGAATGGTTCCCAGCGACTGGCTATGAACATTCCGGCGGTCCGGAAATGGAAGTATACCTCAGTGATGCTGATCCGTATGCAGACGATTATTATAGCGAGGTATGGATACCGATAAAAAATTAATAAAGAATAATGGCGAATGGCTGAGATCTTGAGGTTACTCCTTTTGATATGCTATTCGCCTATTTTTTGAAAAATCTTATGATTGTTATTGACATCTTTTCGTATTTGTTTTACTATTACGTTATACGATATAACGTTGAACGTAATAGTTGGTGGAAAGGAGTGGAAACATGGTTAAGAAAAGCAGATTTTCGGAGAATTCCTTATTGATTTTAATCAGTCTCGCGGAGAAAGAACGTCATGGCTATGCGATTATGGAGGACATTGAAAAAAATTACGATATAAAATTAGGCCCAGGTACATTATATGGAGCAATTGCACGTTTAGAGAAGGAAGGCTATATCCGTGTTCTTGAATCGGAAGACCGTAAGAAGCCTTATAAGCTCACGGAGGAAGGGCAGCAATATCTGACGGAGCAGCTGAAAGAAATTCAGAAAGTCACCACCATTGGTATGAAAAGGCTTGGTCTCGTATGAAGTGGCTGATCTACCTCTATCCCAAAAGTTGGAGAAGTCGATACGGCAATGAGCTAATGGAAGTATGGAAACAAACGGATAAGTCATTCAAAATAATCGTTGATTTACTTTTAGGCATTATCGATGCTTGGTACCTCGAATTAAGTGAAAGGAAATTCTGTGGTTTTCGGATGAGTCAAGTAGTCGTTTTAATCAGCTTCATCAATATCCTTATTATTTCCAAATTGATTTCACTAAGGGAGGTAATTTTATTGGAACAGATTGCGTTGATTATTTCCATGGTATCTTTTCTATTGGCGATCGTTCTATTAATCGCGAATATGTTTAAAGTTGGCATTGTCCCAGCCTTCTCCATGAAAACGAAATTGGCCAAAGCAGCAGTCGGTTTTATGGGGTCGTATGCAGTCTTTTTTGTCACCTTTTTAGTGTTGGCAAACTAAACATTCCACATTAAAAAAGCGGGTCCATCAGAGTTTTTCTCTGATGGACCCGCTTTTTGTGTCTATATTATAAGAAATTTAATTTGGTGTTGTGTAGTGGGGATTAGGATATGTTACTTCACATTAAGTAGTATGACATTCGTTACTACAAAAATAGCAACCATTAATCCTCTTATAACGGTGCCTTGTTTTTGCTATCTGAACAGCTGAACTACAAGTGTTATGGTAACCTAAATCATCAAAATTTTGAGAAGGAGAATAGCGACATGTAGAAGTATGAACTTCGTAATCTCCGTTACTTTGCATATTTACATTTAATAAATACTTTTGCAATACAATCCCTCCAAATAATATTTCCCCACCACACTAACGAACAGTACTTATTGGGTTCTTTCTGATTGATTCGTTTATATTCCTGAACCTGTATATTACCAAGTTTGGGGGCAATGAGTTAAAAGAACATCCAGAGGCGGAAGAAGCCATAGCTGAAACTCAAGAATTATTGAATCAAGCAAGGGCTAAAGTAGACAATTTAACGGATGTATTGCACGAGCATAAGTTTATATCATATACTGAAGTTGAGATATCGTATATACAAAAATTTGAAGAGCTGCTACAGGAATATTCCTCTTTAGAGAATTTAATGATAGATATTATCCCATACAGTACGGACGAAGAAATGAAAGAAGTAGAAAAGGGTGTTAGTCAGAAGTTCAAGATGAGAAGGTGGTTGAATAGGGACTTAACCTATTTCCATCCAAATGAAAACTTTTTCTTACATCCATTATATATTTACGATAAAAAATATGTCATTAAATGAGGAGAAAAACGTAAACTAAACGGATGTTCAAGCAATCAATCTATTGTTTATCACCTATTCGCTCATGGTTGAAATAAAATCAAAAAAAACAAGTATTTAATGGAAATCATAAGGCTGAACAAAGAAGGACCATTCTGGTTTATAAAACAATTATTCAAGAGAAAATAAAGGAAGAATCGTTTTCAAAATTTAAGGCGTATGATTAATTGAAACGGGTGAAGTCATCGTACTCGTTATTAGCATATGAACTAATTGGTGGAATGTAGGTTTAAGAAAATTTTTATAGCGGGTTTGATTTTATGTATAGAAGATTTTAAATGAATATAATTACCGGAAGCAACACTATACGGGGTTGTTTTTTGTTTACACCTTTTTTCTCCAAAAGAAGAAATTGATAGATGAAACATATTTGGAATTAACATTAGTGTTTTTATTACTGTACATGCTATTCAAGATTGAAGTCCAATCACCACCCGGTCTTCAAGTACAAGTGGTAAGATTCAGGCGGTGATTAGACACTTTATATCATTCAACTATCATTTTCAATCCCGTTACTTTACTCCTTGGTACCCTCGGATCATGTTGTACAATAAAAGCTTTTTGAAAACGATTGATGTATTCTTCTTCGTGGGTTTTTGGTGTTAAGATGATTAATTTTCTTTGCAGCTGGTTTACGTATAAATCGAATACCTTTGATTTTCGATGTTCGTCAAGAGCGCTGTCAAATTCATCAAGGACGATAAAACCTGGTGCAGTCTCAATGTTTTGAAGCAGAGCTAATGCGAATAAAAGTGAGCTTAACGATTCTTCCCCGCCCGATACTCCTTTTCCGACTTTACCGCCACGTGCTTTTACACTAACGTCCTCCATTGGTCCACGGTGTCCTTCTTTTCTAGCTCTAATATACAAGTGGAAATGTGTCCGTCCTTGCTTATCTTCCTGGGAATCCCAGCCGATGTCCCCTTCAAATTGAAATTCACCCATATAGACGGTGAATCGTTTCTGAATTTCCAAGACGCGCATATTAATCGTTGTTTCCAAAGCGAATTTCAGTTTGTCTGTTCTTTCTTTATCAGCTTCCAAAAGGACTTTTGATTGTTTAAATTCATGGTCCAAGCGTTCATATTCCGATTTCGCTGTATCATAGTTTTCCTTTGCTGCAGGGTCTATACCATCCTCACTCCGGGCACCATTGAACATAACCTTGCCGTTTTGTAGTTGGTTTTTTAATGCTTCTTCAGATGTAGGTTGGTCTCTAGTGAACTGAGCTGTATATTCCTTGTATAACTCTGGAACAAGGTTTTGCATATCTTGCAGCTCCTGAATCACTTGAATCAGTTCATTTTCGTTGATTGCTAAACGGTTTGAATATCTTTGGATCTGATTATTTAAATCTCTTTCCTCGCGCCCGATGTCTTCCAATTCTTGTTGTTTATCATCTATCTTTCGTTTTGTTCTTGAAATTGATTTGCTTAATTTTTCCAGATCAGAATCTAGGCGGTCTAATTTTAAATTCAAAGATTTAATCTCTTGCACAGTCTCTTTTTCAAGCTTTACTACGTACTGCAGCTTTTCATATTTTTCTTTACTTGCTCCAAGTTCTTTATAAAAATCAAGTTCTTTTTGAACGATTTTTAGTTGTTCAGTCAATTCTGCACTCGTTTGCATCAGGCCGGTTGACTTAGTTCTGAGTTCATTGATTGTCCAATTTAAAGTCTGTTCTTTTTCTAAGTAAGATGTAAACTTTTCTCTCCACTGCTCCCGCTCATGCCGGTTGGTCATAAAAGCTTCTGCCTCTTTAACTTTCTGAATCTCACTATTTAAATACTGGAAGTCTTCCGTATCTTCCTCAATAACTTTTTGAAGGGAATCTGCTTTATCCTCCAGGCTATGAATTTGATGTGAAATTTCTTGAAGTCGGATTTGAATCGCTTTTTGACTTAAAATATACGCTTGCTTTTCCTGCGGTCCACGAATGCCTCGTGAATCGATCAATATCTCATTGCCGATCCTAGGCTCATTATCTTTAAAAAATTGTCCTATCCAGAAGAGTGCTTTAACTGCGTGATTATATTTATTCTCGGCTATATTGTTTTTTACTTTCAAATGAATCTCCGGAAGATGATCTCGCCAACGGTCCGGGATAATTTCCATTAATGGAACATGATACAAATCATTTGGGGGAGATGCGGTTTTACCATTAAAAAATACTGTATATTTGATGGAATTGAACAAGTTTTCATCATTCACTTTGGCAGATTCATCTAATTCAATAAGCTCCCTTAATGGAAAGGCCGCTATTCCACGTTCCCGGAAATAATCTAGTGATTGCTTCTGGCGGTCGGAAACGTTCCGGTCCTCCTGCAGTGCCATCCGTTCGTCCTTTAAAGAATCAATTTCCCGTTTTGTCTCGTGGAGCAGATCCTTATTTTCCTGGATAGTCTGGTTTAGCCTGCTAATGTTTTCCTCAACACTAAAACTGCTGCCGAATCGAGTGAGGCGTTCCAAATGATCTTTTTCCTGAATGTCATCTTGAACGATTTGAGCCTCTAATTTGGCCTTTTCATTAATGAGTACGATACGATTCTGTTCTTTATCATCGATTTCCTTTTCGAGCAGGCTTTGTTCCTCAGAAATCTTTGTGAGTTCGTCTGTCAGCCTGGTAAACTCAAGATTTGCTTGTTCTTCCGTTCGTTCAATTCTTTTTTTCCTAGCCATCAAGTCTTCGAGTTCTTTCTCCAATGACTCTTTTTCAGCCACAATCTTTGTATTTTCATTTTCTTTATCTTCTAGTCTCTCGGACACTTCGTCAATAATCTGATTTAACTTATTGGTTTCTGCCTCTAATTGTTTCAGTCTTTCGATGGTTTCTTCTTTTTGTGCGAAAATAAGTCCTGAATTTTCTTTAGTCTCTTCCAGCTCTCCGTTTAAATCTTCCAGCGATCGTTTAAGCATCTTTATTTCGTTGTTATAATGCAACTCTAAAGAAAGCAAGGCTTCCAACGATTGTTGGGCTCCAGAACGCAGTCTCCTCTGGTTATCTATGAAACGATCCAAAGCCGTCTTTAAAATGCTTAAATTTTGCTTATGAAACAACATGTTTTGTTCTGCCTGGCGCATCGTTTCTTCGGCTTCTTTTACTTTTTCAATGCTTTCTTCCCAGTTTCTTTGCATATGATCAATACCATGCATTTCACTGAAGATCCGAAACCGTTCCTCGGAATTCATGACGGCAAACTGGTTCACTTCTTGCTGATACCAGATGAGATAGAACAGATCCGGGTGAATTTTGTAGCGGAACTGGAGATCTTTTTTATAGGCCGAAAAGTTATGGTACCGATCCCCAGAAGTATATTTAGTCGTACTTTCCCACTCATCAGCATGGTCACCTTTTTGGACAATAAATTCCCTTTTAATCGGCTGACCAGGTTCTTGTACAATATAAATCGTAAACTGAATAAAAGCAGGTTCATCGATTTTCATCGAGCCCTCGTTTCTGAATAAAACGGAGACATGTGCTTTCCATACTTGGTCAGGAGGCAGATTCCTGGATTTCAACCCTTCGATGTCCACTTTCGATGAGTATAGGGCTGCTCCCATACAGAAGGTGAGTGTAGATTTACCAGATCCGTTTGGACCGGTTATCATCACATGTCCATCCCCGCCTAAATCGAGAGATGACGGCAGAAAGTCACGGATTCCGGAAAATTGTAAACGATATGGAATCATTCTTCTTCTCCTTTCTGATAGATGTTATAACGTTTGAAGAACTTCAGTACTTCTTCTTTATTCAACTGGTTCGATTGACTAAATTCTGCCGTACGGCGCAAAAATGAATCAGAAAACATATGTACGCCGATTGCTGTTAATTGGTAGGCTTTTTCATATGAATTGGAATCATACTCCTCAATTGCACCAATTTTTTTTAAAGTGTCCATTGCGATGGAAATCTTCTGGTTCGCTTTTTTCGTTTCGTGTCCAAATGCTTCAAGCAGCTGTTCAAACAGACTGAATTCATGCTGCAGTACCTCTTGCTGATAAAACATAAATAACAAAATAGCGAGACTTTCTTTGGATAACGTGTTCCGTGCTGAACGGGCAGGGACGCGCATCATCACAATGACTTGATCGCGCCGCTCATCAAAAATCAGCTGAAAATACCGGCTTACTGCCTGGTTCACCCGGGTCAAGAAGGAAAAGAATACCTCATCATCCTGCTGAATGTGGAGCAGTTTTTCCACTTCTTTACGGGTTAGTCCGAAATTTGCCGACCGGATGGTGGCGGAGGAGGAAAATAGGATATTCATAAATGCCAATTCTTCCGTTTCTGTCAAGACCCCTTTTAACGTACTAAGTGCATTTAATGGCTGAAAATTTTGTGAAGCGTGTTCGGATTCCATTGTTTCATTCTTTTCCATGTGGATCACCTTGCTTTCCTTTTTGTTTGGAGATGATATGTTCGCCGTCTTTAGGATCCATCCAATCCCAGTTCTTGTTGAATTTTTGCTTTATGTCTGTATATTCGGGAGGGTGGATGTGAATTTTTTTATTGCCAACGAGGGCGGCAACCGCAGTAAGGGCGTTGACTGCATCTGCCCATTTATCAGAAGTGGCTTCAATGACCACTTCTTCCATGGATGCTTGCTGGACCTGTTCGATATATTCTTCGATTTCTTCGGTTTGAATGAGTGATTTCGTCAAGAGCCAGTTCGTATCACCAAACAGTTCTTCCATCTCATCTCTCGTAGCTTCTTCCGTTACATATTCGATTTCGTCATCATCATCTACTATCGGGTCGACAATCGGTTCATAGTTCTCCAGATAATCAATGGCTTCGTCGATGGCCTCACCCGGGATGGGGGAAGCAAATTTAATCGGAATCCATAACCCATCCAGTGCCTCATCTTCATATTGATTCTGCTCCATAAAACTGAACATTTGATGGACGTTTGGAATATCAGAGTCAAGCGGCGGATCGAACATGGAAAGGATGAAACGACGAATGAGTTCCGGTTTGATTGTCGTGGAGATAGGTGTTGTCTGCATGTTGGTGAATTTCATATACTTATTGATCATTCCGAGACTTAAGTTCGTTCCCTCTGATAAAGTCGCCGTTCCCCTTTGCATTAAATTTGTCAGGATTAGACTTTCATCGATGGTTTTAAACATTTGAATTCTTTCCTCAAGCTTTTCCTGTAATTCTTCCATTAAGTAATGGATTTTTTGTAATTGCGGAAGCGCATTGCGGTCCGCCAGCATTTCCAATTCCCGTTCTTTTAAAATCGCGATAGCATTTTCAACATTACGGATTAAGCTGGCAATTTTATTTCCGCCTGAAATGCCATGATCATCATAAGCCTCACTTAATTCTGCATCACGTCTAGCCTGGAAAAGGGAACGTCCAATATCATCCTCAAAATGATAAGCTAGTGAATCATTCGCAAGCCGGAGCAGAACGTCCATCATCCGCTTCCCTAAATCCCGCATTTTAATTTGTGTCTGCTGTTTAGATAGCCAGTTATTGTTGACTAGTACATTAACGATTTGGGCTACTTTCTTTTTGGAGGGGGGGTCCGGGTCTTTATAGCGATTTTGATAGCGATAGTACAACTGTTCTGCATTTTCAATTCGGTCATCTAAACCGAGGGCTTCTTCATTAAGCAACTGTAGAATCCTTAGGAAACGCAGGATTTCAACTGGAGAGTCGAAAACAGCCTGCGAGCCGAGTTCGCGTAATACGCTTGCCAAAGTAGAAATATCCCTCATCGTCTGCAGTAACGCAGGGCTGTCATCTTTTTCCTTGAATATTGAGATTAGTTGTTTATCCACCTTTTCCATAGAATTACATCTCCTAAAATTTCTTCTTGTTCCATACTTTTCTTCTGCAAGAATTGATTCATTTCATCTAGGTATTTCTCCTGATCTTTTAAAATCTTGCCATCTGGACCGATCCATCTAATGGAGTGTATATGTTTAACTAAGATGTTGTACAGTTCATGAGCAATAATCTTGCCGTCTTGATCATAATCCGTCCAGATGATTGCTTGTTTCAGATTACTGTTATTTAGAATTTGTTCGATAAAGTTACGGTGTGCTGAGCGGATATGACCATCACAGCACAACAATAAAACATTTTCATCTTCCAAAAATTCGGGCTGTGAGGCGATACGGGATAGGATTCCGCGGTTTTCAACAATCCAAAAAGTCATTGCATTAGTCTTGTATTGATCTAATTCTATTGATATATTCGTTACCGCGTGTACAGGCCCGTGAGAGAAAGTAGCGTACTGGCCAATTACATCTCCAGAGAAAAAGACAGGGGTAATGTGACCAAAACTTGTTAAACCAAATTCTACGGCCGGGTAGCCGCCCCATTCCTCCAGTAGCTCAAGAAATTCCTCCTGATTCCGATCAAATGCTTTGGACCCGCCAATCGTTTGATAGTAGGCAGCCCCGATTTCTTTCCAGTCCATTTGTTGTCTGGTAGAACCGAGCCGTAAAAAGGCTAAGCTGAAATGCAGGAATTTCATTCGTTTATTAAGTGTCCATTTTTTGGGGAAGAACGCGGACTCCTTTAACAGATCCACCCCTTCACAGACAGCCAAAAATTTTTCTTTTATATGTTGATGCATTCGTTGTTTGATCATCGGTTGATCTGCTTGAAGATGGATGTGAAGAATGCCGTTTCTGAGTTGATTCAATTCTTCTGTTAATTGTACATCTTGCTGTTCTTTCATGCGAAGCTGGTATTTGAATAAACGGTGACCCATTCGATAATATTGACTTGCGACCGTTTTGCTATCCGGTTTGAGGCGGATTTCTTTTAGGATCCATCCTTGTTCCAGCCATGTCAAAGTTTTGGGATCATCATGATTTAAAGAGAGTTTTTTCCTAGGGGTTAGTTTGAGATTTTTCAGTAAGAAATTAACTTCAGTATCCTTTGTCTCTGCATGAACAGCGCCAGTAGTGATCATTCCAACTTTTCGGAGTGTCCGTTTTGTTGTCTTTAGGATTGGAATATCGATAAAGTCTCCTTCTGTCATATTGTTCAAATCTAATGTCTCGCCTTTTTTTAGTATGTATGTATTTAGGTATTCTATAAAGCTATCTTCCACTGAGCATCCCCTCATTTTTTACTAATATTGTAACATGAGAGAGAGGATATAGGTTAGTAACTGTTTTGGAGCCGATGATTGCGAAGATCACAATCGCATGGACTAAAGGTCTATCTACTATCCAGTAAACCTCAAGCATTAATTTTTCGTTTGAATACGAAAAACAAATATAACCAATATAAATGATTACTAGCCAAAAAAAATAAAAAGTTTACCAAAAAGCGCCCCCAAACTCAGACTTCATTCGATTATAGAAGTGAAGGGAGGGAGATGCGATGCAAAGACGTACTTTATCCGTAAATGATGTGGCGGAATTTCTTGGCTTACATAGAGATACGATCTATGAATTGGTGAGGGAAGATAAAATTCCACATATCCGACTTGGCGGGAGAATCTTTTTTCTGGAAGATGTATTGGAAGATTGGCTGCGTAAGGAAATGAACTGATGGCGAATGGCTGATTCGGAAGCTGAAAACTTTCGATCCGCCATTGGCCTTTTCGGCATGAAAAAATTAGTTGGATAAATATTGGAAAAGGAGATTAAAAAGCGATGGCGAACTTTAATTTTCACAAGGAGAAAAATATTTTTATGGATTGGTTGATGATGAACAGAATGTCTACTGGAGAAATCGTGCTTTGGCATACGTTAATGAATATCGGCAACAGGATGGGACAGAAGAATCAAATCGATACCCCTTCCTCGACGTTGATGTCATTGACCGGGTTATCAAAGCAGGGGATGTATGATGCAAGGAAAAAATTGGAGAAGCGTGGGATGATTCGGGTAAAACAAGGAAGCCGAAATCAAAGTCCGATTTATGAAATGGTTCCTCTGAAAGAGGCTCTGCAAATTTATGCTTATGGTCAAGCTTTAGGTCAACCTTCGGAAAAAGAGACTGAAAACTTGACCCCCAACTTGACTCAAAATTTGACCCAAAACT
Source organism: Oceanobacillus luteolus (assembly GCF_023715655.1). Lineage (GTDB taxonomy): Bacteria > Bacillota > Bacilli > Bacillales > Amphibacillaceae > Oceanobacillus > Oceanobacillus luteolus. Next base: position 15,989 of record NZ_JAMBON010000029.1, on the reverse strand, counting down.
TGGCCATCTATAAAGAGAAAGAAAAAGAAAAGAGAAGAGGAGGAGACGCGCGCCAGCTTCAATCTCTTTTTAACATGTATGAGCAAAATTTCGGCAAGTTGAAGCCGTTGATAAAAAAAGAGTTCATCCGTTGGGTGCAGATCGTTGGTTTGGAAGTGGTCGAAGAGGGCGTTACGCTCGCAGTGAAGAAAGGCGGCAAGACCTTCAGCTACGTGGAAACGATTTTAAAAGAATGGGTGACGAATGGTCTGCAAACGATCGAGGAAGTGCGGAACTATGAAAAAATGAAAGAAGAGAAACACAGTATAAAGCCTGTCCATGATCAACGAATCAACAAAACTGATAAACAGCGGGAACTTCTGAAATGGGCGAGGGAGGAATTCAAATGACGATTGATGAGGCAATGGAAGTATTGTATACGATGGAGGAAATGTATCCGAAGTTCAAGCTGACGGAGCGTAAAGCAAAAATTTTAGTACCGAATTTAAAGAAAATGAATTTCCGTAAAGTGATGGAAAATTTGGGTGAGCATGTCATGCATCACCCGTATCCACCACAGCTCAGTGAAATAGCCGCGTATGAAGAGGAGGAAGAATCACCACTCGCGGAAATTGAAAGGTGGAAGGAAGAAGCGATGAAGGTTACCCCGGAAATGAAACTAGAGTTCCAGGAGCAGCTGGAACAGTTACTGCGGGAGAAAGGGTGGGACTAGGATGGACACGTACCATGCAGAAACGAGTTTGCTTGGTTCGATACTCCTTGAAAACGAGCTGTTCAACGAATTGGAGATCGATTCCAATTACTTCAGATACCAGGAGCATAAACTCATCTTCGAGGCGATGGAAGAAGCTTATCGAGAGAAACAAGTCATTGATATGGTGATCCTTACAGCGGTGTTAGGAGATAAAATCGAAGCAATTGGAGGCGTTCAATACCTGACACAACTCCTTGAATCGATTCCGAGTACTGCGACATTCAAACATTATGAGCAGATCTTAATCGAATCGTATCAATTGCATCAGGCAAAGCAGGCCGTACAAGAGTTTTTAATCGAGCCGTCTCTATCTGGCTTGGATCGTTTAGTCAATGACTTAAAGGATGTCAGCTCACTCATAGCATCTGAAACAGAAAACAGTACCTTTGAGGAGTTGATTGGAATCAGTGAAGAACTGATGAATCCAAACTCCGAGAAATTGGGTCATATGACAGGTATCCGTTCATTAGACGAACTTACCGGAGGAATGCAGCGGGGAGATTTGATTATCGTCGCTGCAAGACCCTCTGTCGGGAAGACGGCATTCGCCCTGAACTTGGCAGCAGGTCATTGTATGCATGGAGGGTCAGCACTTCTGTTTAGTCTGGAAATGGGAAGACGCCAACTCTTGAAGCGGATGATTTCAGCGCAAGCGCTTGTGAATGGAGGGAAATGGCGCGATATACATAATCGGTTTTCACCCGAGGATTATCAACAGGCAATGCGAGCAATTGGGGAACTATCCAACTGGCAGCTGGAGATCATCGATTCCAAACGAACGATAGCACAAATCCGCGCGGAAATACGAAAGCATCAGCTTGATGCAGTAAATAAAAATCAGCTTGTCCTCATCGATTATCTCCAGCTCATTACACCAACCACCCTTCGAAAAGAACGCCGCGATTTAGAAATTGGAGAGATTACGAGGGAACTGAAACTGCTCGCAATGGAGTTGGAGATCCCGATTGTCCTGCTGTCACAGCTCTCCCGAAGTGTGGAAACGAGACAAGATAAACGTCCGCTCATGTCTGATTTAAGAGAATCAGGAAATATCGAGCAAGATGCAGATGTCATCGCTCTCTTATACAGAGATGACTATTACAACAAGGACAGTAAAAAAAAGAATGTGCTGGAGGTGATCATTTCAAAACATCGGAACGGACCGACTGGAGTAGTGGAGATGGAGTTTTTACGGGAGTATGGCAGGGTGAGGGAACTGAGACAGAGAGAAGGAAAACTGGTAGGTATTTAGCGCAATAATTGCTCTGTACTAGTTGAAGGAGGAGAATGTATGTGCTACTATTTGGTCAGAATAACATACAGTTACCTCACCAAAATATTTCTGAGGGAAGTGATATGTTGGCAATGCCTCTAGTAGTAAGAGAAGTACCCCGCATTTACATGAAGCACGATCAACTGTACAAAGAACTCATCAACACCTTTTTTAAGGAATTTATTGAAGCATTTTTCCCGGACGTATATGAACATCTTGATTTCCAAGCTATAAAACCGATCTCCGAGGAAGTGTATACAGATGTGTTGCAAGGTGAGAACCGTCGTCTTGATATTGTAGTGGAGACAAAGTTAAGAAATACAGACGTTGTAATTATAGTTCATATAGAGCCTCAGAGTTATGTGCAAAGAGAATTTCATGAAAGGATGTTTCGCTATTTTAGTTTGCTATACAATAAATATAGAAAGCCTATTGTACCTATAGCCGTTTTTAGTTACAAGGAAAATTGGGAAAAGAATAGATACACGATGGAATTTCCATTTTTTCATGTTTTAACATTTCATTATTTGACCTTACACCTACGGAAAAAGAATTGGCGCGATTATATTCGTTCGGACAACCCGGCTGCTGCGGCGCTTTTAAGCAAGATGGGATATAATGAAGATGAGAAAATAGAAGTTAAAAAAGAATTTTTACGGATGATAACAAGAATGGAACTTGATCCAGCCAGACAACGATTGATTTACGGCTTCTTTGAAACGTATCTAAAATTATCAAAAAAAGAGGAGGATAAGTTAATGGAGGAGATAAGGAATTTACCTGAAGCGGAGAAGATCTTGGAGATTCCAATATCTTATGAGGAGAAGGGGAAAGAGCTAGGCAAGGAAATTGGGAAAGAGATAGGAAAAAAAGAAGTTGCGACGGAGATGTTGAAGAAAGGATTAAGTGTGGAGTTTATCTCGGATGTTACACATTTAGAGGTGCAAGAGATTGAGAGATTGAAAAAACAAATATGAATAAAAATGTAACGGGTTCGTTTGATGGGGAGAAAACATTAAAGAACATATTCTTTGGGGACACAATTCACATAAGAATTGAAGTCCCTGTTTTTGTTTATATTGTCGAATTGGCGCAAAATTATCACAGGTATTAGCATGATTTGCTTTCTGCCCACTGAGATTGAGCAATGCTCTTCCTATTTCAAGTAAATGACCATAAAAATTAATTTCATCCTTTTCAAATTTCAAGTTAGTTCCGACCTGAACAACCTCATAAAACACTAATTTCACGGGTGTGAATACTTTAGGGACATTTATTGTCCCTGTATGAATTCCCTTGTCCTGCAAGGGGTTGGGGTTGATTTATGTATTTATATGATGTACCTTAATAACAAGGGGGGACGGAAAATGCTTATTATGATCTGTGACAAATGTGATGAAGTAGTGAATTACATCAAATCAGAATCGTATCAAAAGTTTTACTGCGACGGAAAGAAATATTGTACATGCCAGGAATCAAAAATAGAATCTTTGGCCTTGAAAAATCAGATACTATTTAAATAATGGGTGCTGTTCTGGGAGAGAGAACAATAACTAACACATGATAAGGAGTACAAAACGCATCGCGTTTTGTACTCCTATTTTTATGGAAATGATGGTATGTATTAGCTTTTACCATCGGAAATAACTTTACAGATAGCAAGCCTACAAGAAAGATACATAGATTATATGCGATAAAAATGTTAATAACTCTTTACATACTTAGGGGGTTATGTTATAAAAAAGTAAAGAGGTCTTTACATTCAGGTGGTGAAAGAATTGCCAGTTAAAAATAATATACGGAAAATACGAAGAGAAAAGGGCATCAAACAGTTACAAATGGCAGAAGATCTGCAAGTAACAAGACAAACGATGACAGCGATTGAAAATAATAAGTATAACCCCAGTCTTGAATTGGCTTTGAAAATTGTAAAGTATTTTGAGATGCCCATTGAAAAAATATTTATTTTGGAAGAGGAGGAAGAGAAATGAAGCAAAGAATTAGTAAGTGGATATTAACGTTTGGAGCAATCGGTGCTTTGATTGGGATGACACTAGGACAACTTATTACAGGTACACTAAATCTTTCAGGATTACTAGGTTCTCTCTCTGGAGTGTTGTTGTTTTTTATTATTGATCTCATTAGAAATCGGATGAAAAAGGATAATACTCCTGATATAGATGAGCGAACACGTTATAATATGATCAGATATTATGTCTATGCTTCTAATATCTTTATTGGTGTAGCTTTTCTATTGTTAGCTATCGTCACCTTTGTTGGAATGGAACAAGTTTCCGTATATTATTTATGGATCATGATATTTGTATATTTTATAATAAGTGGAATTGGTGCAGTAGTTGTAAGTCGAAAATAAGGTTATATTTTTATAGTTATCGATCACGAATCAATAAATTTCCGAAGAATTGGGCAATGCTGGGAGTTGATGCGATAAAGAGCAAATGTATTTTATTGTTTAAAAAACGCGATGTTTAAGAATGGAGAATTCCTTTGGTGACATTAAAAACAATTAACGAAGATAATTATGAAGAATGTTTGAATTTGAAAGTGTCGGTTGACAATACAGATTTCGTAGATCCTGTTGCGTGGTCTTTGGCAGAGGCTTGGGTTTTTTATGATGATTCACGCCCCTTTGCCATTTATGCGGATGATGTGATGGTCGGCTATGTTTTAATGTATATTGGCGAAGAGAACCATCAAATAATAAATTTCATGATAGACAGCCGTTTTCAAAAAAGAGGTTACGGAACAGCGGCAGCTAAGCTTTGCATTGAATATTTACGTAAAGACTACAACGCAAGTAAAATTTCTTTACCAGTGGAGCCAGAAAATATAAATGCACAAAAACTATGGAGTAGCGTAGGTTTTACAATGACAGATGATATGGAAGACGGTTATCTTTTTATGCGATTAAGTTTTACCCAACATGAAAATTAGAACCTGAAATTATTTTAAAATATAATTAAATATTAAGCTTACGTATGCAAACGTTAACAAGATGATCATATTAAGGTCGCCTTTTTTTGATTAAATTTTGAGTTTTAATATTGGAATATTATGTTAGTATTTCATTTAAAGGAAAATTTTACAAGCAGACTTCAGTTGATTCTATTAAAGTGACATATCCTAAAAAACGAAAACGGGTGGTAGTATGTTTAGGAAGAGTATTAGACTTCCATTGATATATTTTGTAGTAGCAATTATTTGGCAGTTGATTTTTTATCAGAAAGTACGTTGGGTTGATAACATAGGGATATCTATTTTAATGGTCCTGATTATTCTTTTTTATCATTGGACAAAGAAACCTTATAAATGGAATAGAGATAGAAGTGAATGAAATATTGAGGGAGTTAGTTTAATAAGGGAGTGATTGAATGCAAGGTTATAATGTGATAATGGTTTACAACAATAAACTGGATAAGTTGTTGATGTGTAAAAGATTAAAATACCCTTATAAAGGATTAAGTAATTTAGTGGGTGGCAAAATTGAAGTTGGAGAGGCAGGTATTGAGGCCGCCTACAGAGAGCTTCTTGAAGAAACAAGTATTTCAAAAGAAGATATAAAATTACATCATTTAATGGATTTTACCTATCATCTTCAAGATTGTTATGTTGAGGTTTATGTTGGTAGATTAAAGAGAGCAATATCAGTTTCTGGTGATGAAAATATTCTGTATTGGTCTGATTTAGATCAAAACTTTTTTGATATGTCTTTATACGCTGGAGAGGGTAACATCGGCCACATGATAGAGCATGTGAACTATATCAAAGATACAATTCTTTCTGATGAAAACTCCTTTGCATAAAACCAGTTCTCTTTCGGGTTCATTCTTTTATAACGGTGCAAAAATTAATGAAGGTGATCAAAGCGGGGGTCACCTTATACTTATTTGTTTATACGGTAGATACATAGGGGGATAAAGGTGATGTGGACTTTATACCAAATACTAATGATTTTATTAATGGTAACATCTATGTGGTTGTTAGAATTTACAAGTCAAGACAGGACCGTTCAATTAACAACCGGAGAATGGACTACGGTAATACCTTCATTCGGTACTTTTTTCATTGTTGCATTGATTGTAACTTTTATTTATTTTATCTTCTTATTTGAGGCTAAAAAAGATAAAAGTCTACTTAATAATCCGATATGGTCAAGGATGCCAAAAATCAATGTAATTATAGGTGTTTTATCAGTAATTGTATTTATATTGGGTGGAACGATCGGCCTATCATGACATGGGTGGAACAATGGCGATTCACAATTTATGTGTTTCTTGTTTATTTCTTATTTTTAATTTTCCTGTTTATCTTTTCGTTCGAATACAAAAAACAAAGAACTTCCCAACAAAGCCAAAAATCTATACATATTTCTTATGCTTGGACACTTTTAGTGTTTTTTGTTCTATATTTCTTATTTTGAATTCAAATGTAAAGAGGGATTGTTCAATAATATGCTTTGTTCATTAAAGAGTTGTCAAAAGGGACGACTCTTTTTTATTCAGAATTAAATAACGAAATTTGCAACTTTTAAATTCCAATTACGTCTTAGTAACGATGAGAAAATCTAGGGGGAGAGTTGTTTTGGCAGAAGACAACATCACAAGGGGAATTACTGAATGGTACGATCGCTACAGTGATTCGATATTCAGTTACATATTCATGATGGTCCGTGATTATCAACTAGCGGAAGACTTAACTCAGGATACATTGCTAAATGCTTATAAAAAGTATCATTCATTTGAAGAACGGGCAAAACCGAAAACTTGGCTTTTTAGTATCGCTCGCAATATAACCATCGACTATATGAGAAAGCGAAAACCGATAAGTGTCTTTAAGGATATATTTGGAACCAAAGAAGACACCAACCCACTACCAGCAGATATTGTTGAGGTTAGGGAAACTTCAAAAGAGCTATATAGAGCGTTGGGCAACATCAAACAACCTTATCGTGAAGTGATTGTTTTAAGAAAGTTAAATGGTTTCAGCATTAAAGAAACAAGTGAAATCTTGAATTGGTCAGAAAGCAAGGTTAAATCTACTCTTCATCGGGCCATTCCCGCTTTAGAAAAACAACTTACTAAGGAGGGGTTTCTAAATGAAAAAACAATATAGTAATCGGCCTGTCTATGATGACTATTTACAACAACTGGATAGGGATATCATAATGACTAGAAAACAAAAAAAACAGACTCGGAGCAATCTGCTATTGAACATAGACGACATGAAGCAGCCTGCAAAATATTTTGTCAGACTTAAATATGTATCTAGCTTTGGTGTGTTTGTAGTCCTTCTATTCATTGGTTATCAATTGTTTGCAACCGATATTCTCAGTCTTAACGAAGGATCATCAACAAAACCACAGGACAACCAAACAGAAAACTTTTTTATATTAGATGAAGCTGATGAAGCGGATGAATCGGAGCAACAAGAGACTATAAGAGAAAGTAAATATGGTGAGAGGACGGAGAGTGTTGAACCTCTCATAGATATTATAAACTTGATTCTTCCAACTTATGTCCCAGGACAAGAGCCTGCTGAACCAAAACACGTAGTAGAAGTATCTGAATCAGCATATGCATATGCTGATTACCATCTTCCTGAAGATCAATCTCTTAGCGTTTATCTAGGAGAAGGAAGTGTAGAAGATATGTGGCAATTTAAATTTGACTACACAGACGGATCATTTGAAGAATTTGAATTAGCTGGGCATCCTTCTATTCTCCGGTTAGAGGCAGAGGATGTTGCTCACTTTAGCAACCTTCATATCTTTGGTGAAAACCAAATCATCACGATATCTACGCGTGGGATTGAAAAGGAAGAAATATTGAAAATCGCGAACTCGATGGATTTAACAAAGTTAGGTACAACAATTGAAGTTGGAGAAACCTCGGTTGAAGATGCATCTGAAGAATTATCAAGGGAAATCGAAGAAATTACAAAGAATCTCGAGGAAGTTAGCGGAACAGAATTCAAAACACCATCTGAATATGAGCATTATTTCGTCGGTGAGATTCAAGCTGATTTAGAAAAACTTCCAAAAGAAGTACAAGAATATATATTATCTGGTGCTTCTGTTCATATTGTTGACACCTTTGTTCATGATGAAGCAGCTAGAAAAACTTTAATTGAAGTTAATGAGCGATTGCCTGAATTCAATTCCAACGATGTGGATGCTTTAATTTCCAATATGGTAGATAAAAGCTACGAAGAAAGATTAAAGGAATTGATTGAATTTAGAAATGAATAATCCCCTAGTGGATAAGAAGGGTAAAATTTTTCTGAATTGAAACGAGTTAATAAATGCTTGTCGCTTCTTGCGTGAACGTGTACGATAGTTTAATTAAGAAACCATACTTTCAACAAATTACCATTGAACACAAACGTATGTTCTTATATAATAAAAAATACAATATGTTGAAAGGTGGATATAGGATGATTAACGATAGAGGTACAATCAAATGGACATCAATGATGCTGCCGGAGCATGCAAATATGTTGAAGGAAATGTGGAGTCAAAAGGAATGGAAAGAGAAGCCGATGCTTGATGAACAATTAATAACGGAAATGAATTTAAAGCTGCAGTTTGCTCTTAAGGATGACTTGACGATTGAGATTGAATATTTTAAAGACCACGATTACCACAAGATAAAAGGAAAGTTATTAGGTGTCAATCCCTTGCTTAATTATATTAAGATAGAAGATATGGAGCTTCCATTGGACGCTATTACCGGCGTGTGGATAGATTAAGAACAGAAGAATGGTTCAACAACATGTGAAACGCTCAGATCTTTCTGAGCGTTTTTGAGTAACTCTGTACCATCATTCAATGATAATTACTTCTCCATCCCTTAATGCTTTAAAAGGTATTTTATTATTAATCAGATATTCAATATAATTGTCTATATCTCGAGACTCTGGATGGTCTGATTTATAATGGGGAGCAACTGCATAATCTAAAATATGTAGTCCGTCCCAAATAGCTTGAAACTCTTCTCCATACGGCTTCTGATTAGGGTCATCTGCAAAATCAATCCCTTTTAGCGTTGGTCCAAGAATACAAACGCCCGCACTGTACCCTCCGTATACGATGTCTTTGTTGTCTCTATAATACTTTTTAAGAATTTCATCGAACCCGCTTAATTTCATAGCCTGAGCAAGAACGAAAGTGTTGCCGCCCCTTATCCAGATGACATCATACTCATTAAGTTTTTCTTCTAGTCCTTCTGGGTTATGGAAATACTTTTTTAAATCTAAAATATCCACTATAAAACCTAGTCTGAGCAGATCCGAAATGTCCGATGCATCACTTTTACTTTTTCTTTCTAAATCAGTTGCAAAGTCCAGTGCATTATTGATATATGCAACTTTTTTATTACCGGTTTTCGTCATGTCAATTAATCTTTGTTCTTCATATCCGATTTTATAAGACGACAGATAAAATTTCATGTTATCCCTCATTTTCCTTCTTTAATGAATGCATTCGCTAACTCAATAAGAATCAGAAAGCAACATCATTTTTTCCTATTATAAATAGCTCGCTTTATATCAAAAACACCTATCGTTCCACAAATTAATACACCTAAACTTAAAATACCAGTAAGAATCCAGTTACTACCCCAACTATCTATTACGCCATATAAACAAGCTAATGCCACAACTAAAGCGGCGTATTTTTCTCTCCATTTATCTAATTTTGAGGGGGCTTCATTACTCAAAAAAATCAACTCCATCGCTAAGATACATTAGTAAAGAATAAAGACAATAATTCAACGTCGTTTCATTTTTTAAAAGTAACAAAGATCATAAAGCAATGGCATCAACACAAGTATGACGATAGTAACAGCAACAATGAACAGCAGGTTAGCAAATAACAGCACCGTCCATTGTCTGTTCTTGAATTGGTACCAGTAACTAAACCCCCACATGGATAAAAGTAAAATCCAAATTCCCATATCTATAGGACTAGGGGAGGGTACACTTGGATCTGGCTCACTAATATTTACGAACAGGGCAAGTCCGAGAAACCCGACAGCTCCCAAAAGGATTATATTAACAACATGCGCAAAAAGATGATAAAGTTTATTTTTCATTACATCTCCACTCCTTCAGCCCTTTAATATATTCGACAAAAAGAGCGTTAACCCTTCTTGGATAACGCTCCTGTTAGTTAAAATATCATTTGACCGATCAGATAACCAAGACCTGTCTGCCAAAAGAATAAAAATACTACCATCATAAGAAACCAAGTAATCCGCCAAATCTTATTGGGCCGGACAAATTGAAGGAAATAAAAGACACCCCATATGACATACGAAAGCCCAGTTGCAAAGTACGTTTCGGACCCTGCCGTGTTGCTGAATAAGGCCCCAAATAAAGCAATTGCGTTAAACGCCAATAACATAAATAAAAAGATAAAGTTATTTATATGAAACGCTTTGTTACTCAAGTTTCCTATAAATAAGATGGATGCCATGATTACTAATAAACCTATAAATATGAAAGGAATAGCGAGAGAAGTTAAGGTTCCACCGTCATCATTTATCATTAATACAGTACCAAATAAAATAATTCCGCCACCTATTAAAGCCAATGTTTTTCCTGTTTTAGACGATTTGTTCAATGTAAGGCACCTACCTTATAAGCAAATAGTAACCTTGGAATCACGGTCAAAAATTAATTTCCCGAACTACCTATTTCTTCAAAAACCACACCATCCGTTGTTTGCACTTTCAACGGTTCTTTTATTTCATCTATCCCTATTTGGATGAAAGGAACCTTGCCATCTACGCCTTCACCTATAAGCTTGAGCGTGATTTCTGTAGAACCCCATTTACTCACATCTTCAACTTGTATCTCTTTTCCTAGATATTCCTCGCCTAGCAGTATAGTTATTTCTTTCTTACCTTCCGAAATAGTGGAGATTCGGTAACCTTCCGTTTCTATAGGGGCAGCGCTTGCTTGTGCAATAATCCAATAACCATCATCTGAATAGATGGTTAATCCAATGATTGCAAAAAATAGAATAGGTAAAACAACAAGGCTGATTTTATCACCTTTATGGAGTTGCTGTGATTTTATTCTCCGGGTGATGATGGGTAATAGAAGGGTACCGATAACACTAATGGTTAAAAAACCACCAGCGATAAATAAATAACCCATCCCTTCAAACCCTCCAACGAAGAATATACTGTAAACAACAATTAATAAAGAAAAAAGAAAGGTGACCATTGGTGCCAAATAATAGTTGCCGTTCCTTTTTGACACAATAAAAACAAACGTAAAAAAGATCAACCCTAAAAATAATCCACCTAACATAATTAGGTATGCCATGTTCAAACCCCCAATTTATAAAAATAACTCCACGATATTGTCTAAGAGAAAAATGATCACTAAATCAGCAACTAGTGAGGTCCAGAACCATTTTTTATTGAAGAACGTAAACGTGAATACCAGTAAAAAGATCGCAGCCGGTACGTAAAATAAAATGATCCCTGAGTAAAATTGTCCCATCAACAGTGGGGCAGATTCACCATAAAATGAGAAGCTGGAGTAGAAAATATAAAACAAAATGAGCGCTCTCACCGTAACAAGTAGCAACTTTAGTCCAGTATTAAACTGCACGAGTTTCTTTAATGGTTTTAATTCCACATCCTCCGAAAAGTCTTGCTTTGGCATGCTTTCGTCGAACTCTACGGCGCTCTCATGTAATTTTCTGCAATCCCCACAATCTTTGATGTGTTCTAGAATTATCTGTTTCGGCTCCTCCTCCAGGTCATTGATTAAGGGAATCAACTCCTGAGATAAGAGATGTATTTTTTTAAAGCTATCCATAACCTCACCTCTCTTTAATCATCCGTTTTCTCATTCGAAACACTTTCGATTTTATGGTCGATACGGGAATGTTTAAAAGCTCACTGATCTCCTGGTAGTCATAGCCATAATACTCTTTCGCAATAATGATTGCTTTGTCAGTCGTGGACAGTTTACCTAATACGGTCATCAATTCATGATTGATTGTGGTACTTATTTCTGGTGTATAGTTATCAACCAGTAACGACTCGATAATGTTCTCATTTTGAAGCAACTCTGGCTTCTTCTTTTTGTAATAGTCGAGCAGTGTATTTTTCGCTCCTCTAATTAGCCAACTCCTCATATAGTTCACTTTCGTAACACTAGAAGGAGAGACTAGAATTTTGGCAAACAACTCCTGGATAATATCGTCAGCGACATCATCATCTTTGGTCAATCCTATTAATAAGTTTCTGAGATACACATAATGCTCATGATATATAGCATCAATGAGAACGAGTGGGTTCTTTTTATCCATGTTTTAATCTCCCTAAATCATTTCCCTGCAAATGAGACGAATTGGAGGCGGGTAAAGTTGCCTTTATTTTCTTTTTTATGTATTTTACAATTCTATTGATCTACAATGGCTAATTCACTGCCATTTATTACAAGTACAACAAAAAAGGTGGTTAATCCTTCTTGAATTAACGCACCTGTTAATGGAACAAAGAAATTAGTACTTCACTAATTAGCCCAGTCAAAACTTCTTATTATAAAACCTTGTTTCTTTGCATAGTTATTCATCGCTTTAAGTAGCTTACCTTTGGATATGGAAAATGAATGGTGAATTTCTCTTTTTTCATCAATCACATATTCTGCAAAAATGATAAAGTTTAAGAAGTCCATTTTTTTAACAACATATTGATTACATTCATATTCTCCGCATCTGATATTTCCAGAATAGATAAAGCGAATTAGTCCGTCATAATAGACTTGATCAGAAATCTCCACTTTCAAAAAATCTTGCAATATATCCTGCATTTAATCACATCCTCTAAGCAAATTCCTTAATTTATATATTTAAATGGAGTCTATCAGAGGGAGTTGAATAAGAAAAAGAGCCGACTATGCAGTTCAACAATCTTCAAGTAAAGACCCCGTACTACACAAGTGAATTTGATTTTTGTTGTATAATGTTTTGTATCTTCTTTCGGTACCGATCTTGGAAAAAGTTCTTATCCATCTTTTTGCTATCGAACGTTCCAATAACTCTACGTACATCTTTGTCATGAATAATTAGCTGTTTATGTTCTTGATTGTTTAACAAGTCTTGAAACCATTTATACTTCTTTAAATGGTTGATGTTTCTACCTATGTCCTCTTCGTTTACCGCTAAGAGGGAAGGTAAAAAGAGGCCGAGATTCAGAAAGACGATTAATCCGAAAATAAAAACAGAAAATAAAATTTTCATATCAACCCTCCTTGTAACAGTACGGATATGCCATCGAAAAGTTTCATTAAGTGATTCGACTTTCTTCCTAAGTCAAACTCCACTACGAAACTGGTGTTATAAGATAAATGAACGACTGATGAAGTACAGATACAATAATATTGTTATATCGAATCCAGCGTGTTACACTATAAGTTGTCAAAATAATATAACAGGGGGAGAGGGAAGATGAGAAAATCATCCATATATGCTGTTTTATTTGCTTTAGTACTGGTACTTGTAGCTTGTGGAGATAGTGAGGATACCACGGAAGATAGTACAACTACAGACGAGGTAACCGATGAAGTTTGGGAAGAGATTAAAGAAGAAGGGGTTATTACCGTTGGAACATCAGGTACACTATATCCTACTTCTTACTATCCAGAAGGATCGGATGAACTAACAGGTTTTGAAGTGGAAGTTCAGAGAGAAATTGCTAATCGGTTAGGGGTAGATGTTGAGTTTGAAATTATGGCCTATGATGCCATACTATCAGCTATAAACTCTGGTCGAGTCGATATGACCTCCATGGGACTACGTGGCGAAAGAAAAGAGCAATTTGCTTACACACAACCTATCAAATATTCTTTCGCAACGATGATTGTTCGTAAAGATGACCATTCAGGGATTGAAAAACTGGAAGATTTAGAGGGTAAACTCGCTGGAGGAGCGGCAACAACTGTTTATAGCGAAATCGCTGAAAAGTTTGGTGCGGAAGTAAAAACGTATGGTAATGCAACGAACGATGCTTATTTACGAGATGTACATAACGGAAGAACGGATGTCGTAATTAACGATTATTACTTACAGAGTCTCGCAATTCAAGCGTTTCCGGAATTTAATATTGAAATACATCCAGATTTAAAGTTCCATACTTCAACAACAAGCATTGTGATGCCTAAAGAAGCAGAAAAGTTACGTGAAGAAGTAGATGCCATTGTTGCAGAGATGCTGGAGGATGGTACATTAAGAGAAATTTCAGAGGAATTTTTCGATGGACAAGATGTTACAGTCGAACCTGAGGGAGATGTTATTGAGATAGAAGGAATAGCGAAGTAGATAAGAATACCGAATACCTAAAAGAACATAACTGGGAGAAGTAAGAGGGGTTATCTATGTTCGAAATCGACTATGTTCAATTGAATAATTTATTTGATTTTCAATTAGCGCTTGAAAGTCTTCCTTTTCTCTTGCAGGGAGTACCGATGACCCTTATTCTAACGTTGATAGGAATGCTATTGGGTCTCATTCTAGGTTTTTTCCTTGCGCTTGCAAGAGGTTCGAAATTGTTTATATTAAGATTTCCTGCTAGAACGTATATCTCGTTTATGCGGGGTGTACCAATGATCGTTTTCCTATTTCTCCTTTACTTTGGTTTGCCGGTCATTGGTATAGAATTGACTGCTTTCACTGCAGCAGCGCTAGCTTTTGGTTTAAATAGCGCTGCCTACATCGCTGAAATTAATCGCTCTGCCTTAAATAGTGTGGACATTGGACAGTGGGAGTCCGCAAAAGCACTTAATCTCCCGTACTGGTTAACGATGAGAAAAATTATTCTTCCACAAGCGGTAAGAATTGCGATCCCACCACTTTCAAACGTATTATTAAGCATTGTAAAGAGCACGTCACTCGCAGCGATGATAACCGTGCCGGAGCTATTTCAAAAAGCGCAAATTGTAGCTGGCAGGACGTTTGATTCAATGACGATGTATATTTTAATCGCTCTTATTTACTGGCCGATCTGTGGTGCAATTGCTTATATGCAAGATCGTTTGGAGGATAAGTATAGTCAATACCTTTAATAATATGTTCCACATACCTGATGAAATCATGGTGTGTGGACTTTTTTGTTTTGTAAAACAAAAAATAGAGACCATTAATTTTTTTCTGAAAACAGCCTCTATTTGTAATAATTAATGACTATTTTATTATTTGATTGTTCCACTGATGACCTCGTCCTTGTGAGCCATAAAGGCATCAAGAACTTCATTTTTTTCTTTCACTGGCACATCGAAATGATCGAGTGTGTTTGCCAACACTTTACCTGCTGCATCAAATTCTTCCTCAGTTAACTTCATATCGTAATGAGTGGGTTCCAGGTCCAGACTGTCATTATTAGGGATAGTGCTGACGTACTTATAAGGACCACCAGCCTTTTCGCTAACCCATAAAGTTGTCAAAACTACAAAACCTGCTTCCCTCCAGCTTCTATTTGCATACCAATCTTTGAGAAAGGGATTAGAAGAGTTTTTTCCTGCAACGGGGTCTTCTGCTAGTGCTTTAGCGAAATGATCAACGACAGCAGCAATATTATAGATTCCACCTAAACGCTCGTATAATGACTTCTCGGACAAAACAATTCACCCTCCTTTACTTTTCACGGTACCCGAATTTATTAATTCAAAACATTAAGATTATATGAAGTAATTAGTAGAACAAATTACCCAAGTCATATTTAATAAATAAGGGATATACTTAAGCAATTTGGTGTATTACTTGAAGATTGTTGAGCTGCTTGGGTGGTTCTTTCTTATTGAACTAAACCAGCTAATAGTTGTCAATATTTTTCTCTAAAAAACTTAAAATAATTATGATATACTTATTTTGCACATGCCAAATAACCCTCCTTAATTCTTTAATTGGAAGGCCTTGGAGTATTTGGT
>NZ_JAMBON010000028.1 GCF_023715655.1 Oceanobacillus luteolus | reverse complement strand
TAATATTTATTTGGGTCATCTTTTCCTACCTCCATGTGTTGTTTTCTTGGTCGAAAATATTTTAACATGGGTCTGGAAGATGACCTATTTTTTTATACCTTTTTACACAATTATAAGGACGTTATCCGTGCAAAACTCCACTTCGGGGCTTTAAAGCGATTATAAGGACTCGAAGCATCGTGCAAAACTCCAATTCGGGGCTTTATAGGGCTTATAAGGACTCGAAGGCTTGTGCAAAACTCCAATTCGGGACTTTATAGCACTTATAAAAGGACTCGAAGCATCGTGCAAAAATTCCATTCGGGACTTTATAGCGCTTATAAAGACTCGAAGGCTTGTGCAAAACTCCAATTCGGGACTTTATTGGCACTTATAAGGACTCGAAGGATCGTGCAAAAATTCCATTCGGGACTTTATAGCGCTTATAAAGACTCGAAGGATCGTGCAAAACTTCCATTCAGGTCTTTATAGGGCTTATAAGGACTCGAGCACTCTTGCAAAATTTCCATTCAGGTCTTTAGAGAGCTTATAAGGACTCGAACACTCTTGTAAAACTTCTATTCGGGTCTTTATAAGGCTTATAACGACTCCAACGCTCGTGCAATATTTCCATTCGAAGCATTATAGCGGTTATAATGAGTGCCACGTGCGAAAACACCCTACCAAAAAGAAAAACCCGCTTAGATAGCTCTAAACGGGTTATGTTAATTAGTTATTATATAGCGGGAAGCGTTCCGTCAAGTTTAGTACGCGCTCTTTCAAGCCATCAAGAACTTCTTGATTTTCGTGGTTTTTAAGAGCTGTTGCAATAATATCAGCAACTTCTTTGATTTCCGCCTCTTTGAAGCCACGTGAAGTGACTGCTGCCGTTCCAATTCGAACACCACTTGTCACAAACGGACTCTCAGTATCAAATGGAATTGTGTTTTTATTTGTTGTGATTAGGATATCATCCAATACTTTTTCAGCATCTTTTCCAGTAAAGCCTAGTGTTTTCACATCTAGAAGCAGAAGGTGGTTGTCCGTTCCACCTGAAACGATGCGCACTCCTGCGTTTGATAATTCTTCAGCAAGGACAGCTGCGTTTTTAACAACTTGTTTCGAGTATTCTTTAAAGTCATCGGAAAGTGCCTCTTTAAATGCAACAGCTTTTGCTGCAATCACATGCATTAATGGACCACCTTGCATGCCAGGGAAAACTGAACTATCCACTTTTTTCGCAAATTCCTGTCTTGTAAGAATGACACCACCACGTGGACCACGTAGTGTTTTATGAGTCGTTGTCGTCACAAAGTCTGCGTATGGTACTGGATTAGGATGCAAACCAGCTGCTACAAGTCCTGCAATGTGCGCCATATCAACCATGAGGTATGCATCTACTTCATCAGCGATTTCACGGAACTTCGCAAAATCAATGGTACGAGAATAAGCACTAGCACCAGCAACAATCAGCTTCGGTTTAACTTCTTTCGCTTTAGCTAAAATTGCATCGTAATCTAGTTGCTCTGTTTCTTCATCAACACCGTATTCTTCAAAGTTGTATAATTTTCCACTGAAGTTCACTGGGCTACCATGTGTAAGGTGACCACCGTGACTTAGGTTCATTCCTAGTACTGTGTCGCCTGGCTGTAAAACGGTTGAGTATACCGCCATATTCGCTTGCGCTCCAGAGTGTGGCTGAACGTTTGCATGTTCCGCCCCGAATAATTCCTTCACTCGATCACGTGCCAAATTTTCCACTACATCAACAAATTCACACCCACCGTAATACCGTTTACCTGGATAACCTTCCGCATATTTATTCGTTAAAACCGAACCCATCGCTTCCATAACAGCTTCAGATACAAAGTTCTCAGAAGCGATCAGTTCGATATTATCCTGCTGACGCTTTCTTTCATTCTCCATTGCTGCAAAAACTTCTGGATCCGCTTCTCTTACTGCGGCTTGCTTTACTACTTGCTCCATTGTACAGTCCCCCTTGCATGTAATATATAATGTAGTAAATTTTATAGTAAAAAGAACAAATTGTTCTCTACCAACTAACTATTGTATTTGGCACGTTCTCCACCAATTAATTTTGGTCTGGTACGCGCTAAACCAATTCTTGCTTCCCCAATATATTTTTTGCTAAAACGAAGTGGAACAGCGACTTGTTTCAAATGCATTCCAATCATCGTCTCACCAATATCAATGCCAGCATGCGCGCGTGAACGCACAGACTCAACAACGACTGGATCCTTCATATGTTTATAAGCATAAGCTGCCATCGAGCCACCTGCTTCTCGCACCGGAACGACAGTCACTTCATCTAAATCAAATGCCTCCATTACTTCCCGCTCCACTACAAGTGCACGGTTAAGGTGCTCACAGCACTGAAAAGCAAGATGGGTTCCCGTTTCTTCTTTCAGACGGTTCATTTCATCATAAATCAGTTCGGCAATCTCTTCAGTACCTGCTGTACCAATTTTCTTACCAGCTACTTCACTTGTTGAGCAACCAATGACAAATAGTTGTCCTTTCCGTAAGTAGTCTGTCGTAAGCCATTCATCAACGATATCTTGGAGATCTTGTTTTATTTGTTCTTGCATTATCGGTTCACCTCCAATATTGTAAGACCGTTCGGGAGTGTTGGTATTTACTTTTGTCCCTAAACGGCCGCTTTCGCTTTGTTGCGGCTAGCTACAGCGGCCAGGGACTGCCCGAACTTCATGCGCCTCCGGTCGATAAGTCAACATCGGCTCGTACCTCGCCGTGTTTCCTTTATCTTCCTGCACCGCATTCCAGTTCGGCCGTCCCTAAACGGCCGCTTTCGCTTTTGTTGCGGCTAGCTTCAGAGGGCAGGGACTGCTCAAACTTCGTACGCTTTCAGTCGATAAGTCAACATCAGCTCCAAGTCTAAGGATGCCCGACTAAAACCGGGCTAAAGCCCAACGTCGGATACCCCCTAAAGGGGCATGTTTCCTTTATCTCCTTGCACCGTACTCCAGTTTGAACGTCCCTAAACGCCCTCTTCAGCTTTTGTATCTACTATACTACTTATTTGTCTTCATAGGAATGGATTTTTTCAATTCGGCGGCTGTGGCGGTCGCCTTCGAATTCGGTTTCGAGCCAGATTTTGGCGATTTCTCTGCCCAGGCTTGGTCCGATGACTCGTTCTCCCATGGCAAGTACATTTGAGTTATTATGCTGTCTTGTAGCACGGGCACTGAACATGTCGTGCACTAAAGCTGCGCGGATTCCTTTTACTTTGTTGGCAGCAATCGACATGCCGATTCCTGTTCCACAAATGAAGATTCCGCGGTCAAATTCACCACTTGCAATCCGTTCAGCTGCTGGTAAAGCATAGTCCGGATAATCGACAGATGTTGTACAGCTTGCACCTGCGTCCTCGTACTCAATTCCCATCTCTTCCAATAAATTCGCTACTTCATTGCGAAGGGTCATTCCTGCG
Organism: Oceanobacillus luteolus; assembly: GCF_023715655.1. Classification (GTDB taxonomy): domain Bacteria; phylum Bacillota; class Bacilli; order Bacillales; family Amphibacillaceae; genus Oceanobacillus; species Oceanobacillus luteolus. The sequence goes on along the minus strand of NZ_JAMBON010000028.1, from coordinate 44,121 downwards.
TGATCACCTGTAATTAAAACCTTCATATCTTTCATCCTTTCCACTAAAGTTGGAATTGGTTAATTTGTTTCTTCAAGCGCATCGCATGTTCTTCAATATCAGCAGCCAAGCGATCCACTTCTTCGATACTGGCCACCTGTTCTTGAATAGCGGCGTTCACTTCTTCAGCACCAGCTGATGTTTCCTCAGCAATTGCTGCGACTTCTTGAGATTCACGGCTCGTATCTTGAATCGACTCTAACTGCTTATCTACAAGCGTGGAAATCGTTTCAATTTCTGATGCGACTTCCATGACGGAATTGGACATTTCTTCAAAGGTTGTATTAGTTTTTTGCCCATTTTCCGCTTCTTTATTTGCAAAAACAACATTCTGATTTATATTTTCCACAACGTTTTTCACATCATCTTGGATGGCGCCAATAAGCCCCGATATTTGCTGAACTGCTTGGGCACTTTGATCGGCAAGCTTCCGGATTTCTTCCGCCACAACGGCAAATCCTTGCCCATGCTCACCCGCCCTTGCCGCTTCAATGGATGCATTCAACGCTAACAAATTCGTTTGTTCCGCAATTTCTCCGACCATCGTGATAATCGATTCAACTTGAAACGCATTTTGTTTCAAGTTATCCACATTGGTTAATGACTGCTGCTGGTCCTTGGCGATACGGTCGATCCCTTCCACAAGCGTACTCACCACCTGCTTTGTCATATTCAGTGTGTCGAGCATTTGGTCTGATTTATTTTTCGACTCTGCCGCCCGGTCCTGAACTTTCATCGCAAGGTCAGAAGCAATTTCAACAGATTCTGCTGTATTTTGAATAGCCTCCGAAGAATTCTCCGCTCCTTGTGAAATTTCACTAATGGAACTACCAATTAGCTGCGAATGGGAAAAGGCTGTGCTTGATGCCTGTTTCATCTGGATAACAGCTTCATTCGTTTTATCAAAATTATCATCGATATTTTTCACGATATCATTCAAATTCGTAAGCATCGCGTTAAAGGATATCGCCAATCCACGTATTTCATCATTCGTTTTTGGAATTTCCACTGTTTGATTTAGATTACCCTCTGCAGCGATATTTGCAACTTTTTCGAGATTCTCAATTGATTTTGTAATAAAGCTCGCAAAGAAATAGGCAAGAATTCCTGACCACATAATTCCTAAGACAAAGGTTATGATGGTAAACCATTCAAGACTAAAAGGTATGTATTCTTGGAAAAAATCATATAAGAAAAAAATAAAGACAAAGGAAGTGCCATAAGTAATTATTGCTAATAGAGTAGTGAATAAAACGAGCTTTTTCCTGATGCTGAATGAATATTTCCTCTCCATGAAGCCTTAATCCTCCTTAGTTGCATCGAGCTTATCAATAAGCCTTTCAATTTGTTGTTCTAATTCGATTCTTGTAGCACGGTATAGGTCTAAGTCACCCCCATATGGATCGGAAATATCATAATTATAACTTGCTGCTTCCAATTGTTGGAGCTTATCCACTTCTTCACTTACAAGTTCATCCAACTTTTGTTCAAGCTCTTCGCTTGTAAGTTCTGGATTTTCTGCAATGAACTTGCGACGTTTATTTTCGATTTGAAGCTGTAACTGCTGAATTTCTTTTTCACTCGAGGTTGAAATATATTCTTTAAGCGTATAGATTTTTTCCTGGTGATCAGGGTGCTCCATGATCAGTAACTGTTTATGTTGGGTAGTCATCGTTAACACAAGACTAGACCAATCCAGCAGTTCTCCTGTCACTTTTTGTGCTTGGTGATTCAACGTAATGTTCTCTTCATCTAAAGCTTGTAGTGCTTGAGGACTTGCCGGCGCACCATCCGCCGCAAAAACACCTGCCGATTTCACATTGATTTGCGGAGATTTGTCGCGCAGCAACGCCTCAGCCATCGGACTTCGACAAGTATTACCAGTACAAACAAATAAAATGTTCATCAACAAACCTCCATTATTAAAAACGGGAATACGTTCCACCCGTAAACATATTAGAAAAAATCATACATCTACTATAAATATATCATATTCTTATCGAGTCGGATAGAGGATTTAGGGAAGAGATTATGCGGGAAAAATGGGTGGTTTTGTACTATTTTGGATAGGAATTTTGAGGTAGTCCGGGTGGCGCTAGTAAACTACTGGATTTGAAAATTCTGCTTGCTTTAGGGTGATTAAAGCGAGGATGAGCGACTGAATACACGAATTAGTTTTCCTTTCAGGCATTTAGATCATAGATGAGTGACCGAATTCACGAATTAGACTTCCTTTCCGGCGTTTAGAGCATAGATGAGTGACCGAATTCACGAATTAGACTTCCTTTCCGGCGGTTAGAGCATAGATGAGTGAGCGGATTCACGAATTAGATTTTCTTTCGGGCGTATAGAGCATGGATGAGCGACCGAATATACGAATCAGACTTCCTCTCGGGCGGTTAGAGCATAGATGAGCGACCGAATACAAGAATCAGACTTCCTTTCGGGCGGTTAGAGCATAGATGAGCGACCGAATATACGAATCAGTCTTCCTTTCGGGCGGTTAGAGCATAGATGAGCGACCGAATACACGAATTAGATTTCCTTTCGGGCGTTCAGAGCGTAGATGAGCGACCGAATACACGAATCATTTTTCCTTTCAGGCGTTTAGAGCATGAATGAACGAACGAAATCAAAATCACACGTTAATTTAGCATATGAAACATCCAATAAAAAAGAAAAGACCCTCCAATCATGAAGGATCTCTTCAAGCAAAAAGCACATATAAACCAAAGCCGACAAGGATGCTTCCACCAAGCAGTTCACTATATCTACCTAAAACCCCTTGGACGTGGCGCCCAATCAGTAGTGCGAGACCTGATAGAAATGCGCTTGAAAGGCCAAATAATATGAGGGCAAGTACCACTTTTACCCCTGCGAGTCCGAGGCCGAATCCAACTGTAAAGCTGTCCATACTTACCGTAAAGGCAAGAATGAGTAACCCGATTCCAATTGGTTGAATAAGCATTTTCTTTTCTTCGGTGAACGCACTGAAAAACATTTGGGCTCCTATGAAAATTAGCAGCATGCTGCTAATGAGTTGTGCATAACTTTCAAATGGTGCCGATGCCATTTTTCCTAACAGGATTCCGATAAACGGCATGATGATATGAAAGGCACCAATGATTAAACTTATCCACAAAATTCGTTTGAGCCTTAACTGCTGCATTCCGAGGCCTAAACATACGGAAAAGGCGTCGAGTGCCAATGCTTGAGCCATGAAAATGAGTACGAGCAATTCGCCGATTGAATTCTCCAGCATTCATCCCCCCTTGGACATGCTTATACACTATATGCAAGCTCCCTTTGGGATATGCTGGAAGTTAGTCAATGTACGTGGTCATTGCTTTTCTCAATCGATTCATAACCGCTTGTCCGATTCCCGAATCCGGAAAAACTTCAGAAATGATGACATCTGCGTCCGTCTCTTTCACTTTTCTTAAATTATCGTAAAGCTTATTGGCGACGTCTTCCAGGCTGGATCCAAGACTTAGCCTAATATCTGCCCTAACTTGTTCTAGCACTTCATCACGAGCAAGTAAAGCAACCGTCTTTCCTTTTGACTTTTCCTCATCAATAACACCTTGAATTCTCGAAATATCCCCATCCACAAGCCAAAGTGGAACTTCTGGAGAATAATGTTTATATTTCATTCCTGGGGCGGTAGGCTTATCCACATTTTTTTCAAACGTTTCGGCAACGGGAACAAATTTTTCAATCTGTTCTTTCGTAACCCCGCCCGGTCGGAGAATAACGACATCATCCTCACGGCAAGCAATCACCGTGGACTCTACACCTACCCCGGTAGGTCCTCCATCGATGATACCTGCAATTTTACCATCCAGATCTTCCGCGACGTGGCCCGCCGTTGTAGGACTTGGCTTACCGGAAAGATTTGCACTTGGTGCAGCTACCGGAACATCACATGCTGTGAGCAGCTCAAGTGCGATAGGATGATCCGGGATACGCACAGCAACTGTGGATAATCCGGCAGTGACATTGGGGGCGCAAGTTCCATTGCTCGGAAGCACATACGTCAAGGGTCCAGGAGAGTATGCAGAAATTAAATCTTCCACATAGCCTGGTAGTTTATCCAAAAGTTTTCTTAATTGTTCCACAGTTGCGACATGAGCAATTAATGGATTATCTTGTGGACGACCTTTCGCTTGGAATATTTTTGCGACAGCTTCTGCATTAGTCGCATCTGCTCCCAATCCATAAACCGTTTCGGTTGGAAAGGCAACGGTTTCTCCTTTTTTGAGAAGTAAAGCGGCCTCTTGGATCGCTGATTCAATATTTATTTTGTCATTCATTAGATTCCATTGTTTTGTTTTCATATAAACCCTCGTTTCTCTGTTTACAGTTTAGTTGATTATCCGTATTTGTGCAATTTAGGAATGTGATTGACTTTTCCACAAAAAAACCTGTGGTAAATTATCCACAGGTTTCTATATAATAAAAGGGGGAGGAATCAGCTTTTTTATATAAATACTATATTTATCAACAAGTTATTCACAGATAATTGTGAGTAATATCAGCACATGTTCAGGAGACCTCATAGCTCCACCAACTACCTGCCCTTGAAGGGTTTTGCGGAATTTTGATTTGCTTTTTCTCTTGTCGGAAATCAAGAGCTTCCAACAAGATATCCACAACCGGTTGGTGACTGTGGACATATACCGCACTCGCCCTTTGCTGTTTAGCAATTTGAAGAATAGTTTCTAGCAATACTGGTAGTTTCGCAGCATGTGACTGCGTAATGTAAAGTTGCTTCAGCCAAAGTCCACCAGACTCCAGTTCATCAAGTATAAAGCTCGCCTCAATTTGACCATCAATATCTACAACAAACCCTTTATCCACGAGGAGTTGCTTATCGATATTTTGATTTCTACTGAGAAAACTATCAAGCTGCTCGTAGGTTGCTTGTTTAACAGGCATTATTTTCATTCGATTCACCTCAAAAGATTAGTTTATTTATGAAATATAAGTGCAGAGGAACGATCTATAAGTGACTCTATTTGCCTTAGCTCTTACGGAAGAATCACTTTGAACTATTCTATGATTGAAACAGAAATTCTATGACCAACCTAGCCATTCAAATAGAAAAAACTTTACTTCTGTCTCCTGCTCTTCTTCCTCTTCTATTTCTACTTCACTTTCCGTTTCTGCATCTTTTGCCTCGACGGTTGTACCGAATGAAAAATCCAGGAAACAGAGCGGCGGAAAGAGCACACACCACCAATTGGAACCATTTCCTTCGCCTAGTGTAATCAAAATTGCCTCGTATTCACCAGCTGGATAGAGATAATCGCCATAAAGCTTCATTGGAAATGTGACATTTTTTCCATACTCGACGCTGTACTCGTTACTATCACCTTCCTCAACAATGACATCGCCAACAATTTGCTCTATTTCTGGAAGACGCTCTTGGATAAGCTGACGAGCTTCCTCGATATCGTCTATCTGTGCCACCCACTCACTTACCTCTTCACTAACCCGGTCTCGCACGATATGCTTCAACTGTTGATCGGATTCTTGGTCACTGTTTGCAAGAATTCGAAGTCGTATCGCTTCATCCGGGATGACTTGGTAGTCCATTTCCCCATCTGTAGCTTGAGTATTCAGACCAGCATAACTTATTAACAAAATAATTAATATAAGAACAAAAAATACTAGTTTTTTCATTTTCGCTACCCCTTTACTACTGAACTATCCACAGTATGGCCAGAGGATCGAAAATTTAAACTAGTATTCTAGTAAAAAATAATAGGCATTGATGTTTTGTAATATCTCCAACTTTTTTAAAGTGGAGTATTGCTAGCACGCCAATTCCTTATTCCGTTTATTCAGAAACTCACTTTATAAATTTAAAGTTTTGCGATAATAATTCTGTTTTTCCCATTGATATCTTGGATGAGTTTTACTTCACTTTGTGGAAAACTGTCCAGCAAAAGCTTTTTGACAGCCTCACCTTGTGTATAACCAATCTCTAAAGCAATTAGACTGTCTTCTTTCAACACTGATTTAGCCTGTTTAATTATCTTTTTGTAAGCTGCCAGTCCGTCATCTTCAGCAAAAAGTGCAAGATCTGGATCATATAACTTAACTGTATCCGAAAGCTCTTCTCTTTCACTTTCCGCAATATATGGTGGGTTAGACACAATGATATCCACAGTTTTCTGTTGATAATTTAGTGGTTCTAAAAAATCACCTTGATGGAAAGTAACATTTGCTTGCAAACTGGCCGCGTTAGCCTTTGCAACTTGAAGTGCTTCTGGGGAGATGTCCGTTGCTAACACCTCGACATTCGGAAGTTCCAAAGCCAAAGTAATTGCTATCACGCCACTCCCTGTTCCAACATCAACTAGCCGCAGATTTTGATTCGGAACTTTATCCACAGCTTGTATCACATGTTGAACAAGCTCTTCCGTTTCCGGTCGAGGAATCAGCACATGTTCATTTACCGAAAACCTTCTTCCATAAAATTCTTCATAACCTGTAAGATGCTGGAGAGGGATTCCGGTAGTTGCATGCTTTTCAATATCAGCTTTAAATGCTTCATAAACTTCGACAGGAATATGTTCCTGCATGTTCATGAAAAATTGTGACCTTGTGACACCAAGATGATGTTGGAGGAGCAGTTCAGCAACCCGCGATTCGCGATTGTTTTCTTCTAAAAAAACAGAAGCCCATCGCAGGACTTCATATTGTTTTTTCATCATATTATTCACCAATTTGCTCTAGTTTTTCAGTTTGTTCTTCTAGAATCAGTGCGTCGATGAATTCATCCAGTTTTCCGTCTAGAATTTGATCAAGCTTTTGGATTGTAAGTCCAATGCGGTGATCGGTTACACGGTTTTGCGGGAAGTTGTACGTACGGATACGTTCTGAACGATCTCCCGTTCCAACAGCAGATTTACGGTTTTCATCGTATTCCGCCTGAGCTTCCTGCTGGAACTTATCGTAAACTCTCGCACGAAGAACTTTCATCGCTTTTTCTTTATTTTTAATTTGTGATTTTTCATCTTGAATGGAAACCACAATTCCCGTCGGTTCGTGGGTAAGACGAACAGCAGACATTGTCGTATTTACACTTTGCCCACCAGGTCCACTGGATGCGAATGTGTCAACACGGATATCTTTTTCGTGGATATCGATTTCAACTTCTTCCGCTTCAGGTAGCACGGCAACCGTCGCAGTTGATGTATGGATTCTGCCTCCAGATTCTGTTTCTGGAACACGCTGTACTCGGTGAGCACCGTTTTCGTATTTCAAGCGGGAATACACATCTTTACCGTTGATCATAAAAATGATTTCCTTATACCCGCCGACTCCGGTCGTGTTCGCTTCCATCACTTCCGTCTTCCAGCCTCTATCCTCCGCATAGCGGGAATACATCCGGTACAAGTCACCAGCAAACAGGGCCGCTTCGTCTCCACCAGCTGCACCACGAATCTCCATAATAACGTTCTTTCCATCGTTCGGGTCTTTTGGTAGCAGAAGAACTTTTATCTTTTCATCCAGTTCTTCAAGCTGTTCCTGAAGTTCACTGATTTCCATTTTAACCATTTCTTCCATTTCACTATCCAAGTCATCGTCAAGCATTTCCTTCGCATCGGAAAGCTGCGCGCTCAAATCCTTATGCTCCCGGTAAGCCTCAACGACATCCTGTAAATCAGACTGTTCTTTTCCGTACTCACGAAGTTTATTTGGGTCACTTGCCACAGCAGGATCACTGAGCATTTCATTTAATTTATTATAACGATCTTCCAACGATTGTAATCGTTCTAACATCACGAACACCTCTTTTTAGTTGCATTAAAAACATAAATCAACTTTACTTACGACCGAATGTCCACGTCCAGCTCCAGCACCCAACGATTATCGGACTTTCTGTACCTCCGTACGATAAGTCAACATCGGTTCGTTCCTCACCGTGTTTCCTTTATCTCCTGCAGCCCAGTCCAGTCTGTACGTCGCTAAACGGGTGCTTCCGCTTTTGTGCATTAACATTCTAATTATAGTATACCCGATGCTGATGGTCAAAATATACTTTTCATTTGTTCCTGTACTTTATTTAGATACTTATATAATTAAAAAATGATTCCAGCAAGCGCCAGAATCATTTTTCTCTTCGATTCATTATACTGATTTTATTAAAAAATGTTATTTAGAAGCGTTCAGCAATTTTTTTATGGACTGGCTTGCTGGACTATGGGGCACTTCATGATGATGTCTGCATCTCGGTTCGTATGATTCAGATGCTCCAACAAGTATGACAGGATCGTTATAGGATGCAGGCTTTCCATTTATCAACCGTTGCGTTCGGGTAGCTGGAGAACCACAAACAGGGCAGATCGCATTCAGCTTTGTCACAGACTCACTTAATGCCATTAAGCGAGGCATCGGTCCAAATGGTTCACCACGAAAATCGGTGTCGAGACCAGCTGCAATAACAAGGATGCCACGATTGGCTAATTCTTCGACTATATCAACAATGTTTTCCTCAAAAAATTGTATTTCATCAATACCGACAACCTCAGTTGAATCATCAATATTATCAAAGATTTCTTCCGCTCGTTTAATCGGTCTAGCCATAACCGAAGTACCATTATGAGATACAACGGATTCATCATCATAGCGATTATCGATTGCTGGTTTAAACACTCTTATCGACATTTTTGCATACGTTGCACGCCGAATACGGCGGATCAGTTCCTCTGATTTACCTGAAAACATACTTCCACAAATCACTTCGACCCAACCGCTTTGCTTCATCATGTACATCTTGTTATACCCCATTTCTACCGTTTCAGTTTCTATATGTACTTAGTGTATACCAATTTTCGTTCTATTTTAACCCTTAATCAGGCAAGATTATATCTATTTTTGCCGAAGCTTTAAAGATTATGTCATAAAGCTTCAACCTCATATCAATCAATACAAACAAAAAGACAGGCAATTTGGCTTTCGTCATTTTGCCTGTCTGTTTTGTTTATGGAAGCAATGACTAAACATCGCCTCCGCATTTTAATTAAACTAGCCTTAGCTTCAAAAGCTTCAGCCTATTAGTTCATATTATATTTCTTCTTGAATCGGTCAACTCGGCCACCTACGCGGTCAGCTTTTTGCTTACCAGTGTAGAATGGGTGAGAGTCAGAACTGATTTCAACTTTGATTAGTGGGTAAGTGTTGCCATCTTCCCATTCAATCGTTTCGTTTGAGCTTTTAGTAGAGCCGCTCAAGAATTTGAAATCTGAACTTGTATCAAGAAAAACTACTTTACGGTATTCTGGATGAATATCCTTTTTCATTTCCTTCCACTCCTTTTTGCCCTGAATCCTTTAGTGAAAACAGAGTTATTGTAAGAGCCGTCTAAGTAAAATACCTTATCAAAACTCACATAAAAGAATTATACCAGCAACATGTTCCATTTGCAATGGTTTTTTATAGTAAAATCTTGGTTGTGTATTCTCTTTAAATCGCTGCTCTATATTGAGTTTACCCCATTTTTGTAAGCTTTCATACGTGTAATAAAAGAGTTTTTTTGGAATGTCATGAATTTCATTAAACTCTGGAAAAAACGTAGCTTATTCGATTGAATGAAGTGCATTTCATCTGCTTCGGGAGATTAAAGCCCCTTTATTCAACCGAGTGAAGCTCATAACACCTCCTCCGGGAAAACAATCATCTAATTCCTCAAAGAAATAAAAAAGACACGAAGAAAAAGTACAATTTCTCACATGCCTTTACACTTTATTATATTTTCTTACCTTTTGATTCCTTTTCGTTTCATCTCTTCATCGATTTCTGCAAAGAAGTCTTCGTTTGTAGCCGTGTTTTTGAGTTTTTTCAGGAAGCGTTCTGTGAAATCGTTGGAATCTTGCATCCTTCTGCGGATCGTCCAGATTTTATCCAGATGATTTTTATCCACTAACAACTCTTCTTTACGTGTTCCTGAACGTAAAATGTCAATCGCTGGGAAGATACGGCGGTTGGCTAGATTACGGTCGAGGTGGAGCTCCATATTACCGGTTCCTTTAAATTCCTCATAAATCACATCATCCATACGGGAGCCTGTTTCAACAAGAGCAGTTGCTAGGATTGTGAAGCTTCCGCCTTCTTCAATGTTACGTGCTGCTCCGAAGAATCGCTTTGGACGGTGGAATGCTGCGGGGTCGATCCCTCCGGATAGTGTACGTCCGCTTGGCGGGATGACAAGGTTGTATGCTCGGGCAAGTCTTGTGATACTATCCATCAGTACAATTACATCACGCTTATGTTCCACTAAACGCATCGCACGTTCCAATACAAGTTCTGATACGCGGATATGACTTTCCGGCACTTCGTCGAATGTGGAGCTGACGACATCAACATCCGGTGCTACAGAACGTTCAATATCCGTAACTTCTTCTGGGCGTTCATCCACTAATAGGATGATTAGTTTTGCTTCTGGATGGTTCTTTGAAATGCTATTTGCGATTTCTTTAATGAGCATCGTTTTTCCGGCTTTTGGTGGCGCAACGATCAAGCCACGTTGTCCAAATCCAACCGGTGTCATCAAATCTATAATTCTTGTTGATAATTGATTGGATTCTGTTTCCAGTTTCATAAAACGGTCTGGATAAAGTGCCGTCAATGCAGGGAAGTGTACTCTTTCTTTTGAAGAGTCCGGATCCTCGCTGTTCACTGCATCCACATGAAGAAGGCCGTAATAACGTTCGTTTTCTTTAGGTGGGCGCACCTTTCCTGAAACCTTGTCACCGTTCCGGAGGTCAAACCTGCGAATTTGTGATGCGGAGATATAAATATCTTCTGCACTCGGTGAGTAGTTAATTGGACGCAAAAATCCAAAACCTTCAGACGGTATAATTTCTAAAATCCCATCCATAAATAAGAAACCATCTTTTTCTGCTTGTCCTTTTAAAATAGCAAAAATAAGTTCTTTTTTCGTTAATTTTGCGTAATAGGAAATTTTATATTCCTTTGCAAGAGCGTATAGCTCCTTTAGTGTCAATGTTTCTAATGTTGAAATAGTTAATTCTGCCATAAATTAATCACGCCTATTCTTTTGTCTTTAATAAACAATTTTATATCCACTTCTAAGAATGATTGGTATTTCCAGAATAAAAGAAGAGAGTATTGGAAGTAGAATTGGAAGTGTAATCTGGTAAGTCATATTTTACTAGTACATCACATCAGCTCCAGCGCTGGGCGCTTTCTGCCATTGTGTCTAGAATAACCAAGTTTGGTATATTGTAAACATCTATTATATTACACGTTTACATTCGTTTATTCAACATCATCTCGTCTAATTAGAAGAAGTTTTCTTTTTAGAGGAAATGATGAGGATAGGAAGCCCATCATATGGCTTCCTATCCTCCTAGCACTCTATTTATCAATAACTAAATTCGGTTTCTTGATTAAACTATGTTCTCCTTGAACGAACCGTACCGTGCCGCTTTTGGCCCGCATGACCACACTTTCTGTCGTTGCTTTGGAACCTTTGAATTGGACACCTTTCAACAGTTCGCCATCCGTTACTCCTGTGGCGGCAAAAATCGCATCGTCACCTTTACAGAAATCATCCATATGGAACACTTTATTAATATCATCAATTCCCATCTCTTTACAACGGGCGAGTTCATCAGCATCCTTCGGCAACAGTTTTCCTTGAATTTCACCACCGAGACATTTTAATGCGGCTGCAGCAATGACACCTTCCGGGGCACCGCCACTACCTAATAAAATATCCACACCTGTCCAGTCAAAAGCTGTGTTGATGGCAGCTGCTACATCGCCGTCTGGAATCAACTTAATCCGTGCACCTGATGAACGGATTTCTTCTATCAACTGAGCATGACGCGGGCGGTCAAGTACCGTCACAAGAAGATCTTCAACCTTTTTATTCTTTGCTTCGGCAACAGCTTGTAAGTTATCGATGACCGGCGCATTAATATCAATAGCCCCTACAGCTGCTGGACCGACTGCAATCTTTTCCATATACATATCTGGTGCATGAAGCAGATTCCCTTTATCGGCAATCGCAACAACAGATAGTGCGTTCCAAGAGCCGTGTGCCACGATCGATGTGCCTTCTAGAGGATCGACCGCTACATCCACACCCGGTCCGTCTCCGGTTCCGAGTTCCTCTCCAATGTAAAGCATCGGTGCTTCGTCCATCTCACCTTCCCCAATGACGACAACGCCCTCCATGGGGATGGTGTCGAATACGTTACGCATCGCTGTTGTTGCAGCATCATCCGCCTCATTTTTAAGACCTCTTCCCATCCAACGGGCAGATGATAAGGCTGCTGCTTCTGTCACTCGAACTAACTCCATAGATAAACTTCTTTCCATTTGTCGTCCTCTCCTCTATACATAAATGATCCTCATCCCAAAAGGAAAATCGATAAAGAAAGAGAACATGGACTATGAATTCTGCAACTGAATGATTTCTTCGTCGGTCATCTCTTCCCGCCAAATTCGCGCACCAAGTTCTGACAGCTTTTCAGTAATTTGTTCATAGCCTCTATCTATATGGTCTACACCGGTGATTTCCGTAACTCCATTTGCCATTAACCCAGCTACAATTAGCGCTGCTCCAGCTCTCAAGTCAGATGCTTTCACTTTTGCGCCTTCCAGCTGGGATGGACCAGAGACAATGACGGATCCACCTTCGACTTTAATTATAGCATTCATACGTCTAAGTTCGTCAATATGTTTTAAACGAGCTGAATAAATGGTATCGGTGACGACTCCAGTTTGTTCGGCTTTTGTAAGTAAAGATGTAAACGGTTGCTGAAGATCAGTGGGAAATCCAGGATAAACCAATGTTTTGATATCAACACTCTTAAATGTTTTGCCTGGGCGTATAAGCAACTGTTCGTCACCGTCTTCAACAGTGACACCCATTTCCCGAAGTTTTGCTATAAGCGATTCAATATGTTGAGGGATGACATTGTCGATAATGACTTCTTCCCCTTGTGCTGCGGCTGCTATTGCGTATGTACCTGCTTCAATTCGGTCAGGGATAATCGTATGTGTACATCCTTCTAAGCTTGGGACACCTTCAATACGAATGACATCTGTACCAACACCTTTGATCTTTGCCCCCATATTACTGAGCAAAGTCGCAACATCAATGATTTCAGGTTCTTTGGCTGCATTTTCAATGACGGTTTTCCCTTTTGCCCTTACTGCTGCGAGCATGATGTTAATCGTCGCTCCAACACTGACCACATCCAAGTAAATTCTTGCGCCACGCAATTCTTCCGCACGAAGGTAAATCGCACCTTGTTCGTTCGTAACGGTTGCACCAAGCGCTTCGAACCCCTTGATATGCTGGTCAATAGGCCGAGGGCCTAAGAAACAGCCTCCAGGTAAACCAATCACAGCTTTACCAAATTTTCCGAGCATGGCCCCCATGAAATAATACGAGGCACGGAGCTTTTTCACTTTCCCATTTGGAAGTGGCATCGCAACCATGTTCGCTGGATCAATGGTAATATTATTGTCTTGTCTCGAAACAGTACCGCCAATTTCTTCCAACAGGTCACTTAATGTTTCCACATCAGAAATATTGGGCAATCCCTCAATCGTAACGGCAGAATCAGCTAAAATGGCGGCTGGGAGTAGTGCGACTGCACTATTCTTTGCACCACTGATTCGTACTTTTCCGTTTAATGGATGGCCACCTTCAATAAGTATTTTTTGCATATCTCAAATCGCTCCTACTGAGGATTTATTTAAATCCGCCCATCCCCTTTCCATTCCAGTGACGGAAAGGGGATAGCTTGTCCAATGAGCAGATTTCTATACTTCTTAGTTTTACACGTCAACCAATTTTTATGCTATTGTTTCGCATTTTCCCAGTCTTGCAGGAAGCGTTCGATACCTTGATCCGTTAATGGATGTTTCACTAACTGAGCCAATACATTGTAAGGAATCGTTGCAATATCCGCACCGTGAAGCGCTGCATCCGTTACATGTAGCGGATGGCGGATAGATGCTGCAATGATTTCCGTAGCAATTCCATGTGTATCGAATATCTCTGCAATTGTTGAAATCAATTCCATCCCGTTATGACCAATGTCATCGAGACGGCCTAAGAATGGAGAAACATAAGTTGCGCCCGCACGAGCTGCAAGAAGTGCTTGGTTTGCATTGAAAATAAGCGTCACATTCGTTTTGATATTTAAATCGCTGAATGCTTTAACTGCCTTCAAACCTTCCAAAGTCATCGGAACTTTTACTGTAATGTTTGGAGCAATCGCCGCTAATTCTTTTCCTTCTTCAATCATACCTTCAGCATCTTCTGCAATAACTTCCGCACTTACGGAACCAGAAACTTCTTCCGTAATTTCACGCAGACGGTCGTGGAAAGAAACGCCTTCTTTCGCCACTAATGATGGGTTTGTCGTAACCCCATCTAAGATACCTAATGCGTTTGCTGAACGGATGTCGTCTATGTTCGCTGTATCAATAAAAAATTTCATCGTTGTCCCTCCATTTTGTGATTATTTCTTTATTTATGCTTGTTGAGATGAACCAAATTCACGCATTTTTCCTTTTACTGTTTCTTTGATTGCTTCCGTACCAGGTCCTAAATATTTACGTGGATCGTACAGATCCGGTTTTTGAGCCAATACTTCACGAACAGCTTTTGTTTGTGCCATTTGGTTTTCTGTATTTACGTTGATTTTTGCTGTACCTAGAGAAATTGCTTTTTGAATATCTTTCAATGGAATACCTGTACCACCGTGAAGTACAAGTGGGACTTGAACAAGATTTAAAATTTCTTCCATCTCTTTAAAGCCTAAGTTCGGTTCTCCTTGATATGGACCATGAACAGAACCCAATGCAGGTGCAAGGCAGTCGACATTCGTTTCTTGAACGAGCTGTTTACATTCATCTGGATCGGCATACATAATACCACCGACTATACCGTCCTCTTCTCCACCAACTGTTCCTACTTCTGCTTCTACAGATACACCGTGGATATGAGCTAGTTCCACCACTTTCTTCGTAGTAGCAATATTTTCTTCAATTGGCGAGTGAGATGCATCAATCATAACGGAAGTGAAACCAGCATGAATTGCTTCTGCACATGCCTTGAAGCTGGTACCATGATCCAAGTGGATAGCTACTGGTACCGTTGTACCGTAAGAATCCATAAGAGCTTTCACCATCGCAACAACTACTTTGAAACCACCCATATATTTTGCTGCACCTTCTGAAACACCTAAGATTACTGGAGATTTTTCTTCTTCAGCTGCTTGCAAAATCGCTTGGCAGTACTCAAGGTTGTTAATATTGAACTGACCAACGGCATATCCTTTATCCTTGGCTGTTTCCAGCATTTCCTTCATTGAAACTAATGGCATGGTAATTCCTCCTCTAAAGTATGTAACAACCGTCCGATTGAATATTATTTGAAGCTACGAGCCATCCAAAGATATCACGGAGCTGAAATTCCAATAGACGTTACTATAAGAATACCAACTCAAACTCTTTGGTGCAACAGATTAAAGTAGTTGCATATTGGACTTTTATTATTCCCTCGAGGAAGGTGTAAGCTTTGTTTGAGGGATATAGTAGATATTCATGGGATGAAGCTCCGACAGTTGTACAACTTTCAACGTTTCTTCAGGTTAAAGAGAATCAATAGACTGTTCTACAAGAATAGGAATTTGCTGAATATCAAAAGGTTTCGCTAAAACGGTTTTCACAATTGGAAAACTTTCCAGCTCATTTTCGATTTTTTCTACTAGACCACTCATTACTATTGCAGGTATGCGGAGGTTTAATTCCTCTATCTTTTTTAATACTTCCACACCGTCTACAATCGGCAATTTATAATCCAGCAGGATGGTAGCAAAATGTTTCTCGACAAGCTTTTCGATAGCCTCCTTACCATTACTGGCAGTAGTCACATTATAGCCCTCATTCATTAAAATATCCGTCAATAATAGGCGGATTCCCGGTTGATCATCAACTACCAATACATCCTTTAACATAATTTGTCCCCCTCTTATCATTCTCCCCATTCTCTAAGTTCGATACATGTCATGAAATTCCTTCATTTTATTCAGTTTACATTTTAATTGTAGATATTTTGGTCTATAAATGGAGTAAAAATAAAGAGTTAATGTCCTAGGACATTAACTCTTTTTTCCATTTGCAATAGCACCAATGAACCCTTTAAATAAACTTTGGGCACGAGTTGGTCGAGAAGTAAATTCTGGGTGGAATTGACAAGCTACAAACCAAGGATGATCTTTCAGCTCAATAATTTCCACTAATCTTCCATCCGGGCTAAGACCTGAGATGACAAAGCCTTTCTCTTCCAACTGTTCACGGTATTCATTATTAAATTCATAGCGGTGGCGATGACGTTCTTCTATCATATCTTTTCCTTCATATGCTTCTCTTGCTTTAGTGCCTTCCACTAATTTACATGGATAAGCTCCAAGACGCAGTGTTCCACCTAAATCCACTACATCCTCTTGATCAGGAAGCAGAGAAATTACAGGATGTTTCGTGTTTGGATCGATTTCTGCAGAATGGGCATTTTCCAATCCAACAACATTACGGGCAAATTCCACTGTTGCAAGCTGCATTCCTAAACAAATGCCAAAGAACGGAATGTTGTTTTCTCTAGCATAGCGGATAGCCTCAATTTTACCATCAATGCCACGTGTACCGAATCCACCAGGAACGATAATGCCGTCGACGTGAGATAGTTCTTCCTCAATCGCTTCTTTCGTCAGTGTTTCCGAATTGATCCAATGCACATTAATATCTGCATCAAATTCATAACCAGCGTGCTTTAATGATTCAACGACAGATAAGTATGCATCTGGCAATTCCACGTATTTTCCAACGAGACCAATTTCAATCGTTTTGGATAGATTGCGCACTTTTTCAACGAGCTGCACCCATTCATCCATATCCGCTTCTTCGCAGTCCAAACCAAAACGGTCACAAACTAGCTGATCTAAATGTTGTTCTTGAAGGGAGATTGGAATTTGATATAAAGTGTCGGCATCCGGCATTTCAATTACGGCTTCTTCTGCAATATCACAGAATAAAGCAATTTTCTCTTTCTGTTCTTTAGATACATCTACTTCTGTACGAAGCACAATGACATCTGGCTGAATTCCAAGCGAACGCAATTCTTTCACACTGTGCTGTGTCGGTTTTGTCTTCAACTCGCCAGCAGCTGCAATGTATGGTACCAATGTACAGTGGACATACATGACACTGTTTCTGCCTACTTCATTTTTAATTTGACGAATGGCTTCAAGGAAAGGAAGAGACTCAATATCTCCGACCGTACCGCCAATTTCGGTAATGACGACATCCGCATCTGTTGCACTGCCTGCACGGAAGACTTGGTCTTTGATTTCATTCGTTATATGCGGAATGACTTGGACCGTACCACCGTTGTAATCGCCGCGGCGTTCTTTCTTAATGACAGTCGAATACACTTTTCCAGTTGTAATATTGCTGTATTTGTTCAGGTTGATATCGATAAAACGCTCATAGTGACCAAGGTCCAAATCTGTCTCAGCACCATCATTCGTGACGAATACCTCTCCATGCTGATACGGACTCATTGTTCCAGGATCCACGTTAATATAAGGATCAAATTTTTGAATGGTAACCTTTAGCCCACGGTTCTTAAGTAAACGACCAAGTGAGGCAGCTGTAATTCCTTTTCCTAATGAAGAAACAACTCCACCTGTAACGAATATATATTTAGTCACTGCTTTCCCTCTTTCTTTCCAAAGATTCTATTCATATGTTGCCCGAAGACAAACATTTATAACTTGATTTGGTGACTCTGTATAAAAAATTCAAAAGCGGAGCTGGACATGAATATTCATGTGTCTCCAGCTGACGCTTTAAATAATTTTTATTATAAAAAATAAAAGCGCCTTCCCATTTTTTTCTGGGAAAACGCCTGTTCTTCTCAATTAAGGAGCCCAAATAAAATTGTACTTATCCTGATAGAAAAAGTCAAGTAGCCTTCTTAGATTTTTTCCTCATCATCTTCGTCTTCAACATCCAAGTCTACTTCAAGGACTTCCTCTTCATCATCTTCCAAATCCTCATCAAAGACATCCTCATCGTAGACATCGAGTTCTTCTAATTCTTCTTCCTCTTCGCCTAATTCAACGAGGTCTAGATCTTCATCGAATTCCAGGTCATCGTCATCCAAGTCATCGTCGCCTTTTTTCTTCTTACGCTTCTTCGGTACAGAAGTGACTTGCTCATCTGCCTGCTCCACCGGATACCACTCTTTCAAGCCCCAAATATTGGAACCGATGGTCATAAAACTGCCATCCACGTTCAGCTCCGTGTAAAACTGAGCAACACGCTCGTCCTTCTCTTCTTGGGTGTATTCTTTGATTTCAGCTATTTGGTCATAAATTTCATTGAAGTTTAATGCTTTTTTTGCATCTTTTAAAATGATGCTCGCCAATTCAAGCATGGACTTTTTCTTTAATTCTTCTTGGCTATATTTACCTAACACTGCACGCACTCCCTTTACTATATATTCATAATAAAATTTGTAATTGATTTAAGTACTTTACCATAAATGATTCATTTAGCAAAACTTTTATATTACTAAGATAAACATACCTTTCATTATATACAAGTATATAGTGTTTATGCTAGGGGTTTAAGAGAAATTATACAAAGTTTCTTAGAGGAAATCCGCTGAGAGATTTTTTAGAATATGAATGTGAATCTAAGATTAGTTTCGTAACGGATAAAAAAGCTGAACTTGAGCTGAGGATCTTGAATGTTCATTTAGACGATGCGCTCTCTTATCTGAAAGATGGAGTTTTTGATGCATTCCTGACAAGAGCGATATCTCTTGTCAGGAAGACAAAGATTTTTGTTGCATTCGTGACATGAGGATGCTTCTCTTGTCAGGAAGATAAAGTTTTTGAATGCGTTCATGACATGAGGACGCCTCTCTTGTCACGAAGATAAAGTTTTTGAATGCGTACATGACATGAGGAAGCCTATATTGTCACGAAGATAAAGTTTTTGAATGCGGTTCATGACATGAGAACGCTTCTCTTGTCAAGAAGATAAAATTTTTGAATGTGTTCATGACATGAGGACGCCTCTCTTGTCACGAAGATAAAGTTTTTGAATGCGTTCATGACATGAGAACACCTATATTGTCACGAAGACCACGCTTTTTGATGCATTCATGACATGAGAACACCTATATTGTCATGAAGACCACGCTTTTTGATGCATTCATGACATGAGAACACCTATATTGTCATGAAGACCAAGCGTTTTGATGCATTCATGACATGAGAACACCTATATTGTCATGAAGACCAAGCGTTTTGATGCGTTCATGACTTGAGGACACCTATATTGTCATGAAGACCAAGCGTTTTGATGCGTTCATGACATGAGGATGCTTCTCTTGTCAGGATTGAGTACTTCTCTGGTTGCTTCACGACAAGAAGAGTGTTGGCTCTAAGTTCTATAGTGCCCAACAAATGAAAAAGAAGGTATCCACTACATAAGCGGATACCTTCCATTTCTGTTTACATATTTCTTCTATACTGTCCGCCAACTTCGTAGAGGGCGCTTGTGATTTGGCCGAGGCTGGCAACTTTTACTGTTTCTAGCAGTTCTTCGAAAATATTGCCTCCGGATACGGCGACTTCTTTTAAGCGGGTTAATGCTGCTTCTGTTTCGTTTTCGTGTTTCTTTTGGAATTTGCGCAGTTCTGTGATTTGATGTTGTTTTTCTTCTTGGGATGCGCGGGCAAGTTCCATGGAATCAATCTCTTCATCAGATGGCGGGTTGGGATTGAGATACGTATTCACGCCAACGATTGGAAGTTCACCGGAATGTTTTTTCCCTTCATAGTAGAGGGACTCTTCCTGGATTTTGCCGCGTTGGTATTGACGCTCCATCGCTCCAAGCACTCCACCCCGATCATTCATCCTTTCAAATTCTTTCAGAACGGCTTCCTCCACAAGGTCCGTTAATTCTTCAACGATAAAGGAGCCTTGGATGGAGTTCTCGTTCTTTGTCAGTCCAAATTCTTTATTAATAATCATTTGAATTGCCATCGCACGGCGGACAGATTCCTCTGTCGGTGTTGTGATTGCTTCGTCATATGCATTTGTATGAAGCGAGTTTGTATTATCTTGAATAGCTAGAAGTGCCTGTAACGTTGTCCGAATATCATTAAAATCAATTTCCTGAGCGTGCAAGGAACGGCCCGAAGTCTGGACATGATATTTCAGCTTTTGCGCTCGTTCGTTTGCTCCATACTTTTCCTTCATGACAACTGCCCAAATGCGGCGCGCGACACGGCCGATTACGGTATACTCCGGATCCAGTCCATTGGAGAAGAAGAAAGATAGATTTTGTGCAAACTTATTTACATCCATTCCCCGACTTAAATAGTACTCGACATAGGTAAAGCCGTTCGCCAATGTAAATGCAAGCTGGGTAATCGGGTTCGCTCCCGCTTCGGCGATATGGTAGCCGGAAATCGAGACAGAATAATAATTACGTACATTATTTTCTATAAAATATTCCTGGATATCTCCCATCATGCGCAGGGCGAATTCAGTTGAGAAGATACATGTATTTTGACCTTGATCTTCTTTTAAAATATCCGCTTGCACGGTACCGCGAATGACAGAAATCGTTTCAGCTTTGATTTTTTCATATTCTTCCTGTGTTGGCTGGCGGCCGTTTCCCTTGGTAAATTTATCCACCTGCTGGTCGATTGCCGTGTTGAAATACATGGCTAGAATAATCGGTGCTGGCCCGTTGATGGTCATAGAAACAGACGTCAGCGGATGTGTCAGATCAAAACCGGCGTATAGCTTTTTCATATCGTCCAACGTGCAAACGTTTACACCACTTTCACCAATTTTTCCAAAAATATCTGGACGCTCGGCTGGGTCTTCTCCATATAAAGTGACCGAGTCGAAGGCGGTGGAGAGTCGTTTTGCTTCGGAATCCTTGGATAAATAATGGAAACGGCGATTCGTCCGGTCCGGCGTTCCTTCTCCGGCAAACTGTCGGGTCGGGTCTTCGCCTTCACGTTTAAACGGGAATACTCCAGCTGTAAACGGAAAAGCACCTGGAACGTTTTCCTTCATCAGCCAGCGGAGACGCTCGCCCCAATCTTGGAATTTCGGAAATGCCACCTTCGGGATTTTCAAGCCGGATAAAGATTCTGTGGTTATTTCTGTAACGATTTCTTTATCACGGACTTTGAATGTAATGGTGTCTCCACTATATTTTTCCTTCGTTTCATCCCAAGATTCAAGAAGTTCCCGCGACTGATTATCGAGCTGCTTCTCATATTGTTTCATTGTCGTTTGGAGTAATTCTTTTACTTCTTCATCCTCGATGATGTCGATTGTACCTTGAAACTGATAAAGCTTTCTCGCAATATCACTTTGATCTTCAATCTTTTTATTATAATTGCGGATAATGCTGGCAATTTCACGTAAGTAATGACGGCGTTCGCTGGAGATGATTTGATTTTGTTTTTCTGAGAGGACATGCCTCTCAAAATCAACTTCCTCATTCCAATCATAACGCTCATTCAATGTATCGATAATCGAGGCGAAAAGTGCGTTTGTTCCTTTATCATTGAATTGGCTGGCAATGGTGCCAAATACCGGATATTTCGTTTTATCCTGCCCGAACAACATGCGGCTTCGCTCAAATTGTTTGCGGACTTGATTCAATGCATCCTCCGAACCACGTTGTTCGAATTTATTGATGACAATGAAATCCGCATAGTCAATCATGTCAATTTTCTCAAGTTGGGTAGGTGCACCGAATTCAGCTGTCATGACATACATGGATAGATCGGTCACATCAGTAATTGCGGCATTTCCTTGACCAATACCACTTGTTTCCACGATGATAAAGTCAAAGTCAGTAGCCCGGACGACATCTAGGACGTCATTGATTGCTTTTGACAGTTCATCCCGAGAATCCCTTGTTGCCAACGATCGCATGTAGACCCGCTCATTAAAAATCGCATTCATCCGGATTCGGTCGCCTAGAAGTGCACCACCAGTTTTTCTTTTCGTCGGATCAATCGAAATGACAGCAATCTTCTTATCTGGTACCTCATTTAAAAATCGGCGGATAAGTTCGTCAGTAAGAGAACTTTTCCCTGCCCCACCTGTACCCGTGATTCCTAATACCGGTAGATTTTCATTCGCTTTTTCCTGGAATTCCTGCAGAAGTTTTTCCTTTTCTTCTGAATCATCCGGTGTGTTTTCCATGTACGTAATAAATTTGGCCATGGCGTCCCGCTCACTATTGTATAATCGTGGTTTCTCTTTTTCGATATCAACCGGCGGCATGAAATCACTGAGTTCCATAATCTTATTAATCATTCCTTGAAGGCCGTACTTTCTTCCGTCCTCCGGAGAAAATATCCAATCGACACCATAATCATGGAGTTCTTTGATTTCCCGAGGGATAATCGTTCCTCCTCCGCCTCCGAATACTTTAATATGCTCCGAACCGAGTTCTTTCAGCAAATCAACAATATATTTGAAGTACTCCACATGACCACCTTGATAAGAAGAGATGGCAATGGCTTGCGCATCTTCTTGGATGGCAGCATAAACGATTTCCTCTACAGAGCGATTATGTCCAAGGTGAATCACTTCTGCCCCAGTTGACTGCAGGATACGGCGCATGATATTTATCGATGCGTCATGGCCGTCGAACAGACTGGATGCAGTGACAAAGCGGACGGGATTTTTCGGTTTATAAATCTCCACTTGTTGCATAGGTATTTCTCCTTCCCCTTTAGTTTTTCTTCATATGCAAGAGACCGTTCAGGTTAAGATTAATTTGGATATTCGCGTACTCTTCGATGGTGAAGCTTTTTTGTAAAATCCAACGGCGGAAAGCCCACATATGGCCCTGGACAAAAATATTGTTAGCCACAATGGCAGCCGCTGCTTCATCGAGGTTCGCGTAACTGGAAAGAATCAATTTCTCCAGCATGGCCACCATATCTTTTTCCTTTTTAAGTACGTATTTTCTCGTTTCTTTATTCAGTCCTTTTATTTCTTGATAAAGAACAAGGATCTCTTCTTGCATGTCATCCATTAATTGATAGTAAGAACGGATGACTGCTTCAACATTTTCCTTCGAGGGAGCGTCCAGTTTCATCGCTGATTCGAACCGCTCCTGCACCCCATCATAAATGTAGTCGCAAACTAAAAATAAAACGTCTTCCTTTTTGCGGATATATTCGTACAGCGTACCGATACTGAATCCAGATTCTTTCGCGATTTCCCTTGTCGTTGTCCGGTGGAAACCTTTCTCTTTAAAAAGCCGTATCGCACCCTGAATCATTTGATTGCGGCGTTTTTTAATCAGGTCCTCATCTTTTACGGAGGAGATAATTTGATTCTTATCCATCACCACTGTGGTCTCCCTCCTTCTTCCATCTTGTATACCAATCCTTCGCTAAACGATATGGGTCAGCATCCGCTTCAATTGGCTGGAAATGTTTCCTCGCCTCCACAAACTGTTCCACATCCCGCCAAATTTCATCTCGGATCAGTTCATACACTTCCAGTTCTTGCTGCATCGTCCGTTTACGTTTACCTTCTTCAGTACGATACAAGTAGTCATGATGTTCTTTAATCTTCATCCAAAGCTTATCGATGCCTTTATTTTCAGTTGTTATTGTCTTTACAATCGGTGTTTCTCTTTCTTCCGTTGCGGTGATCATCACCAGCTCTTTGAGTAGTGCTTTTAACTTCCCAAATCCATGGAGATCTGCTTTGTTGATGACAAAGAGATCCGCGATTTCCATGATGCCTGCTTTGAAAATTTGCAGCACATCTCCGCTGTTAGGAGTAAGCACGACTGCGGTTGTATCAACAATTTTCATAATATCAAGTTCAGATTGTCCGACACCGACCGTCTCGACTAGAATGACATCGAATCCGTAAGCATCGCATATTCGCACCGCATCCTTCGTAGCTCGGGCAAGGCCGCCCAGACTGCCACGGGTGGCCATACTCCGGATAAACACTCCTTCATCGAGAAAATGTTCATTCATCCGGACCCGGTCACCGAGGAGTGCACCACCGCTGAACGGACTCGTAGGATCGATTGCGATGACAGCGACGGTTTTTCCCTCATTCCGGATTTGGGTAATGAGCCGGTTTACGAGGGAGCTCTTACCTGCGCCGGGTGAGCCGGTAAGTCCGACATAGACAGCATGTTTTTGCTGGCTAAACACGTCGCTTAATAGCTCGAGCTTTTCTGGGTGGTCGTTTTCCACCATTGTGATAGCTCGGGCAAGGGCACGAATATCCTTTTGTTTGATCCGTTCAACTATTTCATGCATTTGGTTCTTCCTTTCAGTTGGTTTCATTCTGTGTGATTCTCCCCCGAGGTCCGCAGTCCAAATACCTCTCGCTTTCCGCGGGCGGCCCGTAAGCCTCCTCGCTGCGCTGCGGGGTCTCACTCTGGCCTATCCTCCCGCAGGAGTCTCGAGGTATTTGGACTGCTCCGAGGGAATCCCATTTTACAGTGATCTTTATTTGATTATTAATAGAATAGCTTTATATAACCTAGTATGAAACCGTGACCCACTCAATTACTTAGTCACTGTGCGTCCGATGACGAGGCGTTGGACTTCTTGGGTGCCTTCGTAGATTTGAGTGATTTTTGCGTCGCGCATGTAGCGTTCTACTGGGTAGTCTTTTGTGTAGCCGTAGCCGCCGAAGATTTGGACTGCTTCGACTGTGATGCGCATGGCAGCGTCACCTGCGAATAGTTTGGACATGGCGGATTCTTTGCCATATGGTTTGCCATTGCTCTCAAGCCATGCAGCTTGATACGTTAATAAGCGGGCTGCTTCTACTTCGGTTGCCATATCTGCTAGTTTAAAAGAGATTCCTTGGTTATGGGCAATTGGTTTTCCGAATTGTTCTCTTTCCTTTGCATAATTAATCGATGCATCTAATGCGCCTTGAGCAATTCCAACTGCTTGAGCTGCAATACCATTGCGGCCACCATCGAGGGTAGTCATCGCAATTTTAAAACCTTCCCCTTCTTCCCCAAGAAGGTTTTCTTTAGGGACTCGGCAGTTTTCAAAGATTAATTCTGTCGTCGGGGAGGAACGGATTCCCAGTTTCTTCTCTTTTTTACCAAAGGAGAATCCTTCTGTTCCTTTTTCCACGATGAATGCGCTGATTCCTTTATGACGTGCATCTGGATCAGTTTTTGCAAACACGATATAAATATCAGCGACACCGCCATTTGTAATCCATACTTTATTTCCGTTCAATACGTAAGCATCGCCATCTTTTTTAGCGGTTGTTTTCATTGCGGCAACGTCACTTCCAGCACCTGGCTCCGATAATGCATAAGCACCGAGCGCTTCACCTGTAGCTAATCGGTATAGGAAATTTTTCTTTTGTTCTTCATTCCCATACGCATAAATCGGCCAGCTGGCAAGGGACAAATGAGCCGATAGCGTTACGCCCGTCGAGGCACAGACTCGGGATAATTCTTCAACTGCGATACAGTAACTCACAAAGTCGGAACCAATTCCACCGTATTCTTCAGGCCACGGGATTCCAGTGAGTCCTAGTTCTGCCATTTTATCGAATATCTCCCGGTCAAAACGTTCTTCTTCGTCACGCTCAGCAGCCGTCGGTTCCACTTCCTTCACGGCGAAATCGCGAACCATTTTCCGTAACATTTCCTGTTCTTCTGTCAGTTGAAAATTCATTCTGTCTCCCCCTAATTCAGTAAGTTTTTTGCGATTACGATATGTTGAATTTCGTTTGTTCCTTCATAGATTTGCGTCACTTTTGCTTCACGGAAAAAGCGTTCTACCGGATAATCTTCGGTATAACCATATCCGCCATATATTTGAACCGCTTCAATAGCTGTCTTCATTGCCGTATTGGATGCATACATTTTCGCCATAGATGCTTCCTTACTGTGCGGCAGATTCCGTTCGGCAAGATCGACCGCGCGATAGATTAATAGTTTTGCTGCTTCAATTTGCGTCGCCAAGTCAGCTAATTTAAAGGAGATGCCTTGATTGTGGGCAATCGGCTTTCCGAATTGTTCCCTTTCCTTCGCATAATCCACAGCATGTTCAAAAGCTGCTTCCGCGACCCCTAACGCTTGGGCGGCAATTCCGATGCGGCCAAAATTCAAGTTAGCCATGGCAATTTTAAAACCTTCCCCTACTTCTCCAAGAAGCTGTCCTTTTGGCACTTTGCAGTTGTCAAAACTTAACGTTACTGTTCCTGTTCCGTGCAGTCCCATTTTCTTCTCCGCTTTACCGATAGAGAGTCCTAGCGTGTCTCTTTCGATAATAAAAGCGCTGATTCCTTTATTCCCCTCGCCCGTTCTCGCGAATGTGATAAATGTATTGGCTGCTATACCGTTTGTGATGAATAATTTAGACCCATTTAAAATATAGTCGTCGCCTTCCAGCCTAGCTTTCGTTTTAATATTCGCTGCGTCAGACCCGGCACCTGGCTCGGTAAGGGCAAATGCGCCGATATATTCACCAGAAGCAAGCTTCGGAATGTACTTTTTCTTCTGTTCTTCACTACCAAACTTTAGAATCGGATTCGTACCTACCGAAGTATGGACCGATAAAATGACACCTACACCAGCACTTGCCTTGGATATTTCATTAATAGCGATGATATACGATGTGTAGTCCATCCCTGTTCCGCCATACTCCTCAGGGATTGGAATCCCCATTAAACCGAGCTCACCCATTTTACGGATAATCTCTATAGGAAAACGATCTTCCTTTTCCATTTGCTCAACCGCTGGGACAATTTCATCTTTGGCAAAATCACGGACCATCTTCCGCATCATTTCCTGCTCTTCAGTGAACGTTAAATCCATCGTAGTAACCTCCAAGGTGTTAGTCGTATACATAGAAACCACGGCCTGATTTCTTACCGAGCCAACCTGCCTTCACATACTTCCTAAGTAGCGGACACGGGCGATATTTGCTGTCTCCAAAACCTTCATATAGAACTTCCATAATATATAGGCACGTATCCAAGCCGATAAAGTCCGCAAGCGTAAGTGGTCCCATCGGATGATTCATACCCAGCTTCATCACCGTATCAATATCCTCAGGCGTTGCTACTCCTTCATATACGGCGTAAATCGCTTCATTGATCATCGGCATAAGAATGCGGTTTGCCGCAAAGCCAGGAAAATCAGCAACTTCAACAGATGTTTTTCCGAGCGCTTCTGACATCTTCGCGATCGTTTCATAGGTTTCATCACTCGTTTGAATTCCACGAATCACTTCCACCAGCTTCATGACTGGAACAGGATTCATAAAATGCATGCCAATCACTTTTTCCGGCCGTTTAGTTGCCGCTGCGATTTCTGTAATCGGCAAGGATGAAGTATTGGTCGCTAATATCGTATGTTCTGGTGTGATTTCGTCCAGTTCACGGAACACCTTTGTTTTGACATCCATATTTTCAACAATCGCTTCAATTACGAGATCACAACTTTCAGCATCTTTAAGCGATTTCGCTGGCTGGAGTCGCTTCAGGGTAGCTGTTTTCTCGTCTTCGGTGATTCTCTCCTTATCCACTGCCCGGATAAGGAGTTTCTCAATATGTTGAAGACCTTTTTCAATAGCTTCTTGGTTGGCATCATATAAAAGAACATCGAAGCCAGCCTGGGCATTTACTTGGGCGATCCCCGAACCCATCTGTCCTGCTCCAATGACCATTACTTTTTTGATTGTCATGTGTTCTTCCTCCCGAATGAAGTTTCTATTTTACTTCGATTAAGATCGCGTCACCTTGGCCGCCGCCACTACAAATTGCCGCAATTCCAAGTCCGCCGCCACGACGCTTCAATTCGTGGATCAACGTGAGGATAATCCGCGCTCCACTTGCACCAATTGGATGCCCAAGTGCAACTGCACCACCGTTAACATTCACTTTATCCATATCAATTCCAGCAATTTGGCTACTTGCCAAGGAAACGACCGCAAACGCTTCGTTGATTTCAAACAAATCGATATCGTCTTTCGTATAACCTGTTTTTTCTAAAAGCTTATTGATGACGATACCTGGAGTTTGTGGGAAATCTTTCGCTTCCACCGCTACTTCAGCGTGACCAAGAACGGTTGCGAGCGGGTTAATTCCCAGCTCCTCTGCCTTATCATCACCCATGACAACAAAAGCAGCTGCTCCATCATTGATACCTGGTGCATTTCCTGCAGTTATCGTTCCATCAGGATCAAAAGCTGGACGCAGTTGCGCAAGTTTTTCTGCACTTGTATCTTTTCGTGGTGCTTCGTCTGTATCAACAACGATTGGGTCACCTTTACGTTGTGGAACTTCAAGTGGCACAATTTCATCTTTAAATTTTCCGGATTCAATCGCTTCTACTGCAAGTTTGTGGCTGCGATATGCCCAGTCATCTTGTGCTTCACGGCTTACATTGAATTCATTTGCAGTCGAGTTTCCGTAATTCCCCATATGGACGCCTTCAAATGAACAAGTTAGTCCATCGTGAATCATCATATCGACGACCTGCTTATCCCCCATGCGATTTCCCCAGCGAGCATCTTTCAGGATGTATGGAGCATTGCTCATGCTTTCCATACCCCCTGCAACAATAACGTCTTCATCACCAAGACGGATAAGCTGATCCGCAAGCGTCACTGCGCGAAGGCCGGATGCACAGACTTTGTTGATTGTTTCTGTTTTCACTCCCCATGGAAGCCCTGCTTTTCTAGCTGCTTGACGAGATGGAATTTGACCTTGACCACCTTGTAAAACTGACCCCATAATTACTTCATCTACTTGTTCACCATCAATTCCAGCTTGCTTCACCGCTTCCGAAATCACTTTTCCCCCAAGATCAGATGCTTGAAAAGCTTTTAAAGCACCCCCAAATTTTCCGAATGGTGTCCTTGCTCCAGATACGATTACCGTTTTTCTCATAATAATCCTCCTTTAAAATATATTAATATCAAGCTTGCGATTGAACGCTCGCTCAAGTGTTGGTTGTAAAGAAAGAGGTATAGGGTTTATACCTCTTTCTATTGTACTATTAGGCTAAAGAGCAGAATTTCTGCATGTCTGAGTAGTTTTGTTCAATAGCCACGTCCAGCTCCAGTGAAGCATCGACTTGTATATCTTCATGAATCTGCTACTTTGTAATACTCCGTGCAGCTTTGCGAGGAGTGCCGCTACACCGACTAAGCTTGCAACACGACGAGCATTGGGACTATCAGACTTCCCAAACCTCATGACACGATAAGTCAACATCGACTCTATGTTTAGGAGGGCCGACTAAGTACGGGCTAAAGCCCAACGTCGGCATACCCCTAAAGGGGCATGTTTCCTTTATCTCCTGCGGTTCGGTCCAGTCTGTACGTCCCTAAACGGGCACTTTCGCTTTTGAGCTTAGGCAGTCTTTGCTTCTTCTTCCTTGAATACAGAGATTGCTAGAATTTCTGCAACATCCATGGTACTGATGTCTTCATCGACTTCTTTTGCTTTCGTTCCATCACTGATCATCGTCAAGCAATATGGGCATCCAGTGGAAATCATCGATGGGCTGACGGCTAAAGCTTGTTCCGTACGAGCTACGTTGATGCGGGTTCCAGTCGTTTCTTCCGTCCACATCAAGCCTCCACCGGCTCCACAACACATTCCGTTCTCTCGGTTACGGACCATTTCCACCAACTCCAAACCTGGAATTGATTTTAGGATTTCCCTAGGTGGGTCATAGACACCATTATATCTTCCAAGATAACATGAATCATGATAAGTTAGGCGTTCATTAATGCTTCCCTTTGGCTGTAGGCTGCCTTCCATGATAAGATCGTAGAGTAGTTGAGTGTGATGATACACTTCTGCCTCAAAGCCAAAGTCCGGATATTCATTCTTAAATATATTATATGCATGCGGGTCGATCGTGACGATTTTCTTCACATCGTATTTTGTAAACTGTTTGATGTTCTTTTCAGCAATTTCTTGGAAAAGGAATTCGTTTCCAATTCGACGAGCCGTGTCTCCTGAGTTTGCCTCTGTATTTCCTAAAATCGCAAAGCTCACTCCAGCTTTATTCATCAGTTTCGCAAAAGCGATGGCAATCTTTTGGCTACGGCTGTCGTACGCACCCATCGAGCTTACCCAGAACAAGTATTCAAAGTCTTTTCCTTCTTTTTTCAACTCTTTTACTGTCGGAATATAAACTGACTCATCTTCTTCACGCCATTTGATACGGTCTTTTTTCGATAAGCCCCACGGATTCCCTTGACGCTCGATGTTTTGTACCGCACGTTGGATGTCGGAATCCATTTTCCCTTCCGTCATCACAAGATAACGGCGCAGGTCGATAATTGTACCAACATGTTCGTTATTTACAGGACAAGCATCTTCACAGTTCCGGCAAGTCGTACAACCAGAAAGCTCTTCAGCTGTAATGACATCGCCTACTAAACTCATATTTTGAATCGTTTCTGCAGCTTCTCCGCCTGCACTTGCTTGGTTTCCAGCTGCTCCGGCGAATGCATAGCTCGGAACCCATGGAGATTTTCCGGTTACAGCTGCTCCTTTTTCCGTTAAATGGTCACGGAGCTTGATCATAATATCCATTGGGGAAAGCATTTTTCCTGTTCCTGCAGCTGGACAGACGTCCGTACAGCGACCGCATTCCACGCAGGCATAAAAGTCAATCATTTGGAACTGCTTGAAGTCCTCGACCTTGCCTACCCCAAAGGAAATCTCTTCGTCTTCATCTTCCTCATCGATATCAAAATCAATCTTTTCAAGCTTACCAGGCACTTTCTTACTTAAGAACACATTGACTGGTGCCGCAAGCAAGTGGAAGTGCTTGGATTGTGGAATATACACTAAGAACGCTAAAAGGGTTACCGTATGGACCCACCATGCAATGAAAAACAAGACCATCGCAGCTTCTGGCGATAAGAAGCTAAAGGTGGATGCTACTAAACTTGCAACAGGCTCTGTCCATGCAGTTGCGCGCTCCTCCCAGAGCATGAGCATTCCATTTCCAAATAACACGGAAAGCATGAGTGTGCCGATAAAGATAAGTACGACCCCAGCTTTAAAGCCCCTTTTCAAGCGGACAAGCTTTTCCATGTATCGGCGATAGAAGGCCCAAACAACCGCCACGAGAATCATCAATGTGACAAGCTCTTGGAAAAAGACGAATCCTGGGTATAATGGACCGAACGGCAAATGGTTTCCAGGTGACAATCCTTTGATGAACATATCAATTGCGCCAAATTGGACAAGGATAAATCCGTAAAACATCATGACATGAATGATTCCCGATTTTTTGTCCTTCAGCAATTTCGATTGTCCAAACACAATCTTGCCTACTCGCTTCAAGCGTAACTTAACTTCGCCATCAAACTCTGACTTCCTCCCCAGTTTGATGTAGGCTATTCTAGTCGTAACAACTCTAGCAAATAAATAGATTGCATAAATCGTTACAATTAAGAATGCGATCCAGTTGATGATAAGAAATGTATCCATTTATATGCTCCCCCTCTTTTTTATTTATTCAGAATGATAGCGATTTCATAATGTGCTAAAAAAATTTGATGGCAACTGGGGATGATACAATATTTGATATGTACCGCCAGTTTAGAAAATTCTTTACTACTACTTTATAGGTGAATGACCATTCAGTCAATAGATTTGTATAAATAAAATTATTTTATTATTTGGAGATTAATACAGATTACTAACCTAATGTACTCAAAGAATTTCTTCTGACGGTCCGCAGCCCCCGATACACCTTCGCTTTCCGTGGGCGGCTTTGTGAGCCTCCGACGCACAGGACGTGCTAGTGCAGACGTTGCCACAGGACGTGGCGTTCTTAGTCTGCCTCAGGCGCAAGCGCCTTGTGGGGTCTCACCGATGCCTCTGCTCCCACAGGAGTCTCCGGTGTATCGGGGGCTGCTCCCAGGTATTTCTGTTATTTAGCGTAATGAATAAATTTACTTATCTAATTCATACGATATTTTTACTTACAAGTAGCGCTATTGCCTTATATAATCAAAATGCCATTATTGATTTTAGCAGAGAGCAGTCCAAATATCTCGAGACTCCTGCGGGAGGAAAGGCTTAGGGGAGACCCCACAGCGAGCTTGCTCGCGAGGAGGCTTCCCAGCCGCCCGCGGAAAGCGAGAGGTATTTGTACTGCGGACCTCCAATAGGAATGAAGCCCAAAAAAGCCAAATCATCCCCCCCTAGGAAATGATTTGGCTTTTTATTTAAATTACATTTTTTCTGGTGCAGTTACACCAATTAGATTCAATGCATTGGCGATGGTAATTCGGACTGCTTTCATTAAAGCTATTCTTGCAGTTGTACGTTCTTGAGCGTCGGCATCGAGTACTTTTTCAGCGTTATAGAAGCTATGAAGTAATGATGCTAGCTCGAACACGTAATTTGTTAGACGTTGTGGTGCATGTTTTTCCGCCGCGTCAGCGATTGTTTGTGGGAATTCACCAAGTTTCTTTAATAAATCCTGCTCTTTTTCAGCTGTTAAAATTTCAGGATTAAACTCCGCATCAACATCAAAGCCTTTATTTTTCGCCTGCTCCAACATCGTACAGATCCGAGCATGGGCATATTGTACGTAGTATACCGGGTTTTCATTGGACTGGGAACGTGCAAGGTCCATGTCAAAATCAAGCTGGGAATCGTTCGAACGGGAAACGAAGAAGTAGCGCGTCGCATCAATGCCCACTTCGTCCATCAATTCACGGAGGCTGACCGCTTTTCCAGTACGCTTACTCATGCGGACCTTTTCGCCGCCTTCGAAGAGATTCACCATTTGAATGATTTTTACATCAAACTTGTCTGCTGAATATCCTAAAGCTTGAATTGCAGCTTTCATCCGGGCAACATAACCATGGTGGTCAGAGCCCCAAACGTTAATGATTTTATCAAAACCACGATCTAATTTATTTTTATGATACGCAATATCTGGAGTCAGGTATGTGTAACTGCCATCTTGTTTGATGATGACACGGTCTTTGTCGTCTTCACCGAATGCGGTAGACTTGAACCACGTTGCCCCATCTTTTTCATAGACGTAGTCCCCTTCTTCCAGCTTCTTGATCGCATCCTGAATCTGATTATCTTCATAAAGAGAACGCTCTGAAAACCAATTGTCAAACTCGACTTGGAAATCTTTTAAGTCGCGTTCAATGTTTTTCAAGGAAGCTTTTAAGCCATATTCCTTCATATATTCCAAACGCTCTTGATGGGATTTCTCCAGCCATTTATCGCCGTCTTCTTCAATAATCGCTTTTGCCATATCGATAATGACTTGACCATGATAGCCATCTTCTGGCATTTCGACATCTTGACCGAGTTCCTGTAAATAACGCGCCTCAACAGATAAACCGAGATTATCAATTTGGCTTCCAGCATCATTGATATAATATTCCCGTTCAACATTGTATCCAGCTGCATCGAACACATTACAAAGCACATCTCCGTAAGCCGCTCCACGCGCATGACCAAGATGCAGGTCTCCAGTTGGGTTCACCGATACGAATTCCACTTGTACCCGTTCCCCATTTCCGGCATTCGATCTGCCGTAATTTTCCCCTTGTTCCAAGACCGTTGGAATAATTTGTTGCAGGAAGTCATTTTTCATGAAGAAGTTGATGAATCCTGGTCCAGCAATTTCAATTTTTTCAATGGATGCTTCTTCTTGATTGATTTCCTTCACGATATCGTCCGCAATTTGTCGTGGAGCTTTTTTAGCAATCCGGGCTAGTTGCATTGCGATATTCGTTGCAAAATCACCATGGGATTTATCTTTTGGTTTTTCCAAAATCACTTCAGGAAGCTCTTCCTTGCTAGCAAGTCCTGCTGTAAGCACTGCTTGAGCAATTTCCTGTTTCAGCTGCTGCTCTGTTTGTTCTAATACGTTCATTCAGAGTCCTCCTCTTTAATAAATAGCTCTAACATATGATTTCTTTCATCCTGTCCGTTTAACTTCACCGTATATTTCAGTCTCAATCGCGCAGATTTACTAGGTTGAAGCTGTTCATACACGATTGTATTTGTAAAAGTTTCCATATGGATGTTGCCATGGGGATGTTTGTAGACATTCTCCGTCAACTGTCCAAGACGAAATTGTTGATGCATGGAGACTGCCCCACTTCGTTTAATCGATACTTTTTCTTGTTGAATCGTAATCATCGTAGTGATATCCATATCATCAACTTTTTCTTTATAGGACAAGACATCCCTTCCAGCACTCTGTATAAAGACACCATTGGCCTTTACTGCGTTCATTTCTTTATCGGCAGCATCTTGAATCGTCGTCTTCAATTCAACAGCTACTCGTTTTTTTGGCTCATTCATGTTATCGACTTTCCTTTTTAGATAATGTAACTATTATATCGATAAAATAGCAAGCTTATCAATAAAAATATGTATTGTTCCCTATTCTACGGAACTTTTCAAACAATTTTTGATTTATGTTGGATAAACAACAAAAATGAAAAACCATTAGTTTCCGGCAGTTTAATTATGTACTAGGATTGAATTACAAGCAAATACAACAAAACAAATTACTTAGGAGGAATACAAATGGTTAAGATTGGAATTATTACAGGAAGTACGAGACAAGGAAGAGTAAATACACAAGTGGCAGAATGGGTGAAATCCATTGCCGACAAAAGAACAGATGCGGAATATGAATTAGTGGATATTAAAGATTATAACCTGCCACCATTCAACGAGCCAGTTCCAGCGATCATGTCTCAAGATTACCAAGCACCGGAAGCGAAAGTCTGGTCAAAAAAGATTGATGAGCTTGATGGATTTGTTTTCATTACACCGGAGTACAACAAAGCAATCACTTCATCATTAAAAGATGCAATTGATTACCTCTATCCTGAATGGAATAACAAAGCAGCAGGAATCGTCGGCTACGGATCCACCCTCGGCGTGACTGCCGCAAACAATCTGCGTTTGGCATTATCCGTTCCAAATGTGGCGGTAGTCGGTACACAACCGGGATTAAGCTTATTCACTGACTTCCAGGATATGAGCGTATTCAATCCAGCACCGTATCATGAAGCTACAATCAACACCATGCTGGATGAAGTTGTTACATGGTCTACGGCATTGAAAACAGTTAGAGAAAAAACAGCTGTGGAAGTATAAGGTAACTCAATCCAGCTCTAGTAAAAGTTAAGGACACGAACGGAAGAGAATACCTCTTGTTCGTGTCCTTATTTGGTATATAAGAACGGAATGATAGACGGAAGCTATTCATTCGTGTACTTAGAATGCTTGTAAGAACATGAACCACGGGAGAATTTTTTCGTTCATGCTCTTAGAACACTTGTAAGAACATGAAGCGCAGGGAATTCTTCTCATTCATGTTCTTAGACCACTTATAAGAACACGAATCACAGGGAATTCTTCTCATTCGTGCTCTTAGACTACTTATAAGAGCACGAGGCACGAGGAATTCTTCTCATTCGTGCTCTTAGAATACTTATAAGTACACGAACTGCGGAAAATTATACTCGTTCATGCTCTTAGACTACTTATTAGAACACGAGGCACGGGAAATTCTTCTCATTCATGTTCTTAGACCACTTATAAAAACATGAACCGCGGGAAATTCTTCTCGTACATGCTCTTAGAACGATTATAAGTACACGAACCGCGGAAATTTCTGCTCATTCATGCTCTTAGAACGATTATAGGAACACGAACCACAATGAATTCTTTCCACTCATGCTCTTAGAACAATTATAAGTACACGAACCGCGGAGATTTCTGCTCACTCATGCTCTTAGATCAATTACAAAAGCACGAAGCATAAATAATTCTCCCTAACTCATGCTCTTAGACTACTTATTAGAACACGAACGGAGTGAATCATCCTAAGCTGAAGCTCTTGCACCATTCTCATTCCTAATAGAAAACAAGGGATTATTGTTTATTTTCTCCCTAATTTTCCCATACTGGATGAAAAGCGAGTATTAGGGGAGCTGGAAGAAGTGAAAAGGCGAAAAAAACGATTGCCAAGAATTATATTCAAGTTAGGTTTTTACATGGTTGCAGTCGTCCTCTTATCTGTAATTGGATTGCTCGGGGTAAGTTACTTGATGGGACCTCCGCCAATGAGCACCGAACAAAACACAATGATTTATAGTAATAACGAAAAGATAATTGGTGTCGAGAGCGCTTTTGAGAACCGTTTTTGGATAGAGCTTGATGACATTTCCGATAAAGTAATTGCGACAACCATCCTCATTGAGGATAAACATTTTTATGATCACTTTGGATTTGATATTAAGCGGATCGGGGGAGCGATTTTAAAAAATATCCAGACCGGTTCGCTGCGCGAGGGTGCCAGTACCATTACTCAACAGCTTGCTCGGAATCTCTATTTAACCCATGAAAAGACATGGGTACGTAAGCTGAAGGAAGCATTTTACACGATTCAATTGGAAATGCACTATACAAAAGATGAAATATTGGAAGGTTATTTAAATACCATTTATTACGGACATGGAGCATATGGAATTGAAACAGCGAGTCAATATTTTTTCGGGAAATCCCAAGAAGATCTCTCTTATGCCGAGGCGGCGATGTTGGTTGGAATACCTAAAGGTCCAACCCACTATTCCCCCTTTAATAACGAAGAGAAGGCCGTTGCAAGGAAAGACTTGATTCTCAAGACCCTCTGGCGTGGAAATGTGATTGACGATGCGACTTATTATATGGCAGCTAATGAAAAACTGGAATACG
Organism: Oceanobacillus luteolus; assembly: GCF_023715655.1. Taxonomy (GTDB): domain Bacteria; phylum Bacillota; class Bacilli; order Bacillales; family Amphibacillaceae; genus Oceanobacillus; species Oceanobacillus luteolus. Next base: position 7,225 of record NZ_JAMBON010000028.1, on the reverse strand, counting down.
ATTCAAATGGAGAAAAGATGATCCAAGAGTTTGCCGGACACTTTCTTGATCAAGCGATCAGCGAGGCGGCTGGCATCCTTGAACTGCCTGAGGAAGAGATACGTTCAGGTGGATATCGGTTATATACAACACTCGATGAGGACCTCCAGACCGAGTTGGAAGAAGTGATACCCGAGGTGATTCCAGAAGATACAGAACTTGAAACGGCCATCTATTCAATGGATATCCACACGGGAGCGGTGCTCGCCCTATCAGGAGGTAAAAATTATCGTAATAGTGAGTTCAACCGGGCGACGAGTGCGGAACGTATGCCAGGATCAAGCTTTAAACCATTTTTATATTACACCGCTCTGGAAAGCGGTTATACCCCACTTACGGAACTGATGAGCAAGCCGACGGCATTCAGATTGAACAACGGTGAAATATACGAACCGAGTAACTTCAATCATTATTACGCTTACGAACCGATCAATCTCGCTCAAGCGATTGCCCTTTCTGATAATGTGTATGCGGTACGGACGAATATCTATTTGGGGACCGATCGTTTAGTGGAAACGGCGAAAAAATTCGGGATTGATGGTGATCTGCCATCCGTCCCGTCCCTTGCCCTAGGCACAGCGGCGGTATCTCTGGAGGAATTGGTTAACGCTTATAGCATGCTGGGGAATGGCGGGAAAGAAACTTCGCCCTATACGATAGAAAAAATTATCGATAAACATGATCGAGTAATTTATGAAAGAGAGCAGCCGCGCCAGAAGCAGGTATTGAATGAGAAGACGAGTTTTATTTTGACCCATCTGTTAAGTGGGATTTTTGAGCCAAAGTTGAATGGTTATATGCCGGTTACAGGTAGCCCGATTTCCAATCAATTGTCGAGATTATATGCGGGTAAGTCCGGTACCACTGCCTCGGATAACTGGATGGTTGGTTACAGCCCATCCATAGCAACAGGGGTTTGGACAGGATATGACGATAACCGGACGATTGAATTGGTACAAGAGTCAACTTATGCGAAAGAAATTTGGGCCCGTGTCATGGAGGCAGCCCATAAGGACCAGCCTCAAGAAAACTTTCCAGTTCCAGATGGCGTCGTTGGTGTTCCGATTGATTTGGAAACCGGATTGCGTGCTACTCCCTACTGTGGAGAGAATATAATCATGTACTTTGAGGAAGGTACAGAGCCAATGGATTATTGCGAGCCACAAATCAATCCTGACCAAGAGGAAGATGGATTTTTCAAAAAGTGGTTTCAAATGTTTTTCGGCTGAACCGCCCGAATTGAATAGGTTTGTTACAAAAAAGAAACCAACGAGCAGCGAGTGTCCAGCTCAGCTACTGTTGGTTTCTTTTTTGTCCTAGTAAAAATGTCCATTTAAATATATTTTACAAATTTCTACCTTAAATCACAACTTTTTAACGTTTTTTTACTTTTTTCGTCACATTTTGTTCAAATCTCACTGTTCAAACGCTTGTTTTAATTCATCTGTTGAGTTATTCCACATCTCTTCGTTAAATTCAATGAGATAATCCCGTAACAACTTTTTCGAATGTTCATCCATATGGTCGATGACGATTTTATTTTTTAGTGACTGCTCCATATGTTTCACATGCTCTGCCATTGATTTGTAGGCGCGCTTGATTTCCCGGTCTACGCGGATTTCACTGCCGGCAACCCCTGCATAATACGTGCCTTTCTCATTACGATCAAGGTTCACCCAAACGATCCAATACAGCTTACCATTTGGTACCTCTTCTTTATTTCGGATCCACTTTACGCGGCGCTCCACTTCACTGCGGGCATGCATCGCTCCCATATCAACGTACGCTTTATTCTCATTCGGGTCGACGATGACAGAAGACATATTTTCTAAGCTGATTGCCCCCACTCCGTATCCTCCATGTCCATCAGTTGAATCATCTTTTATAATCGTAAATCTATTTTTCTTTTTTTCTTGATCATTTGTCATTGTCATTACTCCTTTCACTCTCTAATTGACTCCTATAAAAAAGCAGGACAGCAGTGTTTCCTGTCCCACATCATAATGGGAAAGGCATTATTCCTTTATCCCAATTATAACTCACGAATCTGTGTAATAAACTTATATGCTTCTTTTATCTCTTCATCCGAGAAGTTTTGTTTCGGTTTCACTTGGTGCAGTTTTTCTACTTGTTCAAGCTGTGGTAAATCTTCGAAGTATAAAATAGTAGAGACAAGTTCAAGAAAACGCGAGCTTTTTGATTTCAGCAAATCCACTTTTTCCATCATATCCGGCATGTCGAGCGTGAATTGCTTCAAGAAATTCTCGCCTTCCGGTGTGACGTGATAACAATACTGGAAGTAGTTCGCTTTATCTTCCTTTGTTTCAGTAAGAAATCCAAGGTTACAGAGCTCTTCGACTCGTAACGTCAACTCTTCCGAATAGGGTCCATAGAAATGAAATTGATATTTCTCCTCAAATGGACAATCGGCTTTTTGTAAAATATAGATCATCTTCTGCAATTTCTTTCGGCCGGTTACTTCATTGGCAACACAAAAAAAGTGAATCAATTTTGCGTGTTTAATTAACATTTTTTCTACTCTCTCCTTGCCCGTAAAGAATGTCCATAATTTGTCGTTTTAATCCGTTGTCTGTGAGGGCCTTCAGCTTGTCCAGTGGGAAATACAATTTGTGGTCGGTCCGTTTTTTCCCGGAAATCGATTCAACAATATCGGAATGCCGAGATAATTCTTTCAAGCTTCCATTCGGCATTTGCAAGTGGATCGGCAGCCGCTCTTCCTCTTCTCCCGGCCGGTAAAAGTCATACGGAAGATCGGAGGATGAATCTACAACTAGATAGTATTCCGGCTCAATTCCTGCTTTCATAAATAACTGCGTAAGCTCCAGAAGATCATTAATTTGTAAGTTCGGATTGAACTCGACATATTTGAAAAGCCGGCGATTCATAAAACGTTCGCACAGGTCGCTTAGAATCTCGTCCTCTTCCTCTTGCCAAAGTTGGAAGTAATATTGGACAACCGATTCATCCAGTTTCAAATAATCTTCTAAGGAAACATCTTCCTCAAAGAATGAAATGAAATGAATAGGTTCTAATTTAAACGTATACCCTACATCTTGATATAAATGTTTCGCACGGTGAAGTATTTTCGATAAAATGACTTCCGCACTGCGTGTGACAGGATGGAAATATACTTGCCAGTACATTTGATAGCGGCTCATAATATAGTCCTCCACCGCATGCATACCTGTAGATTTTATGACGACCTGATCTTCGATTGGACGCATGACACGGAGGATTCTTTCCATATCAAAATGACCGTAGCTGACACCAGTGAAATAAGCATCACGTTGCAAGTAATCCATCCGGTCTGCATCAATTTGGCTGGAGATGAGACTGACGACTAATTTATCTTCATACGTTTTTCCGATTACGTCTGCCACTTTACGCGCAAAACCTGGACTGACTTTCTCCAAAATTTCATTTACTTTCGTATCGCCCACAATGATGGCCTGGGTGAAATACTCATGATCGAGCTTGAAAACTTTTTCAAAGGAATGGGAAAAAGGTCCATGTCCAAGGTCATGAAGCAATGCCGCACAAAGGCAGAGTAACCGTTCCTCATTGTTCCAATGTTCACGGTCTTTGAAGTTATTGAGGATTCTCCGGACAATTTCATAGACTCCGAGGGAATGGTTGAAGCGGCTATGTTCTGCACCGTGGAAGGTCAGATGCGTCGTTCCTAGCTGTTTAATGCGCCGTAATCTTTGAAATTCCGGGGTCGCAATCAGATCCCATATGACACGATCCCGCACATGCACATAGCGGTGCACTGGATCTTTAAATACTTTCTCCTCTGATAATTGATCATCTTTATATGCCAACTTTTCCACCCGTTTCTTTTGGTGATTATTAACTTATTATATAATACAATTGGATAGGAAAAAAGGATAAGGAGAAAACTATGAAAAAATGGGATGAAATTATAAGTTATGAAACTTTTCGTTATATAGATCACACTGCTCTGCATGAATTTGAAGGGAAACCTTATACAGCAATGACTTCTTTTGCGATAGATGATGCGATTGCAACTGCAGTGAGCAACGGCGCATCCCCTCCTGCTTTTCGCCTATGGAAGCATCCGAGTACCATTGTGTTGGGAATTCCGGACGGGCGTCTACCTTTTCTGGACGACGGGGTCGCCTACTTGCAGGAGCAAGGGTACCGAGTCATTATCCGTAATTCTGGTGGACTTGCGGTAGCATTGGACGAGGATGTGCTTAATTTGTCCTTGGTATTACCAGATGTACAGCATGTTTCCATCCACGATGCATATGAAGCGATGTATCATTTTGTCCAGCATATGTTTCAAGATTTGACAGGAGAAATCGAAGCTTATGAAATCGTCGGCTCCTACTGTCCTGGGGACTATGATTTAAGTATTAATGGCAAAAAATTTGCCGGTATCTCCCAGCGTCGAATCAAGGAAGCAGCAGCGACACAAATTTATTTGGATGTACGTGGCAATAGCCAACAGCGCGCCCGTCATATCCAAGAGTTTTATAGGCTGAGTAAAAGAGATGAAAGCACGAAGTTTGTATATCCTGAAGTTGTTCCAGAAGTGATGGGGTCTCTATCCGATCTGCTCGACCACCCGCTGACAGTTGATGATGTGAAAAGTCGAGTATACCGCGCATTAGAGAATTTGAGCGAAGAAATTATCGTGCAGGAGTTCTCGGAGCAAGAGAAAGCAACATTTGAAAAGCGCTATGAGCAAATGCTGAAGCGAAATGAGCGGATTGACCAGCGTTAATGCCTGGAATAAGATAAAGCAGCTTTATTTTCCTGAACAATCCATGTAGACATGGATTAGGGAAAGTAGAGCTGCTTTATTTGACTGAGCACATCTTGTAAGCGGGATTTCAGGAAAGTAAGACCACTTTATTCGACCGAGCACTTCTTATAAGCGGGAATTCGGGAAAGTAAAGCCACTTTATTTGCCCGAACGCTCCTTGGAAGCAGGGTTTCGGAAAAGTAAAATCTCTTTATTTGACCGAACACTTCCCAATAGCAAGTTTCCAGGAATTTAAACCAGCAACGTCTCAGCAAAACAAAAACACATGTAACCAACTGCTGGTTCCATGCGTTTTGATATGATATTAACTTTCCAATGCTTGGGCTGCTGTGATGATTGCGAGCTTGTACACGTCATCTGCGCTGCACCCGCGGGATAAATCATTGACGGGGCTGTTAAGTCCTTGCAAGATTGGCCCAACTGCTTCAAAACCACCTAGGCGCTGGGCAATTTTATAGCCGATGTTTCCCGCTTCAAGGCTTGGGAAAATAAATACATTTGCATCTCCTTTGATGACCGAATCTGGAGCTTTTTTAGCTGCAACACTTGGTACAAAGGCAGCATCGAATTGGAATTCTCCATCGATGACAAGATCTGGGTTAGTCTCCTTGGCTATCTGTAGCGCATCGATTACCCGCTCTGTCTCTTCTGACTTCGCAGAGCCTTTTGTAGAAAAGCTTAACATGGCAACTCGCGGGTCGATATTAAAGAGCTTCGCAGTCCCTGCAGTTTCCACTGCAATTTCAGCAAGGTCATTTGCATCTGGTGCAATATTGATGGCACAGTCGCCAAATACATATTTTTCCTCATTTCTGACCATAATGAATACACCAGAAGTTTTCTTCACCCCAGGCTTTGTTTTAATGATTTGCAGTGCCGGGCGAACGGTGTCTGATGTAGAGTGGACGGCGCCACTTACTAGTCCATCCGCTTCATTTTGATAGACAAGCATCGTTCCAAAATAGTTCTCATTCTTTAGAACCTCACGAGCTTGTTCCGGCGTAGCTTTTCCTTTTCGACGCTCAACAAAGGATTCTACCATTTCTTCAAAAGCTGGATAATGATTAGGAGCGATTATCGTACAGCCACTAATATCATATGACAGGGAATTTGCTTTTTCCTGGATGGCACTTTCTTCACCAATTAAAACAGGTGTCAGCAGTCCCTCTTTACTTAATTTCGATACTGCTTCCAAGATTCGCTCGTCCAGGCTTTCTGGAAAAACAATTTTCTTGTCTGCAGAAGTAATTTTATGTTTTAACTCTTGGAATAAGTCACTCATTGTAACGCCTCCATTATGATGTCTTACCTAATATTTTACGGTATTTGGCTAATGAATGAAAGAAATAACCACTGATTTGACCCGATATTTGACAAAGGTTTGACAGCTACAGTTATAAGATGAATTACATATGGTAGTTATGCTATATTGAAAGCAGATTCAATTATGTTAGGAGAGATAGAATGGCTGAAGCAGTAGTAACAATGGATGGTTGGTGCAAACTACATGATACACGCACTTTTGACTGGCCATCATGGAAAATGATCGCAGAAGAAGAACGTAAAGCAGCAATCAATGAATTTCAGGAAATCATGAAAAAATGGGATGCTGTTGAAGAAAATAAAGAAGGAAGTCAATCTGTCTATAAAGTGGTCGGCAATAAAGCTGATCTGTTATTTATTTTCCTACGTCCTACAATGGACGAGCTGGAAGAAATCAAACGAGATATTAATCGTTCTAAGCTGGGGGATTTCCTTATCCCTGCATACTCTTATGTATCCATCGTGGAAATGACTATGCATAATCCGATGCAAGAAGGAAAAGACAGAGAGCTTTCCCCAGCGGTGGAAGCAAGATTGAAACCGATTCTGCCAAAATGGGAATACGCATGTTTCTATCCAATGGCTCGCCGTCGTGAGCAACATGCGAACTGGTTTGAAATCTCCAAAGCGGAACGTACAAGATTACTTTATGAGCATGGAATGACTGGCCGCAAATATGCTGGCAAAGTGAAAGAAATCATCAGTGGTTCCATCGGTTTGGATGAATGGGAATGGTGTGTCACTCTATTCGCCCACGACCCACTTCAGTTCAAAAAAATCGTATACGAAATGCGTTTTGATGAAGTGACGACTAAGTTTGCCGAATTCGGTGACTTCATAATCGGAGCATACCTACCTGAAGAAGATTTTGCAGGTTATTTTGAAGTTTAATATGAAGTTAGTCTATAAAAAAGCCTTCCATCTAGACTGACATAGCAATTTGAGACAATAATAAAACACCTTCTTAGGCTGCCATTCCACGAAATTCTATTGGAGATTGGTAGCCTAATTTTTCTTGAATACGCTCTTCATTATAATGCTTCATAAATA
>NZ_JAMBON010000027.1 GCF_023715655.1 Oceanobacillus luteolus | reverse complement strand
TTGTCTGGTAACTTTAATTTTATCAAAAGGTGTCCTTTTTGTTTACTAAAATTATGATAAATAGAAAATAGCTTCGCGCAAAAAGCGCGAAGCTATTTTCTATTTACTGGGGTTTTGTCCCAGCCTCTTTCTAATTGATATTTCAACCAAATCAGTTACTCACATCAATTTCAAGGTGAGGGGTATACTCCGGGTCATCCTCTTTGTATAGTTCAAGTAAATTACGATTCAATCCGGCAGTTGTTTGTGCTTTAAGTCTAAATTGTGTGAGTCCGTCTCGATTAAGGTTCTCCAACGGTATTTCTATCTCAATTCGTTCCACGTTAGTTGCAGGGACATTCTCAATTGTTGTTATGGAATTTGTGGTTGCGCTAGCTAAAAAGTCGTTACGTTCAAGGGTTGGACTGGAACCAAAATAACCATTCTTAACATCAACCGATATATTATTAATGGTTCCGGTACTTGATTTTGTGAGTAAAATTAATTTCGCAGAGTTGATGGTTTGATTGTCTAAAACAGATGTATCAAAGGAAAGGATAGTTCGATAAGTGTCTGTATTATACATCCCTTTATCGCCGAGTCTAAACTCTTTGTTGCTTAAGCCGTCAGCAATAAGACGACCTACGTAACCGCTTTCATTTTGTTGTATTTCTAATCTTTCTAAATCGTTTTCAGGGTCATCGTCTTTATTTATCACATAACTCTCTGTTTTAACATTTTCTTTCTTGTCGTTTACAGCTATCGTGAAAAACTTAAGTTCTGTCGATTCTTCAATTACAATCGGTGCGGAATATACAGTAGAGTTTGTTGTTGGTTCCGAACCATCAATCGTATAATATGTTGTTCCTTCTCGGTCTGCGTTTAATTCTACAGTTACACTAGTGGTATATTTACCACCTGGTGGAGTTGCAACAGTAGAAGGTGCATCATCATCTGGTATAATCTCTTTTGATTTTGACTTAAAGAAGTTCCACATTATTTCACTTGCACTAGGGCCTTGTGGGTCTGTATGACTCCCTTGTAGACTTCCACCAGACCATGCGTGCCCCATGCCTTGTACGATATATTTCTCTACGATGGATTCACCTTTTGAATTTTTGTAAAGATATTGGGTATAGTTTTTGCCGTTGGGATTGTCATGTTGAATGGTTTCAGATGGTGATTTGCTAATGTGATCACTGTCACTGTAAATTAAGTTATTCGTTTCAATCCATTGTTCTGTGACTTGATCTCCGTTGATAGGGCGGACGGTCCAATCATCACTACCGTGGAAAACGATGACAGGAACAATTCTAGCATGCTCACCCATTGCTTCAAATGCCCGTTCACCTTGAATGGCCGGATTTGGACCACCGTTCTGCATCGCCATATTTGCCTCGATCAGATTTGTGGCTGCTTTATACTCAAGTCCTGAACCTACTCCAATTGCTGTAAATACATCTGGATAGGTTGCCCCCATGATGACTGACATGGCACCACCTGCAGACAATCCAGTAACGTAGACACGGTCATCATCAATTACATAGTCGTCTTTCACTTTACCTACCATTCCTGCAATCGTAGCAGGTTCTCCAGATTCCCTTGCTTGATGTGCTGGTTCGAACCAATTCCAACAATAATTAAAGTTTCCACTGCGAGGCTGCTCCGGATAGAGCACCATAAACCCCTCTTGTTCCGCCACTGCATTCATTTCGGTACCAGCTGCAAAATCAGCTGCATTCTGGGTACAGCCATGTAACATTACGACTAAAGGGATTTCAGCATCTTCATCATAATCTGAGGGTACATAAAGTTTGTACGGTTTTCCATTATACTCACCATCTTCAAAACTAGCTGCAGCCACCTGATCGCTATCCACCTTAAGAAACAAACATAAAACAGTGAGACAAGACAACACAATCAACAACCGAGATGTCCCTTGAAACATTTATTCACTCCTTTTTTTTAACGCTTATACAGCGTTTTTAATTATGCGTAAACTAACAAAAATGAGTTACACAGAAGTTACAATAAATTTCCAAGCTGATTCTTTGATGGTTTGCATATAGGAAAAATGTCACATCTTTGCGGGGAAATGTTTAAGATGTTCGACCTCGGGAATCTAAACAATATCAATAAATAATTAGAGGAAGGAAGATCTGCATGAGTATGACAATGAACAAACAGAAAAAAGCAAAAAAAGGTTTAATCGTAGCTGGAGTGATTGCAGGAGCTTCTTCATTGGTACTTTTAAACAGCAATGCGCGAGAGAAGGTAAAAGATACTTCCAAGAATATGAAGAATACAGTAAGTAAATATGCAACAACAATCAAAGAAGATCCCAATGGTACGAAAGAAGCGATAATCACGCGTATTCAGAATGCAACAGAGATTTCCAAAGACGCAATTGAAAAGATACAGGCAATCTTGGATACGCAAGTAAAAGATATTAAAGATACAACTCAACATGTGGTGGAAGAGTCTAAAGATGTAATGTCTTCCGTCCAAGATGCAAAAGGTGAGTTAGCCGATGTAAAAGATGACGCAGTTGAGGCAAAGGATGAATTATTATCCGCAAAAGACGATGTAAAGTCTAAAGTTGAGGCAAATAACTAAAATACTATTCAATGATTAAAAATGGATTTTGATTAAGTAAAAGGGTGTTTTTCCTTCAAGGGAGGAGAAACACCCTTTCTTGTGGAATTCTATTAATAAGATGTCTTATTACGAATAGCTATGAATGGAGGGGATTCGATTGGTATTTGAAATGACGATACAAGTTCGTGTAGAAGATATCAGAGAAGGTCGTAAATGGTATCAGACTATGCTTAACCGGACACCAGATTTCATACCCCATGAAGGATTTGTTGAATGGGAGATTATCCCTGGTTGTTGGTTGCAGGTTGCTGAAGGAAAACCGGCGATTACAAGTGGTCCTTTACGACTTGGTGTGACAGATATAGAAGGTGAAAGAGAGAGACTTGTAAAAGAATTGAAGATCGATGATTTTGTAATATATTCAAGAGAAGAAGTTCCGGTAAAATGGGGTACATTTTCCGATCCATGGGGAAATCGTTTAGGTTTCTTTGAATACTTGGATAAAGAGGAAGAAAAACAGCGGATTAATACATTAGTGATGAAAAATTAAAAACTTTTATACAAAATTATATAAGCGAGATTAAGGAAAGTACATACTTTATGCAGGAATCCCAATCTTTTCGTTGAATGGATACTAGAGGAAGAATTATAAGGGAGGACTTGAAAAAATGGAGAAAGTAATACCAATCAAAAACCAAATGAATGGCGTGTTTGTTCATGTAACGAATTTGAAGGAGTCAGTAAAGTGGTATTCAGATTTACTAGGGCTCGATGTTGATTTAGAAAAGATAGCTTCACCTGTTTATAATATCCCTATCACAGGCTCCACATCTCTAACGTTAGACGATCACACCTTCGATCCTGCATTTAAATACCATGTCAGTCCTAACCCTATATTTAATTTATTCGCCCCAGAAATCGAAGAAGCATATAAGTATATAAAAGCTAAGAATATTGAAGTTGTTAGGGAAATAGAATGGGTAGACAATACTGCCTGGTTTAATATAAAAGATCCGGATGGTAATGTTGTAATGATTTGTAATTGCTAACTACTGCAATCTACATATGGGTAGATTCATAAAAAATTAATAGGAAGCTTGTTATCTGGATTAGTCGGTGTATCTCTAAAGAAGCAGGGGATACGCCTTTTTTGTTGAAATAATGTTTGGCGAAAACAAATATGTGACTTAATCTTTTTTAATACGTCTAAAACAATAAACAAGTGCATGAAAGGGTGAGTTAATTGCCGGATCAAACGAAAGAGGAAATTACCGATTGGTATCATTTATATAGTGAGTCGATTTTTAAGTATATTTTGATGATGATACATGATTATCAAATGGCGGAAGACTTGACCCATGATACGTTTATTAAAGCTTATAAAAATCATCATACCTTTCAACATAAGGCACAACCTAAAACTTGGCTATTCAGTATTGCACATAATCTCACTATAGATTATATACGAAAACAAAAGCCATTGAGAATTCTTCAAGAGATATTTACTGCAAAGAAGACTTCTGTGCCTTCACCGGATGATATTGTAGAAATTCGTGAAAGTTCAATCCAGTTGTATCGTGCGTTAAGTAAGTTGAAATCCTCCTATCGTGAAGTCATCATCCTCCGGAAAATAAAAGAATTCAGTATTAGAGAAACAAGTGAGATTTTAAATTGGTCGGAAGGAAAAGTGAAAACGACACTTTATCGAGCAATTCCCGCTTTAGAGAAGGAATTGCTAAAGGAGGGGTATCCGCATGAGAAATCAATATAATGATAGTTCTTATTTCGACAGTCAATTGAAACAATTGGATAAAGATATCATTTGGAAAGAATCAAGAAAAAATAAACTGGAGAAAAGCATTTTATTTTCCATGAATAGTAGCAGGAAAAAAATGAGATTAGTTGCTGTATTAAAATTTGCTTCAAGTATCGGAATCCTCGCTATCGTATTGTTTTTCGGTTATACCTTTTATACGGACAGTATCACGTACCATGATGAAGCAAGTATAACTCGCAGCGAAGATAGCCAAATAGTAGATAACCATAACCCCGAAGTAAAAGTGACGTCTGATGATTCGGTTGAAACCGATGAGGCGGCCCTGGAGATTCATACTGGCTCTGTGGAAGCTGTAACGAGAAAGAATGAAGGGATGGACCAAGAAGTTGAAGTCATCAACTATCTAATACAACCTTATAAAATTGCATATCAATTGGATAAGGTATTCGGAGCACCTGAAGTGTATGAAAACGAAATACAGTATTCAATAGATGATGAATATACGATAACTTTAGCAATTATCGAAGACACCAATCTTGATCAATCTATATCAAACCTGCAAGAAAGATTTGAAGCAGAAGGATATGATGAAGAGTTTGAACTTGAGAGCGTATCCTCAGAGGAAAATGGATTTGCGGGGAAAATGCAGTACTTTAGTCAAAATCGAGTGGATAAAGGGTTTATTGCTTATGAAGTTGGTGATGATGTCCTGGAAATTACATTCCGATATCCCGTAGAAGGTGGAGATGGGATGTATTCAATTCTAAACTTTCTACGAGAATCGATTCATTTGCGTTAAATAGTCGAAAAGATTGCAAATCCAAGAAGGATATTAAGTTTTTTTGTAGAAGTATATAACGGTATGATTACCATATAAAGGAAATATCCTATGCGGAAAGGGGAGTAATAATATGAAAAAACTACTAGGCGTTCTTCTCGTTCTGTTTGTATTTGTCTATAGTTACTCGGCAACTTCATGGACTGCTTCCTATATGCCATTTGAAACAAGTTGGCGAAGTCATTTGGTGTTCACCCCGTCGCATGTTACTGATCCAGGGCAAATCTATACCATTGATAAATATATTTATGCATTTAAATACGATCCAACAACGAGCTTTTTATTCGTTTTATCATTATCAGTGATCATTGTGTTCATCATCTTCGGTCTGCGGAATTTATTTGGCGTAAATAGAAGTATATCAAATTAAATCTTATTAAATGGGTGCTTTCTTAAATAGGGAGCACTTATTTTAATTGGTTACATTAACAAGTCACCCATTGGTTTGTTCCTTGGCCAATAAGACTTCAAGTTTAAGTCACGATGTTACTTCAACGATTCTAGTCATATGTCATTTAGTTTACAATCCTAAAGTAGATTGGCTATAGTAGAGATTAACAGCGAAATAAATATTATAGGGAAGAGGGGATCGATTGAAATGGATGTAAAATTTCCGATTGGTGAATTGAAAGTTCCAGAGCAGGTGACGCTGGAACATGTACAGGAATGGTTGAAGCAAATTGAAACATACACTACTAGGTTGCGAGAAACGGTCGATTCATTAAATGAGGAGCAGTTAAGCAAAACATACCGCGATGGCAGTTGGAACGTCCGTCAATTAGTTCATCATATTGCCGACTCCCAGATGAATATGTTTCAACGTTTGAAGCTGGCATTGACAGATGAAAACCCTAAGGTACCTAACTTTGTTCAGGATAAATGGGCTGTTCAACCAGATACAGAACTCCCAGTAGAAAGTTCGATTAAGATGCTGGAAGGCATCAATGAGCGTATTGTAGCTTTAGGGAATAGTGTAACAGAGGAAGAGTTGAGCCGTATCTTCACTCATGAAAACAATGGGGAAATCAGTGTTGCAACAAAAATTGCAAAATTAGCTTGGCATGAAGAACATCACTTGGAACATATAAAGATTGCATTATCAAAATAGTTTTAGAGAATAAAAATTGGCTTATCCGAATCGGGTAAGCCAATTTTACATTGGACAGAATCAATATTAACGTCAAAACAACTATATGGAACGATGAAATGATATAGCATTCATTATCAATCTATTGAATAGACTACCTCGAATATTTTATCTTAATAGATAAATTTTATGAGTGTTAGTGATAATTTATACGTACTTGAGAGTGTCTTGTTTCGTAATTGTGCGAACAAAAATATTTAAAAAATATCGCAAATAAAAACTTCTTCCAGATATAGGAAAAATAACAGTTGTATTTCTACACTATTACAAATATAATACAAGTATATGTCGTATTAAGTTATTAATACAGTATAGAATTTAATCGTGAAAGAGGTGAAATCGTATCCAAGAATAGCTTGGATAACATGGGGCGCTCGTATATAATACAAATATACGTTAAATTTTTAGAAAATTACAAGAGAAGAGAATTTTTTTAATGAGGGGGTTTGTAATGAATTTTATTAAGCGGGGATTTCTAGGAATTACTAGGAAAAAGGGAAAGTCTTTAATTTTATTAGCAGTAATATTTATTCTGGGGAATTTGATCTCAGGAGCCATTTCAATTCAGCAAGCCACTACAAATGTGGAAGCAAACATTAAAGAGAGACTAGGTGCTACTGCTACTGTAGAGCTTGATTATGAAGAAATGGATAAGCTTAGTGAAGCAGACTGGGAAAATACTGTGATTGAAGACCTTAGTGTTGATTTGATGAAACAGATTGGTGAACTTTCTTATGTAAAGTACTATGACTTTAATATAATGCATTGGTTAGGCTCAGAGAGTATCGATAGTTACCAAGGTGATATGGAGGGTGAAGTTGTACACCATGGTCCCAGCATGGACTTTATGTTGAAGGGAATTAATTATGCACCTGTTCTTGATATTGAAGAACAGAAGGCAAAATTAGTCGATGGTCGTGTCTTTACCCAAGAAGAAGTCGATAATGGCACCTCTGTAGCTATCATTTCTAATAAATTGGCAGAAAAAAATAACCTTAACGTTGGGGATACCTTTACGTTGGTAAACGAGGTTTATACTTGGGATGAAGAAACGGGAGAAGATAATTTAGTCACTTCACGGGATGTCGTCTTAGAGATTATAGGAATATTCGAATCACAAACTATTAAGCAAGATGATTCAGAGGGTAGTTCCGAAATGGGCGGCATGATGGATTTCATGGATATAGAATTCCAAAATACCGTATATGTACCAAACCCAATTATTGTGGATGAAATGAAATACCAATATGAGGAGTATTTGAAAGCGGACGAAGAATATGCAGAAATGGTTGCGGCCGAGGGAGAAGAAGCATCATTCGAATATTATACACCATTGTATGTTCTGAATAATCCTGAAGATAGTGAAGCATTTGCGGAAGAAGTTGCGCCGTTACTACCGAATCTCTATAAGGTCCATAGCGCTACCGATCAATATGATAGCATCGCAGGCCCAGTAGAGTCGATGTCCAATTTATCAAGGTACGTTTTATATGCGGCTATAGGTGCAACTGTGCTTATTATTGGTTTAGTAGTCTTATTATTCCTAAGAGATAGAAAACGTGAATTAGGTATCTATTTATCACTAGGGGAGAAACGTGGCCGTGTTATTGGACAAATTTTAATTGAAGTAATGGTTATTGCGTTAATTGCCATTTCATTATCATTATTCACCGGTAATCTCATCGCTGGACAGGTATCAGAAACGATGATCAATGCAGATGATCAATCGTATCAAGATGATTATATGTATTATGGCGGGGCCATCCAAACTCATTTAACGACACAAGATGTTTTGGATTCTTATGAGGTCAGCCTTAATTCAAGCTTTGTTCTAGCATTCTTTGGAATTGGGTTGTTGACGATTCTCATTTCAACAGTCATTCCGCTGATTTATATTTTAAGACTAAATCCTAAGAAAATATTGATGTGATGAGAGGTGAAACAATGATATTAGAGGCGAAAGATTTAAATTACTTTTACCAAGATGGTGAACAGCGTCGTTATATATTAAAAGATACATCCATTTCATTTGAAAAGGGGAAATTCTATACAATTTTAGGGCAATCCGGTTCCGGGAAAACCACCCTGCTTTCCTTACTCAGTGCGCTTGATTCACCACATAGCGGTACCGTTCTTTTCAACAATGAAGATATTAAGAAGATTGGTTATGAAAAGTACCGACGTAATAATGTGGGGATTATTTTTCAAAGTTATAACTTGATTCCGACCTTTACTGCAGTCGAAAATGTACTCATTCCAATGACGATCACAGAGAATGATGTCCCGGAAGATGCCAAGACAGTGGCGTACAATTTACTCGACTACATTGGGATTGTAAAAAGTAAAGCAGACCGTCCAGTCAATAAGCTCTCGGGGGGAGAGCAACAACGGGTGGCAATTGCCCGTGCGCTTGCGACGAATGTGGAATTGATTCTGGCAGATGAACCGACAGGAAACCTGGATGAAGAAATGGAGCAGGAAATCATTGATATCTTCAAACGACTGGCGCATGAACACGATAAATGCGTCGTCGTAGTTACGCACTCCAATGAAATTGCATTGCAATCCGATCAGGCTTTCCTTTTGAGGAAAGGTGTACTGACTGCTTATGAGTGATTTTCTATCCAAATTTAATAAAGATAAGTACCAGGATTTGTTGAGTGAGCAAGACGAAGAAAAACAATCGAAATCCAAAAATGATGAACCAGTTGAAACACAGGAACAAATAGATTCGCAGCAGAAGCAGGAAGAGCAAGCTTCTGCTGCGGAAATGGAAGAAAGAGTTCCTGAGCCCGAGAGTTCTACTGAGTCCAATCCTGTTTCTACTAGAAGCAGCTATCGTCGTGACTCCGAAGAAGATGTGGAGATTGATCCGGACTATCAACGGAAAAAACGTCGTCGGTTGTGGCTGATCATTGCTGGATCTGTTCTAGCTTGTGTGTTAATTTTTTTCATTTACTACATACTCGTTCATGTGAAGGTGGAAGATTTTGTTGGACAACCTGTATCTGAAGCACGTGCATGGGCTAATGAAAATGATGTAGAAATCGAATTAATACAAGAACATAATAAGGAATATGATGCAAATCAAGTTATTTCTCAAAGTGTTCCTGCTGGAGAGAAAATCCGAAAAGGGAACACACTACAGCTAACAAGCAGTTTAGGACCGGATCCGGAAGAGGTTATTCTGCTGCCTGATTTTTCTGTCATGAGTCAAGAGGAAGCACGAAGTTGGATTGAAGAGAACAAAGCAGAAAATCTGCAAATTGTAGCGGAGTACAGTGATGATGTTGAAGAAGGCGAATTCATTAAGCTCACCATTAGAGATGATGATGTTGACGAAACAGGCTATCAACGTAAACATAGTGCAGCTGTCTACTATTCTAAAGGTGAAGAAGTATTTGAAAAGAATATTACGATACCTAATTTCACGGGAGTTGCCAAAGAAGAAGTTGTGAAATGGGCTGAAACAAATGAAATTGATATGACCTATGAAGAAGCGGATTCTGATACGGTTGAAGCTGGGTTTATCATTAGTCAAAGTGAAACTCCAGAAGAGAAAATTGCCAAAAGAGATAAGATGGAAGTTGTTGTATCTCTAGGTAAAGCTACAATTGTTCCTAATTTTGCTGGACTTACTGCAGAGGAAGCTGCTGTTAGTTTCCCAGATTTGGAAGTGATGGTGAAACAGGTTTATCACGCAGATGTTGCTTACGGAAGACTGATTTCACAATCCGTTGCTGCAGATACGAAGTTAACGGATAATGACGACAAACGTGTTACTGTTACTTATTCGTTAGGGAAGCCATACTTAGGTGATTATCGTGGGCAATCAGAGGGTGAACTGCCGAGAATATTCTTTGAAGAATTCCAATCCAAAGGTGCAGATATTAAATATATGATTAAATATGTCTGGGCCCCTGAAGTAAAAGGGACAGTGGTCGGAATGAGTAAATTCAATGAGTTTGTACCATTGAAGTATACTGTGGAAATACGAGTAAGTAATAATGTTCACGGACCACCTGATCCTCCGCCAATGATAGATGATGTACCAGAACTGCCGGAAGCTCCTGCAGAAGAAGATATCGATGTTAACGAGAAGTAACGAAGTAATCGACAAGTGCTTATTAAGTGCTTGTCGATTTTTTAAGATAGCAATCTATGAATGGTATACGATAAGCGAGTTAAAAACAAAGAAGGAGAAAGCATCTCTTTGTTGAATCTATATAAAGATAGAAAGAAGAAATAGGAGAGATAAAAAAATGAGAGCATTATTGGTCATTGATGCACAAAAGACAATTGTTGACTTTAAAGACTTTCACCAAGAAATCGGTATGATCGAAACGATGATTACAGATTTCAAAGAAAATGGAGACCAAGTTATTTTTATTCGAAATTTGGACGATGACGAAAAAAGTTCATTCCACAAAAATTCGGCGGGCTCTGAAATTCATGATTCCTTGAAAAAATATGCAGAAATCGTAGTAGAAAAGAAGACACCAAGCTCATTTTACCAAACAGAACTGGATGAAAAGCTAAAACAGTTTGGTGTGGACCATATTTTCATCACAGGTTTCAATACCGAGTTTTGTTGCCAGTTTACGGCAATTGCAGCATATGATAGAGGGTATAAAGTTACGTTTATTGAGGACGCTACAGGAACGGTCAATGACGGAACTACATATGAAATGGAAGGTTTGGACATTCGTGATTTTGTAGGGACCGTTTTGCATTGGTCAAGTGTAATTGAAGTTCTGGATTATGAAGAATACGTTGAGGAATATAGAACAAATAAAGTTTAACTCATTATGGTTATGGAATGAGGTATTCGATGATTTCTGAGCTGAATCAAACTGATTTTTATAAATGTAAGAATTTAATTAACCAGCAGGGGCAAATTGAGGTGAAAGCTGTAGTCGAAGGAATTAATCCTGGACGAATATTTGTAGACAATATCTATTCTCCGGACGCCGGACTTGTTTGGCTTGGGAACAATGATGGGTTTTTATTTATTGGCAATGAATCAAATGAGGAATTTAATAGCCAAATTAATCATTTTATTGATACGATGATTCAAGCAGAAGCAGAAAAAGTAGGATTGAAGTGGTTTGAAGCAATGGGCAATCATCAAAAATGGGATGTGGTTATTGAGAAGCTGTTTGCACATCGGAAACTGGAAAGCTGGAACCAAAAAGTCTATACACTACAAAAAGAGAATTTTTACGCTGAGGATGAACCTGTCATAGGACAAGAATTTGAAGTCATAAAGATCGATGAGGAGCTTTATTATAGTAATACCCTTCATAATATTGATCTTCTGCATTCTAAAATTTTAGAGTATTGGTCTTCAACGGAACAATTTTTTAGACTAGGAACTGGTTATTGCATAAAGAATCCTAACAATATCATTAGTATTTGTTTTTCTGGTTTTGTTATTGATGATGTGCACGCTGTTGATATTGAAACGTTGAAGGCATACCGTGGAAACAAGTTGGCGCAAAAGTTAGCCCACGTATTTGCAAGAGATTGTTTGGAGAATGACTTTACTCCATATTGGGATTGTATGGAAGATAATAATCCTTCCATTGCAGTTGCAGAAAAAATAGGTTTCACTAACATATTTAATTATAAGGGATATTATTTCCCCTTAGATAGAATGAAACATATTTAGGAGGTAAGATTGTGTTGCAATCTTTACGAATTGGAATCAGTTTACAAGTAGTATTCTTTATATTATTTTTCAGCGCGATGTTAGCGAATATGAATAATATATTAGGTGCGATGATAAGTTCTGTGATTGGGTTATTAAGTTTAATTATAGGAATTAAATCAATAATATCACGACAAAATATAGTTCTGGCTTTGATGATCATCGTTATTTCCATTCTCATTTTAGGTTTTACCGTCTTTGCTTACTTTATTGGTGAGGGAGGACTCCCACCGTTAATCATGCAGTAAATTGAGAAATTAGTGTGCCTGGGAGGAATAAGATGAAATGGGTTAAGACAATGATTGACGTAATTGGTTTCCCTTTTACTTTAACAAACCTCTATCTTAATAGGAAAAACAAAGTGAAGGAAATAGGTCAAAAGGTTAGGATTAAAGATAGGAATATTCATGTCGTCGTCTCTGGTATAGAGGATGCGGAATTTAGTGTGATTTTAGACGCTGGATTAAGCTGTTGTTCTTTAGATTGGTATCATATACAGCCAGAATTATCTAAGTTTACAAAAGTCCTCTCATTTGATCGTGCAGGCTATGGATGGAGTTCACGAAGCAATCTCCCATATACAAGTGAAGATGTGGTAGATGACTTAATATATGTATTAGATGAGTTAGAACTAAAACCACCATATGTATTAGTTGGGCATTCCTTTGGCGGATTGAATATGAGGCTTTTTGCAAGTAAATTTCCAGAGAAAGTTACATCATTAATTCTAATCGATGCCGTGCACGAAAATAGATATATGAGTGATGTTTGGGATACCAATCGTAAAAAGTCCTATCGTAAAAATTTAAACCTCTTTCGATTTGGTTACATTACTTCCGGAATTGGAATTCCTAAACTTTTGAAACAACCGGTTGGAAGAAAATATCTGCCAGAACCTTACCAAAAATATGCCGATTATGTTGGGTATCTTCCTAAGTCTTATGAAGCAGTATATAAAGAATTTCTGTATAGTGAGAGGTCAGCATTACTAGTTAAAAATGCAGTAAAATTAAGAGAAGATTTACCAGCAATCGTTATCAGCTCCAATAATCAAGATCCGACTTGGGTAGAATATCAAAATCAGCTTAGTAGATTAACCAAGAAAACAATACAAATTAAGACGAACAATAATCACTCCATTCATTTGGAGAATCCTGATTTGATAATTGATACGATTAAAGGAATAGTTTGCAATCAAAATTAACCCATACGATAATAACGGTATGGACAGAGTTCAAGTTTTATTTAAGAATTGAGGTTTATCGATGGTAAATTTAATCAAAATTGGTATTTGTAGTTTCTTTGTATTTTTGATGTTTTGGTCCTTCGGTTTTACAAAGGAGTTATCTATAATTAGCGTTATTTTTTGCTCCTTAGCTTTTGGTTATGTTTTGAATATGTTTTGGAGTTTAAATAGAGAAATCCAGATGAAAATTAAAAAATAGTTGATTGTTTTACCATGAAGTGAGTGCATTCTTTTTAAAAAAAAGAAAAGCACTTTTTTATTTTGAAACTTCTTGTAAAGATTAAACGTATGATTAATTAAATTTATGAAGCAGGGAGCATTTACATTGATATTTACTATCATTCTAGTATTAGTTGGAGTTATTTTGCTATTAGTAATAGGATTCCTTTGGCTGCGTAAATGGATACAGAAACCTGATCCGGAATATGTATTAAATTTTATTGCCAAAAATCCAAACAGATCTTCGTTAACCATTGTAAAAAACGGAAAGTTACATATTAATTATCAAGGACAACAATTACGTCCGCTTGCGAGTACGGTTAAGATTATTCTAGCAATCGAATTCGCTCAACAAGCAGCTACTAAAGATATTGATTCAAGTGAGCTAATTGATGTAAAAGACTTAAACCGTTTTTATATCCCAGGAACGGACGGTGGTGCCCATCAAGAGTGGTTACATTCATTAGATCTTCTAACGGAGGGTAAAGTGCCCTTGAGCGAGGTTGCAAATGGAATGATTGCTTTTAGTTCGAATGCCAACACGGAATATTTAATGTGGCGGTTGGGGCTTGAACGTATCAATTCTAATTTAGAGAAACTTCAATTATCTATGCATGAAGAGATTTTTCCGATTGTATCCTATCTTCTTATTCCTTATGAAGTTGCAAAAGCTCATCATCTAGATATCTTTGATAGGAACCAAGCGAAAAAAGTGCTGAGTCTAGTTAAGGAAATGTCCAAGGAGGCATATAAAAATGAAGCGAATCGTATTCATGCCATATTAAGTCAAGACAGTGACGGCAAGTATAAAGAACAAGCAAACTTGGCGGCATGGCATAATTTAGGGTTTGACCAAATTGCTTCTAGAAAGCTTGTAAGGGCTACCACATCAGAATATGTCTCGATTGTACAAAAGATCAATAACACTTCCTTTTTTTCACAGGAAGTGATTGATCAACTGCAAGCAATTATGGAATGGCCGATGAAAAACTCTAGTAATCAAGATAGATTTCTACATCTTGGAGGTAAGGGAGGGTCAACAGCCGAGATTGTGACATTTGCATTATTCGCGGAGGATAAACAAGGAAATAAAACAGAGATAGCAGTCTTTTTTGAGGATGTTCATGGTTACGAAACAGTTAAACTCTCCACTAGTTTATCTGATTTTCAACTGGCCATTCTTACAAACTATACCGAGTGGCATGAAAAAATCGCTAGTGCTTTAAAAGGTAATAATTAGAAAAGAAAGTAGAAACTATGTACTTATCCTTGTAATATCTACAATCGTAATTGAAATACTGCCTTATATCATAGGGTGGTCTAATAAAGAAGAACCTTTTGTTTAAGGGAAGTTGAGAATATGGGGATACATTAGAAAAAGCCACAAAAAAGCACCTAATTAATTAGGGTGCTTTAAAATAGACTTCAGTTATGAAGACTATGATTATACACTTCCGTCTGTAATGCTTTTTCTTTTTCTAATCGTTCCTTTCGTTCTGAC
Source organism: Oceanobacillus luteolus (assembly GCF_023715655.1). Lineage (GTDB taxonomy): Bacteria > Bacillota > Bacilli > Bacillales > Amphibacillaceae > Oceanobacillus > Oceanobacillus luteolus. The sequence goes on along the minus strand of NZ_JAMBON010000027.1, from coordinate 34,294 downwards.
TCGAGCTTTTGGATGTAATTAGATTGAAGCCCAAATCTCCTAGCTTGGAACAAAGTTTCATCAAGGTATTTTTTTGACTGATCCATCATGCGAAGGATACCTCCTTTTACTGTTACTATTTCCTCTTTTTTCCATAATAAAACCTGCATTACAATAACAATTATTTAGAAAAGAATGGGAACAAGCATAATCTTATAGTTAATGAATTTATTTACTCCCAAGGGGGAAAATATACATTAAGTTAATAATAGGATGGGAGGATTACTCTTGCAGCTGCGGATGGAAATCACCTACGTCACGAAAAAAGGGATAAAAACCAATTTTAGCTCGGATGAGATGTCTACTAAGGCGGCACTTGAACTTGCTGAAGATCTTGAGAAAACTGGCCGGGTCAAACATTTAACTCTTCTCGATGAACATGATGCAAGCTGGACATTAAAGCAGTTGAGAAAATTTCTGGAAGAAGTAAAAACAGAGCCTTATCATATCACTGTGTATTTTGATGGGGGATTTGACCGGGAAACCCGAAAAGCTGGATTAGGATGTGTGATTTACTATGAACAAAATGAAAAATCTTATCGAATCAGAAGAAATGCATCAGTAGAAGGTTTGGTTAGTAATAATGAGGCAGAGTACGCTGCACTTCATCTTGGGCTGACTGAATTGGAATTTTTAGAGGTCCATCATTTGCCCGTTAGCTTCATTGGGGATTCGAAGGTGGTTGTTAATCAATTGAATGACGAGTGGCCTGTCTACGAATCAGAGTTGTCAAGCTGGCTTGATCGTATTGAGAATAAGATAGAAAAGCTTGGGATTACTCCATCTTATGAAGTGGTCTCAAGAAAAATGAATCGTGAGGCAGATCATTTAGCAACACAAGCGCTTGCTGGTATAGAAATAACTAGTCATCTTGAGCAGTAAAGGCCATTAGTATGCTCTGTACATGAGCCAGCTATGAGGAATTCTAATGTATTTCAATTTGTCCATATAACATGCTGGATAATTTATGTTCTAATCCCAAACCGTGCGATAACAATTGAAGCAAATTGTTATCGCACGGTTTTAGTAGTGGTTTTTATTCACCTTTAAAACTTGCTTTAAACAGGTATATAAATTCTGAGAAAGGGAAAAGTCAGGATAGACCAATAGTATAGGAGGAAGTCATGAAGAAGCAACATTTAAAAAATCCAGTTTTTCTCATCTCAGCTTCAGTTATTTCTATATTAGTTGTTATCGGAGCAATTCTCCCTGGCCGCTTTGGTGAAGTGGCACAACGCTTATTTTTATTTACAACGACGAATTTCGGCTGGTTTTACTTGATTGCGGTTTTTGCTATTATTCTATTTTTAATTGGGATATCCATCAGTAAATATGGCAGAATTCGATTGGGCGGTGAAAATGAAAAGCCGGAGTTTCCTTTCTTTACATGGATAGGTATGCTCTTTTCCACAGGATTCGGAGCCGGGTTAGTATTCTGGGGAGTAGCTGAGCCGATGTCCCATTTCTTTGAGACTCCTTTTGCATCGATGGAAGGGCAGACAGAGACAGCTGCACGTGTAGCCATGGGGTACTCCTTTTTTCACTGGGGGATCAGTCAGTGGTCGGTATTTGCTATTGTAGGCTTGGCGATTGCTTTTATGCAATTCAGGAAGAGGGAAAGTGGGTTGATCTCTAAATCCATGGAACCTATAACTGGGAATAAAAAGGTAGTGAAGACAAGTATTGATTCATTGGCGGTCATCGCCACGGTAATGGGAGTAGCTACCTCCGTCGGGTTAGGAGTCCTGCAAATCCATGGAGGATTAAGTGCGGTTTTTGATGTATCTTCAGCTATTTGGGTACAGATTGCCATCATTGCTGTGATTTTTATTGCTTATACGGCATCTGCTACGACTGGACTAAATAAAGGAATCCGCTATTTGAGTAACTTGAATCTAGCTCTATGCTTTCTATTATTAATCTTTGTGTTTTTAATGGGGCCAACCGTGTTCATTTTGAATGCATTCACCTTAGGACTTGGAGATTATATTACAAATTTTATTCAATATAGTCTACGGCTTGAACCGTACGTTGGCGGAACATGGGTACGTGATTGGACGATTTTCTACTGGGCTTGGGCAATCTCTTGGTCCCCGTTTGTTGGTGCATTTGTTGCTCGGGTTTCAAGAGGACGGACAATCCGTGAATTTATCGCTGGAGTGATGGTCGTTCCCCCAGCCATTGCTTGCTTCTGGATTGCCACATTCGGTGGAACAGCATTGTATAAAGATTTGAATGAAAACGCAGGTATTGCTGAGGCAGTTAATAACGATATAACAGTGGCGTTATTCCAAGTATTTGATAGCCTCCCGATGTCATTTATCATGTCGGTACTCGCTATCTTGTTGATTTTTACATTTTTAATTACATCAGCAGATTCAGCTTCTTATATATTGGCAAGTATGACGACGAAGGGAAGTTTAGTTCCCCCAACATATAAGAAGATAGTTTGGGGAGTCCTGATGTCAGGTATAGCAGCAGTATTATTAATTGCTGGAGGATTGGATGCGCTTCAGACCGCTTCATTAGTTGCAGCAGTACCGTTTACGGTAATCTTGCTGATTATGCTCGCTTCGATCTTCAAGATGCTGAAGAAGGAATTGATTCCAATATCGAGAAAAGATATAAGACGTTATGAGCGCATTGAAAAGCTAGCTGAAAAAGAAAAGAGCAAAAAGAAGGATTGATAAAAAGATGGGACAGGCTGTTGTTCTGTTCCATCTTTTTGATTTTGTGTAGTTCTTTAGGTTTGCTTTGAGTGAAACCTACACTCTTAACTACCTATTAGTATATAATCATTTTTTTGAATAGAGAAACTTTTTACAAAAAATTAACTCATTTCGTTCGATTTGTTGGTACAATCGTGCTGATGTCAACAATAGAAGGGGGAAAGTTAATGGAGAGGGCAGTCTTAAGAAGAAGTCTGGGATTTATTATTACATTCTGTATTATGTTTTTCGCGATAGCGGGAACAGTCTATGGAGAAGATGATGATCTTGTTAGATTGAAAGTTTTGCATACGAATGATCTGCATGCAAAAATTGATGAATTTGGAAAAATCGCCGCTTACATTGATGCAGAGAGAGAAAGTGCAGATCACTCGCTGTATTTAGATGCGGGGGATATTTTCAGTGGAAACCCCGTTGTCGACCTGCAATATGGTTCACCGATAATTGAACTATTAAACAATATGGAAGTAGATGCAATGACAATTGGAAATCATGAGTTTGATTATGGACAAGCAGAAACAGTTAAAAGAATGGAACAATCGAATTTTCCTTGGTTGAGCGCTAATACATATGTCACCGGTGATACGATGGTTCCATTTCCAAAACCGAAACCGTACGAAATCTTTGAAGTGAACGGAGTGACGGTTGGTGTATTTGCATTAACTCAAGCACCACCAGCTACGGGGCCTGCTAATATTGTAGGCATAGAATTTGGCGACCCTATTGAAGTTGCGAAGGAATATGAGCGTTTGGCGGACGAAACAGATATCCTGATTGCCTTAACGCACATCGGTTATCCAGAAGATAGAGAATTGGCTGAGGAAGTCGACTTTTTTGATGTGATTATTGGGGCACATACTCATACTACATTGACGGAGCCGGCTATCGTAAACGGAACACCGATTGTACAGACAGGATCCAATGCTCAGAATATAGGGAACGTAACTGTTACTTATGATTCCGAAGCAGATGAAGTTATCGGTGTAGATGGTTTCCTCCAACCGGTAGAAGATTTAACGGAAATAGATTCCGAGATTCAAGGATTAGTTGATAAATATAATGGAGAAATGGATGAGATACTATCCGAAGAGATTGGGGAAACATCGACAGGACTGGATAGAAACAATTTTCATGAGACGGATAGTTCTCTAGGAAATTTTTGGACCGATGCGATGCGCCATCATACAGGGGCGGATATCGCATTCACTAATACTGGGGGAATCCGTGCTGACATTGCACCTGGTACACTGACGGTCCGCGATATCTACACAGTTGAGCCGTTTGAAAATGAAATCATGACGATGGAGATAACGGGTGCAGCACTGAAGGATGTCATTCATTATTCTTATACACGAGATGGTCGTAATCAAATCGATTTGCAAACGTCAGGACTCCACTATACCATCATTACCGATCGTAATGGACAATATCTGGATGCGCGTTTAGAGAAGGATGGGAAGCCGGTCAAGGATGACGAAACGTTCGTGCTTGCAGTCAGTGATTTTCTCGCAAGCGGCGGCAGCGGGTATAACTTTGTCGGTGAAGTAGTTGAACCGTTAACAGGCAAAATGACAGAAGCAATGATCAATTATGCAAAGTATCTAACAGAACAAGGAGAAAAAGTCGATTTTTATAATGAAGGAAGAATAGCTATTGAGGTAGATGATGGTGCACCAGTTGAGGGAGAAGTAATTGGTTCGACCAATAATGGTTTGTCTTCCAAAAATAAAGAGCAAGGCGATACAGGATTAGGAAATCTGTATACGGATGCTGTACGAGCTTGGACAGATGCTGACTTTGCAATTCTTAATGGGTCCTCAGTAACAGGTTCAATCCCTGCAGGTGATATTTTAGATAAACAAATTGAGGCTTTAGATCGTCATGGTAATGAGATTGTAGCAGTAAAAACGACGGGTAAAAAATTAAAAGAAATGATTCTAACCCAATCACAGTATGCTAACCAGGTAGACATCCAAGTTTCCGGTTTCCATTATTCATTGATTGAGGAAAATGGAAAGTTCATTGATGTGTACTTAACATTACCAGACGGTTCACCTCTAGATTTAAATGCTGAATATGTTGTTGCGTATAATGACTACATGCACGGTGCTCCATTTTATAACATTGGAACAGAAACTGTTGGCTCTAATTTTGGTCCAGTTTGGAAGTCAGTCGTGGATTTTGTGAAAAAACATGATGGTCCAATCGATTATGAAGAAGGTTCAAGGATTAAAATCTCCGAACCGTCTGATCAAGTAGTCCAAGCTGAAATCAAAGTTAAAGATGGATTGGTGACCGTTGCAGATGCATCAATTGCCAGACTTGCAGACAAAGGAACATTAATTATTGAATTACCGTCAGATATAGCAAAAATCACTGTTCACTTTACTGAAGAGCAATTGCGTGAACTCGTTGAAAAGCAAGCGACAATTGTTATTATGCGAAAAGGTGAAGTATCATTAGTCATCCCAGCCATTGAATTTGCAAAGAACAATGAATTATCCGTTGGGTTAGAACGATTAAATATGGAAAATCCAATTAGTGCGGTGTATGATTTCACGATTAAAGATGGTGAAAAGGAAATTACTGAATTTAATCATGCCATCGAGATGATCTTCGTCTTAAATGAAGAGGAAGTAACCAATAAAGAAGCTCTAAGAGTAGCACATTTAAATGAAGATGATGAGTGGGAAGCATTGGAGACATTCTACGAAGAAGGTATGGCTGTGGCATTTACGGATCACTTCAGCACCTTCGCAGTTATTGAAGTAGAAAAGAAAACCGATGAGGAAGGTAAAAACCCGCCAGGAAACTCTAAGGATGACGAAAATGTCGCTGCTAGTTCAACAAATAAAGGCGGAAAATCCGGAGACAACAATTCAAAAGCAAATACCACCGGCAAACAATTGCCCAAAACGGCAACAGATATATTTAATTGGATATTGATTGGTGTATTGCTCATTGCAGCAAGTTGCACATTATACTTTATTCAACGAAAGAAAGCCTCAAAGGCATAAGAAAAATCGGGTTGAACAAGAGAGTGAACTCTTGAACGACCCGATTATCTTTTTTCTTTTCTCTCAACTAAATATAAGATGCCTAACACGCTTGATACGGCTAGAATCAGATTTTCTCCAAATCTAGTAAGCTAATCATGTATGAAAAGAAAATCATCCACACGACAACATTTCCATACTTCATAACTTATCCCATTGGAAAGAAAACTAATTGTAATAGAAACAACACAGCAAATAGGTAAATCAGCCAATGTACATCTTTGCCTTTTCCGTGTGCTAATTTCATCAACGGATAAGTAATGAAGCCGACTGCAATTCCAGTTGCAATACTGGATGTAAATGGCATGGCAAGCATCGTAATGAACGTAGGGAAAGCTTCATCAAATGATTTCCAGTCAATTCTTGCTAAGCCTTGCATCATGAATGACCCCACAATAATCAGTACAGGTGATGTAATAGCGGGAACACTTGCTACAACGCTGATAATTGGAGTAAAGAATATGGATATAGCAAACAGTATAGCCACCACTACGGCGGTGAAACCTGTTCGGCCACCTGCTGCAACGCCTGAAGTGGATTCTATATAAGCAGTGGAAGGACTTGTTCCGAACATGGAACCAACCGTTGTGGCAGTCGCGTCTGCTAGCAGAGCCTGCTTCGAACGGGGCAGGTGTCCATTTTTCATAAATCCACCTTGCTCAGCAACACCAATCATTGTACCAGTTGTATCGAATAACGTGACAAGTAAAAATGCAATGACGACAGTGTAAAGCCCATGTGTGAATACTCCAGTAATATCCAAATCAAAGAATACAGGTGCCGGCGGGGTGGAGATGATTCCATCGAACTGGATCATCCCTGTAAAATAGGCGATAATTCCAGTGGCAATCATACCTAAGAACAATGCGCCTTTTATATGTAATACGTATAAAATCAAAGTCAAAAATAAACCGAAAATCGTCAGCATTACCATTGGATCAGTCAAATCACCCATTCCGGTAATGTTGACTTCATTAGGGACAACGAGGCCGGCGTTTTTCAATCCGACGAATGCGATGAATAATCCAATCCCCGCCGTAATTCCAAATTTCAAACTGTCAGGAATCTCATTGATTAAAGTTTCGCGAAGATTTGTCAGACTAAGAAGTAAAAATAGTATCCCAGCAATAAAAACAGTTCCAAACACAACCTGATAGGATAAATCTTGGGTTGCAACAACGGAAGCGAAATAGGCATTTAATCCCATGCCAGGTGCAATGGCAATTGGATACTTTGCGAATAATCCCATCAGTAATGATCCTACTATTGCGGCAATTACGGTAGCCATAAACACTTGGTCGAATGGTACACCAGCACCATGTAAAATTGCTGGGTTCACTACAACGATATATGCCATCGTAAGGAATGTTGTCATTCCAGCAGTGAACTCGGTTTGGATGGTAGTGTTATTTTCTTTAAACTTGAAGAATTTCTCTAACATAAACACCATTCTTTCTAAATTTATTATGAAGAATTCCGATCCGCATGATGGTCATGCTATTTTCTTATTGAATCGATATCCATTCATCAACCTTACATATAATATCGGTTATTTACCTTATAATCAACTGTCAAATTACAGAGATGGATTAACTCCTATTCAAATTGGGAAAAGTACATCAGAGTGCTATATTTTTCACGTGTAAATTAGGAGGAGATTTATAAATGAATATGGAACAAAACAACGGTAAAATCACACCACCAGCTCAGCAACAGGATGAGCAGCCGGGAATTGAAGAAAAGATGCATCCCGAACCGGAGTATTTGAACCCTGATTATCAAGGAAGCAATAAGCTGCAAGGCAAAGTCGCGATTGTCACGGGAGGAGATAGTGGTATCGGAAGAGCAGTGAGTGTATACTTTGCTAAAGAAGGTGCAGATGTAGCAATCATTTATTTGAATGAACACAATGATGCTGAAGATACGAAGCGGCTTGTGGAACAAGCGGGACAAAAATGTCTCCTTGTTAGTGGAGATATTGGCAGCCAGTCCTTCTGTGAGTCTGCGGTGACTCAAGTGTTGGAGGCTTTTAATAAAATTGATATTCTAGTTAATAATGCTGCAGAACAACATCCTCAAGATGATTTTATGGACATTACAAGCGAACAATTAGAAAAAACGTTCCGCACGAATGTGTTTAGCATGTTTTATATGACGAAGGCAGTGCTTCCAAATCTGAAAGAGGGGAGTTCCATTATTAATACGTCCTCAATAACAGCATATAAAGGGAATGTCACGTTGATTGATTATTCTGCTACAAAAGGTGCAATCACTTCTTTCACCAGATCTCTATCAGGTTCATTAGTAGATAAGGGAATTCGAGTAAATTCGGTGGCGCCAGGGCCAATCTGGACTCCATTGATTCCTGCAACTTTCGATAAAGAGAAAGTAGGAGAGTTTGGAGGGAATACACCGATGAAACGTCCCGGACAACCGAAAGAATTAGCTCCTGCCTACGTTTACTTGGCAAGTGACGATTCCAGTTATGTAACTGGACAAACTATTCATATTAATGGTGGAACGATTGTTAATGGGTGAGTAAATATAAACGGGTCAGAGTCTGATTTTACATACAGGCTCTGACCCATTTTATATTAATAATAGTCACTAAATACATCAAGTTGCTCTAGATTTGTAATATCATGCGAGAGAAGAGGGACATGAATCAATTTTTGTTTACGGAATGTGTTGTTGATTTGTTTTAAATATTGTTCCTCATGTATCTTTCGTTGTTTCAAGAATTCTCCGTCCGCCTCTTCGGGTAATATTTTATTTACAATGATTGTTTTAACATGTAATTCGTATTTATGAAGTAAATCAATTGCTTTTTTAGTTTCTAATATCGGAAGTCTCTCAGGATTCAGCACGAAAATAAATCCTGTCTTATCTTCGCTTAAGAGAATTTCACGTGCCTTGGCAAAACGGTTTTTCCTTTCAAGCAACACTTCATAAATAGGATCTTCGATTGGCTCACCATCATTCAGAAGTTGTACATAGTTTTCATTAGTTTTCTTGCGTTTACGCAACATACCTTCTATCCATACTCCCATTAACTCGGGCAATGTTAATAGCCTAATGGTATGGCCAGTGGGGGCTGTATCAAAAACGAGATGATCATAATCTTCCCCTTCTTCCAGAATAATAGAGATGAGCTTGTCAAATAATGCCGCTTCATCCGCTCCGGGAGATGCTTTTGCGGTATCTAATTGACGGTAAACTTCGTCCCTCATCCCTGGATTAACGATGCCTTTAATATTATCTTTTACCGAGTTTATGTATTTCGTTGTTTCAAGTGCAGCGTCAATTTCCAAACCATACAGATTTGTATTCAATTTCTTTGGCTCACCACCAATTTTTTTAGAAAAAATATCTCCCAAATTATGTGCTGGATCGGTGGATATCAGTAATGTTTTTTTACCGGATTTAGCAAGCTTCCAAGCGATGGCGGCCGCTGAAGTAGATTTTCCGACTCCTCCCTTACCTCCGATAAATAACGTTTTCTTACTCTGTTCTATCATATGGATTCTCCTTTTTGTCTATTAGCAACAACGGATTCCAGAAAGGGGGGACTTCTCCATACCCATTCGAAGATGCCAGTCATGGAACCGTTCAATCATGTAAGGATATAGCTCTAATGTGTAATAATAAACCGGGTTAGGAATGCCGATCATCTCAGAGTAGAGCATCAAGAGAAACAAATCATCTTCTTCCCGTAATTCTCTCGCAATCTCTGTACGATGTGGCATGCTGAGGATTTCTTCGTATAACTTAACTAGTTGTTTTACACGCTCTAGCATGAGAACACCTTCTTTTTCTAGATATGTATAGAAAGGGATCATGTACATGATCCCTTTTGATTTATTATCCTATTTTTTCGTCGTCGATTTTTCCTAAGTCGTCAAATTTTCCTCTGAATACTTGTATTGCAGTTAAGCAAATCCATGCAGTAAACACGAAGATGATGGAACCTAGTACGAAAAGCAGTGTACTTGCTTGTTCTCCAAACCAGATCCATTGGAAAAATACTTGCTGGAACATCGCATATAATGTCATAAACATGACGAATATCATTGGCACCAGGGTAACGACATAGTTTACACCTCTTCGTTTCAGCCAAATGGAGATGAGAAGTAAACTGATTCCAGCTAATAACTGGTTCGATGTACCAAATAATGGCCAGATCAAGTATCCTCCAGAACCGAATCCGTTTGGTCCTTCAGGCAGGATTGCCAGTGCAGCACTTGATAGGACTGCAACTGATGTAGCGACGTGCTTCTTAGTAAGTGGTTGAACATTGTATTCTGTTCCAATTTCAGCAATAATGTAGCGCATGAGTCGTACAGCAGTATCTAATGTTGTAGCAGCAAAACTAACAACAATTATGGAGACGATTGTAACAGATACATGTGCTGGAATACCTAATCCACCAGCTAGGATAGATGCCCCTTCTACAAAATTCCCGAGTCCACCGGCATTTGCAGCAGTGAAGCTAGAATAGGCTTGCGTAAAGGCATCTGTACTGCTGAATAGCGTTGCAACTGCAAGGATAGAAATTAATGCCAAAACTCCTTCACCAACAGCACCTAAATATCCAACAAATCGGGCATCTGTTTCTTTATTCAGCTGTTTGGCGGAAGTACCAGATGAAACAAGACCATGGAAACCTGATATGGCTCCACAAGCAATCGTGATAAATAATAGTGGCAACCATGACGTATCCGGATTAGGATTTGTTGCCGGTGCTGTAATAGTCGGGTTTGTAAATAATAGACCTAAATATAGAATTCCTAGTCCTACTACTAGTTGGTGTGAGTTGATGAAATCCCTCGGTTGTAGAAGCATCCAAACTGGTAATGTTGATGCAATGTAAACATAAATCATTAAGATTGCAATCCAAATCATAAATGCTGTTCCAACCGTGCCTAAACCAAAGAGACCAGCTGCATCTTCGCCACCCATATATTTGACGAGATCAATCTGTAAGAATTCATATTGCGCAGCAAATATTGCCGCTGCATACATGACAGCAAGAGCAATTAAAGACGGGACAAGCATTTTCGCTTTCCGTTTATAAACTGCAAATCCTATCCATACCGCAAGAGGGATTTGAATAAATACTGGTAACACACTTGCAGGATAGGATACGAAAAGATTAGCGATAACCCAAGCAAAAACTGCATTAACCATTAATACCAATGTTAGGATGATAAATAAAAACAATAATTTCCCGCGTCTACCAATTAATTTTTCAGCTATGGTACCAATAGATTGCCCTTTATTACGCACGGAAATCGCCAACGTACCAAAATCATGTACACCAGCTGCAAAGACGGTGCCGAGGATTACCCATAAAAATGCAGGCAACCAACCCCAATACAATGCTATTGCAGGACCTAAAATTGGTGCTGCACCTGCCACAGACGTAAAGTGATGACCCCATAGAACAAACTTGTTTGTAGGGACAAAATCCACGCCGTCATTATATCTGTGTGCCGGCGTTTTATAATTGGGATCTAATTTGAAAATCTTTTCAGCAACAAATTTCGAATAATAACGATAACCTAAAGCTAATACAATCATTCCAATTATTGCTACTAATATTGCATTCAAAGCATGTCCTCCTTTATAAAAAATTATTTATCAACTATTATATATTTATTTAAATAAATGTAAATAATAAAGTTAATTTTTAAATAAAATATTTTCTGTTAATTGCAATATAAGCGGATGTCGAGTCAAACATTGACTTTTCTTTCAGAATATATATATTATTTAAATAAGTGAATATGACCTACCGAGAATAAACAGGACGGATTTATGTGAAAGCGTTTACCTAATTTCGAAGGAGGAGATTCATGGTGCATAGTGATGTTGGTGGTATTCAAGACATTGTAAAAGCAAGTAAACTTGTTTATCCAAGTAAAGGAGAACAGAAGAAGACTAATCTTGGGGATAGTGAAGCTTTTCAAGCATTGTTGAAGAAATCACAAGAGGATTCAGAGACATTTTGGGCAGAGGTTGCTAATGAGTTACACTGGTTTGAACCTTGGGAAGAAACAATGAGCGGTGAGCTGCCTGACTTTGAGTTTTTTAGAGGCGGCGTCAGTAATCCTTGTTATAACTTGATCGATCGTCATATTGAAAATGGTGCAGGTAACCGAACCGCACTTATCTGGGAAGGTGAGGACGGTACTTCGAGCTTCTATACGTATAACATGCTTTTAGCTGAAGTTAATCGTTTTGCTAATGTATTGAAGTCGTTTGGTGTACAAAAAGGTGATCCTGTTGCAATATATTTGCCGAATCTCGCTGAATCTTTTATTGCCATCCTTGCCTGCTTCCGACTTGGGGCAGTGTATAGCACGATTTTCTCCGGTTTTTCTGAACAATCTTTACGTGATCGACTCCAAGCATTTGAACCAAAAGTCGTCGTAACTGCAGATGCGGGCTTACGACGTGGTAAAGTAATACCCTTGAAAGAAAAAGTAGATATCGTTATTCAAGATATTCCAACTGTAGAAGGTGTCATTGTTGTTGATCGATTAGGGATAAGTCCTGTCATGGAAATTGGTAGAGACGTTTGGTGGCATGAGGAGCGGAAAAGTGTTTCGATTCATTGTGAGCCGACTCCCATTGAGGCAAATGAACCTGGAATAGTTTTTTATACGAGCGGGACAACTGGTAAACCAAAGGGTGTCGTTCATTCAGGAATTGCTTTCGTCGTACAAAATTATATTTATGGAAAATATCATATGAACCATCAGCCGGATGATGTGTTCTGGTGTACAGCAGACGTCGGCTGGCTGACGATGCATATATGGGGTGTCGCAGGTTCTTTGGCAAATGGTGTGACTACAGTCGTCTATGAAGGTGCACCGAATTATCCGGAGCAAGACCGTTTTTATCAAATTATTGAAAAATACCGGGTTAACAAGCTGTTTACCGCACCAACTGCATTACGGATGCTTAAGAGTCTAGGGGAGAAAGCACTCGAATCTTATGATTTATCTTGCCTTGATGTCATATCACTAGTTGGCGAGCCATTTGACCCGGAAACCTGGCATTGGACGAGAGATGTATTAGGTCGAGGTAAAATCAATGTTAATAATACATGGGGACAAACCGAAACAGCTGGAACACCACTTGCTGGAGCAGCATGGCTTACGCCGATGAAACCAGGCTCTGCAGGGGTGGCCTTTTTAGGGATTGATGCTGCGGTAGTCGATGCTGCAGGGGAGCCAGTTCCTCCAGGGACATTAGGCAACCTTGTCATCCGCAAGCCTTTCCCAATGTTATGCCGTACGTTATGGAAAGAACCACAACGCTACTATGAACAATATTTCAGCCAAGTAGAAGGAAACTATTATGCAAGTGACATTGCTCTAGTAGATGAAGATGGCTACTTCTGGGTCGTCGGCCGTTCCGATGACGCATTCAATGTTTCTGGACATAGACTAAGTACAATGGAAATGGAAAGTGCTGTTCTCGAAGTGCCTGGAGTGTCAGAAGCGGCGGTCATTGGAGCACCAGATAAGATTAAAGGTGAAGTTCCAGTTGTTTTTGTGACTGTAGCAGAGGGATATGATGGGGATGAGGGATTGCGACAGAAAGTGGAAGAGAGTATCGTAAATAGTATTGGTCAAATCGCCCGTCCTCGGGATATCTTTATAGTTGAGGCCATGCCAAAAACGGTCAGCGGAAAAATTATGCGCAGGCTATTAAAAGAATTACAAGTAACTGGTGAAGTTGCCGGTGATGTGACTGGCCTTGAAGATCCTGCTGCTATTGATCGTATTAAAGAAGTGGTTACTGTTAAAAAAGTCTAATTACTAATTATATGCTATAAAAGCTAGAACTGTCAGGAAGCTGGCAGTTCTAGCTTTTTATGATGAGCTTTAAATTCAAGAAGTCTTCATACCTTTTTTTATCTTAAGCAGATTCTTGTAATTGCTGTTTGGTCTCTTTCTGTCTAAACATAAGTTGCAGTACTAAAATGAGTTCGATTAAAACAAGTGCTATTATTACCCAAAAACCAACGTTTATAACGACCTCCTGAATTGAGGATATAATTGGTCTTTGCACAGGGAGAAACCCAGTGAATGTATAAAACATGGAAAATGTAAAGATTCTGCTCCATTGGCTGACGTTGTACACAAAGACTGCCCTTTTCCATCCCGATTCCTTCACTAATCTGATCAACCGATAAATCTCAATACCCTCCACTATTAGAAAGATAGTTACGGTCAACCCCCAGAGAACGAATAAACTTTGTTCATTAAAAGCACCACTCACTATACTAGCAACACCAGAAATTGATAACGCGCCATGAAGAATACAATTCGTATTATTCCAATCTGTTTCGACACTCCACGAATGTTCCGTATATCTTTTCACAATCAGGAAAGTACCTAGGATGTAAAAACAAAAACCTACTGTTAGTAAACTATATGTTAGTTGTTTCGGTACATTTGTATAAACGTTGTGGAAGAGGATAATCAGCGATTGCGTACTTACGGTTGTTAAAAGAAGAATTCCATGCACTTGTACGATACGTAACCGGAAGATAGTCATTATCGCCTTAACACTTATCCAACAATAAAAAATCCACAGTGCAGCATTGAGGAAGCTAAGCCCTCTAACCAATGGAGTAAAAAAGTGATTGGCTAGTAATACACCACAAATGGAAGAAGCAGCGATCCAAGTCCCTATACCGAACCGGTTGACAGGGTTCTTGTAATGAAGTGATTTCCATTTTCTCTTTATTAAAGAAATAAAAATAGATGACCAAAAACTTACCCATAGCGCTACGATAAATGTAATTAGAATCTTTGCAAAGTTAGTATGAAAAAATCCGTCGCCAAAGAACAAATTCATTACCCCTTGGAGAACAATTCCAAAAGCCATAATGGAAGCCATCGTAGACGTATGGATGTATATTTGATGTTTCAATATATACGAAATTAAACCGATATATAATAGAATAAATAGTAATATTATCAATTCAATCACCATTATCCACTATAACATATCTTAGAGTGGGCCAGAGAGCTCTCCTCAAACTATTTTTGTTTTAAAATCAAATGAAACCTGATTTGGATATATCCGTATAATAGTTACTCATCTTTTCTAAGGGAGTTTTTGCATGTCAAATAACATGAATGATCCGACATCACGACGAGAGGATGACGAAATTCCTTTCCGTGAAATGAACCGTAAACAAAAAATAACGACGGTAATTATCATTACAGCCCTACTTACCATGGCAGCGGGTATTTTATTTGGAATATATTTCTTTGGAATGGCTGGTTTATTTAATATTTTTGGTGTAAAGTATGATTCGCTGCTTTCACTTGCGATATTCGTAATCAGTGTCTTTTTTCTTGGAATCATTGCTGATTTCTGCTTTTTAGTGATTTATGTCATTCTCATTCCGAAAATCAATAACAATTCAACCCTGCTAATCTTAAGCATCTTGGTTGAAACATTTAAAAACTGGCTTGTACTGTTTACAGTAGATGAATTTATGGGAAGTATATCATTAGCTTTACATACCGAATGGATATTAGCTTTCATCCTAGCATTGATTGAAATCGCGTTTAATGATGAGAAGCTGGATAATTGGAAAAGAAAGGACGTGGCATAGTGCTATTACACAAGCACGCTCCACGTCCTTTCTTTTTATGACCTTATGATTTACTTTACCAAAACTAGTTTTTGTTATTTCATCAACTGTTGCGCACCATGTTCAGTAAATTTTTCATGTTTTGTTTTACACGAGCTTTTTCAAATTCTCCAAAGGGGCACCCATATTGTTTTACTCGTTCCACAACCGTGTCGATGGTGAAAATCGTCGGGTCCAAATCGCTATCGACCTCCTCCCAAAACAGGGGGGTGGCAACAGTGCCTTCCATGGTCTTTCGAGGAGAGTAGGGGGCAATAATCGTTTTATCTTTCCCGTGCTGCACATAATCGATATACAGCCTGCCGTTCCGTTTATTTTTCATCCGTTCCGTCGTAAATTTATCTGGATAACTTTTTTCTATTGTAAATGCAATAGCTTGAGTAAAAATTGCCGTTTCCTCATAGGTCATACTTCCTTCACGGATTGGGATGTGAATTTGCAATCCTTTATTCCCCGATGTCTTCACGAAAGACTGTAATGAAAGTTCATCCAACAGTACCTTTACTAACTGAGCAGCTTGAACGGAGAGTTGAAAATGTTCGCGGTCTGGGGGGTCCAGGTCAAATACAATTTCAAGTGGCATCACACTCCCACTTCGTTGAAACGGGACATGGTATTCCACTGCACCGTGATTGGCAAACCATACAAGCGATTCCAAATTATCGCAACTGCAGAAGGTTTCACCTTGTTGGGGTACAGCTGTCACAAAATCTGGTGCGTAACTCGGCAGATGTTTTTGAAAAAACTGTTCGGCTTCAACACCGTCAGGCGCACGAATGACTGTGAGTAAACGATCTCTTATAAATGGCAGCATATAAGGTGAAATTTCGCGGATGTAAGTAAGCAGGTTTCCTTTACTAAACCCTGGCTGATTCCATAAAAGTTTATCTGTATTTGTCAGTTCAACCTCTTCAGGCAGCATCGCCAGATCAAGCTTTAACTTTTCAATTGTACATTCTTCCATTTTCATTGTAGGTAACACTGCAGCAAATTCAGGTTCCCGTAATTCTTGATCGTATAAATCGAGCGTGTGGATCGCTGCGCAAATGGCAGGGGGAACGGTAAACTTATTACCGTTTCTTTCACCGTTTTTCGTGAAGAAATCCCTTAACGTCTGAAAAGTTTCAGCATCCAGTCCGTGCTTACACTTACCAATTGGACGTAATTCCTGACCATTCGTTACAGCCACATCAAAATATCCATTCTCGATATCAAAAGAAGATAATATACCATGAATTAAACGCCAATTTTTTATTTTAAACCAATCCTGATGTTTTTTCCCGTTCAAATAGATACTATTTTTCCTCTTGGCGACAAAACCCTCACCTTTAAAATCGAAAACAATCTTTTTAATGTCCTGTAAGTCTTGAAATACTTCAATAAGCTGTAATCTCTCGCCCTGAACTTTTTTAAACACATCCTCCAATATTTTATTTCGTGTAGAAAGTCTTTGTTTATCATAGATTTTACCTTTTACTTCAAGTATATCAAAAGCAATAAAGCTGGCAGGACGTACTTGTGCTGCTTTTTCTATCTTGGTAAGATTACGCATCCTTCCTCGCTTTTGCAGTTCTGAAAAGTTCGCTTGGTATTTGTTGTTTAATACTACTAGCTCCCCATCGAGGACGAGTGGCAGGAATCCTTTTATTGCCGGTAATAAGTGCACGCAGCTTCGGACAACTTCTGGAAACTTGTCTGTCAGATCATGATTATTCCTGCTTTTTAATGTAACTTTGCCATCAGCTGATATCGATAGCAATGCCCGGAAACCATCATATTTTATTTCGTAAAGCCATTCTTCGCCAACTGGTACGTCGTCCCGGTAGATTGGTTTCATAATTTGCATTGCTGAACACCCCACATAAACTTCATTAATAGTTTTACTTTTACCAAAAAAAGATAGACCATGCTTCCATGGTCTATCTTTCCTTATAATTCAATTTGAACTCCAATATCTTTTACTTTTAATTTACGATAAACGCCGGCAGCGGCAACAAGATCGAAGTATGCTGCTCCAACCGACTTGAAAAACGAAATTTCTTCGTCGGTGTTACGGAGTAGATGATTTCCTCCTGCAAAATCACTTAATTCACCATGTACATCTGTAAACTTCCACTTGGAATGTATATCTGCATGGATAAGTTCACCCGCTTCTTCTTTGACACCTTCCAGGTCATCGACAATGATTTTACTTGCCCGGTCAATGGTTGTTTGATCGACTTCCCGCATCGTCGGCAAGAAGGAACCGACACCGTTGATATGTGTTCCGGGCTTTAATAAATTGCCGTCAAATACCGGGTCCAACGAACGTGTGGCACAATTAATGATATCGGCTTGTTCTACTGCTTCATTACTGCTGTTAACGACTTCTATCTCAGCTTGAATACCAAAATCAATGAGCTTCTCGCGAAAATATTCAGCTTTTTCTCTTGTCCGATTATATAATTTAATTTGTTCAATATCTCTGACAGCGGTGACCCCAAGTACTTGCTCAAAGGCCATTCCTCCAGTACCGATGACTCCAAGTACTTTAGAATTTACTCTTGCAAAACGTTTGGTAGCAATTGCACTTAAAGCTCCAGTTCGAAGTCTCGTTAAGTAGGATGCATCCATCATGCAAATATGCTCACCTGTTTTACCATCGGTTAACATTAGTACTCCTTGTGTAGTCGCTTTACCGATACTTGGGTTTTGCGGAAATATCGATACTACTTTGACAGCAGCAATTTCATTTTCGACATCAGCACTTGGCATGTATAACGCTGATCCTTCCACGTCGGGGAAAGAAAGTACGGTGCGATGTGGATTTGAGATATTTCCGACCTTTTTAGCTGTAAGACCTAGTGAAATATCCTCAATGGCATCCTTCATAGTATAATGATTTTTAATGTCTTTTTCGGTTAATATAAGCATGTAATCCCCCTTGAAATGTTGTTATGCTCGCTTTGTTTGGACGAGAGGATCATCTGCATCCAGTTCTTTCGCTACTTTATCCTTTACAGCGATTACGGCAATTAAAGAGATGATGGCAGTGAAAATAATATAGAGAGCAACAGGTACATAAGAATTGTTGAAACGGATAAGCAGTGCTGTGGCAACAAGTGGAGCTGTACCACCAGCCAATGCAGCTCCAATCTGGTAGCCTAATGAAATCCCAGTATACCGCACTTTAGCGCTGAAAATTTCAGAGAACATTGTTCCAAGTACGGCAGTAATAGGAGCCCAGATTACACCTAATCCAATTACCGTTGCAATGAATAACAAAGCAACAGACCCTTGATGGAGAAGCCAGAAATACGGGAATGCGTACACAGCCATGAAAATCGTTCCTGTCACATACAATGGCTTTCTTCCGATTTTATCCGAAAACGCTCCCATAATCGGCATCATAATCGTTGTAACAATGGTAGCAATTGTAACGGCAAGAAGGGCATTTCTTTCTGAGAAATTTAAATTTTGGGTCGCATAGGAAACGATGAATGTACCGAAAATATAAAAAGGTGCTGTTTCAACAACTTTTGCTCCAATGGCAATTAGAACTTCTCTCCAATGATATCGAAATGTATCCGCAATTGGTAACTTCGGAACTTCTCCTTTTTCTTTAATTTTCTTGAATGACGGCGTTTCATCAATGCCTTTACGAATCCAAAGGCCAAATACTACAAGCAAAGCACTAAGAATAAAAGGAACCCGCCATCCCCATGACAGAAAAGCGTCATCAGGGAGAAGTGTCATTACTGACAGAGCAAGGGTGCCCATCAGCATCCCCAAAGTCACGCCCATCTGGGGGATACTTCCGAATAGTCCGCGTTTTTCTTTTGGTGCATATTCTACAGCTAGGAGCAAAGCACCACCCCATTCACCTCCAAGACCGAGACCTTGTATCAGGCGTAACAGGATGAGTAACACTGGCGCCCAAATCCCAATTGCCTGATAGGTAGGGAGGACCCCCATCAGAAAAGTCGCAAGCCCCATTAAGCTAAGTGTAAGTACTAATGTTCTTTTTCTTCCGATTCGGTCTCCAATATGACTAAATATGATTCCTCCGAATGGACGGATCAAAAATGCAAGGGCAAAGGCAGCAAAAGCATAGAGTGTTCCAAATGCCGGATCTTCTGTTACAAAAAATAATTGGTTGAAGACGAGGGCCGCAACAGTACCATATAGAAAGTAATCAAACCATTCAATTGTACTACCGACTAAACTGGCGACAAGCACTCTTCTTAACTTTTTGTCATTCATTTAATCACCCCTCTGAAGTTGTAATGAAAAAATGTAAGCCCTTAAAATTTATATCGATTATAGAAAGAACCTTAACCTAAGTCAACTATCTATTCTTTATATTAAATGAATAAATAGTTTTCTGATATTAGATAAAGTATGGTATCCAGTACTTAAAAAGAAGTTTACTTTCGGCTTTTTTATTTTCCAAAGTGTACTTGAATAAAATAGTTCTTGTCACAGCAAACTACTGTAAAAGGAGGGATTATCGTGCACACGATGTGGAAAGGCACAATCAGCTTTGGACTAGTAAGTATCCCTGTGAAAATGCATGCAGCAACAGAAAACAAAGATGTGAAACTCAGGCAACTGCACAAGGAGTGTCAGTCTCCTGTCAAATACGAGAAAGTTTGTCCAGTATGTGAGGTTGAGATTAAGAATGAAGATATTGTAAAAGCGTACGAATATGCGAAGAATAAATTCGTTGTGTTGGATGAGGAAGAGTTGGAAAACCTGCGTAAAGAGCAGGAGGATAAAGCCGTTGAAATCCTTGACTTTGTCAAACTGGAAGACATCGACCCCATTTACTTTGAAAAAAGTTATTATTTATCTCCAAACGAAGGCGGCGGTAAAGCTTATGGTTTACTACGTCAAGCACTGGAAGATACGGGTAAAATCGGTGTTGCAAAAATTATTATCCGGCAAAAGGAGCAACTTGCTGTAATTCGGGTATATAAAAATACACTCGTTGTAGAAACGATTCATTATCCGGATGAAGTGAGGAATGTTGCGGATGTTCCAAACGTCCCGGAACAAGTGGAAGTGGCAAAGAAAGAATTGGATGTTGCTAAAATGTTGATTAATCAGCTGACGGCAAGTTTTGAGCCAGAGAAATATCAGGATGATTATCGGACGGCATTGTTGGAGCTCATTGAAGAAAAGAAAAACAATGCTCAAACTACTACAGCGAAGGACAAACCTGCGCCGGATAATGTGACGAACTTGATGGATGCCCTGCAAGCATCATTGGAGCGGGCAAAGAAGGACAAACCAAAGCCAAAACAGGCGAAACGAAGGACGACAAAGAAAAAAGTCGCAACATAAGCTGGGTCACAGGTTGGACAGAGTCTCTGACCTGTGATCTATAATTACAGACTGGAGGCAAGAGGATGAGTTTGATTGAGAAAATTAAAAAGGGGAACACGTCATCTGGCGTGGCCGCATTAGGTAATATATTCCTTGCGGGTATTAAAGCAGTGGCTGCTTCAATCAGTGGAAGTGGGACGATGTTTGCATCAGCTATGCATTCCTTGGCAGATTCAATTAACCAAGGGTTTGTATTTTTTGGAAGTGTATTAGCTGAATTACCACCATCCAAACGATTTCCTACGGGATTTGGTCGTGTAATTAATATCTTTTGTATGATTGCGGTTGTGGTTGTTACCATTATGGCTTATGAAACCATCAAGGAAGGCTGGCATTTGCTTCAACACCCAACGGAAGCAACGAACTTTTTCCTTAATCTCATTATTTTATTAATTGCATTTTTCGTTGATGGCTTTATATTAATAAAAGCTATGAAGGAAATTAAAAGTGAAACCGGAGCCACTGAGCAAGGTGGACTCTTTACGACTGCATTCAAACAAGTGAGAAAAGCAGCACCGGCAACCCGTCTTGTTTTTTACGAGGATTTGGTGGCAACATTCAGTGCGGTCCTCGCAATTGTCGGAATTGTTCTCGCTCAATTTTTCAATGTCCTGAAAGCAGATGGTATCGCATCCATTATCATTGGACTTTTAATGCTTTATGTTGCATATCGAGTCGGTTTTGATAACATGGTTGGTTTAATCGGTGTTGCGGCCCCGGCAGATGTCGAAGAAAAAATAACAAAGGTTCTATTGGATGATGAGGATGTAGTTGATATCCAACGATTGCGAATTATGCAGGAGGGTCGTCTATATCATGTGGAAGGTACGATTGAATTACGAAAAGGCCTCAGTTTAAACGAAGCAGATGATATCAAACTCCGTATAAAAAATACATTGCTTCATCGTCCAGAAATTGCCGATGTAGTATTAGGAATTATTGAAGATGACAATACGATAAATTGGAAGTAGTTTTGATGCACCACCTCTTGATTGAGGCGGTGCTTTTTTTTATCTTACACGTTCAGATTCTGAGAAAAAATTCCACTTTAATCTATTACGAACATTCAAGTTTCGAAATTTAGTCATATTTCGTTCACAGCTTATCTATTGATATAGTTATCGACTATTGATACATTATATATGATATAAAACTATAATAATTATAAATAGCGTTTAGACTAGTTATTCCGCTAGGTTTTCTTTGTGTGGAATCTCCTAAACTACTAACTACTATTTATAATTGAGAATAATAAGGAGGAAAAAGCATGAAGTTTAGATTTCCACTTGTTATGGTGCTAGCTGCACTTATTTTAATTATTATCGCGGCACCAGTTTCTGCGCAAATCGCAGATGGTACATATCAAGTGCATTATGAAATGAAAGAAAAAAGCAGTGACAATACATCGATTGCTGATGGATATTTTCAAAGTCCTGCGACACTAACTGTGGAGAACGGTGTGCAAACTATTACGCTTACGGTAACTGGGAGCAATTATATCCAGTCATTAAATGCACCATCCGGACCAGTTACAGTAGTTAGTGAAAACGAGGCAAATGAAACAAGAACGGTAAAATTCCGTGTGGACGGTGATCTTTCTCAACCCATTAATATGGGTATGCATATTATAGTTCCTGATTTATATGATCAGACGCACACTGCACGTATGGTTATTAATACATCGGGCTTGCCTGAAGCAGGTAGCAACACTAGTACGGAAGCTAATACATCAGGAGAAGCTGTTGCAAGTGGTGAAGGGGAAGTAGTGGAAAATCCTAAAACTGGAGAAAACTCATCCATCGCACTTTATGCTGCTTTATTAGTTGCATCTATCATTGGATTAGTAGCAATCCGTAAATTACGACCTGCACGTGACTAATAGAAGGAACGAGGGAGAGACAAAGATGAAAAAATGGTTTATTAGTTTATTGGCCGTATTATTGGCATTACCGATGTTTGGAAGTGCGGTGTTTGCGGAGGAAGAGAATGATAACTCTAAAGGGTTTGAGGTAAAAATTGATAGTTTTGATCTAGATGGATTTGGTAGTTTTGTAAGTTTCTTCTCTAAACCAGCTATCTTAACGGTTGAAAATGGGGAAATCTATCTTGAATTTTCACACTCCGGGATTGATCATCTGGTATCTGTTGATACTTTAAATGGAGTTGTTGTTGAAATCCTAAATGAGGACAACGAAAATGATCTTAGAACTTATAAAGTTAGAGTTGATGATAACTTAGATGGGTCATTTGAGTTTACAAGTACTTTACGCTATAGCCCAGTGCCTTATTCAGGGACAATGACTCTTGATAAGGAAGGGGTAGAAAACTTCAAAGAAGCAATAAATGGAGAACAACCAGGATCAGGCACAGATGAGAATGGTGGAGATGGAGAGACAACAGAACCAGGAACAAATGAGAATGGTGGAGATGAACAGACAACAGAACCAGGCACAGATGAGAATGGAATAGATGAAGAGAAATCGGACTCAGGAATAGACGAGAATGGAACAGAAGAAGAGACATCGAACTCAGGCACAGATGAAGAAAGCTCAGATCCAGGAACAGACGAAAATGGTACTGAAGATAAAGTGGAATCTGATCAAAAGCTCAGATTGAATGATGGTTATTACACAATTGGTGCGAGCTATCTTCATAGTGAGCAAGAACGACCATCTGCAATGGCTTCCTATTTAGGTGAATCCATATTCCTTTCAATAAATGATGGAAAAGCTGAAGTAACATTTACAAGTTATGTACGTGATAACGGTCTTGTTACTTCTATGAAAGTTAATGGCCTAGAACCAATTGAAAGTAAAATTGATGGCGATACACATTACTATACTTTTGCTATTGATGATTTATCAACTTTGCTTAATGGTTTCGTTGAATATGAGGCACATTATCTAGGAATGGTCATGAATAGTAGTGCTAATTTCCGAATTGTTTTGAATGAAGAAAGTCTACAACAAGCAGACCAATCTGATAAACCAGGTTTTGAAGTTAAAGAAGAAGTTGATAAAGAGGAAAAAACTGCAAATAACGATAAAACCGACCGGGATACAAATAAATCAGATAAAATTGAAATACCAACAGAAGCGGACAAAGTTACTACAGTAAACTTCACCTTCTACCATGAAAAAGAAAATAAGCGTTCAGCTGCTGACGGATTCTTTAAAAACCCAGCAGTAATTATTGAAAAAAATGGTGAAAAGTATCTTCAAATTACTTCAACTAATCCAGAGTTTATCAATTCTCTCATTGCAAAATTCGGTGATTTGAGATTAGAGATGAAGAAAATTAAAGAAAACGAAGATGGATCTGCAATTTACGAATTGAAATTACCTAGTAACTATAAGCTATATGATACGATTCTATTCGATATGGTAATTACTGTACCGTTTTTACCTGGGTATGATAACAAAGAATTTGAGGCCCGTTTAGTTTTTGATGAAAGCACTGTTCAAGAGTTTAAATCAGTAAATGAAGTTGATTTTGAAACGAAGATTTCTACTGTACCTTTATCTAGTGGTGGTAATAATGATTTAGATGAGAATACGCCACCTAAACCAGACTTTGGCGATTCAGCAAACGGTACTTCTGATATAGGTAAAGATCAAACCAAAAACACAGCAGGTCTAAACCCTAAAACAGGCGAAAATACAAACATCATGCTTTACGTGCTGCTGCTAATTGCATCCGCAATTCCACTAGCAATTAAAGCAAAAAGACACTTTGCATAGAAACAGGACAATCTAGTCCTGATCATGTAGTGGGCAGAGGGAAAATCCCAGACTGCCTCCAGCAAGACGGGACATTCAGAGTCTGGCATGCAAGCTTGCTCTGAATCGTCCCTCCTTGTTTTTTTCTTTTCCCCTTCAATTAGCGCTTCAGATTTTATCTCCTTTCTATTACATACATAATGACAAAAAGTAGCGCAACTTTACTAAAGAGGTGTAATAACATGAAAAATAAATTATTTGTATTATCCATCCTAATTTTATTACTTATATTAGCGGCTTGTGGCTCAGATGATAGTTCCACTGATGCAGCTGCTACAGACTCTGAATCTGAAACATCAGAAGAGGCGAGCGATATAGAAGTAACAGCACTCGAAACAGACGGGAATATCATCGCGACGACTGTAGCATTAGTAGAAATAGCGGATGCATTAGAGCTAGATCTCGTCGGTGTGCCATCCAGTTACAAGGATTTGCCGGAACGTTATCATGGACTGCCAGAAGTTGGTATGGCTATGAGTCCAGATTTGGAGATGATCCGTTCTTTGAAACCAACGGAGGTTCTTACGGTTACGACGCTTACGGATTATGTGGAAGAACCGTTTACTGAAGCTGATATCCCGGCAACGTATATGAACCTGGAAAGTGTGGAGAGCATGTACGAAGAAATCCGCTCTCTTGGAGAAAGATACGACCGAAATGAACAAGCGGAAGCATTAGTGGTAGACTTTGAAGCAAAGCTTTCTGAAATAGAAGCGGAAATTGATGATCAAGAATCTCCAAAGGTACTTATCCTTTTAGGAGTTCCGGGAAGTTATTTAGTTGCAACGGAGAATTCCTATGTCGGTGACTTAGTACGCCGTGCTGGGGGCACAAATGCGATTGACAGTGATTTAGAATATATTTCTGCCAATACAGAAACGTTGCAACAAACAGATGCAGATATTATTTTACGTATGGCCCACGGTATGCCGGAAGAAGTAGTGGCAATGTTTGACCAAGAGTTTCAAACAAATGATATTTGGAGTCATTTCAAAGCTGTACAAAATGACCGAGTCTATGACTTGGAAGAGACACGCTTTGGGACGACTGCGAATCTAGCTGCTGTTGAGGCCCTTGATGAGCTCGTTGGAATCCTTTATCCGGAATTAGCTCATTAGAATTACGAAAGAGGTTGTACAGATGACAAAAAAGTTACTTAGTTTCATAGCAGTCACTATCTTACTTCTTTTCGTAAGTCTTTATTCAATGATTACTGGAAGTATTGAAGTAGGTATGGGAGAGCTGATTGCAGGATTATTTACAGGTATAAATGAAAATGTGGAAATTATAAAAGACCTGCGTTTACCAAGGATCATCATTGCGTTATTTGCTGGTGCATGTCTTTCTGTTTCTGGTGTCCTTCTGCAAGCGGTAATGCGCAATCCACTAGCGGAGCCAGGTATTATTGGTGTGGCATCTGGTGCAGGGTTTGCTTCCATACTAATGATTACATTTTTTCCAACGCTCTTTTTCTACACACCGTTATTTTCATTCTTCGGTGGTGCGGTAGCCTTTTTACTAGTCTACATGTTTGCCTGGAAATCCGGCCTTGATCCTTTACGAATGATTTTAATCGGGGTGGCAGTCAATGCGATCTTTACAGGGCTGAGCCAATTACTCTCTTCAATGAATGCAAGCAGTATGATGTCGGGAATATCGGTTACGACCTCGACTCTTACGATGAAAACATGGAATGACGTCCAGATTATTTTGCTATATGGTTCGATTGGTCTTCTACTAAGTTTGCTCGTGTATTCCTGGTGCAACCATCTCGGGTTAAGGGATAAAACATTACGCAATCTAGGATTTCAAGTCAATCGTGCACGACTTGTCATTTCACTCATTGCTGTTTTACTTGCATCGGTTGCGACTGCGGTGGCTGGTATGTTTGCGTTCGTCGGACTTATTATTCCGCACATCGGTAGGATTCTTGTAGGTAACGACCATAAACTCCTGATTCCATTTTCTGCAATTGCTGGAGCGCTGCTTGTACTAGTGGCAGATACAATAGGAAGAACGATTCTCTCACCAATCGAAATACCTGCATCGATTATTATGGCAGTCATAGGTGGACCTTTCTTGATATTCCTACTTAGAAAGAGTGATCGCATTTATGGAAATTAAAGATATAACCTTTGCTTACCAAGACAACATAAAAAGATTGCACAACATTGCTGCAGAGATTGCGATTGGGAAAATAACAACGATACTCGGTCCAAATGGTTCTGGTAAATCCACATTGTTAGGTGTTTTGACGAATAATTTGGCACCACAACAGGGAAGTGTCATTCTTGAAGGAAAAACCATTGACAAGTATAAGCCAAAGGAACTTGCGAAAAAACTTGGTGTTGTTCACCAGCAAAATAGCGCACCACATGATATGACGGTTGAAAAACTCGTCTATTATGGCCGTTTGCCTCATAAGAAACCATTCAATCAACATGGAGAAGAGGACGATGCAAAAGTTAAATGGGCATTGGAACGGGTTGGACTTTATGAAAGGCGCCATACTCCAATGGATGCTCTCTCTGGTGGACAGCAGCAGCGGGTATGGATTGCGATGGCATTAGCGCAAGATACACCATATCTATTTTTAGATGAACCAACCTCGAACTTGGATATATTTTACCAATATGAAATTATGGAGTTAGTGAAGGAGCTCTGTGAGGAAGAGAACTTAACCATCGTCATGGTGCTTCATGATATCAACCAGGCGATTCAATATAGTCATGAGATTATCACGATGAAAGATGGAGAAATCATTGCACATGGCGTACCGGAAGAAATCATTACAGTTCAATTAATGCAGGAAGTTTATAATGTGAATGTTGTTATAAAACAAGATCCAGAACTTGGAATGTATATGGTGCCAATAGGTATATAGGAACTTGGATGGGGTGAAGTGGATGAAGAACAAAATAAAACGCGTACTATCCGTTGTGTTTACTTTAGTTTGTGTCGGTGTTTTCGTATATGCAGCACATGGTTTAATCAGTACATTTCTTGATTACCAGAACAATAAACAAACGATGAATGATCTACAAGAAACCTTCTACCAAGGGGGAGGTGTCACAGAATTTGCCGATAATGATGGTGATGAGCTGAAAGTGCGTTCTGGTTTCGATATTTTACTTGGTGAAAATGATGAACTTGTTGGTTGGATAACAATCGATGGAACGAAGATTGATTATCCAATTTTACAAGCAGAAAATAATAATGATTACTTACGACGTGACTTTTACAAGGATTATAATATCCTCGGCAGCATCTTTATGGATTTCCGGAATGATGTAACTTCTTTAGGACGTAATACGATTGTTTACGGCCATCGCACGAAGGATCAATCCATGTTTGAAGGATTAACGTATTTCGAAGATAAGGAATTTTACGAGGAACATAAAACATTTACCTTTGATACGTTATACGAAAGTTATGAAGCGGAAATTTTCGCTGTTTATAATACAACGACCGATTTCAACTATATACAAACGGATTTTACCGGCGATGAAAATTTTGAGCTGTTACTGGATGAAATTGATGAGCGCGCACTTTATGAGACTGATGTAGAAGTAAGTGCCGATGATCACATACTCACCCTATCCACTTGTGATTATCAACTGGATAAACATAAAGGTAGATTCGTAGTTCACGCGAAACTCACAAAGATGGATCCAAGTTCGTTGCATGCAGCCGAAAAATAAAGAAGAGAGACAATCAGAGCTGAACTGCACCCTATATTATAGATATTATCTATGATTTAGAGGTGCTTTTCTTTTGGTTAAGTTTAGTAAATCTACTACTATAATTCATACAGTAGATGTAATATTCTATAAACAGAGAGGGTTTCATGCTATAATATGGTTTGAAAATGAACGATTTGTACGGAGAAGAGGGCTTGGAATGATAACGATTAAGGATATAGCAGAAATGGCGAATGTTTCAAGGTCAACCGTGTCTAGAGTATTGAATAATTCAGGTTATGTTAGTGAGGATGCGAGGAAGCGTGTTGAACAAGTTATAAAAGACACAGGTTATGTCCCTAGTACGAATGCAAAGGCCTTACGAACAAAAAAGTCGAAAGTGATCGGCGTGATTCTGCCGACAATTCAAACGGAAACGCCTAGCAGAATTGTAACAGGATTGGGACGTGAACTTTCTAAACATGGTTATCAAATACTTTTGGCCAATACGGATCATCAAAAGGAAAAGGAAATGGAGTACTTACAAGTTTTGAAAATCCATCAAGTGGATGGGATTGTACTATTAGCAACTAATACCGATAAAAAACTGATAGAGGCCATAAAGAAATTAAATATTCCTGTAGTTGTGGTCGGACAGGAAGTAGAAGGTTTACTATGTGTAACTTATGATGATTATCAATCTGCAAGGGAGTTGACAAAATATTTCATTGACAAAGGCCATAGAAAAATTGCTTTTATTGGTGTAGATGAATCCGACAGGGCTGTTGGTTATGAGCGTAAACGAGGTTATCTTGATGAAATGGCTGCTAATGGATTAAGTGTGGAGCAGTCATGGGTTCAAAAGGGAGTATTTAATATTCATTCTGGCTATGAGGCTATGCAAAAAATATTGGAGACAAATAATAAACCAACAGCAACGCTTGCTGTAACGGATCGGTTGGCAATCGGTGCGATGAGTTATTTAAGGGAAGTAGGTTTCAACATTCCTACCGATATGGCTATCTCAGGAATTGGTAATTCTGAAATGTCTCAGCACTTGAATCCACCCTTAACGACGATTGATTATGAGAATGAAAAAGCAGGGGAGGAAGTTGCCAAACAACTATTGGCTTCAATGGATTCACAGCAAGTTGCGAAAAAAATTGTAATGGACTATAGACTAATAATTCGTGAAAGTGTATAATATTCCTTAACGAGAAAGCGATTACACAAAAAAATAACAACAATGTGGAATCGATTTCATATTTTTCCCCTCATGTGGAATCGATTCCCTAAAAAGGAGAGTGTAGAGAAATGGCAGAGAACAAACGGATTGCAGAAGAATTGATTGAAGCAGTCGGTGGGTCGGATAATATCGAATCGGTTACCCACTGCGCCACTCGAATGCGATTTATAATTAGAGATGAAGACAAGGTGGATAAAGAACAAGTTGAAGAGATCGACAAAGTGAAGGGTGCTTTTTTCAATTCGGGACAGTATCAAGTTATATTTGGTACAGGTACAGTAAATCGTATCTATGAGGAAATAGAAAAAATGAACTTAAAAACTGCTAGCAAATCGGAACAAACAAAAGAAGCGGCGAAGAAGGGAAGTAAATTCCAACGGGCGATACGCACGTTTGGTGATGTGTTCGTTCCAATTATTCCAGTACTCGTTGCAACAGGTTTATTTATGGGGCTGCGCGGCCTCGTGATGCAGGAACAAGTCTTAGCTATCTTTGGTTTGACGGTAGATGATATATCCAGCAATTTTTTACTTTATACAGAGATCTTAACGGATACGGCATTTATTTTTCTGCCGGCATTAATTGCTTGGTCGACATTTAGAGTGTTTGGCGGTACTCCAATTATCGGAATTGTATTAGGGTTGATGCTCGTTAGTCCGGAACTGCCCAATGCATGGGGTGTAGCTTCTGGTGCAGACCCGCTAGTGTTCTTTGGTTTTATTCCAGTTGTAGGATATCAAGGAGCAGTATTACCGGCATTTATCGCTGGGATCATTGGAGCGAAATTAGAACGGGCCATTCGTAAGCGTGTTCCAGAGACGCTGGATTTAATTTTAACTCCATTTCTTACCTTACTCTTTATGAGTATAGCTGCTCTGTTTATCATTGGACCGATTTTCCACAGTGTGGAGAGTTACATCTTGGATATCACATTATTTGTATTAGAACTTCCGTTTGGATTGGCGGGAATTCTGCTCGGGTTCTTTAACCAAATTATTGTAATTACAGGTGTACATCATATCTTTAATTTATTGGAGATTCAATTATTGGAGAGTTTAAGAAGCAATCCGTACAACGCAATTGTGACATCAGCAGTAGCGGCTCAAGGTGGAGCAGCGCTGGCAGTAGGTTTGAAAACAAAGCATAAAAAGTTAAAAGCATTAGCCATGCCATCGTCGTTTTCTGCGTTTTTAGGAATTACTGAACCAGCTATCTTTGGTGTTAACTTAAGATACGGTAAGCCATTCTTAATGGGATTGATCGGTGGAGGTGTAGGTGGATTCCTAGCATCTATCCTTAATCTTGCGGGTTCTGGGATGGCGATTACAGTTATTCCAGGAACATTATTATATTTAGATGGCCAACTTTTCCTTTACATTTTAGTGAACCTTACAGCAATCGCAGTTGCATTTGCGTTAACTTGGATGTTTGGCTACTCAGATAAAATTACGGAAAAAGAACATGTTTCATAGGAGATGGAAATGAAATCATCATCACAAGCATTAATACAACAAGCAAAAGAGAAAATCAACGAGATGAAATTATTAGTTGCGAATGATCCTTATCGACTCGATTATCATATCATGCCGCCTGTCGGATTATTGAACGATCCAAATGGATTTGTATATTTTAATGGATATTATCACTTATTCTATCAGTGGAATCCTTTCGCTACCACTCATGGGGCAAAGTTTTGGGGGCATGTATTTTCGAAGGATCTCGTTCATTGGCACCAGGCTGAAATTGCCTTGGCACCAGATCAATGGTACGACAAGAACGGATGTTATTCAGGCAGTGCTATCGTCAATAAAGAAAAATTATATTTGTTTTATACGGGGAATGTAAAAAATGAGCAAGGAGAACGAGAGTCTTATCAATGTTTGGCAATCTCAGAGGATGGTATACATTTTGAAAAGCAAGGACCAATCATTCATGTGCCAAATGGTTATACGGGACATTTTCGTGACCCGAAAGTCTTTAGGAAGGATAATACATGGTATATGGTGCTCGGCGCACAAACAATGGAAAAGAAAGGGCAAGTAGTATTATATACTTCCCCTGATTTAAGAGAGTGGAATTTTCAAGGGCCCATTGCCGGCAGTGATGTTGGCGAGCTTTACGACTTCGGATATATGTGGGAATGCCCCGATTTGTTTCAACTGAATGGAGCAGATTTGTTGCTAGTATGTCCGCAAGGCTTGTCACCTCAAGGTATGTTGTATCAAAATATTTTTCAGTCAGGATACTTTGCAGGAGAGGTTGATTGGAAGCAGCATACATTCTCTCATGGAGACTTTGTGGAAATGGACCGTGGCTTTGATTTTTATGCTGCCCAGACGACGGAAGCTCCAGATGGTAGAAGACTATTAGTTGG
This sequence comes from Oceanobacillus luteolus, assembly GCF_023715655.1. GTDB lineage: Bacteria > Bacillota > Bacilli > Bacillales > Amphibacillaceae > Oceanobacillus > Oceanobacillus luteolus. The sequence continues at coordinate 2,342 of NZ_JAMBON010000027.1, read as the reverse complement.
ATGGATGGGAAACGCAGAAGAAATCGGGAGTATACAACCTACTGAAAATAATGGGTGGATTCACTGCCTTACTCTTCCTAGAGTACTGGAATGGAAAAGTGGGAGATTAATACAAAAACCTGTTAAGGAACTGGAGAAATTACGTCAAGAAGAAGTCCGACACGTGGCGGTCGTCGTGACAGAGGATGAACTGCTTCTCCCAAAAGTGCATGGTAGCGTATTTGAAGTCAAAGTAGACGTCCATGCATTTCAAGCAAAAGAGTTTTCCATTCATTTTGGAGAAAGTAGTTTTCATTATAATATAGAAAAAAAGATTGCAACGTTTACTCGATTGAAATTTTCCGGAGAAGGTAAAGAGATAAGGCAATGCACCTTGGAAGAACTGGAATCGATTCGCATCTTCAAGGACACCTCGTCTGTTGAGATTTTTCTTAATGATGGGGAAGAAGTCTTCACTTCGCGTGTTTTCCATGACTTGAATAGAGAAGAGATATACTTTCATGCAGAGGAAGGGCAAGTTAAACTCGATGTAACGAAATGGAATTTAAAGAAAGTAACAGAATATTAATGAGAGGGTGAAAGGATGTTTGGAAGATTATTTAAGAAACAAGAAGTCAAAGAAATCTCCCTTGTCACACCAATGAGTGGAGAGGTTATCTCATTAGAGGAAGTTCCAGACCCAGTATTTTCACAAAAAATGATGGGGGATGGTATAGCGGTAATACCGACGGATGGAACAGTTGTATCACCTGTGAATGGAGAAATCATTCAAGTGTTTCCAACAAAACATGCAATTGGAATACTTGGTGACAATGATGCACAAATATTAATACACATTGGAATTGAAACGGTAAGTTTGCAAGGAGAAGGCTTTACGGTAAATGTGGCAAAAGGTGATAGGGTGAAACAGGGAGATCCGCTTATGCAGGTGGATTTGAATATAATTGAAGAAAAAGCCAGTAGCGCAATCACTCCAATTATTATTACCAACAGTGATGAAATGAGTGAAATAGAGAAGAAATCCGAAAAGCAAGTGAAAGCGGGAGAACAAGAAATCCTCTTCGTTAGAAAATAATTAAGGAATGGATGTTGAAAGTAGATATGAGAAAAGTCTATACGATAGGTGAAGCGCTTATAGATTTCATTCCTCATGAAATCGGCGTACCGATTGATGAGGTTGTCAGTTTTAAAAAAATGCCAGGAGGGGCACCAGCAAACGTTGCTGCTGCGGTCGCTAAACTTGGAGGAGAAAGCAGCTTTATCGGACAAGTTGGTGAAGATCATTTTGGATATTATTTAAGGGGCACCTTGGCTGCTATCGGGGTAGATGTAAGTCATATGCAGCATACAAATCAAGCAAATACCGCACTTGCCTTTGTCGCACTAAAGGATGATGGGGAGAGGGAGTTTGTATTTTATCGAAAACCAAGTGCTGATATGTTGTTGAGTCCGGAAGATGTGAAAGGTATCTCATTTAAACCAATGGATATCTTACATTTCTGCTCGGTCGATTTGGTTGAAGCAGACGTAAAGTATGCTCATCACGAAGTAATCCGTAAAATTAAGAAAGCCGGGGGCATTGTCTCTTTTGATCCTAACGTTCGTAAAAGTTTATGGGATGATTTGGCTGCTTATCAACAGACCATCCAGCAGTTCCTTCCTTATTCAGACCTGCTGAAGGTAAGTGATGATGAACTTGCCTTTATAACGGGATTGGAATCGGAAGAAGCAGCGATACAGTACCTTTTGGAGCAACCGATCTCCTTGCTCATTGTGACTCGTGGAAAGCAGGGTGCTACTTTTTATAAGAAAGATTTAGAGGTTTTTGTAGAGGGATATGAAGTAAAAGCAATCGATACTACTGGAGCAGGAGATTCTTTTGTCGGAGCCTTCTTATCTCGTTTGTCGAAACTCGATAAGCATATCTCTCAACTTACGAAAGAACAATTAATGGAGATTGGTAAATTTGCACATGCTACTGCGGCAATCGTGGCTACAAAAGAAGGGGCGATACAAGCATTACCTAGTCTATCAGAGGTACAATCTTTTATGGATAGGGTATGAACCTTCATCGTAGCTGGGTTAGGAAACAAAATCAGTTTGTGCCAAACAACATTTGGTTTGGTGCAAACTGATTTTTACTTTGGTGGTAAAGTTACTTATTGACACAAGTGTGGCTTTAGGGCACTTTGATTCCATTTAATATATGTGATACCACTAGCGTTGCATAAATAATACCAGAATTTTCAGTTTTAATCTTTTTTCTATTAGAGCCAAAAAAGTAAATACCCAACTAAAGGTGGCTCCATTCATTTTTTTTACAATATACAATTAGACTTGAG
>NZ_JAMBON010000026.1 GCF_023715655.1 Oceanobacillus luteolus | reverse complement strand
CGCCAACAACCCCAATCTAAAGACCGATAATGATAAATTTGACTCAAAAAAGGATCCTAGCAAAGTTTTGATTGCTTGGATCCTTTTTAATTACTGTTTTCGGCTAGTTATGTCCCAGCCTCTTTTTGTGTGAAATTCTTTATCTGTTAGGAACATCTGGAAAGAGGAAAAGATTAAGTATAGGTAGAAGTTATATATCAAGGAAAAGCGACATGAGAATGGAAAGAAGGGAGTTGGAACATATACAATCAACTATCTGAAGTAGTGAATAAAGCAGCATATCGGGCAATAGGAATGAAATGTTTCGGATTTTATCAATAGGGGGATGAAAATGGGGATTGTAAATAAAAGTATCATCAAAAAAGATGCCTTTAAAGTAGTTGGGATTGAGATTGACTGGCAATCCAATAAAGAGCAACCTTCAGAAAATACAATTGCAAAAACCTGGGATGCCTTTAATGAAAGAAGATCAGAGATCAACCATGCCGTGCCACATCAATCATATGGATTGATGCGTTTTCCAGAAGATTGGAAGGTTGGGGATTCCCACAAGTATATGGCATGTATCGAGGTTAGTGAATTTCCATCTGAACTGCCGAGTGGAATGAAGACGGCAGAAATACCGAGTTATGAATATGCAGTACTTACCTATCAAGGTGTCATTGATGAAATTAGGATAGCAAATGATTATTTGTTTAGTGAATGGGCTCCGACGATAAAAGGGTTTCACTATCAATTTCCTCATTACTTTGAGTTTTACGGTAAGGATTTTACACATAATGATGACCCTGATTGTATATTTGAGCTTTGGGTGCCAATAGTCGGTAAAAGAGAATAAGATGAGTCTAATAATATTTCAAAACAAATTAGTCTAACGGATGAGGTGATGAAACCTATGAAGTTTAACGCAAAAAAGGACACAACATACCGAGTCCTCGTTTGGGGATCGGCTTTACTTTTCTTAGGAATTTCAGTCGGCCTCTTTGTACCAATTTATAACAAAGCTGGATTGGCTGCCAGTTTAATCGTCGGTCTTTTATTTGGGATAAGTGGTTTGATCATCCTATGGTTTTGGTACAGTACGTATTATATATTGACAGATGATACCTTAATCATTAATCTAGGCCCTTTTAAACGTAAAATCGCTCTTCATGCTATTAAAAAGATCGAAAAAACCAATACACAACTTGCATCAGTGGCACTTGCAAAGGAGCGTTACTATTTATATTACAATGCCAATGATTACACCATCATTGCACCTGAGAATATCAATAAGTTCGTACAAATTATTGATGATAAGATTTCTCATTCAGTACAGTTCATAAAATAGAACATTTTACTTCTAGTTGATTTTTAGGATAAAGCCGCAGCTCTCTGCGGCTTTTATTTATAGAAGATGAAGCGATAGTAAGTATAGGGCCGATGATACATGTCATTCCTTCTTGAAGACCATGTTGTCAATCTATCTTTACCACTATTGGTATGGTAAAATAACCTCGTAATCTTCATCACAAGGAAGGGTTGATCAGATGAGAGGGGACAAATCATGGTACCAATTAGATAATGCTGGGAAATTGTATTCCTCTATCATATCCTCCCGTGCAACTACTTTATTCCGCTTGTCTGCAACATTGACAAGCCCAATCTATCCAGATTTATTGCAAGAGGCTTTGGAATTGACGTTACAACGTTTTCCATTTTTTAAAGTGCAATTAAAGCAAGGATTTTTTTGGTATTACTTTGAAGGAACAGATCAAATGCCTCAAGTGGAAAAAGAGAGGTATTACCCATGCATGAGTTTATCGATTAAAAAGCGTGGCTCTTTTCCATATCGGGTATATTATTATAATAACAGAATCGCCCTGGAGCTATCCCATAGTATGACAGATGGGACTGGGGGGCTGAAGTTTTTAGGTGAGCTCGTCAAGCAATACTTGCATTTGAAGGAAGGCATTCCGATTGAGCAAGAGGAGATAAGTGATGAGCAGTTGGAGGCGGAAACGGAGAATGGTTTCCGGAGATATTATGATAAAAGTATACCGGCACCGAAGACCAAGTTGGGAAACTCTTTTAAACTGCCCTTGGAATTAGATAAAAAAGGGTATTATCATATCGTTACCGGAATCATACCTGTAGAGGCTTTAAAGAAAAAAGCAAAGGAATATGATGTATCGATTACAATATTCCTCACTGCGATTTATATCCAAAGTTTGTTGACGATTCAAGAAAGAACATCAAGACGTAAGCGGCCGGTCGTTATCAATGTACCTGTAAATATGCGGTCGTACTTTCCAAGTGACACGATGCGAAACTTCTTTGTAAGTATTACACCTTCGATTGATGCAAGGCTTGGTAAATATGAATTTGAAGAAATAATCCAGGAAGTGAAAATCGAATTTAGCCGATTATTGACGCCAAAAAAATTAAAACAGTACATCAAACAGAGTGTCATTAGTGAGAAATCATTAATGTTGCGATTAATGCCATCACCGATCAAGGATATGGTCGCTCCATCGATATATTCCTTTTTTGGTGAAGGACAATATACGAGTGGCTTATCCAACTTAGGGATTGTACGTGTGCCTAGTGAAATGGAGAAATACATTGAAAGAGTGGAGTGCTATCCACCGCCGAGTATTGGCAACAAAGTGAAGGCCATACTGACGAGCTATAAAGAACATATGTACATTTCATTTGGGAACTTATCAAAAGACCGTATGCTTGAGCGAGAATTTTTCCGTAGCATCCGTGAGCTAGGAATACAAGTTACAATTGAAACAAACGATGAGGAGAATGAAGATGGCCTATTGTCCGAAATGCGGAATTAGAGTGGAGAGGGATAACCGGCCATGTCCACTTTGCAGTTTCCCTATTCCGAAAGTCAATGAAGATGGTGAAGAGGTTGTCAGAGTAAGAAAGTTTCCTAAAACGACCAACCCTTATCCAAGCTATATGAGACGGGTACTGAACCGTATTTTTATATTTATTACACTGTTAGTATTCGTAGCTGTCAGTCTCATGGCTTATATCGATTATGAATTAAATGAAATGTTCACATGGTCCAGATACAGTAATTTAAGTGTTCTTGCAGGCTGGGGATTCATATTCTTTACTTTTGGTTATGTGAAAAATTATTATAAAGTGCTGATTGGGATTGGTTTGGATATGCTCATCCTGCTATTCGGATTAGATCTGTTTAACGGCAGCCTGGATTGGTTCATCCCACTGGCATTTCCGATTGTAACCGGAACAACGGTCGTGGCCATCCTTTACTGGAGTGTAGTCCGGGCGTTATCGGTCAGAGGCTTTAATGTGATAGGCTTCTTTTTTATAGCCGCAGTCATTCTCATCATGTGGATCAATTTCTTCATCCAAAATTACCAAAACAAGACAGATCCGTTAAATTGGCTGATTGTTACAGTCCTGCAATTGTTGCCGGTCCTGTTGATTATGCTTTATGTAAAATATGGGATGCCGGAACGAATCAAACAAAAAATTGCCAGGAAGTTTCATTTATAAAAATTGGAAATTTTTGCTTAATAAAAGACAATTAGTGATATAATGATGACAAGTGCATAAGGCTATCAGGGTGGTGGCTCACTCCCTTTTAGAAAGGGGGTGTTGCCTATGACGGTTTATGAAGCAATGGTTGTGATGATTTCCTTTGGGAGTCTCATTGTTGCGATACTGTCAATTAACGATAAAAAATAACCACCCTTAGCCTGACAAGCAATTAGCGGTGGTTATTTTTAACACTCTATTGTGAGTCGCCCCTTGAAGGGCTGTATGCACTTACCGTTTGGTGTTCCCGCACCAAACGGTTTTTTATATTATATGTTTATCTGCTATTAGTATAACCGATTTTCATATAAAAGAAAACATCTATATACCCATAGGCACTATGGCTTGTTAATAAACAAGATACGTTATAATAAATAGTAAGATATCGATGAACGGGTGATGAGAATGAATGAAGGAAAACAGATTTTAATTATTGAAGATGATCCAGAAATCAGTATGCTGCTGCAAGTGATACTATCCAAGTCCAATCTAAGCCCTGTTGCAGCATATTCTGGTACGGAAGGTTTATTACACCTACAAAATAATTCGTTTGATTTAATTTTACTTGATTTAATGCTGCCGGGAAAAAGCGGTGAAGAATTAATCAAAGAAATCAGAGAAAAAAGCTCGATTCCGATCATCGTCATCTCAGCAAAGGTAGCTGTGGAGGATAAAGTGCAAGTATTGAAAATCGGAGCGGATGATTACATAACAAAGCCATTTCATCAGGAAGAAGTGCTTGCTCGTGTGGAAGTTCAGCTACGAAAAGCAAAAAATGATCCGCTGGAAACAGCTCAAATGGAATGGCGTGGGCTTACCATCGATAAAGATAAACGTTCCGTGACATTGAAAGGAAAAGAACTGCAGTTGACGAACGCTGAGTTCGATATTTTAAACTTATTTATGGATAAACCGGAGCATGCTTTCTCCAAGAAAGAGATTTATGAAAATGTTTGGAGCGGGACTTACTATGGAGACGATAATACGATCAGTGTCCACGTCTCCAATCTCCGCAAGAAAATGGCGGAAGTTACGGAAGAAGAATATATCAAAACAATTTGGGGCGTCGGCTTTATGCTGGTTTAATTCGCAAACATTCTTTATGATTTCTTTATGTTTTGCTTAAAGGATTTTAAAGACTTCTGCGCTAAACTTAAGTAAAGAAATACGGTGAAGGAGTCAATGTGATGGATACGATTGTTCAGACATACCGATTAACGAAAAGATTTAAAGATGCAGAAGTTATCAAGCCACTAGATTTTACGTTAAAAAAAGGAGAGATTTGTGCACTCATTGGAAAAAATGGGGCAGGTAAGTCGACGATTTTTAAAATGCTTTCCGGACAAATCAAACCGACAAGTGGAGATATGCAGTTGTTTGGCAAAACAGGTAAGAAAAAAGCTCGTGCGAGAAAGAGAATGGGCTTTATGATTGAAACTCCTGCCTTTTTTCCTGATTTCACTGCACAACAAAACTTGGAATATTTCCGGATTCAACGTGGCGTAGTGGATAAACAGCGCATTCATGAAGTGCTCGAAATTGTAGATTTGGCGAAAGAGAAGAAGAAAAAATTTAAAGAATACTCCATGGGGATGAAGCAGCGATTAGGTATTGCCCTATGTCTTTTAAGCAGTCCGGATTGCTTAGTGCTCGATGAACCGATTAATGGTTTGGATGCAGAAGGAATTATGGAAATCCGTAAGCTTTTGACGAAGCTTAACCAGGAAAAACATATAACGATATTGATTTCCAGCCATATTTTAACGGAATTAGAATTACTCGCCACCCGTTTTGTGTTCATCAAAAATGGGGTAGTCGTCGATGATTTGAGCAAAGAAGCATTAGTGGATAAGAGCAGGAAACAAATATTGTTGAAAGTGGATGATCCTGCTAAAGCTGCAAGAGTTTTAGAACAGGCATATGTAGATCTCCAGTATCAAGTTCTCCCTGATCAAGTAATAACGATCCAAAATTATGCAGAAAAAGCTGGAGAAATAAATCGTCTTTTAGTGGACAGTGGCGTCTTCGTACGAGAGTTCCGTACCGAAACATTGAAGCTGGAAGAATATTTCTTAGGATTAGTGGAGGGGGAACAACAATGATAAATTATATGAAAAGTGAGTATTATCGTCTCTTTCGTCTAAAAGGCTTGTATATCACAAGTGTGATCTGTTTTTTATTGATTGCTGCTGCTGCCGCTGTCCTTTATTATTTTGGACAATCCGATCCGAATTTCCCTTATAATACTGGCGAATTTTTCTACTCTAATGTAATTGGCAGTGGTTTACTGATCGTACTCGTAGGGATAATCTTTAATTCAACTCTTACTGGTAAAGATATGTCTTTAATTAAGCAATCTGTTTCTTTCGGCATATCCCGTAAAATAATTTTCTGGTCCAAGCTCATCATTACTTTAAGTTGTTTTCTAGCAGTATGTGCTGTTGGGATACTTTTTATGATTGTACTAGGTGAGAATATGTTCCCTAGTGATCAACAGTCTGTCAGACATTTTCTAATTGCGAGTGTGAATATGGCTCCGCTTATTCTAAGTGGATTCTTTCTGACTCATGCGTTAAAAATGATGAAGGTTGGAGATATATACATCATTTTTGTACTGTTATTTATTTATGGATTTTCCAGTAATCTACTTCGGAATCTGTTTCGTCCAGTTACAGGCTTAAACGAGATATATAAATATACACCAAATACATTATTAAATGATAACTTAATGCACTTTATGGATGGTACAGTTCAATTTGAGTATCTATATTGGATTATAGGCATAGTAATCTCTGTGATTGCCATCCTGATAGGAGCAAAAAAGTTCAAAAATCAAAGTATTGATTGACTGAGAAGGGATGAATGAATGTGGGCAGCTGGTTGATTATCACGATATTGCTTTTACTGCTGATTGTTACGTTTGCGCGACTTCTGCTATTTCATTGGGATATTAAAAACATGACCAAACAATTGGATGATATCATTGAAAATTTTGGTACAAATGAATTAGTTCGCACGAGTACGCATCACAAAAACGTGACGAAGTTTACAGCTAAAATCAATCAGCTCATTCATTTATTCAAGCAAGATCAGCAGCATACGTTAAATAGGGAAAAGAATCTGAAACAGGAAATAACGAATATTTCACATGATTTTCGGACACCATTAACGTCGATCAAGGGATTTACGGAATTATTGTCTGAACCATCTTTATCAGAAACTCAAAGGAAAGAATTTTTAACGATTATTGAAAAGAAAATCGATAATCTTACGATGAAGGTTGATTTATTTTACGAGCTTTCCCAATTGGACTCTTCAGATAAACAACTCATAATGGAAAAGCAATCTTTGGACCACATCGTTGTAGATACGATGTTGCTCTTTTATGGCGACTTTGAAAAGAAACAAATTAAGGTAGAGATGGACGAGCGTACTGTTTCGCCAATTTTAGCTGACAAGAAAGCGGTGGACCGGATTGTAGCAAATATCATCCAAAATGCAATAACGTATGCGAAAAGTTATTTCAAAATCAGTTTTGTAGAGGAAGAGGAAGTTATCCGTTTGAGGGCAGTGAATGACGTGGAGGAAATAAATGTTACATCCCTGCAGCGGATCTTTGACCGTACCGTCAGGCTTGATTCCAGTCGGACTGGTAATCAGCTTGGATTAGGTCTTCACATCGTACAGCAGCTTGTCACTAAACAGGGAGGAACAGCAGTTGCTGATGTTCAAGAAAATGAATTTATAATTGAGTTATCGTTTAGAAAGTGGGATTAGGCAGAGGATGGAGCTCTGCCTAATCTTTTTATTTCTCCCAAAGTTCGATTAGTCGACCATCTGGATCTTTAATCCAAATAAATTTTCCGAAATCCGTATCCTCTTTTTCTTTCTTCAGAGGTACGCCTATTTGTTCAAGATGGTGAATCGTTTCGTCCAGGTCATGAACTTGGAAATTTAACATCACTTGCTGATCTGTCGGGAAATAACTGTCATGCTCAGTAAAAAAGGAAAAAATCGTCTCATTCCCTGGTTCAAGCTTCATTACTGTTCCATTCCAGTTTTCTACGTCAATTTTCAATACCTTGCTGTACCATCTTTTAACCTCATCAAGATTTTTAGTTCTCCAAAATATGCCACCTATCCCTTTTATCATTTTTTCGCCCCTCCTTTGTTCTTTACTTTACTCAGCTGAAATTAAGTGTACCAGTATTCACATAAGATGAACAATTAAAGAATGTATTAAGATATTTTTGGAGTGGGTAATAAATCTTTTATTAGAGGGAATACCACTAACAGGAGGAATGTCTAATGAAAAATAAACCCGGACGCGAACGTAAAACAACAGAAGAAGCGAATCTTGAGTTGAACAAAAAGATTGGCGGAGAAGATGAAAAAAATCATCGGATGGACTCACCTCCATATTCGAGTATTTATAATGCAGCATATGGAGTGAGTTATGTTAAAGATGAAAAGGACGAAGAAGACCAGAAGAATATGAGAGACGAGGAAAACTGGTAAATACAAAACGAAGAGTGCATGCTTTGAAGGTACCTTCAAAGCATGCTTTTTTATTTATAGTATAGGTAGTGATTTACGACTCATGGCAATAGAACTAGTTAAATTAACGGGATTTTAATGTTGGATTAATATGCCATTTTTAATCATGTTCTATAATTAGTTGTTAAGTAGAGCAAGAGAAAAATATAAAACGGTGGTGGTATCATTTTGGGTATACCGATTGAAGAGTTTATATATGGATTTAATTTTCTTTTATTTCTTCTCTTTGGATTCATGTATTTGTATCAAATCATTTATCTGCTTTATTCATTTAAAGTAAAGAAAAGGAAATCGTCTTTCAATCATACCGTTCCTTTTCATAAGTATGCCGTAATCATTGCTGCGAGAAATGAAGAGCTTGTTATTGGTCAATTGATTCAAAGTATCAAAAAACAGAAGTATCCCAAAGAAATGATTGATATATTCGTAGTGGCGGATAACTGTACAGACCGGACTGCCGAGGTCGCACAAAAGGCGGGGGCAATTGTCAGGGAGCGATTCAACAAGGAGTTGGTGGGAAAGGGTTATGCGCTTGATTTTATGTTTCATATTATAGAGCAAGAATTTTTTGAGGAGAAGTATGAAGGTTATTTTGTATTTGATGCAGATAATCTGCTTGAAGAGGATTATGTATTGGAGATGAATCGTACCTTCCACGATGGATATCGAATCATCACAAGTTATCGGAATTCTAAGAACTTTGGACAGAACTGGATCTCTTCAGGTTATTCACTTTGGTTCCTCCATGAAGCGGAACATCTGAACCTGGCAAGAATGAATTTGAATACAAGCTGTGCCATTTCTGGGACAGGCTTCCTCGTTCATGCAGACATTATAAAGGCAAATGGTGGTTGGGGTCACCATCTGCTTACAGAGGACATTGAGTTTTCTGTTGCTCAAATTGCCAAGGGTGAAAAAATCGGTTACTGCAGAAATGCGATGTTTTATGATGAACAGCCCGTCACTTTCCGTCAATCTTGGAATCAGAGAATGCGCTGGGCGAAAGGATTTTACCAAGTATTTGCTAAATACGGTAAAACAATGATTAAAAATATCTTTACAAAAGGGAATCATCATCGATTTTCTTGCTATGATATGACGATGATGATTCTCCCCGCAATGCTTGTTTCCTTTTTCAGTATTCTTGTAAATATGGCATTTCTCATAGCTGGTGTAACAGGAATAATAGATGATCGAGAAGTCATTCCGGTAACCATTGCTACTATATTGAGATTCCTCTGCTGGTATTATGGGATACTGTATTTGCTCGGTTTGGCTACTGTATTGACGGAATGGAAGAGGATTCATAGTACTAGCTGGAAAAAGATTTTCTATACCTTCACTTTTCCATTATTCATGTTTACGTATATTCCAATTGCTGTTGTTGCTTTATTTCAAAAGGTGGAATGGAAACCAATTGCACATACGGTTGCCAAATCCCTTGATGATGTAAGGTAATATTGAAATCGCGGCGGTGTCCAATCTTTAGACGGGTACCGCTTTTTAACGTGTTAAGGTACAGACTAAGTTGTGCTTCATTAAAGTATAACATGTTTTAGAAAGAACCATGGAGGGAAGAAAAAGAACAAGAAGGGAGTAGACACGATGGATAATGGATTTAAAGATAAAGTGGACGGAACGGTTGATAAAGCAAAAGGTGAAGCAAAAGATCAGTGGGGTAAAGCCACAGAGGACTTTTCCAAGCAAGCAGAAGGAAAAGTGGATAAAGCAAAAGGTAATGTGAAAAAGCGGATTGGAGATCTGAAAGAGGATATTCATGATTCTCCACATCGGAGATAACTCATGTGGAAAGTTTAAAAAGTGGTATTCGTCTAGGAAAACGAATACCACTTTTTCACTTTGTCGAGATATTTTAAACGAAATGTTTTTCCCGCGACAGACGGCGGTTCGTTCCGAATAAGTTCTCCCGGAAAGTGTTGCCTTCATATTCTTTTTGGACCAACCCTCGTTCCTGTAGAACAGGTACTACATAGTCTACGAAATCTTTGAAAGTTCCTGGTGTAGTTGCATAAGCGATATTAAACCCGTCGATCCCAGTTTCATCCACCCATTCTTCCATGATGTCCGCTATTTGCTCGGGAGATCCTATCGCAGAAGCACCCATCCCGCCGATACCTATCGCATCGATGACATCCTGTACGGTGGAGGCGCGATCTGCTTTTAATTTCGTAAAGTTTTCTAACGCTGAACGAATAGCGTCATTTTCGATATACTTGATTTCCTGATCTGGTGCGTAGCCGGATACATCGACCCCGGTCCAACCGCCAAATAATGCGAGCGCTCCTTCTTTACTAATACAGCTTTTATAATCCTCATACTTCCGTTTTGCTTCTTCTTCTGTGCTTCCGGTAATCGGAACGAACATCGTAATAATTTTTACGCCATCTTGTGGTCTGCCTGCTTTTTTTACTTCTTCACGAATTTTCCGGACGGTTTCTTTAGCTACATTTTTATTTGGTGCACCGATGAAAATAACCTCGGCATGTCTTGCTGCAAAAGATCTTCCCTTTGTAGAAGCTCCCGCTTGGAATATGACTGGCGTCCTCTGTGGAGATGGTTCGCTCAGATGTGCACCTGGTACTTTAAAGTATTTACCCTCATGCTCGATGTCGTGAACCTTAGTCGGGTCGGTATAAATCCGGTTAGCTTTATCTACTTTGACTGCATCATCTTCCCAGCTCTCTTCCCAAAGCTTCAAGCAAACTTGCAAATATTCCTCTGCAATATCGTATCTCTCATCATGGGAAATTTGCTCATCAAGCCCCATATTTACGGAGGCACTCTTCAAGTAGGACGTGACGATATTCCATCCGACGCGCCCATTCGTCAAATGATCCAGTGTACTTATTTTTCGTGCAAAGGTATAAGGATGTTCATGAATCACGGAGGAGGTTACACCAAATCCAAGATGTTTCGTTACCGCCGACATCAGTGGCACGATGAGAAACGGATCATTAACCGGTGATTGTACACCGTGTGCAACCGCAGTGTCTCTTGATCCGCCGTATACATCGTAGGTTCCCAGTACATCAGCAATAAACACCCCATCAAAACGTCCTTTTTCTAAAATCTTAGCAAGTTCTATCCAATATTCACTATCCTTGTATCGATGTGATTGATCTTCGGGATGGGCCCATAAACCTGGAGATTGATGCCCAGGTGTATTCATGTCAAACGCGTTTAAATAGATTCGTTTTTTACTCAATGCTATTCCTCCTATTGTTGTAAAAATACTGGTGTAGCTTGTTTTTGCCTGTTGACGAGATGGATGAAATAGTTCAGTTGTTTTTCTGCACGTTGTAGAAGTTCTTCATCGATTATCGGGGTATCTTTTCGTTTATCGATTTGTTCGTTTATGAGATAAATGCCTTTTAAATTATGTGCTTTAAGACTTGCCAGCAGAGGTTTCAGGGAGTACTCGAGTGCCAATAGATGGGAGGCGCTTCCTCCACTCATCAATGGGAGTACTGGTTTATGTTCAAATACATCTGGTGGCAGCAGATCAATCAGTGCTTTTAATACGCCGGTGTAGGAACTTTTGTATACTGGTGAGCCGACGAGTACACCTTTTGAATTCTGAATGAGTCTGGTGATGCCGACGACAGAAGGACTATTATATCTCCCTTCAAACAAATCTTGATAAGGGACATCTTTTACGGAAAGGTGGGTTACAGATAAACCTTCCTTCTCCAGTAAGGAACCTAAATATAACAATACTTTGTCAGAACCCGAATTTTCAGAAGGACTTCCGGAAAGTATAATAATTTCACTCATGATATAACTCCTTTCTAAGAGTATTTTCATATTTTAAGGTTTCGAATCAGTAGATAACGAACGGCGACTTAGACACTGTTCATAATTTAGAGCATTAAAAAAATCCCTCTCTTTCATAAACTTGAGAAATAGGGATTGGTTACATTCATCTCTTATCTCTCAAGAATTATTTCTTGCCGGATTTAGCACCTTTCTGATTCGATAAATCAGAGGTTGCTGAAGCTTCATCGGGCCAGGTCCCTCAGCTTCTCTTGATAAGAACTCTTAATTATTAAATTATTTCATATTCTATGTGAATTATTCCGATAAGTCAAGTGCGAATTTTTTGATTGACAAATGATTTTAATTACTTTAGGATTGGTAATAATCGAATAATTTCTTATCAAGAGAGGTGGAGGGATATGGCCCACGGAAGCCTCGGCAACAGGTTCTAACAGAGAATACTGTGCTAATTCCATCAAGCATGTATGGCTTGGAAGATAGGAAGAGGAAAGTAATATTGTGATTGGACCCTTTTTCTATTTTTTAGAGAAAGGTTTTTTTATTTTATATAGATTAAGAGAGAGAGATGAGGAGTGGGGAAGATGAAATATGGATTTTGGTTGCCGATTTTTGGAGGATGGTTACGTAATGTAAAAGATGAAAAAATGCCACCTACTTATGAATATGCGAAGAAAGTCATCCAATCTGCGGAAAATTGGGGCTATGATACAACGTTAATTGCTGAGTTGTACTTGAATGACATCAAAGGTACAGATCACGATTCATTAGAGGCGTGGTCAACCGCAGCTGCATTAGCGGCAGTGACGGAGAAAATTGAAATCATGACAGCCGTCCGTCCGATTTATCATAATCCAGCAGTTACAGCTAAAATGGCTGCAAATATCGACCATATTTCTAATGGACGCTTTACGCTGAATATAGTCTCTGGCTGGTGGGAAGGGGAAGCAAAACAATACGGCGGTGAATTCACAGCGCATGACGAGCGTTATGCACGAACCGAAGAATTCATTCAAATATTAAAAGGCTTATGGACGGAAGATACGTTCTCCTTTAAAGGTAAGTTCTATACAATCGAGGATACGAAACTAGAACCGAAGCCAGTTCAACGTCCAAACCCGATTCTTTATGCAGGCGGAGAAAGTGAAAAAGGAAAACAGGTCATTTCCTCCTTATGTGATGCGTATGTGATTCATGGCCATAAGGTGGAAGAAGCAAAAGAGAAAATCGATGAAATGAAGGAACGGAGAAAGCAAGCGGGATGTGAGCCTTTCCGTACAATCGGGATGGCGGCATATGTGATTTGTCGGGATACGGAGGAAGAAGCACAAGCCGAGTTGGAACGGATTACGACTGTAGATGATTTAAGTGGCTATGCTGGATTTAAAGACTTTACAACGAAGTCTGAGCTAGAGCAGAAGATTGCATTACAAGATTATTCTGTATCGAATCGTGGGCTTCGTCCGAATTTAATCGGGACACCTGAGCAAATAGCGAAACAGATTTTAGCGTTTGAGGAAGCGGGAGTAGATTTATTATTATTACAAAGTTCTCCCCAGCTAGAAGAACTCGAACGATTTTCCAAACAAGTCATGCCTAAAGTTGAAGAATTACGCAGCGAGTTAGCAAAAAACTAAACAATAGGAGAGTATGTTGATGAGTAAAATATATGTTCTGCATGAAAATAAAGAATGGACCAATCATTTGACGAAACGCTTGGAGGAATTGAATCTGCCTTATGAAGAATGGCATTTGGATAAGGGGACGGTGGATCTTGCTTCTGTACCACCAGAAGGAGTCTTCTACAGCCGGATGAGTGCGTCGTCTCACACGAGAGGTCATCGTTTTGCTCCGGAGTTGACGAGCGCAGTCTTAACTTGGCTGGAACAACATGGGAGAACGGTGATCAATGGCAGTCGCGTATTGCAGTTGGAAGTCAGCAAGGTTCTTCAGTACTTGGAACTTGAGAAATTTGGCATTGAAACTCCACGGACGGTCGTAGCAGTTGGAAAAGATGAGATCTTGAAAGCTGCTGAAAACTTCCGAGGTAAGAAATTCATAACAAAACATAATCGTGCTGGAAAAGGACTCGGCGTCCGGTTGTTTGATTCTGTTGAAGCGTTACAGCGTTATGTCGAAAGTGAAGAGTTCGAAGAGCCGGTGGACGGAATTACACTGCTGCAAGATTATATCGAATCACCGGAATCATATATTACACGCTGTGAATTTGTTGGCGGTAAATTCCTTTATGCGGTTCGTGTAGATACATCAGAAGGGTTTGAATTATGTCCGGCAGACGCTTGCTCCATAGAGGATGCTTTTTGCCCAGTCGGTGAAGAAAGCGAAGCGCCAGCTAAATTCCAAGTGAGGGAAGGCTTTGATTATCCTATAATCGACAAATATGAAAAACTCCTTCAAGCGAATGGCATCCAAATCGCAGGTATCGAGTTTATTGAGGATAAGGACGGAAAAATCTATACGTATGACATCAACACAAATACGAACTACAACAGTGATGCCGAAGCTGTAAGTGGAAAGTATGGGATGTTGGAGGTTGCGAAGTTTTTAGGGAAGGAATTGGAGAAAACAGCAGTTGTAGTTAATTAATGATGTTACGTAACCATGTTAAAAGTTGGGTAAAAAACCGATGTTCCTTCAGAATTGATGAAGGAACATCGGTTACTCTTATATTACTGATAGTTTATAAGTAATTTCATATTTCTTTTCGGTATTAGCAGGTAAGACAATATCTCCAAAATCAGGGTGATGATTAGCATCAGGTAAAGTTTGGGGTTCCAATGCTACAGCCATATGAGGGAATAGATGATTCCCCTCATTCACCTTTATGTGAGGATGAGTTTTGTTTAATGAATAAAAAACTAGACCGTTTCGATCGGATTGGATTTCAACAATTCGTCCATTATTTAAATTGCTTAATCTAGCAGCCTTTGGCCCGGTTACATGATAAGGATGATCATATCCTGATATATTGAGCTGTTTTAGTGAGTGCAGCATTTCTGATAGATTTTGTTCTTTCCGAAAGTCGAAGGGTGTGTTTGTTACATTTATAAATTCTCCAGTTGGAATTTGTTGCTGGTCCAGCTCTAACAGCTGTTCGGCGCTGATGGATAGTTTATGATTATTCAATCCCTTTAACTTATCATTGTTTAAATTGAAATAAATATGTGTAGTGGGATTAAAGAGTGTAGGTGTATCGGATTTATTTATAGCATAAAATTCAACATGAAATTGATTGTTTTCTCCCCATCTATATGTAATAGTAACTTCCAACTTGCCAGGAAAGCCATCCATTTCCGGATTAATTACTTTAGTGAAAGTTAGTCCCTTTTCAGTTTCCGAAACATCCCACCACATATGATGAAAGCCGTTAACCCCACCATGTAAGGTGTTGTCTCCTTCATTCCTAGGTAATAGGAATTCCTGATTTTTATAGTGGAACAGACCACCTTTTATTCTCCCACCAACTCTGCCGATTGCCTTTCCGAAGAAATACGTCTGGTCATTCAAAAAGTCTGTGGGTCCGTTAAAACCGAGCAAGATGTTATCTATGATTCCATTTCTATCTGGCATCATAATAGAAGTTAATGTAGCTCCATAATTCAAACAGGTAAAAGCGTATCCATTACCATTATTAACAGTATATTGCATAAGAGGACGCTCTAAGTTACTTGCTATTTCTTTTCGTGTAATCACTTGATTCACCAACCTATAGATATTTTAATAAATCGTTAAGTTGAATTGCGCTTGAATTTAGCTTTTGGCAAGCGTTTACAATAAAACATTACCAGTTATACGAATGAAATTTATGTATCTTAATTAGTCCGTATTAAAATGCTTAATTTAAGTATAACTCAATTGACTTGTACGTACAAATATAATATGATGACATTAGTATGAAGAGAATAATACGTAGAGTTAATAGAAGTTTTGAGGCAATCTTTCAAATGATCCATCCAACTTGAACTAAAAAAATGCTAAAAAGGATGACTGATTATGTTAGAACAGCTAAAACTAGAAGTTTATGAAGCGAACATGTTACTTCCGAAATATAATCTTGTTACTTTTACATGGGGAAATGTTAGTGGAATAGATAGAAATGAAAATTTAATTGTTATTAAGCCTAGTGGCATACCTTATGAAGAACTGTTGCCAGAGCATATGGTGGTCGTTGATTTGAAAGGTAATGTTGTTGAAGGGGAATTGAATCCATCGAGTGATACAGCAACGCATGTTGTTTTATATAATCAATTTCCTAATATTAAAGGCATTGTTCATACACACTCTCCTTGGGCTGTAACATTCGCCCAAGCTGGTATTGATATTCCGTCATCAGGAACTACTCATGCTGATACATTTTATGGCCCCGTCCCTGTAACAAGGAAGATGACAGAATCTGAAGTATCTAGTGAATATGAAAGACAAACTGGAGATGTTATCGTTGAGACGTTTGAAGAACGTAAGATTAATCCAGATTATGTTCCAGCAGTGTTAGTCAATGATCATGGTCCTTTTACATGGGGGAAATCTGCACAAGATGCTGTACACCATGCGGTCGTATTGGAAGAGGTAGCTAAAATGACTTACCATACATTACAATTGAATCCACATGGAATTGAGATGGATTCTTATCTTTTGGATAAGCACTTTTTGAGGAAGCATGGCGCAAATGCTTATTACGGTCAAAAATAGTCTTATAGAGTTATAATTAGATTCAAATCTTTCAAGATACTGCCATTAAGAAGCATTCTAATTTCTTAATGGTTTTTTTATTTGATGCAAGTTAAACGTACCTAAATCTTACCGTATAGGTTTAGACTTTTTATTTACAACCAATAATAATGATTATAGGTATGCTATAATTAAACTTGTCTACACATAATAGAAATTTCTGTATATAGAAAGATTATTCTTTATTATAGGTCGTATGGAATTAAAGGGGATTCAATATGGTTAAAAAATATGAACGAATCAAACAAAATATACAAGAAAAAATCCTATCGGAAGTATATCAAGTGAATGATAAATTGCCTACTGAATCAGAAATGATGAAGGTTTACGATGTCAGTAGATTTACAGTAAGACGTGCAATTGATGAACTTGAGAAAGATAATTATGTATACCGAATTCAAGGTGCTGGAATATTTGTTAATGATTGGAAAAGCAAACCAAAAATACAAATTCAACATAAGACAATCGGGCTTATTTCCACACATATCGCCAATTATATTTTCCCGAATATCATTACAGGAATCGATAATTACCTATCTAATTATGGTTATTCCATTCTTATAACGGATACACAAAACAGTCCTGAGAAAGAGCGTAAAAGCCTTACGAATCTACTAAATAATAATTTGTCTGGTTTAATTATTGAGCCAACCAAGAGCGCTCGGAATGATTATAATAAAGGAATTTACGATAATATCAAATCGATGGGTATCCCGATGTTGTCGATTAATGCAGTTTATGATGACCTCGATATACCATATTTGATCATGGATGATGTAAAGACTGGTGAGCTTGCGACTAACTATCTAATTTCCAAGGGACATAAGCAAATCGTTGGTATATTTAAAGTGGATGATAAGCAGGGGATTGATAGAATGAATGGTTTTATCAAAGCTTATCAAGAGCAGCCGGAGTTATTAAATATGGGCGATATTATGATGTTTCAGACGGAAGAAAATATTGATAACTTGTTTAAAAAACTTCACATGATGCTGACCCGTTCGAACGATGCACCAACAGCAATTGTTTGCTATAACGATCAATTAGCTATTCAAGTAATTAAATTTGCTAAAGAAATTGGTTTGAGTGTCCCACATGATATTTCGATAATTGGGGTAGATGATTATCGATTCTCAAATTATATCAACCCACGACTGACAACAATTCGTCATCCACAGGAAAAAATGGGGTTGGACGCAGGGAAAATGATGATCGATTTGATAAATAAACAAGAGGTTACTTCAAAAGTATATGAACCAGAAATCATTGAGCGAGATTCTGTACTTCCCCTCGCTTCTAAGGAAATGATGGAAAAAGAGAGCTGAGACAAACTACGAGTTGTGTCTCAGCTCTCTTTTAAATGGATGCGTCAAATTAAATATATTTTATCGCTGCCTCTTCAACGGGTAAGCCGGCTTTGTAATTATTGATGAATGTCTCATACCCCTCAACCCCTTGAGGTTCCGGACTTAAGGTAGAGCTATTAGGATTTACGAATACATACTGGTCTAAGAAGTCCTCCAAGTTCATATTCTCATTCCCAAACTTGGTGTATGCAGCCAATACCGCCATACCCCAAGCTCCGCCTTCACTCGCAGTGTTCATAACAGTGATTGGCGTATTTAAGGCATTGGACAAAATCTGTTGAGCAATGACTGTTGTTTTGAACAGACCTCCTTGGGCTATTAAGACATTTGTTTGAATCTCCTCTTCATTGTACAAGATATCCATACCAATTTTTAAAGGAGCAAAAGCAGCATATAACTGTGTGAGAATAAAGTTCGCCAATGTAAACGAACTATTGACATCCCTTACAAATAGGGGACGTCCTTCCGGCATTTTTGTAATGTTCTCACCCGAAAGATAACTGTAATTAATCAATCCTCCGGCATCTGGGTCTGCTTTCGTAGTAGTAAGAAATAGGGATTCATATAATTTGTCGGGCTCGATTTCTATACCGAGCCTTTCTGCGAATTCTTTAAATATATTTGCCCAGGCATTAATATCAGATGAACAATTATTGGTATGGACCATTGCAACAGGATTCCCTGTAGGAGTAGTAACAATGTCGATATCTCTATAAACCTTTTTTAGTGGTTTATCAAGCACAATCATTGAAAACGCTGAAGTTCCAACAGAAATATTTCCTGTTTGTTTGCGCACACTGTTCGTACTGACCATACCGGTTCCTGCATCCCCTTCTGGTGGAGCCATGAAACTTCCCGCCTGTAAATATCCGTTCACATCAAGCAGCTTAGCTCCTTCCTCTGTTAAGTTGCCTGCTACATCGCCTGCTTTTAATACAGTTGGTAATATACTTCTAATATTCCACTCATAAGCTGATACACGTTTCATATTTTCAAATTTAAGTAGAAGTTCCTCAGAATAATTACCAGTATTCTCGTCAATAGGGAACACACCAGAGGCATCACCAATACCTAAAACTTTTTCTCCTGATAATTTCCAATGGACATAACCAGCTAAAGTCGTTAAAAAGTTCACATCCTCAACATGTGATTCCTCGTCTAGGATTGCTTGGTAAAGATGAGCGATGCTCCATCTTTCTGGTATATTGAATTGAAATAATTCCGTAAGTTCAATTGCAGCTTTCTCTGTTGTATTATTGCGCCATGTTCGAAAAGGAGTAAGCAGTGTACCATCCTGTGAAAAAGCTAAATAACCATGCATCATGGCACTTACACCAATAGAGCGAATCTTAGTTAGTTTCGTGTGGAATTTGCTCTCCACATCTGCTGCCATTTGGAGGTAACTACTTTGGATCCCTTTCCACACATCATCAAGTGAATAGGTCCAGATACCGTTTTCAAACTTATTTTCCCATGCATAACTTCCAACGGAGATGGTTTCATATTTATCGTTGATTAAAACAGCTTTAATCCGAGTAGATCCTAATTCTATTCCAAGATATACATCACCACGTTGAATTGCCTGAGATGTTTCCTTAATGTACATTATTTCTCCTCCATTCCTGTTGAGCTGTTTCGACTAAGCTCCTTTTTTTTCCAATCCTTTTCTTTCCCCAATCTTCTCAATCTCCTCTAAAGTGCGACCCATAGTTTCAGGGACACGAATGCGGATAAAGGCTACTCCAAGTAAACAGATGACACCGAAAATGGCAAACACAGCTTCTTGAGCCATGGATGCAGTCATTATTGGGAACAGTAGACCAACTAGGAATGAACCTATCCAGTTAAAGGATGAGGCTAAGCCGGAAGCACGTCCACGTATTAATAACGGGAAAATCTCTCCTACAATAACCCATGTTAAAGGTGCCCAAGTAAAGGAATAGAATGCTACATAAATACTCAAGAATACAACGATCAACATTGGATCCGCATTAGGAACCAAAACGTTTAGAATTGCTGGGAAAATAAAAGAAAGTCCCATTACCGTTCCACCAAGTGTCAATAATGTACGGCGTTTAAATTTATCAGCAATTACAAGGAAGACTAATGATCCAATGACAAGAATGATACCTTGGATGATCGGCCACAACAATGCCGAACTTGCTGCTTGTCCAGTCGCTTGTTCAACGATAAGCGGAATATAGTAGAAGATCGCATTTGCCCCTTGGAATTGCTGGAACGCAGCAACACCTACACCAGCTATAACTAGATAACGATACTTACTATCGAGTAAGGCACCCCAAGATACGTTTTGTTTCTCCTGTTTACTGCTTTCTTGGATTTCTTTAATTTCAGCATCAATGGCTTTTTTGTTTGGACGTAGGTATCCTAGAACGGTTCGAGCTTCGTCCAATTTATTATTTTTAATAAGAAAACGAGGTGACTCTGGTAATCTCAATACTCCGATAAATAGGATTACAGCTGGAACCGCTGCCATTGCAAGCATAGAACGCCAAGCTATCGTTGTTGGTAAACCACTAAGTAGAAAGTCAACAATATAGGAAAGCAACATTCCAGACACAATCATTGTTTGGTTAATTCCTGAGAGGCGTCCTCGCAAATGTGCTGGAGCCATTTCTGACATGTAAGCTGGTACTAATGCAGAAGCAGCACCAACAGCTAAACCTAGAAATACTCTGACAAGAATTAAGAATAAGCTTCCGTCTGGCGGTGCCATCCCAGAAAGTATGGAGCCGATGACGAAAATGACGGAAGTAGCTAGAATCATCTTTCGTCTTCCAAAGCGGTCAGACAATTGACCTGCTAAAGCGCCTCCAAAAATTGCCCCTAACATGATAGAAGATGTGATCCATCCGATGGTAGCGGCATTATCAAGTCCCCAATCCTGTTGGAGGAATGGCAACGCTCCTGTCATAACACCGATATCGTACCCGAATAAGATACCGCCGAAAGCTCCAAAGAAGTATATAAATTTATGTGATACTTTTTTTTCTTTAACCATTGTGTTTCCCTCCTTAAGAATAATCCGATCGCTCAGTAAAATTATATTAAAAATAATTTTCTGGTTTTGGAAAAGGCTTACAAATAAAATGATATAAAGGCTGCGAATAAAAATAAATTACCTATACTTATAAGGACAACCATGATCTTTTGTTGAAACTCATCATTACTTTGTAGTACCGCCTCTTTTCTATGAATTCTTTAAAGATAGGTAAAGGCTTTCATAAAATGATGTTAACACCGTTATCCGAATAAATCAACAGTTTAATTTTTGTACGTATCAATTTTGGGTTTTAGATTACTAAACATTTCATTTGCTTATAGTTAATACTGTTATTTTAATGCGATTCGTGATTTTGGTTGTTTGTTAAATTATATAAGCTAAATAAATACCTAATGGATAGCATATAAATTACAACTTATGTTAACAGGAATTGTTTTATTATGCGTATAAATAAAATATCATTTGACTTATACGTATAAATATTTTATTATTTTATGTAAGCGGTTTACATATGGGATTCACTTTTTGAATCTACCATACTAATTTTATATATTTATATTCTTTAATCAGATAGGTAAAGTGGCTTTAAAAATTAGAGGAGGGTGTATGGATGTTAAAAACAAATGAATACGAATTTTGGTTTGTTGTAGGAAGTCAGCACTTATATGGGGAAGAAACATTAAATGAAGTAAAGAAAAATACAGTTGCAATCATTAATGAACTAAATGAAAAGGGTGACTTCCCTTATCCGATTGTATTTAAAACGGTTGTAACCACGGCGGACAGTATTACGCAAGTTATGAAAGAAATAAACTATAATGATCGTGTTGCAGGTGTCATCACTTGGATGCATACATTCTCTCCAGCAAAAAACTGGATTAGAGGAACTAAATTACTACAAAAGCCATTACTTCATTTAAATACTCAATTTGCGAATGATATTCCTTGGGATACGATTGATATGGATTACATGAACTTGCACCAAAGTGCACATGGTGACAGGGAATATGGTTTTATCAATGCTCGATTAAATAAAAACAATAAAATAGTTGTCGGTCACTGGAAAGAAGAACGTCTGCAAAATGAAATCAAGCAATGGATGGATGTAGCTGTAGCTTACAACGAAAGCTTCCATATTAAAGTAGCTAGATTTGGAGACAATATGCGTAATGTAGCAGTAACGGATGGAGATAAAATTGAAGCCCAAATTAAATTCGGCTGGACAGTCGACTATTATGGCATTGGTGACCTCGTAGCCGAAATGAAGGAAGTAACAGAAGAGGAAATAGATGCTGTATATAAAGAATGTGAAGAAAAATATGAGTTAGTTGTTGGCGATAACGATCCTAGTTTTTTCGAAGGGCAAGTTAAAGAGCAAATTAGAATTGAAATAGCCCTAAGGAAGTTCCTTGAGCGTGGGGGTTATAGTGCCTTCACAACAAACTTTGAAGATTTATGGGGCATGAAGCAGCTACCTGGCATGGCTGTACAGCGTTTGAATGAAGCTGGATATGGCTTTGCTGGTGAAGGAGATTGGAAAACAGCGGCTCTTGACCGATTAATAAAAATTATGTCTCATAACAAAGCAACAGGATTCATGGAGGATTATACGTATAACCTTGTTCAAGGACAAGAGACTATTTTAGGCTCCCATATGTTAGAAGTAGATCCGACTTTTGCTAGCACAAAACCTAGAGTAGAGGTTCATCCACTTGGAATAGGTGGGAAAGAGGATCCTGCAAGATTAGTATTTGATGGATCGGAAGGGGAGGCAGTGAATATCACTATTTCTGACTTTGGCGACCGATTCAAATTAGTGATGTATGAGGTGGATGGAAATAAACCGGAAACACCGGCTCCAAATCTCCCAGTTGCCCGTCAAATGTATACTCCAAAATCCGGATTTTATGAAGGCGTGAAAAAATGGGTTGAACATGGTGGAGGACATCATACGGTCCTCTCATTTGCAGTTACAGCTGATCAAATTGAAGATTTAGGTAAAATGTTTGAATTGGAAGTAATTAAAATCAAATAACATAAAAAATATACCTCTTTTGATAAGGGGTATATTTTTTTATGGCTTAGTCCTAACTGACTTAAAGTAGTTACGTTCTTAGATTATTTAAAATCATAACTTATATCTATAACGAAGAGATATGTATAATTTTCCGTCCTTGAGGAAATTTATCTATATATCAGTTCAGGGGATGAGGAGCTATGTTTAGAAGAACAAAACGGTCTGCCAAGAAAAGCGTCGTGCCAAACCAATCGTTCTCGGAGAAGCTGGAAGAGAATGTTTCTTTTTTTACCAATCTATATGAACAAAGTACGGATGTCGTTTTCCATTCAGTTTCTATAGGAAATAGACAAGCTACTATTATATATATAGAAGGATTAACAGATACACAGAAATTAGATGAGCAAGTTTTGAACATACTCTTAGCAGAGGCTGAGTTTAATGAAGAAAATTTTCTTCAATCCGTAGAGAATCGTATTCCGGTCTCGAATATGAAAAAGATAGCTACATACGTGGAAGGAATCGATGAAATCTCCAATGGTAACCCAATTCTTTTGGTAGATGGTGAAAAACAAGCACTGTCGTTTGGCATAGCTAAATTTGAGATGCGCTCAATTGCAGAGCCTGAAGCGGAAATGGCCATTCGTGGACCGAGAGAAGGATTTACAGAATCAATTGGAGTGAATACATCTTTATTGCGGCGCATCATCAAAGATCCTGCTT
Source organism: Oceanobacillus luteolus (assembly GCF_023715655.1). Classification (GTDB taxonomy): domain Bacteria; phylum Bacillota; class Bacilli; order Bacillales; family Amphibacillaceae; genus Oceanobacillus; species Oceanobacillus luteolus. Next base: position 25,965 of record NZ_JAMBON010000026.1, on the reverse strand, counting down.
TGAAAATGAAAAATCTCCAAATCGGTAAATATACAAAAACGAAGGTTGTCATTTCTTATATAGATGGATTAGCAGATCCGGGATTAATTAAAGAAATCGAGGACCGTCTAAATCGTATAAAAATTGACGGGGTATTGGAAAGTGGGTACATTGAACAGTTTATAGAAGATAATCCGTATTCTCCATTCCCACAAATGTTATTTACAGAACGGCCTGATGTAGTAAGTGGGAATTTACTTGAAGGGAGAGCAGCTATATTCATTGACGGCACCCCATTCTGTTTAATTGCTCCCGTAAGTTTCTTCAGTTTGTTTCAAAGTCAGGAAGATTATTATGACCGTTTCTGGGTAGGAACCTTTGTAAGAAGTCTTCGGTTTTTATTCTTAGGTATTTCATTATTCCTCCCGGCTATCTATGTGGCGGTCACAACATTCCACCAAGAAATGATTCCAACCAATCTCATGCTCAGCATTGCTTCATCGAGAGAAGCGGTTCCTTTTCCGGCGATTATTGAGGTTATCATTATGGAGATTGCATTTGAAGCATTGCGAGAGGCCGGTATACGTCTGCCGAAACAAGTTGGGTCAGCAGTGAGTATTGTAGGGGCTCTTGTTATTGGGCAAGCGGCTGTTCAAGCTGGCATAGTTTCTGCTCCGATGATTATCGTTGTAAGTATTACTGGAATTGCTTCTTTCCTCGTTCCACGTTATTCCATGGGTTTAACGGTCCGTTTATTACGTTTTCCGATTATTTTATTAGGAGGCGCAATCGGATTAATTGGAGTCATGCTTGCCTTTATCTTAATCATAATCCATTTATCCTCCTTGAGATCGTTCGGTCTACCTTATCTAGGACCAATTAGTACCTTGCGAAAGCCAGTGTTTCAAGATACGCTTGTCCGTTCTCCATTATGGAAAATGGATTATCGTCCGCATTTGACTGGTAAGTATAATCCGAGAAGACAGAAGGAAAACTTGAAGCCGGGTCCTAAACATCATAGTGAATAAGCCGCAGATGGGAGTGAAATATAGTTGCTGGAAAAAGGGAAGATATCGACGTTGCAAATGCAATTTATCATTATACCAACCATCATTGCTACGGGGATCCTCTCCATCCCATCAATGGCTGCTCAACTTGCGGTACATGATATGTGGATGACTCCAATTGCAGGCTCTATCATCGGATTTATTACTGTCTTTCTTGTTTGGAAGCTTCATGAACTGTTTCCGAGAATGACTCCGATTCAATATAATGAAAAAATTCTCGGAAAAATACTCGGTTCTATGCTCAGTTTTTTTCTCATCTTCTTTTACCTCCATAATACTGGGCTAATTGTTCGGCAATATACGGATTTTATTACGATGAACGTATTGACAGAAACTCCAGAACTAATTTTCTCCCTTAGCATAATGGTAGTAAGTGCCTTGGCGGTGCGTGGTGGTATTGAGGTGATTGCAAGAAGCGCCGTCATTTGTACGACGATATTCATGCTATCCTCACTTTCTTTATTATTGCTGATTAAAGATATGGATGTAAGCCTCCTGCTTCCTATTATGGAAAATGGGATTACGCCTGTCTTGAAGGGCGGTTTTGTCTTCGGTGCATGGTATAGTGAGCTTTTCTTGCTGGCATTTATTTTTCCATTTCTTAATAGAGAGAAAATCAGTGTAAAGCCAGGGATATTGGCAACTATATATATTATGCTCATTTTTTTTTACGTCAATTTTTTGTGCTTACTGTACTTGGGGTAACCGCAGGCAATCAACTATATCCAGTCTATTCCCTTATCCGCGCAATATCAGTATTTGACTTTTTTGAAAACTTTGAGGTGATTATTACAGCTTCTTGGGTTCTAGGTAACTTTGTAAAGATATCTATGTTTCTCTATGTAGTTAGCTTGGCGCTTGCTCAATTATTGAGGTTGTCTGATTATCGAATTGTTGTTTATCCGATCAGTCTGTTTATTATACTGTTTAGTCAGTGGGGCTTGCCGAATTATGTAGTCTTAGTGGATTACATGAAGAACATTCAGCCAACTTATTTCCTTCTGGTTCAAGTCATACTACCTCTTTGTTTACTACTTATCGCTTTAGCACGTGGGATGAGGGGGCGGAAAACCAATTGAAGAAAATGATTCTTGTTTTAGTGCTAAGCCTTCCACTCTTATCCGGTTGCTGGGACAGAGTAGAGTTGCAAAACCTTGCTATCATTACGGCTGCTGCAATTGATAAACTTGAAGATGGACAGACGAGGATCTCCGTCCAAATTTTTATACCACGTGCAATTACGAGTGGGGAGACGGGGGAAGATCCCGATTCAGGGGCTACCTTTGTAAGAGAGGGTGTGGGAGAGAACCTTGCAAGTGCCATCTCCTTATTGCAAGTGAATGTTCCGCGAAGGATTTTTTGGGGACAATGTAAAATATTTATTCTTGGAGAAGAGCTCGCAAAGGATGGGATACGAGAAGAGTTGGACTATTTAGCCCGGCACCCGGGACCAAGAGGAGGAGCTTTTTTATTTGTAAGCCAGGGAGAAGCGAAGGGCACTTTGGAACTGACCCCGCCTCTCGAAAGATATTCTGCAGAAGTGTTAAGTAAATTAACAGATGAGGAAGTAGGTTTAGGTACGACGTTACGGGATGTAGATAAAGGGTTAATGGGGGAAGGGAAGAGCGTTTCGATTCCCTATATTATTCCTTTAGAAGCAGCTGGAAATGCTCAACAGAAGACAATACCAGTTATTTCTGCTACGGCGACTTTTCATGGTGATCAACAGGCGGGCTTACTCGATATTATGGAAACTCAATATTTATTGTGGTTACAAGGGGATGTGACAAGAGGGGTTGTATCTGCAAGTTTACCTGAAGAGAGTGGGGATATTACAATGAAAGTTGCTTCAGGTAGAGTTAAGTACATACCTGAAGTGCAGGATGGGCAATGGAAAATGGATGTTGTTGTTTCTGTAGAAGGAGAAATTATACAGAACGAAACACATTTCAATATTATGCATGAACAGGTAATTAAGCAAATCGAGAAAAGGTATAAAGAAGTGTTGGAAGGAAAAATAGCAGATCTTATTAGCAAACTTCAAAAGATGAATACGGATGTACTTCAGTTCGGAAGAAAGTTTCATCAACATTACCCACAAGAGTGGAAAGAAGCAAAAAGTGAATGGGATAGTAAATATCAAGAGGTGGAAGTCGATATTGATCTTACCGTAATTGTCCAAAAACCTGGTTATATTGGTCCGCCGGGATTCTTGCCGAAAGATGAGGTGAAAGAATAGTGCCGATCATCGTTATGCTTATATTGATTGGTATCATTATCGCTGTTGATTGGAATTTAATAAAAAATGCCTCCAAAACTGAAAAAGCTACTCTAATATTTATTTTTGGTGTATGTGCTATACTTTCATTTTTGCCATTGGAGAAAATGCCTGGACCGACTACATTACTGAATCATCTTATCGGTTTTCTATCCGTAACTTCATGAGAAATCCCCCTCCTAATGTGGAGAGGGGGATTTTTTTATTTTTATTTTAAGAAGTCAATTTCAACATCATTTTTTCTCGGTTCGCGTTTAAATAAGTATTCTCCGTTACGGACAGAAGCTAACACTTCGGCACGCTCTCGAATCGCTTCATAAGCATCCTTTGCATCCAGTACGATAAAGTTCGCTGGTTTGCCTGCTTCAATTCCGTACTCATCGTTGACCCGCATAATATTCGCGCCATTATACGTGATGAGGTCGAATGCTTTATTGATTTCATCGATATGGGTGTAATGTGCCAAATGGATTCCGTTATCTAGGATGTTCATCATGTTTCCGTTACCTAATGGATACCAGTAGTCTGCGATTGAATCTTGGGCAAATGCGACGTTGTTGCCATTTTCGAGTAATTCCTTCACTCTTGTGAGACCACGGCGTTTCGGATAATTGTCGCCACGTCCTTGTAAGTGGGCGTTTTCTGTAGGACAAGAGATGAAGTTGATTTTTGATTCTCTGAATAAGCCCATCATTTTATTCGCATAACTGTTTTCTACTGCACCGAAGCTTGTCGTATGACTTGCGGTTGTATATTCTCCGTAGTCTTTTTCCATCACTAGCGCATTTAGTACTTCGAGGAAGCGGCTGTTTGGATCATCGTTTTCGTCACAGTGGATATCAATCATGACATTATATTTAATTGCCAAGTCAACAATCCGTTTCAGAGACTCCACACCGTGCTCGTAGGAAATCTCAAAATGTGGGATACCTCCAGCGACATCCGCACCCATTTCCAATGCTTGTTCCATTAATTGTTCTGCGCCTTTGTAGCGAAAAAATCCTTCTTGAGGGAAGGCGACAAGTTGAAGGGTAACGATATCTTTTAATTCTTCGCGGAGTTTAAGTAAAGCTTTCATTCCCGTCAGATTCGGATCGGTAATATCAACATGAGTACGGATGAACTGCACCCCATGACTTACTTCTTTTTTGATTCCTTTTAAAGCTCTTTCTCGAACTAAGTCTTCTGTTAATGACTTTTTGTTATCGCTCCAGCGCTGGATACCTTCAAAAAGTGTACCGGATACGTTGGCGTTTCCTTCGCCAAGTCCTGAGAAGATGTAATCCAAGTGGAGGTGGGGATCGACATATGGTGGGAGCACAAGACGGCCTTCAAGGTCGATTACTTCGTCTGCGTCTCCCAAGTTATTGCCAACTGCTTTGAATTGGTTATTTTCGATGAGGATTTCTTGAGACTCTGGGTCTCCGTAGATGTTTGCGTTGATAAATTTTTTCATCCATTTCTGTCTCCTTTAATTCTTGTGTTGTCATAGATATTATAGCAAATTTGGCGGAGGGAAGGTATTTTCGCTCCTTCGAGGATTAAAATATGTTTCGCGTTATGCTCTTTATGGAGCAGTTATTTCAACCCTTATTCAAAACGAAAACCAGGAAAAACGTACTGGAGGGCTGTCTTGTTTAGAACTTTGAAGCTATTTCATTTTCTCTTAAACTTTCCTAAGATATGGATAGACTAGGTTTGGGGGGATGATGCCGTGAAGCGGTTAGCCGTTTTAGCATTAATTTTTATTTTATTTTTGACAGCTTGTCAGGGGGAAGCAGAGGAGGAACCTGCTGAGGATGAATCAACGAAAGAGAGCGAAATAGTTGAGGAAGTGGCAGCAGAAGTAAATGAAGAAGATGACATAGAAGACGCGGAAAAGGTTGAACAAAGTGCTGAGGTTTCTTTAGGAGGAAAAGTGACGCTTACGGATGATGCCATGATTGTAGAAGGAGAAAGTAACTTACCTGAAGGAACGAATGTTCAAGTTACCCGTTACCGCTCTCCCTTTACATTAAGACATCTAATTTGTGTAGCTTGTGGGTCAGAGAATGCAAAAGTGGAAAGTGATGGAAGCTTCCATTTCGAATTTCCTCCACCTGGGGAAAGTTTTGATCAAAGTTATATTGAGTTGGCGATCGAAGTGAAAATGTCGATGCAACCAGAAGAAACAATCTTACTCTATGGTGAAAAGGGAGAAAAAATGGAAGGGCCATTTATTTATCCATATGATCAATCAGGAGAAACGAAATATAAGGCTTACGCTCCAATTTATATTTTAGTCGGCGGCGAAGAAACGGAATATTTGATTGAGGCTCCTGAATACACAGATCCTCCGACTGACTACGGAGAAAAGGAAGTATGGGTTGATACGGACGTAACGAATGATCACCGTTATCTATATGTGGAAGGAAAATCAAATCTATTAGAAGGAACGAATGTCAGGGCTGTTTATTATTCCTCAGAGAAAGCTGCACTACCACAACATTGGTTCAGCAGTGAAGATAACGTAAAGCGGGATGGAACTTTTTTATTGCGGATTCCGTATGACTCTATCACAGATGTTGGTTTCATCGAGTTTTCAACATGGGGGAATTATAGCCATCAAGACCCTGATGAGACTTTTAATGTTTATGGGGAGGACTTTGCTTACATGGAAGGCGAGCAAGTGATAGAGAATGAAGAAGGGGTAAAAGGAATTGAATTAAAACTTTATCCGAATTTTCCTGAGTTTGATTATAACTTGCCTGAAGATTCCCAGATAACGGTTGATGGGGAAGAAACGAAAATCCAGCTGCCGGATCATATTTTATTTGATTTTGGTGAAAGTGAATTAAGGGAAGAGGCAGAAGCGGCTCTTGATGATTTCCTCGGGTCATTGGAAAAGGTAGAAGAAGGAACGGTCATCCAAATTAACGGACACACGGATAACTCAGGCAGCGAAGAGTTGAACCAGAAATTATCGGAAGAACGGGCAGAAGCGGTGGAAGTTTATATCCAGGAAAATGGTGGCCTTGATCATTTAACATTTGAGACGAACGGTTACGGATTGACCAGGCCGATTGCTTCAAATGAAGATGAGGATGGTAGGCAGAAAAATCGTCGAGTGGAGTTCGTGATTAATCCAAATGAATAATCTGCTTGTGGAAACTTTCGGAAAATGGTAAACTGTAATTATATTGATGAACGGAGGTGGGAAAGGATGTTTAATGATACTGTTTTAGTGCATGGATTTGTAGAAGATTTTCTTTATTTTGTCCGTGCAAAATTTGCATGTTTGGTTGTTAACGGGATAAGTGTGTCCTTTTTTAACAACTAAATAGCAAGCTGAAACAGTGGAAACATCTCTTTACCCATAAAAGAAATCAAGGATTGACGGATTTTTAATTCTCCACCTCGTATTTGAAGGGGATATAGCCGTCGTCTGTTGATTAAAAGCTATATTGGAAAAGGAGTGCATTTTCATGTACTCCTTTTTATTTTGATGCTGATTTGCAGCATCTATAAACCATGGGGAGTATGTCTTCTCATGGTTTTTTGTGTACTTACAATGAAGGAGGATAAAAATGATAATTTGTAGTGTAAACGATATTGCCAAAATGTACGGTGGTAACATGATTTTTGAAAATCTATCGTTTGAGATAAAAGAAAATGAAAGAGTCGCTTTAGTGGGAAGGAACGGAAGTGGAAAAACGACATTGCTTCGTCTGCTTTCAGGTGAGGAGTTGGTCGATGCCGGAAAGATTCATTGGAAAAAGGGTGCCTCCATCGGCTATTTGAAACAGCTTCCGGAAGAGTCGCAGGGTACAGCATGGGATGTACTGAAAAGGGCTTTTTCAGATTTAACTAACATGGAATATAAAATGAAGAAGATGGAAGAACGAATGACAAGTGAGTCTGACACGGAGGAATTGGAAAAATTGGTGTCCGAATACGGCAAGCTGCAGGAACAGTTTTCTATACAAGGCGGCTATGAAATGGAAGCAAGTATGGAGAAAATTGTTCACGGGTTAGACATGGTCGATTTTATAGATCAAGCTTTTTCCAGTTTAAGTGGAGGAGAGAAGACGAAGGTCGGACTCGGTCAGCTGTTGCTTCAGGAACCAGAATTGTTATTGCTGGATGAACCAACGAATCATCTCGATTTACTGGCTGTAGAATGGCTCGAAGAATTTTTAAAGAATTATAAAGGAACTGTCCTCGTCATTTCACATGACCGCTATTTCCTTGATGAAGTGGTCGATAAAATACTTGATTTAGAGGATGGGGAGCTGATGACGTACCACACCAATTTTTCTGGATTTGTGGAAGAAAAAGAGAAAAGGTTATTAAAGGCTTTCCAAGATTATGAGGAGCAACAGAAGAAAATCAAGAAGGTGAAAGAAGCGATCAAGCGGCTTCGGGACTGGGCTAACCGGGCAAATCCACCGAATGCTGATCTACATCGAAGGGCGCGTAATATGGAAAGAGCGCTAGAAAGAATGGAGAAATTGAATCGCCCAGTAATGCAACGGAAGAAAATGGACTTGGAAATGGAGGCCTCTGATCGAAGCGGGAAGGACGTCATCCAATTGCGGAACGTCTGTAAAAGATTTGGGGATAAGCAATTATTCCAGGATGTGTCGATGCATCTTGTTTATCAAAATCGAGCAGCAATCATCGGTCAGAATGGTACAGGAAAATCTACAATACTGAAAATGATATTAGGAGAAATGACGGCTGACGAGGGCGAGGTTCGTGTCGGTAGTAATGTTAAAATCGGATATTTGTCACAGCATGTTTTCCAAGAGGCCGCCGATGAAACAGTATTGGATGCATTCCGGGATAAGGTGAAGGTGACTGAAGGTGAGGCAAGGGGGATACTGGCCAAGTTCATGTTTTATGGTCATACAGTTTTTCAAAAAGTTTCCGGCTTAAGTGGTGGTGAACGTATGCGGCTAAGATTGGCGCAGCTTATGCACCAGGATGTGAATCTATTGATTTTAGATGAACCGACAAACCACTTGGATATCGACTCACGGGAAGTATTGGAAGAAGCGCTGGAGGATTATAATGGTACGATTCTAGCTGTCTCTCATGACCGTTATTTCTTGAATAAATTATTTGAGAAGATCTATTGGCTTGAAGATAGGAAAATGTATCATTTCGACGGCAGTTATACATGGGCAAGGGAGAAGATGGAAGAGCAGAGACAGCATCGAATCGAATTGGGTGCCAGTGAAAAGAAACAGGCTCCAAGACAGCGAAATTCATCGTTGCAAAAAGATTCGGGACTTAAAGTAGAGGAAGAACTAGATGCTTTAGAGAAGAAAATAAATGAACTGGATGACAAACTGTTAGAGATTGAGGATGTTGAGATATTACAAGAGATGTATAGTGAAAAAGAAGCTTTGGAAAAGAAATGGGAAACATTAGTCGAAAGCATAGAAAGGTAGATGAATATGAAAAATCAATCGGTCATAAACATGTGGAATGAGTTCTGTAAGACAAATCCAGCTGCACCTGAAACATATGATGCGTGGGCATTTGGTGATTCTAAAGAATCGGCGGATGAGCTTGCAGAGTTGGTCTTTGACGGAACAAAAACAGCAACATCATCATTGCATTTACTGTACGAATTGGAAAACGAGGAGTTACCTTACGTGGGATTACACAATGTGATTCTTAATGGTAAGGAACAAGCGGTTGGCATGATCGAAACGACATCAATAGAGTTGATCCCATTTCATGAAGTCTCGGCAGAACATGCTTATCTGGAGGGTGAGGGGGACCGTTCACTTGCTTATTGGAGGAAGGTCCATGAAGATTTTTTTGCACGTGAATTGAAGGGAATAAAAAGAGAATTTGAAGAGGATATGTTGATTGTCTGTGAACGGTTTAAAGTGGTATATAGGTAATCAGGAATGAAGAAAAGCAGATCGATCTAAAGGATTGATCTGCTTTTCATGCATCAGTGCTAGAATCTATTTCTTATCGTTCCCGTCCGTAAATACGGTCGTTGTTTCTCTTCTCTTGTATCTGCATAACCAGGCAGTGGAACCATAGAAAAGATGAATAGACAAATAAAGATGGCGACATTACCTGTCATCGTCAATTCAAGATGTGGAAACATGCCAGCAATAGCCAGTGGATATAATAGGATCAAACAGCTGGTAGTGAGCAACTGGCATGCTGTACCGACAAGTTTTGTTTCCAAGTATTTGTGGCTCCGCCGGTAAGGGAAAATCATCCGGATTTTCCTTGCGATGCTATAGAAGAATTTTGTGATCCCTGTCTTGGCAAGGAATCGTAAAGCGATAAAATATAAGATAATGTACATGATTCCATAAGTAAAAGCAAATTGCATCAGACCATAACCATCAGGTTCAGGTGCCAGAAGATGAACCGCTTCTCCATTCGCAAAAAATTGCGGCTCTCCTAATACCAACGGGTGAATGAAGATGATCAACCCGACGAGCAAGCTGATGATGACAGTAAATACAGCAAGCATAGCAACCTGCAACAGTACCAACAACAGCTTACCTAAAAACTTGAATAGAGAAGAAAGTATACGAGAACGGCTCACCAAGGAGACAATGATCACAAAAAATATGACAACTCCGAAAAGAATCCCATAATTAAATAATGTTTCTATCAAACTTCTCCCTCCCTTTCTTATGATTTAACTATACTATCCATTATTTTCCTAGGGGCCATTCTGCCTATTTAGGTCTGCCTATTAGAGCGATAGTAATGATATATAGAGAGTTATCTAGCTAATTTGATTTGAAGGTTCGGCTCATCCAGTATATATTCAAATCAGATAGGGAGCTGAATGAGTTGAGAGCAGTTTTAATATATAGTCTATGTTAGGAGGCAGAATATGAAGGTGTTGATAGCTATTGATTCTTTCAAGGGCAGCATTACTTCTAAAAAAGCGAGTGAAGCTATAGCTTCAGGTATTTATGATGTATATCCAGAAGCAGAGATTAATCGAATTCCTCTCGGAGATGGTGGGGAAGGGACGGTGGAAGCACTTATTGAAGCTTCGAACGGTAGATGGGTGAAAAAGGAAGTACAAGGGCCATTGACAGAAAAGGTCATCGCTTCATATGGAATTTCTGGGGATGGGAAGACCGCTATGATAGAGGTAGCTGAAGCTTGTGGACTTCCGCTCGTACCAACTGAGCGAAGAAATCCATTAAAAACAACAACATATGGAGTCGGCGAGCTCATAGTTGATGCGATGGAAAAAGGTTGCCGGAAATTTATCATTGGTTTAGGTGGCAGTTCCACGAACGATGCTGGTGTAGGTATGCTGCAAGCGTTAGGTTTTCAGTTTCTGGATGAACAGTTACTAGAAGTGACCTCAGGAGGAGAGGCGCTGAAAAAGATCGAACATATTCGTACAGACAACGTTCATCCATTATTAAATAAGTGCCAATTTCAAGTAGCCTGTGATGTGAATAATCATCTCTACGGTGAAAATGGAGCGGCCCACGTGTACGGCCCACAAAAAGGTGCCTCCCAAGAAATGGTCGAGCAGTTAGATGAAGGTCTTCGGCATTTCGCGGATATTGTGCAAGATGTTTTGGAAATAGATATTCATGCTATTGAAGGAGCAGGTGCAGCTGGAGGTCTTGGTGCAGCATTTGCAGGATTTTTACAAGCAAGCTTAGAATCCGGAATAGAGCTCGTGTTGGAATTTACGGCTATGGAAACGTATGTAAAAGAGGTGGATATAGTGATAACCGGGGAAGGGATGTTGGATGGACAGACATCAATGGGAAAAGCTCCACTCGGCATTGCAGCGCTAGCTAAAAAGCATGGTGTACCAGTGATTGCCCTCGCTGGCGGTGTGAATCATGAAAACTTCCAATTGAATGAACAAGGGATGACAGCCTGTTTTTCTATCTTACATGCTCCTTTGTCTCTGGATGAGGCGATGGACTTTGATACAACTTATCGAAACCTAGAGTTTACTACTAATCAACTATTTCGTTTGATTGAGGGAATGCAGTTGAGAAAGAATCGTTAAAGCATTGATGATACAAAGTATGGATGGATAAGGGGTGGGTTTGTCATGGAAATAGAACGATTGACTCTTCAAACTAAAAGCATTAGGGAAATGAAAGAATTTTATGTAGATACTTTCGGATTTCCGCTAGTAATGGAAGATGAAAATAGATTTCGTATCCAAGCAGGCTCTAGTGAGTTGGAATTCACAACAGAAAATGTAAAAGGTGATCCGTATTATCATTTTGCTTTTAACATTTTTGCAAATAAATTCGAAGAAGCTAAATCATGGGTTAAAGAAAGAGTGCCATTGAACGAAAATGAGGGGGAAGATGAAGTTTATTTCTCCTACTCTGATGCCCATGCCTTATATTTTTATGATCCTGCTGGTAATGTAGTAGAGTTTATCTCCAGACATTCTATCTCGGAAAGGGGAGAAGGGCCATTCTCTGTAGAAGATGTACTAAATATTAGTGAAATTGGCCTTACAGTTGAGGATGTTGTAACTGTTGGAAATAGATTGATTGAAATTGGTATCCATGAACGGGATGATAAACCAATCAGCATCACATCGCTTAACTTTATGGGAGAGAAATCTAAGGGGATTTTTATCATCCTCAATAAACCTGGAAGGCAATGGTTCTTCTCAGATAAAATATCTGCGGTTTACCCATTGGAGATTACCACTTCCAATCAGTATCGAATTTCTGTTGATTCCAATAAAGTAGATGTATATCGAAAGTAAAAGAGCGGATTAATCAGGTTTTATGCCTGATTGATCCGCTTTAGCAGTAAGTTTGAACAGACCAGCTTCTTTTGCTGTTTGAAATGCGATATAGACGAATGGCCCGAAAATCAACCCGAGTATGCCTCCGAATACATATCCAAAATACATCGATAAAACCGTTGGAAGGGCAGCTAACCCAATAGAGTCACCCAATACTTTCGGTTCAATGATCCGGCGCAGAACAAGTAATACAACCGTCAGCACGAGAAGCTGGATTCCTGTAAATGTATTTCCGAGAATCATTGCAAATATTCCCCATGGTACAAGGACCAAAGCTGGACCGACATAGAGCGGAATGATGTCGACCACCCAAATAACTATCGACATGATCAAGGCGGATCCAGGTGCGATAAATTTGAGGCTGATATAACATAAAATGAATACACCGACACTCAAAATGAACTGTGCTTTCCAGTACCCGAGAAACACTTCACCCATCCGCTTAGAAACGACTTGAAGCTTTTTGGATAGATCAGAGCTGAACCAACTCCAGAAGATTTTCTTCACTCTTGGTAATTCCAAGCTGAATAAAAAAAGAGCAATCAAGAAGAAAAGCGATACAAAAATCAAATTTGGAATCGCAGACACCATACTTTGTACAAAGGAGCCAATCCCAGTAATAATAGAGGTGGTGATACTTAAAGCAGTCTGCATGAAGTCAGAAGACAGAGCCTCCAATTCTTCAATGATCACATCCGCCATCGGTACTTCCTGGAGAAAGAGATAGAAGCTTTCAATATTTGTTTCGATGAATTTCTGTATTTCCACCGCATAGCTAGGAATCTGAAATGCCCAGCTGTAGAGAATATCAAATACAACGACGACAGTAAAATAAATCAACAGTCCGCTAAGAACTAAAAAGGAAAGAAAGGTGATGAGTACGGGTAATATTCGTTTTTGCCATTTAAATCGCTTCATCAGAAAACGGACAAATGGCTCAAAAATCAAAGCGAGTAAAAATGCCAGCAGAATCGGGGAGATTTGTGAGAAATAAAAATATGTAATAAGTATACCAATAACGATAAGTATTCCAATTATAATACGTTTTGCAATTACGTTCATTTGGCCCATCTAAATAGCAGCTCACCTTTCGAATTCAGATTGATAAATTCATATAAAAGTTATACTTATTATAACAGGTTAAGAGATGAAATTCGTGATTGAAATCATTTTATTTCGAATGAATCGTGTTATTCAAGAACTTTACAAACTGTGAATCTTGTGATAAAACATAATTACAACTTAATCAGTTATCAAGAGTGAATGAGAGAACTGGCTCGATGACTTCACAGCAACCTGCTCGAACAAGTAAGGTGCTCCACCCAGCAAAGCGAAACTGCTTTGGATGATAACAAGAGGAACGGAAAACTTTCGCCCTTTGTTGCACTCCGTATGCAGCAAAGGGCGTTCTTTTTGTTATCCTCCAGGAAAATTAAAGGAGGAATAGAATAAGATGAATACGAGTGGATGGATTAGAGGAATGATTGCCAAAAATTATGAGAGTGAAGACTTCCTGCTATTTGTTGGTGAGGGAATAGAGCGGCAACTTCTGGAATGGGACGGAAACTATGCGGTGAACATTATGAAATTGGCAGATTATCATTTTATCGTGAGATTAGAGGAAACATATTATGAAACTGTCATCTCTGAAAGACGAATTGCTGAACTGCAGGCGACCGGTCCATTTGCTTTGGATGCGGAAATTTGGAATGGATTGGTACAGGATGGATTGTCGATCGTCAAAGGGTATGGGAATTATTTGGAATATGTAGGGTTATGATCTGTACGGAAGAGGGGAGTCATTCACAATGACAAGGTTAAAAGCTGGGTATGGTCTTGACAATCAAGGATATATTATAAGTGATGTAAGTGTGGAGAAGATAAATCCTGTTTTCCTGCCTTGCATTAGGGATTCTGTTGAACGTCTTCGAGTGTTATTTCAATATCAGCTTCACAGTGTTTATGTGTACGGAAGTGTGCCCAGAGGAGATGCGGTAATTTCTAAATCGGACTTGGATGTCATCGCGATGTTTCATGGTGAACTAAGTTCGAGAGAGAAGTCTGTGTTAAAGGAGCTTGCTCAAGGGTTATCTGCCCAATATGAATCCTTGGTTCGTGATGTCGGAATAGCAGTTGCGAATTATCAAGATATCATGGATCCGAAGAATTATTATGAAAATGCCTTTATTAAGGAAATATCTGTTTGTGTATTCGGTGAAGACGTAGGGGAGCAATTTGGTCCGTATAATTTATCAGCTGAAATCGCAATTAGTTTTAACGGAGATATTGGTGACGTGCTTGCTAGAACGCTGGAAAATTTAAATAAGGCTTCTGAGAAAGAGTGGCATACAGTTGTGCAAAACTTTTCCCGTAAACTGATTCGAACCTATTATTCCATGGTGATGGTACGCTCGCAAATATGGACGACACGCCTTGCTGAACAGGCGGAAGTCTTTATAAAGTATTTCCCTGAGAAAACATCTGTTGTCAGGAGGCTACTGGAATGGGTGAATGAACCACCACAGGACCAGGAAACAGTCTATGAATTATTTGAAATGGAAGGAAACTGGGCTGCTCATAACTTTCATAAGGAAGTTATTATAAATTAGCAGGGCCCTCTTGGGTTAAGGGCCCGGATACAGGTTCTTATAGAATATTAGAGAGCTAACTCTTTTCTTTCTTCCTCCGTAAATACCCTTGAGCGTGTTAAAAAACGCTTCCCTTCAGGACCTTCCAAGGAAAACATACCGCCTCTGCCATCGACGACATCAATGATCAATTGAGTATGTTTCCAGTATTCATATTGGTCTTTTGACATGTAAAAGGGTGTGTCGCCAATTTTACCGAGTAAAACATCTGATTCTCCGGTACGGAATTCATCACGTGGATAACACATCGGCGAGCTTCCATCACAACAGCCGCCAGATTGATGAAACATGAGTGGCCCATGGATATATTTCAGCTTATCGATTAACTGCAATGCGGTATCTGTTGCAATCACACGTTCAACCATCGCAATCCCTCCTTGCTAGTAACCTATGCAAAAAAGGAGCTAATCTTTCGTGGAATTAGCTCCTTTCCTTCTATTAGAACAATCCAGCAGGCCCTTCACTATAGCTGATCAGCAAGTTCTTCGTTTGCTGGTAGTGGGAGAGCATCATTGCATGGTTTTCCCGACCGATTCCTGACTTTTTATAGCCTCCGAATGCTGCGTGGGCAGGGTATTGATGATACGTGTTCGTCCAGACACGTCCGGCTTGAATCTCACGTCCGAAACGGTATGCTGTATTAATATTACGTGTCCAAACCCCGGCACCTAGTCCGTACAGTGTGTCGTTCGCAATCTCCAGTGCTTCTTCTTTATCTTTGAATGTTGTTACGGAAACTACAGGACCGAAAATTTCTTCTTGGAAAATCCGCATTTTATTGTTTCCTTTGAAGATAGTCGGCTCTACATAATAACCGTTTGAAAGTTCTCCTTCGAGACGATTCACATTGCCGCCATGAAGAACTTCCGCGCCTTCTTGTTTTCCGATATCGAGGTAGGAAGTGATTTTTTCCATTTGCTCGGTTGAAGCTTGAGCACCCATCATTGTTGTTGTATCGAGTGGGTGACCAATCTTAATTTCTTTCACGCGTGCAATAGCCCGGTCCATAAATTCATCATAAATCGATTCATGAATCAAAGCGCGGGAAGGACAAGTACAAACTTCTCCTTGGTTTAACGCGAACATTGTAAATCCTTCCACCGCTTTATCGAGGAATCCGTCATCCTGATCGAACACATCTTCAAAAAAGATATTCGGAGATTTTCCGCCGAGTTCTAAAGTTACTGGAATGATATTCTCTGACGCATATTGCATGATGAGTCGGCCAGTAGTCGTTTCACCAGTGAAAGCGACCTTTTGAATGCCAGGATGTGTGGCAAGCGGTTTTCCTGCTTCGAGTCCAAAGCCATTTACTACGTTGAGTACTCCCGGTGGTAATAGGTCATGAATCAACTCAAGCAGAACATGAATTGATGCAGGTGTTTGTTCCGCTGGTTTTAATACGACACAGTTTCCGGTAGCAAGTGCCGGAGCTAATTTCCAAGTCGCCATCAAGAGTGGGAAGTTCCAAGGAATGATTTGTCCAACGACTCCAAGCGGCTCATGGAAATGATAAGCTACCGTATCATTGTCGATTTGGCTGATGCCGCCTTCCTGCGCGCGAATCGCACTTGCAAAATAACGGAAATGATCGATTGCCAATGGCAAGTCTGCTGCTAACGGTTCCCGGACCGCTTTTCCATTATCCCAACTCTCTGCAACAGCGAGCTTCTCCATATTTTCTTCCATGCGCCTGGCGATCTCATTTAATATATTTGCCCGTTCGGCAACCGACGTTTTGCCCCAAGTATCTTTTGCTTCCGTCGCTGCTTGAACAGCCAGGTCCACATCTTCCTTCGTCGACCGTGCAATTTCACAGAACGCTTCTCCTGTTACCGGACTGACATTTTCGAAATACATCCCTTTAACCGGCTGACGATATTCGCCTCCAATATAGTTATCATACCGAACCTTGAAATGAACGACTGCACCTTCCGTGTTCGGATTTTTGTACCTCATATTAAATTCCTCTCCTTTGATTATAGTTACTAGGATGAATGAGCATGATGCTTGTCCTTATTACAAACGTATGCTGTATGAACGGGAAAAATTCTAATGTTCATAGGAATAAATCGAAGAATAGAGAGGGAAGCTGTGACCAGAGACATTATGAGGGTTAATTGAGTTATAATAAGGAAGCCAATTAATTTACGAAGGAGTGACTCTTAATGGTCGGAGTAGAACTGGATATGGTGGTGCCGGATAGTATTAAGGCTCTGGAATTGTATGAGAGGATTTTTGATATTGAACGTGAAGAAGTAACGGACTTTTCGCGTGGTGAAAATGAAGTCATCTTTACTTTATATGGTGTTCGTTTTCATCTTTTGGATGAAAATCCGCAATTTCATTTGATTGCTCCAAAGCCGGAAGATTCGAAAACGAGTTGGGTAAATGTAACAGTCCCTAACATTAAGGATACATACAAACAGGCAATGGAAGCGGGATGTACGGAAATACAAGTCGTCACTGAAATACCTGAGATGGGGCTTTCGAATGCAATTTTTACCGATCCATTTGGTTATGTTTGGATGCTGCATGAAGTACATCGGGAAATCAGTAAAGAAGAGATGATGGAGTTTTGGGAAAAGCATCGGAAGCAGTGATGCGGGATGTTGAGTTGAAATGCTCAAGTCGATGGTGAAAATGCTCAGATTTACAAATAAATGCTCAAGTTCACAGCAAAAATGCTCAATCTCACATGTTTTATGCTCAAGTTTAACATTCATCGGGTTAGAAGGTGACTCCTCCTAACCCGATTTTTTATACGAGCTTACGAAACGGGTGGAAAAAAAGGCGAATAAACAATATGAACAAGATGCACGATGAGATGGCAAATAAAATAGGAATTGGCAACCACTCGGCCCAGAGGCCTGCAATTAATAACCCGAGTGGAAGGGTTAACTTCATAAGCATGGAAGAAGTCCCGGCTACTCTGCCAAGCAAATGATTCGGCGTGAATTCTTGCCGGATTGTAAAATAAACAATGTTAGATAATGTGGTGGAAAATGTACGGATGCCAAGGGCAATTCCGATTGTCCACCATGTTGGCGCAAAGATTAAGCTCGTGATGCCAATCACATCAATCAACAAGCAAAAGGTATAAATATTTCCTCTACCGAACTTTTTCCGGATTTGGCTGATGAAAGCCGCCCCAATCAGTCCTCCTGCAGCAGAAATCGTAAACATCAGTCCGACTTCTGCCTCGGTCGCCCCGAGTTGATCGGTGACGTAAAAAACGAGGACGCCAATGACAAGACTCGCAGCAAAATTGACAAATAAGACTGTAATCGTCGGAGTGAGTAATGTTTTATTCTGGAATAATTCTACCAGCCCCTCTTTCATTTCTGTCCAAATACCGGTTTGTCTGCTCGTTTCTTTTGCAGCAGAAGGCAATTTAATGGAACGGATGCACAGCAATAAAATAAGCAGGCAAAATAAATACAGGGCGAATGTCGACGTAAAAGAAAAAGCAGCAAGGAATGCTCCGGCCATTCCTGGTCCAGCTGTTTGAACGATGGTGCTCATAAAGGTCAGCTTGGCATTAGCTGATGTAAGCTGCTCTTTTTCCACAATCTGCGGGATAATCGAGTGGCTCGCATTTCCAAACGTGTAGCCTGCACAGGAAAGGATAAAGCCTAAGATGTACAAATGCCAAAGTTCAAGCTGACTGACAAGGAGCAACAGTACAATGCCGAGCACACAGGCAAATTGGATAAAACTCGTCCATTGCATCATTTTTTTCCGATTGAATCGGTCGACAAGCACTCCGGCAATCATACCTATAAAAATATTCGGTAGAAATTCAATTGCTCGCATAGCACTCATCGCTATGGCGGATTGGCTCATACTGTAGATTAATAACGGAATTGCAATACTATAAATTTGAAAACCTAAGCTGGAGACGACATTACCTCCCCAGATTAATAGGAAATTTTTATTTTTCCATAGTGTCTGTGTTTCTTCATGAACTTCTCTATTTTCCATATCCTCACCCCGAACGTTGATTGTTCTGTTTCTAATCAAAGTGTATGATAGAAAAAGAGCAACATAAAGTGAATTTTATGAAGATTAGCAGTTCACCTTTTTGGAGGTAAATATGAAATATAGTAATCATTTAAAAAGAATGAACAAATTTTTACCATACATAAAACATATGAGACTACAATTAAGGATCTTGCAGAGATATTGGATTGTTCAGAGCGTCATGTCAAGACGGTTGTTCGTTATCTGGATAACGAAGGCTATATCACATGGTCTATTCAACGAGGAAGGGGAAAGAAGCCAAGCATCGTATTAAACTACTCTTTAGATGAACTTGAATTGGAAGAGGCGAAGCAGTATATCCGGAAGGGACAGTATAAAGAAGGATTTGCGATGCTGGAAAAAATGGAAGGAAGAATTCAGCTCCAATTTCAGGAATGGATGACAAGTTATATAGCCAGCATCAATAAGAGTGAAGAGGATCTCGATATATTGCGCTATCCATTCTATGAAACAAGGCTGGTGATGGATCCGCTCCATGCGATTTCCAGGCATGATGCCCATATGGTGAAGCAAATCTTTGACCGTTTGGTAGACTTTGATGCTGAAACGAGACAGGTTGTTCCGCAGATTGCCCATCATTTTGAAAGTGAGGATGGAAAAACCTGGACCTTTTATTTGCGAAAAGGTGTCCTGTTCCATCATGGTAAAGAATTGACGAGTGAAGATGTGAAGGCTAGCCTTACTCGTATGATGCCGATAGAAGCGCCGTTGCAAACCATCGATCAAATTCTATGTCAATCAAAATATGTCGTGGAATTTCAACTGCAAGAAATCAATTATTTGTTTCCGCGATATTTGGCTAGTTTAAAAGCATCCATCATTCCGATGGATATTATTGATTCATCCAATTTTCAGGATTTCCCTATCGGTTGTGGGCCATATCAATTGGTTCGGCATGACGATGAAATGATCATATTGGAAGTTTTCAAGGATTACTACGGGTACCGACCTTGGTTGGATCATATTGAAATTATAAAAACTCCTTTTCCATCGGATGTTTCTGTCCCGATTTTATTAAGTCCTCCCGATGCCTCGTGGAAAGCGGTAGAGAGGATAGAGGAGGGTGCAGATTTTATTATGTTTAATTGCCGGAAATCTGGCCTCCTACAGAATGAGGGTTTGCGAGAAAAAATATATCGAATGATCCGACCAGAAGAATTTTGTCTACCTGGGGAGAGAGTAGCGGATAGTTTTCTGACGGAGAGAAGTGGGAAACGACCACCTTCTCATGATTTTAGTAAGGTGACGTTTGCTGGGGAAATTAAGATTGCCGCACAACAAATCCGTGAAGGGGTAAATCATCTTCGGGAAGCTGAAATACTAAAACAACAGCTGAATCAAATCGGCATTCAAGCTAAAGTTGAAGCCGTAGATGTGAATGATCTTAAGGAAAGGCAAGTGCTTGAACGGTACGATTTAATCGTATCTGGTGTTGCCCTCGGAGAAGACCGGCTGCTTTCCTTAATTGCTACTTTAACATCGAAAAGGATTCCGATATTTAATTGTTTAGAGCCAGATATGCAACAATTTATACTGGAACAGCTGGAGAATATCAAAGGAACGGACGATGACGTGGAGCGCATGATGTACTACAAGAAAATCGAGGACTATTTGACAGATCATCATGTGATTCGTTTTTTGACCCATCGCTCACATATCGTTTATGAATCTAATGATCACCTTTTTGTAAATATGACCCTTGATAGTAATGGAAGGATCGATTACCGAAAAGTGTGGAAGAGGGGGTGATATCACGTGATAGAGATAAAACGAAGGGTGCTCCTCCTGTTGAAAGCACCCTTTAGCTAGTGACATTATTATTCCTTATCAAAGGCTTTACTATATATTTCTCGTAATGCAGCTGCGTTATCTTTCCACTCTACTTTTTCCCCATTAATGATTTGACTCAGTGCATCGAGACAACGGTGCCAACCTGCAGCAGTTTGTACCGCCCAAGAATCATCATCGAAAATATGGATGAAAATTAATCGGCTGCCTTCATCCTCTTCCTGTATGGTTATGTTTACTAAGTCACCAACCTCATCAAAACCGAATTCATGGGGTGGATCTAATTCAGTGATAATGCCTTCATATGTCGATCCTTCCCCATCGTCGAAAGCTATTTTTCCGCCAAGTTTCACATCCATTTCTCCAGTGGCAAAAGGATACCATTGCTTGAAGGCTTCAGGGTCTGTTATTACGCGGAAGACATCTTCTCGTTGAAGCGGAAAAAACCGTTCAAATCGTAAAGAATAACGCCCATCTTTCTTAAGTAGTGTACCGTATTCATTCATACATGCATTCTCCTTTGATCCTGTCATTTACTTTAGGAATCTGAAATATTTTCATTATCATGCTCAATCATTTCTTTCAATATCCTGGCCTGATTATTTTCCTCATTTTTCGCGGCAAATAAAAGTGTAACTTTCTCCTCGGAGTTATAGATTCTTTTTAATTCCTCGAGTGCTTCTTTTTGTTTCCCTGAGGTCAATTCTTGAAGATACTTTTCTTTAAATGCTGTAAAACCCAGTTCATTATGATGAAAAGACTTTCGCAGTTCGTTTGTAGGTCCGATTTCTTTTAGCCAATGGTCGAGCTTTGCTTCCTCTTTTGATATCCCCCGCGGCCAGAGACGGTCCACCAATATACGAACTCCATCTGTCTCGGCCGGTTCATCATAAATTCGCTTTAGTTTAATCATACATGAATCGCTCCTCTCGAGTCGATGTAATCCATAAATTTTCAAATGCTAAGCGGCTTTGTTAGAATAATGATATTCAATAATGGAAATGAATGCAAAAAAAGAGAGGAAATGGTCGATGATTAATGCAGGACTAGTGCTTGAAGGCGGAGGAATGCGCGGGTTATATACAGCTGGTGTTCTTGAATATTTTATGGAACAGGATTTATATTTCCCTTATATCATTGGGGTTTCAGCTGGAGCTTGTATGGGTGCATCCTATCTATCAAGGCAAAAAGGTAGAAATAAAAAAGTGAATCTTGGATACATAGATGATAAACGCTATATTTCATTTTCAAATTATATTAGGAAACGGGAAATATTTGGCATGGATTTTATTTTTGATGAAATCCCGAATAAGCTTGTACCGTTTGATATGGAGGCATTTCGGGAGAGCCCGGAGGAGTTCGTCATTGTTACGACAGATTGTGAAACAGGGGAGCCTGTATACTTTGATAAATCGCAACAGGGAGATGATCTCGTCAAGCTCCTTCGTGCTTCCAGTTCCTTACCGTTTGTGTCATCGAGTGTAGAGTATAAGGGCAAGCATTTGTTGGATGGTGGCATCGTAGATCCAATACCTGTAAAAAAAGCGGAAGGGGATGGCTACCAAAAAAATGTGGTTATCCTCACGAAGCCTGAAGGTTATTTTAAACGTCCAAGCAAATTGTCATCAGTATTGAAATATAAACGCCATCCAAAAATTAGTGAGTTATTACGCGAGCGATATAAACATTATAACGCGACAGTAGAATACATAAATGAGCAGGAAAAGGCCGGTAATGTATTTGTACTAAGACCAAGTGTTTCTTTGCCCGTCGGGAGGATGGAACGTAATAGGGAAAGGTTAGAGGAACTTTACGAGTTAGGCCAGAATGATGCCAGGGAGCAGTTTGCTGCCTTGAAAGATTTTCTTGGATGAAAGAGGGTTGATTTTATGAACGTTAACATCAGGCAAGAAACTCCAAATGATTATAATGCAACTGAACAGGTTGTGGAGCAAGCTTTTGCCAATGCGGAGTTAAGTGATAAAAATGAACATCTGTTAGTTTCCCGAATTAGAAATTCGGAAGGCTTCTTACCAGAGCTTTCCATTGTGGCAACAGAGCCGGAAACCAATAAGTTAGTCGGGCATATCCTTTTGTCGAAAATACAAATTAGAAAAAATGACGGAAAAACGGTGGAATCACTTGCTCTTGCTCCCGTATCTGTTTTACCGGAGAAGCAAAATAAAGGAATCGGCGGCCTTTTGATCTCCGAGGCATTAAGAAAAGCGAAAGAACTTGGGTATCTTTCAGTTATTGTTTTGGGGCATCCCGAATATTATCCGAAGTTTGGCTTCAAGAGTGCATCTCTTTGGGGGATCAAAGCACCATTTGAAGTACCGGAATTCGAGGAAGTATTTGAGGAATTGCAGCTAAAACAATGGCGACAAGCAAAGCGAATGAAATAAAGAATGGTGATAAGATTGTTGTGATATCTTCTTTTACCGCCGGCTCTTCTGTAAACCATTTTACGTGAGCACTTATGATGAGTGGAGCTAGGGTGGTACAAAGTATAATTGCTATGATAAACAAACGCCTTTTCATAGAAGCACTTCCTTCATATCAAATCATTCGTCCATAGCTTTTGTTATTATTTTAATTTTATTAGTAACGCCCTCAAGGCAAAAAAATAACAATTTGAGGCAGCATACACCTCAAATTGTTACTTTTTCTTTTCTTCAACTTTCGTGATAATTTCTTTCCGTACAGAAGAAGTTTCCTCTTGGATTGCTTTATTGATTGTTTCAATCAATAGTTCCTTGTTTTTATAGTATGCTTCTTGGGATTTCGTATAGTAATACTTGACGATATCCAAATCAGCAAAATATTCTTTGCCTAAACCTAATAGGAAGGTAACAGGGAGACCGCTGACATCCACTTCTGGCTGCTCAGCAATTACTTCTTCATCTGTATGTACGGCTTGCTCCATAGAAGAAAGTTGAGTGATTATTTTTTTGCGGAATTTCTTTTGAATCCTTTTCTTCTTCGATCGTAGTTGTATTTTATCTTCAACGAAAAGTACAGCATCTTCTTTAGATTCCTGGAGCAGATTTTGCAATTTCAGTAATTCGTCTTTTGTCATGATTTCGGTAATGATCAAAAAGTAAAACTCCCTTGCAATTGATTCTAATTTTCCTAACTATACTATATTACCAAAGAATCCGTGGTTCGTGGTAAAAATAATTAATTTCTTATTTGCCAATTAAATACAAATATTTAAACTCCGTCGATAATACTGAGGCGAAAGGCCCTTGTTGTCGTATTTTATAGGCGTTTTATAGGTATTAAACCTCTAGAAAAATATCTTCACTTTTATATGATTTATACAAATTGTAAATCAAAGAAGAGGTGTCGAATTGAAGAAGTTTGGACTATTTTTGTTGATTACTATGTTGTTTATTTCAGGTTGCAGTGAAGACGAGGAAGCCTCTGCAGAAGATGAGGAGGAAATTTCCCCAGTTGAGGAATCGGTAGAGGATGACACCAATACCGAAGAGTCAACGGAAGATGAACAAAAGGCTTGGTGGGAGGAGGAAGTCGAAGCTTATCAGTTAGAAGATCTCCCACGGGAATTGGAGGAACTGGAGCAGGATCTCGTGCTGAAAGAAGGTATGTTCAGTGGAGATGATTATGATTTTGAGGAGATTAAATTGTTGTTGGATGAACTGCCGATGGATAGCAGTGAGGAAGTATTGGAGTCGGCGATTTTACAATTGATTCGTGAAGATTATCATGAAGAAGTGGAAGTTTTCGTCAAATTTGACCCGACAGTTGATGTTCAAGTTGAAAGTCCAGACGAAGACGTGGACGGACCAGAACAGAAGATTTCCTCCAGCCATTTTGCCATTTTACTGGATGCTAGTGGCAGTATGAATGCAGACAATGGTGGGAAAACGAGAATGGACGCTGCAAAGGAAGCTATCACAGACTTCGTTGATACACTGCCTGAAGACAGTACGATTTCATTACGTGTGTATGGCCATGAAGGCTCGGGAACAGAACAAGATAAAAAGATGTCCTGTGAAGCTACTGAAGTAATTTATAATGACAAAGTTAATCATGAGGACTTTACTAAGTCATTAGAATCCGTAACCCCTGCAGGCTGGACTCCGATTGGATTTGCGCTGGAAGAAGCGGAAAAAGATATTCCTGAAGTTGCTTCCGGTGCCATTGTCTATGTTGTAAGTGATGGGATCGAGACATGTGATGGTGATCCAGTGGCCGCTGCTAAAGCGTTGACTGAAAAAGGCATCGAGCCAATCATCAATATTATTGGTTTCCAAGTTGATGATGAAGCAAGAGAATTATTAGAGGAGGTAGCAGAAGCGGGTAATGGAACTTTCACGTATGCAGGGAATCAGCAAGATTTAGAACAATATTGGCATGATGAATATACTCGGATACAAGAAGCTTGGGAAGAAT
The DNA here is from genome assembly GCF_023715655.1 of Oceanobacillus luteolus. GTDB lineage: Bacteria > Bacillota > Bacilli > Bacillales > Amphibacillaceae > Oceanobacillus > Oceanobacillus luteolus. Next base: position 960 of record NZ_JAMBON010000026.1, on the reverse strand, counting down.
GGCAACAGGAAGGCATGAAAAATGCTGAAGAAATCTCGAATGAGTTGATGGATTTAGCTGAGGAAAATGGTTTTTCAATCATGGATAAATCCGAACTGGAGTTTGAACGAGCAGAGGAATTAATCGATTATCTTGTAAAGGAACGCGAAATGGAAAAAGCGGAGAATTTATGGATGTTATTTTATGACCGCTCCAGTGCGATATGGATGTATGGATACGATAATCAATCGAAAAACTGGCTGGAAGCTTATGATAATGGGGTAGAAGTATGGCTCCATTATTATGATACTGGAGTAGATAAATGGACGGAGTATTATAATAAAATGTATCGATAAGATAGCTAACATGAGGCTGAAATTCTGTATGTTTCTTCCTCTCATTCCTTTTTAAGCCCTCAATTTCATGCATGTTTATCTCCAAAAAAGGAAAACGTAAAATCAGGAGGAGATACTATGGAGCAGCAACGATATTTATCGATACAAGAATTTAATGATTTATTGCGGCAATGGAGTGGGAAAAGGGTAAAAGTAGTGAAACATGAAATGAGTGACCTTGACGAAACATTAATCAATCTGGACGAAGTTTCATATGCAAAGGAAAATCATGATGAAGATGATTATGAACCCCGTTATGCTCTGCATTTGAATGGTCCGGGGAAGATTGGAACGACGGAGAACAACTTTGAAGACCTGCCATCGGATAAATTTGAAATACCACTGGAAGACGACGCCCTTTATGAATATGACGGTTCACGTTTTCTTTTGACGACATCACGTGGTGTTTATTCGATTGAACTGTTGGAACATTAATGGAAGGAAAGCCATAAACGAAAATAGACTAACACAATAAAATGAGACAATAAAAAACACCTTCGAAATGGTATAATCAAACCAATACTAATTCGGAGGTGTTTTTGCGTGGGCAAAAACGTTTATTCTAGTGAAGTTAAATGGGCGGTTG
>NZ_JAMBON010000025.1 GCF_023715655.1 Oceanobacillus luteolus | reverse complement strand
CCTTTCTCATATCCGTCTTTCCACAAACAATATAAATGTTCTTGACGTCTGTATAATCTTGCCTCATTCATTTCTCAACTCCCTTATGACGGTTTGAATGATATGCTCATCCACACCGTTAAAGAAGGAAAGTTCAAGGCTGCCTGATTTCATCGTAAAAACAGGAGTTGCCGAGGAAACTGGTGGGGTCGCTAACATAGGTTCTTCTTTTTCAGGATGGAGTGTTACGGGCACGATGATTAGTTCTTCATGTGGCATAGAAAAGCACCTCCTTCAATTGATATTTCTATCTTAGCAAGAGGTGCTTCATTTTTGTATGCGTTGTTTGATTACGGGTTTACAGTTATGGATAAGTAAGAGATTAGTTAGGTGTTTCAATTTAAAATACGGTACCCTGGTTTAATTTCGCTACTTGCATAGAACTATAAACTCCCAAATATAGACGAGTTTGATCAAGGTTTGTTCCCAAACTGACATAATAAGCTGATTCAGACCCAAAATCGTAATCTACATTTATAACACTGAAATCACTGGGTTTATAATTTTTCTCTAATTTCGTATAAGCTAGTGCCCCTCTTATCGGAGCTCCTGGATTACCTTTCCTCGCAATGTCGGTAAAGATAACACTGCCAGTCAAATCGGAAAGTGAGTTTCCCATATAGACTTGCACACCTGTAAGGGCAGTACCTTCAAACTTATCGGTTCTGCTATCATCATGAAAATAACTAGTTAAAGGTAAAAGGCGCTTTGCTGAAGCTTCCACTGCTTCTTGATAATAAGCAATTGTTTTCTCATCGCGACTTGTATTTGTGGAACATTCTCTTGGTATGGAAGTGGGAAAGGCCCCCTCCCATCCTCGCCATCCGAAGTTAATCAATCCGGCTCGATCAAGTTCAGATTGATTTGGAGAAGTCTGAACTAATCGTGTAACTGGTATCGTTCGGTAATTGATGAATGAGAAAATGGATTCCACTAAATCTTGTCCGACATTTCCTGCATATTTAATATATTGATTATTACTCCTTTGAAATGCAATCCCTGGTATGTTGCGGACCCCCTTTGCCATTATTGTAAGTATGGACTGAATGCTTGTTGGTAGTTCATTAAAACGAGTAACTACTGGAGGGTTATTCATAAATGTATTCGTATCAACATCAATTTCAATTATTTTACCGGCTATTTCCATATCATCCTGACTTAAATTAAATGGGTCATAACCTGAGCCGCCATCTCCAGTTGTCAAAACAAGTCTTCCGGTTTCGGGAGAGAAGTTCAAACTGTTAACACCGTTATGATTAGCAAATGGCCTTCGTAAGTTAAGTAACGTGCGTCTTTTTATCGGGGCACTGTTTGTCTGTATCATCCATTCTTCAACGGTATCAATATGATCGTATTGGGTTTCTCTATTGGTCCATTTGAGGTTCAACGTAGCAGGATCGCAAGGATCAGGTTTAAAAGGCTCAGCTAATGCACCTGGACCTTGGGTGTCAGCAACTGAATAATGGATGTAAAAAAGACCGTTATAATAAAATTGCGGATGAAATGCTAATCCTATTAATCCCCGTTCATCATAATCTTCTAGTTTTATAATTTGAGAGCGAATATCCAGAAAAAGCCTTACATCTCCATCTCCAATGAAAAAGATTTCCCCGACCTGAGTTGCGATGAACAATCTTTCCATCGAGTCACCTGGCAGGACCGCTGTCTTTAGAACAGTTGGCAAGTTTAACTTAGTCACAATCGGACGTAATTGAATATTAACTTTTATCAACTAATATTACCCCTTCCTCTCTTCTCTCTTATAAGATTATGGTCAATGCAGCTGCCATAGTACCAAATAGTAACTTCTATCTAATTAACAGGAGGTAAATAGCGTCAGTACGAGCACATCTGTGTGCTGGCAGCTTGTTTTATAGAAAATCTCAGATTGAACATTCCAAGCATAAAATACGTTATTAAGGCATTTACCTATAATGGAGGTGCCAAATGCGGAATTTTGTTAAGAGAGTTTTCATGAAAGCTTGGGGCAAGGAGCTTGTTCCGATAATTGATATTCGTTCAGGGGCGATGCATCTAGTGGTCGGTGCGCTGTTAGGCGCGATTGCAGTTATTTTACAATCAGCAGGAATATTCACTGGGATCGGTTATCTGTTCAGTACGATGACCACTCTTCCACTGGCGCTTGCGGGTCTACTGTCACTGAGAATTGGAGTGATGACGTACAGCTTAACTGGATTATTACTGGCAATATTACAACCAAGCGAGCTATTAATATTTCTCTTTACAACAGGATTATTAGGACTAAGTTTAGGAACTGGGATTAGGTATTTAAAGAGAAGCATATTGGTTAGCGTATTTTCGGCAACATGTCTGACCTCGGGGATCAGTATTTTATTATATGGATTCAGATTTGCCGTATTGGGACCATCGATAACTTCTCATTTTAGTAGTCTAATTATTTTAGGGGTATTCGGATTTGCATTATTGTATGGCTGGATTTGGAAAAAGATTAGTATCTCGGCTTTTAATAAAGTTGTTTCTAAATAGAAACTTAATGAGGTGTGAGTGCTCGAAGAAGTTTATAATTTAGGAGGGTATTTTGGTAACATCAATGAAAAGAACTTGCATATATTTAAGTCCTTACAAGCGTGATAAGAACACGAATGAAAAGAGATTGCTTATGTTTGTGCTCTTAGAAGCCGTGTAAGAACACGAACGAGAAGATTTTATTTATGTTCATGCACTTAGTAGTCGTATAAGAACACGAATGACAAGAAATTGTTTGTGTTCATGCACTTAGAAGCCGTGTAAGAACACGAACGAAAAGATTTTTTTAATGTTCATGTTCTTAGAAGCTATATAAGAACACGAATGACAAGAAATTGTTTATGTTCATGCACTTAGAAGCCTTGTAAGAGCACGAACGAAAAGAAATTGCTTATGTTCGTGCTCATAGAAGCCGTATAAGAACACGAATGACAAGAAATTGTTTATGTTCATGCACTTAGAAGCCGTGTAAGAACACGAACGAAAAGAATCCGTTCATGTTCGTGTTCTTATAAAGTAGTCGCTATTTAGTTCGGACGAAACCATTTCTTATATGGTCAAATTTAACGCCTGATTACAAGTAATATCGCGGTCTCGCGTCTTTCTAGGAAGCCAACCTTAATCCTACCGCTCCAGAAATGATAAAAGTTAAGAAGATGATACGTAGAATACTCATCTTTTCCTTAAAGAAAACGACCCCCATAATTACCGCTCCGGTTGCTCCTAGTCCCGTCCAAATTGCATACGCAGTTCCAAGAGGAATATCACGCATCGCCAATGCAAGGAAATAAAAGCCAAGTCCAAAGACAACAACTAATGTAAGAAGCCATTTCCATGACCGTTTTTTCAAATACATATTGATGCTGGCAACCCCGAAGATTTCTCCAAAGCTTGCGAGGAATAAATAAAACCAGGCCATTACGCATCACCTTCCTTTAACGATACTGAATCCTGTGATTTATCTTTTTCACCTGTCGTCAATTGAATACCTACTACACCAATAATAATCAGCAGGATAAAAAGTCCTTTTGCAATTGTAAATGTTTCTCCTAAAAAGGCGAAATCAATGATTGCAATCGCTGCAGCTCCTGATCCGGTAAATGTGGCATACACGGAGCCGGATGGGAGGACTTCACATGCTTTAATGATGAAGTAAAAGCTTAAAATAAGAGCGATTATTGTCCCCGACCACATCCAGAAGTTATCGGAATACTTCAATCCAAGCACCCAAACAACTTCAATAATTGCAGCAAATAATACATATGTCCATCCCATAGATGGGCCTCCTTTGTCTGTGTCAATTACTATCATCTTAACGATAACCGCTGGTTAAAGTCCATTAAATGAAACCTTTTGAAGACTGGTTAATCATGTTACTATGCAGTTCCTCCTTTAGAGATGGTATAATGAAAAAATCAGTGTGTAGAGATATTGGTAACTTAAGTAACCAAAAATATATGTCATTTTGATACGTCTACCATCTGAAAATAAAATTTTTCGGAGGGTAACGATGCATAAGGAAGAAAGATTGCCACAAAATGCAAAGGAAGGCATATTATTTATGTTGATTATTTCCTTGATCTCGGTGAATACAATTGCACCGATAATCATGGGAATGGAAAGAGGTTTCAGTATAGAGGTTTATTTAGACACGTTAAAGATTGTTCCACTTATGTGGGGTATTGTAATTATTCTAGTACGATTTGTAGCAGGACCGTTAGAAGGGAAGATCCTACCGAAATTCATTGAAAAAACGGATGGATTTAATGCACGCATTCTAATGAATACTTTTTTTAATGTAACTGTCTTATCGATTATCCTCACTATTGTCGGCTCCTGGGTTGGTGCGAGAGAAATAAGTATAGAGCCTATTCAAATCTCTTTCTCAGCTGGTTTAGGAATTTTGGGATAGCATTTTGGATTGAAATAGCACTTGCCCAACCTATAGCTAGATATGTTATGAAGAAAATACATCGTAAACAAGCAGCAAAAAGAATCTATGATTGCTTAGAATGGAAGCAGATTTTTAGCTTTTCCCTATTGAAAACTAATTTTAGGTATAATGAGGACAAAGGGAATGAAATAATAATTACAAATCAAATAAGGAGTGAAGATGTCTCTAATGGGCAAAGTATTGACTGAAGAACAACATCAAGAATTACTCAGTGTTCTGAAAAAACGTTTTGAAGAAAACATGCACCGCCATGAAGGGCTTCAGTGGACAGATGTTGAAGCAAAGCTGGAGTCTAACCCTGATAAATTATGGTCACTACATGAAATGGAAAGAACAGAAGGTGAGCCAGATGTAGTTGGCTTTGAGGAAGGTACGGGATCATACATTTTCTGTGATTGTTCCAAGGAAAGCCCAAAAGGACGAAGAAGCCTGTGCTATGATCGGGAGGCTTTGGAATCGAGGAAAAAACATCCGCCTAAAAATAGTGTAATGGATGTGGCGAATGAAATGGGAATTGAGCTCTTAACAGAAGAACAGTATCGTGATTTACAAAAGTTAGAAGTTTTTGATCAGAAAACATCAACTTGGGTGAAAACACCAGACTCGATTCGAGAATTGGGTGGAGCGATTTTCTGCGATTACCGGTATGGGCAAGTGTTCATGTATCATAATGGAGCAGATTCTTATTACGCTTCTCGAGGATTCCGAGGATTACTCAGGGTATAAAAACCCACAAAGAATAAGATGTGAAGGGAGTAGGTTTGTTAACCTGCTCTTTTTTTATGTGTTGATTTTATGGTACAGAGATAAAATAAACTAATCTATCTTGCAATGCACTATATTGTAATGTAAGATAGTGATAACAAATTAACTGAGGTGAATACCTTGTCGACAACAACACAAATGCTAAAAGGGTTATTGGAGGGGAGTTTACTTGCTCTGATTGCAAAAGGGGAAACGTATGGCTATGAGATTACAGAGAAGTTGAAAGAACATAATTTTGCTGTGGTAAGTGAAGGAAGTATCTATCCGGTTCTCTTGCGTCTTCAAAAAAACAAACTGGTTACTTCTGTCATGAGAAAATCTCCGGCTGGACCGAAGAGGAAGTATTATTCTATTACGGAAGTAGGATTAGAAGAGCTGGAAAGGTTTAAGGAGCACTGGGAGAAGCTATCAGCCGGGGTCTATTCATTGCTTGAAGAAGGGGATGGGGATGATGTTATCTAAGGAAGCAGATCAATTCATTATAGAACTTAGAATGTATCTTTTATCGAAGGGTAAGAAAGAAGAAGAAATTGCTGAAATTACCGCTGAGCTGGAAGACCATTTGCTTGTTGCGGAAGCAGAGGGAAAAGGAATTAAAGATATTATAGGAAGTTCACCAAGGGAATATATGAAAAGTATTGGCAAGGAAATGGGATTTGATGCAAGGCAGTTTATGACGCTGGCCCCCATGACAGTATTGTTGGTAGTAGCATTCTCGTGCTTTACTCCTGCCCTCATGGGTGAATTTAGCTTATCTAAAGTGGGGATTTGGGGACTAGGGACTGTAAGTGCTCTGTCCTTTGTACTTTACGGGTTCTTACTCGTCCGTGTCTTGCCAAAATTTTTTCATTCCAAATGGTTCTTCGTTATAGTTGGAGCGGCATATATCATTACAACTGGAATTTTCCTAGCTGTGCACTTTTTGGAACAAGACCCATTTTTTATAGCTTCTCCAATGCAAAATAACTTGATTGTTATAGGATGCATCATTGTATTTATTACATGGGCATTTTATTCGAAATCATGGATCACAATCATAGTTCCGTTCTTCCTGTCTTGGGGACCGTTAGCACTACGTTTCACACCGGAGCATATTAATGAAGACCCTGTCTATATAACAATTACAATCGTTATATTTACACTTATCATTGCTAGTATCATTTATTTTGTCTACCGTAAAAATAAGAAAAAGAAAGCGTGACAATGATCAAAGTCACGAAGTAAAAATCGAGGAGGAATTTCATGAATGTCGGCTTGATTGGGGCAGGAGCTATTGCTAACTTTTTATTAAAAGAAATTAATCTATCTCAAAAAGATACGATCTCAGTCAAAAGTGTTTATGTACGTAATAAAGAAAAATATGAGGCATTGGAATCTGAATTCGGAGTTAAACTATATACAGATCTTCATGCTTTCTTGGATTCAGAGATTGATATAGTTGTAGAAGCGGCGAATGTAGAGGCAGTAAAGACACTTATTCCTGAGTGCATCAAGAAAAAAGATGTAGTGTTAATTAGTGTTGGTGCCCTTGTGGATAATGCATTACTATTGGAAGTTGAACAATTAGCTGAAAAGCATAATCATTTTATTCATTTGCCATCAGGTGCAATAGGCGGATTAGATTTACTGCAGAATGCTCATGCACTTGGTACGGTGACAAGTGTATCAATAACAACAAGAAAACCTGCTCATTCACTTATCGATGAACCGCTAACGGAAGAAAAAATTATTTTTGAAGGAAAAGCAGCAGATGCGATTATTCAATTTCCAAAAAACATAAATGTTTCCATCGTTTTGTCTCTAGCAAGTTTAGGGATACATCATACAACTGTAAGAATGATCGCAGATCCACATATCGAGAAAAATATCCATCAAGTTGAAATGAAAGGTGAATTTGGGGATGCAACTTTTACAATAAAAAACAATCCGCTCCCATCCAATCCAAAAACGAGTTATTTGGCAGCAATGAGTATTTTGGGTACGTTAAAGAGATTGGAAAGCAAGATAAAGATCGGATAATGGAGAGTAACCCAGGAAAGTATTAATGGAAGAAAGGGCTGAGAAAATGAAGTTTAAAGATTTTACTGCTGCTCAAGTAAGAATTGCGAGGCCAACCGATCAGTTTGAAGAAGTGATTGATTTTTACGTCAATGGATTAGGGCTGCAGGAGATACAACGATTCGAAGGTCATCGAGGATATGAGGGTGTGATAATCGGATTACCAGATGTCGACTATCACTTGGAATTTACCCGTCATGTTGACGGAAGCCCCTGCCCTGCTCCCTCTAAAGACAATCTATTGGTATTTTATATAACGAATAAAGAAGAAATTAATGTTGTAGTTGATCGGTTGAATAAAATGGGCTTCCCGGAAGTGAAGCCAGAGAACGATTATTGGAAAGAACAGGGAGTTACCATTGAGGATCCGGATGGCTGGCGAATCGTATTAATGAACCGATCCTATACTTAAGATGTGAGTGAGTCGAAGGAAATTATAGTTTCCTTCGACTTCTGTAACTTATCTAGGAGGACGATTTTGACGGTACTTTTTATCGTCTTTCATGTCATTTAATTCCTCTTTGCTTTTGTTCTTTTTCTTTTTACCTTTGCTCATGTGATTCACTCCTTTTAAAGGATAGTCTGAACAAAAACTAACTTTCAATACACATAAAAATGAAATAGGAATGGATAAACTAGGACATGATAAGACTGATATCTTTCACTAGGAGGTCTGATTCATGTCTGAAGAGAATAAGAACAGAGAAAAAGATAAAGGTAAACAGAGGAATGTAAGAAAATATGATACACGGCCAAAGCGAGATGTGGAAATTGCAGAGGATACGGAGTTTCTGAATCTGCATCAAAAGAAAAACAAACGAGCGGGAAGAAACTAAAATTTAGAAAAGAGTGTATGACTTCAACTAAATCGTTGAGCATACACTCTTTACTCAATTAATAAAGTTATCGATTTAATTTTTTCCCTCTGCGTAATAATTAGCCATAACATCCTCAGGGACCATACTTCCCCCCGTCGCCCATACGATGTGCGTGGCGTTTTCCATTTTCCCAGTTAGATTGTAGTTTTCAAAATAACTTTTCCCCTCTTGGAATAATTTCGTTGGACCAATCATGCCTGCTAATGCAGAGGGCTCCAACAATATCTCTTCTGTGTCTGCCAAATCCTTTAATAAGCTATACATCTTTTCATCCCTCACCGTAAAACATCCGCTTAAAAATGGTTCCATCACTTTACCGACGAAACCAGAGGGCCGGCCAACTGCTAAACCATCTGCTGCAGTTTGGTTATCAAGTCCGATATCCTGAACGGAAATCTCGTCATGAAGCGCGGTCATCATTCCTAACATTATGGCTGGTGAATGTGTCGGTTCCGCAAAGAAACAATGAACATGATCTCCAAAAGCAAGTTTTAAGCCAAAGGCTACTCCTCCGGGCCCACCACCAACTCCACAAGGCAAGTAGACGAACAATGGATGTTCCTCATCAACGGTTATATTTAAATCATCCAATTGTTTTTTCAGTCTGGAAGCGGCAACTGCATAACCTAAAAATAAATCCGTTGAATTCTCATCATCGACAAAGTGACATGTCGGATCTTTTTCGGCTTGTATTCTCCCCTCTTCTACGGCTTTACTGAAATCTGCTTCGTATTCCACCACTTTAACGTTTTTACTGCGTAGTAAGTCCTTTTTCCATTGTTTTGCATCACGGGACATATGAACAGTGACTTGGAAACCTAACTTGGCGCTCATGATGCCAATGCTGAGTCCTAAATTCCCTGTTGAGCCGACAGCAATAGAATAGTTGGAGAAAAACGTACGGAACTTCTCATTAGCTAAAATGGAGTAATCGTCGTCGGTTGTGAGTAGTCCCTTTTCTATAGCTAACTGCTCTGCATGTTTCAGTACTTCGTATATTCCACCTCTTGCTTTAATCGATCCAGAAATAGGGAGGTGACTATCACATTTTAGTAATAACTCACCAAAAATGGGTTGTGAATAATCCTTCTCTAGTTTTTGCTTCATTTTTGGGATTGTTACGAGGGGGGATTCGATGATTCCACCCGCCTCCTTTGTCTCTGGATAAACATTGGCTATATAAGAGGCAAACCGATTCAGCCTATCTTCTGCATCTATTACATTAGCGCGAGACAATGGAGCGAGCTCTATACCCGTTTGATAAGCTGATAGTTTTGGATTAAACCATAGGGTTTCCTTTAATGAAATTAAATCTTCGATTAGTGGAAATGATGCTTTGAACTGTTGAAGATGATTGATGTCCATATGAGAACCCTCCGTATACTAATTACCTGCAGTTTACCATTCTCAGAATTAATTGTTAAGCTTAAAGAGGACTTGTAATTTTCCGTATAATCTGTATAATGTAATAAATACTGAAATAAATCGATGATGAGGAGAGTAGTTCAAGGGAGAGTTTATAGCGATTTAGGGATGGTGAAAGCCTAAAAGCTCTTATTGAATCAAACGCACCTCGGAGAATTGTGTCTGAACACTAGTAGGATACAACGGAGAAATTTCGTTATCATTAACTAAGAATGGCTGATGATGCCAAAAGAGTGGTACCACGGGAAAACCTCGTCTCTTCAAAGAGATGAGGTTTTCTTTTTTTATAAAGGAGGAGAAAAAATGAATGTAGAAATTAGAAAAATGCTCCCTGAAGACATCAAAGACGTCCAACATGTGGCGAGTAAAACTTGGAAAGCAACATATGCAGGAATAATACCTGGCGAAGTACAAGAAAACTTCCTTACTGCTGCCTATAGTGACGAAAACATGGAATATCGCATGAATCATTCCTTGTTACTGGTTGCTGAAATAAAGGGGAAGGTCGTTGGTTTTGCTAACTTTTCACCTGTCAATGAGAAGGGAGAGGTGGAGCTCGGAGCAATTTATATTTATCCTGAAAATCAGGGTGCAGGTGTCGGTACAGCTTTATTAAATGAAGGTATTATATTATTGGATGAAGTAAAAGAGATTTATATTAACGTAGAAAGAGATAACGAGATTGGGAAAATGTTTTATCAGGCTAAAGGGTTTAAGCCTATCCGTGAGTTTGATGATAACTTTGATGGACATGTTTTAAAGACAATCCGAATGGTTTTAAAAGTTTAAGAAAGTGGTTCAAACAATCGTTTGAACAGGGGAAATTCGATTATTTTTTTCATTTTATGTAGGAAAGTGGAAAAATAAAGCGTTTTATTTAAACTATTGATGGAGAGTAACCAATCAGTATTGTTTGATTGATAACAGTTATGTAAAGACTTAGAGATGAGCCTCTCTATGTTTTTGATAGCCTATCCAAATAGAATGCTATAATCATAAAAGCTACAAATAGTTTTTACAGAGAATAAATTAAATAAGAGGCGGGAACACCCGCCTCTTATTAATACCCTGTGACTTTTCCAGAGTATTTAGTAGATTTTGCATAGTATAATGGTGGTTTATCGTACATTGTTCTTTCATGTGCATCATAAATTACTAACCTGTAATCTCCTGGTCCCCCGTTATGAGTAAAAGTAATTGGAGATGTATTTTTTAATGTTCTTGACGCTTTTTTAGACCACCAAATTCCATTACTTTTTTGCAATTCAACATGAAGTGTTTTATTGCTTTTAGTTTTAATCCATTGATCGACTTTTATATTTACCTTAACAGTATCCTTCGATGAATAAAAATGTAGATAATCCTTTGGTTTACTAGTTGTTGAAGGTGTAGTAGTACCGCTAATATTTGTAATATGTATTTCTGAAGCAGCAGATGACATATTAGGAAATATTGCAATTACTAATGTCACTATCATTAATAGTGATAACAAATTCATAATACTTTTCTTCACAAAATCACCTCTTCAATTAGTTTTTTAGCTGTTAATATCTGCCCTGACAATTCTGTAATCCTTTGTAGGGGCATGAACATCAACGATTAAAGTTGTATGATAAGATATAGGTAGATATTTAAGTGCTGTGAACGTGCCCTTACTTGTTGCTTTACCAATTTTTGCAGTACTACCTATTCTTCCATCCACACCTTCTGTGTACGTGTTAGCAGACTTACTATAAAATACTCCTGTGACATCATGTGAAGCTGTTAACCCCGTTAATTTCGAACCATCCCATGAAAATGTGCCGCTCATAGCGTGTGTAAAGTTCCATCCTTTAGTATTAGCAACATATGCTTGATATCCCTTAGATCCAATAGCTGATAGGCCGATAAAGTTATTATTAGCACTTACTTCACTTGGAATATCATACACTTTAAAACCGACAGTAACATTTTCTGTTGAGACTTCTACATTTGTTTTCCCATTCTCTAGTTGTTCATTTACTTCATTAATTAATTCGTCTAATTCAACATTTAATTCTAGTACCTCATTTGTTGTAAGGTACTTACTGTCTGCCTCTGCTGCTCCTACAGCATTGCCGCCAAATATAATTGCTGCTAATAAGGTGAAAATAAACAAAACTCTCTTCTTCATAATCTAACCTCCTATTTTATTTTTTTGTGAATCTAGTTGATACTTAAAGATTATCAGTATTATGCACCTGTGTAAATTGGGAAAATACTGATTTTTTTAAGAGTTTATATTTGTTCTGTAATGATATTTTGGAAAAATTTCTGTTTTAATCTTTATAATCGCTGTATATTTTTTGGAACGAAAATAATCAACAATTATTTCGTGTATTTTATTGTTGGAAGGCGAGTAAAAACAGTATTATAATATATTTACTTAGATGAAAAAAGAGTGTTTGGACACTTGAAGAAGTGTTATTTTAATTTAAAGTGTGTTAGATTATAATAATAGTTTCATGAACAATTTAAATATAATTATAATTATAATTAAAACATGGAGGTTACTAATGAAAATAAACAAAGTCTTTTTTACGCTATGTATTTTTTTATTGTTGGCTTCTTGTTCGAATTCAGAACAATTAAGCCTTGAGGAACAACTGAAAAGCGGCCTAGATAATGATGTAAGAAAATATGGAGAGATTGTTTATTATGAGATAAAAGATGATTTAATATTTGTTTTTTATACTGGGGATGAAAATGATATCTCTCACAATGTACTAGAATACACTCCATCAGCAGTGAACAATATTAGTAAGGGTGGAAGTATTTTAATGGATGGAGATTTTGTAACTTTTGAAAAGGAAGACACTATCCCGTATTATATAGCATATTTTAGCAGTAATAATCCCGATGTAGAGAAAGTGGAGTTCAATGATCAATACGCTAAGAACATTAAGTATAATGATGTAAATTTTTGGGTGATTATCAGTGAGCAAAATATAATTAGGGAAGAATTAAAAGCCTATGACAGTTCAGGGAACCAGGTAGAGTTAATGAATTGATGAATCTAGGGTGTAGCCCCCACTGTTAAATTTAGGAATTATGTAAGATTGCATTTTATAACAATCTAACGCAATCTTCTCTGAATGCCAAAAACGTAGAGTTATATATTATATTCTCTACGTTTTTTATAGTCTCTATCTTGCTTGTTTTATCTATGTTTTTTATTGAAGTACATGAGTGATAATTCCTTTTATGCCTTATCTATTACTCTTCTTTATTATCTAGAATCCAGTAAATCCACCAAACACAGGAATTAATAATTCAATAATTGCTGTCATCCAATCAAAAAATAAAACGATCCACATTATAATCATTAAATAACCACCGATGACCATGAAACGATTTGCATGCTTTTTAAGAAACGTCATCCTATCCAGGATGAATGTCATCACTAAAAAGGGGATGGAAAAACCAAGATATAAAAAGACATGTAAAATAATCCCCTTCTGGATTTGCCACTCCCATTGCAATCACTCCACCAAGAATGGGTCCTGTACAAGGGGGTCCAACCAGCAGTGAAACCGATTCCAATCAGGATGGAACCTAGATAGCCGGCAGGTCTTTTTTGAAAATGGATCTTCCTATCCTTAAGTAAGAAATCAGTACTTAAAATACCTGTAAGGACAAGACCGAAGAGTACCAATACTATTGCACCAAGCTGTCGTAATAGATCCTTATTAGCTTGAAAGAATTCTCCTATGAATGTGGTCCCTAATCCGATTGCCAAAAAGATGATCGAAAACCCTAATAAAAAAGAAGCGTATGTATGAAAGCATTTCTTCTTAAAATTCCTCGTTCTGTCTTTAATTCGTCCACTGTCATCCCTGTGATATAGGAAAGAAACGCAGGGTAAAGATGAAGCGAACAAGGTGAAATGAATGATAATAATCCTGCTCCAAACGCTAGTAGTAATGTTACTTCTCCCATACGAACTTCACCAATTATCTATGTATTTGTGCTAAGCTAAAATTCTATCCATTACCGATTCATAAATTAGTAAAAGTATATTACCTAGGAGGCTCGCTAGCATTTAAAATGGTATATCCACGTAAGATTTTTCTGATTATACCAATTCTGTTCTTAACTGTTTTGAACACGGTAATCTTTAAAATTGATATAAAAAGAGCAAGCAAATTAAACAATGACTCTCTTGCTTGCTGAAAAACTTATTATTTTAATATCTTAATCTTTATATCTATTTAAAACTGCGTACAAATATTCTGATCTGATTTAATATGTAACCCTATGTAGTAAATTAATTCCCTTTTGGATGTTCTTCGTGAAATGGTTCAAGTGGCTCATCAAGTACTAGATTATCATTAGAACTATATCCTGTTGTAAAAATAATGGTTAAAGCAAGAAAAAGACTAAGTATTTTCTTCATTTGATTATTCTCCTTCATAGATTGGTTTTTATTTGGAGTGCCTGGTTATAATAAGTTGCTGCTAACTTGTATTTCCTATTTTCAAAGTAATAATTAGCCAACACTTCTAAAAAAGGCACTTTTTCATGGTGTTGTTCTCTTTTATCAAGAAAAGGTATAATTTCGTTCAACACTAATCTTTCAAATTGCTTTTCGACAATACCGTTAATTAATTGATTATAAACTTTTAATTCATATTTATAAATCGATGGTGTTTTATCCTCACTTAGCAAATTTAAACCAGTTTTTAACCAATAGTTAGCTTTTTGGAATTCTTGTGTTTTATAATACTCTATCATTAAACTGTTTATTGGGATTATTTTACTATGAGTGTTATCTCTTAAGTCATAGCTTTGTTTGAAATAAGTTATGGCCTTTTTTGGTTCATTTAAGATAGAGTAAAGGTTGCCTATATTTTGTAGTGATGTGGCAAGAATACTCTTATCTTCTATAGTATCAGCAATTCTTTGCGCAAGAGAAAAACTCTCCATTGCATTCTCAAAATCTTTTGTGCGTACAAATGTAATTCCAAGTAATAGATGACAATCTGCTGCTTGTTTCAATTTAACTTTACGTTCATAGTATTGTAAAGATTTGCTTGCATATTCATATACAATACGAGCATTTTTAGCGTAGCTTGCTGATAAGGCGATCATATAGTAAAGGCTATATTCCTCTTCATCTATCTCGTAAAATGTAACATGTAGGTACCTCTCAGCTTTCTGAAAATAACTAAGCGCTTTATTATAGGAAGAAAGTCTGAACCAGTAATAGCCATTGAACTTTAACCAATAGTATCTCTCTTTATCATCAAATTGTTTTGATATTCTTTTCAATTTTTTGTATTGTTCATTAGCCTCATTTTGTTTTTTATGTAATAAGTAATATCTTAAAGTATGTATTTCTACCAGATTGAGTAGACTGTTACTTGGTATAGATTGCCTATTCTTTTCAATTTCTTTAAATAGTGTATGAGTACTTTCTTGTTCTTGGTTAAATAAGGCCATAAACCAATCTTTACAGATATTTTCTATTTTTTTATGGTCAATTGAATGAAGTTCAATATTTAACTTTTTACATAAAAACCAAATGACTTCTTCTGGAGCCTTAGCTATTCCATTCTCAATTTTAGATAAATATGAGACTGATATGATTCCTTCTGATAGTTCACTTTGTGTCATGTTTCTTCTTTCTCTATAGTATTTTATTCTATATCCTATATCATTTCTCGATGAAATCCCCTCCTCACCTGACTTTATTATAGATAATATAAAATGACAATACTAGTATAGAGTAAATTTTCCCAACATCTAATAAACTTTGTATATTAGATTTGAAATATACATTTTATGCGGAAAATTTTCCAGTGTTTAAAGAGAAAATGACGGAAATTACTGGATGAATGTAATAATTTACTAGTCTTTAGATATTTTAATTCGTTACTATTAATTCAAATACTATCCGTGAAAGGAATGGAAAACCGAAACTTTTTTTAGATGGTATTCGTAATACAAAGGAGAATAAAACGGAGGAATCCTATGTATATGAAAAGATGTAAGCGGTGTTGTTTCTTGGTGATGTTGCTGTTATTAGTGGGTTGTATGAAGGAAGAGGTAATGACAATTGAAGAAGCTGCTCAAGAAGTGATTACGCTCCTCCAGAATGAGGAATACCAAAAAATAAGTGAAAGGTGGTTTGTGGAAGAACTTCAGAATTCTGTATCAGTAGACGACTTAGCGGGGGATTGGGAAGAGAGGACCGCGGGTGGTGAATTTATTGCTACACGTTCTTTCCAAACTGAAAATCGTACAGAATCGTTGGATATTGTAGAGGCTACATTGGAATACACGACTTTTCAATTTGATGTGCGGATGATTTTCAATCAAGATAGGCGATTGGTAGGCTTCCATCTATCTGAAGGTATGATGAATGTTGAATTGCCGGACTCTATTCTTGAAGAAGAGATATCTGTTGGTGAAGGAACAAAATATGAATTGGAAGGACTGCTTACTCTTCCTGTGGAGATGGATGACACCGTACCTGCAGTCGTTCTTGTCCATGGTTCCGGACCGAGTGATCGGGATGAGGCGGTCTTTGCCTATAAACCATTCCGTGATATCGCGTGGGGATTGGCAGAACAGGGGATTGCAGTCATCCGCTATGATAAACGCACCTTTACCCATGCGGATGAACTCATAAAGGATTTCGGTAATCGTTTAACTGTATTTGAAGAAACGGTGGAAGATGCAATACGTGCTACTGAATTGGCAAAAGCAGATCCGAGGATCGATGAAGAACGTGTTTTTATCGTGGGACATAGCCTTGGTGGAATGTTGGCTCCTCGAATTGATGTTGAAGGGGGAGATTATGCGGGTTTAGTCATTCTTGCCGGTACCCCAAGACCTTCATGGGAAGTGGCGTATGATCAAAATCGTGCTGCTATCCAAAGTCAGATAAAGGATGAAGATGAGAAAGAAAAACAGATGAAATTAGCTGAAGAAGAATATGAAAAGGCAAAAAGTTTGGAAGAGATAGGGGATGAAGCAGCACAAGATATGACTGTGTTTGGGATGAACGGGTATTATCTTAAAGATATGGATAAATTCAATACTCGAGCTTGGATTGATGAGATGGAAAAGCCCATTCTCATTTTACAAGGAGAAGATGACTTTCAAGTATATTATGATAAAGACTTTACCCTATGGCAGGAATTGCTTTCTGGTAAGGAACAGGCAACTTTAATCAGCTATCCGGGGTTAAATCATTCTTTCGTAGCCTACGAAGGGCCGCATAAAGGAACTCTAGCAGAATACAAAGTTCCAGGCCAAGTGGATGACAAAGTAATCCAAGATATAGGAGAATGGATACTAAAACAAGAAAAATAAGGAGTGGGATCATTAATGAGTAAATTTTTAAAAGGAGCTATCCTGATTTTAGCTATCTTTTCATTGGCGGCGTGTAATCAAGCTGAAGACACTGCAGAAGATGAGACAGACTCCACTGAGCAGCAGGTTGAAGAAGAAAGTGGAGAAAAAGAAAACCAGGAGGACGAAGAGTCAATCGCTCTAGCAGAAAATTTTATTGAACAGTTGAGTCAGGGACAATATGAAGAAGCTACAGATAAGTTTGATCAAACGATGAGTGAGCAGCTTGGAGCAGCAGAATTACAGGAATTATGGGAAAGCCTTGAAGTTCAAATGGGTGAATTCATTGATTACGAATACAACAAAACAGAAACAATTGATGGTGGTTATCAAGTTATTTTGATTCATGGAGTATTTAATGATGCGGATATCATGTTTCAAGTTACTGTAAATGAAAACTTGGAGATCGCAGGTTTTTACATTTAATAACTATCTAGTGAGAAGTTTTCTTTCACATGAAAGTACGCTCTAGTTGTTTGTGAGGGTCGCCTCTCCATCCTTCTTCTGGTGAATATTGTGAAATGGTTATTCCATCCTGACGTGTACCGTATACCTTATTAAATCAGTGAATTATATGGTAACAGGTCAACAATAGAATATATAGCATTGGTATGGTGAAGGCTGATAATAGAGTCGTCCATGCTGAACCGAAAGCAGCATAATCCGTATCCCCACCGTACGTTTGGGAGTAGAGGGCGATTGTAGGGGCTGCTGGTGTTGCTGTAACGAGGATGGCGGTTGCTGCAAGTGGAAAAGGCAAGGAAAAGAATATAATAGGTAACAGTAAAAGCGGTAGTATGATTAATCGTAATCCCGTAACCAGCCACATCGTTTTATCTTTTAACAGAACAAGGGATTGTTTCAGCTGCATGTTGGCAAGTAATGCTCCGATAAGCAACATAGACAGCGGAATGGTGGTATTTCCGACTATGTTGAATAGGGCGGATAACATAACTGGCCAATGGATTGGCAGCATAAAAATGAGGATTCCAATCAGCGTTGCAAGAATTCCAGGGTTAAGAAATATCTTCCTCCATGGAATGTTTCCCTTATTGCCGACGAATAAATATACCCCATATGTCCAAATCAATAAGAGATAAGGCAAATTAAAAATACTCACAAATAGTGGACCGTGTTCAGGAAAAAGGCTGGATAATAATGCGAATCCAATAAATCCTTGATTTCCAAAGATGACCAATCCTTCTAATACCCTTCTCCTGTCGTCGGGTAGCTGAAGCACTTTTCTTAAAAGAAAGGTTAATATGATTGCTGAACTCAAAATAAGAAAAGAAATAGGAATTAACCAAAAAACTTTACCCGTCACTCCGGAAACATATGGTTGACCCATCGCGTAAAGAATTAAAAAGGGGAGGGTCAAATTCAATATCAGTTGTGTCAGCACTTGAGTTGCATGTTGGTTCAATATGTCTTTCTTTCGAGCAAAGAAACCAATCAGTCCAATGATATACAATACAAGCATCTCTTGAAGAAATATACTGAAACTCATCCTCGTATTCCCCTCCTGCCTATAGATTATGAAAAGGCTGGAAAGGAGTGACAACTGAGAATGAATCGTATATTTTTTACCAATTTAACAAACAATAGCATGACTAAATCTACAAGGAGTGCATGTCATTGAATCAAGAGGAAGTCAGACAGCAAATTGAGAAAATACTTAATGAAAGTCATATTGGAACGATGGCGACGATAAAAAATAATAAGCCCCACTCTAGATATATGACTTTTTTTCATCGGGATTTGACTCTGTTTACCCCAACTGATAAGCATGCGGAGAAAACAGATGAACTAGAAGCAAACCCATATACTCACATAATCATTGGGTATGAAGGTGACGGTTTTGGTGATGAATTTGTCGAGTATCAAGGGAAAGTAACGTTTAATCATTCGGAGGAATTAAAAAAAGAGTTGTGGAATGATGATATGAAATTGTATTTTGATGGACCAGAAGATCCAAACTATACCTTGTTGGAAATTCAGCCAATCGGTATCAGGCTCATGAATAAGAAAGGGAATGAGCCGATGGAATTGCATCTAAATTAATAAATGAAAGAGACTATCACTTCCATAAGTGGTAGTCTTTTTAGTTGTTTAATAACTTAATTATTTCTTAAGAAATGAATTAAGTATTCCTTATGTTTTACTCTGTATAGTTACAAACAGAGGTGACAGATGTGAAAAATAAAAAGTTATATATTTTATTGTCAGATACAGGATCACTGCTAACTAAAATGATTAAACTTTATACGAAAAAAACATATAACCATGTCTCTATTTCCCTTGATGGAGAATTGAAAAAAGTCTATAGTTTTGGGAGAAAGAGAATGTACAATCCTTTCAGAGGTGGATTTGTTCAAGAAAATACCAAGTCAGGATTGTTCAAACATGCTAGTTGTGCAATTTATTCGGTAAGCGTATCAGAGGAGCAATTTGAAAGAGTGGAAAGGTTTATAAAAAAGATGGAATTGCAGCAAGACAAGTATCATTATAATTTCATAGGTCTATTCGGCTTCTTGTTTAACAAACCGATTGAAAGGAAAAATGCTTTCTTCTGTTCACAATTTGTTGCAACTGTTCTTAAAGAAGGAAATGTAGTTGATATAAAGAAACAGCCGGGATTAATTTCACCAGGTGATATTCAGGAATGTGTTGAATTAGGTCTTGTTTATGAGGGAGCACTGAGAGGATATCATAGGAATGAAGAAACAGAACGTTTTGGTTTCAGTTCGTTTGTAGCGGCAGAAGTTTAATCCAACTTATCTGTTTATATAAAAGGGAGTGATCAGTGTTGCATCAAGCAATTAATATCTTAGTGGTTGAAGATGACAACGACATCAATCAACTGTTGTGTAGAATAATTAAGAAAAGCGGCTATAAGGCAAAGTCTGCCTATTCTGGAACAGAAGCTTTACTTCACTTAGATAACCAATCTTGGGATTTAATTTTGTTGGATTTGATGATTCCGGGATTGTCCGGTGAGGATGTGCTTCATAAAATCCGGTTAAAAGGATCGATTCCGGTCATCATCATTTCTGCTAAGAATGAAACAGAAACACGTATTGGCACATTGCGTAAAGGAGCAGATGATTTTATTTCCAAACCATTTGATGTAGAGGAGGTGTCTGCACGAATAGACTCCCTTTTGCGACGGTATAAGTATACAAGTGAGCAACCTAAAGCAATGCTCACTCATAAGGACATTCAATTGGATTTGGAAGCAATGAAAGTAACTGTTAACGGTTCTATGCTCACATTGACTGGACGGGAATATAAAATTTTATCTTTGCTGATGGAATCGCCTCAAAAGGTATTCTCCAAAGCGAATGTTTTTGAAAGTGTATGGGGCGAGCCTTTTCACGGAGATGATAATACTGTAAATGTTCATATGAGCAACTTACGGAATAAACTCGCGAACGCCAATCCGGCAGAAGAATATATAGAGACGATTTGGGGCATGGGCTATCGAATGAAATCTTAAGGTTTTCTTAAGGGGTATCTTAAGTCTTTCTTATGTTTCACCGGTCATAATGATGTTAGTCACTAAGGGAGGTCATAAAATGAGTGAATATATACTACGAACCAAGAACTTAACGAAAAAATATAAACATAATTATGCCCTGGAAAATGTGAATCTTAACATCAAGCAAGGTGAAATATATGGATTTATCGGTCAAAATGGAGCAGGGAAATCTACACTTTTACGTCTAATTACGGGGCTTGCTTTTCCAACCGAAGGCACTATCGAATGGTTTGGAAACGACGATCCAAAAGGATTAACAAATGCACAAAAAAGGATGGGTGCTCTCATAGAAAGTCCCGCGCTATTTCCGAATATGAGTGCTTTTGAAAACTTGGAGATACAACGGATACAGAGAGGTATACCGGGTAGAGAGTCCATTGATAATATATTACAACTAGTTGGGCTCATGGATACGAAAAATAAGAAAGTGAAAAACTTTTCAATGGGGATGAAACAAAGGCTGGGGATTGGTATTGCATTACTAAGTGACCCGGAATTTTTATTACTCGATGAACCGATAAATGGACTTGATCCCACAGGAATTGTTGAATTAAGAGAACTAATTAAAAATATTAATCATGAAAAAGGAATAACTGTTTTGATTTCGAGTCATATTTTGAGTGAACTTCATTTGCTTGCAACCAGTTTCGGGATTATTCATAAAGGAAAGTTGATGGAGGAATTAACAGCAAAAGAGTTGGATGAGAAGTGTAGACAGTATCTGCAAATTAAAGTGGATCGGCCAGCAATCGCTTCCACGGTATTGGAGCAAGAGTTGGCAACTTCAGACTTTGAAATAATGCAAGATGGTACGATTAAACTTTATGATTATCTCGACGATATTCGTACAGTTTCACTTGCACTTACCCAAAAGGGTCTAATCATGGAGCATCTCTCTCAAAATGGTGATAGCCTTGAAAGTTACTTTTCAAAGGTGATAGAGGAGGGAGAGCATGAATAATCTGCTGAAAGTTGAATGGTATAAATTACAGCGAAATAAATCATTTTGGGTCATCACGTTAACCGTTTCGGCTTTAAGTGTTCTATTTCATTGTTTAATTATTACGGAATGGTGGATGATGAGTGGCACCCCGTTTGATGCCGCTGGTTTGGGAGAATTGAATGGTTTAGGTGTTTTCACGGTACCGTTTATTTTTAACTTGATTGTCGCATCACTCGCTGGCTTTTTTATTTCCGGTGAATTCTCCAATAATGGCATCATACGCACACAAATGATGAGTGGTCATAATAGGTCAAAGATTTACTTGGCGAAGTATCTTATTTTTTCTTTTGGATCGTTGATGATTACGATTCTTATTCCGTTAATTACTGCTTTAATCATAGTATCTGCGTTTGGGTATGCAGAAATATGGAGTGTGGAAAATTTACAGTTTTTAAGTAGGGCGTACAGTTTGTTTACTATACAGTTTCTAGGATATACTGCGATAATCATGTTACTTTCGATAATTACTGAAGAAAGTGGTAAAACAATTCTTTTCTCCATTCTGTTGAACATCGTCATGATTGGAATGCAACAATTCCCATCGGAGTCAATCGTTGGTGTCATTTACAACTACTCCATTTTCCAGCAATTTTCAGACGTATTTACTCCTATGATGTTGGGTAGAGAGCAGATAAAAGCAATAGTAATTGGATTGTGGACAATATTTGTCATTACCGTTTGCGGCATGTTCCTCTTTAATAGAAAAGAAATTAAATAAGAAATGAAAGCGGGTGAGTGGATTGATTTTATTTTTTATTGCAATAGTAATACTATTTGTCTTTGTAACCACCCGCTTCCATGCTTTTAAAAAGGAAGTTCAAAAAATGCGCATGCAACTTGAAACTTACAACGATGGCAAGACAAACAAGAAAATCGATGTTGCACTGTTAGATAAAGAAATAGAAGGTTTAGGTGTAGAAATTAATCGTTTGATTGATCGATATATCGTTCAGAATAAGAAACGAATTACTTTTGAAAAAGAACAAAAAAGAGCAATTGCTAGTATATCGCATGACCTTAGAACACCACTAACCTCTATCTTAGGTTATATTCAATTAGCGGAAGAGGAAGAAACATCTCCTGAGGAGAAGCAAGAAATGTTACGTATTGCAAAAGAAAGAGCTGAACGATTAGAAGTTTTGTTAAAGGATTTCTTTGAGTTAAGTATTATAGAATCTGCAGAACATCAGTTAAAATTGGAAAATATCCAGTTAAAGCAATTGATTATTGAAGTTTTAATGAGCTTTTATGATCGTTTTCATGAAAATAATATGGAACCCACTATTGAGTTGCCTGACGCTGAAATGATGATTCTGGCAGATAAGTCAGCAATCTCAAGAGTCATTGAGAATTTAATTATCAATGCAATCACACATTCGGATGGTAATATTGTCATCCGGATGGAACAAGAGGGGAAATATGTACGATTAATCATAAAAAATACTGCTGAGAATCTGACAAAACTGGATGTCGAGCGGATGTTTGACCGCTTTTATACAGGAGACCGTGCACGCTCTGGAAAAAGTACAGGTCTTGGTTTAGCAATTGTAAAAAGTTTGATGGAGAAGATGAATGGAAGTATTACAGCTGAATTAGTGCAAAACGAGTTGGTGATTATTTGTGAATGGACGATCTTAGAGAGGGAATAATAATGATATCTTTGGGATATCATTCCCTATTTTAGATAAATAAAGTATGTTAACCATTTCACAAATAACAATCATTGGATTGGGGTGTTCTAATTGCAAGGTAAAACAGCGATTATCACAGGTGGCGGCAGTGGATTTGGAAGGGAGACTGCTTTGAAATTAGCAGAACGTGGTGCACATATTTCAATTGTCGATCTTTCAAAAGAAAATGGTGAATAAACGGTAAAGCTATGCAAAGATAAAGGTACAGATGCTATTTTTGTTGAAGCTGATGTGAGTAAACTGGAAGATGTAAAAAATTATGTAACCAGAACTTTAGAATACTTTGGTAAGATAGATTTATTTTTTAACAATGCAGGTGTATCTGGTTCCGGCGTTCGCACGTTGGAATGTTCCGAGGATGAATTCGAGCAGATCGTTGATGTCAATTTAAAAGGTGCATTTTACGGTTTGAAATATGTTGCTAATGAGATGTTGAAGACTGGCGGAGGTTCGATCGTCAATACCGCCTCCTTAGGTGGAGTGGTAGGGATGCCAACGCTCGGTGCATATTCAGCAACGAAGCATGCGATCATCGGGTTGACCAAGACGATTGCCGGAGAATACGGTAGAGAGAATATCAGAATCAATGCAATTGCTCCAGGTACGAATGAAACGCCGATGGTAAAAGCATTTCCAGCGGAAGCGATTCAGGCGATGGCTAAAAGCCATTCCGATGGGTAGATTAGGGCAACCTCACGAGGTAGCAAATGTCGTAGCATTCCTTCTGAGTGACGAAGCATCTTATATTCATGGAGCTGTTATATCAATAGATGGTGGGTCTGCCGCTTTATAAAGTAATAGTTCTTTCTACCTCTCGAATATCTTGCTATTCATGAATAAATGGGATATATTAAAAATAGAATATGGAGGAGGGTAAGGGAGCTTATCCCTTACCCGACAATAGCTGGACTATCGCTCCTGAGCGATGGTCTTTTCTTTTGAAGTTAATTATAGCAGTTTTTAAGTTTACCAAAGCAGTCAGGAAAGCAAGCATAGCTGCTATAATTGTGATGACCTCCATAAGCTTCACCCCCTTTCCCCCGGGGGTAAGGCAATTATATCATAAATGGAACATGTGTTCTATATGAATTTAATTTTTCGTCAAATTTTAATAGATATGAAAAAAGGGCTGACTTTCTATGAAAGCCAACCCTTAATTTTTATTCGATTCCTTCTGTCCACTCATCCACTTTATCTTGGTTGTCTTCTACCCAAGCAGCAGCAGCGTCTTCAGGAGTTGCTCCATTTGCAATCTCGAGCATTACAGCTTCGATATCCTCGACTGACCAATTAAAGTTATCAAGAATTTGATATAACTCTGGGTCGTCTTCTTCTAGCCCTTCACGGACCATAGTATTGATTGTTTCAGCATCTCCAAAAGTACCATTCGGATCTTCTAAATATTTCAAATCGAACTCTTGGAACTTCCAGTGTGGAGACCAGCCTGTAACGATAATCTCTTCTTCATTTTCGTAAGCAGTTCTTAATTCAGTTGTCATGGCACCACTGGAAGAAGTTTGAACTTGCCAATCTTCCATGTTCTCATAATCCTCTAAAGATCTTTCCGATGCAGCAACAACCCCAGCACCAGGTTCAATTCCTGTGATAGTTTGACCAGCTTCATCTGTCAGGTCAGCAATGGAATCTACCTCCATATAGCTAGGAACTACTAAACCGATTTTTGCTCCTTCTAAGTTTGGTCCCAGGTCAATCATTTTATCACCATACTGATCGAATTGGGAACCGTGAGTAAGTGGTAACCAAGCAGAGACCATTGCATCTGCTTCACCATTAGCAACAGCTTCCCACATGATTGCATTATCCAATGCAGTCAGTTTCACATCATAACCTAAGTCTTCTAAAACCTTTCCGATTACATGGGTTGAAGCAATTTCCGTATCCCACTGAACATATGCTAATTCAACTTCGCCACCTGTAGTGCTAGCGTCGTCACCTGTTTCTTCTTCTCCTGAGGATCCACAACCTGCTGCGAATAATGCAGTGGATAGACCTAAAACAAGTCCGAGACGTTTCCAATTAAACTTCATGTATTAACTCCCCTTTTTCTAATAGTAATATTTGAAACTTTTCTTGTAGAAAAGTTATCATCCATTTGCTTTTTTCTCTTTACTCAAATTCTGTGTCATGCGATCGATAACAATCGCTAAGATTACAATACCAACGCCTGAAACAAATCCAGGTCCCACTTGGGAACGTTGTAAAGCAGATAATACTTCACTACCAAGTCCAGGAGCACCGATCATTGAAGCGATAACTACCATGGATAGGGATAACATGACCGTTTGGTTGATACCTGCCATGATTGTTGGTCTAGCCATTGGTAATTCTACTTTAAATAGCTTTTGTGCACCTGTACTACCGAAAGCGTCTGCGGCTTCTACTAATTCACCGGATACTTGCCTGATACCTAAGTTCGTAAACCGGATTGTCGGTGGTGTTGCAAAGATTAAAGAAGCGATGACACCAGGGACCATTCCGATTCCGAAGAAAGCAACGGCTGGAATCAAGTACACAAACGCTGGCATCGTCTGCATAAAGTCCAGAATCGGTGTGAAAATCGTTTCTGTGATTTTACTTTTAGACATTAAAATTCCAATTGGCACACCAATAATGACAGACAATAAACTGGCCACAATAACAAGTGTTAAAGTGTTCATCATTTCTTCCCAATAACCTTGGTTATGAATAAACCAAAGCCCGACAATAGAAAAGGCGGCAAGCCCTAATTTTTTTCCTGTTAAAAAGAATGCAATTACTGCAACCAATAAAATGAAAATTAGTGGAGGAATATTCATAAGGACACTTTCAGTGATGAAGTCCATTAAATTACCAAAATGCACTTTAATCGGGTCGAATAGAAAAGAAAATGTATCTGTAAGCCAGCCGACAAAATCGGTAACTCCCTCTGCTACAGGAATTTTGGGAACGATACTCATCATATTAAACATTATTTTCCACCTCGCCTTCCCCAGCAAGTGCTGCAATCACTGCACCACGTACAATGATGCCTAAAAGTTTACCTTCTTCCACGACTGCTACAGGAGTCTGTGAATCATAGATTACAGAAAATATATCCTGAAGGGCTGTATCCTTGTCTACTTGCGGAATATCTGTTTTAATAATTTCTTTCAAGTCGCCATTTTGACTCTTTACTGCCTGAGAAGCAGCCTCTGCGGTGACGTAACCTTGTAGTTGACGATTTTTATCCGTCACTAGAATGCTAGAAATACCTTCTTCACGCATTCTTTCCAATGCAACTCGTGGTCCATGTTTCTCGATTTGAATGGTTTCTGGACGTTTCATAATATGCTGTGCGGTAAATATTTTGGATTTGTCGACATCCTCTACGAATTTTTCGACATAATCATTTGCAGGATTGACCAATATTTCTTCAGGCGTACCAATTTGAACGATGTTTCCATCTCTCATTAATGCAATGCGGTCTCCCAGACGAAGTGCTTCATCCAAATCGTGGGTAATGAAAAGAATGGTCTTTTTCATTTTGGATTGTAAATGAATGAGCTCATCTTGCATTTCCTTACGAATAAGGGGATCTAACGCAGAGAAAGCTTCATCCATCAATAGTACGGATGGGTCATTTGTAAGTGCCCTAGCAAGTCCGACGCGTTGTTGCATACCACCGGATAGCTGTCCGGGTTTTTGATCTAAATAGCCGCCCAAACCAACAAGTTCCAATGCTTTTTTCGCTTTTTCCTCGCGTTCTTGCTTTTCTACCTTTTGAATTTCTAGGCCAAATGCAGCATTTTCCAGAACCGTACGATGAGGGAAAAGCCCAAATTTCTGGAAAACCATACTTAATTTTTTACGACGAACTTCTCTTAGTTCTTGTTTATTCATTTTGGCGAGGTCCTCACCGTTAATGTAAATGTTGCCTCCCGTCGGCTCAATCAATCGATTGATTAGACGGACAAGGGTTGATTTACCACTTCCAGAGAGTCCCATAATGACGAAAATTTCTCCTTCTTCTACAGAGAAATTAGCCCGATTGACTCCGACTGTCGAGCCCGTTTGTTTTAAAATTTCTTCTTTACTATGTCCATTGTCAAGAAGCTTCAAAGCTTGCTTCGTATTTTTACCGAATATCTTTGTCAGGTTTTTAACCTCGATAATCGACATTCTTTCACCTCTTTACTTTAACTTTCTTTTCAGCTCACAGATAAAATCTATTCCTCAACTGGTTGCTGGCTGTTTAACTTTAAAATGAACTACCTTTCAACTATACGTATTTAATAAATTTATCTCAAACCGACTAAGTTGTTATTTTTGTTCATTTAGAACGTAAAGTTTTTACTTGATAAACTGCATAGGTGGTTTTTGGCTTTATCCTCGAATTTGCTCGATAATCCTCTGAAATGTTAAGTTTTTAAATTTAAGTGGAATGATATATCCTAAAGGTAGTACTTCTAGGAGGATGCTATGCATACGGATAAAACATTAAAAGATGATTTAGTAACAGCGCTTTCAAAAACGATTGAACTATTTGGTTTATCAACATTGGAGTCACGCTTGTTTGCTTATCTGTACCTGGTTGACGAACCAAAGACCCTGGATGAAATGAGTGAGGCACTTGGGAAAAGCAAAACTGCGATGAGTACAAGCATACGCAGTTTAGCGGAATTCAATCTGGTTTCCCAAGTTTGGCAGAAAGGAATCCGGAAAGATTTATATGTTGCGAACTCGCAATTATATAGAGCGTTCATGAATTTTTATTTTAAAAAATGGGTGGATAAGACAGAACGTCAGAGGGAAGTATTAGAGGAAATCTTGGAAGATGCAAAAGAAAACCCTGAACAAGATTCCTGGGAAACCATACATCTTGTGGGAAAATTGGCAGATATTATAGAGTTCCATTCGGAGATAGAAGATACGTTTAACACGTTGCAGCGTGAGAAATAGATATTTGCGGACTTTATCTTTATATCATAGTATAATAACTTACAAATACAAAAATTTTGAAGAGAAAGTGATCTTTCTTGAAAATGTTGGAAGTATGGAGGAAATGCATAATGGACGTAATCAAAGTTAAAAATGACAGAACATCCACATACGATATTGATGAGATTTTTTTAAAACGCTGGTCACCTCGTTCGTTCTCTGAGAAACAAGTTCCAGAGGAAACATTGTTAGCCTTATTCGAAGCAGCACATTGGGCCCCGTCTGCTTTTAATTTTCAGCCTTGGAGATTTATCGTTGCGAAGACTGCGGAGGAAAGAGCGGCTTTCCATTCGTTTATCAATGAATTCAACTTATCCTGGTGTAAATCAGCACCTGTTTTAACGTTGATCCTGTCTAAAAAATTGAATGAAGACAATTTTGTTTATTCCCATTCCTTTGATACAGGTGCTGCATGGGGTTTCCTAGCTTTACAAGCAGCGAAAAAAGGACTGATCACACATCCAATGACAGGCTTTGACTTTGAGCGTGCAAGGGAAGTCTTGGAAATACCTGAAGAATATCATATTGAAGCACTGGTCGCTATTGGTTATCAAGATGAGAAAGAAAAACTGCCTAAAGCGCTTCAAGAACGGGAACAACCGAATAGTCGTCAGCCATTGGAAAGCCTTATTTTTAATGGTAAGTTTGGAGAACAACGTGAAAACTAGAAAATAAGATATTCCTTCCATTTGTGTGGAAGTAAGAGGAAGCATAAGAACAATCATGTTCTTGTGCTTTTTTGTTGGTGTATACGTCTCCGGTCTTATTCGAAATTAAAACCTAGGCTCCTTATCATGCCATGCCGAGCGTTTTATAATACTTATAGAAGGTTCATGGAATGCAAGGGGAGAACAATTGTGAAGGAAAGAAATGTTTATATTCTGCTGACAGATACGGGGACATTATTTACAAAAGCTATCAAACTATACACTAGGAAACCATTTAATCATGCATCGATTGCTTTTGATGATGATTTGATGGAAGTATATAGTTTTGGGAGGAAGCAGCCCCAAAATCCTTTTGTTGGCGGTTTTGTTAGAGAGAATTTGGATGATGAGCTATTTTCAAAGGCGACCTGTGCAATTTATCGGCTAACTGTGGATGCAGCGGAATATGACAAAATGAAAAGATATATCAAACAAATCGAGGGTAACCAAGAAAATTATCGATACAATCTCTTGGGATTATTTGCAATTCCTTTTCGTATTCCTGTCACCAGGAAGAATGCTTTTTTCTGTTCGCAATTCGTTGCTTCGGTTCTTATTCAGAGTGGTCGGATTAATTTTACCATGCCGTTATCTTTAATGACACCAAGTATGGTAGTGCAAGATTTAGAGTTAGTCTTCCAAGGAAATCTACAAGATTATAGGACGGAAGAATCGTTATATTCGTATGGAGAACATCATAATAATTTAGGAAGATTACCTTTGAATTTATATTAACATACAAGAAAGATCAGCATAAGAAATGACAACAACCAATGAGATTCTACATCTCATTGGTTGTTGTCGGTTTCGGGTTCATTTCTATGTGAGGTCTTTTCCAAAATAAGGTCAATCCAAGGCAAATAACAATTACAACTGCACTGAAATAGAAAGGATAGTCAATATTCACATCGTATAAAATCCCGCCTAGTACTGGCCCGAACACATT
Source organism: Oceanobacillus luteolus (assembly GCF_023715655.1). Taxonomy (GTDB): domain Bacteria; phylum Bacillota; class Bacilli; order Bacillales; family Amphibacillaceae; genus Oceanobacillus; species Oceanobacillus luteolus. Next base: position 21,527 of record NZ_JAMBON010000025.1, on the reverse strand, counting down.
TGCGAGTGAAGTGAAGAAGGAGTTCATCCCACCTACAAAGCCTTGCTCATTGCCAGCAATGCTGGACAAATAGTTTGTAACAGCTGGACGGATAAGATCAAAGCCGATAAATACGGTAAAGGTTACAGCCATGACTGTCCAATAGGATTGGGCAAGAGTCATTGCATAAACTAGAACAGCAGAGATTACTAACGACCAACGGATAATATTTATTTCCCCCATCCAACGTGTTAAAGGGTCAAAAAGTGCAACTTGGAAAATAGCTCCAATTATAGCTCCTCCAGTAATTGCAATCGCGATATCCGACGGTGTAAACCCATGTTTATGATCTGTATATAAGCTAAAGAAAGAATCAAATGCTGCAAGACCGAAAGAGGAAATGAGAATGACGATGAAAGCAATTAGAAACATCGGCATAAAGACTTTCTTTAAACCGCTTTTACCAAGCTCTTCAGACATGCTAGCCATATCGTCTGTTTTCTTCTTCGGTTCACGTAACGTTACAATCGAGAGGAAAGCAACAATTAATCCGCATGCTGCAGCAGAGAAAAATGGTACACGGGTACCGACTTCGGCTAAAAATCCGCCAATCCCAGGCCCGATAATAAACCCGGTACTAATCGTCGCTGACATGTAGCCCAATGCTTTAGGTCTCGTTTGTAATGTAGTGATATCCGCAATAAATGCCGTTACTGCTGGCATGATGAAAGCACCGCTGATCCCGCCTAAGATACGGGAGGCGAATAACACCTCAATTGTTTTTCCAAGTCCAAACAGAAATTCAGAGGAACTGAAAATAAATAGGCCGATCACAATCATGCGCTTTCGCCCATACTTATCAACTGCTTTTCCGGCAATAGGCGAGAAAACCAGTTGAGCTAGTGCAAAGGCAGCCGTTAAGTAACCAATCACAGTACCGCTTATATCCAACTCATTCATAATCGTTGGTAAAACAGGAATGACTAGGCCGATTCCCAAAAATACAAAGAATATATTTGAAAGTAATATGGTTAAAGTCCAATCTTTCTTTTTCATACGTTTATCTCCTAAGCAGCTTATTAAAGCTGCATGTAATTCAGTACTGAACATATGAATTCTACTCCTTTTCCATAGGAGTTGCAATAGTTTTTTGAGAGGTTCTTCACAAATTAGTGGAGTAATTATCTTAATCTTGTAATTAGTTTAAAAGCATGGTATTCTATCGTAATATTTACCTCACATTCATAATCGGAAAGGGGGGAGTATATCATGCAACAAGCAGCACTTAAAGCAATTTCTGAGAGTTTGATGGAGGATCCGCTTGTTCAAGCGGTATTTGTAAAAGGATCTATTGCAAGAGGAGAAGAAGATGAGTTTTCGGATATAGATTTATATTGTTTAGTGAAGGAAGAGGATAAGGGTGATTTTCTAAATAAAAGGATAGGTCATCTGGAGAAGTATAGGAAGGTTCTCTTCTATGAGGACTTCTTCATTATCGCCCCTCAAATCATAGCCGTATATGACAATCTGCTTCATGTTGACTTATATACAGTGACAGAAGATACATTCTTGGAAAAGGATTATTTTAAAGTGCTGTATGACCCAAGAGGGGTGATGGATCAATATCGGAGAACGCAAAATCTACGACTCACCGAAGAAGAATTCGCTGATCACGTCTACGATGTAGCTTGGTATTCATTCCAATACCGGAAGGCGCTCAAGAGAGGAAATGATATATGGGCGAGTGAAATGCTGCACTTTGTGTTAGTGAATTCCGCGTACGTGTTGTTGCATCGTTATTATCCAGAGAGAGCCCAACTGGGAATGAAAGCTCTTGGGTCTTTACTGCCTCGAAATAAGTTGAAAGAGGTTCAGCATATTTTAAATAATAGAAACCCGATGTCTCATAAAACAGCAGTTACTAGTCTTATTTATCTGTTAAAGGAAGAAAAAGGTTGGATTAATTCACAGTTACCAGAAGAATCACAAGCTAATCGTTTTCTTGAATTGATGCTTTCTACTTTGGAAGATGATCTTAACTCTTTCTATTAAAAGGAGAAGATAATATGATTCAATATCCATTTTTAAGAAAAGGAGCAACAATTGGTGTAACAGCACCTTCTTCGGGAGTACAACCAGAATTGCATGATTTGATAAATACAGCAGAGAAACGATTGAAAGAAAAAGGTTACGACATCCAGATTGGTGATACTGTATGGACACAAGAAAAGGCAAAGTCTGCCCCTGCAAAAATAAGGGCCAAAGAATTAAATGAAATGTTGACCAATGATGGTATTGAGTTGATATTTCCCCCTTGGGGTGGGGAACTGCTCATTGAAATTTTGGAGCATATGAACTTTAATGATATGGAGCCGAAGTGGATACTAGGGTATTCGGATACAAGTGTTTTATTATTGGCTACGACGTTAAAGACGGGAATAGCTACTGCTCATGGTACAAATTTGGTGGATGTAAGAGGAGAATACTCAGACAAGACTACAGCAATGTGGGAAAAAGTCTTATCTACAAAGCGAGGGGATTCTATTTTACAGTATTCATCTGAAAAGTATCAGAAAGAGTGGCAACATGACAATCCGACACCACAAATTTATCATCTGACAGAACCAACAGAATGGAAGGTCCTCTTAGGAAAGGATGCCCAAGTGGAAGGTCGATTACTTGGTGGGTGTATTGATGTAATCAGACATCTAATTGGAACAGAATATGGTGATGTAGCAAATTTCCGTAAACAATTCACCAAAGGGGAACCAATTCTTTGGTATTTTGAAAACTGTTATTTGAATACAACTGATTTGAGGAGAACCTTAGTGCAGATGAGATTGGCAGGTTGGTTTGAAGGTTGTGCGGGTATCCTGTTTGGCAGGAGTCCGGCAAACGACACTGTGGGTAATTATACTATAGAAGATGTTTATCAAGATTTATATGAAGAACTTCAATTACCGATTATTTATGATATAGACTGCGGACATGTCCCTCCACAAATAACCTTTGTGAATGGAGCTTATGCGAAGGTTGAAGTGAGAGAAGGTAAAGGAAAAGTTTTGCAGCATCTTATATGATAGAGAAAGGTTCCGACATTTTAATCGGAACCTTTCTTAGTTTGCATATTAATAGCCGGCTACATCCCGTTTCGTAAAGAATACCCAAGAAAGTGCGACGAATATGACATAATAGATTACTAACATGGTGACGGAGAAACCTAATGTCATCCCTTCCATTAATGGTGTATTTCCATTAACATATTGGGAAAGGTCTGTGTTTGCAAATAAAATGTATTTAGCCCAGTCACGCTCTATGAAGAAAAAGACAATTTGATTTCCTGCAAGCATGAGGAATATGGCTAGTCCAATCGCTAAGGCACTATTTCTGAAGATGGCAGAGATCATAAAGGCGAAAGTGGCCATCATGAGTAAGTTGATGAGACTGAATCCATATCCCGTAAGAATTTCACCAATAACAGAAACATACTCGATGCCCTCGTTTTTTTCAAGGACAATATGAGGGTTCATTCCATCGAATCCAAATAGAATGAGACCGACAATCCATGAAAAGAACAGTACAAAGAATGCTGTAATAAATGAAAAAAGGAGTACAGAGCTGTATTTTGCTATCAATATTTTTGTTCGTGAAATCGGCCGGATAAGGAGCAGCTTTATCGTACCCCAGCGGAATTCATTAGCGAGAATACCAGCTGCCACGATAATAGTGAATAGGCTGACTAGTGAAAGCAGCATTTCATTTTCCATTACAAATTGCCATGCGCCATAACTCACTGGTATAATATCATTTTCCAAATAGTAATTATTTTGCTCGATGAGGCTTTGGTTGAATTCCGCAATTCCTGGAAATTCTTCAGACTCATCCAGTAAGCTTTGGTTCTCGGCTTCAAGAGTTTCTCTCCAACTATCCTCTTCATACGTCATATATTCTCCGTAGGATTTGATGAAAATGCCAAGGCCAACAATAATAATTCCTACTATAATATACATCGCCCAAGTGGATTTCAATCGATAGATTTTAATCAGTTCATTTTGAATGAGATTTATAAAATTACCCAATGACATTCTCTCCAATCAAATCAAAGAATTTATCCTCTAAGGTTGATTTCGTGACACTGACCTCATAAATGAGAATATTTTGTTCCACAAGATTTGAAATTAAAGCCGGAATATGTTCTTTTTCAATTTCGAAAGTAATCTTATTATTCGTTTGTGCAGCTGTAGTTTTCTCATTAATAATTTCTAAAGCTTTATCTAATGGTGTGGCTTCCATCTCAACTTGCAGCAATGTTTGAGTTGTTGAAGATGTGTTCTCTCGGACATCTTGTGTAGCAACAAGTTCTCCATTTTTAATAATACCGATTCGGTCACACATCAATTCAATCTCGGATAAGAGATGACTGGATATAATAACTGCAACGTTCTTTTCGGCCGCCAATTTACGGATGTATTGTCTGATTTCCCTGATACCTGCTGGATCAAGACCATTTGTCGGTTCATCTAGGATTAATATAGAAGGCTTGTGTAAAATGGCTTGGGCAATACCAATCCGTTGCCGCATACCAAGCGAATATCGACCAACTTTTTCGTTCAGTGCCTTTTCCATACCTACGAGTCTAACAGCTTCATCGATATCTTTTTGCGTGACTCCTGGAATCATTCTTGCATACTGTTTCAAATTTTGAGCACCGGTTAAGAATGGATAAAGCTCAGGGTTTTCAACGATAGCGCCTACTTCGCGAATTGCCTGTTTAAAGTCAGATTTTATACTTTTACCGAGAATATGTATGTCACCTTCCGTGATTTTCATAAGTCCAACCATCATACGAATTGTCGTCGTTTTCCCGGCACCATTTGGACCAATAAAACCAAATACTTCTCCTCTATTAATGGAAAATGACAAGTCTTTGATAATTTCCTTTTTGCCAATCCGCTTACTTACATTCGTCAATTGCATAGCAATTTCTGGCATTCTTTTCCCTCCCATTTCTTTCTACCATGTTGTACGGAGAGAAAGCAGTATTGGTTTCATAATTTTGGTAATTAATTTCCATAAAAAAATAAAAAGGTGATCGGTTAGAGAATATTCTACCAACCGATCACCTTTTTATGAATCAGATACTCGTGTTCCGTTTATCCCCAAATTTCTTTCGATAAATCCACAATGTACTTCAGCTTTGACCATTGCTCGTCTTCTGTAAGCTTGTTACCATGATGGGTAGAGGCAAATCCACATTGCGGGCTCAAAGCAAGTTGTTCTAACGGGACGAATTGTGAAGCATTTTCAATTTTTTTCTTGATTACTTCTTTATCTTCGAGTTCACCAGCTTTAGATGTAACAGCACCAATTACAACTTGTGCTCCACCTTTTGGTACGTGTTTTAATGGCTCGAATGAACCGGAACGCTCATCGTCATATTCAAGGAAGAAACCATCCACTTTTTCTTTAGCAAATAAAGTCGGTGCAATATCCGCATAACTTCCTTTGAACGCCCAGCTTGAACGATAATTTCCGCGGCATAGGTGGGTAGTGATGATTAAATCTTCTGGTCGATCTGCAATAACATCATTTACAATTCGAACTGCAAGCTCAATTAATTCTGCTTTAGAGTATCCTCCTGTATCGATTAACTGAAAATCTTCGGAAGAAAGGCCGGCAATATATACATCATCCAGCTGTAAATAACGGACACCAGCATCATAGAATGCCTTTATAGCATCACGATATGCGCTGACGATATCATTAGCATACGTTTCAAGATCTGGATAAATTTCTGGATTACGAATACCGACCTCGAACAATTGGTTAGGACTTGGAATGGTTTGCTTCGGAATTGCGCGGTCGCCGACAATATCCTTAAATTCAAGAAAATCTTTTATGAATGGATGGTCCGGATCAAAGGAGATTTTTCCTGTATTACGCACATGGTAACGGTCCGTCTCAATTCCATCGAATGTGTATCCTTTTTCTGTTTCATATCCTTCTATTCCATTTAAACCTTCAAGGAAGTCCAAATGCCACCAACTACGACGAAACTCACCGTCTGTGACAGCCTTTAATCCAACTTCAATCTGCTTGTCTACTATTCTCTTTATTTCTTTCGTTTCAATTTCGCGTAGTTCAGATGCAGAAATTTCACCTTCTTTCAAGTCCTTTCTTGCTTGATGCAAGTTTTCAGGTCGTAAGAAACTTCCTACATGGTCTGCTTTAAATGGAGCCTTTACTAATGTTTTTGTCATATTGATCATCCTCTTTTTAAATTATTTGGAATTTCTGCTCGTTATTGCTAAATAAAAAAACCTCTTCTCAGATAAGAAGAGGTTTAGGCACCGTGTCTAATTTCTCTTCTTATCTTCTAGCGAATTACGCTACTGGAATTGGCACAGTACTATGTAAGCCTGTTGCCGAGGTATCAATGGGCCAGTCCCTCCACCTCTCTGGATAAGAAAGTTTTGTATTAAGTTAATTAATAGAATATACCGAATCGAAAGGAATGTCAATCTTAAAATAAAATGGATGCATTTTAATAAGGATTAACGACAATAGACGATAATTTCTTCTGGAGTTGTTAGGGCGGGTATGCTTTTCGATGTATGTGTATAAGTAATAATAAGATTTCTCTGGGCAGGATTTTGATTAAAGGCTTGCCCGTTTGTTAAAAGAATGGGTGTGTCAGGGTTAACATGTAGTTTTAAATTGCCATCACCGCTGACTAGATCATCATCAAAATAGTCTACCTTGATGTGGGTGGAAGGTGACTCTTTTACAATAATCAATGCGTAATATTCTGGAGGATAGATTAGTATTACTGGTACGTCGCCATCCAAATATCCTGTAATCTGGTCTCCAACCGAAACCATTTCATGATTGACGAAATACGTATTTGGACCAGCTATAAAATTAACAATCATCCCCGTTTCATTTTGAACAGTGATGAACTTATGACATCCGGTCTCTTCATCGGTTGGATAGAAGGGGTAATCTTCCATATGTGTAATTAATCCTGTGAAAGCTTGAAAATTGATTGGACTCATGATTAACGCTCCTTTAAAAAAATAGGCTTGTTACAACTTATGTGAATAAATCATTTGGGTGAATACCTTTACCTATAGCTGACTCTATATAAAGGATACAATACGAGTTATGTAAAAAATACCAAATAGTTCTACACTTTCTTTCTTTTTCGATATAATGAAGTTAGTAGAAAGATAGAATGGAAGCTGACTCGCGAAGGAGAGAGTACTGTTGCTATTCAGTAAATGTAAGCTATGTAACGGAAGGGCTAAGAAAGCGAGAATTTATTGGGACGACAATGGAAAGAAAATAAAAGTTTGCTATAAATGTATTCCTTATGCAGAAAGAAGAGCATATATTCTTTATCGAAAATAAAAGGTTTATACAACCTTTGGGAAAGAAGGTTATCATGTTATTTTACATCACTGCAGTTATTGTTCTTTTGAGCGATCAAATCACAAAGGTTTTAGTTCGCTTAAATGTCGAAATGTACGAGAGGTTTACGTGGATGGGGATTGAACTTACCTATATTGAAAACAGTGGAATGGCAGGTGGATTTTTCCCCGGCTATGCAAGGGTATTTGGTGTCATATCCATCTTATTTGTAATGTTTGTCTTCTATTTAAGGAGAAACGAGGCTTGGCGCGGGCCCATTATTAATATAAGTATGGGCTTCTTGGTCGGTGGAGCGATTGGTAATGGAATGGACCGGTTAATATTTGGGCAAGTGACTGATTTTATTGTTCGGGGAAGCGGGATTCTTAATATAGCTGATCATGCACTTGAAATAGGTATTGTTCTGCTTATTGTACACGAGCTGGTTCAATGGTTGCGACGTAGAAGAAATCAGGAAAGCAAAGAAGAATACGAAGGAGACGAGTATGTTCAGTAATATCGGACACTTTACTGACCAGAAATAGAAACGACAGTCAGACTCTGGAAACATATAACCAACGAACAGAGGAGGATGGTCATGAAAAAAGTAGCCATCATCGGTTCAGGTGGAGCTGGAAAATCCACATTGGCCAGGCAACTGAGCGAAAAAATAGGTATACCCGTTTATCATTTGGATGCAATTCTCTGGAAGCCAAATTGGGTGATGACTTCGAAAACGGAACAACGGATGATCCAAAATGAACTTATTACAAGAGAAAGCTGGATTATTGATGGAAATTATGGCAGTACATTGGATATAAGGTTGAATGCAGCAGATACGATTATTTATCTGGATTTACCAAGAACCGTCTGTTTATATCGAGCCATAAAGAGACGTTTTCAATATCGTAACCGGACGAGACCAGATATGGCAGCTGATTGTAAAGAAAAACTGGATATGGAATTTCTAAAATGGATTTGGAATTATCCCAAGGTCAAAAGGCCAGCTATCTTGGCTATGTTGAAAGAGCTTTCTAATGAAAAAAATGTCATTATACTCTCGTCGAGAAAAGAGATTAAACGTTTCATTGAAAATGGGGATAGCTGATGTTCTGATACCTGTTTTTGACACTCGCCAAATCGTTATGGAAATGTATCGATAGAATTAAGTTAGAAAGTCATGAGAGAATTGGCACGATTAAAAGTTAATAACGAAGAATTTTCCAGTACTTAGTAATTATTTTTAAGAAAAGGAATAGACAATTTCCTTCGTTGTAGTAAGATTACCATTGTATTCCATACAACGGAGGGGTAAAAATTTCATGAGTAAAAAACTGTTATTATTTATTGTTATGTTTTTCTTTGCAACTATCATTGCTGCTTGTGGAGAAAGTGATGGGGGAGAAGCTGAGGTCGATGCAGCAGATGAAGAGGAAGTTTTAAAAGAAGAGGAACCAGAAGAAGAGGTTGAAGAAGAACAGCCGGAAGAAGAGGAAGAACCTGCAGAAGAGACTTCGGTAACTGCAAGTGACTTTTCTGAATTGATTGCTTTTATGGAAGAAGAGACAGAAGGAACTGCGACCGTTTTATATGAAAGTAAAGAAGCACAAACCCATGAAATGGAAGGTGTCTCAGTAACATTAGATGCTTACACATTAGTGGAATTACTAGATTTTCATCGCGATTATAGTATTCCTTTTGATGATCAAAATAATGGAGCGGTAATAATTGCACAATATACGGTGAAAAATAATACAGATGAAGACTTACATTATATGACAAGCTACTATATGTCTTATGTTGGTGCCGATAAACATTTGAGTAATTACCAGTATCTTTTACCGGAAGATCAACAATTACCAAATCTACTTTCCCCGTCCAATGATTATTTCTTAGAAGCTGGACAGGAAATCGTTGGTTATTATGCATATCCGATTGGTGAAGATCGCTTAACAGAAGTACTTGAAGCTGGGAGTGTTGATGTAGAAATAACGACACCACAAACAGACAAGGACGATTATTCATCTATGATTGGATCACCTGGGCGTTTTACTCTTCCACTTGATGCAGAAAGCGCAGAAAAGGAAGCAGATAAAGCAGCGCAAGGTTTTTATAATGATAAAGTTACTGCTGAAAACATGGGTGACAAAGAAATGTTAGAAGAAGAGGAGATTGGGGAAAGTCAAGAAATTGGTGAGGCTACAATCACATTAGACGGATACCAATTTACTAACTTCGTTCCTAATGCAGAAGAAGCTCCACGCTTTCAGGAAGATGAATTCGTTTTGTTGACAGTTAAATTCACCATTGATAATGGATTTGATGAAGATATATCAAAAACATCGATGTCATCTACACTTCATTTAAATGATGGAAAGCAATGGACTTTGAATGAAGGAATGCTGTTACCGTATCGCTATGGTGATGTAGTAGCTGCTGGAGACAGTGGAGAACTCTTACAGGTTTTCTTGTTAGATAAAGAGCAATTTGAAAAGATATGGAAAGATAAGTCCTTTGAAATGGAAATTGGTCCGATCCGAAATGAGGAGGCTCAAGATATTTCTAAGGGTGAAAAAGCGGAATTCAAATTAAAATAATGTCGAAACGTCCTGTTTAAAGCTTTTGCTTAGACAGGACGTTTTTATATTTTTAGTGCTATGATGAAAAAGTAATGTAGGAATAGGGGGAATAGAATGAACATTAGGGGAATAGAAAGATCAGATGCCGCCGAGTTGGCTCACCTAGTCAATGAAGTGGAGGCCACATCTGAATATATGCTATGGGAAACCGGGGAGAGACAAGTTACAGTTGAGAAGCAGTTGAAAATGATTGAGGAAATGAGTAAATCAAGTAATTCAACAATCATTGTTGCAGAAGTGGAAGGTTCCTTGGTTGGCTATTTGTTTGCAATTGGAGGGAATGCGAAGAGAAATAGGCATTCTGTATATATCGTTACAGGAATTCTAGAAAAATATCGAGGAAAAGGTATCGGTACTAAACTATTTACTGCGCTTGACGAGTGGGCGAAATTCAACGGCATCCATCGTATGGAACTTACTGTGGTCACGACGAATGAAGCGGGAACTCGTTTATATAAGAAATCTGGATTTGAGATAGAGGGAACAAAAAGAAGTTCCCTACTTATTGATGGAACGTATATGGATGAATATTATATGAGCAAGTTAATTTGGGGGAATAAGAAATGAGACATATTTATGCATTTGAAAGTAAAGAAGACTATTCGAAGTACGAAGATATAATTATGAAATTCTCTGGAAAGCTCGCGAACTATCAACGTGTACTGGAGGAAAACTTTCAACTGGTTGATTTACCAAAAGCAGTTGTGTGGACAACAACCGATTTGGCAACTTCGGCTTTTTCCGATGTTCCGATTCCAGCTTATACAAATAAAGATTGCATCTATTTTTCTCCAGATCTGATGTCCTGGAGAAACCTATTTCTAAGACAGTTAGATGGAAAGCGACATGAGGGATTGGAACAATTTTTCAAAACGATGAATGAGAATCACATATTTAGTATCCTGGCCCACGAACTGACCCATCATTCTGATTTGTTCCTAGATGACTTTGGTGATGCACGGGAAGATGGTATTTGGTTCGAAGAGGGGATGTGCGATTATTTAAGTAGAAAATTTACGTTAAATCAAGAGGAATTTCGAGAAATTTCACAAGCAGAAGTAGAGATAGTCGATCTATTTAAGGAAAATTATGGTGGCCATTCCCTGGAGGAGTTCGGTAGCGGCTCTTATGAGGATAAATTATCACGTATTATGTTTGATTATCACCGGAGTTTTCTCACGATTCAATATCTCGTGGAAACATTATTCAGCGGGGATGTTATGCAAGTTTTCAAGGAATACCATAAATGGGATGAAGCCGGAAGAAAAGTAACATTAAAAGAATATTTTCAGGTTATCGATCTTTTCCGATGAAGTTGAGCGCATTACTGTATTTCTTAAGCATATGTCATTTATACTAAAGATAGACTTTAGAAGGTACTATTACAAGAGTTTACAGATATAGATCTAAAAATAAAGGAGGTTTTCCTATGGATAATAAAGTAAAGGAATTAAAGCCAATTGAATTGAAACCAATTGAAGAGTTAAAAGGCCTGGACTTATCCGATTCAGATGCTTTCGTCTGTGATATGGAAACCGGTGTTTGTGGACCAGTCAATAAAGAGAAGGAGACAAATTAATGAAAATTACTATTTGGTCTGATTTTATGTGTCCGTTTTGCTATATCGGAGAAGCACATTTAGAAAAAGCTTTGGAAGAATTTGAACATGCGGATAAGGTTGAAATTGAATACAAGAGTTTCCTGCTATCGCCAGAAGCAGCTCATAATCCACAGAAAGATTATTATGAGACATTTGCTGATATGAAAGGGATTCCTGTAGATCAAGCGAAAGGAATGTTTGAGAACGTCGTGAATATGGCGAAGGATGCTGACTTGGTAATCGATTATGATACGGCTAAATTTGCAAGTACTATACCAGCTCATCACGTATTCCAATACGCGAAAGAACAAGGCAAAGGAAACGAATTTTTTAAACGTTTCTATAAAGCTCACTTTACAGAGGGTGAGTTATTAAGTGACACGGACACAATTGGACGCCTAGCTGAAGAGGTTGGAATCGATAAATATGCGGCATTAGGAAGTACACAAAATCAAAGCTACACTCAAAAAGTAAACCAAGACATTCAAGAAGCGAGTCAAATTGGTGTTCAAGGTGTACCTTTTTATGTGTTTAACAATAAATATGCCGTATCAGGTGCTCAGCCGGTTGCTCAGTTTAAACAAGTTCTGGAGCAGGTGTGGCAGGAAGAGACAGAACAATAACCGGAATAAAGCGGACATGCAACATCTACTATTTGTCGAATGATATAAAAGGAAGATATAAGAGCTGCTCTTGATATAGAGCAGCTCTTTCTCATGAAATGCAAACCCACTTACATAAATTTATATACTCTACAGAGAATAGAAATGTTTGGGTTTTTAAAGATAGGGAACCGAAAAACAAAAGATAGAAAGTGGTGAGCTCATGAGCAATTATCATTCTGATGAAATGTATGATTCTATGGAGAATAGATTTCTACCTATGTATTCGATAGCAAGTGGAATAGGTGTTGATGTACTGCCAGACTTGTATTGTTATACGAACCAAATCGTGAATATTTGCCTAGTTGGCAACAGTGCGGAGGATTTTGTATTGGTTGACACCGGCATGCCGGAATCCGCAGAAAAAATTGTAGAGGTAGTGGAGGAGCGTTTTGGGGAAAACAGCAAACCAAAAGCTATTATCTTAACACATGGACACTTTGATCACGTTGGCGCTGTCGTGGACTTGGTTGAAAAGTGGGGGATAAAGGTATATGCCCACGAAGCAGAGTTACCATTTTTAACTGGAAAACAAAACTATCCTAAGCCTGATGGAACGGTGGAAGGTGGATTGGTGGCAAAAATGTCTCCGATGTTCCCGACGGAAGCCATCGATTTAAAAAACAATATAGAGGCATTGCCAGCAGACAGAACCATTCCTTATATGGAAGGTTGGAGATGGTTGCATACTCCAGGCCACTCACCAGGACATGTCTCGTTATTTAGGGCAGACGATCGCACCCTTATTGCAGGTGATGCTTTTGTTGCGGTTAAGCAGGAATCCCTTTATAAAGTGATGACTCAGGAATTGGAAATAAACGGCCCGCCAAGATACTTAACCACCGATTGGAATGCCGCACGGGAGTCTGTGAATAAACTGGCTGCACTTAATCCTGCTGTCGCTGTTACAGGTCATGGAATGCCGGTTTCAGGGACCGAACTTTCGGAAGGATTAGCAAGGCTGGCGAAAGAGTTTGACGACTTAGCTGTTCCAGACCATGGCCGATATGTGGATGATAGTCAGTGATGCGAAGTTTGACAATGGATATACACTTCCATAGAATTGAAAAAGGTGAAATGAGGTCTATCAGGATGACTTGATGGACCTTTTTTAGGGGGACTCGTATCATGCGGAAAGAAAGTGCAGCTCAGTTAGTAAATGAATATAAAGAACTTATGACATGTCCAATCTGTAATAGTGACATGGACGTAGTAGAGTTGAGAAGTATTGTATGCAAAAACAATCATATGTTTGATTTTGCAAAACAAGGATATGTAAATATGTTAACTCGGTCTGTAAAAAGTAACTATGATAAAGCTTTGTTCGCTGCCAGACATGAAATTATTATGAAAACTCATTTATATGAGCCATTACATAAGAGGATTATGGAAATAATCGGTGATGATTTAGAGAAGCACCGGAAAGATTATCCCGCTATACTTGATGCAGGTTCAGGTGAAGGATCGCATTTAACGCAAATTATAGATGAAAGTAACGATTCTTTAATAGGTGTGGGAGTTGACCTATCGAAGGAAGGTATTCGTATGGCTGCCAGCAAATATCACCAAGCAATATGGCTAGTGGCAGATTTAGCGAACATACCCGTAAAAGATAGCACGTTCCATGTTATTTTAAATATACTTTCTCCAGCAAACTATAAGGAGTTCAAAAGAGTACTATCAGATTTCGGGCTGATCTTGAAGGTTGTACCAGGACCGAACTATCTGAAGGAACTTCGGGAAGCGGTCTTCGGATCATCTGAAAAGAAGACCTATACTAATGCGGAAACAGTTTCTCTCTTCAAAGAGGAATTTCCTATGGTTAACATTGAAAATATTACTTATACGAAGCGACTTGAACAAGCAGAATTAAGGAATTTAATGGAGATGTCCCCACTTTCATGGAGTATTGATGATCGATCAAAGGAAGAATTATGGAATCAAGAGAGTTTTGAAATAACAATTGACTTAGATATATTGGTTGGTAAACAACGATAAAAACAGGTATTCCTATTTTGGACTACCTGTTTTTATATCACTCATTACTTTCTGCTGCTTCCCATTTTGCTACTTCATCACGTACAATTGGAGCAACTTCTTTACCTAATAGTTCAATTGCCTTCATCACGTCTTCGTGAGGCATAGACCCAACAGGTACATGCAGCATAAATCTGGTCACGCCTACATTTTTACGCAAGAAGATGATTTTCTCTGCAACGGTTTGGGCATCCCCTACATACAAAGCTCCTTCTAATGTCCGTGCATTATCAAAGCTTTCTCGAGTATATGGTGGCCATCCCCGCTCTCTTCCTAAAACATTCATCGCTTGTGCTGTGGAAGGGTAGAACTTGTCTGCTGCGATATCTGTTGTTTCGGCGACAAATCCGTGGGAATGCGATGCTACGGTTAGTTTAGATGGGTTATGTCCACTTTGCTTTGCAGCTCGATAATATAAATCAACCAGTGGAGCGAATTGAAGTGGACTACCACCGATAATTGCCAATACAAGTGGTAAACCTAAAATACCAGCACGAGCTACAGATTCAGGTGTACCCCCACTAGCAATCCAAACCGGTAATGGATCCTGGACGGGACGGGGGTAGATGCCGCGATTTGGAATAGACGGTCGATGCTTGCCTTGCCAATTTATCATTTCAGATTTTTGCAGTTCTAATAGGAGAGCTAATTTTTCTTCAAACAATTCATCATAATCCTTTAAATCGTAACCAAATAACGGAAACGACTCAATAAAGGATCCTCTTCCTGCCATAATTTCCGCACGTCCGTTTGAAATGGCATCAACAGTTGCGAACTGCTGATAAACACGTACAGGATCATCGGAAGATAGTACAGTAACTGCACTGGTAAGTCGAATATTTTTCGTCCTTGCTGCAGCTGCAGCAAGTATTACTGCGGGAGCGCTTGCTGCATAATCTTTACGATGATGCTCACCGACTCCGAAAACATCTAAACCAACTTTATCAGCTAGCACAATCTCTTCTATGACATTCTGTATCCGTTCAGCGTGACTAATCACTTCTCTTGTGTGCGGATCTGGAGTAGTTTCTACAAAGGTCGTGATTCCGATTTCCATTATATTTCCTCCAATTTGCATATTTTAATTAACTTTAATGGATACTTATCCATTTTGAAAGAGAAAAGCACTTTAAAACCTGTTAAGGATATAAAAAAGCTATCCCATTTTTCGGGATAGCTATCGTTGTTATACATAACTAATCAATACACCACCGATTGCGCCTGTCAGTACAACTACCCAAGGCGGCAGCTTAAAGAAAGCGAGCATACTGAAGAGAATTGCGGCGAGTGCGAAATCAATTGGTTCAATAATAGAGCTGGTCCAGATGGGATGATAAAGTGCTGATAAAAGGATTCCAACTACAGAAGCATTCACACCAATGAGAGCAGCTTTGATTTTAGGGTTTTGTCGAAGTGAATCCCAAAATGGAAGAACACCAAGAACTAATAGAAAGGCCGGTAAAAAGATTGCAAATGTCGCAAATAAACCGCCTTGCCAACCATTAATCACAGTACCGATATATGCTGCGAAAGTGAATAGTGGTCCTGGTACAGCTTGTGTCGCTCCGTAACCAGCAAGAAATTCCTGCTCACTAATCCAACCTGTCGGAACAAATTCTTGTTCTAACAATGGTAAAACAACATGCCCCCCACCGAATACAAGTGAACCTGAACGATAGAAACTATCGAATAAAGCAATCCAATTGCTGGAAGTCAGATTTCGAACGATAGGGAGTAGAAATAGAATCGCAAAGAATAATCCAAGACAAATGTATCCTAACCGCTTGGATATCGGAAATGAAACTGTTGGTTCCAGCTTACCCATATTTTCCTTTCGATTCAGTATAAAGCCAATGATTCCAGCAATTAAAATTGCAGCTATCTGACTATATGCAGATGGGATGAGCAGTGTCAGAACAAGCGCAAACAGAGCGAGTGTCTTCGTTTGGATATCGGGAGTAAAGTTTTTGGCCATTCCTAACACCGCGTGAAAAACAACTGCAACGGCAACGATTTTTAAGCCGTTTATCCATCCAGCATCCTCTACACCGAAACTATGTAAAAAAGTAGCAAAAATAATGAGGGCAAGGACAGAAGGGAGTGTGAATCCGAGGAAAGATATGATACCTCCAATAACACCGCCACGCACAATACCAATCCCTATACCTACTTGGCTACTCGCGGGCCCTGGTAGGAATTGACAAAGGGCAACAAGATCTGCGTAGCTCTTCTCATCCATCCATTTACGTCTTCGAACATATTCTTCGTGGAAATAACCTAAATGAGCGACGGGTCCTCCGAAAGAGGTAAGTCCCAGTCTCGTAGAAACAAGTAAAATTTCTAACCAGTTTTTTAATAGCTGACCAGATTGCTTCACTAATTACACCTTCTTTCTATATAGTTATGCAAATGTTTACTATATCATCCATAATCATCGATAACAATATCTCTATATAAAACTTTAACAATCTTTTACATAGAAGAGGGAAACTGTGTTAGCCAGAATAAGTAGACAAATTAAAAAGGGAGGTTTTCATTAAACCTCCCTTTCTTTTCTAACTTCTTCATAAAATTTTCCTCAACATTCATTTTTTTGCCTCAAGCAGTTCATATATTTCCGGGTCCGTCAACAATCTATGAAAACACTCTGTACAAGTTGTACTATAGAGGGTTTTTTCGGCTTCCCTAGTCACATGAATATGCTCATCAACACCTTTACACAAACTTCTCACTCCCATATAAACAATTAAGTAAAAGTAATTGTTTTTTATTTATTTTCGAAATAATAGCACATATATAATTTATCGTCAATAGGTATTTTACCGAGAAAGGAAGAAAATAAACTTATCCCCATCAATTTTGTTAGAATAGAAACATGATAAGAAAGGAGGGTGGATCTATCGTGTCTTTTTTAATCGGATATAAGGTGACTGTGGCGCAAAAGGATGATATAGAAGGTGTACTATCCTTGCTTAAGGATGTAGCACATCATTTGAAGGAAAAAGGAAGTAAGCAGTGGGAAACTCTATTAAATGGGGAAGAAGACCATGAACTAATAAAAGCAATTGAACAAGAGCAAACATACATAGTTAAGAAAGAAAATGCTACCATCGCTACTTTTACTATTTATCCTCACGCTAGCGACTGGGATAAGATGCTTTGGAAGGGTGATGGGGAGGCAGTTTACCTTCATAAGTTAGCTATTTCTCCAAACGAAGCAGGCAAGGGTTTGGGTCAGCAAATACTTAGCTGGTTGGAAAATGATCTAAGAAAAAAGGAAATCTATAAGCTTCGATTAGATTGTATAGGGGATAATGAGAAATTAAATCGATTTTATGATAATGCAGGATTTCAAAAGATTGGGAACAGTCATGGGTTTTCTTTATACGAAAAAAATTTGAAGCAGTCATTATCACAAAAGAGGTAGAAGTAAACGATGATGTTTAGCTTCTACCTCTTTTGATAGCTAATATCCCTTGTCTCTGCATCTTCTAAGAAATTGATACTATTATTCCTCAGAATTTTATACATCATGATTCAATATATGTCCAATCATCAAAGCGACACGGATTCTTAAGGAGTTGGTTGGATCTTTTAATGGTTCTCCGAGAATTTCTTCTGCTTTTTTCACTCGGTATTTTACTGTATTTCGATGTACATACAGTGCACGTGCGGTGCTGGTGATTTCACATTGATGCTCTAAATATACTTCGATAGTCCTTACAAGCTCTTCATCATCCCCTTCAGGGTAAGCTAAAGTTTTTAGAGTGTTTTCGTAGAGTGCACGCAGGTCTTTTATTGGGATTGCTGTAAGAAGCTCTTTCAACTCTTTTGTTTTATAAAAATAGATGAACTCCTCGTGGAAAATTGCATAACCTTGCATAAGTGCTTCTAGCGCTTCTTCATATGCTGTGCCAAGCTTATCTAAATCTTGGATGACCGAGCTTACACCGAAGGAAAGTGTAAATTCGTCAATAGAGCTTTGAACATCTTGAATTAATTCGGTTATCTTATTTACTTCTTCTTCTGTATATGAAGAGAATTGAGCGATGATTACAAAGTAAATACCTTTTGAGAATAGAGTTGCTTTTAGATTGTGTTCAATAATCGCATCTTCCAGCAAGCTCGTTATTTGATGATGAAAGGCACCGACTCTTTTTTCGTAAAGATGTGCACCGTCATTTTGACTATCTTCTTTAATATCGACTGTACAGGCGATGCAAATACTGTTCGCTTCCATCTCTAGTCCATAATAATTGGCTTGAATGATCATATCTTTTCTTGCAAGATTATTGTTCTCTATTAAATCGGAAAAGAAATCGTTCTTTAACATTCTCAAATTCTCATCCACTGCTTCTTCCTTAATCTTTGTAAACGAGATCACATTACTTGCCTGTTCAATAGCAAGCTGTGAGGAAGGATAAGGTAAAGTGGCCGAATCGAAAATGACGAGAATGCTCGGATGAGTATTCTTCGTGACAATCGAAAATGTAGTAAAGGGTTTATATTGCTTAGAAGGTTTAATGTAGGAGAACCCATTTCTTGCTGCCTGTATATTCTCCTTAATAATCTGGTTTACTTCCTCCAAAGCCCCTGAAGCTAACCTGGTCTTTGCTAAATTACTGATTACTTGCTCTTCTGCTCGATGATTCAATAATAATACGGGCCGCTCGATGGACAGGCTTAATTGTTCTACTAAAGCCTCAACAGAATAGTCCTCAAACATCATTTTAGAGAATTCCTTCTGAAAATGGAGCGCATAATATAGTTGCTCGGTTTCATCGTCGTTTAAATAATTCAATATATGTCGAGACATACTGCCTAAGTTGAGCTCGGTTGGAGAATGGATGATGGGGAAAGCCAGTTCTTCTGAAAGAGCAATGATTTCCTCGGGTAATTTCTTAAGGAAGCGATCAATTTTTATAATGATCCCGGCACAATTTAGTTTGTCCATTTCGACAATCAAATCATAAAGTGACTGCGTATCTTCAACAAATCCATATCCAGTTGTAAGTAGTAATTGATTTTTTTCAATGTAATTAATAATGTCTGGAGTATCGGATATATTCACATTTTTAACTTGTCTAGTTAAACCGCTTTGTCCTGAAAGTACTTTGCATTGCTTCATGATGTCCAGGACAAATAAGTCTTTCACCGTTTTCATTAAATCCCGCCTTTTACTTTTCGTTAGTGTAACATGTTAGGTCTCAAATTAATTATAACAAAAGAGACAAAAAACAACTATGAATTTAGCCACTTCGGACAATGACTTCTCGAGCTTTTTTTAATAAGATAGAGAGCGGAAGGTTATTATGTTATTTATTTTCTATCGCCTACCAAATCTCCTGCCGTGTTCAACGGACTAATTGAAGGCAAAATTACCAGAAAACATACTTTAGACGATGCAATATTTGATACATATACACAAAAGAAAATGGTTTGTCGGCTCCCTTTGTTCGAATGTTCACAGAGCTACGTAACAGACTTTACAGAAGCATGATGCGATTTGGAGTTTTGTATGCAGCGATAGCTAAGATTATAATTCCGAAATAAACACATAATAAGGTACTGCAAAGTAAGAAATTCTATAGAAAGAAGAAGTGATTATATGAAGAATGAACTTACCAAGATGGACAACTGGCTAGGTGGACTTCAATGGCTTATGTATATATTCGTGAATACAGTAGTTGTACCAATCACAATAGGTGCAGCCTTTGAACTTAGTCAGGAACAAATTGTAAGCACGATGCAATTTTCCTTTATATTAGGAGGAATCGCTTGTTTACTTCAAGTGTTCATTGGACATGGACGTCCGATTATGGACGGACCTTCAGGATTATGGTGGGGAGTTATTATTGCTCTTTCTTCCATGTCGGTAGCCCAAGGTATTCCTATCGCTGAAGTTGGAGGAAGTATTGCGGTTGGAGTTATCATTACAGGGGTATTAACTATTCTAGTAGGTATTACTGGGTTTGGTTATTACTTGGAGAAGTTATTTAATCCGAGTGTTATGGGTGTGTTTATGCTACTCTTTGGAGTTTCCCTCTGTATCAACTTTGTAAAAGGGATGTTGGGAATTCCTTACGGAGGACAAGTTGGAGATATATCGATTAAAATCGGTCCGAGTATCTTGGCGATCGCAATAGCTGCCTTGGTGCTGATCCTCACTATAAAAGGATCTAATAAGATTGCTCAATATTCCATGTTAATAGGGATTGTCATCGGTTGGCCCCTATTTGCATTATTGTTTAGTGCAGAAAGTCAATTAGGTGGAGGTGAAGTTCCATCCACGCTTAAAGTGTTCTTATTCCCTACTGGGGAAATTGCATGGAACATCGGAATTATCGCTACTGTTATCGTTACAGGAATCCTAAATCTGTCGAAGCAATACGGTTCTATCAAAGGGACGGATATCATTTATACTGATACTCCTTCGACAGCCAAGCATTACAGAAACTCCTTCAGTATTACAGGAGTGATGACCATTCTTTCAGGGGTACTTGGATTAGTTCCTTACTCGCCGTTTGTATCATCCATTGGATTTATCCAACAAACGAAAATATATGAAAGAATGCCATTCATCTTTGGTTCTGTCATGTTCTTTATCCTGGGAATCATTCCGCAAGTTGGTTATTTCTTTACGCTTCTACCATTAAGTATTGGTAGTGCGGTGCTCTTTGTGTCCTATGTTGCGCTGTTCGGTTCAGCAATGGATTGGTTTAAACAGACGAAATTCAACAACACAAACATTTATCGTGCTGCAATGCCGGCATTTATTGGTTTAGTATTAATGGCATTGCCTCCTGAATCCTTTGGAAGCTTGCCGGATTATCTTCAACCATTACTCTCAAATGGTCTTCTAATGGGAACTACGATTTCCATTATTATGGAGAATATCATGAATTGGGATAAGATTGGTTACTCCACAGATGTAACTGGTAAAACCGGTGGAAGAGAATTATAAGGTTAAGTTTGCAACAGGTCATTCGAATGTACTTCATAAAAAAGAAACAATTGTACATTCTTAAGATTATAGATAGAAACAAAATCACTAGCGTTGCATTAATTAAGACTAAATATTAACAAGACCCCGAATTTTCGCTAATTTACTTTAATGCAAATAAAAAGTCCTTTATAATGGATTTATTCAGGTGGTAACCCATCCAAATCCAAAAATAAAGGACAAATCTCATGGATAAG
>NZ_JAMBON010000024.1 GCF_023715655.1 Oceanobacillus luteolus | reverse complement strand
CACTTGATTAGCCTCCTGGTTTATAAGTTTGTCCTATAAATGCCTGCAAGCTTTTGGACTCTCTTATTCTATCAGGAGGTTATTTTTTTACACAACCCGCATTTTAGTTCATTACAGGAATGCTGCCCCGTTAGTTTAAGAACAATCTTTCACATACTTATATTTATTTCCATATATTTCATATCTACCTTTTAAATTTACTTTCCTACATCTATTTTAGCAAGTGTTTTAACAACGTCACAGAACTCTAACTAAAAAAGCGATATACAATAAAAACCCTAACTATAAAAACTTCTTTAATAACTTCACTAATAACCTTACATCTGTTTAATCATTTTCCTTTTTGAATTACCCCGTTTCAAAAAGTACAAAAATCCACACAGCCTATATTTAAGGCTTTCTTTTATGTAAGAATAATTTATTTCCCCTTCTCTACTGCCCGCCGCTTTATATTAAAATTCCTATTGTCCCACATGTCCAGACTTTTTAATTTAAAAATCAGATACATCATCTGTCACTACTATCGTAATTTCCTCAACATCTGTGTTATGAGTTATGCTTATTAAAACCTCATCATTGCTTTCACCTTCAAGCAAGGTAGCTTTTATTGTATTATTTATTTTTCCCTCAACATCCTCATACGTGTATGATACCTTGGCTTGATTGTACCCCTTACCATAAACGTACTCTGATCCATCATCTGAACTAAGGTGATACAAACCTGCTTCATTATCATCTTTCGCATTTTTCAACCAGTCATTAACTTCATCTGAATACTCTTCGTCGAGAGATAAATACTCATACTCAACGATGGAATCACTATTAGTATCATCATCCGAACCTTGTTGACACCCAACTAAAAATAACAAAAAAAATGTAGTGAACCCTACAGCTAATCGTCTTAGTA
This sequence comes from Oceanobacillus luteolus, assembly GCF_023715655.1. Classification (GTDB taxonomy): domain Bacteria; phylum Bacillota; class Bacilli; order Bacillales; family Amphibacillaceae; genus Oceanobacillus; species Oceanobacillus luteolus. The sequence continues at coordinate 51,835 of NZ_JAMBON010000024.1, read as the reverse complement.
ACATTCTTATCCCGCTCTCGTTTACATTTCTTTCCTCTATCATGTAATAACTTCTTCACCATTTACAGATCTATGAATGATACGACAATGGCAAGCACCATTATTTCCATTAATAATAAAGCAATGAACCCCCGAACTGAATGAAACCTAACCTGAAGATAATAAAAAAAAGACCATACGATAGCTACTGACAATGGAAAAACAAGAATGCGCAAATACTCAAGACCCCCGAAAGCCAATACACCCCACGCAAAATACAGACTAAATCCTATGGTGATAATTCCAAATAAAATATTGAACACATGAATAACAGTCTTACTCATGGAATCCCCCTCAGTTTGTATGTTCTCTCCCTTAAAAGATTAAATCCCTCGAGCGTTTTACCGCTTTCATTTTAACATTAATTTCCAATGCATTCATCGGAATTTCAAAAAATATTTTTTATTATTTTAATGTAGTAAAATTTTAAACTTATATCGAATATATGCTGCTTGAAAAATAATATGGAACGGACATAAAATGGATAAGAGATGATAAAAAAGCAATAATCCTTCTTGGACTACTGCTTCTGTTAATTTAATATTCGTATTGTAAGATCAAAAAGTTATACTAGAAAATATATTGCAACTCCCACAATACCAGTTGTGATAACCCCAGTAACAAGCGTTATTAAATATTCTTTAGAATCTTTTAGGTAGATTTTTTGCATGACGGAACGGAATGTAAATAGAGAAAGCGCAAAGATGATGATGGCTGTTATATTGCCTACGAAGTTGTATGTATCGTTTACAAAGATGAGGACAAATAAAATAACAATTAGCAAAGTATGTAAGTTGGCATGTAATTTATTAACATGGAAATCTGAATTAGATTCCTTTTTAACTCCTAAGACAGTTCTTGTTATCTTTTCAATACCATATAAACAAGCTACTAGAATTAAAGTAATCATAAAAATACCAATTAAATCCTGCAACGTTTACACCACCTGTGACTATTTTCTACAGACCTATCCCCCATACTAACACAATAATAAGTTAATAATGATGACGTCCAAATAAAAAAGGACGATCTGTTAAGATCGCCCTCTATATCTCTCCCTAATATTTTGTTTCAATTAACCTTTGAATTTACTTCTTCCAGTATTGCAACTGGATTGAATCCGGAAATCCATTTTCCATTAATATGAATTTGAGGAACTGTAAACCTACGTGTTTTTCCTATCAATTTCAAGAGTTCTATTGGATGCAAGTCCACATTAACTTCTTTATATTCGATTCTCATACTGGTTAAAAATTCTTTAACCATGCCACATACTGGACAAGTCATAGTGGTATAGACTGTTATATCATTATTCATTACTGACTACCTCAATTTCCATTGATTAATAGGTTCCGGAAAATCGTTTTAAATCCAGGCACTCATGCCACCCTTTACGTTGTAAATCTTCTCAAATCCTTGCTTTTTCAGCATCTTGGCAGCTTTTGCACTGCGCATACCACTTTGGCAGATGACAACAACTTCTTTCTCTTTATCTAGCGCCTCGATCTTACTGGAAAGATGATTCAAAGGGATGTTTATAAACGGTTTGCGATGATTAGTTTTATATTCACCCGGCGTCCGAACATCAATAAACTGTACATCGCTATTCTTAAATTTATCCTTCGCCTCTTGGGTACTTATATTCGTAATACCTTTAACAGGCAGGAATCGATTAGCGAAAAATACAACCACGATAAGCAGGAAAATCCATTCCATTACTCTGTTTCCCCTTTCCAATCCAACATGCCGCCGGCCATATTGGTTACTACATAACCATGTTGGCTGAGAAACTCACACGCTTTACCGCTTCTGCCACCGGACCGACATACGATGTAGTAATGTTCGTCTTTTTCCAATTCACCTACGCGGTCTGGGATTTCACCGAGCGGAATATGTTTTGCACCAGGAATCTTACCAGCAGCAACCTCCACGTCTTCTCTTACGTCGATAAGATTTATTTTATCGTCTGCTGCTAGTTTATCTTCTAATTCTTTTGCTGTAATTTCTTTCATTATTATGCCTCCAATTATCTCACCATACCCTCATGGGTATTATTTCATTTAAAAAGAAAAGTTCACCAACTCTTCTTTCTGTCCCATGAATGGTGAACTTATCTACTTTTGACCAACAGATTGATAGCTTCCTTCACTACCTCTGATGTATTTTCGCCTTTTTCTATATTTTCCCGGACACATTGCTCCAGGTTCGTACTGACAATCACTCCAATGGTGCGGTCAATCGCACTTCTTGAAGCAGACAGCTGTGTAACGACATCACGACAATCTTCATTTTTCTCAATCATCGCTAAAACACCTTTAATTTGTCCTTCAATCCGTTTTAATCGATTTACAATTGATTTATCGTACTCCATTTATGTCACTCCTTCACATGGCAACGAAGATCATGATCTATCTGATATCCTTTGCTTATATATAAGTTAAGCTCTGGCCTAGAGGAATTCAGTTGTAGAACTTTACATAGAGTTATTTTCTCTACAGGGAGATACCCAGAATAACTCCCACTAAGCCTATCAAGATTCATTTTATACCCCACAAGGTATATCGTCAAGCCAACTACATCAAGATATCAAGCCAGATCTTGACAGCTGTACCTGCTATCATCATTGCTAAAATGACTTGTAATATACCTGTTTTCATCCGTTTACCAACCTTTGCCCCCAGTGGCGCTGCTAGTATGCTTGCGATGATCATAATGAGAGCTGGCCAATAGTCCACTTGTCCGGTAACTAGTTTACCAGCGCTTCCCCCAATCGAGGATATCAACGTCACAGCCAGACTCGTCGCAATAGTCATCCGTGTTGGAATGCGGAGGACAGTCAACATGATAGGTACAAGCAGAAAACCTCCTGCTGCCCCTACTACTCCAGAGGCGATTCCTACCACGAAAGCTAAGACTGCTGCAAGTGGTTTATTAAAAGTCACTTCATCTAGTGGTACATCATCCACTTGTTTCTTCGGTATAAACATCATCACCGCGGCAATAACAGCAAGGATACCATACACGATATTCACTGCCTGTTCAGTCAAGTAGCTGGATCCAAAACTACCAATCAAACTACCTATCAGGATGGCTCCACCCATATAAAGGATGAGTTGTTTATTCAAGTAACCGCCTTTTCTGTATGCCCACACTCCTGCAATCGAAGCGAACAACACTTGTACGGCACTGATTCCAGAAACTTCATGGGCTGTGAATGCCGCGAGACCGAACAACGGCGGTATATACAACAGCATCGGATATTTAATAATCGAGCCGCCGACACCGAGCATCCCTGATATAAATGAGCCAATAAATCCAATTGCAAATACGACAATAATAAAAGTTATCTCCATTAACAGTCCTTCTTTCTACTATAGAAAAGCGAGTAGGAACTGCTGCTCTCTATCTGGTTTTTACGTTGCTTTCTGTATATAAAAGTAAAGAACATCGGCTTCTGTTTTTTGCTGGATGATGGTATGACCACCTGCTGTTGCCCATGCAGGGATATCGTTTATTGCACCTTTATCTGTTACAAGTACTTCAAGCACTTCCCCAGAAGAAATGCTATCCATCGCCTTTTTCGTTTTCACGATCGGCATCGGACATGCCAAGCCTTTAGCATCCAATGTTTTCGTAATGTTCATATCGCATTGCTCCTTTATCATTTAAAATGTTTGGTGTAAAAAACCAAATTGGTCTTTTACACCAAACGATTATGACTTTCTAGCGAACCGCACAACGATTCGGTCCGATTTCCATTTCGGTTTGTTCGTCTTCATCAGGAGCGATTTTACCCATGTTTATTTGACGAATCTGTTCATGTGCATTTGGTTGTGGTGGCAGGTTATCTGTCACAGTACGGCGGAATTCGGCTTCGTCTTCGATATTTAAACCATGATTCTCTTTAAATAAATCGCCTAATCTTCTCGCTACGGTACCATCTTCATTCAACTCATCGATGATCATAAAGTGTGCAGGTAATACGACCAGGTCTTCCGCCAACTCACGGTAACGCTTATACAAGGTTTCACGCAGATCGCCGACCCAATCTTCTGCCTTACCAGCTAAATCTGGCCGACCGATGGAGTCCATAAATAAAATGTCACCTGTCAGTAAAAATCGATTATCAATGACAAATGATGTGGAACCGATAGTATGCCCCGGTGAATACAAGGCTTCTACATTGATTTGTGAAGCCCCTACCTTCACGTTTAAACGCTCTGTTAAGGGTGTGTACGGAAATACTACTTCTGTCGCATCCTTAGGCGGCAAATAATACGTTGCACCTGTTTCAGCGGCAATATGACGCCCTCCTGAAATATGATCGGCATGCAGGTGGGTGTCAAACACATGCTTAATATCCACACCTTTTTCTTTTGCAAAATCTAGGAATACATCGGTGAAACGCACCGCATCTATAATGGCAGCCTCTCCATCAGAAATAATCATGTAGGATAAACAGCCTTTCCCAAGGCGAACAAATTGATAAAGTTCTCCGCCATTTTTTAAATCCGCAACTTTAATAGGTTCCAAATAGCTGCTCCAAGCTCGCATTCCACCTTCCAGATAGCCTACTTCACGCCCAGCTTCCGACAGCATTTCTGCCACCATAATGGAAGATCCTTCTTTGGCACATACGACCAACACTTCTTTGTCTGCTGGAATTTTCGTGAGAACCTCATCGACGCCATCCAGCAATTCAAAATAAGGAATGTTTACATACTCAAAGTTTTGTCCTTCTATTTTCCAATCTTCAAATGCATCGGTGTTACGCACATCTAAGATAAAAAGTTCTTCCTGGTCAATTACCTTTCGAGCAACTTTTGCTGCTGTCCATTTGTTTACTGTCATACTTCCCTTTACCCCCCTAGGTATATTTTCCACCAAAATATTTACAGTAGATCATTGCTCTACTGCATGAGTTTTTTCGGTAATCCATTAGAACGTCAGTGTCGGTGCTGCATCTTTCGAAAACTCCAAGAAAGTGACCGCTCCACCAACTTCAATGCCATCCACGAAATCTTCTTTCGTAAGTCCCATGACATCCATCGTCATTTGACAAGCGATGAATGTTACACCCAGTTCTTGCGCCATTTCCACTAATTCTGGGATGGAAGGGATGTTGGCTTTTTCAAATCCTTCCGCAAAATGTTCTTTTCCTTCCGGCATTTCCAAGTTATGCATCGCTTGTTTGTGGATCAAATTCAAACCTTCAAACGTGAAGAAAATCTGCACCTCTTTATCCGAAGCCGCTGCGGCTGTTGCAATATTAAATACTTTGTATGCATCAAACAGTCCACCGTTTGCTGCGATAATAGCTACTTTATTAGACATATTGTATTCCTCCTATATTTCCTTTTCTATTTTTCCGTCCCACTCCGTCATACCTGGCAGAACGTTATATACTTTTTTGAAGCCATTCTTCGCTAAAAGTTGTGCAGCCAAATCAGAGCGTTTCCCTGTCCGGCAAATCACATATACTTCTTTTTCTTTATCTAATTCCGTCATACGAGAATCTAATTCTCCGAGTGGAATGGATATGGCACCTTCGATATGACCAAAGGAATATTCCGCTGCCTCACGAACATCTAAGATTAACCCTTCCTGAGATTGTATTTCATCTAGTGGAATCGTATGTTCAAATGTTTTTTCCACTTCCGGTTCATTCGTACCTTTGCGGATATAATGATAAAGAACATCAGCTTCTTCCACTGTTCCTAAATACTGATGTCCTACTGAACTTGACCAAGCAGCTAAATCTGCTATCGACCCTTTGTCAGTGGCCTGAACTTCCAATACGTGTCCTTCTTCCAGATCGTTCATTGCTTTTTTTGTTTTCACAATCGGCATGGGACAGGCAAGTCCTTTCGCATCAAGATATTGATTAGCTTGAATCATTCGTTTACCCCCCAAGGTATTATTTTGATAAAGCATCTCCACATACCCCGCAGGGTATGTGAGTTAATAAAAAAATATAGTCGTTCGTAACGACGTTTTAAGTTTCCTTGATTTCTCCGCGGGAAATCTATTACAAGATTTATAATATACCCCCGCGGGTATATTGTCAACCTCTATACATTTCTTCCATTTATGATGACTATACAACTGCTTCTAATTTCAACAAAAAAGGGCGCATTTCCTTCCTTGAAATGCTACCCATCTATTCAGCGGATTTAATTAACAAGAGCATTGCCGACCATAATGGAGAACATGACGGTCAATAATATACCAATCAAACTACAAATAATACCTGCAATAGCTTTTCCTTTTCCAATTTGATTGGATTGGTTAACATCTTTTAACCCTAATAATCCAAAAATCAATCCAATAATACCAACTATTACTCCCAATCCAAAAAGAGAAGTAATCATAGAAAAAATACCTAGAATCAGTGCTGCCATACATTTTTTATTATTCTTGATCTCACTATCATATGAAACATCTAAATTGCTCAATTTACCCACCCTTTGTTCTTTCTTTTGTCTTTTACAATAATATCACTTCTAACCGTATTCTTTAACTCTTACAGACTATCAAAAGTAATCTCTTTACTCGGAAGAACATCAGCAAACCACCGCAGCACACCGTTATGATGATCAATAATTTGCTGGGCAGTAATGTCTTCAGAATCCCATGTACTGTGCGTATCAGAAGCTAGCGTGACCTTATATCCCAAACTGAATGCTCTTCTACAAGTCGTATCAATGCACACTTCTGTTTGAATTCCCGAGATTACTAGATGTTCAATCCCCCGTTTTTTAAGTTCTTGATCTAATGAGGTGTCCAGAAAAGAATCAGGATTATGTTTTTGGATGATGATATCCTGATTTTCTGGCATGATATCAGAATGAATCTCCCAAGCCTTCGTGCCATGTTGTAATTCACCATTTGGTTCATTATGCTGGATATAAAAAATTGGTGCATCCGTAGAACGTGCTTGCTTAATCAAATACTTAACATGTTGCAGTAAACTTTCCCCTTTGTAGACAACATCACCTTCTAGAAACATTCCATTCTGAACATCGATAATCAGTAATGCTTTTTTCATATTCTCCTCCTAAAATACTGGCTTGTTTTCTCTTCTTACAAGGGACGCAACCATTAAGAAGGTGCCTGTAATTCTTCTGACTGCAGTACCAAAGCTGTTAAGCCCTTCTCACTCCCGCTTCTATGACCTTCACCTTTGTTCCAAAATACACCGTCTCCACTTTTTAGATATACTCTTTGTTCATCTTCCCCTTCCACCCATCCTTCGCCATTTACTACGATGAATAACTGCGGGACGGGTGCTTGGTGATACCCAACGACACCACCTTTTTCGATATGTATAAATCCTATATTGGTCGGTTCTTCCGTCCGTAACACCTTTGAATAACTAGCTAATATCGAATGATACTTACTAATTTTATTCCCTGCTTCTGATCGAAATGTATATAATTGCAATCTTTTTCTCTCCTTCTCCTGAATGCCCTAAATAAATAATTCGACAAACATGCCGATTCCCCTTTTAGAAAAAGTCCGTTTTAGAAATAATTTCCATCTTCCTCTTGACAGAAGGGAAAAACTAGATTATTCTTTACCTATAAATTTTAAAAATTAAATTAGTTTGATTTTCTTATCCAGAGAGGTGGAGGGACTGGCCCTTTGAAGCCTCGGCAACAGACTTGCTTCATGCAAGAACTGTGCTAATTCCAGCAGGCGTGTGCCTGAAAGATAAGAAGAGCCGTTCGACTATTTTTGTTGAATTCACCCTCTTCTTATATCGAGAAGAGGGTTTTTATTTTATTGAAAACAATCAGGATTGGAGGGTTAATTTTTTTTATAAATCATATTTCGATGGGGAGGTTGGGGCTTGAATAAATATGACCGCACCAAAATTGAACATATTTTAGCGAAGTTGGAAGAGCTCGAATACGGAAGTTTAACGATCACCGTACATGATGGGAAAATTACTCAAATTGACACGACAGAGAAAAAACGGTTTCCATTGCAGGAAAAAGCAATCCGTAAATAAGGCGATTGCATCAACCATGATAGACAATAGCGTTTCCCAGTATGATCGACTTTCCATACAACTTCATTGCCGATTCGACAACGAAAGGTACTTGTGATGAGGATACATTTCTATCCTAATTGCAATGTGCCTTTTTTATATGGCTGAAGTTACGGAATGGGGCGTTTCAAAATTACAGTAATGACGAGGAGAGGATTAGATTGAGTACAACATTAACAACGAAAACCGGGCAATTGGATATTTATTCGGAAGCTTTTGATGAGGTCATTGAGGCGATTCGGGCGGATTATGATTGGAGAAATAAGAAAGGTGGCAGGCAACATCCATGGACAGGGGTGCAGATACTAAAAGATTTCCGGTTCGGCGCCATTACACTGCCGAAGGAGTTGGGTGGTGCCGGAGCTTCTATCGAAGAACTATTTACGGCAGTCATTCGGGTTGCGGAGGCAGATCCGGAGCTTGCACATATTTTCCGGGCACATTTCATGACCGTGGAATTTCTATTGAGAAATAAAACTCCTCATCGAGAGCATTTCTTAAAGGAAATTCGCCAAGGAGCGATCATCGGCAATGCATATACCGAGAATTCGAAACACCAAGCTGGCGGCGGGAAATACGACACCCATTTGGTGAAAGAGGGAGACGGATATATTTTACAAGGGGAAAAAGCGTTTACGACCGGAACATATTATGCGGATTTCACAGAAGTTACTGCGATGCTTGGTGATGCCCCTGTGAATGTGATTGTCCCGGTTAAACGAGACGGAGTGACGGTGCGCGATGACTGGGATGGATTCGGCCAAAAAATGACGGGCAGCGGGACGACAAGCTTTGATCGTGTGCGTGTTTCGGCAGAGGAAATATTTGATTCGAATGACAAAAATAATACCTATGCCCCGATTCCACATTTATATCTTCAAGGGATCATTGCCGGGATTTTGAATCGGATTGTTACGGATGCGGTCGAGCTGATTGGCAAGCGGAAGCGGTCCTTTTCACACGGAAACACGACAGACTTAAAACAAGATCCGCAGTTGCAGCAGGTTGTCGGGGAATTATCGAGCTATGCTTTTGCAGCAGAATCCATCGTGCTCACCGCTGCAAGAAGCATCGATACTTCTCGTGCGGACTACAACAATGCTGAAGCAGATCATACGGCCGCACTGAACGGGTCGCAAGTAAAGGTTGCCATAGAAAAACTTGCGCTCGAGGCAGCATCATTACTCTTTGAAGTCGGCAGCGCATCGGCAACAAAACAATCTGCCAACCTGGATAGACATTGGCGCAACATTCGTACCCTTGCTTCCCATAATCCGACACTGTACAAATCAAGGCTGATTGGAAACTATCATATCAACGGAGAATCATTGCCGACAACGGCTTACTTTTAAAAGAAAAAGGAGAGAAATAACATGAGTAAAACATTATCACTTACTGCATTTGTCATGAATACAGCTTCACATATTGTCCATGGTACGTGGCGCGATCCAAGAGGAAAACAGCGGGATTTCAATGATTTAAGCCTCTGGACCTCACTTGCGAAAGAATTGGAAGACGGCGGATTTGACACGATTTTTCTGGCGGATGTCGTTGGTCTGTACGGTGATTATGAAGGCGGCTGGGAAGCTCACGTTCGAAATGGCCTGCAGGTTCCGAGCAATGATCCGTTTACGCTGGCATCAGCCATTGCAGCAACGACAGAACGGCTTGGAGTAGCAGTGACAGCTGGTGTTTTTCAGCAACCTCCCTACAATTTTGCCAGACAAATATCAACGCTCGACCATCTTTCCCGCGGCCGTGTCGCTTGGAATATTGTGACCGGGTATTTGGAGAACGGCTTTAGAAATTACGGCTACGAAGGGATGCTTCCACATGACGAACGATATGATACGGCGGAAGAATATCTCGATGTATTGTACAAATTATGGGAAGGCTCCTGGGATGATGAGGCGTTGAAAAAAGATCGGAAAACTGGGATTTACGCAGATCCGGCGCATGTTCATAAAATTCATCATGAAAGCAAGCATTACAAAGTCGAAGGTCCGCACCTTGTTTCCCCTTCCCCACAACGGACACCGCTCCTATTCCAGGCGGGTGCTTCAACAAGAGGAAAAGCATTTGCGGCAAAACATGCGGAAGCGATTTTCATTAACACACCGAGTCCGAAAGTTGCGAAAAGCCTTATCGCTGAAGTAAGAGAAATAGCGGTGGAAAACGGAAGAAATGGTGAAGATATTCAATTTTTCCAGGGACAATCTTTTGTGATTGGTGAGACCGAAGAAGAAGCGCAGAAAAAGGCAAAGGAGCTGGATGAGATTACCGATCACAAGATGATGATTGCCCACATCGGCGGAGGCATGGGAATCGACTTCGGCAAATGGGATTTGGATACACCGATTGAGGATATTGAAACTGAGGGTGTGCGCGGCATCTTCAACTGGATAAAACAATCGGTCGAAGGACGAAAACCAACCTTACGTGATGTAGCCGACCACCACGGCAAATCAACAAGAATTGTCGGTACTCCAGAACAAATTGCCGACCGGCTGGAAGAGTGGCTGGATGCCGGGGTATCGGGTATTAATGTAATAAACGCCTTTATCCCAAGTTCTTATACGGAATTCATCGAAAAAGTCGTACCAGTATTAGAAGAGCGCGGGTTGCTGAAAGAGAGGGAAGCAAAACCAGAAACACTACGCGGAAGATTGTTCGGCCAGGATCGTCTGAGCGAGCGTCATCCTGCAGCGAAGTATCGCGGAGCTTTTGGAGGAGTGAGAAGTTAAGTTTGGATCGCGGCTCAGTAATTCTATACGACGCATGGAATCACACCTTGATTCCATGCGCTTTTCATTCTTTTTAAAAGCTCGATACCGTTAGCTCATGAAAAACCCCAATAGAAATGGCATGGCAAACAACAAGATAGAACTTAACACCAGTGTCCTAGTGACAATTTTTGAAAGCTTCATCCTACCTTCTCCTTTATACCACCCGGAGAATTGCAGCTTATTTCGATACAAAACAAATAGAAGTATTAAAATGGCAATTGCACCAAACCAAGAATAAACCTCTGTAACTTCATTAATTCTATAAATATTGCCTACAATGAACCAGCCTAATGCACCCAATAAACTCAATAGTAATATTACCCGAATTAATTCTAAGATTGTCCTCATTTGATTTCCCCCAGATGTTTATTCATAAAAATATTTTACCATTAACTTCAACAAAAAGAGCGATAATCCTTCTTGATATGCTCCCCTTAAAGTAGACAGATTAAAAAATAAATATCTGTTTACTATTGGGGGAGTTTTTTTATGTCTAATATTTACTATTCAATTGATTTTAAATATGAAGTAGTCATGGCTTATAAAGGTGGAGGATATTCACTTTCAAAAATCTGTTCAAAGTATCAAATTCAGAAGAATACCGTGTATAGGTGGAATGAGAAATTTGAATTATTTGGGATGGAGGGATTAGCTGATACAAAAATCCGGAAACAGTATTCAAAAGAATTAAAAGAAGCTGCAGTAAGAGATTACTTATCAGGGGAATATTCTCAAAATGAAGTTCTACGAAAGTATGAGATAGCTAGTATGGGGGTACTCGGAAGATGGATTAAAAAGTATAATAGTCATAGTGAATTAAAAGACACGGGAAAAGGGAGATCGAGCACTATGACTAAAGGGAGAAAAACAACTTGGGAAGAAAGAATTGAAATTGTACAAGATGCTTTAACTAACGGAAAGAATTATCAAGAAACAGCCGGAAAGCACCAAGTATCCTATCAACAAGTATACCAATGGGTACGTAAATATGAAGCTGGCGGATGGGATGCGTTAAAAGATGGACGAGGACGTTCTAAAAGTAAAGAAGAATTAACATCTGAAGAGAAAATGAAGTTAGAGATTCTTCGAATCGAAAAAGAGAATGAGCGTTTACGTGCAGAAAATGCTTTTCTAAAAAAGTTAGACGAGATCGAAAGGAGGCGAAAATAAACCAAGTAAGATATGAAGATAGGTATGTCGCAATTAAAGAACTGTATGAGAACGAGAATCTAAGTATTGTTTTACTATGCGATATCGCAGATATTTCACGTGCTGCTTATTATAAATGGTTAAAACGTAAACCTTCTACGAGAGAGCTTGAGAACGAAGAAATCTTAAAAGAAATGAAGACCCTCCATAAAAAAGTAGAGGGCATCTATGGCTATCGTCGAATGACCTTAAATATCAATAGAATGTTTAATCATCAATATAATCATAAACGTATTTTTAGACTAATGAATATTGCAGGGATTCAATCCGTGATACGGAGAAAGAAACCACAATATCAGCGCTCTATTCCTCAACACATTGCAGAGAATGTATTGAATCGTGAGTTTACTTCTGAAAAGCCGAATGAAAAATGGGTAACGGACGTTACCGAGTTCAAATATGGCTCAAGAAAGGCTTATTTAAATGCCATTTTGGATTTACATGATGGTTCAATTATTAGCTATGTTTTAGGACATTCCAATAATAACAAACTTGTATTTCAAACACTTGATGAAGCAATTGGCCAACTAGATGGTGAACATCCACTCATTCATAGCGATCGTGGATTCCAGTACACTTCTCACGGGTTTAAACGAAGATTGAATCAAGCTGGAATGACACAGAGTATGTCTCGTGTAGGAAAATGTATTGATAATGGACCAATGGAGTCTTTCTGGGGAACTCTTAAGTGTGAAAAATATTATTTACATAAGTATGAGTCATTTGAAAACCTCACAAAAGCAATTGATGAATACATTTACTTTTATAATCATGAAAGATATCAAGAAAAACTAAACGGCCTTAGCCCTGTTGAATACAGAACTAAAGCCGCTTAGACTAAATTTTATTATTTCCACTGTCTACTTGACAGGGGGCAGTTCATCTCAGATTAACGCACCCACTAGTTCAGTAGTTTAATTTTTTAAAGCGCCTTTACGATTTTTATTTACTGTCTGTCCATTATTTCCGGTTATTTCAATACTTCTCTCTACCGAAATAAATATGCTTATAAGATTGAACATATTCCTGCCTAATGATAGATATATACTTGAAGAGATTCATCACCGGCTTTCCGGTATATATGGCCTATGGTTTCATTGCTAGAGGTTACTTTTATTTCTATGTCGTAATAATTATCAAATATATCGTATACTAGGTCGGATACGTGCTGCATAAACCCTGTAAGCTCGGAATTACCAAAGAGCTCAATTGGAATTTCTATTGATAGAGTCTGGAGTTGTTTATTAGTAGAAAATCCGCTCCCAGTCAATCCAGTATAATTTGGAAAATATTGTGCAATTTTATCGCCAAAGCGCTTTACGTTCTCATGTTCTTCCAAATGTTTATGTTCGCTTTCCTCGGAAGGAAAGAGAATATATTCCTCATCAATGGTTTCCCAGTTCGTAATTGTATTTTTATCTGTAACGATTGTTCTTGCTACATAATTTCCAGGTATAGGCGAAGACGGCTCGGACTCGCGATATAAAGCGATCATAATAGGGATGTCAGAAAGTCCTTCCAATTCTCTTATATCATCCACTACTCTTTGTGCTACCTCATATCCCTTCCTCATCATACGATTCATATCAATCTCTTCGGTAAAAGATTCACCATGTAGTGGTGCTTGGAAGCTATATACGGACTTTAACGCAATCCCGATGGAGATTCCTGCCAACTCAACCTCTTTTTCACCAACTCTTTTTAAGTAATTTTGTTCTAGAACATGTGAGAAAACCCGTGGATTTTCCCTATGTTTTTTTCACTCCAATTATCCTTTCTTGCCGGATTAAGTTCGGCAATCCAATTTATAATCGTGTCGTCCGATAAATACTGCCCCTCTTGGAAATAGAATTCACTCGGGTCGAATACATCCATAGAATGACGCCTTAGTCCCACTTCCAATTCATCTATATCTACGCGATTGGATATCTGCGTTGTAATTCTCCCCCTTGCAGCCCCTGTTTTATAGGGAGTAATCATCCGGTACGTTTCTTCTGAGGATTGGCTTCCTAAAACAGGCAGATTTTCCTTCTCATTATCATCTTTTGGTTCTTCCCCAATTTGTGCGCAACTGGATAGGACTACTAAAGCACCTAAAAACCAGATAAGTATCTTTTTCATTTGTAACACCCCTAAGTTTGTCTTTAAAAACTTTATCCCCACAATTCCCCTAGCATCCCAATAATGAGTACTCTAAGGTTTTTTACATACGATTTTAGAGTTTACATTTTTTCCGTTTTTTTCCACACTTCTAATTTACCAGACGGCTATCTAATAATCTATAAGTATATTATTTACTAATTAAAAAACATAATCTATCCTTTCCTCTTTCACTATACTGCCCCTTTTTGCTAAAGAACAATATTTCACAAACACTATATAAATTAGATGCGAATTTCAACAAACATCTTTAGGATAACATCTACACTTTGCTTAAAAACCTGTATGATTTATGGAGCCCATCTCACAAAAACTCCCCTTAGATAAAAATCTAAAGGGAGAGACCGATGCTACTTTCCTATTCGAGAGGAGAAAATATTAGGGACAGAAAAACATCCCTGACGATCAATCAATTCAACAAATCCTTATCTTGCTGTCGAACACAATGAATAATCGGTAAACTGATACAAATAACCAGCAGAAGAATTCCTGTATATATTTCAATCATCGGTATTTTTGTCCATTGATACAATTCATTTTTGAGATAAAATGCATCTTTAAGCACTAGGTTAGCAATGTAAATAAATACAAACCCCACCGGAATGATTTTCATTAGTAATGATAAATAATGTTGACTCGTTTGAGAGAGGAATAAGAGAACTCCGCTAAAAGCCATCCCAATCAAATAAACCAACAAGACAACGTTCACCATCCATTGTGCAAATGTCCATTGATAAAAAGATAGTAATAGAGGATCTTCATTACCGATAAAGAATGAGTTCAATCCATTTGAGAAGTATTGTGTGAAATCAGTAAAATACAGCAAACTTCCAAAAAATCCTACGATACAAGTAATCAATAGGAAACTAGCAATTATGCCACTAGCAAACTGTGTCCAAAGTATTTTTCGTCCATGACGACTGCTCCATTGAATTGTTTGTACTCTTAACAAGCGATCTCTAACAAAAACAGCAGGAATCAATAAAGACGATAGAAAAATAAAAAGTTTAAGAATATCTTCGAAATAACCAGCAAAGGTACGCGATAATTCAGTAGGCAATATGTTGCGCCAACCTTCCTCGGTAAATAATGTTTCCGAAAGTCTTTCTTTTTCATTTTCTGTATAGTATTCATTGCTGAGGAATATGTCCGATGCATCAAATTGCTCCATAGAGTGAAGTAAGCCTTGTAAGACGAAGATTTGACTCACCATTGAATCACCTGTATCCTCTAATAGATCTTTCAGAATTGCATCTTTTTGTTTAACAATTTCTAACTCTTCTTCATTCATTTCGTTGATGGCCCCACCGGAAGCATTTTCTTGATACCATGACTCAAACTCCGCATATTTACCAAGTTGAAGTTGTTTGGCAATAGGGTTCTCCGAGACAATCTTGTCTGCTTTTTTGATAAGGGTACTATACTCCGTTTCTATTTCTGCTATTTCCTCCTCCTCAAGCGTTTGCCCAAAACGATTTTGCCAATCGGAAGCGTGATTATAAATAGGAATCGCATCACCATTCGGCCAATACGTATGGATGAAACTCAGATCTATATTGTAAGACACAATCGTTATCAAGAGTGCTACAAGAAATAACATCGGTTGAAATAACTTTTTAAACTCAACAGAAAACACTATTTTACCTCCTTTGTGGCATAGAACTTACTTGTTAAAAGACCGCCTAATATTAAGAGAAATAGGTTAATGATCGTCGCAATCGATTCTTGCCAAGGAATGATTGAGTAAGGCCCCATTTCTGTAAACCAGTAGCCTTGTACTCTCCATAAGGAAATTGGATGCCACATCAATAGTGAATGCATATTCCACCAACCGAATTGATAAATGAATTGTTCCAATCCCAGAAAGACAACATAAATGACAACGAATACAATAAATCCGCGAAATAGATGATTTGTCCAGATGCCTACAAGAAAATTAAACCCATGACAGAGAATGACCAATAAACCTCCTAATAAAATAGACAATATTGTATAGTTTACCAATGTCATTGGTTGCCAAGTTATAAAGGGGACTTCCAGCAAATAAGGAATATAAACATTTATATGAAATAGTGTCGACATACTCGTTTGCCATAATGATCCAATAGGGTGTAGATGATTAAAAATACCAAACGTCAATATGACCATCATTATGTAAAAAAGACTTGTGATGATAAGGCTCGCTATGTATTTACTTATTTGTGTTTTTCGCCCTGTTTTTGAGGTCATCACTAACATATCTGTTTTCGTGAAACGCTCTGAAGTACTGCCATACAACCCTAGTAATATAGCAAAGATTAGACTCTCTCCTAAAATCGCACGAAATAATCGATTTCTTATAAAGGTGAAAAAGCTCATTGTTTCTCCTGCTGCTCCCACTTCCAAGGCAGCTTGCTCTTCGCCTAATTCACTTGCAACGGGGGTTAATTTCTCGTATTTTGTCTTCATCCTTTCAGCAACTGCACCTTGAATTTTATAAAAACCGATGATCTGTTGTCCCATTGCTTCTGTTGAGTAATCTTGAAAAATATTTTCTAGTTCAGCTGTTTCTGTCAGTAACCGCTGTTGTTTTCTACTCGTAGACTGATTGGAAAGTTTTTCACGGAAATCAGATGTAACTAAATTTCCTGTTTTCAATTCTGTTTCCTGAACATAATTTAAATAGGATTGGTCGAGTCCCGCTGTTAAAATATAGATTGTATTTAACGATAAACAAGCAATAAAAAACAAAAGAATCATAGGCTGTTCAACTAGTTTACGAATTTCAAAGGGGATAATTCGCAACATCCTCAGCCACCCCATCTCGATAAATGTACAGAAATGCATCTTCCAAACTTGGGCGTACTTCCAGTCCTTCCTTTGGGGTGAATGGACTGGCTATTCTCAGTAAATGACCTTCATCGCTTTCTGTCTCACTTAATAGCAATTGCTCCCCCGTTAATTGATAAGTAGCAGGAACTTCAAAAATTTTCCCTTGTACCGATCGAGTAATTTGCGAAGGTGTATCACAACAGTACAAACGATGATTCTTAATCATAATGATTTGTTTGGCAATCGTCTCCACATCCGAAACGATATGTGTAGACAAAATGACAATCCTGTCTTGAGCAAGACGATGGATTAAATTACGAAAACGAACACGTTCTTTTGGGTCTAAGCCTGCTGTCGGCTCATCTAAAATGAGTAACTTCGGGTTATTTAACATCGCTTGAGCAATTCCTACCCGTTGGATCATCCCTCCTGAAAAACGTTTCATTTTCTTGTTTTTCACATCGGAAAGTGCAACAAGTTCTAGTAGCTCATCAATCTTTTCTTTTGCTTCTTGCTTATTCATTTTCTGTAATGCTGCAATATATAATAAAAATCTTGTAGGAGTATAATTGCCGTAATAACCAAATTCTTGTGGCAAGTATCCTATTTTTCCCCGATAGTCCGCTCCAAGTTCTGTAATCGCTTGTCCATTCCATAAGATTTCACCGGAAGTTGGGAATAGAAGAGTTGTAATCATTTTTAATAGTGTCGTTTTTCCTGCACCATTTGGAGACAATAACCCATAAACACCATTTTCAAAAGTCAACGAAATATCCTTCAAAATTAGATTGGAATTAAACTTCTTACTCACCTGATTAAGCACTAACATAGGTAATCGTTCCTTCCTTTTTCATAAAGTAGTTGTGACGCAATAAATAGAAATATAAAACTACTAATACAAAAGTAAGCACTGTGACAATTGAAATTGGCAGATACATCAGAAGCTGAGCAATCCAGTCTTGTTTCCAAACAAAGAGAACTCCCACAACACCCCATATCATTGGAGTCACCCAATGACTGCAACGCATCGGTATTTTGTATTCTAAAAGGAGTTGAATATTCGCAAATAAGAACAAGGAAGAAAACGACAGACTGAACAATCTCATCAACGAAAGTTCTTGACCAAGCAATTGCCAAATCAGTAGATTACTCCCGACAGACACAATTAAAGAAATCCCACTAAACGCCAACATACGTAAAATGAGTAGTTCCTTCAAAGAAACTCGTAGTGTCATTTTTAATTCGAAGGTTCCTAACAGTCTTTCTTTCCACATTCCAAGAAAATACAAGAGTGCATAACAAAGAGGTGACGCCATAAATATAGTAAAATAAATATCATCAAGGTCATTCTCAAGTAAGTGATGTAGATCGGGAAAATATAGTATCCCGACTCCTACCAATAAAAGGCCAACGATAAATAAAATATCTCCCATTCCCCAAAATAGATAGCGGAAACCAACTTCTTGAAAATAAGAACGAAGAAACTGGCTAAACGTTACTGGACGAAGATTGACTTCTTTTAAGATAAAAGCAATGCTTTTTTCTTTTTCATCCTGCGTGAATGGGATATTGTTTTTCTCACTATTCATGTTCAGGAAACTCCTCTCTAATTTTTTTAATCAGCCGATAGTATTGGGCTTTGATTCGCTCTTCCTTTTGAGCAAGTAATGAAGCAATCTCTGGAAATGATAATTCCCCATAGACTCTTAATCGGAAGACTTCCTGAATCTCCGGACGAAAGCTTGCAACATATTGATTAATCGCCCCTAATAGTTCCTTCTGATACAAACTTTCATTAAAATCCTTTTCTTCAATCCACCCTTCATCTTTCAATTCTGACCAAGTCATCTTCACCTTGCGTCGTGCATCAATGACTTTATAGGTTCCAATACGGAAGAGCCATGTTCTAAAGGATGATTTGCGATCATCATATGAACTCAATCCTTTTAAAGCAGCGATAAAAACGTCCTGTGTTAAATCAAGAGCGTCATTTCCGTTACCTACTTGACGATAAAGATAAAAGTACAGGTCGTCGTAATAACGTCGTATCAATTCATCCGCAGCTTGATCCGAACCTTTTTTTAATATGTAACGAATTAAACGCTTATCGGTTAACACCTTTCAGCTCCTTTCTACTTCATTCATACCTATATTCGAAATCCATCTTACAATCGTTGCACTTTTTCCACTTTTTATTTTTTAGAAAATAATCTTGATATCTTTAATCTATTTAACCATAATAAAAAAATCGCTGAGCTGGTGTGAAGATTTTTATTATAGAACTGGCTGGATAATCTATTAGATTTAACCAGCCAGTTTTTGCTCTATCTATTAACCATTGAAAGAAAGTATCCTCAATAATAATAGGCTTTTTTCGACTTATCCCATATAACCCAATTCACAATGAATCCTAATACCAAGAATGCAAATGAGCCTATAATATACACAAACCGAATACCGTATAACTCAGAAAAAACTCCAACTATTCCTGTGAATAGGATAATTAATAATGCCTCTAACACCCCAAAAAAACTAGAGAATCTCCCCATAATTTCGGCATGTACGTTGTTTTGATAAAATGTTAAGAACCCCGTATTTGCGTATGACAAGGCGAACGTTAATATAAAAAATCCTATGGATGCCGTAATAAAACCCTGCGAAAATGCAAAGATCAAATAACCAAGTGGTGTAAAGATTGCACCAAAACCAATAAGCGCTCTCACTTTCAACGTATTAGCGAGCAAAGCATTTGATAGTGAGCCAAAGATAATCCCGATTCCTGCGACACTTACAAGAAAACCATAGGTACTCTCAGATAAAAAAAGAACTTTTGTTGCAAATGCAGCTTCTAAAGAGTCCAACGCAGTCATACAAACTGTAACTCCGCTAAAGAGAACATAAACCAATGTTATATGCGTGTTTGATTTACTAAAACGGAGGATTTCTCTCCAATCATTTTTGATTACGGCAATGCCAACTTTTTGAGAAATAACTTCCCCTTTTAATTCTAAATTGGGAAGTAAAAAGATGATCACCGCTGATATACATAATGCTAAAGCATTTAGCTGGATTGCCAGATATATGATAAATAAACCCCCTGCAATGGAAGGCCCCAAAATAAAGCCACTTGAATTAATGAAATTTCGAAATGCATTAAATCTTTGTCTATCTTTCTTATCTATCAGCTTCGTCATATATACCATAGATGTAGGACCAAAAATGGAACTCGCAATATTGATGATAAAAACCCACACATAAATTAGGATCAGGGATTCAATCAACGGGAGGAAAAATATGAACAATGCTCTGATTATGTCTAAGAAAATCATTAAGTTCCTTTTATTCAACCTGTCAATAAAACTTCCTGACCAAAAATTTGTGCATAAAGCAGCAATCGGTAAAAGGATATAAAGGACAGATACCGCTAATGCCGATCCTGTCATATCCAAAATAATCAAGTTAAGCGCAATCAAATAGATCCAGGCACCTAAATTGGATACGCCAATACCTAATAAAAGTAATAAGGGATTTCTCCACTTCATCAGTTTCAACATGGATTCCACTCCTAAATTCAATATTGATAGCCATTAAAAAAGAGCCCCACCCCCAAGTCATTAGACTTGAGGACGAGACTCCTGAATTCAGAAGTTCGTGGTGCCACCTCAATTTGTTTTTGTGTCGCCACGAAAACCTTTTCGAGTACTTCTGCACAATAGATTGCAGGTCATACTCTATCTCTTTAACGGGAGAAACCGGCACATCATCCATCTAAAACAGACAATTTCCTATGTGCAGCTCCAAGGCTTGGTTCCATGTGCTCCTACATCCTCCATCCCAGCTAACGGAGTTCTCTGTCATGCTTAAGCACATATACTCTCCACATCGCTTTTAGATTTAGGAATATTTTACCACAATTCTATGAAATGTGGAGTAGGATTTTTAGTTGAATGTACAATCCTCTAACACTATCATTCTTATTCCAGATACAATGAGTACACCTAAGAACCCTCCAATAATTAAACTAATCATAAGTTACCGATTTACGTCTTCATTTCCCCATAAACTCATTTCATTTAGTTCAATAAGAACCTAAAAATTCTGTCTGAAGTGTTGCCTCAACAACTTCAGTTTCGAAGGAAACACTATACGCCTTAGCGTTAGGCCTTGAGCTAACTATTTTACTAATTCCTTGTTCCTTGTAATGAATAGCAACTCCATCATCAACCGCGACCCCTGCTTGTATTTCTTTTGATTCGATAAGTTTGTGATATGTAGGTCTTCTATCTATTTCTCCATCGTAATGCGGACAATTACTCCCCTTCAAGAAACCCAAACATTTTATTGGTTCAAGTCCATCTCCATACGAGTCAGTAACTCCTTCTTCAAACCAACAAATGGAACCCGCACTTAACCCAGCTAAAATAACGCCTTGATTCCACGCTTTTCTTAAAATACTGTCTAACCCCCATTCTTTCCACAAAGCTAAAAGATTTTTAGTGTTTCCTCCACCAACGTAAACAATGTCCTTTTCTAAAATAAAGCCCTCAAGATCCCTTGTTGGAGGTTCAAATAAGGATAAATGGGATGGTTTACAATCTTGTTGATTAAAAAAGTTATAAAACCTTGATATATAATTTTCAGAATCTCCACTTGCAGTAGGGATAAAGCAAATTTGCGGATTAACTTTCTTTGCTTGTTTTAATATATACAAATCTAACAATGGATTATTGGGTTCCATTGAAAATCCACCACCACCAAGAGCAATTATTTGTCTCATTTACACACTCCTTTCAGAAGAAAGATTAAGTAATAAGTTCTACAAATCCATATATCATCCCTTCTTCCACAAACTTGCACACTTATTACAATAAATTCGACTAAAAGAGCGTTAGCCCTTCCTGGATTGGCGCCCCCGTTTGTTTAGGAGGAAATTAACCATTCCCCTTAGGGACAATGGTAAGCTGGACTACATTTTATAGTGCTATGTGATCTTGTTTCACTTATCCTAAGAGTATAAAGGCAGTACCTCTTTCTATTTAACGAACGGTAAACATCCAAGTAACTCCGAATTTATCCTTTAATGATCCGTGAAGTTTTGCAAAGAATGTAGGTTGTAGGTCCATATGAATGCTTCCTCCATTACTAAGCATGTTCCAAGCATTTTTCGCACGTTCTTTAGAATCTAATTCGACACTGATCGCGACTCTCCCTGAATCTGAAGACTCCTGCTTCATATCCGCCCCCAAAATGGTAGCAGATTCAGTTATCCTTACCTCTGCATGTAAAATTAGGTCTTTATCATTTTCAGCCACTATGAAATCAGGGTTTGCTGGCATTTCACTATATTTTTGAATCATAGTAATTTCTCCATCAAACGCTTTTTGATACAAGGTGAACGCTTCCTCACATTCCCGATTAAACATTAAATAAGGTTTTATCATTCATTCATTCTCCTTTCTTCTAATTACATATGAACGTATAAGTATGTTCATAAAAGCAATTCCCAAACATTTTCTATAATGCAAACCCGAATCAACTTCATTCAGATTTTTCCCTACTCCCTTCTTTTTGATGTACTAGTATTTTCGTGAATATCAGTAGTATTATATGTAATTTTAATATATAAATATATTTTCTCTTTCACTAACATTATACTTATTCAAATATTAAGTAAATCTATGTTTTCAATTGAATACCTTTAATAGAATTGTAATACTATAGCTTACCGAATTGAGATATAATTAAATAAATTAAGAATTTGGATTATATTCCATAAAATAGGAGGTGAACACGAATTACCCCAAAGCTCCCCCCACTTTACTTGAAGTGGCGAATTATATGAATTGAGGAACGCCAAGCAGACTCGAACTTTTAGAAACGCTTTAGGGGACAGGGGATCTGTAGTTAATTTCTAATCAATACAATACCTAGCGGGAGGTAATAGATAATATGAGAGTGAATTTGCAGTATATTGTATTGGTAATAATGACTTTTTTGCTGGTTGGATTATACGCTTGCGATGATAATACGGATCCAAACTCCAATGCAACTGTAGAAACACTGACCACGGAAGAAAACGCCGATGAGGAAACCAGTGATTCCAACAATAATTCCACTGATGAAGTCACACAAGCGGAAGATATAGAAGATTTGTTCAACCAAGTAAAAAACAACTCACCTACAAGTGAACGAATTCAGGCACTTCGCGATATCGCCATGCATTATTACTGGTATGGAGGAGATCTGAAAGTAGCCGAAGAAGAGATATTTAAAGGGATTACTTTGCATGGTGATTACGATGTGGTGGAGCAAGCTTTCAGACTTGCATCCGAAATCGACCCTTATGATACTGATTTGAAATATTCCCTCGCATCCACTCAAATTTTACAGAAGAAAATACCTGAAGCATTACAGACATACGAAGAAATTCTGAAATTTGATGATAAACATTTTAACGCCCAGCTTATGCATACTATCTATTCAAAAGTAGAAGACAATGAAGAGGATTATCAAGCTGGATTTGATAGATTAAAAGAGCTGGACGAGCAGAAGGCCGCAGCGTATGAGGAGAAAATTGAATTGGTAGAAACAATTACCAAAGAGGAATTGGTAACAGAAATTCCAACTGATTTACCTGAAACCGACCATGCTTTTGTCGTCCTTGGCTATGCTTTATCTGAGGACGGGGAAATGGAAGAGACCCTATTAGAGAGATTAAAAGTTGCAAAAGATGCAGCTGAAACATATCCAGATTCAAAAATAATTGTTACCGGAGGCGTTCCCAAAAAAGGAATTACAGAAGCTGATGTCATGTTCGACTGGCTTACGGAAAACGGCATAGAAGAGGAACGTATTTTTAAGGAAGACAGAGCAACGGATACTGTGGAAAATGCACTCTTTTCAATGGAAATTATTGATGAGGAAGATATCCAGGACATAACAATTATTTCAAGTGCAACACATATGCAGAGAGCGCTCACCATTTTCAACGAAGTTAATCAGATGATGGAAAAGAAAGGTGACGAACAAACAGACCGTGATATTTCAAATATTGTTTACATGGATTTCGAAAGCAATGAAGAGGCCGGCAATGTTTCCAAAGATGAAGAACTTGTTATATATCGCGACTTGATTAGAGCGACTGGCATTTGGCAGTTTCCTGGTGCACAGAGATAACGTGATAGGAGGAGAAGATATATGAGGAAAAAATTACTTTTCATCGTATTAATAAGCAGCCTCTTCATATTGGGGATGTCAGGTAGCGTCTTTGCAAAAGGAAAAGATAAATCTGTCCCCGTAAAGGTGATGTCTTATAACATACATCATGGAGTCGGACTGGATGAGGAACTAGATTTACAGCGTATCAGCAACGTAATTGAGAATACTGGAGCTGAAATTATCGGCATACAGGAAGTTGATAGGTTTTTTGGAGAAAGAAGCAATTTTGAAGATCAAGCAAGGAAGTTGGCAAGTCTCCTGGATTATCACTACGTATATGGAGCCAACCTTGATCTGCTGCCTGAAGAAGAATACGGGAACAACCGACAATATGGAACCGCAATTCTAAGCAAATACCCAATTATCGCATCCGAGAACATTCACTTAGTAAGCTTCGGGAATGAACAACGTGGATTACTGCGTGCAAAAATTAATATTAAAGGTGTCCATATTAATTTTTATAATACCCACCTTGGTCTCACAACTGAGGAACGCATAGTCCAAGTTGAAGAAATTGCCGAAGTTACCTCCTCATTTAACGAGCCAAGTGTATTAGTAGGTGATTTAAACGCGGAACCGGACAGTAAAGAATTTCGTACTTTGCTGGAACGGGCTGTTTTAAATGATACCTTTGCTAACGTGGAGGATGGGAATACATTCCCAGTAAGAGAATCTACTAAGAGGATTGATTATATTTTAACATCACCAACAATAAAGTATTTCAAACAAGAAGTCGTATACAGTGAAGCATCCGATCACCTACCTATCGTCGTAGATTTACTAATTAGAAGGTGAACCTTAGGGAGAACGACTTTTTAGGAATGACTGTTACTCTAACCTGCTTTTGATAGAGTCGATGAGGTGACTAACCATTAATGGTTAGTTACCTCTCAGACCACCGTCCGGTTTTGTAAACGACGGTTTGCCTTTAATATCACGATTCATAGGATGGGGATAGAAACTTTAATTCTATATAAATCCAAAGTTTCCATTTCCATAGAAGAAATTGAAGGTAAATGGCAAAGAAAAAGGATGAATCAGAAAAACCCCCATAAATCTTAGTAAGGATAGGTGATAGTTATGATTTGCATACAATCTATGAGCAAAAAGCTGTTGTTGGTTCTTTTCGGTACGGTACTCCTGATGTTAGCGCCAAACAATGATATAACCCACGCAATGAAGCAAAATAAGGATAATATCACCATTTCACCGACACCTCAACACTTGGAGGTAACGGGTAAAGGCTTTCCAATTACGCCGGTAGTCGGTCTGGTGGCAGGTGAAGACACCGATGAAGCAGCAATAAGAGAAGTCGAACAAGCTTTAAAGGATATAGACGTTAAGCGTATTATCCGCAGCACCCCCGGTGAACCAACACCAAATACGCCTGTAACGATTTGGATTGGGACTCCTTCAGATAATCCTGATATCACGGGCATTTTAAACGAATTAGGAGTTGATGGACCCCAGGCACTGAAGAAAGAAGGATACGTGCTGGCTACAAGCAACAACGGTGCAAAGCAAATCGTTCTTGCCGGGAAAGATAATGCAGGTACGTTTTATGCTGCCAAAACATTTGAACAGATCATTCTGGAGCGACCGGGACGTAGCTGGATACCGTCAGTCAGCATTCGCGATTGGCCTGAAATGCCTCTCCGAGGAACAATTGAAGGATTCTACGGTCAACCATGGTCGCATGAAGACAGGCTGAGCCAAATTGAATTTTATGGTCAAAACAAGATGAATACTTATGTTTATGCGCCAAAAGACGACCCATACCACCTCACCAAGTGGCGTGAACCATATCCTGAAGATCGCTTTAATCAACTAGAGGAACTTGTCCAGAAAAGCAAACAAAACCATGTGCAGTTTGTATTTGCGCTTTCTCCAGGATCGAGTGTTTGCTATTCGGGGAATGAGGATTTTACGCTGTTGATGGACAAGATGCAATCCATGTACGACATAGGCGTCCGCTCTTATGCGATTTTTTATGATGATATATCAGGTGAACTGCAGTGTGAAGAAGACCGGGAACGATTTGGGGATGAAGAAAGTCCGGCTGCTGCAGCTCAGGCATATTTGTTGAATCGCTTCCAGGAAGAATTCATTGAAACACATGAAGATACCGAACGGCTGATTACAGTGCCAACCGAATATTCTGGGCTTAATGAAACGGCCTATAAACAGCATTTCGGAGATCTGGTAAATCCGAATGTGATTGTTGATTGGACAGGCCCTGCTGTCGTATCACCTGAAATTACCGGAGAACAGGCGCAGAAAGCAGCAGACATATTTAATCATGATTTACTGCTTTGGGACAACTATCCGGTAAACGATTTTATGACAAGCCGGCTGTTCCTTGGCCCGCTGGAAAATCGTGATCGTGATCTAAACGAACATGGTGTACAGGGAATAACGGCCAATCCGATGATTCAGGCAGAAGCGTCAAAAATTGCACTCTATACGGTTGCCGATTATACATGGAACCCCGCTGATTACAATCCTGAAGCATCATGGGAACGCAGCCTCAAGGCGTTTGGAGGTGATGCAGCATCTACTTTAAAGTTGTTTTCCGAAAATTCTTATGCCTCCAATCTGAATGGCAACAAAGGAGCCCTTATACTATCAACGTTGATTGACGATTTCTGGGAGGCATATGAAACTGACAACCCTAGGGATGCAGCGAATCAATTGCTGGAAGAATTCAAGAAGTTTGAAGATACGCCAACCCTATTACAGGAGAACTTGGATAATAAAAATTTTCTAGACGAAACATCTGCTTGGCTCAAAAAGCTTGAAATACACGGAAAATCTGGGCAGGAAGCTGTGAAAATGATGATGGCTTTACAAAATAATGACCAAGAAACTGCAGACCAACATCGGGCAAATCTTGATGAGATACTTGCCAATGACACCATTAATCTGAAGCTTGACGAGCCTCGAGTGGCAACCAAAGCCCTTGATGGCGTAAACCGTTTCCGTGGAGCAGCAGAGCTCATACTGTATACACCTGAATACGGCGAGACAACTCGCACCAATATTTATGGCTATGAAATTACCGTTGTGGATGACACAGTAGTCAAAATGGGAGGAAACAACTCACCAATCCCAGATGACGGTTATGTGCTCAGCCTTCATGTCAGTAATTGGCTGGAGGACAATGCGATTATCGGTGCTAAAGTCAAGATTGAAAATGATGAAGTGACCTTAACGATTCCAGAGGGTGAATACACGATTCCGAATACCAAAGTAATGGCTCCGGGTGTAATGCAACCGTTTCTGGAAAAAGCGATAACGATTCATGCTGCTTCAAGTCAGTAAACATGAAAATGTGAACAGAGAAATTCGGGAGATTGGCGGGATAGAAATAAATGAAGCTGAAATGTTTCCTTTATTACCTTCCAATTTAATAGTTAGTTATACGAGGTTAAATAAAGAAAGGTAGAGGACTCTTACAAGAATTCTCTACCTTTCTCTTTTCTAAGCATTAATCTATTTGTCACAGGATGAAAATAGGCATGTAACTATTGCTTTTCGATTGAATAGATGGAGCACTTATTCTTGTGATCGAGAATTATAGTTGAAGAACAGTCATCAAAATCATCACTATACCAAAGACTAGAGAACTCCCTATCATCCATAAGGTGTGTAGATGCACAAAAGATTTCGCTACATGATTGCCCTTTACGATACTTATATTTTCAGCAACCTTTAAATGAAATGGAACAAAATACAAAGAAAAAAGAAATCCTCCTGATAATGATATGGATAAATAAGTTATTACAGAATTAGAGGTCAATTTCGCCACTAAATTGCCGATTATGAAGAATGGAATCCCAGCCCAGATAAAGAAAGTTACAGCTAATAATACCATTGCCATAACAAGCAACATAAAGTTCTTTTTAAATACTTCTAAATAATTATGAAGATATACACTCATTATCATCACTTCCAGATTCTTTAGGAATTGCAGCCTATCATACAAAGAAGTTAATTGTTTGATGTAATTCTCAAATAATATCCATCTGGATCTACTATTCTAAAATCAACCATTCCCCAAGATTGTTTCGTCAACTCCGACTGGATTGAATACCCCTTGGCAACCACATGATTATAAACTTCATATACATCCTCAACCTTTAAAACTATTTCTACACCTAAACCAACTTGCTGATCATCACGGGAAACTTTAAGGGGATGAGTATCAGGTAATTTTTCCATCTTTCCTAATCCTAAAACTACATCCCCTTTTCTAATTGATAGGTAATCTGATTTTATTTCTTTTGGTGCGTTAAATCCCAAAACATCACAATAAAATTCCATTGATCTTTCTAAGCTTTTAACAAACAATTCCAGTCTTAATTCCATTTTTAATCATATCCTTGTTTATCGATATTCATAGCTAATGAGTACTTATTTCAGCAATAAATTCATAATGAACTGTTCACCTATTGGACCGTTTTTTCTCTTGCCTGTATCTATAAAACCAACCTTTTCATAAAGCCGCTGAGCAGGTGTATTCCTATGATTGACTGCTAGTACAATCTCGTCACAATAAGGAAATTCATATTCAACAAAATCTCTTAGCTGGAGCATAGCTTGTTTAGCATATCCTCTTCCCTGCTTTGCGTGATTGATAGACAATGCCGTCAGCAACATGGCATTCGGGTTATCTGAATATTGCTTAACACGTTCCGTTTTATGTAATATAAAGAAACCTACAGGCTCATTATCATCTAATATAACAATCCGATATTCTTCTTTTTTCTCCTCTAAGACCTTGCTTGGTAATGCTGTGAACTTTGCTTGTTCATCAGGAAGATCAAATGAATGTAATGCTTCCACATATTCATCAGTGATATGTTTTAACTTCACCATTATTGCTCACCCCTATTTTTATCAGATGAGATTTTAACTCATATCTCGTTCTTCTAATAATTTCTCTAATTTATATGCAATAAAAATAACTGCCGCTACCCCTGCACCAATCATTACACCATCGGTTAAAAATCCGATAAATGCCCCAACTAAAACGAATGTTGTTATCTGTAATTTCATCATAGATTTTTCCCTTTCTCACCGAATCGTTTTCTTTGTACAACTCATGCTGTTCCTTGATTTAACACTCTCTATAGGCTGGTATATGTAAGTTTTATCTCTTCAACTTTTCTTCTAATTCTTTTTCGATTTCCTCGTTGCTGACTTCCTCTACTTCATCTTCTTGAATATTAAGATGTTTAGATATTTTTTCTAACTGCCTATTTATAGTCGACAGTCTATAACAAACATAGAAGATAATTGGTACGGCAAGAATTGTCCAAATCAATTCTGCAAGACTTATAAACATGTAGATCCCCCTTGTTTCCGTGCACCGTTAATTTAATAGTTTTACCTCCCTTGCCACTAAGCCTGGAGGGTCTCTTAGCGCTGCAATTGGTTGAAATTCAGCTTTAATTCTTTCACCTATTAATAATTCTCTATAGTCAATTTCCTCACCATTTGCATTTATTATTCTAGCGTTCTCTATATCCAATAATGCTCGTTTGTAACTTGGGTTGAATACTTTATTGCTCTCAATCCAAATAAACGTGTCTGTATCTTTTTCAATAATTGTAAATGTCTCTTCCTTTAATAGATCCGCAAATATAAAGAGGATTCCTGAACATAATATTATCGCAAACAACACTTTCACGAGAAGTTTTTTCACATCATGCAATCCTTTCCATTTGTTGAAAAAGAAAAGCTACAGCTTTTTTGAGCTAGCACACTAGATAAATCATCTCTATTTCATACTTTACCATAATTATCCAGAAGAGCATTACATATTTATTTACATTTGTTTATAGGGAGGATATCTTATCTACTGTTTTAATGAAGTGAAGCAAAATACTATTCATTGGCTTCATCCTTGGCTTTTCGGATATACATTCTTATTCCTGATACAATAAGTACCCCTAAGAACCCTCCGATAATTAAACTAACCATAAGTTGCCAATCTACAGCTTCATTTTTCCATAGACTCATTGCAAATATTGCTATAATTACTCCAGCAATATACCCCATACAAATTTTTAATGTATTTCTCACTCCATCCACCTCCAAATATTTAATTTGGTCATATATTTATATACGAATCAGGATTCTCTTTCGTTTCTATATTTCATTTTTTCTTTTTCTACTAACATGTCCATTAGTTGGACAAGAAAAAGAGCCGTCTATGCAGCTCAACGACCTTCAAGTAAAGCCCCTATTGTGCAAGGACCATACAATTTTAATAGATTAATTATTTTCACCTGTGTTGGTCAACAATGTTTTCCGGTTCCTTCTTGTTATTTTTCTTATTTCGCCATGCTTTAAACATTATCAATAGCGAGAATATATACAACCCCATGAAAATTGTATACAGATTGAAATAGGCAGGCAAAACTTCATCTGTACCTTCGACTGAAACAAAAGTATCATACATATTATTATTACGATAAGTAAGTGGCATACTTTCTTTGAAAGCATATTTGTAATACGTAGGTCGTGTTACAGCTTTTTTAGTAACATAATCGTTTCCCTCTTGATCTTGATAGCCAAGGAATAATTCGTACGTGGTGTACGACGCTCCTCTTTGAGTACGAATCTCAAGCAAGTCTCTGTCTAATAGAGTAGCAATTACTTCTGTTTGATTAATTTTATTTAATTTATTGAAAGCATTTGTAGCTGTCATTGTTACAAAGTACGCTCCTATTGAAATATAAGTGGCTAACACAATGGCTTTCAGCATCCTTAAAATTCTATTTAATAGGTTTAAAAGAGTTTGATTACCTTTGATAAATTTTATCTCTCTTAATAAGCCACCACCATATGCGAATACACCGAAATATAGGAATATAAAAATCGGGTTGGACACTCTTTTTTCAAATTGATTATCTTTGATTGTTAAGAAGGTTTCCCCTCTCCTTATTCCAGAAATTTGATCTCCTATTTGGATTGATTCAAATTGTTCTTTCGTAACCCTACTAGGTTGATCAGAGTTTGAAACAACGATTTCAAACCGTGGATATAAATACAAGCCTTTTTTGCTATATTTTTGTTCGATGATTTCTTCTACAGGTTCACCTTCAAAGATATTGATGTTATAGATATAATGGGTAGTAAATCCAGCTGCCATTACAACAAACATCATGAAAGTAGCCACATTTTTAAAGGTGATTGGTATATCTTTCATATCTCAACTTCCTATTACTATTTTTAACGAAAATGATGCCTAAAAGATGAAACCCGCTTGTACGAAAAATAATTTATGTTAGAGCTCCAGATCCTTCAATCTGAGACATCAAATTCTAGTCTTGATTTCCTGAATCCATTAAAAGCACGAAAACCTAGTTCTTCATAAAATGAACGAGATGAACTATTTGCTAGTAATTCAATTCTTGTGGTTGGGTATAGATTATGTAGATAGTAAATAAGTTTTTTCCCGATGCCTAAGCCTCTATACTTTTTATCAATAAGTAATTCACAAATAAATAAACTTATCCGTGTATCTGTAAGTCCCCTTACATATCCGATCACACCATCACCATCTATTTCAACAACATAAGCTACATTGGAATTTTTCCATGCTTCCTTTGTATCGGATTGATTCTCAACCAAATTAGTCCATCCTTCATCTTTGTTTAAATCTTGTATTTTATTAAAGTCTTTTTCTTCATATAGTCTTATTAATGCCTTTTTATTATCTCTTAGACATATTTCCATACTAGAGTCCCCCCAGGAATCTCTAAATTCATTCCCTTAACTATTGCACCCTATAGTTGAAGAAGGAAACAGAGTGCAGCTATATTCTACTTAATATGTACACCAAAAAACACTTTCAGCAATTGGTTCAATTTCCGATACCTTTATGAAATTCATTAAAATATCGGTCTCCCTCATTCCAACATATTCATCTTTATCAACGTTATAATATTGAGCTATTTCAACCTTATAAAATCCATTTTCTATATCGATCTTATATTTGGAACAATTTTCATCAGGAACTTCTTCATCTTCAAACTGAGCAGCCATTGTAAGACAGTCATAGTCCACTAAATATAATTGATTTTCCGTCACTTCTATATAACCTACCGCTCTCCTATAGCATTTCTGAGCAATTTCTTCTCTTCCTACTCTAACATCGACTCTCCAAGAATGTTCAATTCCTTCCTCAGTCATTTGAAAAACTAAAATATGCCCTTGTTTCATCTCATTTCCAAAATGCTGCAATAGATTATCTAACTCCCAATCTTCGTCTACGAATGAGTTGTATGTATCAGCATTTGCTACTCCAATAAAATTTGTATCACCAAAATTCATACAAAATTTCATCTTTCTCCCCCTTTGACACTCTAGCAATATATTACCATAAAATTCAAAACTCCCTGGCTCACTAACACTGCCCCGTCGGAAACCCATTTGAAATAACTCATTCACACAATCTTTATTTTCTTGATACTAAAAAGAGTGGCACTCCACATACAACAACATTGAAATTATTTATTCTTCTTTATTTTACTTTCTGCCTTACTGTTATTTTCATTGACTTTAAACTTTACGATTTCACTAACTAATTCATAAGGAATCGGGTTTCCAATCGGAAATTGTACTGCACCTTTCGAAGTCTTATATCCAGATAATTCCTGTTTAAAAGTAGTGATTCCATTCGGAGTTGACAAACCTTCCCTTTCGTTGATTAAGAAGGATCTTCTATGACATCCTAACTGAAGAATAAGTAAACTATTTATGTAGGTGGTTTTCTATCCACGTCCTCAGCTTTTTAGCATACATTATTCGTTTATCAGGATTGGTTTGAATTCCTTTTGTCAGATAGAATAGATCTTTCTTGTATCTAGGATAAACGTGGAGATGATAGTGCCAAACATCTTGGCTACCGGCTGGTTCATTATGCTGACGAGTAGTAATACCATCACAACTATATGTATCTTTCATTGCGAAAGCTGTAAGTTGTGCGGCTCGATGAATTTCAGCTGCATATTCTGGTGGGAGTTCATAAATATTTTCGAAATGCTGATTAGGAACAACGAGAACGTGTCCTTTATTGTTCGGCCACCATTTACTAGCTACAAAAGCTGTTACATAATCATTTTGGAATATCACATCATTTTGTTTTGTTCCTTTACCTGGTACATCTAAACCCATAGTAACTTGGCAAAATGGACATACATATCCTTTTGGCATATGGGATATTGTTTTCATCATTTTTCTCCAACCCCTACATATCTCCTGAAAATTAAAGTCCTATCCATCAGCTCAATGAATAAAACTCACTCCACCATCTACGATTAAATTCTGCCCTGTGATATAACTGGCTTCTTCAGACAATAACCAAATAACGGCTGCCGCAACTTCTTCAGGTTCGCCTATTCTTCCAGTCGCATTGGAATTACTGTATTTTCCTTCTAATACCTTTGCTTGTTCCATTGTTAAATCTTTTAACTTACTTTCAATCATTGGTGTCCTAATTACACCAGGTGTCACCGTATTTACTCGTATCCCGTAGGATCCATACTCTTGAGCAACAGCTCTTGTTAAAGCAATCACTCCACTTTTCCCGGCCGCGTATGCAGTTGTACCTGCTGAGCAGATAAGTGCATCTAATGAAGAAGTGTTCACTATCGATCCTCCACCAGTTTTAAGCATCTCTTGAATTTCGTATTTCAGGCATAGCCAAACCCCTTTGATTGTAACTCCCATCATCTTATCAAAATCATCTTCGCTATACTCATGTGTAAGAGCTGGTTTTCCTTCGGCATTTCCCGCATTATTGAATGCAAAATCTAAATGACCAAACGTCGATACAGTCTTTCTCACCATATTTCTAACATCATTAGAATTACTGATATCAGCTGATAGATACATAACTTCAGAGTGAATTTCCTTTAATTTTTGTAATGCTTTTTCACCCTTTTCCGCATTTCTTCCAACTATAGCAACCTTGGCCCCTTCTTTCATTAAGCTTTCAGCAACAGAATATCCAATGCCCGAAGTACCACCGGTAATCAATGCTACCTTATTATAAAATTTCATTGTATTACCCCTTTTAATATGTACTTGTTTAATATTACGAATTTCACTAAATTAAAGCGCGCGTTAGAAGTATTCAGTTTGAAATGGTTTTATTCTACTTCAACTTTATAGAGGGAATAAACACACCCTATCCATTCATTCTTATCAAACCACTGTGCTACAACTAAATATATTCCATCATCATTAAAAGACTGGAATTCATTAGTTTCTATCGAAATGCTATAACCTGCACTACTGTCACCTTTTTCAATTTCCGCGATATATCCATACATATCCGCTTCTGGACCTTCATGGGTTATTTGAAAAATGGTATCCTCTTTTATATAATTAATGGATAACGAATTTAGAGTGTAATCATCCATATCATTTAAACTAAAACTACGATCATCATTCGTACAATTACCCCAACACACTACACCCGTAATTTGATCTATGTCATTTTGATTTTCTTTTTGCTCCACACTTAAAGTTGGTGGAACATCTAAAATATCTATAACATTCTCTTCTTCACTATATATAATTAGAATAAACCCCAGAAATATAGCTATGTATAAAACTTTCCTCATCATTCCCCCCCCTAGATTATTAATCTATCTAGCCACAGTAAGTCACTCCTTTTTACATTCAACAAATTAGGGCATATATCCTTCTTTACTATGCTCCTCTTATTGTAATAACGCTTGATAATCTCCTTGTATTCTGATTTTCCAGAAATAGCTAATTAAAGTTTCACTTTGTGGAACTAGATCGATTAATTTTGATAAGCAATTTAAATTACTCTACACTATAAAGTGAAGCCTTGACGCACATATTTCACATAAATTACCAATATATGCCATAATTAATTAAAGAGAGAGCACTTTAAATCCATGCAGAGAACATATCCGTAAAGATCTCCTAACGATAGACTGTAGGTTGATTCTCGGTGTTAATTTAAAATACCTTTTAAATCCCCATAATAAAGGGTATCGTAAGAAAAAAGCATAGGAGGAATTAGGATGAAAAATATTAAATTGAACAATAACGTGGAAATTCCAATTGTCGGCAGTGGTACAAATACATTCGGTAAAGAGGGTAACCAATACACAGGTGCCTTAAGAGGAGACACTCAAGAGATTGACTGGGCCATTGAAAATGGCTATCGTCATTTTGACTCTGCTCAAATTTATAATAATGAAGAAGTTCTTGGAGAAGGATTAAAAAAATCCAACCTGCCACGTGAAGAATTTTTTATCACGACGAAGTTAAATACATATGAAGGATTCAGTGGTGCAGACTGGGCCCATGCTGAAATTGAAAAAAGCTTAGAGAAATTACAAACAGATTATATTGATTTATTCCTTATCCACTTCCCATGGGATAATCAGGAAGAAATCATAGAAGCTTGGAATATTTTAGAGGAGTACTATAACCGCGGTGTGTTCAAATCAATCGGGGTTTCCAACTTTCAAAAAGAACATCTTGATTTAATTCTTGAAAACGGCAAAATTAAACCCGCTGTTAACCAAATTGAATCACACGTTGGTAAATGGAATGAAGAATTAACTGCTTATAATAAAAAGCATGATATCGCAACGGTAGCATGGTCTCCATTAGGCGGGATCAACGAAAATGCTAAGCAGGTTCTTGAAGAAATTGGTAAGCCGTACGGAAAGACATATGCTCAAGTTGTATTACGTTACCTAATTGAGCGTGATGTCATCGTCATTCCTAAGTCACATCATAAAGAGCGTCAAGCACAAGGTATAAATATTTTTGACTTTGAACTAACAGCAGACGATCGTGAACGTATTGCTGCTCTTTAATTAAGGAAAAATTAAAGCATTTCATTTTGGAGGAATCTTCTAAAGTGAAATGCTTTTTATATTCAATAATTCGCAACCTTCCTTCTGTTAGTTGAAGTTAAAATAAGTCTAAATGGTTATTATTTGATAGTCTAATTTTCAATTACAAGTTCCCCTTCACCTTTTGGTGTTTCAAAACTAGTAAGAAAAGAAGTTAAGATTTCTTCTGTAATAGGAAACGCATTAGCATCAAACCGGTTATTTCTTATCTTAAGCCGATCACGCAAATCATCAGGATGAACTTTCAAATAAATAAGTTTCCATTTACCCCCGTTCTTTTCAATAACTTGTTTATACTGGTCTCTGCTTTCACGATTCCAAAAACTGAAGTCAATTACAACATGTCGTTTATCGTGAATCAGCTTGATTAAACGATTGCGCAATTTGCTTTCCGCCTCTTTCTTGAATTCCTCAATCTTTTCAATGGGATAATCAATCCCATAACGACCATTCGTAGCCCATATCTCTTCATCAATAGAAAGACGTACAAAACCTGCTTTTTCTAATTGTTGTGAGAATGTAGTTTTCCCAGAACCAGCCACACCACACATCATTACAACTAAAGGGGTAAAATCATCTCGCTCACGATAAATTAAGTCAAAATTAAACTTTTCAAACATCTGGGTAATCCCCCTTTTTTTGAAATAATTTCATCCTGAATAGCTCAGAACTCGCCCTTACTTTTATATACTATAATGATGGTTTAGTGGTGGATTT
Organism: Oceanobacillus luteolus; assembly: GCF_023715655.1. Classification (GTDB taxonomy): domain Bacteria; phylum Bacillota; class Bacilli; order Bacillales; family Amphibacillaceae; genus Oceanobacillus; species Oceanobacillus luteolus. The sequence continues at coordinate 14,924 of NZ_JAMBON010000024.1, read as the reverse complement.
ACTTTGCTTTGCCAATATACATAATATGTTCTGCCATACTAAGTAAATCTTCCCGTTCACATACCTGCTCTGCCAGATCTAACCAAGCATTTATCACTTCTGGTTTCTGTTGAAGTAATTCTGGTTCACGAAGGTATAAGAAACTTTCACTATTTAGTAAATGAAGTTTATCAAGATTAAACCGTTCGAAAAACGGAAGTACGTTTTTAGGAGATATATAAAAGTTATCTGAGAATCCTTTTCCAGCAAAGTCTTTTCCGTCCACCATTTTATTCAGCTCTACTCTTCTATCGCTATCTAAAATAAATTCTGGGTTACGTATTAGATAATCCCACACAAATGAATAAGAAGAAATAAAAGCTACGAAAAGTATCCCATGAGACTTTAGTTTTTTTAGACATTCTGTTACGATTTTAGCCCTATCATCCTCATTTTTAAGATGGTACATCGGTCCCATACATAGAACGTGGTTGAATTGATTATCTTTAATAGATGTTAAGTCACGTGCATCTACTTGTAATCCATGAAGAGCAAGACCTTGTTCTTTTGCCTTATTCAAGGCAAATTCCACATTTTTTTCCTATAGATCAGCCAACGTTACAGCACAACCAAGTTCAGCGAGGTATAAAGAATACCTGCCAGGTCCGCCACCAAGATCCAGCACTTTGTCCCCTGGCTTTATATATCGGTTCAAATATCGTTTGGTAAGTTCGAATTCGACTTTGTGGCGCTCAAGCCGTTCCCATTCATAGTCTACTGTTTCATCATAAAACTTTTTCACAATTTCTATGTTCTCCATACTTAATCCCCTTTCTTTAATGTTCAATAGGAAAAACTCCCACCCATAAGAAATAATCCTCGAGGACGAGAGTTTTAATCTGTATTAATCATAATCATCTTCTTGATCGACTTTTAAGATTCTTCCTGTTTTTGCAAGAATCTCCACTTCAAATATTCAGTTATCCGGAGTTAAGATAATAACTTCATAAACTAAAACGCCATTCTCTAAATCCATATCTACGTGCTGAATTGTTCCAGGTACCCTTTTTAGGGCGATTTCTTGGGCTTGCTGCATTGGTTGAGGCGAATTACTATAATAACCTTCATACATTTGCAATTTTCCTCCGTTCAGAAAGGTCCACTCATATATTTATATGTATTAGGCAAATTGTCTGTGCCCACATAAAGAAATCTTTTTCCAGCAACCTGCCACTATACTTCTACAAAAATGGTGGAATCTCCTTCTTGAAGAATCGAATCCTTTAACGGAAAAACCTGTACTTTCTAGTTAGTTATTCAACTTGTGAAGCTCAGGTTCGTGATGATAATCTTTTATTCTTCTATTGGCAATGTACGGGGGCGGAGTCATAAAAAATCAAGAGGTAACCTGATTCTATTTTATTTCTAATCAAATTCTAATCTTAATCTCAGCTTGTTCTAAATTGAACTGGTTATAGTAGAAGTAGAAGTTCAAAGGAGGAAGTAAAATGAAAAAGATATTAGTAACCGGAATCGTAACGGCTGGAATTTTATTAGGTGGGGCATCTATCATAGGGGCATCTACCAACGACAGTAATGAGGCCAATATGGAAGATAAAGCTGTTCAAGCAGAAAGTGTAGCAAAAACGGCAAATGTTTCAGAAGAAAAAAACTTGCTTTCAAGTGATAAGATAAAAGAAATTGCGCTATCGGAACAAGATGGTCATATTGATGATATCGAATTGGAAAGTGAAGACGGATTTGTCTATTATGAAGTTGATATTGAAAATGGAGAAGCGGAATATGACATCTATATCGAAGCCTATACTGGAGAAGTTTTAAAAGTAGAAGCGGATGATAATGATGATGATAAAGAAAACGAAACGATGAAGAACATCATCTCTGCTGCCGAAGCGAAGAAAATCGCTATCGATCAAGTTGGCGGCAAGGTAGTGGAATTTGATTTGGATGAAGACGACAATCGTTATGAATACGAAATCGAACTTGAAACAAACCGCGGTGAAGTGGAAATGACGATTGACGCCTTGACAGGTGAAATATTGGAAGTCGACTTTGAAGATTAAATGCAAGGAATAAAGTCATGTTTATGTTAGTACTTCACGTGAAAAAGGACTGCAAAATGCAGTCCTTTTTTATACCTTTTCAAGTAAAGCAGTTTTTTCGAACAATTAAACTTTAGATCTTTCCCTACTATAATCAGCCTGCTGATTACCCTGGCTTCTTTTATAGATGCTTGAACCGGATTCATAGTACTCGCGCCACTTTTTATTTTCTTCCTCGAGTTTTTTATTTTCATTCAACAAATTATCAAATTCCTCCATAAGTGCACGGTTCATCTCAGAAGCCTTTTTAATCGCTTCTTTCATTTTTTGCCGGTCTGAATCATTCATGGGACCCCTCCTTCTCAAAATAAGTTGTTTATTATATCTCTGAACAATGATATCCTTCGTTTTCTATTAGCTAAAACAAATTTTGTTATCTTAATATTTCAACAGAGAATGAATAAATCCTTCTTCTTTACAACTTTTTTAATTTCATTTTTTCACAAATTGTAACTCCATTTAATGAGGCTATTGCTGAACAAAGTCTCACTGCCACAATGTATAGCTTCAACGAAACAGGGGGTCTCCTTCTTTAAAGATCGAGTGATTATCTTGTCCTATCTACCTTTTCAGATTCCTAAAGGAAGCGATTTATAAATACTTTAATTAACCTTGTCTGATACATACCCTTGATATGTATATTCCGGCTCCCAATCTATAATTTCAAGGTGGTAAGTTCCTGGCTTCATGTTGGTGAATTCAATCGTTCCAAAGTTATCGTCTTGAAAGGACTCATACGGAGTACAATCACCTGTAGACGCATTGCAGAGCCTTCCATCTAGAGGAAGAAAATCGCTGGCATAATAAATGCTCTCACCTGTTGCTTTATTCACTTTCCATAGATCTTCCAAATTTATTTGCATATCTTTTTCCGTACCAGTTATTTTCATCGTCATATTCCATCTACTATCTTCTTCCGTAGCAAACCAGGTTGACTGATTATCTGCACTAGCTTGGGTTGAAAAACCAAAAATCAAAAGAAAGCCAACTAATAAAAGAAAAATAGACTTTTTCACTCTTATCTCTCCTTCTCTTGGTCTTTTTGAAGATGTAAATAATGTTAATTGCAAGTGGATATGAAACTTAACGGCAAGGAGCAAATAGAAGAATTTTAAGAGCTAAGCTTGTATAAATTTCACCTTAGCTCCTCCCCTCATTTTCTTTATACTATCTAAGTATAACAATGCGATATTAAATTCATATTGGTAAGTAATGATATCTTGTTAACAAATTATGACGAAAAACGATATAGGTGATTATTGTAATAACCACCTTAATCATGACATTTAGTGGTGTTTATAAGTGGTTATCGAGGGTGTCTAGTGTTTCTTCCTTAATATGATTGTAATATTTTCCATTGAAAAAGCGATAATCCTCTTTGAACTATCGCCAACTGTTTATTTAAAATATCTTACGGAATGTAATCAGATATAACAGATACAAATAGAAAACGATAACGATTGCAGAAGCGATTATTTGGTTTGTGGCAAATGGAACAACCATCATTAAATCAACGATAATCCAATAAAACCCAATATAGCTAGTATTCCGTAAAACCATTTCCGAAACAAAATCATCACCCCCTGTTTATTTCTATGCAGAACTTACCCCTTTAGTTTAATTTATAATAAAGGTGCAATTCCTATATGAATGTTACTTTAAGTTTCTTTATTTACGATCTCCAAAATGGATTGAATGACCATATCTGGTCTATCCGTATGTATAGAATGGCTGGCATTTTTTACGAATACAATTTTACTCATGTTGGAAAGTTTGGCCTGCCTCTTAACGAGTTCTTTCCACTTCGCTTCAAAAATGCCTATTTCCTCTTTTGATAGGCCGCTCTGTGTTCCTACTTGAATGCAATACTCCATATCTCTTCCTAAAACAATTAGCGGAACATGAATAGTATTTCTTATCGTTTTAATCATCTCAGCATCTTTTTTCCAATTGCTTATTTCAGAATACATCGCTTTGTATAAAGAAGGTCTTATTTGAAAGTCTAATAACCTTTGTTTCATCTCGTTAGGTAAGGATTGTAGCTTTTCTGGGAGAGTAGGTTTTAAAATTTTCCTTAACTGCTCTTTTTCCATTAAAGAATACGTTTTACATTTCTCTAACCAAGCTTCATCCGTCTCATCTTCACCCAAATCCAACTCGTCCAATTTGTGTAGGTCTACGGAAGTTGAATCCACCAAAAATATTCCTGCAACTTTGTGAGGGTAAGTTTTAGCAAAATGTTGGACACACAACCCGCCATACGAATGACCAACCAATATAATTGGTTCAGTAATTTCAAGAACGGTAAGTAATTCGGATAATTCATCAACGACAGCCGTTTTATAATACCCTCAGTTTGAAAACAGTTAGAAATCATTAAAAGCCCAATTTACTAGTTGGGCTTTTTAAATAAATCTTTCATATATATCATAATCGGACCCCGCCAACACTAATAAATACACAAAAGAAAAGTTGAAAAATTCCAGTGATCACAAAGTGATTCCGCTACTTCTAACATTGACTTTTACCGTGGGATTCACAAGGATTTGCTCATAATAATTTTCTCCCTTTATTTCCTCCCATATAGATGGATGAAAGGCGATCATTTCTCTACCTAATCCAAGTATGTCACTTTGATTTTCCGCAAGTTTTTTGAAGAGAGCATCCGCTTTTTCAGTGAGAATCTTTGATAATTGTCTTTCTAAAAAGCTGATTCGACTCTGCTTATTTAAATGATCTGGAGGATAGTCAACAATCTCCACGTCCAATTCCAACAAAATGTCAGCATGTACCTTATCTTTTTTCTCCAGTTTAAGTTTTCTAGATACGCTTTTAACATTATAGCTGACGGATACATTAGCTTCTTTGTCTAACTGCTCTGTTAAGAGTGCCTGTTGAGATTTTGTTTCCATAAATAATAATAGCAAAGTACTTTCAGCAGGGGTAAGAAACTGTCCTGTAAAGCTTTGGTCATGAAAAAGAGCAACCCCATTTATTTTTACTTTATTATCCTCGTCCTTGCTCAAATAAGGTAGCATGAAGTCTTTTCCTTCATCAAACAAATAGGTGCGAATGGATCTCAGTGTAATATCCTGAATTTCCGAATTTATTTCACTGCTGTGAATCAATTCGTACAGGTATCCCCCTTTTTCGACTTCATTTTCGGACAAATGGGTAATAATCTCATTTGCACTGTTATCTGTCACAACAATTTTGGCGTTTAAATCCACCCTTGGATCCCGGTAAACAGCATCCAGCACATTATAAATATCACCTTTGGCGACGTCGATTCCTAAGATTAAAGCTCTTCCTTTTGCGGGATCGTAATTACCAGCTACGCTCCTGTCAATTGTCACGCTTGCCTCTTTTATTGAACTTCCATTTCCAGTTACCAGTTTATTCGATATAGAGATTTCCCCCCTGCTTGACTCACTAATATTCATATCTCTAATAATCGAAGTTATTTGATAATCACCATTTTCATTCAAGTCAAAACCTGATAAATACACCGTACGGGAATTCTTTAGAAGTCTTTCATCCCAGCACCCAGCTAGTAATGGAAGAATAAAGAAGAGCAAGACGAGCTTAGTTTTCCTTTTCCTCATCGGTTGATGCCGCCTCTCTTTTAAAAATAATGGTTATGAAAAGCAATAAGATAGGGATAATAACGCCGAAAATTAAACTAAAATGCTTTAACCATTTTTCAAGCAAGGTAACCTCCATATAATAAAATATTATCGAAACGATAAACACGAATGTTCCAGCTAACATCACAGCAAATTTATGTTTGATACGGATTAATTTACTTATTCCCATACTTGCTGAAAAGGAGTAGCTGATAATAGTAGCAAAAACTACCATACACCAGAAAGAAAGAAATATTAAATCTAATCGGCTTAACAATCTTATTTCTACTGCACTTAGTATGTATAGAACAGGTTCCCGAGTGATTTTCATTTCTTCCGGGCTAAGCATCATCGTACTTATCATTACAATATACATTAAAAAAGTGGTTACAAATAATATTGCGAAAAATGCCCCTTTCAGCGCCGAGATACTTTTGGACCGCTTCATAAAAGCAAAATAAATAAGTAACGTCTCATAGCCTATGAAAGATACAAAAGTATCCTTTGTACCTTTAAGAATATTCCATCCACCGCTGTGACCAATAGGGAAGAGATAGCGAACATCTATGGATGGATCATGATAGACAAAAAATGTAATAAGGAATAAAAGCGGGATAAACAAGAATAGAAAAGAAAATAAAGATATCACATTTTTTATCGTACAAATACTCCCATAAATAAGTAGAACGAATAATATCAAAAGTAAAATCCATCCTGGAGTCTCAGGGAGTATCCATCGTTTTAAAGTATCTGTATACACAATGAAGATATAACAAATGATAGTCAGCAGATAAATAATATATAAAAAGTTTACTACCGTTCCAAGCGTTTTCCCCACGATTACTTTAGAAAAATCAAATAAAGTAAGATTGGGGAACTTTCTGCATAGTAACCAGATAATCAGTACAATTAGTTGAATAAAAAATCCAGTAATTAAAATAGAAATCCATCCGTCACTGCCTGCTGTATGATGTGTTTGGTGAGGTAATGATAACAAGCCAACTCCTATCATCGTTTGCGCCAGCACATAAAATAAATTTACAGAACTAATACGGCCCTTCACTGTCATCTAGTTTCCACTTCCTTGATTGTTTTTCCTGCTTGAAATGAGGGGAATCTTTAGGCTGTTTATACATCATCCATGAAGGAATACGAATAATTGTGTCTTTAAAATCCTTTATGTTCAATGGAACAATAGGCGAAAAATATGGAAAACCGAATGAAGTAAGGCGGGACAAGTGAATTAACACACATAACACTCCAATTACAATTCCAAAAAACCCGAATATAGCTGCTATTAGCATTAAAGGAAATCCTAAGACACGAATCGAGCTGCTCATTTCTATATTTGGCTGAACAAAAGATGAGACGGATGTTAATGCAACAACTATAAGACCACCATAGGAGACAATTCCTGCCTCAACCATAGCGGTTCCTACAACTAGCCCGCCGACAATCCCAAAAGTCGTGGCTACGGAAGGTGGCAGTCGAATGGACGCTTCTCTAAGCAATTCAAAGGAAAGCTGCATAATCATCAACTCTATAAATGGCCGAAATGGTACGTAACTCAATGAAGACTGCATCGAATAAACAAGCTCCAAAGGAATGACTTCATAGTGGAATGAAACGAAAGCAATATATAATGCCGGTAGGATAAGTGCAATGATATAGCTGAATAGACGTATAAATCTAAAAAATGACCCTAACCACCAACGTGTAATATAGTCATCCGGCGTTTGAAAGAACGTCATAAATGTCGCTGGCAATATAATTACAGTAGGACTTCCATCTGTAATTAAAGCAACCCTCCCGTCCTTTAAATTTGCTGAAGCTTTATCTGGCCGTTCCGTCAGTAAAAGCTGAGGAAATGGAGTAAGTGTATGATCTTCAATGCAATCCTGAATATCTCCTTCTGATCGGATGGAATCAAGCGTAATACTTTTTATACGTTGTTCAACCTTTTTGATAATTTCCGGATTTGCCATATGTTCCAAATAAACTAGTGATACATTCGTTGTTGTTGAGGAACCCAAAGTATAATTTTTAACTGTGAAATCGGTTGATTTTGTTACAGCACGAAGTAAAAAAATGTTTTTGTCTAAGCTTTCAACAAAACCTACTTTTGCCCCTAGGATTGTTTTTTCTACAACAGGCTCTGAAACTTCTCTATGTGTTGATGCGTTTGTTTTCAACAGGAACCCTTCACTATTCCTGTCTTTTTTTATTAGCAGGCAATATCCGTCTAACAATCCGTTGGTGGCTGTTTTATTACTTTCGGCAGTGCTGATTTCCTGACTATATAGTTCATTTAATATATCGTTGTTTTCCATCTTCGTAAGCGGTTTAATTATCTTTGACTCAAGCTTTTCCTGATCAACTAATGAATTGATGTAAAGGATAATATAGGTTTGACCATTGCTATGTATTTCACGTTCTTTTAAATCGCTGGTATGATTTAATTGACTCTTAATATTTTCTAGGGAGATATTTGCCTGGTTTATCAAAGTTTTTTTGGATTTATTTCTTTTGAGTCGCATCCCCGCACCCCCTTTAACCGATACTTCTTGTTAGTAGTATGTGGAATTTGAATACAATTATGCAAATAGAAGTTGGAAGCTGTTTCAACAAGATGGCAAGGACATCAGTAGAACAAATTACTTGAACATTAACAACGTTCAACAGCCACATAATATTCCAGAATTGGTCTAGTAATCAGGTTTTGAAGGCTAGCTTGGGCTCTTTAAAACTAAACGTTCATGATTAAATTAACCCTTCTCCCTTAAGCATTCATTTCAACCAAGCATAAAACTAGCATGTAATTTTTTCTGATGATGTAGTATACTTAAAACAGATACCCTTAATTACAAATACCTTAAATGATAGTATAAATCGTGGGATAGATGATTAAAATTTTTCAATTTAAGATTTGACATTCTATTTAACGGGAGGTAAGCATCATGGGAAAACCAGATGGTAAAGTAGCAATTATTACTGGTGCAGCACAAGGGATGGGGGCTATGCATGCTCGTAAATTTATAGAAGAAGGCGCAAAGGTGGCAATTACAGACCTTAACTTGGAAGGTGGACAAAAGCTAGCAGATGAGTTAGGTGAAAACGCAATCGCCCTTCAACTCGGTGTAGCTAATGAGGAGAACTGGGTAAACGTCGTAGAAAAAACGAAAGAAGCGTTTGATCCGATAAACGTGCTAGTAAACAATGCTGGAATTGGTATCTTCAAACCATTAGAAGAACTAACTGTAAAAAACTTTGAATTAACCTTTAAAGTGGACGAGCTTGGCGTGTTATTATGAATGCAAAAAGTACTCCCTTCCATGAAAAAAGCTGGTGTCGGTTCCATTGTTAATATTTCATCCGTAGATGTCTTGGTAAGTGCTCCAACTGCTATTGCTTACAGCGCATCCAAACACGCTGTAACTGGAATGACAAAAGGTGCGGCTGCGGAGCTTGGCCAACATAACATCGAAGTGAACTCCGTACACCCTGGAATTATCAAAACACCAATGGCAGATCAACCAGATGTGGAAGAATATTTGAAGCAACTAGAACAAGATATTCCATTAAGAAGAAGAGCAGAAGTAGAAGAAGTATCTAACCTAGTTGTCTATCTTGCTTCCGATGATTCTAGCTACTCAACTGGTGCTCAATTTGTTGTATATGGCGGAATGATTTCTGACCTTTAATAGATACCAAAAGACCCAACGGGGTCTTTTAGTTTGTTATATTCTTGTATCATAATGAAATAAGGCTTTATAAAAAGCATTCATGATTCCTTATACGGTAAAAACGCAGAGGGTTTGAGCTACCCTCTGCATTTTAATGTTCTCAATACTGGTTCTTCACTCTTTCATTATTTTTATTCGAGATAATTCGTATGGAAAGGACTTTCTCTCTCTTCAGTTTGGACAGAAACCCATTGGACGGTAGTAAACTCTTCTAGTGACCATTTCCCTCCAAAGCGGCCAAGTCCAGAATCCTTCTCCCCTCCAAAAGCGATCAACGGTTCATCGTTCACACTTTGATCATTCACATGAACCATGCCGGAAGTAATCTGTTTAGCCGCTTCTACCCCTCTTTCTGGGGAACCCGAATGAACCGCCCCACTCAATCCAAATGGGGTATCATTTGCAATACGGATTGCTTCTTCATCACTTTCTGCGGAGATAATAGTAGCAACCGGACCAAACATTTCGTTTTGAGCTGTCGCCACATCATTTGTACCTGTTAATATATAAGGATGCATGACATTGCCTTCTACTTTTCCTTCCAGCACAACTTTAGCTCCTTGTTTCTTAGCCGTTTCAATTTGTTCCAATATCCGATCAATTGCTTTCCGATTTATCAATGGTCCGATTAGATTATCCTTGTCGCTTGGGTCTCCCACTTTTATTTTCTTCGTCTTTTCCACAAATCTCTCCATAAATTCTTCATATAAATCTTTATGAACGATGATTCGATTAATAGCCATACATATTTGTCCATTATGCATAAATTTACCGAACAATGCGGAATTCACCGCACTTTCCACTTTTGCATCACCAAGCACTACAAGCGGGTTGTTCCCTCCCAGCTCAAGTGCAGCTTTTTTAATATTTCTTCCACATATTTCACCAATATGCCGTCCCGCTGGTGTGGACCCTGTAAATGAAATTAACCGCGGAATAGGGTGTTCTACAAATGCATCGCCGATTTCTTCTAATTTTGGAACAACAACATTAAAAACTCCTTTTGGCAATCCCGCCTCTTCAAATACTTTTGCAAGTAATATTCCTCCGGTTACTGCTGTTTGCTCATCTGGTTTCAGTACGACCCCATTACCGACAGCCAGTGCCGGTGCTACTGACCGCATCGCAAGATACATCGGAAAGTTGAATGGCCCAATTACTCCAACTACCCCTAGCGGCTTGCGGTATATTCTATTTTCCTTTCCTGGAACAAGGGAAGGAACAATTTCTCCATTCATTCTAAGTGGAAAAGAAGCTGCTTCCCTCGTAATCGCAATAACAAAGTCAATTTCAACGTTAGCCTTCAGATGGGATGAACCGCCTTCCCTAATTAAATGTTCAACAAATTCTTCTCTTCTTGATTCAATAATCTGCACTGCTTTTTCCATAATAGAAGAGCGTTCGAATGGATTGTATTTTAACCATTCCTCTTTGGCTTGTTCAGCAGATTGATAAGCTTCATCTACATCTTCTTTACTTGCCGTTTTTATTTTCTGCAGCACTTCATCATTATAGGGATTTTTTACTTCATAAATGGTTTTGCCTGTCCCATCACGCCATTGGCCAGATATATAATTTTTGTTCAGTCCTTCGTATGGTTTCATATGATTACTCCTTTCCAATTATACGGATTAGCTCAATCTTTCCTTACTATAAGTTTTACTCATTCGTACTTTTTATACCCTTTGGAGTCGCTAATCAAAAGTCCATATCAAATGAATCTAGTAAGAAAATATCTCATCATTAAAATAGAGGTCCAAACCTACTCAATCTCTGTTAAACTGAAACTAATGAATAATATTAGGTGATCAAATGACAAACGTAGTGAAAATTTCAGTTAGAAATTTAGTGGAATACGTGTATCGGAGTGGCAGTATTGAGTCTGGCTTTCGTACTGCAGCAACAATGACGGAAGGAACTCGAATCCATCAATTAATCCAAAAAGGCTACCGGGAACACGACGAAAAGGAAGTTTTTGTAGAAGCAGAAATCCCTTACGAGGACTTCGTTGTTCGAGTGGATGGTCGTTGCGATGGATTGCTTAAAGATGGAGATTCCATAACCATTGATGAAATAAAATCCACTGTACACTCCTTGGATGACGTTCACGAGGATTCCCATCCTGTACACTGGGCACAGGCTATTTTTTATGGTTACATTTATGCTGGAGATCATAATTTATCTGAGGTGACGATTCAACTTACGTATGTCCAAGTAAAAACACTCGAACAGAAACAGTTCCGTCGAGTGATGACGTATGAGGAAATGGAATCTTTCGTTGATAAAGTAATTGAGAAGTATGCTCACTTTTTAAAAGTGAAGATCAAGCATAAAAGAATGCGAGATAAGACAAGTAAAACACTGGAGTTTCCGTTTGAAACCTACCGCGCGGGCCAGAGGAAACTCGCAGGTTCCGTATATAAAACCATCGCTGATAAAAAAACATTGTTTGCGAGTGCCTCTACCGGAATTGGCAAAACAATTTCTACTATCTTCCCTGCAGTTAAAGCAATCGGCGAGGGCAAATTAGAGAAGATGTTTTATTTGACTGCAAAAACAATTACAAGAACAGCAGCAGAAGAGGCATTTCGTTTATTAATTGATCATGGCCTGGATATCCATGTATTGACGATAACAGCTAAAGATAAGATTTGTTTCCAGGAAGAAACGATTTGTACAAGTATAGATTGTCCTTTTGCAAATGGTTTTTATGACCGGATTAACGAGGCTATGATAGACATTTTGGAACAGGAACAGCTGATCGACCGGACGATTATCGAACAGTACGCTAGAAAGCATCGGGTTTGTCCGTTTGAATTTTCCATTGAATTGGCTTATGCCGTAGATGCCATCATTTGTGATTATAATTATATTTTTGATCCGAGGGTGTCGCTGAAGCGGTTGATGGAAGATCAGAAAAAGAAAACGGCCATCCTCGTAGATGAAGCGCACAACTTGGTGGATCGTGCGCGAGAAATGTATTCTGCAGAAATTCACAAGTCCGCATTTTTACAGTTAAAAAGAGAATTTAAAACCGGCTCCCTTGCCGCAGCTGCTAAAGCGATCAATGACCACTTATTAGAAGTGAAGAAATCGGAGGACTATTTACGTAAGGACTTGGATACGGAGCTCGTAGCGTTGTGCGAAACATTCATAACGGAAGCTGAAGCTGAGCTTGTCCAGAATGAGCATGAATTATTATTGGATACGTATTTTGCTGCCAAAAACTTTGTGAAAATTGCCGAGCTATACAATGAGCAATTTGTTATCTATATAGAAGTGCAAAAAAGTGAAGTGAGAATGAAACTATTTTGCCTGGATCCTTCCGAGCAAATTTTAAAAATTGGAAAAGGTTTTAGAGCACGAGTTTTCTTTTCAGCCACGTTACACCCGGCAGGTTATTATAAAGATTTACTTGGTGGACAACCGGATGATTATGTAGTCTCTATACCATCCCCTTTTGCAAGGGAAAATATAGAAGTAATCATTCAACCGCTTTCGACAAGGTATCGCGATCGAGAGATGACAATGGAGCCAATGGTACACTTCTTCAAAGAGGTGATGGATAGGAAACAGGGCAATTTCCTAATCTTCTTCCCTTCCTATCAATATATGAGAAATGCATATGAACAATTTACTGAACATTATCCTGACGTGTCTACAATCATTCAAGATATCGGAATGTCTGAAGCAGAAAGGGAAGACTTTTTGGCGGAATTTAACTCGGAACGTGACACAAGATTGGTCGGATTTGCGGTACTTGGAGGAATCTTCTCTGAAGGTGTGGACTTAAAAGGAGACAGATTAGAGGGTGTCATTGTAGTCGGAGTCGGTATGCCACAAATCGGTTTCGAAAGAGATATTATGAAGAATTACTTCCAATCGGTTGGAAAAAATGGCTTTGATTATGCTTACGTATATCCCGGAATGAATAAAGTACTGCAAGCAGGCGGGAGACTGATACGAACGGATTCTGACACTGGCGTCATCGCCTTGATTGATGATCGTTTTTTACAGAAGAAATACCAGGCTTTGTTACCTTTTGAATGGCAGCATTATACGATTGGCCTGTGAAGCTAGCCTCCCACTAGGATACAATATAACATTCAACTTATAAGTAACGGCTTTACTTGTGGTTGCAAAAAATAAATTACAGACAAAATTATATGGTATTTCACAAAGAAAAAGGATTAGTGAAAATTCATCTCTAAGCCTTTTTTCTATTTTCATTATTGCACTAAAGCACCCGTTCGTAGTACGATTTCGCCCGTATGATGGCATCATGTGCACTACGTTTTGGACGAAACCCAAAACTATTATCGGAGAATGTTGGTTCAAATATTGGTTGTAACACTTGGTTGATAGCTTGTTGAAGCATTCGGTCGATGACTGTAGGAACCCCCAGTTTTCTCTTTCCACCATCTGGTATGGGAATTTCAACCCGTTAAACGGGTTGTGGTTTGTACTTTCCTTGATGTAACTGGGTTAATAATTCCTCTTTATGTTCCCTCAAGTATGGAAGTAGCTGGTCGTACGTCATACCGTCCACCCCAGCTGCCCCCTTATTCCTGACTACTTGGAGGTAAGCTTGATTTAAGTTGGTCCTTGATAGGATTCTTTCAAACAGATTCGATACACCATTTTGATTGTTCTGTTCACCATGAAAGGCACTATGCACTTCGACATATCCTTCATGTTCCACATTACTTTGGCATCCTTCACATCATTTTTAGTTGGTGAATTATCGTCTAATTCCTTCGATTTCTTTACGTGAAGTGGGTTAACAGCCACAAACTTAATATCATTTTCTTTAAGAATGTGAGCTAAATTCAGCCAGTAATGACCAGTTGGTTCCATACCGACTATCACTTTATTCATGCCCTGTTCCTGTATAATAAAGGTAATCCATTTAATAAAATCTTGGAAACCATCTTTCGTGTTTTCAAAGTAACATGGCTTTCCATACTCAATTCCTCTAAAATCCTGTGCCCTAGCAACATGCTTGAACTTCGCAATATCGACACCTATAATTAGAGTTTGAGAAGTAATTTGTGCAATCTTTTTGTTTTGGTTATAATTCACTTGATTAGCCTCCTGGTTTATAAGTTTGTCCTATAAATGCCTGCAAGCTTTTGGACTCTCTTATTCTATCAGGAGGTTATTTTTTTACACAACCCGCATTTTAGTTCATTACAGGAATGCTGCCCCTATAGTACAATAACCTCTATCTAAATACTAACATAATATTCCAATAATAAAATCAGAACTTTAATCATAAGAAAAAGGCGACCTCATTAGGATCACCTTGTTTAACTATTGCACTCGTTCGTAATATAAGGTTAGCCAGAAATTACTGGTTGACCTTTTTTTATAAGGTTTTATTATTACGGTAGTCGGGGTAGAACGTCGCACCCGTGGGACTAGATCCCGTCAGCTAAACTGTTCACCCCCTA
>NZ_JAMBON010000023.1 GCF_023715655.1 Oceanobacillus luteolus | reverse complement strand
AATGATCCTAAGACCATTATCTAGGAATATCCCAGAGCGTCCAAGTCATTTGACATATCAACAGGTTGATTAACAAGGGAAATAATAGGCGGAAACTAAGTGCCTAAACATAATATACGAGGAGGTTTTGTGATGAATTTAACCAAAAAGATTTTAATTGCTCTGGTTCTTGGTGTTGTTGTTGGTATTATTTTTACATTCATTCCTGAAAGCGTTTTCTATAATCTTGATATGTATGTGTTAAGTCCAGTCGGAACAATATTCGTCAATCTCATCATGATGCTCGTCGTACCTATTGTTTTTGTATCCATCGTACTAGGAACTGCCGGTCTTGGTGAACCGGCAAAACTGGGTAGAATCGGTATTCAAACGATTACTTTTTTCCTTGTGACCACAGCACTTGCACTTTGTATCAGTCTGGCATTGGCTTTCATGATTAAACCAGGAGCAGAAGGTGTATTCGATGTCAGTGTAGCGGATTTTGAAGCTCAAGAAGCTCCGCCTGTGATGGAAACAATTATAAGTATTATTCCAAAGAACCCAGTAGCTGCCATGTCTGCAGGAGATATGCTGCAAGTCATTGCATTTGCAATTTTTATTGGCCTAGCACTCGCCTTTCTAAAGGATAAAACTACAGGAATGTACCGATTGTTTGAGCAAGCGAATGAAATTTTAATGTTTCTCGTAAATTTAATTATGAAATTCGCACCGTATGGAGCATTTGCACTAATCGCATCAGCCATAGGTGGTGCTGGACTTGATGCCATCGGTTCTATGGCGGCGTATATGGGAACAGTAATATTAGGATTGATTGTCCACGCAGCTCTTATTTATAGCCTAGCAATTTGGATGCTCGGTAAAGCAAACCCATTAACATTTTATAAAGGGTTCTTTCCAGCGATGACAGTCGCCTTTAGTACATCGAGTTCCAATGCAACACTTCCAGTTTCTATGAAAGCGGCACAAGAAAACCTAGGAGTAAGTAAAAGTATCAGTAGTTTCGTACAACCACTCGGAGCAACGATCAATATGGACGGAACAGCGATTATGCAAGCGACCGCCGCTGTTTTTATTGCACAAGTATACGCAATCGATCTTGGTTTCACAGAAATAATTGCGATTATTTTAACAGCGACTTTAGCTAGCATTGGGACGGCCGGTGTTCCAGGAGTCGGACTTATTATGCTTGCTATGGTCTTGACTCAAATAGGTCTACCGGTGGAAGGTATTGCATTAATTATCGGTATCGATCGTCTGCTTGATATGCTACGGACTGCTGTAAATATTACCGGGGATGCAGCCTGTGCATATATCATTTCTGAAAACGAAAAACGTAGGGATGTTAGTTAAAATTAAAGTTTATTTTTAATATGATAAAGGTCTATTGGATTCAGTCCAATAGACCTTTTTCCGCACTAAATTATCAGAATAAATTATTAATTGACTCTAAATCAGAAAACTAGTATTATATTTTTAATTTACTTAATTAGTAAGTTAGCATCCTATCAACTTAGATGAGCTAGCATAGAATGAGGAGGAAGAGTAAATTGAAGGAGTCAACTAAGAAATACATCGTAGATCGGTCGTACAAAGCGTCACAAGGAATTGCAAATGCAGTTCTCGTAGCATTAGGGATTGGATTGCTCATTGAAACGATTGGAACCTTCACGGGATGGGAAGGATTCACCACTGTCGGTAAAGCAACCCAATTAATGTTGGCACCAGCATTTGGAGCCGGAATTGCTCATATGCTTGGTGGAAATACATTAATAATTTTTAGTGCGATGGCAGCAAGTACCATAGGAGCCGATGCACTTCAGATGAATGCCGATGGAAGTTGGGTGCTAACCACAGGTCAACCGATTAGTGCTGTACTGGCTGCAGTTATTGCAGTTTGGGCCGGTAAACGTGTCGCCGGAAAAACAAAATTGGATATGCTTGCAATCCCATTTGCAGCCACATTTGTTGGAGGAGTCAGCGGTGTGTTTATAGCCGCAGTCACTACACCACTCATTGAAGCTTTAAGCGCGTATATTACAAGATCAGTAGAAGGATCTCCATTTGTTGCATCAATTGTAATATCATTAGTTTGGAGTATTTTCCTTATGTCACCTGCATCATCAGCAGCAATTGCCATGGCATTGCAGCTTGACCCAGTTTCAAGTGCAGCGGCATTGATTGGCTGTACCGCACAATTTGCAGGCTGGACAGCAATGTCCTGGAGACAAAATCAGCTAGGTGCCAATATTGCACAGTCATTCTTAACACCAAAAGTTCAAGTTCCGAATATTGTTAAAAACCCGCGCCTTGTCGCAGGACCATTCTTATCATCAATTATTTGTGCACCAATCGCTATATTAATGTTTGATTTTCAGGTTCCTTACCAATTAGCTGGACTTGGACTAAATTCCTTTATTGCACCATTGAATATCCTTGCAAACCAAGGCATATCCGTACTGATGATGTATATTGTCGTAGGTGTGATTATGCCGGGTATCATCTCTGTTGTTGTATACAAAGCGATGCAGTTGCGTGGTGCAGCCTATAACGGAGATTTAAAAATGGAAGTTAGCTAATTAATTTATTTGAATTTTCATAGATTTGTTATTTTGGACAAGCTCTATTCTTTTGTGGGATTGGGCTTGTCTTTTATTATATAGAATTAGTGTAAACGGTTAAACTAATGTAAATACTTGGATTTATCTTTATATTTTAATATATTATATAATATACACATACACCTCCACATGATATAGTTTCTGATTAGAAATACACTTGGACAAACATTGCCTTTATAAAGTAATTCCCAAATGAAGACACTAATGGAGTGAGATATCAACATGTCTAAAACAAATAAGAACCCACAAATTCTATCTTCAGTCAGTAATGCATTACGAATTCTTAAAAGCTTTTCCACCTTTAAACCAACACTTAAAGTCAGCGAGCTCTCAGAGTCTCTTGGTCTCGCAAAAAGTACTATAAGCAGACTTCTATCTACTCTGGCTCATGAAGGTTTTGTAGTCAAAGATAAAAAGACTGGTGCTTATAGATTGGGGATATCCGTCTTAACCCTTGGTGGTATCGTTACAAACGAATTGGAAATCCATAACGAGGCATCTCCCGTAATGCACAAACTAGTAAGTGAAACTGGTGAAACAGCACACTTGGCAGTTCTCGACGGGTTATCGACTATCTATATTCATAAAGAAGAGTGTAATCATCCTGTGCGTATTCTTACCCATCTAGGAAGGAAAAATCCTGCCTACTGTACGAGCTCAGGTAAAGTGTTGTTAGCTTATGATGAAAAAAAACTTGTAGAAGAGATTATTAGACAAGGCTTGAAGAAATATACCGCCAATAGTATTTCAGAACCGGAAAAACTTTTAGAAGAGTTAAGAGTGATTCGTGAGAGAGGCTACGCGATAAGTACAGAAGAGTTAACGGAGGGCACACGTTCCGTAGCTGCACCAATTAAAGATTACACCGGCAAAGTAGTCGCTTCGATCAACGTAGTCGGTCCGATTCAACGAATGAAAGATTATAAAATACCTGAAATTGCAAGAAAAGTTATGCGAGCAGGGGAAGAAGCGTCTGAACGAATGGGATATGACAAGAGTTTTTTGGGCTGATTTGATGTATATTCTATAAATAGCTGATCCCACCGAAACAAAAGACCCCTTCCCCACAAGGAAGGAGTCTTATTTGACATATGTTACATTATCCTATTCTTTTAAACTTAGTCTCTACCTTCCTAATTCTTTAGCACTTACTCCGCCAATTCCCCAATGAGTCTTCGGTACCTCCGTAACGAGCACTCTTACATTTTCTTCAGGTGCATCCAGCGTATCACTAACGGTTTCCGTCACATTTCTTATTAATGCATCTACTTTCTCTGGTGTTCTACCTTCCATCATTTGAATCTGAATAACTGGCAAAGCACGTCACCCCTTTAACATTACGGTAGTAGTTTATTTGACAAAAAATGATACTTCTCCTAACCCGCCATACTTGGCACTTACATAATCTCCTCGGGAAAGCTCTACTGCTGCAGTAAGACCACCCGTTAAAATTGGTTCTCCGGCCTTAACTTTTTCTCCCTTTTTGCTCAACATATTTGCAAGTCTTGCTACAGAATTGGCTGGATGCCCCAATACAGCAGCCCCTGCGCCTAATGCCTTGATTTCGCCATTAACAGAGAGCGTAACTCCGATAACATCTAATTCCAATTCTTCTGGACGCCTCAAAGTGGTTCCAAATACAGCACCTGCTGCAGAGGTATTGTCTGCAATGACGTCTGGCAGTGTAAAGTTAAAGTTCTCATAGCGGCTGTCGATGATTTCAATTGCAGGAAATACATATTCTGTTGCCCGCAACACATCTAAAGCAGTAACCCCAGGTCCTTCTAAGTCCCGTTTTAAAATGATCCCAATTTCCGGTTCTACCTTTGGATGAATATAGTCATCTATTAAAACCGTTTCTCCTTCATCAACTACCATGTCATCAAATACATAACCATAAATGGGATCCGTTACGTTCATTTGTTTCATTTTTGCCTCACTTGTAATCCCCATCTTAGGACCAACAATCTTTTTACCTTCTTCTAACTTCTGGCTTACTAGTTCTTCTTGTACGAGATATGCATCTTCAATTGATAAATCTGGATATAACTCATGAGTAATTTTTATGATTTCCCTTTTTTCTCTTTCTGCGTTATGTGTGTAATTGGCAAGCTCTACTATAAGATTCTTATCCATTTTGTTCCTCCTGATTCCAATTAAACAGTTACTTGGTTTTTCTGTGCTAATTCAGCAGCTACATCAACGATCATATCTTCCTGGCCGCCAACTATTTCCCGCTTTCCAAGCTCAATTAATATATCCCTGGAATCAATATTAAATTTCTTGGCAGCCCGTTCAGCATGTAATCTGAAGCTCGAATAAACCCCAGCATAACCGAGCGTCAAGCTATCTTTTGTAATCTCTTGTGTCGTTTGCATAATTGGAGCTACAACCTCCTCCGCAAGATCCATCATCTTATAGAGGTCAATCCCAGTTTCAACCTCCATTTTTTCGAGGACAGCAACAAGTACTTCTGTCTGTGCATTACCGGCACCCGCTCCCAACGCACGGACACTTCCGTCAATTCTTGTTGCACCATGTTCAATTGCAGCAAGCGTATTACCTATCGCCAACCCTAAGTTGTTATGGGCATGGTAACCAATATTGACCGTCAATGCATCACGTAATGCTTTAATTTTTTCAGACACTTCATACGGCAGCATCGCTCCTGCAGAATCAACTGCATAAACCGTATCTGCACCATAGCTTTCCATGAGCTTTGCCTGCTCCACAAGCTTATCTACTGGAGCCATATGGCTCATCATTAAGAATCCGACCGTTTCCATCCCTAAATTTTTTGCTGTTTCCAAGTGTTGTTTGGCTACATCGGCTTCTGTCACATGGGTAGCAACTCGCACCATTTTTGCACCAATACGATGAGCCTCCTTCAAGTCTTGGATTGTCCCAATACCTGGAAGAAGTAAGACAGCTATTTTGGAAAAATCAGCTTCTTCCACTGCTGCTTCGATCAATTTTAGCTCATCCGTTTTTGATAATCCGTACTGGATGGTGGAACCACCAAGCCCGTCCCCATGGGCCACCTCAATATAAGGGACACGTGCGGCGTTTAAACCTTTTGTAATGTTTCTCACTTGTTCAACGGTATATTGGTGACTCATCGCGTGGCTTCCATCTCTTAATGCCACTTCCGTTATCTTTAATTGTGTCATGATTGTCCCCCTCCTCTCATCAATTTACAGCTACTTTTGGAAGACTCGTTGCAAGTTCTTCAGCTACCTTCACCGCCGCAGACGTCATAATATCTAGATTACCCGCATACTTCGGTAGATAATGCCCTGCACCTTCCACTTCGATAAAAACGGTAACATGATTTCCATCAAAAATAGGTTCGGTACGTAACTTATAACCTGGTACATACTCTTGCACCTTAGCAACCATTTTTCTAACGGATGCAGTAATTTTCTCCTCAGCCATTGATCCTTCCTCCACAATTGCATATACCGTGTCCCTCATCATGATTGGTGGTTCAGCTGGGTTTAAAATGATAATCGCTTTGCCCCTTTTTGCACCGCCGACTTCTTCAATTCCTTTTGCCGTCGTTTCCGTAAACTCATCAATGTTTGCTCGAGTTCCCGGTCCTGCACTTTTACTGGAAATCGTCGCGACAATCTCCCCATATTCCACTGGTGCAACTTCGTTAATTGCATGGATAATCGGGATGGTTGCCTGGCCACCACATG
Source organism: Oceanobacillus luteolus (assembly GCF_023715655.1). GTDB lineage: Bacteria > Bacillota > Bacilli > Bacillales > Amphibacillaceae > Oceanobacillus > Oceanobacillus luteolus. The sequence continues at coordinate 46,746 of NZ_JAMBON010000023.1, read as the reverse complement.
TAATCATGTTGATATTACCTGCATCCAAATGTTCCTCTATATTAACTGGTGGGACGACAGATGGTCCGATCGCTGCTGGAGTGAGATCGAGCATTTTCTTACCTAATTTCTTAGCAATTTCTGCATTATGAAGATGTGCCTTAGCGCTCGTTGCATCAAAAATAATATCGACAAGTTCCGGATTGTCCAATAATCCATCCACCCCATTATCAAATACAGTTAGACCGATTTCCTTCGCGTGTTGCATCCCCCTAGATGTAGCATCGATTCCCATCATGGTCGTAAGTTCCAACGTCTCAGATTTCCTTAGTTTTACCATAAGGTCTGAACCAATATTTCCAGACCCGATAATGCCTACCTTTACTTTACTCATGCGAACTTCCCCCCTTATTCTGTAAAATGAACGGTTACTTCGCCAAGTTCAGCGAATTTTGCACGGAAGTAATCGCCCGGCTCTGCATCCACTGCTGCGGATAGTGCACCAGATAAAATGACTTCCCCTGCTTTGAGTCGGATATCATACGTTGCAAGTTTATTGGCAAGCCAAGCAACACATTTCACCGGGTCACCCAATGCAGCAGCTCCGACTCCAGTATTCTGCAGTTCTTCATTTTTATAAAGCGCCATACCGACATGCTTTATATCCACATCGGTAATTTTTTTCGGATTACCTCCAAGTAGATAAAGTCCAGATGAAGCATTATCCGCAACTGTGTCCGCCAACGTGATCTTCCAATCTTTAACACGACTATCCACAATTTCCAATGCTGGGACGATGACATCGGTTGCTTTCAAAACGTCTAACGGCGTAATGTTCGGTCCAGCTAAATCTTCCTTTAAAATAAATGCAATTTCCCCTTCGACTTTTGGCTGAAGCACTTGTTTAAAAGAAATAGTGCCGCCATTTTCAACTTCCATCGCATCCGTGAGATGTCCATAATCCGGTTCGTCAACACCTAATAAATCTTGCATCGCCTTTGAAGTCAGACCAATTTTCTTTCCTGTAATTTTTTCACCGTTTTGTACATTTTCTTCAATGGTGTGGAGCTGAACAAAATACGCTTCGTCAATTGTGAGCTCAGGATCCAGCGTTGTTAACGGCTGGACCCCTTCTCCTTTTTCCCACGCACTACGTAAATGTTTCACATGACTTTCTATTTTGGAAGATTGTATTGTATTCATTTTAGATCCCCCTATAGTTTCAACGTTACGTTCGTTAATTCTGTATAGAAATCAATGCTGTGTGTACCGCCTTCACGGCCGATTCCACTATGCTTCATCCCACCGAATGGAGTGCGTAGATCACGTAAGAACCAAGTGTTCACCCAAACCATTCCCGCTTCAATCTGAGCAGAGAATCTAGCAGCACGCTTTACATCTGTTGTCCAAACACTGGCGCTCAAACCGTAATGAGTATCATTCACTTGTTCCAGTACTTCTTCTTCCGTATCAAATGGAAGCACTGTAACGACTGGTCCAAAAATCTCTTCACGTACACAGCGGGAATCTGTCCCTAAGCCGGTTATGATTGTCGGCTCGATATAGAACCCTTTATCTTCAAATAATGTTTTACCGCCAAGCAGGAAGTTTCCACCCTCTTCTTTTGCGATATTGATATAACTGACGACTTTGTTATAATGCTCTTCACTTACCATAGCTCCAACTTTCGTTTCAGGATCGAACGGATCCCCAACTTTCAATTTCTTCGCTGCATCTACGAATCTATCTAAAAACTCATCATAAATTTGACGTTGAACGTAGATTCTTGAGCCACAGAGGCAAACTTCACCTTGGTTGATAAAGCTTGATTTCAATGTTGTCTCAATTACATCATCTAAATCGGCATCAGCAAAAATAATGTTCGGGTTTTTTCCGCCTAGTTCGAAAGATAATTTTTTAAGAGTTGGTGCTGCAGCCTTCATGATAGCTGTACCTGTAGTAGTTTCACCAGTGAATGCAATTGCATCTACATCTTCATGGGATGTGATTGCTGCACCAGTCTCACCAAGTCCATGGACTAAGTTGATGACACCATCTGGAACTCCCGCTTCCTTACATATTTCTACAAGTACAGTCGCTGTCATCGGTGTTACCTCTGATGGTTTCATCACAACAGTATTGCCGCCTGCAAGAGCTGGTGCCAATTTCCAAGTCAGAAGCAATAATGGCAGGTTCCAAGGATTAATGAGGCCAACTACTCCAACTGGTTTACGGACGGAATAGTGGATAGCGATATCATCTTGCTGATAAGATTCATTAGTCGTCGTTGTCATGTAATCGGCAAAAAAATGGAAATTGTTCGCCGCCCGGTCAATATCCACTTTTTTAGCTAGCCAAATTGGCTTCCCGGTATCTAGTGATTCTAAATGTGCTAATTCATCTAGTCTTTCTAATATAAGGTCTCCGATTTTGCGGATAATTTGTGATCGTTTCTTCAGGGGCATGCTTCCCCATTCGCCTTTTAACGCTTTTCGGGCAGCCTTGACCGCTAGATCGACCTCTTCTTTTCCTCCAATCTGTACCGTTCCTAACACTGCTTTTGTTGCCGGATTAATATTTTCAAAGGTTTCACCACTTTTTGACTGCACAAACTCTCCGTTGATATAATGGGAGCAATCGATTGTCTTCACCTTTGAGTTGTGTCTCGTAAGTTGCATGATTAATTCCTCCTTTATTTTTTGAAAACGGATTCATATTAATCATCCGTAATTTACACTAATTGATGAAATCTATTATCTGTTCGTTACGTTCATTCTAGATGCTATTGGTGAAATAAAAAAGCTCCCTGTTCCTCTATGTGGAACAAGAAGCGAATTTCTTTAATAATTTTTATTTATTCACGCTACTGTCGTTAATTTAAACATGACAGATTTGAAGGCCGAAGTATGAATGAAGTTTCCGTACCTCTGGTTTACCTGTTGAACACATCACCTAATGTTTGATCAGAATGTTCCCCTAATCTCGGAGCAACGGTACGGATGCTTCCTGGAGTTTTTGATAGTTTTATAGGAATTCCAATATGTTTTAACTTACCTCCTTGAGGATGTTTCGTCTCGATAATCATTTCCCTAGCTTGAACTTGGGGATCTTCGCTCAGTTCCTCCAAGCTTAATACTGGTGAGACACATGCCTCAACTTGACAAAACAACTGCATCCATTCATCCTGTGTTTTAGTGGAGATGATCTGCTGTATTTCATACATCAGCCGATACTGTTCCGTCCGCGGGGCATTCAATAACGGTATAAATTCCTCTTTTTCAATGACTTTACAAAACTCCCTCCAAAACTTTTCCTCCAGGGCTCCGACAGAAATAAATTTCCCATCTTTTGTTTCGTACACTTCATAACAAGCTTTCCCACCACTTAACATCAGCTCTCCACGGTTCTCCATTTGTCCGGAAGCAAAATAGTTAGGAAGCAACGTTTGCAGCCAGGATATCACACCGTCCATCATCGATATATCAACAAATTGCCCCTTCCCAGATTTCTGCTTTTCCAACAGCGCCAGTAGAATACCTACTGTTGCGGGAAACGCTCCGCCACCTAAATCGGCAATTTGGGCAGCAGGCACTGTCGGTTTACCACCTCTTCCTCCCATGAAATGAAGCAAACCTGCATAGCTGATATAATTGATATCGTGCCCCGGCATGGAAGCATACGGACCTGTCTGGCCATAACCTGTCACTGCACAGTAGACAATTCCAGGGTTCACTTTCTTCAAGGTTTCATAATCAAGGCCTAGCCGCTCCATTACTCCAGGACGGAAAGATTCAATGACAACATCTGCTTTTTCCACTAACTTTAAAAACTGTTCTTTCCCATCACTTTCTTTTAAGTTGAGGGCAACACTCTTCTTATTCCGATTTAAAGAATGAAAGAATGCACCATCACTATATACTTTAGGCTCCCAATTTCTACCGTAATCCCCTATGTTAGGCTCCTCAATCTTGATGACTTCCGCACCAAAATCCGCTAGAATCATTGTACAATATGGCCCTGGTAACAACCGGGTAAGATCCAACACCCGGATTGACTGAAGCGGCATACGTTTCCCTCCTTCTGGTTTTAATCCAATCTCTCTATAATCGTGGCATTTGCCATTCCATGTCCTTCACACATCGTCTGTAATCCATACCGGCCACCAGTACGTTCCAGTTCATTCATCATCGTAAGCATGAGACGTCCCCCACTTGCTCCCAAAGGATGTCCTAATGCAATTGCTCCACCATTCGGATTCAATTTTGCTGGATCGGCACCAGTTTCTTTTAACCAGGCAAGCGGAACAGACGCAAATGCTTCATTCACTTCAAAAATATCAATATCATCAATAGAAAGATTCGCCTTTTTTATAACCTTTTCTGTTGCTGGTATAGGCCCCGTTAACATCAGGGTCGGATCAGAGCCGACTACCGTCCGAGCAATAATCCGGAATCGCGGTTTCAAACCAAGCTCCTCCGCCTTATCTCGTGACATGATTAATAGAGCAGACGCACCATCGCTGATTTGCGAAGAATTTCCAGCAGTAATATTGCCATTTTCTTTAAAAGCAGGTTTTAAAGAAGCAAGCTTTTCTAAACTTGTATTCTCTCTTGGCCCCTCATCATGTTTCATCATCTTTTTACTGCCATCGGGCAACGTTACTTCAACAGGCATGATTTCCTTTTCAAATCTACCTTCGTTTCTTGCCATAATTGCTTTTTTATGACTTTCTAATGAAAATTCATCCATCTCTTCCCGGCTTATATTCCATTTATCAGCGACAAGCTCAGCTGATAATCCTTGATTGATTATTTTATATTTTGATGATAGTGCTTCACTTAATTTAGTTCCTTTCATGTTCGACATCATAGGAACCCGCGACATACTCTCAATGCCACCAGCAACTACTACATCCATATCTCCACTTATAATTGCCTGCGCTGCAAAATGAACAGCTTGTTGACTGGAACCACATTGCCTATCAATCGTTGTTCCTGGAACGTGGATCGGGTAACCAGCAATCAGTGCTGCTTGTCTTGCAATATCAAAGGCTTGTTCTGACACTTGGGTAACACATCCAAGTATGACATCTTCAATAAGTTCCGCCGGAATCCCCGTGCGATTGATTATCTCCGCCAACGGTTTTGCAGCTAATTCTTCAGCTCGGATTCCACTTAAAGTCCCTTGGAATTTTCCAGTCGGTGTTCGGACTCCATCAACTATTACCGCTTCACGCATCTTTTTCCCCTCCTAGTAAACTGACATATTCCAGACGTCCAAATAAATAGGTTGTTTTTTACTTAGGTTGCATCCTGATTGCCCCGTCCAGCCGTATAACTTCCCCATTCAGCATTGGGTTTTCGATGATGCTTTTTACAAGTTGTCCATATTCACTCGGTTTACCCAACCGCTTTGGAAACGGTGTCATTTGTCCCAACGACTGTATCGCTTTCTCGGGGAGGGAAGTAAATAAAGGAGTCTCAAATAAACCCGGTGCAATCGTCATCACACGTATGCCTAATGAAGCAAGATCTCGTGCAATCGGTAATGTCATTCCTACAATGCCGCCTTTCGAAGCACTGTATGCGGCCTGCCCCATCTGTCCATCAAATGCAGCCACGGATGCAGTGTTGATAATGACACCCCGTTCACCATCCAATGTGGGTTCATTAATACTCATCTGTTCTGCAGCAAGCCGAATGACATTAAATGTACCGATTAAGTTTACCTCGATGACTTTAGAGAAATCCTCCAAATTGTGGACTCCTTTCCTGCCTAGCGTTTTAGCGGCAAGTCCGATTCCTGCACAATTGACTACTGTGTTTATGTAACCAAAATGACTTACAGCTTGGTTTAATGCATGTTGCACAATTTCTTCATCAGTCACATCGGTTTTAAAGAATAGAGTATTGTCTTTACCTAGATCCTTTACGACTGTTTCAGCCCGTTCCTCTTGTAAATCTAAGATAACTCCCTTTCCGCCATTTTCAATAACTTTCCTTATCGTCGCTTCTCCCAAACCGGAGGCCCCACCGGTGACAACTGCAACCACATCTTTTACATTCATTCTTACTCGCTCCCTTCTTTATCTTCCACATTACTTAATTGATTAATTAGTTTAAATATTTTATATTTTAACATTACCAGCAAATAATCTTAAACGCAAATACTATTCGCACATATAAAACAGCCAACTAAAAAAGGTCATTTAAGGAATCTGTCCTTAAATGACCTCTCAGTTAATCTACTTATTTTCAAGTTTTTCAATACGGATTTCTAATTTTTCTTGATGTCGATATTGTTCAACCATCCGCTTAATAAGCTGCAATTCAGCTTGGGCGGTCATGACATGGTCCTGTGCATGAATCAGATGATAGGAAACTTCCTATCATACTATTATTATAGCAAATCCGGCTGGAACATACAGGAACCTTCCCTTTTCTCGATAATAAAAAGCCAATCAGATAAACACCGATCGGCTCACAAACTTCTTTATTAAAATAATTTACCAGGATTAAAGATACATTTTGGATCAAGCGCATTCTTTATTTTTCTCATCACTTCCAACTCAACCGGGTCACTCATCGTATTAAAGTAAGCTTTCTTCATGATGCCAATCCCGTGTTCAGCTGAAGGAAGCCCACCAAGTTCGGCGACTTTCCTATACAAATCATCCAGTAGAGCTTTTCGTCTAGTCTGCCAAGTCGAGTCGTCCAATTCTTCTTTCATTAAAACAGTATGAACATTTCCATCTCCTGCATGGCCAAAGTTGATTACTTTAATCCCATGTTTTTCCTGTAACTCTTTGGTGTAATTAATCATCTCGGCAAATTTATTGATCGGTACAACTTCATCCAGCATTTCATACTCTGTAAACTGCATTAATGCGACCAATATATTGTCTCGAAGCATCCAAGCTCTATCCTCTTCTTCTCCTTTTAATGGGATGATTTCAAGTGCTTCATCTGATAAAAGTTGTACAACGGTATTTACTTTTCGATTTATCGTGTCCTCTTCATTACTATCGATTGTCATCAGCAGATAAGCTTCGCCTTTTTGGCTCTGTAAAGAAAGGTTTGTAAACTTCTCACTGTAGGAGATTGTATCCCTTTCAAATAGCTCCAAAGCTGTCGGTTCAATACCATTTTTGAGAATGGTTAAAACGCCATTTGTCGCATCCGTCAGTGTAGAGAAAGCAAGTAAGATAGATTGTTTATGTTTCGGGAGCGGCAATACCTTCAATTTGATTTTCGTCGTTATCCCTAATGTGCCCTCTGAACCAATAAAGAGATTTTTCAAATCATAGCCGGAACTGTTCTTGATATTTAAGCTGCCAAGGGTCACATGTTTTCCATCCGGCAGAACCACTTCCATTTCTCTCACATAATCTCTCGTTGTGCCGTATTTTACTGCACGCATTCCACCAGCATTCGTGGCGATATTACCGCCGATGCTTGAGTGTTTCGAACCTGGGTCTGGTGGATAAAAATAACCCTTTTCTTCCACAAAAGCTTGAATATCCTTTAATAATACACCAGGTTCCACCGTCAATGTCATCGTCTCTTCGTCCAAACCGATGATGCGATTCATATGTTTCACATCAATAATCAGTTCTCCCCCATGGATGGGAACTTGGGAGCCGGCTACTCCTGTACCTGCTCCTCGAGCAATGATAGGTCTCGCTTCTTTATCTGCATACGTTACTAAAGATATCACTTCTTCTGTTGTTTTCGGAAGTGCAACAGCGAAAGCTTCAGCAACATTTTTATACGAATAATCCATTTTGTATTCTTCAGGTATGTCATCTTTTAGAAAAAGTCGGTCTCTATCAGTAATGATATCTTGTAATTCCACTGGAAATCCTCCTTCAATAATGCTGTCACTTATTCTATAACAATATGAAGCTAAGAAAGCCACTTCAGTTTGAACTTTTGATTCGCTTTAATCCATTGAAGTATAGGGAAATCCTCAGGTACTACCCTCCCAAGGACATTTACTCTTTCGTCAGCTGGCAGATCGGTTAATGTAATTTGAATTTCCCCTTGATATCTCCTGTACCTCTCATTATCTATCGTCACTGTTCCGGCAGGTCTCTCCACTGTATGTTTCGGTTGAACGATTACATTTCCATACTGCGCATAACTTCTTGATTCAACAGCCCGAATAACATCCCTTGCAGGATCTGCACGATTAGTAAAAGATTCTGATGCAGTTTTCACTAAATTTTCATCTGCCTCTGCAGATGGAGTTCCTCGTAGAATGAATTGCTTATTCTTGTACGCTTGGAATTGCTCCAGACTCTCCTCGCTCATCCCGATATCTCCAACTACAATTTTATCCACTTCAGCCACTAACAAATCTAGATAAGCGGCAAACGGAGAATAGGTGCGATGCTTTTCTAATGTCGGCAGTTTTTCATAAAGCGGACCTCTTAATTGATCATCACCGGGGATAAAAGCCATTACGGTAATTCCTGTCTCTTTCAATTCATTATTTTTTTGGATAAAATCACTTGACCCAAGTCCTGTCTCCGGACGCGGGTAATAATTATGCCACGCTTCTACATTTTTCATATGCAGACCTTTTGCTTTTAAACGTATTAATTCATCTGAAGTAATTGTACTTGCATTTAATGCAATCCGCATCTTATGTGATAGATCAATAATTATCTCTTCATCTATTCCATAATCGATTCTTAACCCAGAGAGTCCCCAATCCAATAATTGATCTGCTGTTTTCCAATCTAAACCAAGTGAATCCAATGAATGAGGTGAAATATCAGCCATGAGCTCCATATCCAGTTCTACTGCAACTTTCCCTAGTGCTTGAAGTTGTTCTCCATACATTGTCTGGTCATCTTCTGGGATATGGAGTGATGTGAAGATACACTGAAATCCATGTTCCCTCATTTTCCTAATATAAGGTACTTGTTCTTTAATTGGTTCATTTCCAAGATAAATTGAAATTCCTAGCACTTTTATTCCTCCAAGCTTTTAAATGGAGAAAAGGAGGTTCTCTAGTAAACCTCCCAATCTTCCTATCTATTAAATACCATCTGCCATACTTTCTTTAAAGCCAAATGTATAGGTGAATATGAAACCAAATGTATAGGATATGACAAGTCCTAAGAAATATGTTAAATATTGACCATTTGTAATTAGCGGGATTAAAGATAAACCTGAAACCCCTACTCCAGAAGATGCCGTACTCATGACTGCTTGGAACGCTCCTCCGACACTAGCACCCATACAAGCTGTAATAAACGGTCTTCCTAATGGTAAAGTGACCCCGTACATTAACGGTTCTCCAATACCTAAAAACCCAACCGGTGTACTACCTTTTATAATATTTCTTAAGCGATTATTTTTCGTTTTTACATAGATTGCTAGTGCCGCACCTACTTGACCAGCACCACCCATAGCTAAAATCGTCAACAGAGCAGTTTCACCGTAAACATTAATCAATTCTAAATGAATTGGTGTTAAGCCATGATGCAAACCAACCGTTACTAACGGAAGGAAGAATCCAGCCAGTACTGCACCTGCAATTATTCCACCAGTATCAATTAGCGCTAATAACCCTTTTGTAATGCCCTCGGTAAGGACTCCGGCAACAGGTACAATAACTAATAAAGATGTAAATCCTACAATAAGTAGTGTGAATAAAGGAGTAAAGATGATATCAACTGCACTTGGAACCACTTTCCTTACATGCTTTTCAACAAAGGTCATCAACCATGCTGCTAGGATGACACCAAACAATCCACCCTTGCCCGCAGTTAATTCTTCTCCAAAAAGTGTAATGTTCGCAAGTAAAGGACTAAATAATATCATTCCGGCAATGGCTCCTAATACAGGAGTGCCCCCAAACTCTTTCGCAGTATTCCAACCGACTAAAATACCTAACGAAGCAAAGATAACGCTTCCAAATAAAAGTAATATTTGCATCCATGTCTGTTCTCGATCCACCCCCGCATTTACTGCGAAGTTGGCTGCTCCATTAATGATCCCCGAGGCAACGAGTCCCGGAATTAAAGGTATAAATATATTCCCCAATTTGCGCAAAAAGTTCTTGAACGGGGTTCTATTTTTAGCTTTCATTCTTTCCCTATCTAATGCAGCTTTTTCTTCAAAGGTTAAATCTTCATCTCCTGGACCTGCATCTTCCCCGATAGCAAGGCCCGTGAGCTTACTCATCTCTCCAGCCACCTTATTAACTGTTCCTGGACCAATAACCACCTGAAGTGTCTCGTCATCTACAACACCTAACACACCATCTACTTGCTTCAGCTCATCAAATTTCACTTTTGCAGGATCTTTTACTGATAACCGGAGTCGTGTCATACAATGAGCAACGCGTTGAATATTTTCCTTACCACCAATCTCGCCCAATATTTCATGGGCCATTTTCTCTTCTTTTCTCATAGTGAACCCTCCTTATTTATTTGGCAATTGCATCGCGAACGAATCCTTTAGAACTTTCAAGCTTTCTAACCGCCTCATCATACGAGCAATCCAGTAAAATCATGACAATCGCAACTTTCACCTGCTGCTTCGATTTCTCAAAATAACGATTGGCAGTTTCATAATCAACCCCCGTCACTTCCATAATATTCCGTTTGGAACGTTCTTCTAATTTTTCATTTGTGGGCTTCAAATCCACCATAAAGTTTTGATACACTTTACCGATTCCAACCATGGACGCGGTAGAAATCATATTCAATACGATTTTTTGGGAAGTTCCTGCTTTTAATCTAGTAGAACCAGTCAGTACTTCAGGTCCTGTCTCCAGTTCAATCGCCAGATCACCGTATTTACTCATTTCCGCATTATGATTACAAGAAATGCTCACTGTCTTTGCTTGAATAGAATTCGCATATTTTAGTGCCCCGATAACATAAGGTGTTCGACCACTTGCTGCAATTCCAATGACGGTATCTTTATCCGTCAACTGAATCCGCTTTAAATCATTTTCTCCTAATTCCGCATCGTCCTCTGCCCCTTCAACCGCTTCATAAATTGCCTGGTTTCCACCAGCAATCAATCCTTGAACCATCTCCGGATCCGTCCCAAAAGTAGGAACACATTCCACCGCATCGAGAATCCCTAACCTGCCGCTCGTTCCAGCACCAATATATATGAGTCTCCCATTATTATTGAATGATTCAATCACAAACTGTACGGCCTTTTCGATATTTGACAGTTGCTTATCTATCGCTTCTAAAACGCTTTCATCTTCTTGATTCATTGTTCGTAAAATATCTAAAGTAGACATTTCATCCAAGTTCATCGTTCGTGGATTTCGTAATTCTGTCGTCAATTTATCGAGCATGACATCAGCTCCTTCCTATTATTTACACTTCTATTATATTACTTTATGAAATTTAATGTCAATATATGATTATTTTTTTATGAAATAAAATTTCATAAAATAGATAAGGAATGACTACCTCCTTAATGTGATGACATAATCTCTTGCTTCTTGATATTCATCCAACACCTTTTCACCAATCAAGTTAAAGATACAAATATAGAGTGTATCGACAATCGTCAATTGTGTCATTCTTGAGGTAATGCTTCCGATACGAAAATCCTTCTCCACCACAGGTGTTGCCAAGCGAATATCCGCCTCCTTATAAAGTGGAGATTTGTTCATATTTGTAATGGCTATCACCTTTGCCCCTTTCTTTTGAGCAATCCGAGTTAACTCTAGGACATCTTTTGTTTCTCCAGACATGCTGATCGCTACGAAAACATCCAATTCATTAACAAAAGGCATTCTGGAAAGCATGTAATGAAAGTCTGTATTAAATTCCACTTCAAATCCTAATTTAGCAAATTTGTTAAGAGCATCCGTAGCTGCGATAGATGAACCACCTATTCCAAAAAAAACAATCTTTCTAGCATTTTTCAATGTGTCCACTGCTTTTTCCAGCTCTTTTTTATCCAACGATTCCATGGTAGACTCGATGGCATTTTTATTGACATGGACAACCTTTTGGAACATTTCATAGGGGGAGTCCTTCTTTTGCAATATGGAAAAATCAGTTATATAGTCTTCCTTGACTGCCAGTTCCTGTGCCAAAGAAATCTTGAACGTCTTGAAACTGCCTATTCCAATTTTCTTCGCAAATCGTATTACGCTTGCTTCACTTACACCGGCTTTAGTCGCCAATTCATTTGTCGTCATGTTTGGAATGAGTTCTGCATGATTAAGAATATAAGTAGAGACCTTCTTTTCCGTCTCGGAAAATTGGTTGTACTGTTCATTTATCCTGCCTAATAATGTGCCTGCCATGTTTCTTCCCCCTATACGTTTGTTGATGAATAATGTCTTTCGCAAAAATTAGTATATCAAAAATACATCAGAATGGACTAAAGCAGCTAACCCAAGTTTATGCGGCCATCAATTGAACATAAACCTGAACGACGATATAAAGGATGAGGGCATATTTCCAATTGAAGCCGATCCCATTTTTAAATCCACTTAACCCATTTACACTGCTCAACGTAATTATAGGCATAATCAGCGGCGACAAGAGGATGGAGATGGCACTACCGGATGTTACTGCTAAGACAATGACTTCCGGAGGATACGGAAGATCCAATCCACTTAGAATCCCACCCACTAGAACCATAACCGTAAGTGGACCCAATCCACAAAACCCTAAAATGACTACGATAAACGGCAAAAAATATAACAGATTCAAAAATGGCACAGCAGATTGTAAACTATAAATCCCTTCCACAACGTTCTTGGCAAAAGAAGTTTGATTTAAAGCGTAAATCAGCATTCCAGACCCAAGCATCATACAAAATTGATACGTTTCATGAAAGATGTCATTTTTAATATGTGATTTCAACTGTCTTGCAAGTTTTTGAGGCCGCTTCTTATATAAGTAATACAGGACAATCCATCCCGCGACGACAAGAGGAATCAGGATGAGCAAGTCCATTTCAATGAATGCCTGTAAAATGAATATCGTTCCAAACAATGATAGGAAGAGCAAACAAAATTCCTGAAAATCCCGCTTCACTCTTACCTGCCCATGATTTGCATCCAACACTTCAGCAAATTCACTTTGCACGCCTGCCGTTAAATCAACCCCGTATTTCTTCTCCTCCAAACGAGAGAAAAAAAGAGCGATCAACACACCGACAACCGCCATGCCGAACCCTTGCAAGATGGACAAATAGAGCGAGGCATCCATGATTTCCACAACGAAAACAAAGCTCGGGATGCTTACGACCCACAAAGTAGATAATGCAAAACCACGAAGCAACGCGGTGCCTTTAAAGTTTTCCCATGCTTCACCTTTCTCGTCTTTAAGAATTTCATTGATAAAATGATACACCATCTGTATCGAGCCAAATAGAAGGAAATAAGCGATGACTTGAACGAAGGAAATCGTACCGAGATAAAACCTTCTGCTCGTGTTCAAGAACTTATTCCCTAACGAAACGATTGCTTCCATATATGGCTCTTCCCGTAAGACCCAGCTGATTAATGGAACAAGGATCAAAAGACCGATCATGTTCCGCATTTGGAGAAAACCAGACATAATCCCATTACCTAGGGATGTGTCCGAATACATTAAGATAATTATACCAATGGATACGAGTACAATCGGCATTTTCATTCTTTTTACAGACAATATGATGACAGCAAAAATAATCATACTGATTCCACTAATAGATAGGAAAAATAATAATGACTCATTCTGATAGAAATAAGTAATGAAATGCAATAATCCATACAACGTAATGGATAAACTCAATCCCCACTTTGCCAAGGCCTTCATCAGTTAAACACCCTATTTCCTGAGATGCTTCTATTGTACCCCTCCAATATCTTACATTCAAACAGAAGAGCAAACGAAAAGTGACTTCACCAGAAATATGTTCTAATGAAGTCACTTCCCTTTTAATACATTTTACGTTTTTTACTGCGCCTCTCTAGAACCCAACGCTTTAAGAAGTAGTATCCCATGATGAAAGAAAGGACAATCCCTGTTATCGTAACGAACACGACAATCCATTCAAAGAAGGAGAATTCCATGAACTTACTCCAGTTAATATTCCCACTTAAATCATCAATTACGAGGTTCATTCCATAAATTCCGGAAATCACCGTATAGATGGTAAGAATCTGAAGCAGTGCATTGATCTGATTTCCTTCTAACTTTTCTTGCTTCTTGAACAATCTGGATAATGTCGCATCCACTTCACTATAGAGCCTTTCAATATTAAATGCATTACGCAATAAGTTCGCGATTTCACGACCAGATGTATTACTGCTCAACTCTGGAAAATAATATTTTGCGGAAAAATCACTAATCATTATCGTCAATAGGTTCACTTTGGAATGGTCTTTTTCAATTTCAATCTGCGAATGTTCATGATTCAATTTCAACAGCATGAGCCGATAATACCAAAGCATGAGTAAAGTATAAAAATAGTCGCCATACATTTCCCTCAACTTTCGCTCAGCTAAATTCCCCTGTTCTTTTGTAATACAGACAAAATGAGAATCTGTTGCCACATAAAACGTATTGCTTGCCCAACGGTCATAAACATAACTTTTATAATAACGCTTCACGTAATCTTCATTTGTTGCTCCGATATACTCCTCCCCATCCTGGTTATAACCATTCAACTCACCAGCACGGTATAAGTCTGTTTTTGAGATTTCATGTTCAGGGTCACTCTGGATATAACTGACAACAAACATCCGCTCGTCCATATAGAACGGTAAACTGCCATAGTAGGTTGGAAAATCAGGTGTATGATTTTCCATATACCTTTTAAAAGGCTTCAGCAAATTATTGAAAATAAAATCTTTCGCATGATCATGTGTATTTTCATCGCATTGAATGCTTATCTCCTTATTATGTTCATCCCTTGGCACCAGATTTCGAAATTTCTCAGAGAACGTATACACTTCATTATTAGTGAGATTACCAGGTATACGGACCCGTAAATTCACTAACCCGATATGATACGGAAAAATATAAACATCCATAGAATCAATGATAAAGTCAACTTCAAAATCAGCCGACTTCAATGTACACTTTTGATCTACCGCTTTTGAAAATCTCCGGACACTGTCGAAGGCTTCCAAAGATTTCGGGAACAAAATCGATTCGATATAAGGCATAAAATAGTTCTCCATCGCGCGATGAGAAAGTTTTGTATTTCCATAGAACCTATCTTGATAGTCGTCGTTTTCCAAGTCGAAAAACAGATAATCCTCCATTAATAATCGCTCAACCAACGATTCAATCTTACCTTCCTTCAGCAAAAAAGGAGAGAGGAATTGTTGTCTCGAATCCAATACTTGAAATTCATACATACCGTTTATGTCCCCCTCACCTGTTTGGGTGCTTTCACTTCTATTTCAGAATCTATACCCCGTTCTCTGAAAAATTGAACCTGGTTCAAAAAAGTTTTTCCTAGAGAAATAAAAAAGGCGGCACCGATAATCGGTACCACCTCTTGTTTATAAGCCAAGTAAGGTAGAAATGATCCAACTTGAACCATAATAAATCATAAACTGGACGCCAACTCCAACTCCTAGGAAACGGTTAAGCATCCCACCTACCATTGACATCGCAAAGGTGACAAAAATCCCAACGATACCTCCTTCATAAAATGAAAGGAGACAAACGATTCCAATAAACATGGCGATGATGGCTTCTTGGTTGATTCGTTTCAAAACAAACACGGTCGCCTTCCTTGCAAAGTTCATGGAAAACGGATAGGCGATGACTGAAGCAATGACCATCCCAATCAACCCATAGATGAGGAAGTCCATCGGTTCCAACAACGTATGTAAGTTATGAACCGGTTCCGTCGTATATACCGGTGGAGCGTTAAATAGAGCAAGTGCCGGTCCAATTGCCACCGGACTCAGCGGAATACCAAAAGCAATCAATGGAATGATTGTTTCTGCAACGTATGTCGATTCGGTGACTCCATTCATTGTAGAAAGACTCGTCGTAGCTTTTTTATATTGACCTTTCGTCCTTGTCCCTACAAGCTCACCCATAAGGGATGTCATCCCAACCGGACTGAGTGCAAATGTTAAAGAAGATATAAATGACGTGCCACCAACCGCAGCTGTTTGTTTTTTCGTCAACACTTTAAACGGGTTTGGAAAATATCCTGCCCATGATTTCTGCTCTGGTGCGAGCTTGTACTCATTCATTTTTTTCTGTTGAATTAATGGACGTGCACTATTCGACGTCGCGAGTAAAATATCTGTCAACATCGGTCCAATTGCTATCCCTAGAAAGAAACTGATGGTGAGATTCTTGTCCAGAATCGTCATACTTGCTAAGTTCAATCCTTGAATAACTAAAGCAAGCGGCACAATAAGCAAAATGCTCACCCAACGTCCCTTTGAGAAATAACCAATTAAAACTGCTGCTGCCGTAAAGATAATCCCTGCATTTTCTTGGAAAAATGTTCCGAATTGGCTGAGGAATACAGCAAACAACAAGGCAATCGGCAAGGCAATAAACGCACCGATGATCCCGCCTGAAATCATTTTCCGCAAAGCAATATGTGGGAGCCCGATCCGACGCATAAAGTTTGCATGTTCCAGCATTGGAGCAGCTGTCGTATCACCTGGCACACCCATCAATGCAGTCGGAATGGCATGAGTTAAATGCTTGGCTAGAACTGCCGACATAAAAAATGCAAACACTGCTTCTGGTGGAGCACCAAGCAAGATCACTATCAATGTTGCTGGTACCATTACTGCAGTCTCATCAGACCCTGAAATAAGTCCAATCAATGTAAAAATAACTCCCGCGACAACCGCGAGGATTATTGCAATGAATAACACATCCATCAGCGCTTGTCCTCCTGTTCATTCATAAACATGTCATAAATACCTTGTTCCTTCATTTCTTGAGCGATTACTGGATCATCTTTAATGGACTGTCGTTCTTCTTCGATATCCAATTGAAGCTGTCTATACACTTCACTTATCTCCTCACTCGTGCTTGGTGTTTCATTCAGTGTCCGCTTCGGCTTAAAAAGGAATGTGTTAGTAAGCAAGGCGATTAAGCTTCCAGCAATCCCGAGCAATAAAGAATAAGATTGTACCATTTGTTCTGGAGCAATTTTCGGGAATATTTGTTTCCCGATAAAAAAGCCAATGAGACTAAAAGCGATACTGATGGAAATTGTTGCAATCAAATGCTTACCATAAACTGTATCACCAATGACTTCGACATATGTCATTTCATTGTTATGTTGTTTTTCTGTCATTTTTTCTACCTCCTTCTATTCGAGAAATCGGGGTGTCCATGTTTTGATTTGTAACTTTTTTCTGTTCACTAATTATGCTAAACTATACAAGTTGTGATCATTGGATCACAGACTTTAAATATAGTACTTACATGGCTGTTTATAGTCTATCCGATATCCCCTTATCTCTTACCTCTTCTTTAAATGTTTGTAACGCCCTCCAATTACTCAACAATGTTGAATATTGCGAAACTTTGTTGAATAGATAATCTTATAACAATAGAACGCACGATATGATTATACATGTTTTTGTAGAAGAATGGGGAAATTTGACTTAAAAATAACAAAAATAGCGAGGGGCAATCTTCCCCTCGCTTCTCTATATACTATTTCGTATCACAATGACGCAATGAATCATGAAAACATTAATTCGATAATCCGATCAATGTGTATTTGTGTTGTGTTCAATTGCGGTAATTCCAAATCATCTTCTTTTATAATCATTGGCAACTCGGTGCATCCGAGAATGACTCCATCAATACCGTCCCGTTTCACCATATCTTCAATAATTGCTAAGTAATGTTCCTTTGTTTCTTCGTTTACAATTCCATTTTCCAGTTCAGCTACAATTTTTTCGTGAATATATTGTTGTTCTTTTTCTGTAGGTACGACAACTTCTTTGCCCCGGTCTTCAAACGGCTTTTTGAAAAAGTCATTCTCCATCGTAAATTTTGTTCCAATTAAACCGACTTTTTTGAGCCCTTGTTTTTCCGCTTCTCTTACAGTTTCTTCTACAATACTATACACCGGGATACTCACTCTTTGGTTTACTTCATCAAATACAATATGGGGTGTGTTGGCGGAAATAACTGCAAAGTCAGCCCCTACCTTCTCTAAAGTTTCAATTGCTTCGACGAGATAATTTGCTAATCCTTGTAAGTCATCCTTTGAAATAAACTCGAACACTCGATACATATTAATGCTGTTAATGAAGAGTTCTGGGAGAACTTCTTTACTCCCCATCTTTTCCTGATACTGAGTAATAATTGATTGATAATATTCCACTGTCGACTCTGGCCCCAAGCCACCTACCATACCTAATTTCTTCATAGAATCATTCCTCCATAGAGTTATTACAATTGGAATTGCTCAAGAAGTAAATAGTGTGCAAGCTTTATATATTCCGTTATCACTCGTTGAATATCTTCCCGATCTTGATACCAGCCTTTTGCTTCAAAAGGATCATAAGGCGTAGGCGAGGAGTAAATGGCAACATCCTGATCTTTTAAAGCTTTATTAAAAATAAGGTTTGCACGATAGGAGTGAAATTTAGATGTAGTTAGAATAACCGTATTTATATCGGGATTGTCCTTCAGGTACTCTTTCACTGTCACAGCCTCGTCCTTCGTGCTTTCGGCATGCCCGGGTAAGATCGTTATATCCTCTTGTGGTGCACCTAATTCAGTTAAAATATGCTTACTTAAGTCTGCGTCTCCTGGAATGGCAATGTCCCGTTCTCCTAATAACTCCTCACCTTCTATATGAGATTCGACTAATAAGATTTGATCGATATTTCCATTTTCGTAAAGTTCGTACGCTCCAAGTGCACGGTCACCGACACTGCCCATGAGAAGCACCAAAACTGCTTCTTCTATTTCTTCTATATTATCTTCCTTCACTAATAATTCTCCACCGAAACGAAAAAATAAAAGAATCATTAAAATGAATAAGACGATGACTGTTAATATGATATATCTCTTTCTCAACATGCTCCTCCTAGTCACTGGCACAGTCTCTCTGTCCCAGTACATCAATCAAGGGTAGATCCACCCAATTTACGGTTGATTTCTCTTATTTTATCATCAGATGGCAACAGGAAGGTGAGTAATCCGAGCAGTGGTAAAAAGGATACGATAACCATGGTTTGGGTTAAACCAATGGAATCAATAAGGCTTCCGAAAAATACGGATCCTACTGCTCCCATTCCAAAGGCGAGTCCAACGATCAAGCCAGACATCGTACCGATTTTACCTGGAACCATCTCCTGTGCGTATACAACTGCAACGGAGAAACTGGATAAAATAAGTATCCCTATCACACCAACTAAAATCATAGCCACATATGGACCTACATAAGGCAATAGGATGGTAAGTGGTGCTGGAGCAAGTAACGAAAGCATTATGATGACTCTTTTTCCAAATCGATCCGCAAGTGGCCCACCTACAAACGTTCCAACCGCCCCAGTTACAAGGAACACAAAAATGAAAATTTGTGATTCGGCAATACTGGCTCCATACTCTTGTATCGCATAAAAAGCGTAATAATTGGAAATTGCACTATGATACAACGAACGGGCAAAGACCACAAATATGAGTACAATGACAGAGTTCCGAATCAATTTTGGTAGCTTCACCTTTGTTTTTGCAGTTTGTTTCTTCTTTTTATTATTCTGTTTAAAAATATGAATTTGCTGTGCATACCATCTTGATATATATGTCAAAAACAGCACAGCGATAAACGCTACTGCAACAAACCAAATCGCACCAAATTGCCCCATTGGAACGAGCACAAGAGCAGTTATGACCGGAGCGAGAGCCTGACCACTATTCCCACCGACTTGATAAATTGACTGGGCCAGTCCTCGTTTATTACCGGCAGCAAGATATGCAACTCGTGAACCTTCCGGATGGAATACAGCGGAACCTAAACCAATTAAGACGACACTGATGAGGATCGTAGGCAGATTCGGTGCAAAGGCAAGACCAAGCATTCCAAACATACTCGATAATAATCCAATGGGCAGTGCATAAGCGAAGGGACGACGATCCGTATACATTCCAACGACAGGTTGCATCACTGAAGCAACCATATTCAAAGTAAACGTAATCAAGCCAAGCTGGGTGAAAGTCAACCCGAGGGAACGTTCCAGTATCGGAAACATAGCCGGAACGACTGCTTGCAATGAGTCATTCAATAAATGAGTCAAACCGATGATGAATAATATGCTATACATTGTCTTATTTTGTGTCTGCGAAGTGATATGTGATTGTTTCGCCAAGAGTTATCGCTACTTTCTATAATATTCATTCTATTTTTATTATAGCATAAAGAGTTACAATTCTTGGAAAATATTATATTTGATAGGTTGTAATCAGGAAAAAATAATTATTTACTGAAACACAATAGTAACTTTCCGAACAAATGATACTTCTGTTGTTTTGGGAAAATAAAACGAGATTATTTTCCCGAATAAAGAATATATCTGCTGCTTCGGGAAAGCAAACCACGGTTATTTTCCCGAATAAAATTTATATCTACTTCTTTGAGAAAGCAAACTACGGTTATTTTCCCGAATGAAATATATATCTACTTCTTTGGGAAAGTAAACCACGGTTATCTTCACTGATGAAAGGTATATCTACTTCTTCGGGAAAGTAAACCACGGTTATTCGTCCGAATGAAGGACACCTCCGTTGCTTCGGGAAAGTAATCCATGTTCAGTCACCAAAATAAATAGCATTTCCGCAACTTGGGGAAATAAAAAATAACTTAGGGTGCCATCGAGCACCCTGAATCTATTATCCATAACTTTTTTAGATCGTCTTAAGCAAAAGCTTCTTCAATAGCGGGGTAAAGTGTTCTGGAAGTTCAGCAACAGTTGGTACCATAATCCGCTCTTTACCATATATATTTTGCATCGTGAATTCTTCTTTTTCACCAATTTCACCTTCAGCTAAAAACATGCCGATGACATCAATTCCATTTTTACGTGCTTCCGAGACAGCCAAGTGTGTATCGACAATACCGTTCTGATCATATCCTGCCGCTGCCGGCTCACCATCCGAGAACACGAGTAGAAACTTATTTTTCTCCCGCCTCTTCCTGAGTTCCTCAGTTGCGACTCGAATACTGAAGCCGTCACGATTATCTTCTTCGGGCTCCAATTGAAGGATTTTTGCACCGTTATTTTCATAAAGAGAATCATTATGGGAATGTATGATGTGAAAATAGTTCGGCTGATAACCTTCCTTCACCTCATTGGCATCCTCCCAAAAGCCTATAATCGCATGTGGTATATTCAATTGCTTCAACACTTCATGGAATAGAACAATGCCCTTCCTCGTCTCTTCCATCTTTCCGACCATGGAAGCTGAACAGTCTACAAGCAGTGTAAAAACCGCATCAAATTCATTGGACTCCTCATTCTTTTTGTAAAAGATCCGCGGGTTTTCATCGAGCACAACGGAAAGCAGCTTTTTCGATAAACGGCCGACCAAAAGATCTTTTCTTGGATTTGTTTTCTTATGCTCCAAGGTCTTCTTTATCGTATTGGCGAGCAAACGTTGATATCGTTCAATTTCAGCAACATAGTCACGATACAACTCTTCCTCACTAAGCGTAGGCTTCTCTGCTTCCTTGATTATTTTCACTGCGTCTGTATTTTCTTCACCATACACATAGTCGCTTCCACTTTTCTGGTCATTCATGCCGGACTGCTCTAATGCTTCCATTTTCGAATAATCCTGTTGTTTGCTCTCACCTGAAGACCCTTGAATACTGGCGAGGGCTTGGTCCGCATCTTCTGTTTCACGAACTCCACCGCCGAGCATACTTGTCTTCGTTCCCTGCTCCAGTTCAAACTGCAAGAAATTCTGCTTTCGATTTTCATTTTTATTTTCCCGATGCCAAGTGGAGAATGTTTCATCGAAGTACTCACTTTCTTCTTTATCTACTTCGTCCACATCATCATTTACAAGCTCATCAGTCCGAGTCAGTTCATCAAATAATGTGTTCTTTTCATAAGCATATAGTTCACCGACTGGAAAAATAAAATATTCATTAATGGAATCTGCATCGTATAATGATTCCAAATGAAAAGAAATTTGTTCGCAAACTCTTGTAATATCTTTTGTGCTTTTTGCCTCGTAAACTGAATATAACATTGGTTTTAGCTGTTCAAGATTCTTTCGCGCACGTTCATTCGAACGGGAAAAATCCGGATCCGGCCGATCGGACAGGAGTAAAAGATATATCAAACAAAAAAGTTCGTCCAATGCACGGCTGCGGATAACATTCGAGGCAAGCTGTTGAGTGAAGAAATGCTGAAAATACGTTTTCCTCACTTGAAAAACAGCAGTCGTCCCTGGACGCTCTCTTTTCACGATTTCTTCCAAGCGTAAATCCTCCAACAAAGCGAAAAGCTGACTGGAAAACTTCTGCAGTCTTGATTCCTGCATGATTTTCATATATGACTGCATTGTCGGCACATCGGAATGTTTCATTGTTCCCAACGCTCGTAAATAGACATCACTTTTCAGCCCTGCCTCTTTGGTTTCCTCGTCGAGCTTTTCCCAAAACCTGCTTGCAGTCAATTTCCGATTGATGACATCAATACTCGCGCCGAAACTAAATTCAAATTTCAATTCAGCATTACCAGCTAAAACAGTCGTTAAATCCTGCAGTTGCATGAAAAAGTCGGTTCGTACTCGAGAATCATGAAAACGATACATAGTACATGCTCCTTTTTAAAATAATGTTTCAGCTAGGTTTTTCACAAATTCTCGTTCTCTCTCTTCCTCGAGTTTATCAACGATAGCCCTCAGGATTGCCCGTTTTGGTTGTATGAACCCACTTAAGTCACAAGCATCAAGTAATGCCCGAATCGATGCTGCTTCCTCCGGCAATTTTCCCTGTTCGACAGCTGTTATCAAATCACCGGATAACCGTACAAATAAATCGATTGTCCTTTCATCAGTCAAACTGGTCGTATCCTGAATTAATTTTTTGAGCTGTTCCCCTTCGATATAAGGGACTTCAATGACGATGAAGCGGTTTTTCAACGCTTCATTCAATGGCACCGTACCAATATAGCCTACGTTAATGGCGGCAATAACACCGAATCCTTCATTCGCTGTAATGATTTCATTCGTAAACGGGTTCGTTATCGTACGACGATAATCCAGAACACCGTTGATCAACGGCAAGGTTTCTGGTTTTGCCATATTAATCTCATCAATATATAAGAAACTGCCATCTTTCATTGCATTCGTTACTGGACCAGGCACAAAGTCAATCACCTGCTTATCCCCTTCGTAAGCAAGTGTCTTGAACCCCATCAAACTTTCCGCATCAAGATCGACCGAGCAATTCACGCTGAACATCGGCTGTCTGAATAAATGGGACAGTGTTTCTGCGAATTTCGTTTTCCCAGCTCCCGTAGGACCTTTTAATAAAATATTTTTCCCCATGCTTAAAGCGATAATTGCATCAGCAAGCAAATCCATATGAGGTGGAACGTATCCACCTGGTCGGATCAAATATTCAAATGAACCAGGATCCGTTCTCCTTTTTAATTCCAATTGTTCTTTTACTTTTCCAGGTAAGTCATATTTCATCATTAATTTTTACCCCTTTCAAGGCAGGATTCTATATCCGTTTATATAACAAAAATCATCATGTTTTATGTACATTTCCATTATAACTATTGTTGGAGCAGCATTGAAATTTTTGGGTCTGGCAAGTCAATAAGGAACGCTGAACACAAAAAATCTACCTTGATTTGTCTATTTCAATAAACACTACCCTAACCGGATTTCATTCAGTCTCCTAAACAGCTAAAGAAATTGATTCCACACGGGAGAGCAAGTCTGTGAAAGAAGTTGCTCTTGAAGCAGGACTTAAAATCTGGGACTAAGATGGTTTGATAATAAGGAAAAAAACACAAAACAACCGGCCTATTTGTTGAGGTAATGCCTCCACAAACAGGCCGGTCACTAGTTTTACATGGTAGAATTTGCTCATTTAACAGAGGTTGTACCTGGATGTAGATTCCACCCTTTTGTTGTTAATTGAATCAGCGTTTCCGCTACAAGTGCACACTTCTCAGGAAACAGGTCGAACTTCACATGCTCTGATCTTGCATGAGGTCCGCCTCCAGGTATACCTAACCCATCCAATGTCGGTATACCGATGGCTGATGTGAAATTCCCATCACTTCCTCCCCCCACGCTTGCAGCCTTTACTTCCATTCCCAACCTTCTGCCCGCTGCTTTTGCGACTTCAAATAAGGAAATATTCTCTTCTGTCCTTTCCAGTGGCGGTCGATTCAATCCACCTTCTATGAAAATATCAACCTCTGGGTTGCTCACCGTTAATGATTCAATAGAATATTGGACTCGCCTTGCTTCTTCCATATTCCTCACCCGAAAATCGACTTCAATCTCCGCCAATTCCGGAATGACATTACTTACCGATCCACCGTTGATTTTTCCAACATTGACAGTTGTACCTTTTTTATAATCCGTGAGCCCTTCCAATTGTTGAATGATTTTGGACATTTCCAGGATGGCACTTGCACCATCTTTATGATGATTTCCCGCATGGGCACTGATTCCAGTTGTTTTAATTTTATATTCTCCAACGCCTTTTCTTTCTATTTTAAGTGAGTAACTCCGTGCAGTCGGTGGTTCCATTACAAACACTGCATCACATGTACGAGCCACTCGTTCGATAATCTCTTTAGAAGTGGAACTCCCAATTTCTTCATCACCAGTGAATAAAAATACCGGCGAAAAAGGAAGACTTCCTTTTGTTTGCAATAAAGCTTTCACAGACCAGATGGAGCAAAGCAGACCAGCTTTCATATCAAAAATTCCTGGCCCATATATCCTTCCCTGCTTTTCCTTGATTGGTAATACCCCTTTATCCCAAACCGTATCATAATGGGATAAAAATAATATACGCGGTCCAGGTTGAGCAGGTATCTCATATTTGAAATGATTTCCGGTGTGCTCCATCGGGAACTGTTCTAATTCAAACAAATCCCCAAAATGTGTTGTAAAAATTCGTTTGATCGTTTGCTCACAATGAAACAACAAATCTTTATCATGGCTAGGCGACTCCGCTCTAACCAATTCCAATAACTCCTCCTTTATCCTTTCCTTATTTGCAGTCAGATAAGGTAATATGTCATACGTACTAATTGTCTCCACTTTCCTTCTTTTAGTATTTTTCATGTTGAGATATAATTCCCTTTCCCTCCTTGAGTGGATGATGGCATGCTGTAAAATGCCCGTCTCGTTTCTCCGTAAACTCAGGCTCCACTCGCTCGCAAAGTTCCGTTTTATAAGGACAACGGGTGTGGAATGCGCAACCGGTTGGTGGATTCACTGGATTTGGTATATCACCTTCTAACAATCTCCGCTCATCTTTCCTCGCTGTCGGGTCTGGAATCGGGATGGCTGACAATAGTCCTTCCGTATAGGGATGCATCGGATTTGTAAATAAATTTTCTTTCGTTGTAAGTTCAACGATTTTGCCCAAGTACATTACAGCGATCCGATCGCTAACATGTTTTACCGCTGGCAGCCCATGGGCGATGAAAATATACGTCAGCTGCAGCTCCTTTTGTAGTTTTTTAAGTAAATTTAAGATTTGTGACTGAATCGATACATCGAGGGCCGAAACCGGCTCGTCACAGATGATCAATTTTGGTTTGAGCGCGATTGCCCGAGCAATTCCTATTCGCTGCCTCTGTCCCCCACTGAATTCATGAGGGTAGCGGTTCAGATAGGAACGATTCAAACCTACTACATCCATTAATTGGAGTACTTCATGTTCAAGTTCTACTTTATTATATGAACCATGGGTCTTTAATGGCTCAGCGATTATATCAAAGACACGTTTCCTAGGGTTTAACGAGGAGAAAGGATCTTGGAAAACCATTTGAATATCTTCACGTTTTTTCCGCAATTGTTCTGGGGGTAGCTTGCGTAAATCCACACCATCAAATATGATCTCACCCTCTGTCGGCTCAAGCAGTTGGATAATTAAATTTCCAAGTGTAGATTTTCCACAGCCCGATTCACCGACAATACCTAACACCTCTCCTTTTTGTACGGAAAAGCTGACATCATTGACGGCATGTAAATACTGCTTTTTCCTTTTGATCAACCCCCTAGTAACATCAAAAGATTTCTTCAACCCTTTTACTTCAAGCAATTGGCTCATTCCAAGTCCACCACCTTCTCACTGTGTAGCCAGCACCTGACTTCCTGCCCTTTACGGATTTCTATCAAGGAAGGAATTTCTTCCTTACATTTATTCATCACATGCGGGCACCGGTCAGCAAACTTACACCCTATCGGAAATTCGAATGGACTAGGGACTGTACCTGGTATAGATACTAGTTCTTCGTTCCATTCATGTATTTTAGGTGAACTATCCATCAATCCTTTCGTATACGGATGCTTCGGTTCTTTAAATAATGTGAACACATCCGCCTTCTCCACAACTTGCCCACCATACATCACGACTACGGTATCCGCCATTTCGGCAACAACTCCAAGATCATGTGTGATTAATAGAATCGACGTATCCAATTCTTTTATTAAATCCCTCATTAATCTTAAGATTTGTGCCTGGATCGTTACATCAAGTGCCGTCGTCGGTTCGTCGGCAATCAACAGCTTCGGGCTGCATGACAAAGCCATCGCAATCATAACCCGTTGTCTCATTCCTCCGCTTAATGCATGCGGGTACTGATCGTAAACTTTATCCGGCCTTGCTATTCCCACTTTTCGCAGCATCTCGATACCTATTTCCCTTGCTTCTTTTTTACTTTTCTTTTGATGAAGCTTAATCGATTCCGCCAGTTGATTCCCGACCGTAAACACTGGATTTAAAGAGGTTAGCGGTTCTTGAAACACCATTGCTATTCTATTACCCCGAATTTCCCTCATTTTCATCCTTGGAACTTTATTTAAATTTATGCCTTCAAAGTTTATTTCACCACCGACAATTTTTCCTGGTTCCTCGATCAATCGCATGATGGAAAGAGAGGTAACACTTTTCCCTGAACCAGATTCTCCTACAATTGCTACGGTTTCACCTTTATGAATGTTAAAAGAGACATCATCAACTGCCGGTACAATACCATCTTCTGTAAAAAAATATGTTTTTAATTGTTTCACTTCTAGCAGTATATCGTTCATTGCCTCTCCCCCTTTACTTCACCGAGCGCGGATCCATCACATCCCGTAGCCAATCTCCTAAGAAAATGATTCCTAATACAGCAATCGTGATGGCAAGCCCAGGAAATGTCGCTAACCACCAGCTTGTCGCCAAGTAATCACGGCCATCGCTCAATATCGTTCCCCAGGATACTTGTGGCGGCTGAATGCCTAACCCTAAGAAGCTTAACGACGACTCAAGAATAATCGTGCTTGCAACACTTAAAGTCGCGACGACAATAAAAGAGGATATGACATTCGGATAAAGATGTGAAAAAATAATATTACGATTTTTAACACCGATGGTTTTCGCTGCCCTCACGAAGTCCCGCTCTTTAATAGACAACACTTCCCCACGAATAATCCGAGCATATTGCACCCAATTCGTGACACCGAGAACCAGAATTAAAGTCATCAATCCCGGGCCAAATACACCAAGCATCACTAAGGCCAATAGAATATTCGGGATCGCTAAAAATGAATCGGCAAGCCTCATGAAAAAGGCATCAAGGAATCCACCAAAATATCCCGCAAACAAACCGACCAAAACACCGATGACCCCGGCTAAAACAACAGATGAAATGCCGACTAACAAAGAAACTTGTGAACCATAGATAATCCGGCTTAATATATCCCGCCCTAAATTATCCGTTCCGAGAACATTTGCCATATCTCCCCCCTCCATCCAGAATGGAGGTTTATGGGTATTTAACGGATCGATGACACTATGTTCATACGGTGCAAGCCATGGAGCAAATATGGCAACGAACACAATGGTAAGTACAATCAATAACCCAACCGTTCCCGTTTTGCTGCGTAACAGAAGTTTCAGCCAACGTTTCCATTTTGAGTTTTTCACAAGATTATTTTGCATCGGCAGCGAATCCGGCATGTTACCCACCTCCTACTTATATCTGATCCGAGGGTCTAAGACTTGGTAGAGCAAATCAGCAATTAAATTCATGACGATGACAAAGAAAGCAATGACCATCACACATGCCTGAACGATTGCCATATCACGGGTATTCACCGCCTGGATAAGTAATTGGCCAATCCCCGGCCAGGCAAAGACCGTTTCTGTAATTAACGTTCCACCGATAAGCGTTGATGTTTGCAAGGCAATAATGGTAACGACAGGAACAAGCGTATTACGAAATGCATGTTTATAGACGACAATCCCGGTTCTTAAGCCTTTACTTTTCGCAGTACGGATATAATCCTGACTTAAAGTCTCCAGCATGCTCGAACGGATCAATCTCGTCATTTCAGCAGCAATCCCAGTACCTAGAGTAATCGCCGGCAATATCAAATGAGAAAAACTTCCCCTTCCCGAGACAGGAAGCATATCAAGTGTTACGGAAAATAATAAAATCAGCATGATACCGAGCCAAAAATTCGGCATCGCTTTTCCGAGGACCGCCGCTCCAGTAGCGACTAAATCAATGGATGAGTTCTTTTTTGTAGAAGACCAGATTCCCAAAGGTATCGCAATCATAATCGCAACCAAAATCGAGGCAATCGCAAGTTCCAACGTGGCGGGGAGCCGCTCCAACACAAGTGACATCGCATCTTGGCCGTATCGGAATGAATCTCCGAAATCTCCCTGCAGCATGTTGACAACATACCTGCCGTACTGCACATAAAAGGGGTCATCCAATCCTAAGGACGTTCGCAGTGTTTCTACGGCCTCTTCTGGTGCATCTTCCGGCAGCAACAATGCAACCGGGTCACCTGCTACAAACACGAGGACGAAGACGATGAATGAAATAATAAATAATACTGGGATGATTTCCAGAACTCTTTTGATAAAGTAATTCATAAGCTTATCCCCCTTTACGAATGGGAAAAAGTGAGGTTCCCCAAATGGATTTTCATTTTCGGGAAACCCACTTCGGATTATTTCTTTGTAATCGTCTCCACATAAATCATTTCGTCCATTGTCGGAGTATAGTTGATTCTTTCACTTACTCCAATATTAATCGACTCCTGGTGCAATACAATGTGTGCAACATCTTCGGCGATGATCTCCTGGGCGCGTACATACTGTTCACTTCTTTCCTTCGGGTCCATGTTGGACATTGCTGCAGCCAACAGTTCTTCCAATTCATCATTCCGGTAATCCGTTTCTCCCTCAAATCGTGTCGCACTATAATAATCAAGCGCATTCGCTGCATCGAACATGGAATTTCCTAGACCAAGTAAGTAAGCGTCTTTATTTTCTTTCGCATTTCGGAGCTCTACGAAGTTACTCCATTCCATAAATTCAATGTTTGCCGTCACGCCAATCTGGGCCCACATTCCAGCGACCATTTCTGCAATCTCAGCATCTTGCAAATAACGGCCCCGCGGAGAATGGAAAGTCATTTCAAAACCATCTGGATAGCCAGCTTCTTCAAGTAACTCTTTTGCCCGCTCTGGGTCATAGTTGTACGTATCATATAAATGTTCCGCAAATCCAAAGTTTCCAGGTGCTACTCTAGTAATCGTCGGTACGCCGGCTCCCCCAAGTAAACTTTCCACTATCGCTCCGTTATCTATGGCAAGGTCCAGTGCTTCACGGACACGTTGATCGGAAGTAGGGTAACCTTCTGTAGATCGTAAGAAAATCATTAATGTCCGATTCGATGTTTCCTGAGCTAAATACGTGCCTTCATGATTTTCAACTCGCTCCCAGTCAGCAGGTGGAACGTTCACCGCGATATCGACTCCACCTGTCAACAGTTCAGAGACTCTTGTGGAGTTTTCAGGAATAATCCGGAAAACTAATTTATCCCAATCCGGATTTTTTCCGCCAAAGTAATCGTCATATACTTCAAATACAATCCGGTCGTCCCTCACCCATTCCACGAACTGAAACGGACCCGTTCCGATAGGATTCTCTAAAAAGTGGTCAAATCCATTTTCCTCAATATATTTGGATGGTAAGATACCAGATGCAATACGGGAAATCCGATTAAGCAAGACAGGCTCTGGTTCATGGGTGATAATCCTGAATGTATAATCATCAATGATCTCCACTTCTTTAATCTGGTTATAATTCGTGTAATCCCGTAATTCTTCCCCGTAAGCGACCCGCTCAAGAGAGTACTTCACATCAGCTGATGTCAACTCGTCACCATTATGGAAAGTGACTCCTTCTTTCAATTTGAACTCCCATGTATAGTCATCGATGTTCTCGAAA
Source organism: Oceanobacillus luteolus (assembly GCF_023715655.1). Classification (GTDB taxonomy): domain Bacteria; phylum Bacillota; class Bacilli; order Bacillales; family Amphibacillaceae; genus Oceanobacillus; species Oceanobacillus luteolus. The sequence goes on along the minus strand of NZ_JAMBON010000023.1, from coordinate 16,321 downwards.
GACTCGGCCAAATCAGGAACGATCTCACCAGTCTCATTATCGCGCTTCACTAAATAATTGAACATATTCACATGAATGGCCTCTGTAGATGTATTGATATGATCATGCACATCAAATGTCACCATATCCGCTCCAATGGCAATCGTGAGAGTCCTGTCATTTTCATCACCTGTCTCAGCTTTTCCAGGGTTGGTATCTTCTGCATCACCTTCGCTATCCTTATCGCTACAAGCAACAAAAATCAATAGGGCTAACATCAACAGACCAAATAACCAAAGCTTCTTCCCCATTCAATCCCTCCTTTGGATTCCCCTTGAAATTCTTCCTTCTATCTATATGCACTTCAGATCAAGGACAGACCGTGAAGAATTCATTTGTCGACCAGCCCCTAATATCCGTCATCTGAGAACAAATTATGCTAGACTAATAGAATAAGATAGTGTATTTAGGAGGATATCATGGAACGGTTTGCATACTTACTGTCATTCGCTTTATTTCTAGCATTTCCAGGTTTTAGCCATGTACAACTTATCCATACAAAAGCGGTCGATTATTTATTCTACGAGCCGACTGTTGTCGATACTCATAACGACACGATGATGCTCGCCATTGATGAATCTACTTGGTTGCCTAAGATAGACATTGGTGAAGAAACAGATTTTCACCTGGATATCCCAAAGGCAAAAGCTGGTGGACTTCATGTAGCATTTTTCGCAGCATACACTTCTGGTTTTTATGATAATAATGCTCGTTCCATTAGTAGAACACTCGCTTTATTGAATGCACTCTATTGGACAGAGCGTAACAATCCAGATACGTTTAAAATTGCTCAAAACAGTGCTGAAATAAAACAAACTGTGGGTGAAGGAAAACTCGCAGCAGTCCCTACCATCGAAGGTGCTTATTCACTGGAAGAGCATAATGCGATAGAATTGCTTCACCAATACAATGACCTTGGTGTAAAAGCAATTGGATTCAACTGGAATTATTCCAATGCACTTGGTGAAGGAGCTGATCGCGTTTATGGTGATCCGGCAAAAACACCTTCCAATGGCGGATTGACTGATTTAGGTGCGGAAGTCGTCAAAGAAATGAACCGACTAGGAATGGTGGTTGATGTCTCCCATATGTCCCGGGAAACATTTTGGGATGTAATCCAAGTCAGTGAAGCTCCAATTATTGCATCACACTCTGGCGTCTATGGATTAAAACAGCATCAGCGGAATTTGACAGATGATGAGATGCTCGCATTAAAAGAAAATGGCGGTGTACTCAGTATCGTATTTTTCCCAGCCTTTTTAACAAATAACTCAACTGGTTACGTTTCAGACATTGTCGATCATATTGATTATGCGGTAGATATCATGGGAATTGATCATGTTGGGATTGGGTCTGATTTCGACGGCGCACCGTTGCCTGAGGATTTACAATCCGCAGAAGATCTACCTTTAATTACGGATGAACTCGCTCATAGGGGGTATAGCCTAGAAGATATCGAAAAAATTCTAGGTGGAAATATTTTAAGATTGCTCGAAGAAGTGGAATCCATTGCGGATATTAATCAAGAGGTGAAAACCGCTGGACCTGTTATTGAACCTGAATATGAAATGGGAGAAATCATCCAAACTACCACACCAGTTCTACAGGCTAAGATTGAAGATTATACAGAGCTTGATTTGGAAAGTATCAGAATCATAGTGGATGGAATACCTTATGTACCTTCTTTTGATGAAGAAACTGCAACGCTGTCACTACAGCTCGAAGAAAAGCTCCAAGAGAAATTCCATGTCGTCACGTTTGAAGCAGCCAACAAAGCTGGTGATACCATACGGGAGACTAGGATATTCTATATCAATGATTAAACAAATACACCAACATTCAGATATAGTCTGTTTGTTGGTGTTCTCCATTCATTTTCCTTCTGCGTCGTCATCTTGCAATTTATTATAATATTGGACGCTAGTCAGAGCTCCTTCATCGACCATCTTTGCGTCTTCCATCGCTCCAAAAGCGCCAGGCCTTCCGATCTTATTCATATAAGCCTCATTATTTACCACACTAAGTTTCTTCACCTTATCCATATTTTCACCCTGTGACATGTATGCTGCGCCTTGCCCAGCTTCAAACATTTTATATCCCCCCAAGTGATCAACCCTTTTTAAACAAACTTAGAGTCAACCTTCCTCTCCCTATATTGTATCCTCTGGAGGAATAAAGGTTCTGTTTGTTTGCACATAAAAAAGTGGGACATATTTTCGCCCCACTTTTAGAACACATATATGAACTTATTCTGATGAATCAGTTAATCAAAGAGGTAATGTGAAACGATCGTAACGAAAGACTTGCTGATATTCATCAGTGCCCGCTCGTCAAAATCGAACTTCGGATGGTGGTGCGGAAAGTGTGTCTTTTCATCTTCGTTTCGAGAACCTACACGGAAGTATGTTCCTGATTTTTCATTCAGGAAGTATGAAAAATCCTCCGCCCCCATAGTTGGCTGGAATTCAACAATGTTTTCTTCTTTAAATGGCTGGGATAAAACATTCCTTACCAGTTCCGTTTCTGTCTCATGATTATAGAGCGCCGGATAACCACGAAGATAGTCAATCTCAAACGTTGCACCAAATGCATTCGTAATTCCTTCTAAAATCGAGCGCATTCTTTCTTCTACTTGGTCACGAACAGCTGCATCGAACGTCCGCACTGTTCCTTCGATTCTCGCAGAATCAGCAATAATATTAAAAGCATTGCCGGCTTGGAAGACACCGACGGTCACAACTGCAGATTTTAACGGGTCAACATTACGGCTCACAATTTTTTGGAGCGCTTCGACAACGCTTGTGCCGACAATAATAGAATCAATCGTTTCATTTGGTCTTGCACCATGGCCGCCTCTGCCCTTTATACGGATTTCAAATTTATCCACAGCCGCCATTTTATAACCTGCGCCAACCGCTACTTTCCCTAAAGGTATTTCTGAGCCGAGATGGGCACCGAACACAGCATCAACTTCATCCAGAATACCTTCTTCAATCATAAACTTCGCTCCGCCTGGTGGCTTTTCCTCAGCTGGCTGGAAAATGAAAATCACCGTTCCGTTAATATGTTGTTTATAGTTGCTGAGCACCTTCGCGGTACCAAGTAACGCAGCAGTATGACCATCATGACCACAAGCATGCATAACACCAGGGTTCATCGATTTATAAGGCACATCTTTCTCATCATCGATCGGAAGGGCATCAAAATCGGCCCGTAATGCAATTGTTTTTCCAGGGTTTGCACCTTTCAAAATCCCGATCAATCCATTTCTTCCACCTACATTTGTTTTTACTTCCAAGTTAAAACTCCGTAACTTCTCCTCGATATATTTGGCGGTTTTCACTTCTTCAAAGGAGAGCTCCGGGTGCATATGCATATGTCTTCTCCAGTCTCTCATCTCTTCAAAATTCGCTTCGATTTCAGAATAAAGGGAAGTTAACTTCTCGGTTTGCTGTACGTTGACCAAAATAGTTCCTCCTTAACCATATAAAGATATATGTTATTAGTCATATATTACTATATTTCTAAGGTTCTGTAAATTATAACTATACTCTACATTTCTATACGATATCTCCGAGAAAACCAATTCTACTATACTCTTCTTCTATTATTTTATACATATTCGACAATAATAGACGATATTAGTGCGTTTCCAACAAAAATACCCTCTACCATTTTTTTGGATTGTATATTATAGTGAATACGACATAATTATTTATAATAATTAGAATTAAACTTACAAATATCTCAACTGCAGACTTATTACCTATATTCTGACATCTGCTGAGAAATTTGAAAGAATATGTTTTGCGTGGTAATACCTTTATCAATCTGATGTATTTAATAAACAGATGAAATGGGTAGACAAGCAATCATAAATGAGTCTATTCACCAATCCCACATCCACTCACATATCGAAAAATTTAGTGATTATTTCAGTAAATTTGACGAATACTTCATGAACCTACTATTTGAATCTCACATCGTAAGCGTTCACCTTTCATTAACTTTACCATGTTAACTTAGGCACCATCCTTTGAAGCTCATCTTTGAACGCCTATATATAGATAAATCCTTAGGAGGTGATGAGGAAGATTCATTGACCCTATACCTTTGAAAGGGGGTATTATCATTCTAGTTCCCATATATAACCTTAGCTTCTAAATCTAGTAAAAATCGGAATAGGAGATGAAAAAATGAAAATCAGAAAAAAACTCAGTTCAAGTATTGCTACGGCTGTTTTAGGAACCTCTTTACTGGTAGGTGGAACCTTCGCTTATTTCAGTGACCAAGTAGTGACGAACAACGTATTCGCTGCAGGAACATTAGATTTATCACTAAACCCAGAAACAGTAATCAATATCGATAATATTAAACCAGGTGACTCCATCATGCGTGAGTTTGTACTCACCAATAGCGGTAGCTTGAAGATCGACACGGTGAATCTTGAAACCGCCTACAATGTTATTGACGTCAATTCAGACAACGGCTCAGAGGATTTTGGTGATCACATCCGCGTTAACTTCCTGTGGAACTGGGATAAAGAAAGTGAACCCATTTTCCAGACCACACTAAGTGAACTTCAAAATATGGACCCGGATGTAGTCCAAAGAGACATTTGGGATCCGTTATGGAGACAGAAAGGCGGATTGGAACCTGGAGCCACGAATGATTTCTGGGTAGAATTCGAGTTTGTTGATAATGATGAAGACCAGAATATTTTCCAGGGAGATAGTCTAGAACTAGTCTGGACGTTCCAGGCGACTCAAACAGATGGTGAAGAACGCTAGAATCATATACCCATCAACTAAACAATTAAAATGATTTGGAGGATGAGTAGATTGAATACAAGAATTAAAGTATATTCATCGATTGCAGCTTTATCTATTGGTCTAGGAGCATTCTTCACCACCGGGTCCGCCTCTGCGGAAGAAGTCAAAATTAACGAAGTACATGAAACCCCTTCCTACATCATCGATAACTGGAGTGCTCCTCAGAAATTGAGCAAAGAAGAGATTGCAATTGAATTTTTGAAACAAAACAGCGCTAAATTTAAATTGAATAAAAGTGAAGCAGAAGAAAGCTTTATTATTGTCGACGAGATCGCTGATGACAGTACAGGTACCCATCACTTCAAGCTTGAGCAGGTCTATGAAGGGATTCCAGTGTACAACGGAGGCCAGACGATTACTCTAGATGAGAATGATAATGTCACTTCCTACTTCGGTACAGTCATACCAGACCTAGCTAAAGAAATGATAGAAATCGAGAATATCATTTCTGAAAAAGTTGCAATAGATAAAGCTAAAGCAGCTTTAGAAAAGCGAATTGGCACTGTCGAAAATTATGATGGCGAGGTGAAAGCTGAGCAATATATCTATGAATATAAGGACAAATTCTACCATACGTACCTTGTCACAGCTTCCACTTCAGAACCACAAGTTGGATTTTGGCATTACTTTATTGATGCGACAAATGGCAAAGTAGTAGACAGTTATAATGCTGCCCATAACGTGACAGCATTCGGAAATGGAGTGTTTGGTGAAAGGCGGAAATTCGAAGCATCATTACTTGATGGATTATATGGCCTTCATGACCAAACAAGAGGTCAAGGAGTACTGACTTTCGATAATAACCATAACGATGCTCTAGTCACCAGTGTCAGTAAGATGTTTACGGACGGAGCGGCAGTTGATGCCCATGCAAACGCTCAAATAACCTATGATTACTTCAAACGTACGTTCAATCGGGATTCTGTCGATGATAATGGACAACCATTACTTTCAAGAGTCCACGTAGGAGAGAATTGGGCGAACGCATCATGGAACGGCGTTTATATGTCTTATGGTGATGGAGATGGTGTCCGTTTCCATAATCTAGCTGCAGGACTGGACGTTGCAGCACATGAAATGTCCCACGGTGTAGTTCAGCATACAGCCAACTTGATTTACAGAAACGAATCTGGAGCTCTTAATGAATCCTTTGCAGATATCTTCGGCGCGATGGTTGATCGGGATGATTGGATCATTGGGGAAGATATTATGGCAGACGGTACCATTGGATTGCGATCATTGGAAGACCCAGCCGTTTTGATAGAGAGAAGAACGGCAGCACCATACCCAGATCACTGGAGCTTACGTTATGAAGGTCCACTGGATAATGGTGGGGTTCACATCAATAGTAGTATCAATAATAAAGCCGCATACCTCGTTTCAGAAGGTGGCGAACATTACGGTGTAGTGGTGGAAGGTGTCGGACGTGAAGCAACAGAACAAATCTATTACCGTGCCCTCGCCAACTACCTGACACGCAACTCTGATTTCAGTATGATGAGACAAGCTGCAATCCAGGCTGCAACAGATCTATACGGTGCAGACTCTGCTGCAGTTCAAGCAGTGAAACAAGCCTATAATGCTGTAGGGGTCTATTAAGAAATAAACTGTTAAGAGAATAGTAGAACGGGCTACCGGCGGCCAGAGGATAAGGAAAACGACATATAACTTTGGCCGCCAAATTTTCAAAGATAGTTCAACATTTATTCTTTACATAAAACATCTATCATAGGAGGAGGTTCGGGTGAAGAAAACAAAAGAATTAGTGACTAGTATATTTTTTGCAATGGTTGGATTGAGTTTGATTGTCGGAGGAACGAGCGCTTACTTTACGGATAGTAAAGATACGAACAATTCCTTTGAAATTGGATTAATGGAATTAGGAATTGATACTTCAAGCATTATCCAACTTTCTGATTTCATCCCCGGCGACTCGATACAAAGTGACTTTGAGTTGACGAATGAAGGTTCTATCGACATGAAAGAGATTCAGTTAATTACTTCTTACGAGATTGTAGATCATGGGGAGCCTAATGAAGGAGATGACCTCGCTGATTATATAATCGTGGAACTCATTCATCAGGAGGAAAAGAAAAGTCTATTCGAAAAGTCACTCTCCCAATTAAATAATGAGCCAACAACCATATTGGATTCCTTACCTACCCAAAGCACACCCCAGAAGTTCACCGTTCGTTTCAGTTTTCTTGATAACGGGGAAAATCAAAACCATTTTCAAGGAGATGTCTTGAATTTGAAATGGCAATTCGAAGCTATGCAAAGAGATGGAAAACATAAAGAGGAATGAGCATGACGGTTGAAAGGCGGTTTTATAAATGAGGATAAGATATGCGAAAACATTATTTCAAACATTGTTAAAGACAGCTGCTGTTTTTTATCTACTCCTCCTCTCTATTACATACGTATCCTCACCGACTGTTGCTTATATTAAGGAAACTAAAGTCGTTGAAAGCTCCATTGAGATTGGAGTATGGGAATCAGGAGATGATAGTGAGATGGTAACGGAAGAGAATTTAGAAGATGAAGAAGAAAACATGCCTAAAGATGAGGAGGATGAAGAAAAATGATTATGCGTAGAGTATTTAAGTGGTTGAGTTCAATACTTTCAGTATTATTTTATACTGCATTGATCACCGTAGGATTACTTGTCATTTCCACAGCTCTCTCAGGAGGAAAACCAGAACTTTTTGGTTACCAAATAAAGACCGTCCTATCCGGCTCAATGGAACCGGGTATTCAAACTGGTTCGATTATTATCATTGAATCCGTAACAGAAGAAGAAAAGAATAGTCTAATACCAGGTGACGTCATCACATTCTTGGAAGATCAAAATACGCTGATTACCCACCGGATCACCGAGGTGAATCAAACTGATAACAATGTTCTATACACGACAAAAGGTGATAATAATAATGCGATAGACAGAAATCCAGTACTGGCTGAAAATATTGTTGGCTTGTATACAGGGATAACGATCCCCATGGTTGGTTATGCTGTAAGTTTTCTTCAATCCCCTCAAGGCATCATACTCTGCCTTATCATTCCAGGCATATTAATGCTAGGCTATTCTATCTTTAATATTTGGCGAGTAATGAGAAGCGTAGAGAAGCAAATGAAGCCTGAAAGTGCGGAATGAGAGAATCCCCTTCTCAACTGATTAGAAGGGGATTATTTGTATCCATTTACTGATTCACAACGTTTATAGGATTTCCCTCCAAATATTTGCTTAAATTTTCAACAGCAATATCCAGCAGCCGCTGCCTTGCTTCTAGACTTGCCCAAGCTATATGTGGAGTGATGATGCAATTTTTTGCTTTTAGGAGCGGGTTATCCTCTGATATCGGTTCTTCTGATACCACATCAAGACCTGCTCCTGCAACTTTCCCTCGATTTAATGCATCAGCAAGGTCCGCTTCATTGATAAGAGCACCACGAGCATTATTAACGATGAGGACACTATCTTTCATTTGTTCAATAGACTCTTTATTAATGAAACCTTCATTTTCCTCTGTCAATGGACAATGCAGCATAATCACATCTGCTTCACGATATAGTTCTTCAAGTGTTGCATAGCGTACACTTTCCGTTTCGATGACTTTTTCTCGGGTACGATTGTACGCTAGCACTTTCATGCCAAATGCTTGAGCAATACGGGAAGTCGTTTGCCCTATTTGCCCATATCCGATAATGCCCATTGTCTTACCTGATAGTTCAATGATTGGATGATTCCAGAAACAGAAGTCAGGGCTGTTCGTCCATTCCCCATTCTTTACGGCGTTACTATGGTCTCCCGTACGATGACAAAGTTCTAACAGTAAAGCTATCGCAGCTTGAGCGACCGTATCCGTCCCATAACTTGGAATATTCGTTACTGTAATATTTCTTTCTTTAGCAGCTTCCACATCGACCACATTGTAACCTGTCGCAAGCACACCGATATATTTCAACATCGGAAGTTCGTCAAGAATTTCTTTCGTCAGTGGTGTTTTATTCGTTAAAATGACTTCAGCATCTTTCGCCCGTTCAATAATGAGAGGTGCTTCTTCTATGGAATAAGTTGTACGGTCATAAATCTCGAAATCTGCTAATTCCTGAAGTGGCTTCCAATCGAGATCTCCAGGGTTTAACGTATAACCATCTAAGATTACTGCTTTAGACAATGTTACACCTCCTTTAATTGATGATACTTATCTAATATGTCTGAATGTTCCACTATAATATATCATCTCCAAGAAGGTCTACACAACGAAAATGAGATATGTCAGGACAAGCTCCCCGCTTTCCTGCTCCCCTCTATTAACCGCTTTATTTCATCCAACTTTCCTTCATGCAAGAGCTGAACGATTTTACTTCCGACGATTACTCCATCACAATGTTCGCTAAGCTCTCTTGCCTGTTTACTTGTTGACACTCCAAATCCCGCCAACACCGGAACACGACTATAAGTCTTTAAATCTTGCAAATACGTGGTAACATGGGAGTCATGTTTTTCCCTAGCACCAGTCGTCCCAGTCACAGCCACGGCATAAAGAAACCCTTCTGAACGCTTGGCTAATTCAATTAAACGCTCTTTTGGACTCGTCATAGCAGCCAACCTAATAAAAGCAAGATCATGTTTTTGCAGTGCTGGAGAAATAATGTCTTCTTCCTCCATCGATAAATCCGGAATGATTACCCCATCCACTCCTGCCTGCTCACATTTCAGTGCAAACTGTTCCACACCAAATGCTAAAATCGGATTAATGTAAGTCATGATCACAATCGGAATGGAACGACGATCTTTCGTTTCTTGTAAAATATCCAACACAGCTTGAAGGTTTGTTCCTTGTTTTAACGCCCGAATCCCTGCTTCCTGTATCGTTGGGCCATCTGCGACAGGATCGGAAAATGGAATACCGAGTTCAATGACAGAAGCTCCATTCTCCTCAAAGAATCGGATTCTTTCCTCCAATACATCAAGTCCCCCGTCACCAGCTGTCATAAATGGCGAAAATATCTTTTCTCCTGCTGCAAGCTTTTGCTGCAAGACTAGTTCCAGTTTAGCTCTTCCCATGTTATTTCCTCCCTTTCATTTTCCACTTTTCTAAAGATCCTTATCGCCACGTCCCGATAAGCAAACGACAATCGTCTCATCGGCAGCCATTTTTTGAGCCAGTTTCATCGCATGAGCTACAGCATGTGAACTTTCCAGTGCCGGAATGATTCCTTCTGTACGTGACAGCAATTGAAAAGCCTCTAATGCTTCTTCATCCGTGACTGACGTATAGGCCACTCTGTTAATCTTATGGAGATGACTATGTTCAGGTCCAACTCCTGGATAATCAAGTCCGGCAGAGATGGAGAAGGCCTCTTCGATTTGCCCATGCTCATCTTGTAAAAGATGTGTTAATGTACCGTGCAAAACGCCAACTTTTCCGGCTGAAAGTGTTGCCGCATGCTGACCTGTTTTAATGCCTTTACCACCAGCTTCAACTCCAATCAACGAAACATCGTATTCTTCAATAAATGGATAAAACATTCCCATTGCATTACTTCCACCACCGACACAAGCTACAACTGTCTCAGGAAGTTTCCCCTCCTGCTGAAGGATTTGTTTTTTCGTTTCCAAACCGATCACCGCTTGAAAGTCCCGAACAATTTGCGGAAACGGATGTGGTCCGACTACCGATCCGATAATATAGTGGGTATCTTCGACATGATTTACCCAGTATCGTAACGCTTCGTTCACTGCATCCTTCAGAGTCCCGCTACCTTGAGTCACACCGCGAACCTCTGCACCGAGCAATTCCATTCGCTGCACATTTAGCGCCTGCCTCCTTATATCCTCCTCCCCCATAAAGACGATACATTCGAGTCCAAGCAGTGCACAAACCGTCGCTGTCGCAACTCCATGCTGTCCAGCACCAGTTTCTGCAACCACTTTTTTCTTCCCCATCCGGACCGTAAGCAAGGCCTGCCCAATCGTATTGTTAATCTTATGTGCTCCGGTATGATTCAAATCTTCACGTTTCAAATAAATCTTCGCACCGCCAGCTTTTTCCGTAAGCCGCTCGGCAAAATATAATGGAGTTTCCCGACCAACATATTGCTTCAAATAGTAATCTAGTTCTTTAATAAATTCAGGATCCTCCTTTGCCTCTTGATAAGCTTTCTCCAATTGCAGTACTGCTGGCATTAATAATTCTGGAACGAACCGCCCTCCAAATTCCCCGTATTTACCTTGTGAATTGGGCATGGTGTATGTTTTCATGCTTCTCGTCCTCCCTTTCCTTTGCTCGTTTAATAAACTGTCTTATTTTTTCTATGTCCTTCTTTCCGTCCGTCTCCACTCCGCTGGATACATCCACACCAACTGGTTTTACCTTTTTAATTGCTTGCTGAACATTTTCCGGAGTAAGTCCACCAGCTAGGATTAGTTTCTTGTTCGTTTTCCATTCATTGAGTACGTCCCAGTCGAACGTCTTACCAGTCCCACCACGAACACTTTTACTCGGCGTATCAACTAAAAGATAATCGCAAGGGTAATCATCGTGTTGGGCCAATAACTGCTTCTCTGCCGGAAGAGCTTTGATGATTTCCACCGGTAAACTTTCAGCAGTGACCGAAGATTCATCTCCATGTAATTGAATGAAATCCAATCCGACTTCACTTGCAATTTCACGCATGACAAGAGGTTTTTCATTTACAAACACTCCGACTTTTTTGACAGAAACAGGTACGTTTTTAGCAATTTCAGCTGCTTTTGCCGGAGTAATTTTCCGTTTACTCTCGGCAAAAACAAAACCGATAAAATCAGCACCAGCTTCCACTGCAGCAATGGCTGCTTCCCTCGTCGTAATGCCACATATTTTAACGAGCATGTTGCTCACTGCCTTTTGATAGAGGGATTTGCATTTCACTAAAAGTTGCATTTAAATCGTCTGATCGCATGAGTGTTTCACCAACAAGGATTGCTTCGGCTCCCACCTTACCTACTCTCTCAACATCCTGTCTTACGCGCATGCCACTTTCACTAATCAAAATCGTGTTGGGATTTGTGATATACGAAGCAAGTTTCTCGGTCGTCGCGAGATTCACTTCAAAAGTTTTCAAATTGCGATTATTAATACCGATAATCTCGGGCTGGATAGCCAGTGCGCGCTCCATTTCCACTTCATCATGCACTTCTACGAGCACCTCCAGGCCAAGATTTGTTGCATAATCATACAATTCTTTTAGTTTTTCATCATCCAGAGCCGCAACAATCAGTAAGATAATTGTCGCTCCTGCCGCACGTGCATGGTCGATTTGCAGTGTATCAATGATAAAGTCTTTACATAAAACTGGAAGATCCACTGCCTTTCGAACTGCATGCAAATCGTTTAATGAGCCATTAAAAAATGTTTCATCCGTCAAAACTGAAATGGCAGCTGCCCCATTTCCTTCATAAGTCTTTGCTTGTTCAATTGGATCAACAGTTAAGTCAATTGCCCCTTTTGAAGGGGAAGCTCGTTTTATTTCTGCAATAATGCTCATATTTGAGGAAGAAGCAACCTGCTCCTTAAATGTAGGGACAGGCTTTTCCACCTCCTTCAACAACGGAAGATTAATCAGCTCAACAAGTTCTTTTCTTTTTTGGGCAATAATTTTATCTAAAATTGTCATATTAGTACACCTCACTAGGAATTTTTTTACTGAAATCAATCAAGCGTTCTAATTTATCCAGAGCAGCACCAGATTTAATGCTTTCCCTTGCAAGAGAAATGCCTTCCTCAATGGAAACAGCTTTGCCACTCGTAAAAATGCCCAGACCAGCATTTAAAAGGACGGTATCTAAATAGGGACCTTCTTTTCCTTGTAACACGGAAAGGAGAATTTCTGCATTTTGCTTTGAATCTCCACCGCGGATTGCTTCGTTTGGAAAAACCGGCAATCCAACTTCCTCCGGATGTAGCGTCATTTTGGTCAGCTCCCCGTTTTCAAGGATGACGAGGTGATTCTCTCCTGCTAAAGATGCTTCGTCCAAAGAACCAGCTCCAGTTACAGCAACGGCACGACGGCGTCCAAGTTTTTGCAGTGATTCTGCAACTTTTAGGAGCAAATCTTTTCGATAAACACCAACAAGCTGGCTGTCTAGTTGGATTGGGTTGGTCAGTGGACCAATCATGTTAAAGATTGTCGGCACTCCAAGATGTTTCCGCACGACGGAGAATGGCTTCAACGCTTCATGGACATGTGGTGCAAATAAAAATGCAATGTTATTTTCATGAATCATTTCAGTCACGTGTTCTTTTGAGAAAGATAGTGAAACACCTAATTGCTCAAGCACATCTGCACTTCCAGTCTTACTGGAGATGCTCCGGTTACCATGCTTTGCCACCTTCAGCCCCGCACCGGCCATGACAAAGGCTGATGTTGTGCTCACATTAAAGCTATAAGATTGGTCACCTCCTGTTCCACAATTATCAATTGCAGCAAAGTCCCTTTCCGTATGGAAGGAAGATTTCTCACGTATGACTTCCGCTAGCCCCGTAATTTCTTCTGCAGTCTCCCCTTTTGCCTGAAGTGCAATAAGGAAACCGGCAATTTCCGCTTGTGACACATTCCCGGTAAAACATGCTCTTGCAGCCTGCTTCATTTCTTCCAACGTCAAATTCTCTTTATTCATCAACTTTTTCAGATAAAATTTCATTTTTCTTGCCCCTTTCTCATCTCTTCTCATCTAAATTCTCTTCTTACTACTGTGAAACATATGCCGCTTCAAGCAACGAACGTGCTTTATGCAATGTTTCCTCATATTCCTTACTTGGGTCGGACTCACTGACAATCCCAGCACCCGCTTGCAGATAAGCTGTCTCCCCTTTAACGAACAAGGAACGGATCGTCAACGCCATATTCAAATCTCCGTTGTAATTGATATAGCCAATTCCTCCACCATAAGGTCCGCGCATTTTATCTTCCAGTTCATTAATGATCTGCATCGCCCGAAGTCTTGGAGCGCCAGATACCGTTCCTGCTGGGAGGCAGGAAATGAGAGCATCAATACTTGATAAATCTTCCCGTAATCTTCCTTTCACCTCAGATACGATATGCATGACATGTTGATATTTTTCAATGACCATATCAGTGGGGACCTGGATACTGTCCTCTTCACAAACTCGAGCAAGATCTTCTTTACTGAGTTCGACCAGCATCTCATGTTCGGCAAGTTCTTTTTCATCGGCCAGTAATTCAGCTTCGAGCTTCAAATCTTCTTCCACCCTGTTTCCACGTGGCCTGGTTCCTGCAATTGGATTAGTTGTAACCTCTCTGTCCACCACTTGGAGCAGGCTTTCTGGAGAAGCTCCTAGCAACTTGTAATCTTGGAAATCCACGTAAAACATGTAAGGCGATGGGTTGCTCTCCCTTAAGCTCTTGTAAAAGGAAAACGGGAAATCTGGCTTATTTTTGATTTGAGCAGTGAGCCTCTGGGAAAGTACAACTTGTAGCACTTCACCTTTCTCGATATACTCCTTGGCTTTGGCCACCTTTTCTTTGAAACTCTCTTCCGCTTCCTGTGGCAGAAATTCTGCATGTTCCATTCCTACTGATAATGAGGATTCAGTTGTCACTACCTCTTTCAATTCCTGGACACGATTGTCTAAATTCGAATCAGGTGCACCATTCGGATTTACTGCGATAAGGTAAATTGCCTCTTTCGCATGATCAAACACGATGATGTCTTTAAAAAGCATGAAATGAATTTCCGGCAATTGCAGTTCGTCGGGAAGCGGACCGCCAATATCCTCAAAGTCCCGGATGGCATCATAGCCTACATATCCAACTGCTCCTCCAAAAAAGGGTACCGGCAGATGTGTCTCCATTTTGGGAAGATGTTTTTTTAAATAATGGAGCACATGGATATCCTTCTTCTCTGTTTCACCTTTTTCCAAATGATGAATTGTCGTTTCACCAGACTGCCCAATTACTTCTTGATATGGGTTCATACCCAAGAAGGAAAACTTCCCCTTTTTCTCATGGGAGAAAGTACTTTCCAGCAGGAATTTTTTCGTTCCTGAAAGATTTTCAAAAACATGAATCGGTGTCTTGCCTTCTGCGTCGAGTTTCACATACTGATAAGTCAGAGCCGTTGAGGTCAAATTTTTCACTCCTTTAAAATTGGTAAAATAAAAACGCCCTCTACAAACACAACATAAGTGTTTATAGAGGACGTTTGCGACCGTGGTGCCACCTCTCTTTGAAAAGAAATATCTTTTCATCTTTTTCAGATACAGAAGGAATATGACGTACTTCCTTCGATATCCTATCCGTATAACGGCGGAAACCCGTGTTTTCCTACTGCAATCAGTGCAAGCTTGTTCAGAAAACCTCTCGTAAGTCCATTCAACAACCGGCCACGTACTGGATTTCCACCATCACCAGCTCTCTTTAACGTTTTTCCGGATTGCCTACTACTCTTACTCCACGATTTATTGTATTTGAATTTTTTCTATAAAATCAAAAAGGTCCCCCATCCAAAAAAGGACGAGGGACCGTGGTGCCACCTTTATAAGCTGTAAAAGCTCGCTTTAACAGCATCAAGCAATCATGCTTAATACCTGTCTCATATAACGATAAGACGTAATCGCCAAAGCCTACTGCCTAAGGGTTCGGTTTGGAAGCTCAGAAGTCCATTCATTTATTGGAAGCACACTGGTTCGCACCAACCACCAGCTCTCTTAGAGTCCCGATAAATTACTACTCTTCATCAACGCTTGAATTAATTAAATTATTAGAATTAAGATTAAGATAATTAACATGATATGTCAAGAGACTTTTTAAAGTTTTTTCAAAAATATGAGAAAAGGAGGAGTTGGCATAGGTATTTCGGCATATTCCAGAGCATTTGTGCGATTTTTTGTGCGATTTGAAGATAGGTTCTAATGGGTAAACTAACTTTAGGTAATCATACATGCAATGAGAGGTGAGAATTCGGTGGCTAGTCGAAAGTAGAGGTTCTTATATCTAATTAGAAAATGAAGCTCAGAACCTAGTCGAACGGAAGAAGTTCTCACATTTGATTAGCGGCTGAAATTCCGTGCCTAATCGAACGTAAGAGGTTCTCATATCTGATGAGAAGATGAAATTCAAAACCTGATCGAACGGAAGATGTTCTCACATCTGATGAGAAGATGAAATTCAAGACCTGATCGAACGTAAGAGGTTCTCATATTTGATTAGCAGATGAAATTCCGTGCCTAGTCGAACGTAAGAGGTCCTCACATTTGATTAGCAGGTGAAATACAGTACCTAATCAGACGCTAGAGGTTCTCACATCTGATTAGAAGGATAACGTCCTTATAATTGTGTAAAAAGGTATAAAAAAATAGGTCATCTTCCAGACCCATGTTAAAATATTTTCGACCAAGAAAACAACACATGGAGGTAGGAAAAGATGACCCAAATAAATATTA
>NZ_JAMBON010000022.1 GCF_023715655.1 Oceanobacillus luteolus | reverse complement strand
AAATGATCCTAAGACCATTATCTAGGAATATCCCAGAGCGTCCAAGTCATTTGACATATCAACAGGGTGAATTACAAGGAAATAATAGGCGGAAAATGTAGGCCTAAACATAATATACGAGGGGGAGGAAATATGATTTACCTAGACAATAGTGCAACCACAAAGCCAGATTCAGCAGTCATCGAGAGCTTTCAAAAAACTTCTGAAAAGTTTTTTGCAAATCCATCCTCCATTCACCAATTGGGGGGAACAACAGAAAAGCTTTTACAAAAGGCTAAAGAGCAAGCAGCATCCATCCTGCAAGTTGAAGCGAACGAAATTATATTCACATCTGGAGGAACAGAAGGAAATAATATTGCCATAAAAGGAATTGCACTGGAACATCAAAATCGTGGAAAACACATTATAACAACGGCGATTGAGCATCCATCTGTTGAAGAAGCTTGTCAAAGTCTAGAGAAACTAGGGTTTGAAATTACCATGCTTCCGGTTGATGAAAAGGGAATTATCAATTTAGAGGATCTTAAAAGAGCAATTCGAGAAGATACGATTCTCGTTAGTATCATGCATGTGAATAATGAAATTGGATCCATTCAGCCTATAGAGGAGATCGGTAAAATACTACGTCAATATCCTAAATTGTTTTTCCATGTTGATGCAGTTCAGAGCTTAGGAAAAGTACCAGTTAATATTTATGAGTCAGGTATCGATCTCTGTACGTTCTCTGGCCATAAGATTCATGGGTTAAAAGGTACTGGTATCCTATTTGTAAATAAAACAACGAAATTATTTCCGTTGTTTCATGGTGGTGGCCAAGAAAATGGGCTTCGTTCTGGCACGGAAAATGTGGCAGGAGCAGTTTCCATGGTGAAAGCATTGCGCCTTATCCATGAAAAAGAAAAACAGTATGCCAACCACTTAAAAGAAATGCGTGATTATTTGTGGAAAGAATTGAAGCAATTTGATGACGTAATTATAAATAGTCCGGAAGATGGCGCACCACATATTCTTAATATTTCAGTGCCTGGTCTCAAACCGGAAGTGATGATCCATATGCTTGGAGAAGAAGGCATTTATATCTCTACAAAATCAGCATGCTCATCGAAACAAAAAGATGAAAGCAAAATTTTAGTAGCTTGCGGTTTTTCTCGAGATGTTGCTATTTCCGGCCTAAGGATTAGTCTTTCTTATGACAATACAATGGAAGAAATGAAAAGATTTATTGATGTATTCAGTAGATCTTTAAATCAATTTAAACAAGTCTTGAGGTAGATAATATGGAATATGAACATATATTGATTCGGTATGGTGAAATGGCGTTAAAGGGGAAAAATATGCGCAGTTTCATCTTGACATTGCAGGAAAACCTTCTTGCTAAATTAAAAGAATTTCCCCAAGTTAAAATTAAGCGGACCCAAGGAAGAATGTTTATTCTTTTGAATGGACATGACCCTGAACCGATTATGGATATCTGTAAAAAGGTATTTGGAATCCATAGTTTATCGTTAGCAATTAAAGTTGACAATGATGTTGAGCAAATTAAAGAGGCTGCTTTATATGCTTTAAAGAAAGCGAAGGATGTAAAGACATTCAAAGTTAGTGTGAAACGTGTAAATAAACAGTTTCCGCATGGTTCATCTGAAATGAATCAATTGCTTGGAACACATCTTTTAGTAAATACGGATGATATTACCGTCGATGTACATCATCCAGATGTGGAAGTGAAGGTTGAAATTCGTGCCGAAGCAACGTATATCACTTCGGAAAATGTTCCTGGAGCTGGTGGTTTACCAGTCGGAACTTCAGGAAAATCATTATTGCTTCTATCAGGTGGTATCGACAGCCCTGTTGCTGGATATCTAGCAATGAAGCGCGGGGTTCAATTGGAAGCAATCCATTTTCACTCACCTCCATATACTAGTGAACGGGCAAAACAAAAAGTTCTTGACCTTACTAAGCAATTGACCAAATATGGGAAATCCATTCGTGTCCATATTGTGCCTTTTACGAAACTCCAGCAGGAAATCTTTCGTGAGATGCCGGAAAACTATGGCATGACTATTATGAGACGTATGATGTTCCGAATTGCGGAAGCTGTTTGCCAACAGGAAGGAATTTTATCATTGACGACTGGTGAGAACTTAGGACAAGTTGCGAGTCAGACAATGGAAAGTATGCATACGATCAATGAAGTGACCAACTATCCGATAATCAGACCATTGGTTGCGATGGATAAGGAAGAAGTCATTGCTATATCCAGGAAGATTGGAACTTATGATATATCAATCTTACCTTATGAGGATTGCTGTACAATCTTTGTTCCAAAATCTCCTAAAACCAAACCTAGACGTGATAAAGTAAATGCTTACGAGGCTCGTCATGATTTTAGTGAATCAATTAATGAAGCGATTGAAGGTATTGAAACGATAAAGATTACATCGAAACAACAGGAATCAGAGTTTGAGGATCTGTTTTAATATCGTGGATTAATCTAGATTTATTTCCAAGAACTGTTAATAGTAGTTATGTATGTTTTACCTCCAAATTACACAATCTATGTTTACCAAGGAGGTGAGCTACATGGCTAACAATAATAACTCAAATCAATTGCTAGTCCCTGGTGTAGAACAAGCTTTAGAACAAATGAAATACGAAATTGCTCAGGAATTTGGTGTAAACCTGGGTGCTGACACTACTTCTCGTGCTAATGGATCTGTTGGAGGAGAAATTACCAAAAGACTAGTTTCCATGGCACAACAACAATTAAAATAGTTAATTAACATTAACAAATGAGTACTAGCCTAGATAGGCAAAAGCAGGACGACCATCCAATACAAAGGATGAACGTCCTGCTTTTTGATATAGACTTTAGTCTATTGGTAAATACTACTACTATAGAAAAGTTCTTTTTACTCTATCCCAGAAGGAATTGTTTTTTAATTTCACTGTTTTAATAACCGCATCATCCATTTCAACCTCTATGGAATCAATTTTACGTATTGGATTTGCTTCATTGTCCAAACTGATTATTGGATGATCATTTCCAGTCGATTGAATGTTTAACGTTAATTTCCGGTCTTTATTCAAAATAAAAGAGGAACCGAGTGTACGATATTGATTATTATTTAATGAAGCGACTTCAGAAACTTGAAAGCTAGGAATAAGAGGGTCAACGACCGCTCCGTTTGCAGATTTGTTATAAGCTGTACTTCCAGTAGGGGTGGAAACAATTAACCCGTCCCCACGGAAAGTTTCAAAATGACAATCGTCGATAAGTACATCTATGACAATTGTTTTAACAATAGTTGAGCGTATGCTGACCTCATTTAAACAATAATGATCGGTTCCATTATTGATGCGTGTTTTAATTACTGGGAATCGGCGTACCTCCAATTCTTCATGCATGAGAAGATGGAGCATTTCATTAAAGTTATCTAAATTGAAATCACAATATAGTCCGGACTCCCCTTCACGGGTAATGCCTACATAAAGGGCATCTTGTCGGAAGCCGCTCTTTCTTACGGCCTGAAGAAAGGTACCATCACCGCCAATACTCACAATAATGTTTGCTTCATCCGTATGATCAACAATTTTGTAACCGTTACTTTGAGCAACTTCAGTTAGCTGTGACACTTTTTCGTCTGTATCTTCATCTTTAAGATAGTAGAAATATAAATGATTCCTATGTGCCAAATTGGAAAACCTCCCCAAATCTCATTGTATTTTCATCATATCATCTCAAATAAAATTATCCAATTTTATACTTAATAGGATAAAAAAATTGATATATAGACAAGCTAAGTGGTAATCGATGGTATTTCAATCTGATGTTAGAGAATCAGATTCTCTGTATCCATACTAGGATAGGGAGGAATGCCGATAGAACTCAAGGAAAAGGATTAAGAGATATGATTTGGTCTGTAATTTTCTGCTTGATTGTCTGCTTGCTTGTCCTATTGTTTATATTACTTAGATTCCAAGTCCATATAAACTACCGAATTAACTTTACTGACACCCATCGAATCAAGATAACTGTTTTATTGTTTAAGGTACGTTGGTGGTCGCATACTTTTTATTTGCCGATATTAACCGATTTTTTAGAAGATGAAGATGCTGCTTTCCCATCTAAATCTCCGGTAGCGTGGAGAGAGTCACTCCCTTTATTAAGAAAAATTAAAGTGGAGAATCTAAAATGGGAGACAGGAATCGGTATTGGCGAAGCTCATTTTACGGGAATCTTAACAGGTTTTATTTGGGCAGGAAAAGAAATGGCAGTTCATGCGTTGACAAACTATTTCAAAGCAGTGCAGCACCCCGTCATGAAAGTACAACCAAATTATCATGGTGAGGGATTTTATTCGAAGTTTGATTGCAAACTGATTCTAAGCTTCCGTACGTATAGGAAGTTGAAGTTGGAATTACAAAAACTAAATTAATATTGATGGAGGTAATGAAATATGGAAGAACATCCAATTCAAGGCTTAATGACGACTGCGATGGAAAGTTTACAATCTTTAGTAGAGACGAACACGATAATCGGTGACCCGATTGAAACTCCAGATGGAAGTACCATTATACCAGTTTCCAAAGTGGGATTCGGATTTGCTGCAGGAGGTAGTGAGTTTAATTCTCAATCGAACGAAAGTGATGCAACGTTACCATTTGGAGGTGGAAGTGGTGGTGGGGTATCCCTTACACCGATAGCTTTTTTAATTATAAAGGACGAAAATGTGAAGATGGTTCGTCTTGATCAGAATAGCCATCTCTATGAGAAATTTCTAGATATGACTCCGCAAGTGATTGAGAAAGTTGAAAAAATGATAAAAGATAAAGGATCAAGGAATGAGAAAAAAGAAAAGGGTGGAAAAGAAGAAAAAACAAATCCGATTAATTTTGATATTTAGACAAGTAACAATTTAACATGTACACTTCCTTCCAGGTGTGAAATATTGGACAATGATTAAAGGATTCTTCATAATAGAGGAAAGAAAGATAATGGGAGGAAGGATACAAATGAAGCAAATTACATTCCATCATGATCCAGTTACTTTAGTAGGTAAAGAAATCAAGGTTGGAGACAAGGCCCCTAATTTTACAGTACTCACAAATGATCTACAAGAAGTATCTCTTGATGAATACAAAGGAAAAGTAAAGCTGATCAGTGTTGTACCTTCTATTGATACAGGAGTTTGCTCAAAGCAGACAAGAACTTTTAATGAGGAAGCGGAAAAGCTGGATAATGTTCAAGTTCTAACGATTAGTATGGACTTGCCATTTGCTCAGAAACGCTGGTGCGCAGCAGAAGGCATCAAAAACCTGGACACATTGTCTGACCACCGCGATGGGGACTTTGGTGAAAAGTACGGTGTACTTATCAAAGAGCTGCGTTTACTCACAAGATCGATCTTTGTTGTCGATTCAAATGATGTGGTGACCTATGTGGAGTATGTTGACGAGGTTTCAAACCATCCGGATTACGACGCTGCTTTAGAAGCTGTCAAACAAGCGAAGTAAATTCAATCTCTCTCAAGGCGACGCGAGAGAGATTTTTCATGCAAAGGATATGATGTTTAGTGGAGGTATGGAATGGAAAAGTCAACAGTAGAACAACTTTTTAAATGGTTTGAGAAGACAACAGAAATAATTCAAGCTCATATGGATGAACCGTATTTAGATAGTCTCAGTGAAGTAATGGACACGGTGTTTTTTGATTCACCCAACGAAGAATTCAACGACATATTAACTAAGAAGCTGAATGATGCATTGGACGAGCTGGGAGAAATTAAATACTCGACTACCGACCTTAAAAAGGCGCTCCAGTTGGCTATTTTAAAAGGAATGAAAGATTCTGTCCAAGAACAACATGTCATGACTCCGGAATCTATCGGACTCATCGTTGCCTATTTGGCGGATCAATTAATGAAGAATAAACAAGAAATCCGTATCTTCGACCCAGCAGGAGGTACGGGCAATTTACTTTTTACAGTCATGGAGCAACTGTCACAAAAACAGACAGCTTATGCAAGTGAGGTAGATCCAACGCTGATTCAGCTTGCCGTAAGCAGTGCCAATTTATTGAAGAAGGAAATTGAGTTT
The DNA here is from genome assembly GCF_023715655.1 of Oceanobacillus luteolus. Lineage (GTDB taxonomy): Bacteria > Bacillota > Bacilli > Bacillales > Amphibacillaceae > Oceanobacillus > Oceanobacillus luteolus. Next base: position 48,295 of record NZ_JAMBON010000022.1, on the reverse strand, counting down.
TTCCATCAAGATAGTTTGGCACCGTTTCTGATTGACCCAGTTGATTTGATTGTAGCTGACTTGCCAGTTGGGTATTATCCGGATGATATTCGAGCAAATGATTATAAGTTGAAGGCGGGAAGTGGGCATTCCTATTCACATCATTTGTTCATTGAACAAAGTTTGAAATACACGAAAGAAGCAGGGTTCCTAATATTCGTTATTCCTGATTTCCTTTTCACAAGTGATCAATCCGAACAGTTAAATCGTTATTTGAAGGAACACGCACATATCGTTGGGGTCCTTCGATTACCGGAATCCATTTTTAAATCATCGAGGAATGTTAAAAGCATTTTAGTCCTTCAGAAAAAAGGGGAAGAAACTTCAAGTCCAAAACAGCCACTCTTGGTGCAACTTCCGTCTTTAACAAACCATCAAGCGATGGCCGACATTCTTGGACAAATGAATCGTTGGTTTCAAACTTATGAAGGTAGATAATACTTGAATGCTGGAGTGATTTTATGAAAAATGTATTAGCAATAAATGCAGGAAGTTCATCATTAAAATTTCAATTGATTCAGATGCCAGAAGAGAAGGTATCTGCTATCGGTGTTATTGAGAGAATTGGTCTGGATAATTCGATCTTTAAAATGGAAGTGAATGGTAATAAGGAGAAGTCAATTTCAGATATCCCAAACCATGGTGTCGCAGTACAATTATTGCTCAAAGCATTGACTGATTCTGGTGTCATCAAAAGCTTTCAGGAGATTGATGCGGTTGGACATCGTGTTGTTCATGGTGGTGAATACTTCAGTGATTCCGTACTGATCACGGATGAAGTGATTCAAACGATTGAAAATGTTTCCGAGTTGGCTCCGCTTCACAATCCTGCAAACTTGACAGGAATTCGAGCTTTCCAGGAAATCTTACCTGATGTACCTATGGTGGCAGTCTTTGATACAGCATTCCACCAGAGCATGCCAAAATCATCTTATTTATATAGTTTACCTAAAAACTATTATACGGAATATGGCATTCGGAAATATGGTTTCCATGGAACAAGCCATAAATTTGTATCAGAGCGAGCTGCAGAATTGATCGGCACTCCAATCGAGGATCTACGTCTCATCACTTGTCATATAGGAAATGGAGCAAGTGTTACAGCTGTCGAAGGAGGGAAATCCATTGATACATCAATGGGCTTCACTCCACTTGCAGGAGTGACGATGGGAACACGATCGGGAGATATCGATCCTGCATTGATTCCTTATATTATGGACAAAACGGGTAAAACTGCCGATGAAGTTGTGCACGTATTAAATAAGGAAAGTGGAATGTTGGCACTTTCCGGATTTTCCAGTGACTTACGGGATATTGAAGAGAGGGCAGCTTCAGATGAACGTGCAGAACTTGCTCTAACTGTATTTGCTGAAAGAATCCACCAATTCATTGGTTCTTATGCCGCAAAAATGTCTGGTGTAGATGCGATTATTTTTACAGCAGGTGTTGGTGAAAATAGTGATGTAGTACGTGAGAAAATCTTAACAGGTTTGGAATTCATGGGAGTTTATTGGGATCCGAAACTGAATAACGTACGTGGAAAAGAACAATTTATTAATTATCCGCATTCGCCTGTAAAAGTAATCGTGATTCCGACCAACGAAGAAGTCATGATTGCACGCGACACTGTACGCTTAAGTTAATGGGTGAGAGGTTTCAGCCTCTTTCCCATTTTTTAGTTAAAATTAAAAAGCATCCTATAAAGGATGCTTTCAAATTAATATAAGTTGTGTTATCTGATCACCAACACATCACAATTGGCATGTCTTGTGATGCTTTCTGAGACACTGCCAATTAAGAAACGCTCAACTGCGTTCATACCAGTTGCACCACAAACGATCAAATCTGCTTTGAAGTTCTCCGCGATGTCACGTGGGACTTTAACTTTTGGAGATCCATATTCGATACATCTTACCAAATCAGTCAGTCCTTCTTTTCTTGCGCTTTCAATATACGTGTCTAATAATTCTTTTGCATATTCCTCGGCACGATTGGAAAGTGTACGATCATAAGCTTCAGCTGTCGCAAACGTCCGGGAATCAATAACATGAGAAATAATAAGGCGAGCATCATTACGTAGAGCTATAGAAACAGCTTTCTTGAACGCTTTCTCAGCGGCTTCAGAACCGTCCACAGCAACAACAATGTTTTTATATTTCATAATTATCTCCCCTTCCTACTTTAATTATATACCCTAACGGAAAGTGTTCCAATCAAATATTGCCAGTAAAAATAACAACTTTGTTACAGGTTCTTGGGCACACTAAATTCAAGGAGGTGACTGATTTGGCAAAAATAAAAAAGCAGAACAAACTGTTTACCGACCCTAAAGGAATTGACGCTGTAAAAAACCAGCTGAATGAAAGTTATCAGAGTGGAGTAGTTGAGGATCAGTTGAAGAATAACCGTGGAGTCCATCACTTCAATAACCAAAACAGGTAATCTGTATCGTTCGTCTGGAAGAGAGTTAATTCTCTTCCAGACAAATAATTCTATTTCCAAGAATGCTTAATAGTCTTTCTTTTGTTACAATAGGCTTAGATTTGAATATGCTACATAGGAGGATTGGAAATGAGAATCGGTATACCAAAAGAAATACTTAATAATGAAAATCGTGTTGCGATGGCCCCTTCAGGTGTATATTCTTTAACGCAGGCAGGGCATGAGGTGTACGTTCAAACAGGAGCGGGCGAAGGCTCTAGCTTTTTCGATGAACAATATAAAGAAGTGGGTGCAGTTATAGTCGATACTGCTGAAGAAGCTTGGAATCAGGATATGGTTTTAAAAGTAAAAGAACCAAAAAAAGAAGAATTCAAATACTTCCGTGAAGGACTTATTTTATTCACCTACTTACATTTAGCAAATGAACCTGAATTGACAAAGGCTTTAGTAGAGAACAAAGTGACCGGACTTGCCTATGAAACGGTTCAGCTGCCGAATGGGGCTTTACCATTATTGACTCCTATGAGTGAAGTGGCGGGAAGAATGGTTACCCAAGTCGGTATGCAATTTCTTGAAAAAATCCATGGTGGTAAAGGGATCCTTCTTTCAGGAATACCTGGGGTCGCCAGAGGAAAGGTAACAATTATTGGTGGTGGAGTAGTTGGAACGAATGCCGCTAAAATAGCAGTCGGACTAGGTGCAAAGGTGACGATAATTGATCTAAACCCTGACCGGTTACGTCAACTAGATGATATTTTTGGAAATTCCATTAATACGTTAGTATCAAATCCGCACAACATCTATACGTCTGTTATCGAATCTGATTTGGTTATTGGTGCAGTACTCATACCAGGTGCTAAAGCTCCAGTTTTAGTTACAGAAGAAATGGTGAAACAAATGGCACCAGGCTCTGTAATGGTTGACGTTGCTATTGACCAAGGTGGTAACTTTGAAACGAGTGACAGGATTACAACGCATGATAACCCGACTTATATGAAACATGATGTTGTCCATTATACCGTGGCTAATATGCCTGGAGCCGTCCCACAAACAGCGACGGTAGGTTTAACGAATGCTACAACACCATATATTTTGCAAGTTGCTAATAAAGGATTGAAGCAGGCTGTTAAGGATAATGCAGCACTTCTCAATGGTATAAACACATTAGGTGGTTACGTCGCCTACAAAGCTGTTGCAGATGCTCATCAAATGGAATATGAGGATGTTAAAGTATTGTTGAACAAATAGAGGAAAAGCACTGATTTTTTAATCAGTGCTTTTATTTTTATAAGAGTTTTTTACATTTTTCTTGAAACCTTTTCATTTTCAATGCGTAATACATAAGGAATAGAAGATTACAGGAATGTTATCCTTTGTAAAAGGGAAACAATACATTAGCTAAAATTAAGGAGGAGATAACTGTGTTTCAATTTTTTAAAAGGATTAGAACAGTAGTCAGTTCAGAACTTAATGCAATGATTGACAAAGCCGAAGATCCAGTGAAAATGCTTGACCAATTTTTAAGGGATATGGGTGAAGACATTCGAGAAGCAGAGGCTGCGGTAGCTAAACAAATCGCCAATGAAAAAATGTTGAAACGAAAAGTAAATGATGCTCAAGTGATGGTGGATCGTCGTCAAGAACAAGCTGAAAAAGCTGTCGAAGCAGGCAATGATGATTTAGCTCGTCGTGCACTTCAAGATAAGAAAGACCATGAAAATACATTGGCAAGCTTAACAGAGTCTTGGGAACGTGCCCAAGCTGATGTATCATCTCTCCGTGATAAATTAGATGAAATGAAACGTGAATACCGTGAGATGCAATTGAAGAAGGATTCTTTGAAAGCTCGTGCAGAATCCGCGAAAACGAGAACAAAGATGAACCGTACGATGTCTTCCATCAGTGGTGATGAATCCAGGCAAGGTTTCGAACGTATGGAAGAAAAGGTATTACGTTTTGAGGCTGAAGCTGAAACATCTGAGGATATCTCGCAAGCAAGCCGGACGTTAGATGATGAATTCAAAGATTTAATTACGAATGATGTAGATGATGAACTTGCAGCACTAAAGAAAAAACTAGGTAAAGACGAAAGCCCAACAGAATAATGCACAAATCAAAAAAGCACCCGATGGTGCTTTTTTTACATTACAAGGGTGAAAGTAAGAGGAACTCATACTATATTCAATTTCTCATAACCACATCTTATAAATTCAACGAACAGTTATAACTTAACTTTCACCATACATTATGTTTTAATTTGAATATAGATAGAATTATTAAAAAGGGAGAGATGTTCAATGAAAGTATCCTATCACGGTCATTCAGTCGTAAAAGTTGAAACAGGTTCACATACGATCTTATTTGACCCTTTTATCTCTGGCAATGAGGCTTGTGATTTAGATGCAAGTACGGTGGATGCAGATGTTATATTATTGACACATGCCCATAATGACCATGTGGGTGATGCAGTGGAGATTGCAAAACGTACAGATGCATTGATTGTTGCACCGAACGAACTTGCTGTATATCTCGGAACAAAAGGGGTTGTAACCCATCCGATGCATATTGGCGGCTCCCGTGAATTCGATTTTGGAAAAGTAAAATTCACACAAGCCTTTCATGGCTCGTCCTATGCGGAAGATGATGGAACAGTAATTTACGGAGGAATGCCAGGCGGCATCTTACTTACTGTCGGAGGAAAAACGATTTACCATGTTGGTGATACAGCATTGTTTACCGATTTAAAGATGTACGGGGAAATGAATGACATTGATATTGCGTTTATCCCGATTGGAGATAACTTCACGATGGGACCTGAAGATGCTTTAGTTGCAGCTGATTGGATTAATGCGAAGATTAGTGTACCGGTCCATTACAATACTTTCCCTGTGATTGAACAAGATCCAGATGCTTGGGCAAGTAAAGTGAAAACCGGAGAAGGTCGTGCATTGAAAATTGGCGAATCCATCGAATTATAGTTATAGATAAATATTGCGAATGTTAGCCGTATAAACAGTTTACTGTTTATAGGGCTTTTTCTGATTGTAAATTTCATAATAATTTTGTGTAGATTCATGAAATTACTTCCATATAGTGCTATAATCATGGGTGAAAAGTTACATGCGATATAGCTGAGGGGGGCCGGAGGTTGGAGTACATATATTGTCTGTTATTCTTTACATTTGGAGCGATATTCGGCTCGTTTTATAACGTGGTAGGACTTAGAGGACCGAAAAATGAAACATTTATAAATGACCGCTCCTATTGTCCAAGATGTAAAAAAACATTGTCTTGGTATGAACTAATGCCTATTATGTCTTATTTCATCCAGTTTGGGAAATGTAGGTATTGCGGTGAAAGAATCTCACCTGTATATCCGATAATTGAAGCATTAACTGGATGTTTATTTCTATTCAGTTACATGCAGATTGGATTCGACTGGGAGTTAGTCATAGCATTAATGCTAGTATCCATGTTGATGATTATACTCGTTTCTGATATTCACTATATGATCATTCAAAACAATGTATTGCGATTTTTCCTGCCATTTTTTATCATTATGCGATTTATCAGTCCGTTGGATCCTTGGTGGTCTCCGATTGTCGGCTCGCTTATAGCAATTGCACTGCTTGCGTTGATTATCATTATTAGCCGTGGAGGTATGGGTGCTGGGGACATGAAGTTATTTGGAGTGTTAGGAATTGTATTAGGACTGCAAAATGTACTCCTAGCTTTCTTTTTGGCATGTCTATTAGGTGCTGTAGTGGGAATAGCGTTAATGGCACTTAAAATTGTTGAACGAAAACAGCCGATTCCATTTGGTCCGTATATAGTTGCAGGTGCATTACTTTCTTATTTTTATGGGGAAGAGATGATTCATTGGTACATGCAGTTGTTTTACATAAACTGTTAGATCTACGTTGAAAAAATGGAGCAACTGGTACAACCGTCCTTCCATTCATGCTTATGCACCATATGGAGCCTGTTTTTTAGAAGAATGTTCCTTTTAAAAAAATATTGTTGTTTATAAGTATCGTTTCATTATCTGCTATCTCACTTCACCCTCTATTTTTACAAAATTTAGAAGCGAATGGAAACATATCCAATGGATTGGAAATTGCGAACATCATGTTAGAGGGTATGGATCGCAAAGAGGCAAAATTGTTCTCGATGAGCAAATTGAAAGTTGGCGAGCGAAGGATCCAATTATAGAAGAGAATGCTTACAAAGAAATAAAAGGAAAATGTGATGTAAATCTAGGTAATCCTGGTGATAGTGACAGAGAGGATAATCCAATAATTGAATGGGACGATTCACATCAACCGACAATTGACGTTTGGTACGACTAGTCACTTTACATAATAATTGTTCTTTCACACATGATTACTCCATATATATATTTAAAAAGGAGGAAACATACTATGAAAAACCTACCCACCCTCCGACTACTTCTGGCAGCTCTCATGCTCTATTTCGCCTGGCCGAAGTTTACACTTGCAGCTTCAGGCTTGGAGATGACGTTTTGGGGTATGTGGCTGGCATTTTTGCTGCTTGTAGTTGGAGCGAATTTGGCGAATCTTTTACAAATGATCGCACCGCCTGTAATGGAACAGTCTTTTGAGGAAAACAAAATACGTGCTAATCGTTGAGTAGTTGGGTTCTAATCTGTATAATTGAATTAGAAGTATTGCTATAGTACAGATTAGGCGGTGTTTAAGATGGCTACGAAACACGAAATGATTTTGCAACATATTTTATCTTTAGAAGTTGGCCAAAAGATCTCCGTACGCCAAATTGCAAAAGTCATGAATGTAAGTGATGGAACTGCCTACCGGGCAATTAAGGAAGCGGAAAATCAAGGGCTTGTAAGTACGATTGAGCGGGTCGGTACCATTCGGATTGAAAAGAAGAAAAAAGAAAACTTCGAGCGGCTGACATTTGCAGAGGTTGTCAACATAATTGATGGACAAGTACTTGGAGGACGTGATGGCCTTCATAAGACATTAAGTAAATTCTTGATCGGTGCCATGCAGCTGGAAGACATGATGCGTTACACGGATGCGGGTTCTTTACTTATTGTTGGTAACCGGGTGGAAGCGCATTATCGTGCGTTGCAGACCGGAGCTGCTGTGTTGATTACCGGGGGTTTCGATACAGAAGAAAGGAATAAGCAACTTGCGGACGAGAAGGACTTGCCGATCATTTCTACAAGTTATGATACGTTTACCGTAGCTTCTATGATTAACCGTGCAATTTATGACCAGTTGATCAAAAAGGAAATTATCTTTGTAGGAGATATCGCAACTCCATTGGAAGATACATTTTATATGCGTAATACGGATAAGATTGAGGATTGGTATGTATTAAATAGACGTTCCACCCACACACGTTTTCCAGTGGTCGACAGTAAGATGCGCGTAGTTGGGATGATCTCCTCAAAAGATATTGTAGGTCAGGATGAACAGATAAGTATCGACAAAGTGATGAGTAAGAAACCTCATACCGTGCAGTCTAAAACTTCACTGGCGTCTGCTTCTCATACGATGGTTTGGGAAGGTATTGAACTCTTGCCGGTAGTAGATGATTCTCGAATTTTAATTGGTGTAGTGTCCAGACAGGATGTACTGAAGGCAATGCAGCAAATACAACGTCAGCCACAAGTAGGGGAGACCATTACAGATATCATTACAAGTAATTTGGAAGCTGCTCCTGATGAGGAAAATGTATTCGTTTCACAAGTTGTACCACAAATGACGAATCATTTAGGAACCTTAGGTCACGGAGTCTTCACTGCTTTGATTATAGAGGCAAGCAGTAGATTGTTGATGGATAAACGGAGAGCGGAATTATCCATTGAAAATATTACCGTTTACTTCACGAAGCCGGTGCAAATCGATAGTGAACTCCGGATTAAGCCGACTATCCTAGAGGTTGGACGACTATATGCGAAAGTGGACGTTGAAGTGTTTGATGAGAAAAACCTTATTGGTAAAGGCTTATTAATGGCACAATTGATTAATCGTTAAAAAAACATGCACCTAAGAGAAGGTGCATGTTTTTTATTCGCTAGGATTCAATCTCCGATATTCATTTCGATAATGCCTTGCTTCGTTATAACCACGAGTTACCTGCAAACCACCTAAAAGTACAAATATAATGCCGATAATTAGAGAAAGTGTCGTCTCATAAAAGAAATATTGGTTAATTCCAAACAGCAGAATAAAAGCACCTAGGCAGATACGGGACTTACCATTAAAATACTTTTGTGTTAAGATATCTTTGCTTTTCACAATAGCAACCTTATAATAAACGTATAGTACAAGGGAAATCACGATACCTATAGGGAAAATTATCATATCATCTCTCCTAAACTACCTTAAATACTAAATCACTATTCTATTCTAACTTGTTTTACAGTATTTTTCTAGTTATGTACGGAGTAAGACTAAATAATAGGTTTTCCCTTAAGGAGATTGGAGCTGTATTATGGAAAAACGTAGTATTATTGAAGCGATAAAACAATATGAAACAATTATTATTCATCGTCATGTCCGCCCTGATCCAGATGCACTTGGTTCTCAAGGTGGATTAAAAGAAATCATCCAAACATCTTACCCTGATAAAAATGTCTATATTGTTGGAGTGGACGACCCCGAGTTTGAATTTCTTATTAAAATGGACACCATTTCTGAGGATGTGTATGAAGGGGCTCTTGTTATTGTATGTGATACGGCGAATACACCAAGAATAGATGATGAGCGCCATAAGTTGGGTGAGAAGATAATTAAAATTGATCATCATCCGAATGTGGATGCGTATGGAGATGTTGTGTGGGTTAATACCGATGCAAGCTCAACAAGCGAAATGATTTATGAATTGTTTGAAGCAGGAAAGAGCGAGGGATTCAAGTTAAGTGATGAGGGAGCGAGATTACTATATGCTGGTATAGTAGGTGATACCGGTAGATTTTTATTTCCAAGCACAACGAAGAAAACGTTCCAATTTGCTGCTGAGCTTGTTACCTATCAATTTGACCGCCCGGAATTATATCAAAATCTTTACAGTGTAGAGACGAATATTATGCGGCTTAGAGGTCATATCCTGCAGGACTTTAAAATGTTCGAGTCTGGATTGTGTGCAATAAAGCTGACAAAAGAATTGTTGGATGAGTATCAAGTTTCTGCAGATGAGACAGGACAACTCGTTAATGTACTCGGTGATGTTAAAGGGATTAAAGCATGGGTGTTCTTTATCGAAGAAGATGATTTGATAAGAGTGAGACTCCGCTCTAAAGGTCCAGTGATTAATGAGATAGCAGCGAAATATAACGGTGGGGGACACCCATTGGCTTCGGGAGCGACGGTTTACAGCTGGGAAGAAGCAGATGCGGTCATCCATGATTTAGATATAACATGTAAAAATTACAGAAAATAACCCGGACCTTTGGTCTGGGTTATTCCATAACTTTTGTAGAATCTTTTTGAGGAATAATCCAACAACCGGCTGGTGTTTTGTCAATAAAAACATTTAAATTTTCTCGGGCAATATCACGCTCTAATAGCCGAATCACTTCAGTTGATTCAGCAAAGGCTGTTTCTCCGTTCTTTAATCTTTTCATATTTTCTACTACCAATGATTTCGCAGGAATAATCATGTTTCTCCCCTCCTTATACTCTTTTATCGTATGGAATAATCTTGAAAAGGTGCCTATACTCAATTAGAGCGCTTACATTATATGTTATTTCCATCATACACAAAAAGACCCTTCGTTAAACGAAAAGTCTAAAATGTTCATAAATTGTTCAATTTAGAATATTCGCGTCAACTACGATTTTAAGTTTTGGAGCGAATGTAAGTCTGGAGACTGTAAAATGATAGGAGACTTTATCGATTGTGAATGCCTTGTTTTCAATCGCTGAGATAAGCAACTCTTCACTGGCAGAAACGACTTGAACTTCTACCCCGATTAGATGACTGATTTCTTCTTTTATTAATGTTTTTAACTGTGATATAAGTAAGCTATCTTTAATAATATCTGGGTTGGAAATAATAATCTCTATTTCTTGAATGGATAATGCCGTATCTTGATTTTCTTGAGTTTCCAGTAATACTTTATTTTGTTCTCTTAGGTCAATAATCGCTTCCTGTAAATCATAGTTTTCAGTTAGTAGATTCTCGTACATCGACCCGTACATATAAAGTAAAATAAAATATCCAATCACACCACCAGTAAACATACCGACGAAGAATCGCTGCCAACCAGGTCTCTTATAGTATGGTGGAAAATGCATTTAAGACATACCTTTCTGTGTAATCCATTCAATGATTGTCAGCCCCACCTTGACACCGCCCATAGCTGAGACAATTAGAAGGACCTGCTTCAGGAGATCAAAGGTTGAACCGCCAAATAATCCTCTTTCCACATTGGCAATGGCATCAAATGTACCGCCAATTGCTGCGACAATCGCCCAAATTCTAAGTCGATCTGCAATTCTTGTCATGGAAGACAGCGGGGGATCTCCAGTTGCGAAGTCTCCGATACTTCCAATGACAGAGCCACCGAGAATGACTCCAAAAGCAATAAAAAAGCAGTGTATAAATGCGGCAAAAAAGCGTTCCTCAATCAATTGCTTCACTCCCTTTAGCCTGTCCTTTATTATGTTATGTTGAATCCTGAATGAATATGAACCATTACAGTACCTTGATTAACTTGCGTAAATTGTTCATCAATATCGGTGTGAAGCGATCGTTCCGATAGAGGTTTCATATTTCGAGGATATACAGTTACAACAGGTATTAGGTGTTAACCGTATGCATGTTCCTATTTCCTTGGTATAATAGTACACATAGAACAGAAGGTGGGATTGTATGTCTTATACACATTTACAGGTCAGAAGCGGTTTCAGCCTTATGAATAGTACGATTACCATTGATCGTTTAGTGGCTAAGGCAAAAGAAATGAACTTTTCCGCACTCGCCTTGACGGATGAAGGGGTTCTATATGGAGTGATCCCTTTTTATAAAGCGTGTAAGAAGGTTGGAATCAAGCCGATTATCGGGTTGATTATTCCTGTTTCAAGAGAAGATAACTTACATACGAAGATTACATTGTTAGCGAAAAATAATTCAGGCTACAAGAATCTCATTCGTCTCAGTACGATACTCCAAGTTGAAGGAAGAGAAGGAATCACTGTACATGAATTATCAGATCACACGGTTGGTTTGATTGGGATTCTTCCGGTAAATGATGTGGAGCTTTCCAAAAGACTTGAAGAAAGTAGCTTTGAAGAAGTCCACTCTTACCTGAGTATGTATGAAAGATTATTTGAACAAGGAGATTTCTACATTGGTGTAGAAAATAATAGTAAGCAAACAACATTATTAAAGCACTATACGAACAATTATCCAGCAAATATAACCGTAACCACCGACGTACATTATTTGGAAGAGAAAGATGTATACAGTTATGACTGTCTTCTAGCGATGAAACATGGAAGAGAATGGAGTATGCAAGTATCCAATGAAGCATTAAGGAATAAGCATTTGCGAACGGTACAAGAAGTGGAATTGGAACTTGGTGGACTTTTCCCGGATGCAATTCATGAAACGGCGAAAATTGCGGATAGATGTTCCGTTGAATTTAATTTCCAAAAGCGTCTGTTGCCTACCTATCCATTAGAGGATGGGGTCGATGTTCATGACTATTTAGAAAAGCAATGTTTCATGAAGCTTCCAGAAAAGTATTCAAACATTACAGCAGAAATAAGGGAACGGTTGGAATATGAGTTATCAGTAATACAAAGAATGGACTTCAGTGATTACTTCCTCATTACTGCAGATATTATCGCCTACGCTAAACAACAAGGGATTGCAGTTGGTCCAGGACGTGGTTCGTCTGCCGGTTCACTTGTGGCTTATGTCCTTGGAATAACGGATGTTGACCCTATTCACTACAACCTATTATTTGAGAGATTTCTAAATCCTGAACGCCAAACAATGCCGGATATTGACATCGATTTCTCTGATGAAAGGAGAGACGAAGTAATCGACTATGTCCGGGAAAAATATGGACATGAACATGTCGCACAAATCATTACGTTTGGTACATTTGCAGCGAGATCTCTCATTCGGGAGTTGATTAAAACCCTAGCAGTTGACGGACAAGATGCCCAGTTCATCTTAAGGGAGATTCCGACCCAGTCATCGAAATCGATTGTAGAAATGATGAAGGGACTTCCAGAACTGAAGGAATATATTAAACAGTCACCGAAGTTGAAGCTTCTGTTTTCTATCGCGGTCCGTCTAGAAGGTTTGCCGAGGCATATTTCAACCCATGCTGCAGGTGTGGTGATCAGTGAGCAACCACTGGTTGAACATGTGCCACTTACAACAGGCACTGGAAATACGTATTTGACCCAGTTTGCAATGAATGATTTAGAGTCGATCGGACTTTTAAAAATGGATTTTCTTGGGCTTCGCAATCTTTCCTTATTGGAAAGGGTCATAGATTCAATCAATTATCGCAGAAAAGAACCAATACGTTTAGAACAAATTCCTGCAAATGATGAAAAAACCTACTCACTTCTTCGTGAAGGTAAAACGAATGGAGTATTCCAATTGGAATCGGCTGGGATGAAGCGTGTCCTACGCGAGCTTAAACCAACTGGTTTTGAAGACATTGTTGCTGTTAATGCCCTTTACCGTCCAGGACCAATGGATTTCATTCCTAACTATATTGCGAGAAAGCATCAAAAGGAAGAAGTTGTTTATCCACATAAAGATTTAAAGCCGATTTTAGAAACTACGTATGGTGTGCTTGTTTACCAAGAACAAATCATGCAAATTGCAAGTCGGATTGCCGGTTTTACGCTTGGGGAGGCCGATATATTAAGGAGAGCCGTCAGTAAGAAAAATCATCAAGTGATGCAGGAGGAGCGGCAACGGTTTATTGATGGTTGTTTGAAAAGTGGCTATACAGAAAAAGTAGCGGAAGAAATATTCAGTTGGATTGTCCGTTTTTCAAACTACGGTTTTCCGAGGAGCCATGCGGTCGCCTATAGTAAGATTTCCTATCAATTAAGCTACTTAAAGGCGAATTTTCCTGCAAGTTTTTTTGCTGAAATCTTGACGAGATCTAGAAATCAACAAGAAAAATTGCATTTGTATATTAAAGAAATGAATGAAATCGGCATGGAACTATTACCACCATCGGTAAATAGAAGCTTCGGTAAATATACTGTTGAAAAAGATAAAATACGGATGGGTCTCAGTTCGATAAAAGGGATTGGAAATGATGCGATACGGGCAATCATTGAAGCCAGAAAAAATGGGGGAGCATTCAAAAATCTATTTGATTTTTGTCTCCGAGTGCCGAATGAATCGGTTAAGCGTTCCACAATAGAGAATTTGATATTAGCTGGTGCTTTTGATGAGTTGTTTAATAATCGCGCGAGTTTGCTAGCATCCATTGATCAAGCATTAGAACAAGGTGAATTGTTCCGTGAGTTCCACGATCAGCCGAATCTATTTGAGAATCAGCTTAACCTAGACGTAAACTATGTAGAGATTGAAGATTTTACAATCACTAAAAAACTACAGGATGAAAAAGAATTGGTCGGAATGTATCTTTCTAGCCATCCATTAAAAAATTATCGCTCCCAATTACGAGCAAACGGGTTTCTTCCCATAGCTTCAATGGAACCATTGGCTGGCAGGAAAAACGTGAAGACTGTTGTTATTCTGCAGGAAATCAAGCAGATACGTACCAAACGCGGAGATCAAATGGCTTTTCTCACGATTGCGGATGAACACGATATTCTCGATGCTGTCATTTTTCCTGATAAGTACCGTGAAGTGAAACGCTGGCTTGAGGAAGAACAAATCGTGATGATTATTGGAAAAGTCGAAGAACGGAATCAAAAGCTACAATTTGTTATTGATAATATCCAGCTTTTCACAGAACAAGAGCTTGAGCATAAATTTGATAAAATGATGTTTATTAAAACGACGAAGCAAACAAATCCACAGGCGTTGCCGGTTATTGGCGAAGCTTCGAAATTGTATCCAGGAAATGTCCCGATCATTTTATATAATGAAGCAGAAAAACAATCGTATAAATTGAATCAAAGTTATTTTATTGAACCGACGGGTGCCTGTCTACAGCAGTTACGAACATTTTTTGGCAGGGACAACGTGGTTGTGAAGAAAACCTGAACGCGTATGAGCTTTACAGATAAATCTCTTTTGTTATAATATAGAAGTCATTAGGGGTGGTCAGACCACTTGGATTGCTGTAAACCATCAATTCAGGAATGTTAAAAAAGGGGAGAATAAAATCATGGCAAGCTTAAGAGATGAAGCATTGCATATGCACAAAGTAAATCAAGGTAAATTGTCAGTCCAATCCAAAGTTCAAGTAAACGATTCAAAAGACTTGAGCCTCGCTTATTCACCAGGGGTTGCAGAGCCATGTAAAGAAATTTATGATCGTACATCCCGTGTGTACGACTATACCATGAAGGGGAATATGGTGGCAGTCGTAAGTGATGGTTCAGCAGTATTAGGATTAGGAAACATTGGTCCGGAAGCTTCACTTCCAGTTATGGAAGGCAAAGCGGTACTGTTTAAGAGTTTTGCTGGAGTGGATGCATTCCCGATATGCTTGGCTACGCAGGATGTTGATCAGATTGTGAATGCGGTGAAGTTAATGGAGCCGACTTTTGGCGGAGTCAACCTGGAAGATATTGCAGCACCTAATTGCTTCATCATAGAAGACCGTTTGAAAGAAGAAATGAACATTCCGATTTTCCACGATGACCAACACGGAACAGCTATTGTGACTGTTGCCGGTTTAATTAATGCATTGAAACTTGTTGATAAACAGTTTAAAGATATTAAAGTAGTCTTAAGTGGTGCCGGGGCAGCTGGTATTGCAATTGCCCGTTTATTAGAAAGCTTCGGTGTTAGAAGTATGGTAATGTGTGATTCTCGAGGTGCGATATTTGAAGGTCGACCGTATGGGATGAATGAGGTTAAAGAAATGGTTGCGCAATTTACCAACTTAGATAGAAAAGAAGGAACGTTGGAAGATATGCTGGAAGGTGCAGATGTATTTATCGGTGTATCTGTTGCTGGCGCACTAACGGAAGAAATGGTTGCAAAAATGAATGATGATCCAATTATATTCGCAATGGCAAATCCGGAACCGGAAATTATGCCTGAAATAGCCAAACAAGCTGGAGCAAAAGTAATTGGTACTGGCCGTTCAGATTTCCCAAATCAAGTCAACAATGTGTTGGCATTTCCAGGAATTTTTCGTGGAGCTTTAGATGTTAGAGCGACACGCATTAATGAAAAAATGAAAGTAGCAGCTGCCCATGCGATTGCATCCCTCATTTCTGAGGAGGAGTTGAATGAAGATTATGTTATTCCAGCTCCATTTGATGCCCGTGTAGCACCAATTGTTGCCAAAAGTGTAGCTCAAGCTGCGATGGAGTCTGGTGTTGCACGTCTTCAAGTTGATCCTGAAGAGGTTGCGGAA
The DNA here is from genome assembly GCF_023715655.1 of Oceanobacillus luteolus. Lineage (GTDB taxonomy): Bacteria > Bacillota > Bacilli > Bacillales > Amphibacillaceae > Oceanobacillus > Oceanobacillus luteolus. Next base: position 32,274 of record NZ_JAMBON010000022.1, on the reverse strand, counting down.
AAAACTAGGCAGCTTACAGGAAAATTTGAATAGATCGTTCATGACGCTGCAGAAGGGATTTTAGGTTATGTCAAAGTCTTCAAAACCAAAAGTATATCAAGGAGTTTTAGAAGAGGTACGCATGTATATCCGTGATAACCATCTATCCCCGGGTGATAAGCTCCCCTCAGAAAGGGAGCTTTCCGACAAGCTGCAGGCTGGAAGGTCATCCATTCGTGAGGCATTACGAGCCTTGGAATTATTGGGATTAATTGAAACTCGACACGGTGAAGGAACATTTCTTAGATCCTATCAATCATTGCAATCTGTGGAATTATTATCTTCTTTCATTTTATTAGAGGATCAAACAAGAAATGAGCTTCATCAAGTTAAACGCATGATTGAAAAAGAAGCAGTCAAAATGGCATTGCCTCTGATTCAGGAGGATACTTTAACTAAGCTGGAAGCAATTGTGAAAAGCAGTGCGCCATCCGAGAAGAAACATATCGACTTTTTCACATGCGTGCTACAACAAGCAAATAATAAATTATTGTTAAAAATTTGGATGTTGTTGGAAGAATTTTCGCATTCGATTGATAGTGTATATGAGAGCCAGGTATTTTATGATAAGCTCTTGGAAATAATCGCAGAGAAAGACAACAACGCGTTAGAAAGTTTATACGAGCAGTAAAATCATATCAATAATAAATAATTTATAGCTCCTTGCAAATTATGACAAATTTCTCTAATAGGATAAGCTATGATGAGTGGTGGATATGCTTCGTATGTTGCTTTTGAGAAGGAGGTATGATCCTTGCTGAAAGATATATTTAGCAAGCGTAGACGTTACGCATCGATACCGAGTGAAAATGGCAAGGTCGATGTTCCTGAAGGCCTTATGCAAAAATGCAAAGGTTGTAATAAAATCTTTTATAGAAAAGAAATCAAAAAGATGCTTCATGTTTGTGTGAATTGTGGCTACCATCATCCGCTGACCGCATGGGAACGGATTGATAGCCTATTTGATGAGGGAACTTTTGTAGAATGGGATGCAAACATCACTTCTACAAACCCGTTGAATTTTCCGGATTATATTGAAAAGGTGGAAAAAGACCGGAAAAAAACTGGCTTAAACGAAGCTGTTGTAACAGGTAAAGGCACCATTGACGGACAAGAAACTGCTTTTGCTGTTATGGATTCCAATTTCCGCATGGGAAGTATGGGTTCCGTGGTTGGAGAGAAGATAGCTCGTGCTATTGAAAATGCCAGAAAAGAATCCATTCCATTTATTATTTTCTGTGCTTCCGGTGGAGCAAGGATGCAAGAAGGGGTATTAAGCTTGATGCAGATGGCGAAAACGTCGATTGCAATTAAACGCTTCAGTGATGCTGGTGGGCTAATGGTTTCTGTTATGACTCATCCAACGACTGGAGGAGTATCTGCAAGCTTTGCCTCTATCGGTGATTACAACTTTGCTGAGCCGGGAGCTTTAATTGGTTTTGCCGGAAGAAGAGTTATCGAACAAACCGTTAGGGAAAAATTGCCGCAAGATTTTCAAACCGCCGAATTTCAGTTGAAGCATGGGCAATTGGACAAGGTTATTCATCGTAAAGATATGAAAGACACCCTTTCTACATTGCTGAAGCTACATAAGAAGGGTGGAGAGCATTAAAAATGAAGCAAGTATTGGATTTTGAAAAACCGGTAGTCAATTTAAAAGAAAAAATAGCTGAACTGAAAAAGTTCACTAATGATAGTGAAATTGATTTATCTGAAGAAATAGCGACGTTAGAAGAGAGATTAAGGGTCTTAGAAGATGATATATATGGTAATCTAAAACCGTGGGAACGGGTGCAAATGGCACGACACGGGGAACGTCCGACGACACTAGACTATATCGAAAGAATCTTCACTGATTTCATTGAATTTCATGGAGATCGCAACTTCGGTGATGATGCTGCCATCGTAGCTGGAATTGCTTTCTATAAAGACAAGCCAATTACCGTTATCGGTCATCAGCGCGGTAAAGACACGAAAGAAAATATTCGCCGCAACTTCGGCATGCCGCATCCGGAAGGTTACCGTAAAGCACTCCGTCATATGAAGCAAGCAGAAAAGTTCAAGCGTCCGATTGTTTGTTTTATTGATACAAAAGGTGCATATCCTGGTAAGGCTGCAGAAGAGCGTGGCCAAAGTGAAGCGATTGCCAGAAACCTAATGGAGATGGCCGGGTTACGTGTGCCGATTGTATGTATCGTCATTGGTGAAGGTGGTAGTGGTGGAGCTCTGGCGCTTGGTGTGGGTGACCATGTCCATATGCTGGAGAATTCCACTTACTCTGTTATCTCACCAGAAGGAGCAGCTTCTATTCTCTGGAAAGATGCCAGCTTAGCAAAAAAAGCTGCGGAAACGATGGGGATCACTTCCTATGAATTGAAAAAGTTGCAAGTGATTGATGAAATAATCCCTGAACCGAGAGGTGGGGCGCATCGAGATGTGGATGAACAGTCCAAATTTATCGATACAGTCCTATCCAAATCGCTCCAGAATTTATCACAACTGAATGAGGAAGAATTGTTGGAGAAAAGATGGGAAAAATATAAACAGATTGGTCAATTTGATATATTATAAGAAAACGTGGTACGTACCTGTATGGGTCTGTACCACGTTTTTTCTCGAAAAATAGTAGAAATAGTTGATAAACATAAATTTAACGGTTAAATAATTGCTATTTTGACGTTTTTTATTTATCTTTAAAGATAGTGGGTATATATGTAACAGGTTCTATTAAATTATTAGTACAGTTTATTGCAATCAATTTATCAATTAGAAAAACCTATTTTACGGGGTGATCATGTTGAAACGAATTGGAGTACTGACAAGTGGTGGAGATGCACCAGGAATGAATGCAGCGATTCGCGCTGTCGTTCGAAAAGGAATTTATCACGGACTTGAACTATATGGGATTAAATATGGCTTCCAAGGTTTAATGGAAGGCAATATAGAAAAAATGGAAATCGGTTCGGTTGGTGATATTATCCAACGGGGAGGAACAGCTCTGTTCTCAGCACGTAGTGAAGAGTTTAAGACCGATGAAGGACAACAAAAAGCAATTGAACAGTTGGAAAAGTTCGGGATAGAAGGATTAGTCGTCATTGGTGGCGATGGAAGTTTTCGTGGAGCGGAGGCTCTGACGAAGAAAGGATTTCCTTGTATCGGCATTCCAGCTACAATTGATAATGATATAACTGGCACTGACTTTACAATTGGCTTTGATACGGCTCTAAATACTGTTATTGAAGCGATTGATAAAATTCGTGATACAGCGACTTCCCATGAAAGAACTTACATCATCGAGGTAATGGGAAGGGATGCAGGCGATCTTGCGTTATGGGCTGGTCTTGCCGGTGGTGCAGAGTCGATTATTATCCCTGAGAAGAAAGAAGATTTCCAGGATATTATTGATAGATTAAAACGTGGACATGAACGTGGTAAAAAACATAGTATCATTCTGTTGGCCGAAGGAGTCGGCAGCGGATTTGACTACGGTGAAAAGATAGAGAAAGAAACAAAATTGGAAACTCGTGTCACTGTTCTTGGTTATATCCAGCGCGGTGGTTCACCATCTGCGACGGACCGTGTACTCGCAAGTAGACTTGGTGGTCGAGCTATAGAGCTTTTAATGGATGGTAAAGCGGGTAGAATGGTTGGTATAGAGAATAATCGACTTGTGGATTATGCTTTTAATGATATTTTTAATGGATCTAATACAATACATGATGAAATGTATCGATTATCAAAAGAATTATCTATATAGCTCTAAAATTTAAGGAGGAATTACGTTGAGAAGTACAAAAATAGTATGCACGATTGGCCCTGCTTCAGAGTCAGTTGAAATCTTAGAACAGTTGATTGATGCTGGAATGAATGTGGCCAGGCTTAATTTCTCTCATGGTGACTTTGAGGAGCATGGTGCTCGTATCCAAAATATCCGTGAAGCGGCAGCCAATAAAAAGAAAAATATCGCCATTCTTTTAGATACGAAGGGGCCAGAGATTCGTACAGGTAACTTTAAAGATGGCCGAGCAGATATTGAAATGAACAGTACCGTGTTTATTTCAATGGATGAAGTTGAAGGCGATGCGGAAAGATTTTCAGTTACGTATCCGGGACTGATCCATGATGTTGCGGTCGGGTCCAAGATTTTACTGGATGATGGTTTAATTGAGTTGGAAGTTGTAGAGATTCACAAGGAGAAAAATGAAATCGAAACAAAAGCTCTCAACTCAGGAGAAATCAAAAATAAAAAGGGTGTTAACGTACCTAACGTTTCCTTGAATTTACCTGGAATTACTGACAAAGATCGGGAAGATATTATTTTTGGAATAAAAAATAACGTGGACTTCATTGCACCATCCTTTATCCGTCGTGCATCGGATGTACTTGAAATACGGGAAGTATTGGAAGAACATCTCGGTACTAATATTCAAATCATACCTAAAATCGAAAACCAAGAAGGCGTAGATCATATCGATGAGATCTTACAGGTGAGCGATGGACTAATGGTTGCCCGAGGCGACTTGGGAGTTGAAATTCCAGCTGAAGATGTACCGCTTGTACAGAAGCAGCTAATTAAGAAATGTAATCTTGCTGGCAAACCGGTGATTACTGCAACTCAAATGCTGGATTCCATGCAACGGAACCCAAGACCGACTCGTGCTGAAGCATCAGACGTTGCAAATGCCATCTTTGATGGTACAGATGCTATTATGTTATCTGGAGAAACTGCAGCCGGTATGTATCCAGTTGAATCGGTAAAAACGATGAATAATATCGCATTGAAAACAGAATCAGCTCTTGAACATAAAAGTATCTTAAGTGAAAGATCAAAGTTAGTTGAAATGACGATTACTGAAGCCATCAGTCAATCGGTCACTCATACAGCGATGAATTTAGATGTGGAGGCAATCATCACTCCGACTGAAAGTGGACATACTGCTCGTATGATTTCTAAATATCGACCGAAACAAACAATTATAGCCGTCACTTTTCATGAGCGAGTAAATCGTCAATTGGCTCTTGTATGGGGTGTACAGCCTATTATGAGTGAAAAGGCGAGTAATACAGATGAGATGCTGGATGTGGCAATTGAGCGTGGAGTAGCTTCAGGAATTTGCAGTCATGGCAGCAGAGTAATTATCACAGCCGGTGTTCCTGTTGGCGAAAGTGGTACGACTAATCTTCTTAAAGTCCATATCATAGGAGATGTTATCGCAAAAGGACAAGGAATTGGACGTCAAAGTGCGTATGGAAAAGTCGTCATTGCTCGTAGTGGAGAAGAAGCGATTGCAAAAGTCAGCCCAGGAGATATTCTTGTAACGTATGGCACAGATAGGGATATGATGCCAGCAATCGAAAAAGCAGGTGCAATTGTTACTGTGGAAGGCGGCTTGACTTCCCATGCAGCAGTTGTCGGATTGAGTCTAGGTATACCGGTGATTGTCGGTGTAGAAAATGCAATGAAGGTATTGGAAGATGGACAACATGTAACAATCGACGGAACAAAAGGTGACATTTATAACGGTCATGCAAGTGTATTGTAAATAATAATAAAGGTAATGATAAGCAATGCTAAAATTCAATAGCATTGCTTATCCTTCTTTTATACAGCCAATAATATTGGACATAAAAAAGGAAAGGCTGTGATATCATGCGTTGGTTAATAATCGGTTTTGGTGTGTTTTCCTTAATTGAAATTGGTTTACTTATCTGGATTGGCAGCAACACAGGGGTATGGCCGCTGCTTCTATTCATCATATTAACAGCTCTACTCGGATTTGCTGTTGGCAGGAAGCAAGGTTTCAAAACATGGGAACGAGCATCACAATCCATGCAATCAAACCAAGTGCCGGCGGCGGAAATAGTAGATGGTCTCTGTATCATCGTTGGTTCCTTATTATTGATTGCACCAGGATTGATATCAGATATTATTGGATTGACTTTTCTATTACCTTTTTCACGATCTATGTGCAAGCGGATAGTTTCGAAATTACTCTATAAACTTGTTCAAAAAGGTCCGATAATATATCTCCGATTTTAAGTTTTTCCGTTGATATAACCTATTAGCCATCGAAACAACCCGGCATCGATAAGTCCTTTAAGGATAATGATGGCAAATGGAGCAAGCAATAAGCCTAGGACTCCCCATATTCTCATGCCGATAAAAGCAGCAACGAGCCAGGCGAGTGGATGAATTGCCATATTCATTGAATATATTTTTGGTTCGATCAATTGTCTTGTGATAATCACAATTCCATACACAATGGATAGTCCAATTGTCATCGGATAGTCAGCTGTTATAAAGGAGTAGCCGATCCAAGGTATGAACAATAAGCCTGTCCCCAGAAATGGGATTAAATCGACAAGAATCATAAATAGAGCGATGGTAAGAGCATGTTTGACTCCGATAATGGATAGACCAAGGAATATCAAATGAAAGGATATGGCTACCAAAATGAATTGTGCTTTTAAATAACCTAGTGTTGATTTCTTAAGATGATAGACGATATGTTGGAGCTTAGTAGATACTTTTATTGGAATATGTTTGGCAAAAAAGTGTTTGATTCCTGGGTAATCTGCTGATAATAAAAAACTGGCCAGCAAAATGAAGAAAGTCACGGTTATCGATTCTGGTATCGCTGCAAGATTACGAGGTATGGCGAATAACAAACTTTGAAAAAACATGCCAACAAGACCTGCAACATGTTTGAATAAATCTGTAATATACTCCTCAACAAAAAGTTGATCATCCGCTGTCAATTGATTAAAGAGTAATAATATCTGTTCATAGATTGGCAGAATCCTCTGAGTGAAAAACTGATCCATAATTGTCCCGAATTGATGAAGCTGTTCTGGAAGAATTTCTGCAAGATAAGCTATTCCTTCATAAATCTCTGTAACAACCATAAACAATATTCCTATGCCAACCAATAATAGAGTCAGCAGTGTGAGGATACTTGCCAATGCTCTTGGAAGCTTGAGGTTTGTATGTAAAAATTTGACTGCTGGTTCCATAAGATATGCGATAAGAAAAACAATGATCATGGGAAATATAAGAGAAAAAGTATAGCGGAAAATAAAATATATACTGACAATGAGAAGTAAAATGATGCATAATTTTAATGTTTTTGTTAAAATTGACTTGTCCATTAAAAATCCCCCAAAAACTTCGGTTCTTTCTATACATATGTTTTTAATAGAAATATTAGACTAAAAATTCAGGAATTCAGCTAATTTTTCTGTGTTTAAACGCTTTCAATTCACTTTATGCGTCATTTCCTATATAATGGACTTGGGGTAGACAATATTATATGATCAGTCTATTAAATATATGAAAATACATGAATATATAAGTTTAATGCCTTTTTAAATATAATATTGTCGCAAGAAAGTTAGAGTGAACAAATATATAGAAAAAGGAGAGGTTTTGTTATGACAACACCAACTAAGGGGTTAGAAGGAGTAGTAGCTGCTGAGTCTTCAATCAGTTCCATTATTGATGACCAATTGACATATGTCGGTATCCCAATTGATGATTTAGCAGAAAATGCGAGCTTTGAAGAAGTAGTTTATCTGCTTTGGAATTTAAAGCTTCCTAATGAAACTGAGTTAGAAGAGATAAGAAAAGCATTGGTTGAAAACATGAAAGTGCCAGAGGGTCTCATTGCACATTTAAAGTCTTATGACCTTAAATCGGTTCATCCAATGGCAGCATTACGTACAGCTGTTTCGTATATGTCATTGTATGACGAAAACCCTGAAAAACTGGACAGGGAATCCAATTTGAAGCGTGCTATCCGTATTCAAGGGAATTTAGGTGCAATTGTGACAGCGTTTGCACGTCTCCGTAATGGGGAAGAACCTGTTCAGCCTAAACCGGAATATACTTTTGCTGAAAACTTTATTTATATGTTAAATGGTAGAGCACCTAAAGATATTGAAGTTGAAGCAATTGATAAAGCACTTGTGCTTCACGCAGATCATGAATTGAATGCTTCAACCTTTACAGCACGTGTATGTGTAGCAACGCTATCTGATATGTATTCAGGCATCACTGCTGCTATCGGTGCATTGAAGGGCCCACTCCATGGTGGAGCAAATGAAGCGGTAATGAAGATGTTGACTGAAATTGGCGAAGTGGATAACGCTATTCCTTATGTAAAAGATAAACTAGCAAATAAAGAAAAGATTATGGGAATGGGTCACCGTGTCTATCGAAATGGAGATCCGCGCGCTAAACATTTAAAAGAAATGTCTCGACAGCTTACTGAATTAGTGGGCGAAGAGAAATGGTTTGAGATGAGTATTAAAATAGAAGACTATATAAAAGAAGAAAAAGGATTGCCTGCAAACGTAGACTTCTACAGTGCATCCGTATATCACAGCTTAGGTATTGATCATGATTTATTCACTCCGATTTTTGCAGTTAGCCGTACATCTGGTTGGCTGGCACATATTCTTGAACAATATGAGAATAACCGCTTAATCCGTCCGCGTGCAGATTACGTAGGCCCAGAACATGCGAAGTTTATTCCACTTGAAAATCGAGAGTAATTAAGTTATAGATAGATAGTAGGGATAGCTGGATCACATATCCAGCTATTCTTAATGAATATACATAGGAGGTTGTGTCATGACACAGGGAGAAAAGATTGTAGTAGAAAATGGGGTATTGAATGTACCAAATAACCCAATTGTTCCTTTTATTGAAGGAGATGGAACTGGTCCGGATATTTGGGCAGCTGCAAGTCGTGTAATCGATGCTGCAGTTGAAAAAGCTTATAATGGTGAAAAGAAAATTGAATGGTTAGAAGTTTATGCGGGTGAGAAAGCATTCAATAAATTTGGTGAATGGTTACCTCAAGAAACGCTTGATAAAATTGATGAATATAAAATTGCAATTAAAGGACCTCTTACAACTCCAATTGGAGGAGGATTCCGTTCATTAAACGTTGCATTACGTCAAGAACTAGATTTATATACTTGCTTACGTCCAGTACGTCATTTCAGCGGAGTTCCTTCACCTGTAAAGCGTCCTGAAGACGTTGATATGGCTGTTTTCCGCGAGAATACAGAGGATATCTACGCTGGTATCGAATGGGAAAAAGGCTCTGAAGAAGTGAAAAAAGTAATTGATTTCCTTCAAAACGAAATGGGCGTTAAAAATATCCGCTTCCCAGAAACTTCTGGTATTGGAATTAAACCAGTATCTGAAGAAGGAACAAAACGTCTAGTACGTTCTGCTATCGAATATGCCATCAATGAAGGCCGTAAGAGTGTTACGCTTGTACATAAAGGTAACATCATGAAATTTACAGAAGGTGCTTTCAAACAGTGGGGTTATGAAGTAGCTGAGGAAGAATTCGGCGATAAAGTATTCACTTGGGCTGAATATGACCGCATTGTTGAAAAAGATGGAAAAGACGCTGCTAATAAAGCACAGGATGATGCAGTATCAGCTGGTAAAATCATCATTAAAGATGCTATCGCAGATATTTTCCTACAACAAATTTTAACTCGTCCAAGAGAATTTGATGTAGTTGCTACTATGAACCTAAACGGAGATTACATTTCTGATGCACTTGCTGCACAAGTAGGCGGAATCGGAATTGCTCCTGGAGCAAACATCAACTATGACACAGGACATGCAATCTTTGAAGCTACACATGGTACTGCGCCTAAGTATGCTGGCTTAGATAAAGTTAACCCGTCATCTGTTATCTTATCTGCAGTGTTGATGCTAGAGCATTTAGGCTGGAGAGAAGCAGCAGATCTAATTACAGCGTCAATGGACAAGACGATTGAATCAAAAGTAGTAACTTATGACTTCGCACGTCTAATGGACGACGCAACGGAAGTTAAATGCTCTGAATTCGCAGACGAGCTAATCAAAAATCTATAAGACATATAACAAAGCCACCATTTTATGAAATTCATAGAATGGTGGTTTTATTTTTGTGAAAACAACTTTGTCTCAGCGGCTTTTCTTTTGGAGGTCCCGCAGTTTAAATACCTCTCGCTTTCCGCAGGCGGCCCGCGAGCCCCCGACGCACAGGACGTGTCGTTCTTAGTCTGGCTCTCTTCACTGCGGGGGCTCACCAGCCACATGGAAAGCGAAGGTGTATCGGGGCTGCGGACTTAGGTAGGGACTATGAATATTACTATTCAACTCAATATTATATTCTTCACCATATGCGTCAATAATAATTTACTGTAAACTATGTTAAAATTACTTAATATTAAGGTATTTGTTATACTCAACTTAAGTTTCAATGTTAAGATAGAGTTGTATTAATAGATAACTAGTTATAAGAGGAGACGAGGATTTACAATGAGTCAAAAAATTCTTATCGTAGATGATGAAAAACCAATTGTTACATTATTAAAATACAATCTAGAAAAATCAGGGTTTACAACAGACGAAGCATATAACGGAGCTGAAGCTGTCCAAAAAGCAGAGACAAATGATTATGACTTGATTGTTTTAGATCTAATGCTACCAGAAATGGATGGAATTGAAGTATGTAAATATTTAAGAAACAATAAGATTGAAACACCAATCCTCATGCTCACTGCAAAAGATGAAGAATTTGATAAAGTACTGGGGTTGGAACTTGGGGCAGATGATTATTTGACGAAACCATTCAGCCCTAAAGAGGTAATCGCAAGAATAAAAGCTATACTGAGACGGACCACAAAAGCAAATCAGAACAGCTTTAGTTCTATTTCAGTCGGAAACATAACCATCTTCCCAGAAAGATATGAAGCGGAAATGGATGGAAAAGTAGTCACCTTCACTCGAAAAGAATTTGAGTTGTTATATTTCTTAGCTAAAAATAAAGGGAAAGTAATATCACGAGATCAGTTGCTGAGCGGTGTATGGGATTATGATTTTGTAGGAGATACCCGTATCGTCGATGTCCATATAAGTCATTTGCGAGATAAAATCGAGCCGGATACAAAAAAACCAATTTACATTAAGACTATCCGTGGTCTCGGTTATAAAATGGAGGAACCTGCTCGATGAGAGCACCATTTTCAAAAATATTACTCTCCTACGTAATAAGTTTGTTTTTTATTTTACTTGTTGCAGGACTAATAATTTCTACCTTTGTTGAAAACATGATTTTTTTAATTGCTGTTTTAATTATCGTGTATGTGATAGTTTGCAGTATGTTTATTAGGATTCACCATGATTATATTCATCCAATTAGTAAAGCATCAAAAACAATAGAAGAAATTACAAAAGGAAATTACCAAGCGAGGTTTCATTTCACAAGAAATTCTCTGCTTGGTAATCTAAGTAATCGTATCAATAGGCTTGCTAGGGAGTTGACTGAGTTTTCACTTCAAGAACAAATTCAATCGGAGCAATTATCGACCCTAATAGATAATACGGAGAGTGGGTTGGTATTGCTTGATGAAAAAGGCTATATCCATTTAGTGAATCGTAAGTTTGTGGATTACTTTGGTAAGTCGGAGAAGGATTATATTGGTTCTATCTACCATAAAGTATTGGAGAATGAGACTGTTCAAGATGCAATACAGAAAGTGTTCTTGTATGAAACGAATGTAAAAGACTCATTTAAGCATTATATCGGAATAGAAAAGTTTTATATAGAAATCTCTGGTGCTCCGATTATTAATGAGAGGAACATGCTGAAAGGTGCGGTATTGGTTCTTCATGACATAACCGAGTTGAAAAAACTGGAGGGAATGCGTAAAGATTTTGTAGCTAACGTATCACATGAATTGCGTACTCCTATTACTTCCATAAAAGGGTTCTCCGAGACATTGCTTGATGGAGCGATGCAAGACCCTGATATAAGTAAAGAATTTCTTCAAATCATATACAATGAAAGTAACCGAATTCAGCTGTTGATTGAAGATTTACTTGCACTCTCCAAGTTAGAGAGTGATAATTTCCGTCTCGTACTCCATAAAATAAATGCAATTGAATTAGTTGAATCATTGACTCCGGCTATTATGTATAAAGCTGAGGAAAAAGGCATTACTTTTACCCAAGATATTGAAGATATCGACATTAAAGCGGACAAGGATCGGATCACTCAAGTCATTATTAATTTAATTGATAATGCACTTCACTATACACCGGAAGAAGGTACAGTCGCTTTAAGGGTTTATCAAGCAAAAGATAGGATAAAAATAGAAGTTTCCGATACGGGAATTGGAATACCGGAAAAGGAATTGCCGCGAATCTTCGAAAGGTTCTATCGGATTGATAAAGCGAGAACAAGAAATTCAGGCGGTACAGGCTTAGGTCTTGCTATTGTCAAACATATTATCGAAGTCCATGATGGAGAAATCCTCATTGATAGTGAAGTTGATAAAGGCACTATCATTACTGTTTGCTTACCAACATAATTCATTATATCTGTCAGCATAAGTGTACATTACTTATGCTTTTTTTGTGTATAAATACAAAATAGCCCTATTACTAGACCGACCATCCTTACGAGTCTGAATTTCGTTATTTTTTCATTTCTATCCATACAATGATAAAATGAACATAACTAGAAAGCTAATGGAGGAGTCCAAATGTCAAAAAAGTTAGTGTTAATAGATGGGAACAGTATTATTTACCGTGCATTCTTTGCATTACCCTTGTTGAATAACGATAAGGGAGTGTATACAAATGCCGTCTATGGCTTTACGACGATGTTGCTACGCATCTTGGAAGAGGAAAAACCAACTCATATGTTAGTAGCCTTTGATGCAGGTAAAACAACATTTCGTCATAAAACCTATAAAGAATATAAAGGTGGTAGACAAAAAACTCCACCTGAATTATCCGAGCAATTCCCGATTGTTAGAGAGTTACTCGATGCTTTCCACATTCCTCATTATGAACTGGATCAATATGAGGCTGATGACATTATCGGTACATTATCAAAAGTTACTGATACTGCAGATTGGGAAGTAACTGTCATATCAGGGGACAAGGACCTTTTACAGCTCGTATCCGACAATGTAACTGTGCATGTTACGAGAAAAGGGATTAGTGAGGTTGATAAATATACACCGCAGTATTTACATGAAAAAATGGGGATTACACCAGATCAAATCATCGACTTAAAGGCGTTGATGGGAGATAACTCTGATAATATTCCAGGAGTACCTGGGGTCGGGGAGAAAACAGCATTAAAATTATTGAAAGAATACCCGACTTTAGAAGAAGTTTACGAAAATATCGATTCTCTTGGTGGGAAAAAATTAAAAGAAAACCTTACAAATTATAAAGATGAAGCTTTTATGAGTAAGGAGCTAGTAACCATCAATCGAGAATCCCCAATCGAAGTTAAAATTGATGAAATCACGTATAATGGCTACGAGGAAAATAAAGTCACTAAGGTATTTAAAGAACTTGGCTTCAATTCCTTGTTGAATAAAATATCAGGTTCCATTGATGAAGAATCAGGCGTAGCAGTTGAAATGACTGCAATAGATATGGAAATTGTTTCTGAAGTGAAGGAAGAGATGTTCACCGAGTATTCTGCTTTAGTAGTTGAGATTATTGAAGAAAACTATCATCAGTCTCCAATAATCGGGATCAGCATAGTAAATGAGTCTGGTAATTATTACATTCCAACGGAAGTGGCACTGAAATCTGATTTGTTTAAAACATGGGCAGAAGATTCCACTAAGAAAAAATCGGTGTTTGATGCGAAAGAAACGGTTGTTGCCTTGTTACGAAATGGAATACATCTCAAAGGAATCAGCTTCGATCTTCTACTGGCATCTTATCTGTTAAATCCTTCTGAGAACAATCATGATATACCTGCAATTGGCAGTCGTTTCGGCTACACAGATGTTCAATTTGATGAAGAAGTTTATGGGAAAGGTGCCAAGAGAAAAGTGCCAGAAGAGGACATTCTCGCTGAGCACATCGTTCGTAAGGCAATAGCTCTTGATAAATCCCAAGAAGGAATGGTTACGCAATTGAAGGAAAATGAGCAATATGAGTTGTTAGTCGAACTTGAAATGCCATTAGCCTTGATTCTTGGTGAAATGGAGCACCAAGGTGTTCTTGTCGATACCAATCAGCTGAAAGAGATGGAAATCGATTTAAAAGAAAGATTAAATACATTAATGGAAGAGATATACGAACTTGCTGGAGAAGAATTTAACATCAATTCACCGAAACAGCTTGGGCCTATTCTATTTGAGAAATTAGGACTTCCTGTTATCAAAAAGACAAAAACCGGCTATTCGACCGCTGCAGATGTTTTGGAACAACTCCAGCATGCACATGATATCATTCCAAAGATTCTTCTTTATCGTCAACTAGGTAAATTGCAGTCCACTTATATTGAAGGGTTATTAAAAGTGGTCAATAAAGAGACGAGTAAGATTCACACACGCTTTAATCAGGCACTTACTCAAACAGGTCGTCTCAGTTCAGTAGATCCTAACCTGCAAAATATACCGATTCGAATTGAAGAAGGAAGAAAGATTAGGAAGGCTTTTGTACCTTCTAAAGAGGACTGGATTATTTTTGCAGCTGACTATTCACAAATAGAATTAAGGATCCTCGCCCATATTGCTCAGGACGAAAAATTAGTGGATGCTTTTAATAATGATATGGATATCCACACGAGGACTGCGATGGATGTTTTCCATGTTGCAGAGGATGAAGTCACTTCAGACATGCGCAGGCAAGCAAAAGCGGTGAACTTCGGAATTGTTTATGGAATCAGTGACTACGGCCTATCACAAAGCCTTGGTACGACCCGGAAAGAAGCTAAGGATTTTATTGACAGATATTTTGCAAGCTTCCCTGGTGTCAAAGAGTATTTGGATAATGTTGTCCAAACCGCGAAACAACAAGGGTATGTAACAACGCTTATGAAGAGGAGAAGATACTTACCAGAAATTACAAGCCGTAACTTCAACCGCAGAAGCTTTGCAGAGCGGACGGCAATGAATACTCCAATTCAAGGTAGTGCAGCAGATATTATTAAAAAGGCGATGATCGATCTTCATCATAAATTACTGGATGAAAAACTTGAGGCAAGAATGTTGCTTCAAGTACATGATGAATTAATCTTGGAAGCACCAAAGACCGAATTGGATCGCTTAATAAAAATTGTACCAGCAATTATGGAGAATACCGTAGATTTATCAGTTCCGCTTAAAGTGGATTATGAATACGGCAATAGTTGGTTTGATGCTAAGTAAGGAGATAGGAAGTTATGCCAGAATTACCAGAGGTTGAAACGATTAAACGTACACTTGAACAATTAGTGTTAAATAAAACCATTGAAGCTGTCGATGTTCACTGGGGGAAAATCATAAAAGCACCCGATGATGTGGAACGGTTTAAACAGCTTTTAATCGGCCAAACATTTCGGAGGCTCGGTCGGAAAGGTAAGTTTCTATTATTTTATCTTGATGACTATGTTTTGGTTTCCCATTTAAGAATGGAAGGTAAATATCGGGTCTTGCCTGTATTAACGGAAAAAGACAAACATACACATGTCATTTTTACGTTTACGGATGGAGAAGCACTCTATTATAATGATGTCCGTAAATTCGGAACGATGCATCTATATCCGATTGGGGAAGAGATGAACCGTGCCCCACTGAAGAAATTGGGTCCGGAACCATTTGATTCAGCATTTACATTTGATTACTTTAAGCAAAAATTAAATAAAACAGAACGACTGATCAAGGCTGTGCTCCTTGATCAAACCATTGTTACTGGCTTGGGAAATATTTATGTGGATGAGACTTTATTTAAAGCACGTGTACATCCGATGAGAAGGGCCAAT
This sequence comes from Oceanobacillus luteolus, assembly GCF_023715655.1. Classification (GTDB taxonomy): domain Bacteria; phylum Bacillota; class Bacilli; order Bacillales; family Amphibacillaceae; genus Oceanobacillus; species Oceanobacillus luteolus. The sequence continues at coordinate 16,444 of NZ_JAMBON010000022.1, read as the reverse complement.
ACCCTCTCTGATGAGGAAATCAAAAGAATTCGTGAGGCCGCAATTATTACATTGAAGGAAGCTGTGGAACTTGGAGGGACGACCATTCGCTCCTATGTCAATTCTCAAGGTGAAATGGGAATGTTCCAGCAAGAACTTTATGTGTATGGTCAACAAACGAAGGCATGTAAAGATTGTGGAGAAGAAATAATCAAACTGAAAGTGGCTGGCAGAGGCACTCATATATGTGCTGCATGTCAGCCTCTGTAAGGGGGGATTAGATGAGTTTGGTCATCGGCTTAACGGGTAGCATCGCCACCGGTAAAAGCACAGTGTCATCCATGTTTACAAAACTTGATATTCCAGTAATCGATGCAGATAAACTGGCAAGAGAAGTTGTTGAACCGGGCGAAGAAGCTTATGAACGTATTGTAGAATCATTCGGGGAAAAAATACTCCTTGAAGATCGAACCATTGACCGAAATCGATTAGGTGAAATTGTTTTTTCCAATGAGTCCAAGCGAAAGCAATTAAATGAAATTGTGCATCCAGCCATTCGCAAAAGAATGCTTGAACAAAGAGATGCATGTATTGAAGCGGGAGAGAGATGTGTAGTATTGGATATTCCGTTATTAATTGAAAGTAAGCTTGAGCATCTTGTTGAAAAGATACTAGTTGTATATGTTGATGAGAAAACACAATTGGAACGGTTAATGGCTAGAAACGACTTTACAAAAGAAGAAGCGATGCAAAGAATCAATTCGCAGATACCTGTAGAGAAAAAAGCAGAGCTCGCTGATGCAATTATTGATAACAGAGGTTCCATTCAAGATTCATTTGAACAATTAAAAGACATACTAAAAGAATGGAATATAGTGGAACGTGGATTGTAGAGCTTAAACGTGCCAAATTGACCAATTATTGCATACGATATACCATCAGAACCAACATTCGTAATATTATAACATTATATTTACTTTAAATATGACGCACATTTAACCTGAAATGTGTTATACTAATTACAGAAATACATAATTAGTATAACTTTATTGGGAGGAATGGGGTTACAATGGATAAGATTCGTATTGCAATAAATGGGTTTGGTCGTATCGGGAGAATGGTTTTTCGTCAGGCAATTGTAGATGAACAGTTTGATGTAGTAGCTATAAACGCGAGTTATCCACCTGAAACACTAGCGCATTTAGTTAAATATGACAGTGTCCATGGTATTTTTAACGGAGAAGTGAAAGCGCTTGATAACTCAATTCAAGTTAATGATAAAGAGATTAAGCTTGTTAGCTCCAGGGAGCCGGATAAGCTTCCTTGGAATAAGTTGGATATAGATGTTGTTGTGGAAGCAACGGGAAAATTTACTACGAATGAAACTGCTGGACTTCACCTTCAAGCTGGAGCGAAAAAGGTTGTCATTACGGCACCTGGTAAAGAAATTGATAAAACGATTGTAATGGGTGTCAATGATAATGAGTATGATAGTGAAGTACACCATATTATTTCCAATGCTTCTTGTACTACTAACTGTTTAGCACCGGTAGTAAAGATATTGGATGATCGTTTTCAAATAGTAAATGGATTAATGACAACGGTCCATGCTTTTACAAATGATCAGAAAAACCTTGATAATCCACATAAAGATCTTCGCCGAGCGAGGGGCTGTACTCAATCGATCATTCCGACTTCCACTGGTGCTGCAAAGGCGCTTGGAGTAGTATTGCCACATCTGAACGGTAAATTACACGGAATGGCACTGCGTGTTCCGACACCAGATGTATCACTTGTGGATTTGGTTGTTGATGTGGAAGAGAGTGTTACAGCTGAAGAGGTAAATCAGGCATTCAAGGAAGCTGCGGAGAATGGCTACCATGGAATTGTTCAATTTACGGAGGAACCACTCGTGTCTGTCGATTTCACTACAACGGATTATTCAGCAGTAGTTGATGGATTATCGACTATGGTAATGGGGGAAAATAAGATAAAGGTTCTGGCATGGTATGATAATGAATGGGGTTATTCTGCACGTGTGCTAGATTTAACAAAACTTGTTGGTGTAAATTTGACGAATAAAGAAACAGCTAAAATATCCTGATAGAATCTAAATATAAGATGCATCTTATCCATTGTTATATGGAAATTAAGATGCATCTTTTTTAGGATGAATAGAACATTTGGCTAAAACGTGTTAAAATAGAGGATATCTATTTTATCGCCTACATATTGGAATGTAAATTGACGACAGAGGGGTGAGTGAAAATTGCGCTGTCCAAACTGTGAATATAAAAATACAAAGGTTACTGATTCACGACCAATTGAAGATGGAAAAGCTATTCGCCGTCGAAGAGAATGTGAGAAATGTGGTCAACGTTTTACTACATTTGAAAGAATGGAAGAAGTTCCGTTAATTGTCGTGAAGAAAGATGGAATGAGGCAGGAGTTCTCACGTGAAAAACTTACCAGAGGCCTAATCCGTGCCTGTGAGAAGAGACCAGTTCCTGTGGAAACCATTGAAACTATTGCATTGGAAGTAGAGAAGGAATTGCGTGGTCTCGGATCTTCAGAGGTTGATTCGAAACTCGTTGGCGAAATGGTGATGGAAAGACTTTCTAAGGTTGATGAAGTGGCCTATGTTCGCTTTGCCTCTGTGTATCGTCAATTTAAAGATGTATCTGTCTTTTTAGATGAACTTAAGGAATTAATTAGTAGTGACAAGCAAGAAAAGGAAGAGTAAAAGGGTGAAAATCGTGATGAGAATAGGACAACTACTACCAGTAGACGGATACTTTGTAAGGTTGCAAGAAGCGTTGCCAGAGAACTTTTTACAATCTTTGACCCACTTATACCAGCCGCTCATTGGTCCTGAGGCATTAATGCTCTATCAAACCTTAATCAATGAAGTGCCGTTACAGGAAGAATCAACACCACAAACTCATCATACATTAATGAATTATTTAATGTTGCCACTTGATCAAATCTATGAAGCCAGACGGAAATTAGAGGCTATCGGATTACTTCGAACGTATAAGAAACAAGACGATGGGATGACGATTTACACATATGATCTCCAATCTCCTTATGATCCGAATAGTTTTTTTGAGGATGCTATGTTTTCATCCCTCCTGTACCATTATATCGGTAGTCAGAAATTTGATAGGTTAAAAGATTTCTTTACAGTGGAAGTGCAACCTGAAGTCGGTGAAAATATTACAGCTGATTTTCAAGAGGTTTTCCAGACTACAGAAACAGCAAGTCTTGTTCAAGTTGCTGCTGGAGAAGAGGTAATGGTCGAAGAAGATGGAACTGTAGATTTTGAATGGCTTGAACATATGTTGAAACAACGGATGATACCTGTCCATCGTATACTGACAAAGGATAACCGTAAATTAATCACGCAGATGCTTGTTCTGTACGATTTAGAAAGCTTCGAAATTGATAAAGCCATTATCTGGTCTCTTACTGAAGAAAACCATCTTGACAGGGAAGAATTTAAGCAGGCTTGCCATGATATATATCGTGCCAAGAATGATAACAAACCGATCCGTTTGATTCCAAAAACGGAAACTTCCATTAATCAACAAACTGATAAAAAGCCATTAACAAGGGAAGAGCTGCTCATACAGGAGCTTGAAACCATCTCGCCAAAGCAACTTCTAGAAGATTTATCAAGTGGAAATTTTGCCTCTGAACAAGACATGAAGCTGATTAGTGATGTAATGACTACTCAAGGTCTTCCAGCCCCTGTAATGAATGTATTAATCCATTACGTGCTGCTCCAAACAAATATGAAGCTTTCAAGGGCATATATTGAAAAAATCGCTAGCCACTGGTCACGAGCTAAACTGAAGACCGCGAAAGAAGCTATGAATTTTGCTAAGCAAGAACGCGCAAACTATGAAAAGGCAAAAGCAAGACGCAAAGGTGGATATCAGAAGGTGGCAAGCAAAGATATCATTCCTGATTGGTATAAAGCAGGAAAACATAAAGAAAAACCTAAAGAGTCTCAATCCATCGATATGAATGAAGAGCAAAGGAAAGTAGCACAACTTCTCAAACAATTTTCTGAAGGAAATTAAACCAATCGTTTAAAGGATGATTTTTAGTGAAGCCAATTCAATCAAGCTTGAAAGCCTGGATGGCGCGCAGTGAAAGCTTTAAAGAAAACTATAATAAAATGAAAACAGAACTCTTGGAAGACGAAGAAATCAAAGAATTTATCGCGCTCCATCCAGAATTAAGTCAAAATGAAATAGACAAAAGTCTAGTCAAATTATACGAATATAAAACTCAATCAAAGCAGTGCAATCATTGTGCATCATTCGGTGAATGCAAAAACATGATTCAAGGCTATTCTCCAATCCTTCAAGTGGAGAATGAAGAAATACACATTCGATATGAGAAGTGCCATAGCCGAATCATGTATGAAAAAGAACAAGAAAGTAATAAGCTCATTAGTAGTTTATATATGCCCAAAGAAATATTGGAAGCAAGAATGTCGGATATAGATAATGATGCATCCCGTACAAAAGTATTGCTGAAGGTTTTTGAATTCCTTAATGAAGCGAAGACCAAGCTTCCTAACAAAGGTCTTTATCTATATGGAATTTTTGGGGTCGGCAAGACGTTTCTATTAGGTGCGATAGCGAATGAGTTGAAAAAGTACAATATATCTTCCACGATTATTTATATGCCTGAGTTTGTACGTGAAATTAAAGCTTCATTAAAAGATGATTCTGTTAATGACAAAATTGATCTTTTTAAAAAGACGGATATCCTCATGTTGGACGACATTGGTGCAGAAATGCAATCAGCCTGGTTCCGCGATGAGATTTTAAGTTCCATTCTCCAGTATCGAATGATGGAAGGCTTACCTGTTTTCTTTACATCGAACTATGATTTGGAACAGCTCAAAGGGCATTTGGCAACCACTCGTTCAGGGACAGAGACGATAAAGGCAGCAAGGATTATTGAACGAATCGGACAGGTTAGTGAAGTGTTGCATTTGGAAGGGTATAATCGTAGAAATTAATAAAACTTCCTTCTAGTACAAGATACGATACTAGAAGGAAGTTTTTTATTTTTGTTTTCACTAGATTAACCAATCTTATCATTTTTCCATAAAGCCCTCCATATAATATAACAGTTTGGTTGTAGATGAGGGTGATGTTACGAATGGATATTTTCTTTGAATCAGACAAGGAGGTAATTTGCTTCTGTGAGCATGTATTCCAGCAAAACAAACAGATAGCCGTGCATTGGCAAGTGAATGAAAAATGGGGGAATCAACTGACGATCAACTATGAGCCTTTAAACGAAATTATATTTCAATCGATTGCAGTTTCCTTAGTCCATGTTTATATCAGCAATCGATTGCGGTCAGTAATCCATGAAATCATTCGAGATTCTTATTATTTTACCGATCATCATGAAATTGAAAAGATTTATGAGTTGGCGGAATGGATTGTAACAGGTGTGGATGAAGATAGTAAAATGTTAAGAAAGCATAAACATCCTGTTCAATTGTTGAGAGCGATTTTCCTCATGCATATTCGCAATGCACAGACAGTCCACTTTGATTCAATTGTACAGTTTGGGATGAAAGCCTTTAAAAAAGACCTGGTTCATTATATTGGACTAGCTATCGATGAGTTTAAACGGGAAGAGGAACATCAATCATTTATTAATACGTTAAGGGAATATGTTCATACAAAGGAACCAATGATTCCCTTAATACATGTAGTTGAAGGAAGTCCTTTCAGTTACTACAGTACGGTTGGCAGGCAACTTTCCAAAATTGAGTTACGTAACATCATGAAAAAAGCACCGCTTTATTTATTTGGCTTCCCAGAGGATGAGTGGAATTTAGCACCATTAATTGCCATGGCTCCAGAAAAGATAAACATGTATGTGGACGACCCTTCTAATCCAAAAACGCAGACTATCATCAATGTTTTTCAAGAACGAGTAATTTTAAAATCATTTAAGGATTTTCCTTATACTTATTCTTCCTATGAGCATTAATTCAAGTGAAAAATGAAGATAGGCTTGCTTTTCTAAAAAACGGGAGTTATAATACAATTAATTATTAAAAATGAGAAGCATTGACGAGGACATGATTGATTGAATCCCTGTATAGACAAGAGAAGAAAGCCTAGGCTGAAAGCTTTCTATATACAGTCAATTAATTACCACCTCCGAGCCCTACTATGGAAACCTTCAGTAAATAGTAGCGTATCATCTGCGTTAAAGATCAGAGCGATTTATGAGTTACTCATATTAATCGAAACATAGGGTGGAACCACGTTATAACCATATACCGTCCCTTTGCAGCAATGCAAAGGAACGGTTTTTTTATTTGGTTTATATTCGGTTCATTACACTTTTTTGTTTACAATCATCCTAGATGGATTTTAGTGCTCTATTTCAGGTTTCTCCGGGAGCAGCCCAAATACACCGGAGACTCCAGTGGGAGCAGAGGCTCGCCGGCCGCCCACGGAAAGCGGAGGTGTATTTGGGCTGCGGACCTCCAGAAGAAAGTTTATTATTTAGTTACTACCATTTTAAACATAGGAGATGAAAAGCAATGGCAGAATCAATTACTTTAACTTTCCCAGATGGAAATCAAAAAGAATTTCCAAAAGGTATAACAGGAGAAGAAGTTGCAGGCTCAATTTCCTCCGGTCTAAAAAAACAATCATTAGCAATTAAATTGGACGGAGAACCTCTAGACCTCCGCCGTCCCATAGAAAAAGGAGGAGAAATTCAAATCCTGACTTACAGAGATGATGAAGGGATAGACATCCTACGCCACTCATCAGCACACCTGCTCGCACAGGCGATTAAACGTCTTTACGGGGAAGTTCGATTTGGCGTTGGTCCAGTAATCGAAGAGGGCTTCTATTACGATATCGATATGGAGCACAAACTAACTCCAGAAGACTTGCCAAAAATTGAAAAAGAAATGAAAAAGATTATTGATGAAAATTTAGAGATTAAACGAGTGGAAGTTTCTCGCGCAGAAGCTAAGAAACGTTTTGAAGAGATTGGTGACCACTTAAAACTGGAATTGATTGACGCAATCCCTGAAGATGAACAGGTGACGATTTATGAACAAGGCGAATTCTTTGATTTATGCCGAGGAGTACATGTTCCGAGTACAAGCAAAATAAAGGCATTTAAGTTGCTCAGCATTTCAGGTGCGTATTGGAGAGGCGATAGTGATAACCAACAGCTCCAACGTATCTACGGTACAGCATTTGAAAAGAAATCCCATCTTGAAGAATATCTACGAATCCTGGAAGAAAGAAAAGAAAGAGATCATCGTAAATTAGGGAAAGAATTGGATCTGTTCACTGTCTCACAGAAGGTAGGTCAAGGGTTGCCGTTATGGTTGCCAAAAGGTGCGACAATCCGCCGTTTGATCGAGCGTTATATTGTTGATTTGGAAGAGAAACTTGGCTATGATCACGTCTATACTCCTGTACTTGGAAGTAAGGACCTTTATCAAACAAGCGGTCACTGGGATCATTATCAAGATGATATGTTCCCACCAATGGAGATGGATAATGAAACACTTGTATTGCGTCCGATGAACTGTCCACACCATATGATGGTGTTTAAAAATCAATTGTGGAGTTACCGCCAATTACCGGTACGAATTGCAGAATTAGGAACGATGCATCGTTATGAGATGAGTGGTGCATTAGCTGGTTTACAACGTGTTCGCGGGATGACGTTGAATGATGCACATATCTTTGCCAGACCTGATCAGTTAAAGGATGAATTCAAACGCGTTGTAGAATTAATCCAGCATGTGTATAAAGACTTCGGAATCGAGGATTACAGTTTCCGCCTTTCTTACCGTGACCCAGAAGATAAAGAAAAATATATTGATGATGATGCTATGTGGGAAATGACTCAGCGTCAATTGAAAGAAACGATGGAAGAGTTACAACTTGATTATGTGGAAGCGGAAGGGGAAGCGGCATTCTACGGGCCGAAATTGGATATTCAAGTGAAAACAGCTCTTGGTAAGGAAGAGACCTTATCAACTGTCCAGCTTGATGTGTTGCTTCCTGAGCGTTTTGATTTGACATATATCGGGGAAGACGGTAAAGAACATCGCCCAGTTGTAATCCACCGTGGTGTAGTATCAACTATGGAACGTTTTGTTGCATTTCTTATTGAAGAATACAAAGGAGCATTTCCAACTTGGCTTGCTCCAGTACAAGTAAAAGTAATCCCAGTATCTCCTCAAGTCCATCTTGATTATGCGAAACAAGTTGCTGATGAACTGAGAAGAGAAGGAATCCGTACAGAACTTGACGAAAGAGACGAAAAAATCGGTTATAAAATTCGTCAGGCACAAACTGAGAAAGTCCCGTTCGCGCTGGTATTAGGGGATAGTGAGATTGAAGGGAAAGCAGTGACTTACAGACGATATGGCGAGAAAGCTACAACAACTGTTTCTACAGAAGAATTTAAAGAATTGTTGAAGGAAGAAATCGCCAATAAATCGACTAAATAAAAAAGATAACAGACAGCTATTTTGTAGCTGTCTGTTCTTTAATCTATAGTAAGTCGCAGTATACATCCCATTAATTCGCTATATGTATAATGATGGGAAAAACGGTAGGAAGGCTCGTATTCTGTTAGAGAAGTGTCATAAAATCACCTTCTTATACCTAGCATGATGCTGAAAGATTTAGTATGATAAAGAGAGTGATGATTAATGGGGGACAATATTTATGACTGGATCTTTTAGTATCGTATTGGATTATATTGTGGCAAATTATGGAGTACAAAATATTTTTTGGAAAATGTATATCATTAATCTCGTACTTTCTGCAATTGCTTATAAACTAGGTTTTGCAAGAAAATTGAGTTTGTGGAAAAACGTATTTGTCTACTTCATGCTATTTCTCGGTAATTACTTAACCACGATTTTCAGTATTATGAAAATGCCGATGACAGAGAGTTTAGTTATCATTGTAATCGTATTAACGATTTATCGGACAAGAATGTATATGCAAAGAAAAGCAAAAAACGCTTCATCATGAAGCGTTTTTTTGTTTTTCTGAATAATAAAACCAGATTGTCAAATATATTCATCTTCGTCTTGCTTATCACGGTATAAATGGAATTTGCCTGTATCATGACGTGCTTTTGTGTTGGATTCAACTCGATAATAACATTCGTCACACAGATACATATATGTACGACGATTCCTAAGGCGTTTTGCTTTAAATGAATCGTCAGGAATTTCATTTATATTATCACATATTGTACATTTAACTTGCATCTTTTCACCTCGGGACCTGTGATGTTGAAATAAGTATACCATAATCGGGAAAAACTAGGAAAATCTTTTTATAGAAGTATGTTTGATTCATTTGATTCGGGGAAATATATAGGTATCAAAAGAGGGAAAGGAAGGAAAGTCGATGAGAAAACGAAATATCATTACTGCAGTCGGTGCAAGTGTACTTGGAGCTGGTGCAGCAAGCTATTTACTGATGAATGATGAGAGAAAATCCAAAATCAAGGACAAAATTAATAACTTCATGAATAAACAAGATAACGAAGAACTGACGTTTGAAAAAGCAGGTCATCCGGATCAAGTGGATGCGAGAGATATTGCTGATTTGGAAAATTCAAAGATGGTATCTGAAGGCTCGCAATTCGGAGTTCAATACTATAATGAAAAAAGAGGAGAGACTCCACTTCAATAAAATCAGTCAGTAGTTGATAACATGGACTACAGTCAAGCGGAATAAAAGCAATTTCCTTAATGGGAAATTGCTTTTATTCCGTTACAATTCCTTCCTATGATTTGATTGTTCTTCTTGTATATCATCTAATTGATTTTGTTCCTCGTCCGGCAATATTTCCTTGTTATCGTCGTTCTCTTGCGGCTGATCATCATTAACAGGGAACTCTGGCATATAACGGGAAACTATAGCAGAGAGTTCATCAACAATTCCACGAACTGGATAACCTTCTTGAACTTGATCACCCATTCCACGTAATCTTGCCATCAAATCAGCATCTGCTACTACGACAGCAGTTTTGCCCCAAGGGTCATGATATAAAGCTTCCGAGACAGAGTATTTTATAGACCCAACACGGGATCTGTCGATGTCTTCATTTACATCTATCGCAACTACAGTGTATGGGCCGGCTACTAATGCAGAAGCTTGGTTGACTTCAGGTACGCTACTCGCGACTTTAGCGAGATGGTTTGCTATTTCTGTATTTGACAATTGCTCTGTCTCATTTGTTTTTGTATTCTCCACTTGTAAGAATCGATTGTTTGTTTGGTTGTCCTCTTCAAGTTTAGCTTCGTCTGCATTTTGATTTTGACAACCAAAAAGAAGTGTCATACAAAAAATTAAAAAGCAACACTTACGAATATACATGATCATTCCTCCTAAAATAAAGCTGCTGGGCTTATTTTTAGCAGAATGAAGTAAAATATTCGTAAGCAATTAATTATTGAAAGCTTAATCTATAATAATTTTCTTTACTGCCTTAATCGGATTATCCCGATTTGAACCATCTCCAAAGTAAACATGGACTGGGCCATCTTCCTTTAAAGGTTTCCCTTCGCGGGAGAACAATAAAAAGCTTTGTTTCAGTTGGTCCAGTGAGATGGCAATTTCATTTCCATCTTCTTGAACGAGAATGGCGTCAGTAGCTTCGTCACTCACTTCAACATTGTTATAGAATGGTTCAAAAGGCATAACATATGTATTCTTAAATATTTCGTCGACCTCTTTACGAGGAATTGGTTTATTGTCATTTGTAGCCTCATATACTTCACGGTTGAATCGTTCATCAGAGCTGAAAGTGTGCTTGTTTTCTTCAATATTTTCTAATTGATCTTCTTTATTGAAAGCATCCTCCAACTTTATCTTTCGATCATCGAATATCCAAACACCTGCATCAAGAGTAATCGGAAATTTTACCTTTCCGGAAACTGGTATAATCTGCATGTTGTAACTCTCCCATCCATCTTTTTGTTAAATAAGGAATTAACTCTGTTAATCATAACAAACGTAAGCGTTATTTTCATCTAATGAGTAATAGACTAATATTTTCCTGTAAATCCCTTAATTATGTTTGCAATTTTATTAATCAAGAGCTAATATATAAGAAAGAGTCTTATTACCGGAGGGGATATATTTGATTCCAGAGGTGACGGTTAATCATCGTGAAAAAGCTTATGCCCTTCTAAAGGCTGATGCTGACAAAATTTTACGACTAATCGAAGTTCAAATAGAAAATTTAACGGCTCCACAGTGCCCAGTATACGAAGAAGTATTAGATACTCAAATGTTTGGTCTCTCAAAGGAGATTGATTTTGCTGTGCGCTTGAACTTGATCAGTGAAAATGAAGGTAAAGCACTTCTAGATAACTTGGAGAAGAAGCTTAATATATTACATGAAGCATCACAAAATACATTGTGAATGGTTTTTTGTGTGTGTCATGTAGCAAAAACTTTGCCTAGAGTATTCGGCAAGGTTTTTTTGTTTTATCATTAAGGATGTGGATAATAAAAAAACTTTTATAATAGTATGTACTATTTGTTTTAATGTGATATACTTTATAAAAAGTTAAAGCTTATCCCTCCAATAAAATCTACTGTTGGGGAGAAGAAAGATGTTACAAAAACTTAAATACTATGATTATACGTTAATCATAACACCACTTGTTCTTACAGCGTTTGGCCTAGTCATGATATACAGTGCTAGTATGGTAACAGCGGTTGTAGTGGACGGTGTGGAGAGTACATATTATTTGAAAAGGCAAGCAATGTGGTTTGGAATTGGATTCATAGCTTTTATTTTTACTAGTATTTTCCCATATCAGTACTACCAAAAGCTCATGAAGATAATTGTATTATCTGTACTCCTTCTACTCGTTGCTTTATTATTCGCTGGTACAGAAGTTAATAATGCAAAATCTTGGTTGCAAATCGGCCCGATGAGTTTACAGCCTTCTGAGTTTGCCAAACTCGCATTAATTATGTATCTTTCCTCCGTTTATTCCAAAAAACAAGCCTACATCGATCGTTTTGGTATTGGAGTATTGCCTCCATTAATTATGACATGTGTCTTTGTGGGACTAATCGTAATCCAGCCAGATATCGGAACAGCCTCCATTGTATTTTTAATCGCCTGCTCTGTCATAATCAGTTCAGGGATTCGATGGAAGCATATTGGTATTTTAATTGCCATAGGCATTGTCCTTGCTGCCATTGCGGCACCGTCCATGGTGACAGATGAACGAATTTCACGTTTTACAGGAGCGTATAAGCCATTTGAAACACCGGACTCTGACGGATACCAATTGATTCAATCTTATGTAGCAATCGGAGTTGGTGGATTAACAGGAGAAGGACTTGGACAAAGTGTTCAAAAGCTAGGATATCTCACGCAGGCATATACAGATTTCATCATGGCGGTTATCGCTGAAGAACTTGGTTTTGTGGGAGTAGTGCTCGTTATTGGTTTACTTGCAATCATTGTGTTAAGGGGAATTTTCATTTCAAGGAAGTGTACCGACAGTTTTGGTGCACTGCTAGCTATTGGAATCTCATCAATGGTGGGAATTCAAGCGTTTATTAATCTCGGTGCAATCAGTGGAATCTTACCAATTACAGGGGTTACCTTACCTTTTGTCAGTTATGGTGGTACGTCACTTCTGGTTTTACTCATCTCAATGGGTATTTTAAATAACATTGCAATGAATGTAAGAAAAAGAGAGAGTGAAGCAGGAGACCCAAATGAATCACAATATACTAATATAAAACATATTAATAGAGGTGGAAATAATGGGAGATTTAAAGCGTATTAACAAAGTTCTAGTCGCAAACCGAGGGGAAATTGCAATCCGAGTTTTTCGGGCTTGTACCGAGCTGGGAATTCGGACAGTGGCAATTTATTCAAAAGAAGACAGAAGTTCCCTACACCGATTTAAAGCTGATGAGGCTTATCTTATCGGTGAAGGGAAAAAACCAATTGATGCCTACCTTGATATCGAGGGGATTATTCAACTCGCTAGGGATAAAGGTATTGATGCGATTCATCCAGGTTATGGTTTTCTGTCTGAAAATATTGATTTTGCAAAACGCTGTGAAGAAGAAGGGATTATTTTCATTGGTCCTAAAAGCAAACACTTAGACATGTTCGGCGATAAAGTAAAAGCCCGTGAACAAGCGATTAAAGCTGGTATCCCGGTTATACCTGGAAGTGGAGCTGTATTCAGTGTAGATGAAGTGTTGGCTTTTGGCGAAGAGCATGGATATCCTATCATCATTAAGGCTACGCTTGGCGGCGGTGGAAGGGGCATGCGGATTGTCAACTCTGCTGATGAAGTTCCTGAAGCATATGATCGAGCAAAATCAGAGGCAAAAGCAGCTTTTGGTGACGATGAAATCTATATTGAAAAATTACTGACAAATCCTGAACATATCGAAGTGCAGATTTTGGGAGACAATGCAGGGAATATTATTCATCTGTATGAAAGAGATTGTTCTATTCAACGTAGACATCAAAAGCTTATTGAAGTTGCACCAAGTTTGTCCTTAAGTGAAGAAATGCGCAACGAAATTTGTAATGCTGCAGTGGACTTAATGAAGAATGTCGATTATGTTAACGCTGGAACTGTAGAATTTCTTGTTTCAGAAGGTAAGTTTTATTTCATAGAAGTTAATCCACGTGTTCAAGTGGAACATACCATAACGGAAATGATAACTGGAATTGATATTGTACATACACAAATTCTAGTTGCTGATGGATTTGAATTGCATGATGATGTTATTCAAATACCACACCAAGAAAACATTAAAGTTGATGGTTATGCAATACAGTCAAGAGTAACAACAGAGGATCCGAGAAATAATTTTATGCCGGATACAGGAAAGATACTTGCTTATCGTACAGGTGGGGGATTCGGTGTAAGGTTGGACGCAGGGAATGGTTTCCCAGGAGCGGTCATCACTCCTCACTATGATTCATTATTAGTAAAAGTATCGACATGGGGAAGAACCTATGAACAGGCAATACAGAAAATGGTACGTAACTTAAGGGAATTTCGGATTCGCGGTATTAAGACGAATATTCCATTCCTTGAGAAAGTAATGCATCATGAGAAATTTATTACAGGTAAGTATGATACTACCTTTGTTGATACAACAACGGAAATATTCGAATTTGCAGAAGCGAAAGACCGTGGAACAAAAATGTTGAGTTTCATCGGCGACATCACTGTCAATGGTGTTGAGGGTGCATTAAAAGTTGAAAAACCTGAATTTTCTAAGCCTATTGTTCCGAAAGTTAATCGTCAACAACCTTTTGAAAACGGTACAAAACAAATACTTGATGAACAGGGACCAGAAGGATTAGCGAATTGGGTAAAAGAACAGGACAAAGTGTTATTGACGGATACAACATTCCGTGATGCACATCAATCACTGCTTGCAACCCGAATTCGAACGAAAGATCTTTTGGAAATAGCAGAACCGACTGCTAAAATACAGCCGAACTTGTTCTCCGTGGAGATGTGGGGTGGGGCAACTTTTGATGTTGCTTATCGCTTCCTTAAAGAAGATCCTTGGGTACGGCTAGAAAAACTAAGAGAGAAAATGCCAAATGTTCTCTTTCAAATGCTGCTTCGGGCGAGTAACGCGGTAGGATACAAAAACTATCCTGATAATTTAATAAATGCCTTTGTGGAGAAAAGTGCAGAAAGAGGAATAGATGTATTCCGGATCTTTGATAGCTTGAACTGGTTTGAAGGAATGACACTTGCAATTGAAGCAGTTCGGAAATCCAATAAAATAGCGGAAGCCGCGATGTGTTATACAGGAAATATGTTGGATAAAGGCCGCTCTAAATATGATTTGGATTACTATGTAAACTTGGGTAAGCAATTGGAAAATGCAGGGGCACATATTTTAGCGATAAAAGATATGGCGGGATTATTGAAACCTGAAGCTGCATACCAACTTATTTCTACATTAAAGGAAAAAGTTGATTTGCCAATCCATTTGCATACTCACGACACAAGTGGTAATGGAATTTATATGTATGCGAGAGCGATTGACGCAGGAGTGGATATTGTCGACACTGCCAACGGTCCGCTCGCGGGAATGACATCCCAGCCAAGTGGACAAACTTTATTCCATGCTTTAGAGGGTCATGACCGTCAACCAGAAATGGATATTGAGCGTGTGGAAGAGCTATCTTACTATTGGGAAGGTATCAGAGAGTATTATAGTGATTTTGAAAGTGGAATGAAGGCTCCACATACAGAAATCTACAATCATGAAATGCCAGGCGGCCAGTACAGCAACCTCCAGCAGCAAGCTAAGGCAGTGGGACTTGGCGAACGCTGGAATGAAGTGAAGAAAACCTTCCGTTTAGTAAATGATATGTTTGGTGATATTGTAAAAGTGACGCCTTCCTCAAAAGTAGTTGGTGATATGGCTTTATTTATGGTACAAAATAACTTAACAGAACAAGATGTCTATGAAAAAGGCCATCAGATCGATTTCCCGGAATCAGTTATTGAGTTTGCATCTGGTTATATTGGTCAACCTTATCTTGGTTTCCCTGAGAAGCTACAGAAAGTGATTTTAAAAGATCGCAAACCAATTACCGTCCGACCAGGTGAATTGTTGGAACCAGTTGATTTTGATGCGTTACGTGAAGAGCTTGAGAAGAAAATTGGTCAGCCTGCTTCCGATGAAGACGTCATTGCTTATGCTTTGTATCCTAAAGTATTCCTTGATTATAAAGAATTCTGTGAACAATATGGTGACATGTCCTTACTCGATACGCCTACTTTCTTCTATGGAATGAAGCTTGGTGAAGAGATTGATGTGGAAATAGAAGAAGGAAAAACGTTGATTATCAACCTTGTATCCATATCAGAACCTAAGCCTGATGGTACACGTGTCATTTACTTTGAACTCAATGGCCAGACTCGCGAAATTGTCATTAAGGATAAAAACATCCGTTCATCGGTTGCATTCCGTCCTAAAGTCGAAAAAGGTAATGAAAAACATATTGGTGCCACCATGCCTGGAACTGTCTTAAGTGTAAATTCCAATAAAGGTGACGAGGTTAAAAAAGGCGATCACTTGCTGACAACGGAAGCGATGAAGATGGAAACAAGTATTCAAGCGCCTTTCGATGGTGTAATTAAAGATGTTTATGTCAAAGAAGGTTCGGTAATTGAAGTGGATGATATCTTGATCGAATTTGAATAATAATCTGTTGACTTAGCAATTAACATATGAATAAAAAACATCGCTCAAGATTTAGACTAACACAATAAAATGAGACAATAAAAAACACCTTCGAAATGGTATAATCAAACCAATACTAATTCGGAGGTGTTTTTGCGTGGGCAAAAACGTTTATTCTAGTGAAGTTAAATGGGCGGTTG
>NZ_JAMBON010000021.1 GCF_023715655.1 Oceanobacillus luteolus | reverse complement strand
CACTTGATTAGCCTCCTGGTTTATAAGTTTGTCCTATAAATGCCTGCAAGCTTTTGGACTCTCTTATTCTATCAGGAGGTTATTTTTTTACACAACCCGCATTTTAGTTCATTACAGGAATGCTGCCTCGTTAGTTTAAGTACATCTTTTCACAATCTACATACATAGTTTAACATACTCCTTCACATCCCTAGATAAATCTTATAATAGATGCTAATTCGCTTGCGAAAACACTTGTTATTCTTATTTGGACAACAATTGGACAACAAGAGTGTTCAATTTATAATCATTCTAAACATAAAAAAACGCTCAATCCCTTTTAGGACAAGCGTTTTGAATAGTGATTCCGATTGGGCTCGAACCAACGACCTCTACCCTGTCAAGGTAGCGCTCTCCCAGCTGAGCTACGGAATCATATATGTAATTCGTGATTGCAATAATTACTATACAATAAATTTACAAACTATGCAAGCATTATTTACAAAATGATAGTTTTGCTATAATTACAGACGTAAATTCTCTCATGCTTGAATATCAATTTTCCCACCCAAATGCGGATGATTTGCTGTTGGAACTGCCGCGCCCTCACCCATCATCTCCAACATATCATTTGCCTGAACCTTCCCTTTATCCATCACCATTTTCATAACGGAAAGGCTTGCCTGTTGTTGTACTTGAGCTTGGTTTAGTGCGATAGACATTTTAGCGATATCCATTCTTTTGCCCCTCTTTCTATTATATGTATCGAAATTTATTAACTTCTATTATCATACCATAATTATTACGAAATCCCAGTTGGATCTTTATGACCAAATCATTTTTTACTAAGCTGCTTCCATTTCAAGTCCGGACTAATGAACGGACTAAACACGAACCTATGCCCGGACGATTCGCGGAATATACCTAAACTAAAGCATAAACAAAAGAGTAGTAGTAAAGGAATGCGTATAGAATAATGAAATTTTAAAAGTTAAGCCTGACCCCGATTAGGCCAATACAAACTCTCCTCAAAATAAACTTCGACTCCCGAAATAAAATACTGGATAATTATAGCTATTCGAATTATAATAGTAAAACAATTGTTATTATTATATTTCTTACTTGGAGGGTCATTCTTTTGAAAAATGTGTTTTCCTTTTTGAAGCCCTATAAGTTTTCCATTATAGTGGCTTACATCATGATGTTTACCGAACTCACCATTGAACTCCTCCTGCCCCTCTTTCTTGGACTGATGATTGACCAAGGAGTGATCCAGCAGGATGTTGGAAATATTGTCATGTGGGGAAGTATCATGCTTGGACTCGCAGCATTATCCCTCGTAGTTGGAGTCATTAACTCATTCTACTCTTCACACGTGAGCTTCGCGTTTGGTTACGATATTAGACAGAAACTCTTCTCCCGCATCCAATATTTTTCCTTTAAGAGCTTGAACCAATATCCTACTTCAGGTTTAGTCACTCGATTTACAAATGATATAAGACAAATCCAAAATATGATCTTCATGGGATTACGGATTATGGCAAAAGCCCCTTTCCTTGTACTTGGTGGAGTTATTATGGCTTTTGTTGTTAATGCCCGCTTGGCACTGATCTTTTTAGTGACCGTACCTTTATTGATTCTCTTTTTGTTATTGGTCATGAAATATGCCAGTAAAATGTTCGCCAAGGTTCAAAGCAATGTTGATAATGTAAACCGGGTCATGCAGGAAAACCTTTCCGGAATGCGGTTAATTAAAGCTTTTACACGGCGTGACTTTGAAGAAAATCGTTTTATGGAAGCGAATGATGACTTGGCGACTTCAACTAAAACAACATTCCGTTTTGTCGAATCATCCATGCCGATTCTCTTATTCATCATGAACTTAAGTTTGATTTTTATCATCTGGTTTGGAAATGTCCAGTCGATTGCCGGAAATGCTGAAGTCGGGGAAGTTGTTTCCATCGTAAACTATGCACTCCGTGTCGCCATGGCAATCTCGATGTTTTCCTTCATTATAATGATACTTTCCCGAACAAAGGCGTCGGCAGAGCGTGTAGACGAAGTGTTATCTTTAGAAGATGAAGGTGAGTCAGACGTTATTACGAGTGATTTGGAAATCAAATATGGTGCGGTCGAATATAAAAATGTCTTTTTCCATTACCCGGGGTCAAATGAAGCTGTTTTACAGGACGTATCTTTTTCTGTGGATGCTGGAGAAACTCTCGCCATTATGGGAGCAACTGGTGCTGGTAAAACTTCCATCTTCCAATTGATGCCCCGTCTTTTTGACCCGACGAAGGGTGATGTGTTCATTGATGGGAAAGCCGTGACAGATTATCCTTTCACTACATTAAGAAACAGTATCGGCTATGTCCCCCAGAGCCCGCTTCTTTTCACAGGAACCATTCGGGAAAATATTACATGGGGAAAGGAAAACGCATCGGAAGCAGAGATCATTCAAGCAGCAAAAGATGCTCAAATCCACGATACGATAATGGATCTGCCAAATGGATATGATACAAAGGTTGGCCAAAAAGGCGTCAACTTGTCTGGAGGGCAAAAACAGCGGATTTCCATTGCCCGAGCGTTAATCCGTAAACCTAAGATTTTGATGCTGGACGATAGTACGAGTGCACTTGACTTGGCGACAGAGGCAAGATTATTACGAGCCATTGAATCCTACAACTGCACTATCCTGATTATTACACAAAAGATATCTACCGCGAGGAAAGCAAATCGCATCCTATTAATGGATGAAGGGAAAATCCTAGCGACTGGTACGCATCATGAATTACTGGAACAATCATCTCTATATCAACAGATTGTTGAATCTCAACACGGAAAGGAGCATGCATATGTCGAGTAAAGATTGGAAAGCCCCCTTTCAATATGAAAAAGTGCCGATCGATTCGGTTAATGCCGAAAAAAAGAAACGGGCAAAAAATATGGGCGCTACATTAAAGCGAATTTGGGATTACTTGTCCAAACAAAAAGGCATGCTCCTTCTTGTGATTTTCATGGTACTCCTTAGTTCTGGATTTGGATTACTCGGACCATATCTCATCGGTTATTCCATCGACCATTACATCGTGCCCCAAGAAACGGACGGATTAGGCAGGTTATTAATTGGTTTAATATTTGTCTATCTCTTTTATTCACTAGCGATATTCCTGCAAAACTATTGGATGATCGGCATCGCACAAAATACTGTTTATGATTTACGCAAAGACTTATTCCAACAATTCCATCGCCTGCCTATTTCCTATTTCGATAAACGACAGCATGGAGAATTGATGAGCCGGCTTACAAACGATATCGATAACGTGAACAACACATTGAACCAGTCGGTCATCCAGATTTTCTCCAGTGTACTGACACTTGTTGGAACGGTTGTCGTGATGCTTATTCTCAGTCCAATTCTTACTGCGGTTACGATGATCATTGTGCCGCTGATGTTTTTCTCCATGAAATGGATCACTTCACGAACTGGACCATTATACAAATTACAACAGAAAAATCTTGGTGAAGTAAACGGCTATGTAGAAGAAATCGTCTCTGGGCAACATGTCGTTAAAACCTACTCCCAAGAACAGAAAGTAATCGATGCTTTTGAAGAACGAAACGACGAATTGAAAAAGACTGGATTCTGGGCGTTGATGATCTCTGGTCTGATCCCTAAAATCATGAACATGCTGAACTTTTTAAGCTTCGGTTTAATTGCATTAGTCGGTGGATTGCTTGCGATTTATAGTAATCAAGAGCTGGTGACAGTTGGAATCATTGTAATTTTCACCGAATATGCAAGACAGTTTACTCGTCCACTTAACGAATTATCGAACCAATTCAACATCCTCCTCTCTGCTATTGCTGGAGCTGAACGAGTGTTTCATGTGATGGATGAAGAAAAAGAGGAACGAGATGAAAAGAATGCCATAGAAATCAACTCTACTAATGGTCATCTTGTTTTTGATGAAGTGACTTTTGCTTATGAGGAAGAAACGATCATCGACAACTTGAGCTTTGAAGCCAAACCTGGTGAGACGGTTGCTTTTGTCGGGCATACTGGCGCAGGGAAAACGACCATCATCAATTTGATTTCACGTTTCTACAACTATGATTCAGGGAAGATTACATTGGACGGAATTGATTTGAAGGATATCACACGTAACAGCTTACGGAAACATATGGCTTTTGTGTTGCAGGATGCCTTCCTCTTCCACAGCACTATCCGGGAAAATATTCGTTATGGCAAGCTTGATGCAACAGATGAAGAAGTGATACAAGCAGCAAAAGATGCCAATGCCCATGATTTCATTATGAAGCTTCATGATGGCTATGACACGATCCTTGATCAGACTGGAAGCGGAATCAGCCAAGGACAAAAGCAGCTGCTTACGATTGCCCGGGCATTGATTGCGAATCCTTCCATCTTAATTTTAGATGAAGCAACGAGTAATATTGATACGATCACCGAGCTGAAGATCCAGGACGCACTAAAAAGACTCATGAAAGGCAGAACCAGTTTTGTCATCGCCCACAGATTGAATACGGTGCAAGAAGCGGATACGATCATTATGCTGGAACACGGAAGAATCATTGAAAAAGGGAATCATGAAGCACTCCTCAAACAAAAAGGAGCATACTACGAATTGCACCAAAGTCAGCTGCTCGAGCAAGCGAACTAAGAAATAGAACATCAACATGAGAAATGGTAAACTGAAAGTACTAAATATAACAAGAGGTGTAGTCTATTGGCTAGAAAAGGTAAGATGGTAGACAGAGAAATTGATAGTATATATCTTCATGAAACGAAAGTAATTAAAATCTATTTTCCTGAAACTTTCTCCGACCTTTACAAGTATAATATTTGCATCATGTTTGACGGGGACGACTATTTTCAAATGGGACGCATTGCAACATATAGCGACCGACTCCACGAAGACTACGAATTAACGAATACGATTTTCGTAGGGATCCATTATAAAAATAGGTATGACCGACGGAAGAAATATCATCCGAACGGTGAAGAACACGATGCTTTTACAAAGTTCCTCGTAAAAGAAGTCGTACCCCTATTAGACAATGAGCTTCCTACTTATCATATGGGTAAATCACGGATATTGATGGGCGATTCACTCGCTGGGACATTTGCTTTATTAACAGCGTTAAAGTATCCCAACACTTTTGGTAAAGTGATATTACATTCCCCATATGTCGATGAAGCCATAATGGAAAAAGTGAAGCAAGCTAAAGATTTAAGTTCCTTGGATATTTACCACACGATTGGTGAAAAAGAAGACAAAGCAGAACTATCTGACGGGAAGATTGAAGATCAATTAACCCCGAACCGTGAACTAAATGAATTTTTATCGAGTAAAAACAGCAATTATATCTATCATGAGTTGGAAGACGGATTACACACGTGGAAATATTGGCAAAAAGATATGATACGCGCGTTGACAAGCATCATCGATTAACTAAATTATCTTTTACCAGTTAATTTTCAATGATATTTTATGAAAAAACAGTGAAATTTCTAAAGAAGCTAAAAACTTTGTAGCTTATTTTGCTAAGTTTGCTATAATAAAAAATAATTCATACAGAGAAAATTAAACGGGAGGTTTTATGATGAATTTTGGAATTGCTTACTTTCCATCGAAAGAAATACAAGACGCTGCTAACTCCTATCGGAAAAGATATGATCCACATTATGCTTTGATTCCACCACACGTTACATTAAAGAGCAGTTTTACTATAGCCGAAGGAAAATTAAGTGAAGTTGTTTCAGAACTTAAGCGAATTGCAAATGAAACAAAACCATTCCCTCTCAGAATTACAAAAGTAAGCTCGTTTGAGCCGGTTACAAATACAATCTACTTTAAAGTGGAACCATCTGATGAAATTATCGAACTTGAAGAAAAGCTGCATAGCGGAAAATTCGAAGACACGAGAAAACATCCTTTCGTTCCACATGTTACACTGGCACAAGACTTAACACATGTTGAATTTACCGATATTCTTGGCAGACTCAACATGGAAAATCATCAATATGAAGATACGGTTGATCGCTTTCAGCTTCTATATCAATTAGAAAATGGACAATGGACGGTGCACGATACCTTCGTATTTGGAAAGGAATAAGGAATACATGGAAATCCGAAAAGTTACAACAAAGAAAGAACTAGATGACGCATTTTTCGTACGCATGACTGTTTTCGTTGAAGAACAGCATGTACCGGAAGAAGAAGAACTTGATGAATATGATGAAACAGCTACCCACTTTATCGGATATGAAGATAATCAGCCCGTAGCTGCGGGCAGAATCCGCTTTGTAGATGATTATGGGAAACTTGAACGGATTTGTGTGCTTAAAGAATTCCGTGGAAAGCATTTCGGACAAATGCTTATGGAAGAAATGGAAAATACAATCCGTGAAAATGGCGTCAACAAAGCAAAGCTAAACGCCCAAACTCATGCGGAAAGCTTTTATAATCAACTAAACTACAAGACCGTTTCTGATGTATTTATGGATGCAGGCATACCGCATGTGACTATGGTGAAGGAATTATAACGAATGAAAATAGCGTGTTATCTCCATTTATTATAAAGGGAGATATCATGCTTTTTTTATTGTTTTCAAGGAAACTACTCAGCGAATTTCATTTAAACTTCTCGGGTCTATATTTCAATTACAACGTACATAAAACCCTTTCAGTTGGAGATACTAAGCTCGTTGACTGGAGGGATATTACAAATGCAAGGGTTCACCGAAATGTTTTTTGATCTAGTCTTTGGATTTGTCGCACTTTTTGCCCTCACTAAAATCCTCGGAAGAACGCAAATATCACAGATTACAGCGTTTGATTTTATTTCCGCGATTGTTCTTGGGGAATTAATTGGCAATGCACTTTATGATGACAATAATGGAATACCTCAGATATTCTTCGTTGTCGTTGTATGGGGTGGTCTGATGTATGTTACCGAATTTATTACACAACGGTATAAGCGATCACGTCACTTGCTTGAAGGAAACCCTGTAATCGTCATTTATAATGGGAAATTCGTTCGGGATGAAATGAAGAAAAACAAATTGGATATTAACCAGTTGAAGCATATGCTTCGGGCGAAAGATGTTTTTTCCATTGAGGAAGTGGAATATGCTATTCTCGAAATGGATGGTACAGTATCTGTATTAAAAAAGTCGGATTTTCAGATTCCTACACGGAAGGATATGAAGTTTTCTCCAGTAAAAACAGCTTTGCCAGTCACGTTAATCAGTGACGGTGAAATCATTTATGACAACCTGAGGGAAAAGAATTTAACTGAAGCATGGTTGATGGAGCAATTAGACAAGAGAAATTACAAGTTGAAGGATATTTTCCTTGCAGAATATGAGAAAGGTAAAGATTTACAGCTCTATCCGATTTTCAATCGAAACCATAAAAGATGGGATGTTTGATATGTTCAAACATCCCATTTTAGATGGTTTCATTAAAATTGCGGCCGATACCTGTCATTTTTGCGAAAGTATAGTCAGTGAGTTTCTGAGTTTGAGGTTTGAGTGGTATGTTTTTATAAGAACTTGGCAGAAGACGTTCGTACTCACTTGAAATTTGTTCGTATTCTTTTTCTAAAACAACTTTAAAGGATGGATTCACTGGAGAAGTGGATATTTTTTCAGGACGAATCCGCTCTTGATATTGAATGTACTGAAACCTATCTACTGGCATAATATACCCCAAGCACATCTCCCCCTTTTTATTTAATATATGATTCGACAGCTCCGAATGATTATTGAGGGCCCTCTACTAACCTATACCCTACTTTCTCAAATACATGCCTATATAATATAGGCTGTCTACATAGATTTTCAGTATATCTGCCCACACCAACCACCCATTTGCACATATCTTATATCAGAAAGTCAATATTTTTGCGAAAGGAGTAATTGTGTATGAGCTGTGGTTGTGGAAAAGATTTTGATACTGGAAGCTGTGTTCTTGATGTTTTAAAAGAGATAGAAAAAGTTCAAAATGCTGTGGAAGATGATGATTGCTGCCGCACAAGTTGTGAGGAATCCATCAATGAAGTGCTAGGTGAAACGCGGCCTAGAAGGCGCCGTAAAGATACAGTTCCAATTATTTTGTATAACAAGGATGGGAGCCCTTTTAAAGGCTTCGGATATCAAAGAGTCCCAGGACCAGACAAAGACTGTATTGTTGCAAGCTTTATCTTCCGTGTAAAACACATTGATAAAAAAGGTTGCGCGGTATTGGAGTTACTATTAAAAGATGGAGAAAACTGTGGACCCAGTCACTTAAAAGATCCGACACAACAATGCCCAGATGACTTAGAATCAACAGGAATTTGTATTACCGTAAACTTACACTGCTTCTGCCATGTGACTTGCCTACCAGCAGTACGGTTAAGAAGAGATTAATTTGACTTTAATAATGAGCGCCCACCATTCATGAAGTAAGGTGGGCGCTTTCTGTTGTATGTTTTATCGCACAACCTCTTGTAAAGATAGATTTTGTTTAAAAATTAAAAACTAATAATTCGAATTTGATTAATCTTATCTTTTGGAATCTCAATAATCCCATCCCCTCCACGGATGTGTGCTATTCCATCTTTATAATTTGAAATAACCCCATGATCGATACCTTTATCTGTTCTGATTTCACAAACCACTTGAGGTGCATAAACAGGTTTTTCAGTTAAGTAGAGCAATTGCTCCTCCAAAGTCATCTCATGAAACTTCTTCTCTTTTAAATGCTTACCTTCTTTTTTTTCTGTCTCATATTCCGCATCCACTTCGTACTCTGATGTTTGCTTATAGATCGGCCGGTTACTTTCATGGTTTTCTTGGTCTGCCTCATTCTCATTTCTTTCCCTAATGGTACGATAATTATATTGCATAACTGCATGAATCTCTTCACTCTGTGGCTGATGGATATATAATATTGGATTTTTAGCATATTTCTCGTTATCCACAAATCGTCTCCCCTTTATCTGTCAATTTTCATAATCAGTATATGCGGCAAACGCCCAACTGTGTTTTATAAAGAGAGCAATATACATAAAAAAAAGAGATAAAAGGTCTCAGACCTCCTATCCCTATGTTCGTTCATCCTAAGTATGACATGAAACTCGTAGCCATACTGAAATATATTAGAATGGAAATAATATCATTCAATGTTGTAATAAATGGTCCCGATGCGACTGCCGGATCAATATTCAAGCGATCCATCAGCATCGGAATAAACGATCCGGCTAATGTTGCCACAATCAGTGATGCCATGATCGATACACCGACTAACAACCCAAGCACTAAATTCTGTTGCCAAATAAAAATCACGATAGCAATCACAACTCCGCTTACCGAACCTGTAATCATACCTGTTCCAAGCTCACGTAAAACCAATTTCAATTTCCCTTGCTTTTGAAATTCACCAGAAGCAAGACCACGGACTGCAATCGCGAGAGATTGTGTTCCAGTGTTCCCTGCCATCCCAGCAATCAACGGTATAAAAATAGCTAATATTGCAACTTGATCCAGAGTATCTTCAAATTGTCTGATTAGACTTGCGGTAATCAAGCCAAGAAACAGTAAAATGATAAGCCAAGGCAACCGTTTTTTAGCTGCTTGAAAAGCTGTGTCTGTATGCCTTTCATCTTCAGAAACCCCTGCAAGCAAGGAATAGTCTTCACTCGCCTCTTCTTCCATAACGTCTAAAATATCATCAACGGTAATAATCCCAAGTAATCGATTCTGAAAATCAACAACAGGTACAGCAAGGAAATCATAGTCCCGAAATAATTGGGCAATTTCTTCCTGGTCTTTCGCTACAGATACTGCGACAACCTTTTCACTCATAATTTCCTTAATGACAGTATCTTCATCAGCAATGATTAAATCACGGATAGAAATAACTCCCACTAATGTTTTCGCTTCATCAATGACATATAAGTAATAAATCGTTTCTGCATCTGGAGCCTCTTCCTTCAATAACTGCATTACCTGTTTGACGGTATGGATATTATAGATGGCAATAAATTCGGTAGTCATGATACTACCGGCTGTTTTTTCTTCGTAATTCAATAAGCTTTTTACTTCAGCCGCTGATTCGGATTCCATCGCAGTCAAGAAGCTCATGACTTCTTCTTTTTCCAACAGATTCAAAATATCTGCCGTATCATCCGCTGGAAGCTCGGATAGTATTGCCGCCGAATATTGCGGATTCATTTCTGTAAAATAGCCGATTGTATCTTCAAATTCCATACTTTCAATAATCTCAGCAAACTCAGCTGGTGATAGATAGCCATAAATACGTTGGCGCATATCTTCTTCCTGCTCAATGAAAAAATTCGCTTGATCATACGTATGCATATCAAGAAATTCTTCTCTAAACGTATTCAAGTCATCCTGTTCAAGAGACGTTTGCAATCTTCTCCAATGGGCCTGATGTTTTTCTTCATATAATGCTTCGTATTTTTCTAATGAATCTGTCATGCGGATCAATCCTTTCTTACAAACCTCTCCACTCCCCATCATGTAAAAATTACAATTTGGCAAAACTAATGAAGAAGAAGATATAAATTATTTTAGCACGCATTTACGGGCTGTAAACCCTAACCTCTAATCATGAGATAATTAATTGAATGCAGTTTCACTTTATATAATAAATAAGTTTGTATACAATAGGCTTACCATAGAAAACATATTTATCTACACTACCGTTCAAATAAGGAGGTAATGTTTTTGAAAATAGATGTAATCGGAGATGTCCATGGTTGTATGGACGAATTGCATGATTTATTTTCCAAACTTGGGTATCAGTACAAGAATGAAGTTTTCATTCATCCTGCCGGCCGGATTCCCGTCTTTGTTGGTGACTTGACAGACCGGGGTCCGAATTCCATTGCAGTGATTCGCCTTGTTTATCAAATGGTCACCGAAAATCTTGCCAAGTACGTGCCTGGAAACCATTGTAATAAGTTATACCGTTTTTTTCTAGGAAGAAATGTGCAACAAACCCATGGGTTAGAGACAACGGTTGCAGAATTCCAGGCCTTGGATAAAAAAGAACAGCAGCGAATCCGTTATAAGTTTACCAAACTATATGAAAATGCTCCCCTTTATCTTGAAATCCCTGAAGTAAATGCGGTGGTTTGTCATGCGGGAATCAAAGAAGAATTTATCGGCCGAACCGATAAAAAGGTAAAAACCTTTGTATTATATGGGGATATAACTGGTGGATTCGATGAAAAAGGAATGCCCATACGACGGGATTGGGCGAAACATTATAAAGGGAAAAAATGGATTATTTACGGCCATACCCCAGTTTTAGAGCCGCGTATTGTGAATCACACGGCTAATATCGATACGGGTTGTGTATTTGGCAATAAACTTACCGCTTATCGTCTACCGGAACATAAAACGGTTTCCGTCCCTTCCAAACAACCATTAAATGAAGAAAAGTTTCGTACGTTTGATTAAACTTCAGATAATTTTTCGATTGTCGTTTTCATATCCACGGGTAAATCTACGTGAAGTTGATGAACTTCTTTTGTAAACGGATGTGTAAACGTAAGCTTATGACAATGGAGAGCCTGACGATTCAGATGTTCTTTCTTCCCACCATATAAATCATCGCCGAGTAAAGGATGGTTCAGATATGAAAAATGAACACGAATCTGATGCGTTCTCCCTGTTTCCAGTTCAACTTCCACCAAAGTATGATTGGATAAACGCTGGATGACTTGATAATTACTGCGGGCCGGCTTTCCTTCTGGCGTAACTTCCCGCTCCACTATCGATCCAGGTTTCCTCCCGATCGGCGCATCAATTTTCCCATGTTCATCCTTCAAAATCCCTTCAACAATCGCCTGATACTTCCGGTGAACCTCGAATTGCTTTTGACTTTTTGCAAGTAAACTATGACTGAGGCGATTTTTCGCGATAAGAATTAAACCGGATGTATCTTTATCCAATCTTGTTACAATATGGATCGTGTTTGGGTTTCCTATTTTTTCGTAATGTGCTAGAAGGCCGTTGGCGACCGTTCCCGACTTGTGCAGCGGGGAAGGTAAAGTTGGCATTCCAGCTGGTTTATTTAAAACAAGTACTGCATCATCTTCATAAATAATCGGGATATCGAGCTTCTCAGGGAAAAGCCACTTGCTGATCGGTTCAGGTGGAAGTTTCACCTCAAGTACATCGCCAGAGGAAAGTGAACCTCTGACGGTTACTTTTTCACCATTCAACAAAATCTTTCCATCCTCAGATTTAGCAGCGATCAATATGCGACGGGATAGTCCACCGATATCTCTTAAAAAATCACGGATGGACATGCCAGCCTCTTCTTCATCTATAATCCACTTCATGTTTAGTACTGCCTCTCAATCTGTTTAAAATCGACTCTCACCGTCGGAAACGAAGGAATCCCGCACTCGGTTCCAAAATGGGAATTGACGGAACCTTGCGAAGCGGACCTTTTCGTTGGCAACTCGACATTGGATCGATTTTACATTTGAAAACGTATTCGTATAATGGTCGATCGAAATCAAAAAGCTGCTGTCACGCATTGGGCGCAACATGCACGTATGATGCTTCGGTAATATTAGCGGAGAGCCAATGGTCCTGAACACTCGATTATTAATCGAAGCCATTTCCGTTAGCTGGATCGCTTCAAAGGAAGGATGGATGATAGCCCCACCCAGCGCCTTGTTATATGCGGTGCTTCCAGACGGTGTCGAGATGCAAATCCCATCACCACGAAACGTTTCAAAATGCTCACCCTTAATCTCAACATCCAAAACAACAGAAGAACCATCTGCCGTTTTTATCATCACTTCATTTAAGCATAGGAGCCTGTCCTCTTTCTCCCCAGTCTTGGATCGGATAATCACCTCAAGAAGTGGATATTCGACCGTTTGGAAAGGCGTTTTAGCAATTTCGATAATCAACTTTTCCAATTCATCCGGAGTATAATCGGTGTAAAAACCTAAATGACCGGTATGCACACCAATGAACGCTGTTTCCTCCAAGCGATGTAAGTAACGGTGGTAAGCTTCTAAAAACGTGCCATCCCCACCGACGGAAATGACCAATTCCGGTTCATCCTCATCATATTCCAAATCAAATTCCGTTAAATATTGCTTCATTGTAGCTTTTATCGTATCAGAGCGATTATCCCCTTTAGATACAATAGCAAATTTCACGTTATTCTCCCCCTTGTCTTTTACATGCGATGAAAGATCCGCTGTGCTTCTTGAATCTCATTTTTTATCTTCGACATTTCCTCATCTAGATTAAACGCCGCTTCAGCAGCCAATTGTAATCGTTTTTGAATTTTCTCTGGTATACGACCCTTATATTTATAATTTAAGGAATGTTCGTTCGTAGCCCAGAAATTCATTGCCAATGTACGTATTTGAATTTCCGCAAGCACCGATTTCCTCCCATGGATCGTTTCTGCAGGATATTCAATAATCATGTGATAGGAACGGTATCCACTACTTTTTTCATTTTTAATGTAGTCTATTTCTTTTAGGATGGTGAAATCGTTTCTCTCTTGTAGCATGCGCACAACTGTATATATATCATCAACAAATTGACATACTACTCGAATACCTGCGATATCTTGGATTTCTTCTTCAATTTTATGCAGAGGCACTTGTCTTTTCTCAGCCTTTTCCATAATACTAGCAATCGGCTTCACCCGAGCTGTTATAAATTCAATCGGCGAGTGCCTCGACTCTTGTTCAAATTGTTTACGCATTCCTTTTAGTTTAACTTTTAACTCTTCTACAACTTGTTCATAAGGTGCAAGCAAGACTTCCCAATTCATCGCAACCACTCCATTTGTTTATTGAAGTATGTACCCTCTTATTTTACCACACACGATAAAAAAGGCTATTCATTGCATATTACTTGAGAAATTGCCATAATCAATTATAATCACTTACAACGGAGGCATTCTATGGCACAGGAGATTGAAATTGAATTTAAAAACTTATTAACAAAAGATGAATTTGACACATTGCTTGATGCTTATCCTTTCCCAAAAGAGGGTACCGAGCAAACAAATTATTATTTTGAAACGGCGAATTTGGATTTAAAAGAGCTAGGCTGTGCATTGAGAATCCGGAAGAAAAATGGACAATACATCTTGACCTTAAAAGAGCCATACGGCGATGGACTGCTCGAGACCCACGATCACTTGACTTCAGAAGAAGCCGAAAGCTGGTTGAATGGGAAACCGATAGAGAAAGAACATACACTTAATCAGCTGAAAAAGCTTGATGTGAAAATAGAAGGTCTGATTAATTTTGGCAGTCTTACAACGGTAAGGCGCGAATATGAGGATGGAACAAACTTATTCGTATTGGATTATAGCCGCTACAATGACCAAGAAGATTATGAATTGGAATTAGAGGTCAAGAATTTTGATGAAGGCCAGAAGACATTCCATGCATTGTTGGAGGAACATCATATCCCCAAACGCCGTACACCTAACAAGATTGAACGCTTTTATATAAGCTTGAAAAATTTAGATGGAAGACACTAACACAATTCCTAAATTAAACCTTGACTAAGTCTGTTTATTTGCTCATAAACTATAGCACTGCTACAATTAGCACAAATGTGGGAGCGCCCGTTTAGTGACTTCATTTCTAAACGAGGTAACCTAGATTAAAAATTAAAGATTAAAAATAGGGGTTATTTATATGCAGGAGATTAGACATCGCTCCATATATGATGCGATTGGCGGAGTAGAAACGATTAAAAAGATTGTCGACAGTTTTTATAGCCGTGTAGCAAAACATCCTCTACTTATTCCAATTTTTCCAGAGGATTTGACGGAAACTGCTAGAAGACAGACATTATTTTTGACACAATTTTTTGGAGGACCGCGAGCTTATGAAGCCGAAAGAGGTCATCCGATGATGCGCAGAAGGCATCTCCCCTTCCCGATTACACCAAGCCGCAGAGATGCATGGTTGGATTGTATGGAAGAAGCTTTAAATGAAGTTGGTATCGAAGAGCCATATCGAACAGTCATGTTTGAGAAATTGACGCTTACTGCTAACCATATGATGAACACGCCAGAATAAAGGAAAGGAGGATTTGATGTGAGCTGGCAGCAATCTGAGCTTAAGAGTTCCAATCATTTGAGCTCATCAGCTGGTTTCAACTATATAGATTCTGTACAAAAACCTGTGGAAATCTATTTGTTCATGGATCCTTTTTCTAAAGAATGCTGGTCTTTGCAATCATACCTTAAGAAATTAACATTTGAATATGGAAGGTTTTTCACTGTACGAGCAATTGTGAGTGGACGTTTTTCCTTAGTGACAAAACGGGAACTGCATGCGTTGCAATCAAAAGTGGAGACAGAAAACTCTCCAGCAACACATCCTTGGATCACCTCCCTGGCCATCAAGGCATCCGAGTTACAAGGAAAACGTGCCGGCAAAGTTTATTTGCGTAAACTTCAGGAAAAATTATTTATCGACAAGTTGGATATTTCGGAGTCAGATGTTTTATTTACTTGTGCAGAAGAAGCAAAATTGGACATGCAGGAATTTGAAAAAGATATCATTTCCTCTTCTGCCAAACGCGCTTATCAATGTGATTTACGCTTAACAAAAGAAATGGATGTAGAAACCTTACCGACGCTAGTGTTTTTTAATCAAGTCGTGGAGGATCATGGCATTAAAGTATCTGGGTTATATCCGTATGAAATATATGAACTAGTATTAAGTGAGATCTTACAATATCACCCGATTCCATCCTCGAAGCCTTCCCTAGAGGAGTTTGTAAGAAGGTCTTCCATTGTTGGAACTTCAGAAATAGGGATTATCTATGATTGGTCGGAAACGAAAGTATTAAAAGAAATGAGAAAACTACAATTGAGACAATTAGTTGAGATGGTTGAAAGTGAAGATGAAACATACTGGAAACCAAAAAATTGACGGACTATATAATAGTCGGTCTATTTTTTTGAATCAAAGGTGGAAGCGGCTATTACAATATCAAAATAAAGACATAAAAAAAGGATATACGGGGCAGCGTATATCCTTATTTCCGTCTTTGTATGAATACAAAGGGGGGGATGGGAGAAAGTTTCATGATCAAACAAAAGGGGTTTTTGTTTGTTTCAACTTATGATTTTATATTAACAGCACATGGACTATTTGACAATAGATATGTGCCTTTATTCACAAAATGTTCACTAACAGGACATTTTGTGACCCATAAATAAAATTTTGTCCCATTTGGACAATATGACCAAACTATATGGATTTATTGTCTGATAATAACAACAGAAATATTGTAATCGCTTAACTTTTAAATCGTTAGACCCATTGATTTCTAATACACTCCCCTACCTCAGCCTAAACGACTATCAGGAAATAAAAGCATAAAAAAATGAGAATATACGGGGCAGCGTATATTCTCAAGTATTCCGTCTTTGTATGATTACAAAGGGGGATGGGAGAAAGTTTCATGATCAAACAAAAGGGGTTTTGTTTGTTTCAACTTACAATTATATAATAACAGCATTTTTTTCAACGCGCAATTTTTTTGTGCATACATTCACAAATTGTTCAATTTTAGTTTGTGATATTTTCGAGATAGTTATATTTTAGTTTGTCATTCATATTTTATAGTAACAAGGAGGTGGCTTATGAATAACTTACTTCCATTATTCTTTTTTCTATTATTAATCCTTGCATTATTTATTAACGTCATTGGCTTAATGAGACTTATCCCTCTATACTTAACTCTTCCCCTACTGTTTATTTCTATTTACTTAATGCTTTATTCGATGACTCAAAAGAAAAAAGTGTATCGTAGAATGCGCTAAGGGAGCAGCTGGATTACGCTGCTCCCTTAGCACGTCATTCATTATGAATGAACTTTACATTTATCCTAATAATTTCTCCATCTCGTTAAGTTTCTCTTCAAATACATCAAGTGCAGATAGAATTGGCTGTTTCGAATTCATATCCACACCTGCGCGCTTAAGCACCTCGATCGGATAATCACTGCTTCCTGCCTTCAAGTAATTGAGGTAACGTTCTACTGCAGGCTCTCCCTCTTCAAGAATCTGCTGTGCCAAGGATGTTGCAGCAGAATAACCAGTAGCATATTGATACACATAATAATTGTAGTAGAAATGTGGAATCCTAGCCCACTCGAGACCAATTTCCTCATCGCTCACTACCGCTGGACCGTAATACTTCTTGTTGAGTTCATAATAAATTTCTGTTAACTTATCAGCAGTTAAAGCTTCACCGTTTTGAGCCCGTACATGGATATCATGTTCAAACTCTGCAAACATCGTTTGACGGAAAACAGTCCCTCTGAAGCCTTCTAGGAAATGATTCAGAATATAAGCTTTTTCTTGTTCATCTTCAAGGTTTTTCAACAAATAATCATTCAACAATGCTTCATTTGTTGTTGAAGCAACCTCGGCAACGAAAATCGAGTAGTTTCCATAACGATATGGCTGATTCTTTCTTGTATAGTAACTATGAACCGAGTGGCCCAGCTCGTGGGCTAACGTGAACGTATTATTAATATTGTCCTGCCAGTTCATTAAAATATATGGATTTGTTCCATAAGTGCCCGAAGAATAGGCTCCGCTTCGTTTTCCTTTATTCTCTTCGACATCGATCCAACGATTGTTGAAAGCTTCATTCAAGATGGATTGATAATCACTTCCAAGCGGCTCAAGACCTTTTAATACATACTCTTTTGCTTTCTCATACGGCACCTTCATATCGACTTCTTTGACTAATGGTGTGTAAAGGTCATACATATGAAGTTCGTCGACTCCAAGAACCTTTTTCCTTAGTTCTGTGTAACGGTGTAGAAGTGGTAATCTTTCGTTCACTGCTGCTATAAGGTTATCATATACTTCTTCTGGAATATGGTTATTGGAAAGTGCAGCCTGCCTAGCAGAATCATAATTACGTACTTTTGCATAGAAATTATCTTTTTTAATATTTCCACCAAGTGTTGCAGCAAATGTATTTTTAAATTTTCCATACGTGTCATAAACAGCCATAAATGCGTCTTTACGGACTCGACGATCTTTGGATTCCAAGAAAGTGGAATATCGTCCGTGAGTGACGTCTACTTCTTCTCCGTCTTCATTTTTAATGGAAGGGAAAGTTAAATCGGCGTTATTCAACATTCCAAACGTTTGCGCACCAGTTGACAGAGCTTCCCCAGCTTCAGCTAATAGTACTTCTTCTTTTTCGCTCAACACATGAGGACGTCTTTTAGCGATATCAGTCAATACTTTTTCATAAAGCTTAAGCTCTTCCTCGTCCTCTAAAAACTGATCGAGTTTCCCTTCTTCCATAGCAAGAATTTCAGGTACGATATAGCTCATTTTACTGGACGCCTTTGTCAACAGCGTCTCTGCCTGGGCATTTAAGTCTTGATAGAAAGAATTGGTCGTGTCTTGATCGTAGCGCATATGAGCATATGTATATAATTTACCTAAGCGGGATGATAAGTCATCCTGTAATTTCAGCAAATCATATAACGCATCAGCAGAAGTATCCAATTTCCCTTGGAACTTATCAATTTGCGGGAGGTCTGCCTCCAGTTGTTTATATTCTTTTTTCCAATCTTCATCGCTTGCGAAAATATCTTCCAAACGCCATGTCAATTCAACAGGAACTTCATTTCTCTTTTTCAATTCTTTTGTTGCGTTTGTCATCCCAATATCCTCCTTTAATACACTTCCTATACTATTTCTAGATATTCATAGGAAATCCTTTATATTCATCCATGTTGATTAGAAAATAATGCCAAAGCGGCTAAACATTTTCAGGTATATTTAGTATACCGAATCAATGGGCTTTCATGCTTGATTAATGATTATTATTTTTAAAAAGTGTATCAATAAGTAGGGAATCTGTTTGAATTGCCGTTTCCAATTCCGTATGTAGCTGGATTTCTGAAATCTTCTTGAAGGTAGTTTCCGAGGT
Organism: Oceanobacillus luteolus; assembly: GCF_023715655.1. Lineage (GTDB taxonomy): Bacteria > Bacillota > Bacilli > Bacillales > Amphibacillaceae > Oceanobacillus > Oceanobacillus luteolus. The sequence goes on along the minus strand of NZ_JAMBON010000021.1, from coordinate 35,402 downwards.
TCGCTCGAGGATACCTGCTTCGCATAGGAGAAGCAAATATTCAAGAATAGGGTCCATTGGGGATGTAATTAAAGGAAAGTCTTCTGGAGATAGCAGATCATCTTTTGTGACCTTGATGCATTGAGACAAGCTGACAATCCCACCTATTCGTACTCTAGCAAGAACTTGAAATACAATTTGGCTTTGCCATATCCAGCCAGGTACTTTCAGCAAATAAGCACTTAAAATGGGGAGATGGACAATGGACGGCAGCTGTTCCTTATAAACCCCTTTTTCATATAACCAGTTCAACCATCCTTTCTCTCTCCCATAAACTCTGTACTTTCTTGATAGTCGGAACCGCTTCTTTTCCCGTTTCCAAATTGAATTTAAAACTCCTTTTGACACATACGCTTTGGATAACAGTTCACGAAGATTAGTTTGTCTCAAAGGGGAAATGGTAAGTTTGCCAACTGCGTGGTGTGTGTTGATGAAGGTTAAGTCTTGAAATTTAATGAATTTACTTGTAAGTGGACAAAAGTAGAAAATACTTAATGGATATTCCGGGGAATATTGATGGATGAGTGCTTTCTTAAATGAATCTAGCCTAAGCATCTGACTGCCTCTGCGTTTCATTAGCTTATCTCCAAGAATCCAAAGGACGTGGATTCCCGCTTGCTGATAACCAGTTGTACGACTAATGATCTCTTCCGTTGCAATTTTAACGCATTGATACTCGATGGCAATTCTCTTATCTTGGACGTGCACTAATAAATCTGGACGTTGTCTAATTTCAGGTACATAGCTTTCCAGTTTAACTTTCAAGCCTTGATTGCGGAGCCACTGGTAAAGCCGGAGTTTACCTTGTTCATGATACGCCCCTTCCCCTCCACCAATAGTAGGACAATCCGCATCCTTAGCATGAGCAAAATGGGCAATCACCTTCTCACCTGCCCGTAAGATTACTCTTTCTCCGCAGACTGGACAAAAATAAACATGCTTTCCAGATTTTAATTCTAAAACCTTTTGTCTCGGAAACATAGCTGGAGTAATCAGTTTGCCATTATTTAGTTTTGCCTGAAGCATCGAATCACCTCCGTATTAGTTTATTCGACAGAGTGATTCGAAATCCTGCAATAAAACACAAAAAATAGACATCTCATCAAGATGTCTATTTTTCTGCTGGGAAATGCTTACTGATTTCTCCAAATGTATTATTTTCGATAATTTTCTTTCCATATTCTTCAAGCACGTGCAATGAAACATTCGAAGCTGTTGCAAATTCAAGAATCTTACTCTCCAGATTTTCTTGTATAGCCTCATCGTCCAATACTTCAATACCAAACTGAACATAGAGGTAATACTTACCCTCGTAATGATATAACGTCTGCTCTTGAATTTCATAGTCATGCTTCATGACATGGCTAAGCTGAATGACGTCTTCAAAATCATTGAATTGTACAGCAATCCATAACTTTTCTTCGTGGAAACCTAGATCATCCTCTTCTTTGTCGTCGATACTTTTACCAAACGTATCCTCAAGAATTCCCTCAATATCTTCTTCCCCATGCAAATCCATTGACTCATCATCTTCATCATCAAATTCGTACTCATCTTGTTTGGAAATCTTAGCTTTCGTTACGATGATCTCCAAACCTTTTTCCATCGCTTGAACTTGGATCCAGAGAGGCCCCTCCGGATTGAAGTCTTCTTTTTGATTGACTTCATCCATCATATGCCAAAATAACTGCTCACTGCGCTCCCGGTTATACCAAATCTCTTCCCTCTCATAACCGAGATTTTCAATATCTAAATATGAAATATAAAACTTGATTGTATTTTCATTGATTCTTTCTATTTCCATCGTTCTTCTCTCCCTTCAAACGAAAGATTATATATATATAAATCAGTTTACAACTTCTTCCCAGGTTGCTCACTTTATTCTCTAACTACAGCATATGGTCACCTTTCATTGCTTATAGCCATTGTATGATAAAATATGGTGTTTTGGAAATGAATATGCCTATAATTAAATAGTTATTTTAAACCAGATTGAAGGATTTGTCACGTCTTTTTTTGAGCAGCAAGAAGTTGTGGGGTCATTATCGGGGTAGTAAATAAATAAAAGCACAAGACCCTGCGCAAACCGTCCTGTGCTTTATAATGTTAAGTACTTCGACTAGTTGACCATCCGCTGTGCTTCACGTAATTGGAATGTCCGAACTGTTCTAGGTAGGAAACGTCTGATTTCGTCTTCGTTATAACCAACTTGAAGTCGTTTCTCATCAAGGATAATCGGTCTTCTTAGTAAGCCTGGATTTTTTTGAATAAGATCAAATAAATCTTGCATCGGCAACTGCTCAATATTTACATCCAATTTCTGAAATACTTTTGAGCGCGTGGAAATGATTTCGTCAGTTCCATCCTCCGTCATCCGTAAAATCTCTTTAATTTCTTCAATTGATAGCGGTTCCGAAAAAATGTTACGTTCTTTATACGGAATCTCATTGTTTTCCAACCAAGCTTTAGCTTTTCTGCAGGATGTGCAACTTGGTGAGGTATAAAGTGTTACCATGTACTTCACTCCTCAATATTTATTTCTAATGCTATGCAAGCTATCATTAAACCCATTTCATTCTTATATTAAAATAAGTTTAAATAATCCCTTCATCAGTATACTACATTCATCTATAAAAAAGTAGGGGGTAAACGACGATTATTAGCTTATTTTTCAAATAGCCTGCTTAAAATATTATCTACTCGGTATTGTACCCTATCCATTTTCAATTAAACCCCTTAATTGAAAAAAATGACTATCAATTTTCAATAGAGAACATCCATAGAAAAGGGACTTGGGGCAAAAACCCCTTGTCCCATATTTATTTCCCTATCAAATAATCCACATTTTCAGTATAGACATTTCCAGCATTCCACAGTAAAAACTCGTTGATGCCATTTTCATAGAGCGCTTGGATTTGTGCTTCCACCTCAGCTTTTCCGTACTGTTTCGTCTTTCCATCATAAAGCCAAGGAGCTTCGAAATCTTGCAGCCAAGGGCGGGAAACTGGAGGATCTTCAAGTGCACCCAATACTTCATTCTCTACTTTCGCGTACTCGCTCACCAGACGATACGGTTCAGTATCTGGTTTCTCAATTCCGAAATAGCTTGACCAGTGGCTCGGATAAATCATCGAAGAGATAACATCTACGTTATCTGAAATCCGTGAGAAGTTTTGACCGATACCAGGCGTCTCTTCCAATGTCGCTGCATAGCCAAAAATGTCGACCGAGACATCGACCCCGTATTGCGACAACTCTTCACGTGCATAGGCAACAAAATCCGTTACAGCTTCTACACGCTTTTTAACATTATTCATCTCAAGATCTTCATAATCTCCTAATGTGTAAGACAATGATTCATCTTTTTTCTCAAATCCTTCTGGAAAACGCACATAATCAAATTGGATTTCCTGGAATCCAAGTTCTACAGCCATTTTCGCGATTTCTACATTATATTCCCAGACCTCTTTTTCAAACGGATTAACAAATGCTTCTCCGCGGTTATTTACCCAAACCTCACCATTCTCAGTAAATGATAAATCTGGTCGTTTTTTCGCCAATACAGAATCTTTGAAAACGACAATTCTTGCGATCGGGTAAATCTCTTTTTCTTCCAACATTTTCATCATACCCTCAGGATCGGAAATATAGTTTTTCGCAATATCTGCATAGGGAGAATCTTCATCTGGCACAAAAGTCAAATTACCGTGGTCTTCTTTAATATCTATAACCATAGCATTTAACGCGGTGGAATCTACTAGATTAAGGAGATCATTGAAACGGCTGCCACCAGCGGAATTACCGGTTACATAAATCCCTCTTACAGCATCCGGATATTCAAAGTTAAGCCCCGAATCAAAGGAAAATCGCTTCATTTTTTGACTCGGATCGAATAACTCAATGTTCGTTTCTCTTTCAGCATGCTTCGAAATCGTTATCGCCTCTTCCCCATGAACGACCCAAGGAAAGACTAGGCTTAACAGGAGAATTCCCATGACTGTCCTCACCCAAAGTTGTGCTCTACCCATTACCTATCAATCTCCTAATTTCAAGTTAAATCTAGTATAAAGGAAACTTTAGGTTAAATGAATGGTAAAAACCTATTATTTTCTGTCATATTATCGAAACATGTCTATTTTCGTCGATTAGGGTGTTTCTCTGAGAACCGAGCGAATAATGTGGATGGAGTCCCATTCTCCGAAAGAAATATATGAAATGGAATACCTTCCATTGAACAATTGTTTTTGAATTTCTTTCTCACTATAGCCCTTTCTACTCAGTTCACGTATTTTCTCCTGAAGCTCCAGAAGATAATCCAATTTACTTTGCAAAACACTTCGGCCGCTTTTCACATGTCCAGCATGGCAGCAATACAACTCCTCAAAATCATACCCTAACACCCGACGGATCGAAGAGATGATTGTAGGAATGCTTTCATCCTTCAATATGATCTTCGTTTGCGGCTGGACAAAGAGATCTCCAGTAAATAGCTGCCCAGTCTTTCGATTGAGGAGAGAGACATGATCTGGCGCATGACCTGGTGTCTGAATGACATCCCAAGTTGCATTTCTTGATTCAATTGTTTTTTCAAGAGGAAGCGCTTGAAAAGGTTCTCTTTTCCCCCAGAAGACTTTACGATAAAATGGGTAGTTCGCTTTTTTCATAGAATCCTCTATACCGATTTTATCCATATAAATTGGTAGATTATATTTACGCTTTATGTATGCCACTCCACCAACATGATCTTCATGAGAATGGGTCAACACTACTTTATCTGCACGAACTTTATCAAAAAATGATTTGAATTCGCTCAGTAATCTAGGAGCACCAGTATCGATTAACATACCATCTACTTCATAACAATACACATTTAATTTCACTCTATTTAAGGCAACAACACCTTCCATATATCTAACGTTACCTATCGTCCCCTCATTGGCCTCGGTTTTAATCAACATGATAATCGCTCCTCGCATCTTATTATCATTAATTTACCACAAATTGAATGGTTATTCATTTTTAAATTGAGTATTAAATAACGGAATAGTGCAACTTATGATATTATTGATGTGATATCTAAATTATAGGAGAGGAAGTGAATGATGGAAGTAATCACAAAACTGCAGCCATCGCCAAAACTATTGCTTTTTGAATCGTTAAGTAGACGCATGCATCTTTCCAACAAGGACAAGCTCACCTATCTCAATCTAAAAAAAGGTTATGAAGGAGAGCTGTTGTTTTCCAAGTTAACGGAAAATATCACCGGTGAAGGCTTGATCTTAAATGATTTGCTTTTCGAATATAATCAAACTGCCTTCCAGATAGATTGTTTGATTATTAACCAAGCGAAAATCTTTTTATATGAAGTGAAAAATTTTGAAGGTGATTTTTATCTTGAAAATGAAAAGCTTTTTAAAAAACCACGGCAAGAAATCCTTAACCCCCTGCACCAATTAAGTAGAGCAGAATCTCTTCTGCGCCAAGTTCTCCTCAGTCTCGGATATAACACTCCAATTGATGCTTCTGTAATTTTTGTAAATCCCGCATTCACTCTCTATCAGGCACCACTTGATATTCCCGTTATTTTTCCAAATCAGATCCACCGACACCTGGAATTTGTAAGCAACCAGTCTACGAGCATAACATCAAATATGAGAAGGCTTGCTGCTAAGTTATTGGACCTAAGAAAAACAGAATACCCATTTGATAAACCACATTATGCATACGAAGAATTAAAAAAGGGAATCGTCTGTCCAACTTGTGGAAGGGGCGCAGTTAATTCAGTTAAAAGAAGCTGTATCTGCGAATCCTGTGGCCATAAGGAGTCTCCTACAAATGCCGTGCTGCGCTCCGTGAAGGAATTCCGGTTGCTGTTTCCGGAGAGGAGAGTGACTACAGGGGAGATTTATGATTGGTGTGGAGGAGTTTTTTCAAAAAGAACAGTACACCGAATTTTGTCAAAGCACTTTAAAGCTGTTGGAGTAAATAGGTGGACGTACTTTGAGTAAATACTAGATATCCAGCATTTATTCATTAGCCCTAGCGCGCATTACGCAGGGCTATTTTTAAATGTAATGGTTTATGACGAGAGAAGTGACTTACTATAAGTTTTCTTATCAAGACACATAGCATTCCGTACAAGAGAATGGCTATATCGTCAGTCCTTCTTAAAAACTGAACTCTTTCATGACATGAGAGCGGCTCTATTGTCGGTTCTTCATGAAAACTGAATTCATTCCTGACAATAGAGCGGCTCTATTGTCTATTCTTCACGAAAACTAACCCCATTCGTGACATGAGAGCGGCTCTATTGTCGGTTCTTCACATTAACAGACGCCCTTCATGACAAGAGAGCAGCTCTATTGTCGGTTCTTCACAAAAACTAACCCCATTCGTGACATGAGAGCGGCTCTATTGTCGGTTCTTCACATTAACAGACGCCCTTCATGACAAGAGAGCAGCTCTATTGTCGGTTCTTCACATTAACAGACGCCCTTCATGACAAGAGAGCAGCTCTATTGTCGGTTCTTCACATTAACAGACGTCCTTCATGACAAGAGAACAGGTCTATTGTCGGTTCTACACATAAATAGATCTTCTTCGTGACAAGAGAGACCTATTCTCTTGTCAATTCAATACAGGCCCCCATCCCCTTGCATTCCCCCCAAAAACTCTATATAATAAACTCAACAAAATAACTCGAGCAATGACGAAGATAGAGTACAATTGCCCGCTGATTTGGTAGAGAGCTTGTGGTTGGTGGAAACAAGCATCAAGGTGGATTGGAATTGGGCTTCTGAGCTTATTGGAGATTAAAGTGATTCTGTGTGCAAACACAGAGTAATAAGGGTGGCACCGCGGTTCATTCGTCCCTTCAGATTAGGGAATGAGTGGGCTTTTTTTAATGGGAAAAATTAAAGGAGTGTACAGTATGCAAACAATCTTTTCAGGGATTCAACCTAGTGGTACGTTGACACTAGGAAATTATCTAGGCGCGATCAGACAATTCGTGGAGCTGCAAGAGGAATATCAATGTTATTTTTGTATCGTTGATGAGCATGCGATCACCGTTCCTCAAGATCGACTGGAATTAAGAAAAAATATCCGTTCTTTGGCAGCTCTCTATCTAGCTTCCGGCCTTGACCCAAATAAAGCGACATTGTTTATTCAATCGGAGGTTCCTGCTCACACGCAATTAGGATGGATGCTTCAATCACTCAGTTATGTTGGGGAATTGGAGCGCATGACCCAATATAAAGATAAATCAGAAGGTAAAGAAGCGGTATCATCTGCATTGTTCACTTACCCTGCTTTAATGGCGGCGGATATTCTGCTTTATCAAGCGAATCTTGTACCAGTAGGTGATGATCAGAAACAGCATTTGGAACTTACCCGTGATTTGGCACAACGCTTCAATAATCGCTTCAACGATATTTTTACGGTTCCTGATATTCGGATACCTGAAGTTGGAGCACGTATCATGTCACTTCAAGAACCAACGAAAAAAATGAGTAAATCCGATAAAAATGAAAAAGGGTTCATCTCTATGCTTGATGAACCGAAAAAAATCATTAAAAAAATCAAGAGTGCAGTGACTGACTCTGAAGGTATTGTTAAGTACGATAAAGAAAACAAACCTGGAATTTCAAACTTATTAACGATTTACTCCAGCTGTACTGGGGAGTCTATTGAAGAGTTGGAGAAAAAATACGAAGGTAAAGGCTATGGCGACTTTAAACAGGGCGTAGCGGATGCAGTAGTTAATCTGCTACAGCCAATTCAAGAAAGATATAATGAATTAATCGATTCACCAGAGCTGGATACGATTCTCGATGAAGGTGCTGAGAATGCATCCAAAGTCGCTAATAAAACTGTTGCAAAAGCGAAAAAAGCAATGGGATTAGGCCGGGTCAGAAAATAATATAAAAACCAGTTCATCCCTTGAACTGCCCCCTGTCAAGTAGACAGGTAAATAAACAAAGTATTTTGTGCCATGTATGATTTTCATGCATGGCTTTTCTTATGATGGAATATGTAAACCCATCTTTAACGTTATACGTTTTGTGTTATAGAATTCAATAAACGTCTTAATATCTTTCTCTAATTCTTCAAATGTGTTATACGTAGTTAATCGATACATTTCTTCTTTGATGATTCCCCAAAAATTCTCCATTGGACCGTTATCAATACATTTACCAACACGTGACATACTTTGATTAATTTTGTGCTCTTTCACAAAGTTTCTAAATCCATGTGACGTGTATTGAAAACCACGATCACTATGGAATAATGTTTTTGTTGGAATAATAGTATTTTTAATCTGAGTGACTGTATCACGAACTAATGCATTGTTATTATGTCGGGATAATTTGTAGGCTACAATTTTATTTTCACCGTAATCTAAGACGGCACTTAAATAAGCCTTTGAATGACCTCCGAACTTAAATTCAGTGATATCTGATAATAGGACTTCCATTGCGTTATAGTCTGCTTGGAATTCTCTATTTAGGACATTTTCAGCTACATGTTGCGGTTTATGTGGTTTATAGTTATAACGTTTCCGGCGGATAACGGCTTTTAACTCTAATAATCTCATCAAACGGTAAACACATTAATGGTTCACTTGTGCGTGAAGATAATGATTGAGATAAATCGTGATGCGACGATAACCATAAATTCCTTTATGTTCGTCATATACTTTTTGAATGCAGCTAATCAAGTGTTTTAAGCGCTTCTCTGTTTTCGTTGGTTTTCGTTTGACCCATTTATAATAACCCGAGCGACTCACACCTAATGCTTCGCATAGTATGGTTATTTTGAATCCCTTTTTTTCGAGCTTTTTGATCGTTTGGTACTCGGCCTCATACCGCGTTTGCGTAATATCAACTCTCTTTCCACTTCTTCTAACTTTTTTAACGCAGCATTCTCTGTTTCAAGGTACTCATTTCGTGCTTTTAATGCCGCAATTTCTGTTCGTAACTTTTCTTCATCGGTTTGGATCTCGTTTGGCTTTCCGCGACCTCGTCCATCTACCAGTCCGTCAGGACCATGCGTTTTGTACTTTTGAACCCATGAGTAAACATTGTTATAAGAAACTTGATATTTTTCAGCTGTGTCTTTATACGATAAGTTATTGGCTAAACAGGCTTTGACAATCTCAACTTTTTCCTCAAGCGTTGTTTTTCTACTTTCCATCATATACACCTCGGGTTTTGGAGAATAAGTTTTTAATCCTTCCCCCTTAGTATACTTGATGATCCATTTCTTCACAGTTTGATGAGCTGGTATGTTATATTTACGAGCTAATTGAACGAAGGGAGTACCTTCTTCCATGTACTCTCTAACGACTGAGTTCTTAAACTCTTTACTATAATGATTATTTCTCCTCTTCGTTTGAATACCTGTCAGACCATGTTCTTGGTATCTTAGTACTTTGTCATGAAAGGTCGATTCGCTTAACAAAAGGCCTTTCACTTCACTTAACACCCGATAACTCAGACCTTCATCAAGATACATTTGAATATATCTTTCAAGTTCATCAACAGTATGCTTACTATTAGAACGCATAGAAAAACCCCCTAAAGTAGTTTTGTTTTTTTAAGTGTCTACTTTAGGGGGAGCATATCACCTCTGATGAACTGGTTTTTTTATTTCATTTACGATTGAGTTGTATCTTTTGCATAATCCTTTTCAGCATCCCATAACTTTTCTAAAAAGGGTTGTCCACGGACTATTTTTGCACAAAATTCTTCGTGATTTTCATTGAAGCCTAATCGGATGCCTTCATATAATTTTTCCCACACTTGGTCTGCATCCAAATACTTGATAGCCGGATAAAGTTTCGGGTCCCATTCAGTCAACCAGTACCGCAATTCTTCCAAGTTACCGGAAGTCTTCAGTTGATCCAAAGCAATCATAAGAATATGTTTGATTTCTCGCTCACGCCTTGTAAGCCCAAATACTTGCTCCGGAGACATTGATAAAATATGATACTCCTTCTTGTAATGCTTCGCTTTAAATCCAAAGTTTTGCGGTTTCGCAGATTTGATCATGTCATAAATCAGCTGCTCCTGCCTTGGGATCAGGCGGCTTTTTCGTACTGGTATTGTGTAACCGATTGTATCAAATGCCAACGCTTCAATACCGTTTGTCACCACACAAGCATATTCAATGACATTGCGATTTTGTCCTTTTCGACTATAAGAACGTTTGTAGATCGTATCTAACAAGCTCTCTGGTATTTCCTGCAAATCATTCTCAATGTACTCAAATAGACCTTCATTTATGTATAACAACGGTGTTTGATCTAATAGTTCAATACGGTCTTCTTTGCGCCATTCGTGGTAGCGGGCGACTTGATAGCCATTCTCTTCACTTTCAAACCAATTTACCCAAACATCATGTAAATATAGCATTCCACCCTCACCTCTTTGGAAAATTAATCTAGAATCATTATGACCAATAAAGAATGAAATTATTCTTATTCGATGTGAATGGCTTACGAGTTATTTGGGTAGCAGTATAATACAACCAACATAATCAATATTCCGATGAAGAAAAAATAACATTCTATCCTGGTGGATATGAAACTGAAATATTCAACCCAAGTAATACCGGCAGGAAGAAAATTCATATATGCGATTATCGTTACTCCACCTGTTACGGTCAAACCGAACCCTATCAAAAACCAGAATATATAAAACATCACTCACACCTGCCACTACTCTAGTAATTGTCTACTTATTGTTACATCCTATGCTTGTCCAAGTAGTTTCATGCAGGTACAAAGATGGAAGCAGTCATTCATGCCTATTTATCTTATACGGAAATTTTTATTGAATTCCTTATATCAAAAAAAGAAGCCAACTCATTACGAGTCAGCTTCTAATACTTTTAACCATTATATTTTTTAAATACAAGTGACACATTATGACCACCAAAACCTAATGAATTACTTACCACAACATTCACATCTTGTTGGCGTGCTTCGTTAGGAATATAATCAAGATCACAATCTTCGTCTGGTGTTTCATAGTTGATGGTCGGTGGAACAATGCCTTCTTCAATTGCTTTCAATGAAATGACGGATTCCACTCCACCTGCAGCTCCAAGCAAATGACCTGTCATTGATTTCGTGGAAGATACAGATAGTTTATATGCATGGTCACCAAATACCGATTTAATTGCTGCCGTTTCATATTTATCATTTAAATCAGTGCTTGTTCCATGGGCATTAATATAATCGACATCATTTGGTGAAATTCCAGCATCATCAAGCGCAGCTTTCATTGCTCGCGCTGCACCTTCTCCATTTTCAGCTGGAGCGGTAATATGATACGCATCTCCAGTTGCACCATAACCAACAATTTCTCCATAGATTTTAGCACCACGTTCCAGTGCTGATTCAAGTGTTTCCATAATGATGATACCTGAACCTTCACCCATGACGAAACCATCACGGTTTTTATCAAATGGGCGACTAGCGGTTTTCGGATCAGGATTAGTGGATAATGCTTTAGCGGAAGAGAAACCAGCAAACGCCATATTGGAAATAGGTGCTTCTGTTCCACCTGCAATAATATAATCCACGTCCCCGCGCTGAACGGACTTGAACGCATCACCAATTGAACTTGCTCCTGAAGCACAGGCTGTAACTGTACATGAATTGATTCCTTTAGCGCCTAATTGAATCGAAACTTGTCCAGCAGCCATATCCGGAATCATCATCGGAACAAAAAATGGACTGACACGACGAGGACCTTTTTCTAGTAACTTACGATGCTGATCCTCCCAAGTTTGCATGCCGCCGATTCCTGAACCGATCCAAACTCCAACACGGGTCGCATTGCTATCATCAATGACAAGCTTCGCGTCCTCCACAGCCATTTTCGCCGCAGCTACCGCATATTGGGTAAATAAATCCATGCGACGGATATCTTTTTTATCAATATACTTTTCAGCTTCAAAACCTTTAACTTCTGCTGCAACTTTTGCAGGATATTGTTCTACATCTACTCTAGTAGCGATTTCGATACCAGATTTTCCATTTAATATATTTTCCCACATTGATGCTACATCATTTCCGACTGGCGTCACCGCACCTAAGCCGGTTATAACAACTCTTCTTTCAGCCATCATTCTGACTCCTTTCTGAAATATGTCAGACTCCCCAACGGATAGCCGTAGATCCCCAAGCTAACCCGCCGCCAAATCCAACTAATACGACTAAATCATTATCTTTGATTTTACCATTCTTAACTGACTCGGATAAAGCCATAGGTATAGATGCAGAGGAATTATTACCATATTTCGTAATTGTTGTCGCCATTTTCTCTGGAGAAATGCCGAGACGTTCTCTCGCTGCATCCATAATCCGAATATTTGCTTGGTGTGGTACAAGATAATCCACATCTTGTTTATCCAAACCGATTTTTTCTACTACATTCACAGTGGATTCAGGCATTTGTCGAACCGCGAATTTAAATACTTCACGTCCGTTCATTTCCATGTATCCTTCTTTATTTTGGAAAAGGTCTTTTCCGCCAGCTCCTTTGGAACCTAATTCAAAGGAGAGCATCCCTTTGCCTTCTCCTACTTCACCTACGACTACTGCACCGGCACCATCACCTAAAAGAACACAAGTAGAACGGTCTTCCCAATTAATGATTTTTGAAAGTTTATCCGCTCCTACTACAAGAACTTTTTTGTATGCGCCAGCTTTTACGAATTGTTCCGCAGTCACTAACCCATAAATAAATCCAGCACAAGCAGCACCCACGTCTAATGCAGCTGCATTAGTCGCACCTAATCGATCTTGGATTTTACATGCAACCGATGGAAAAGGTGTATCAGGTGTGACAGTCGCTACAAGAATTAAGTCAATCTCTTCCGGAGAAACATTTGCTTCTTCAAGAGCGCCTAATGCTGCATGGTAGGACATATCGGAAGTATCAATATCATCCTCGGCAAATCTGCGTTCCTCGATCCCTGTACGCGTGCGGATCCATTCATCTGTCGTATCAACCAATTTTTCCATATCTTTGTTTGTGACTAATTTTGTTGGTACGTAATGGCCGGTGCCTAAGATACCCACATTCATCTTAACATCTCCTTCATCTTTCCTTCGAGGTTTAACTCTGCTTTTATATTAAACTAGAATCAAAGTATATGACTAATCATTATGACTTGGTACTAATTTTATAGCAAAAATCTCCTTCTGACAAGAGGAGAATATTTTCCCCTCACTTTTCATTCGGAAGAAGATTCGATTCTTTATATATTTCAACATCTTTAAGTAGTTCGTCTACAAAGCTCTCGGGAATAGCTTCATTGAGATCACCTAACGTAATATAATCATTATGGAAATCATAGTAGCGGATACCGCCAACTAATTCCTCATCATTAAAATCTCGGGCTGCTTTTACATATACCTTATCTACGTGCTGAATCAGACTAGTCAACACAAAATCAGGAGCAATGTCATTCTGGTCGTTAATGTATCCTAAAGAATATATACCATCTTCAGCAGCAGCTTGAATCACTGCCTCATTATACGCATTACCTATCGGAAAGATAATATCGATGCCTGCTTGTTCAAACTCTTCGTAAATGGATAAAGCCCGCTCTTTATCATCCCAATCATTAACAAAATCAATATAAATATCTGCATTTGGATTTTCATACTTCACACCTTCATAAAAACCTTCCAGTTCCGGTTGCCAAGAGTAGACAGCTATTACACCTATCTGATCTGTCTCGGACATTTCACCAGCGATCATACCACCGAAGAAGCCCATCGCATGGGAATTAAAATTTAAACTCGTAACATTCGAATTGTAAATCTCACCATTCATATAAATAAAATGGATTTCTGGATATGTTTTTGTCAGCTCGACAAAATGACTGCCATAGATATTTCCATGGCCAATGACAAGATTGACACCCTCTTTTACGAATTCGTCTACTGTCCGGGCGACTTCGTTTTCACTGCGGATATTTTCCTTATAGAAGACATCTGTCTTAAACTCTTGTTCTATTTCCAGCAGCCCTTGATAACCCTTTTCGTTCCAAGAATTGTCGTCAATTGAGGATTCAAAGATCATACCGACATTTTGCAGATTGCTCCCCTCAAAGTAGCTGCAGCCAGGCAGTATTATAAGAATCATAATTAATGAATATATTCCATACTTTTTCAATACTGCCCCTCCTATCCAACGTTTATTATGATGATTGATATAAATCTTTAAACTGTTGATAATGTGAAATGACTTGCTTCAAATTTTCTTCTATAGGAACATTTTCATCGACGAGGAAAGTTTTTTCAAGTTTTTTACCTGTATTTTCTCCATTTCTTTTAGATTTCATATAAATTTCTGAGTTAGGAGGCTCTTTTTCTACCCATTCCATAAAAACTTCGAGAAAATCAGCAATATACAGGCCTTCTTTCTCATATTCAGAAGCAGAAAATGTAATTTGATTTTCATTCTGGAGTAAATCATCATCTGACAGCGGCATCCATTCTCCAAATAAGTAAGGAGCCTGAATAGAAATTGCGTGATCTAAATTTATAGAATCACTATTGATCAGAAAAATCCTTTTACATTCCAGCTTTTTTGCAAACTGTGGTAGAGGGCCGACACAAATAACTAAAGGATAAGATGTTTGCAACGGCTCTTCCACTAATTCAAAATTACTGTTACGGGGAAAAAAGTCAACAAGATGTTCATTATTATTATTACTTTTCACTGCATTCACTTCATAACCTTCACTTAATAACCGATCGGCAATATGGTAGCTGATCCAATCTGTAATATTCAACACTAGGGCTTGCATAGTCATCTCCTCCCTACTTTAATATATGTTCAAATTAAAGCTTTTATTTTTATTCCTTATTTGTTAAACTGTATAAGGACATAATTTTTATAAAGATAACTAATACATATGAAATTCATAGAAATGTGAGGTGCCAAATATGCGATACATTATGACAATCATTTGGTCACTGCTTATTAGCGCAGCGGTTTCGTACGTACTGACTAGTATGGCTGGAGAACCATTCGTAATTTCAGAGGTAGTTATTTTAGCGGCATTCTTTATGGTAATCGTATTTTTACTAGGTGAAGTCGCTCTCAAACAAAAAGAAAACTAACCATTTAACAAACCCTTGCCTTCAAGGAATTGGCAAGGGTTTGTTATTTCGTGTTAATACCAGGGTAATAAAGTTAGGGCCGTTAAGGCAGCAAGAGGTAGAATCAGTCTGCGGAACCTAGGTACCCCGAATGGTCCGTACCCATAGAAGCCTGGCCCATAGCCAAAAGGACCGTAGAATGGGTAACCGAACTGTCTATCATAATGGCTCATGCCTTGCATCGAATTCATATCACCCGGGTAAGCATCATTTGGGACGGCCATGTATACATATTCATCGTCTAAACCGGTTAATATCCCGTCTACACTCAGCCCATCTACCGTTTCAACAAGAACATAAGAATGCATATGTTTTTTACATTGTTCATACATTTTCATAGTATCACTATTCATCGTCACACAAATCACCCCTCCTCATCAACTAGACTATTCACCTAGTTGAAAATTGGAACTTGTCTAGAGGGGGTTGACTGCGTGAAAAAAGGAGCGAAAAACAATGGATTATATTCAAGATCTTATCTTAATCATTCAATATTTTATCCTTGGACTAGTTCAAGGAGTCACTGAACCTATTCCGATATCTTCTAGTGGACATCTGGTCATATTCAGAGAATTATTCGGGATTAAAGCAAAAGGACTTTCCTTTGAAATTTTTGTGAACTTTGCATCACTATTGGCTGTACTTTTAATCTATAAGGAAGATATTATACGTTTAATTAAAAATACATTGCTTTTTCTCTTCAAAAAGGATGAAGCGGCACGAAGCGACTTTCAATTTGTCATTTATCTAATTATCGCAACGATTCCAGTAGGGGTCGTTGGAGTTCTGTTTGGTGACTATCTTGGGGATTTACTAAGCCGAACGGAAGTCATCGGTATTACGCTCTTAATAACAGCTGCAGCCATTTGGATGATTCGTAACTTGCGGGGGAGAAAGCAAGACGGTGATTTAACAATGAAAGACGCCGTTATTGTTGGACTAGCACAAGCTGTCGCAGTCACTCCTGGTATCAGCCGTTCTGGAGCTAGTATTGTCGCCGCCATGATGGTTGGAATGAAACAGGATACCGCATTACGTTTTGCATTTCTATTATATATTCCTGTCAGTCTAGGTACGACAATTCTCGAGGTACCAGATCTCGTAACAAGTCCAGATTTCCAAGCACTATGGATTCCAAACACCATTGCATTTATTACCGCATTTGTTGCGACCTACTTCGCACTAAAATGGTTTATGGGCATCATGGCACGCGGAAACTTGAAGTATTTCTCTTATTATTGTGTCGTTGTCGGTTTACTGGTTATCATTTTCTTATAAAAAATAAAAAGCAGCAGCTGCGAATTTCTCGTTAGCTGTTGCTTTTATTTTATGACTATATGTGTTTGAATCAATCAGGAATTCCCAATGCAATTTTCGCATAGCGGGACATTTTGTCTTTATCCCAAGGTGGGTTCCATACGATATTTGTTACGGTTTCCTTTACTTCTGGAAGGTCACCAAGTGCATATTTAATATCTTGTTCAATATGCCCTGCCAATGGACAACCCATTGCAGTCAATGTCATTGTAACCGTACATACACCATTCTCATCAAGATCTACATCATATACTAAGCCGAGGTTGACGATATCTATGCCTAATTCAGGGTCAATTACGTTCTCGAGTGCACCCATCAGATACTCTTTTGTTGCTTCATCCATGTTTCCTACCTCCTTTATCCTTCTTGTATTAATTAAACCATATTTGCATGAAAAATTTAAGTAATTAAATTGTCCACTCTGTTACAAATATTTTTCGAACCATTTTACAAGTTCCAAAACAGCATTTCTGCTTACTTTATGTCCGGCATTTTGTTCTTTGATAAACTGGATAGCTTCCGGATTCGAATAATCCTGCTTCACTTCATCATAAAACGTATAAGAGTGGTCGAATGGAACGACGGCATCTTGTTGTCCATGCCAGAATAAAAGCGGCCTCTCGTTCAATTTTTCCGGCTGTAACGATAAATCACAGGTCTCCAGCTGGTTATACAGAGCGGCGATTTGCTCATCCGTAATCGGCAAGTCCCCTTCTTTCTTAAAGCTTTCAACAAGTGTCTTGGCAAAAGTTGTAATTCTTGGTGAACCCATTAAAATAACAGCCGATTTGATCCACTCATATTGTGAGAGTGCCGCGGAGGTAGTGATTCCGCCCATACTCGTCCCCGCTACACCAATTCTTCCATCTAAGATTAAATTTTCATCATCTAAGATTTGTTTTATTATCTCGAGTTCCTTTACATTATTCAGCACAATATCCCAGAAGGAAATTTGCCTCTTAAGTTCCGTTGTTTCCTGCTCCCTATCTCCATGAAGCTCACTATCTGGAAGCACAACACGATATCCTTTTTCCGCTAATAAAAAGGCTATAGTTAGATTATGCTCTTTCGCACTTGTAAATCCATGGAAAAAGATGACGGTTGGCAGTGCTTCTCTCTGTTTATTGCTATCTACTACAACTAAACTCGGTATATTTTCAAACTTCTCTTTAATAATTCCAATCATCCACTTCACCTCTCATTCTAATGTTACCTGTATTTCTAACCACCTTCCAGTATAAACGTCAATGCTCATTTTAATTTTAATTTACTTTACATTCGCCTCAATCCCTTATAGACTAGTTATTACAAATGAGGTGAATGAAAAAAGATGAAAAAACATATGATTGCATTAGACCTAGATGGGACATTACTTACAGATGATAAAAAGATCAGTGAGCACACGAAACAAGTACTTTTTCGGGCAAAAGAAGAAGGACATCTTTTGGTTATTTCAACCGGAAGACCACACCGGGCCAGCATCAATTACTACAATGAGCTCGAATTGGATACTCCGATGGTCAACTTCAATGGAGCATTGATCCACCATCCTCAAGACAGCAAATGGGATGCATTACATAGTCCAATGCCAATTCGAACTGCCCATAAAATTATTGATGCATGTTATGACCTCGGTGTTAATAATATTCTCGCTGAAGTGATGGATGACGTCTATCTCGATTCCTATGACAGTAAACTCCTGAGTTTCTTCGATGAATTGGAAAATGAGCCTGCTTATGTGATCGGGAACCTAAAGCAGAAGCTTGAAGTAGACCCGACCTCGGTCCTCGTCTATCCAGAAGAGAATCAAGTCGATAAACTCCGTAACCACCTCGATGAGTATCATGCTGAAGTAATTGAGCATCGTAAATGGGGTGCTCCTTGGAACGTGATTGAGATCATCAAAAAAGGAATGAACAAAGCAGTAGGACTTCAAAAAATCGCCCACTACTTCGACATTCCACAAGACCGCATCATCGCATTCGGAGATGAAGATAATGATCTGGAAATGATCGAGTACGCTGGAGTCGGCGTAGCGATGGGCAACGCTATTGAGGAACTGAAATCCGTCGCCAAACATGTGACAAAAACAAATGAACAAGACGGTATCGGCGTCTTTTTAGAAGAATACCTGAAAATAAAAACGAACACACCAAGCTGATATATTCATGCATAGCAAGGTTAGAAGTGTTCATACTAAAAGGGAGCGTGTGGAACGTTCCCTTTTTGTGTTTTCAATATTTGATGATAAGGAGGCTGACTTACCTGAACAAAAAGAAGAAAAAGGGAAACAGTGAATTAGTAAAAGAAAATGCTGTAGCATCCAACAAAGCCTTTACTGATAAGGCTCGTAAGAAAGCAGAAGTTGATGAACATACTCGAGGAGGATTTTAAATGGACCAACAACAATCACTTTTTCAACAAGCAAGACAACGTGTAATGGAAATGATGAACATGGGACAGCAAGCATCAGATACAGACCGTGAAGCTGTACAGCATGCCATTCAAGCAGCTTATCAAGAAGCGACGCCAGAGGAAAAACAAGAACTTGAACAACTTGAGAGTAAATTAAAAAATAATCAGCAGCTTTAATACGTAACGGATTCACTCGATAAAGGTGAATCCGTTTGTTTTTACTGCTGAATCAATAGTTTCATTGCTTACATTTTCAAGCGTTTCATCCCCCTTAAGCAGGCCCGACTTGACTTCATTCGCTTTACTTTTTAATTTCCTATATATCTGCTACTATATTAGTAAGTATGATTCAAAAAGGAGTGTGTGAAATGGCAATTCGTATGGAAGGGACCCCAAACCCAAACGCAATGAAATTTACATCGGATAAGCTGATTTTTGAAGGTACGAAAAGCTTCTCCCTTATGCCAGGAGATACGAGTGAACATGAAATTTTAAATGAATTGATGAAACTTGAAGGAGTCGATAACGTTTTCGGCTATCAAAATTTTGTAACAGTAAATAAAAAGTTCGACGTCGAGTGGGAGCAACTATCACCTAACGTAATTGAACTATTGGAAAAGAAAGGCTACTAATACATATCCACAAGAACTGCTTCACGAGTTCGGAGTGGGAATAAAAAAAGAATCATCCTGATTTGTGGATGATTCTTTTTGTTTTCTAATTTTCCATATCAATTGGAATATAATTCGGATGAATCGTCTCCCCATCCTCTGCCTTGCCATAAAGAGTCAAAATTGGACTAGCTTCTGCTTCAGATGCGGAAGCTGGAATTTCTCCAGTTATTTCAAAACTTTCCCACGTTCCTGCTGCTTCAGCTTCGAGTTCGTAAACAGCCTCTTCCTGAAGCTCCTCTTCACCTTGCTCTAAACGATAATAAAACACTTGCTCGTCTGAAGTGACCTCACCAGATAACACAAACGTGTTTTCCTCCTGTTGTAAATCTAAATTACGGAACAACAATGAGCTTGTTTCTTCTGTGTCCGATTCTTCCGCAGGCTCGGGATCACTCCCGCATCCTGCGAGGAAAATAATGAGTAAAATAGCTAATAAATAACTCTTCTTCATTCCATCTAATCCTTTCTAAATTGTCCATATACCGCAGTCGTTTCAACGACATTTGTGAACGCTTGTTCGTCTACTTCATGGATAATTTTCTCAAGATCGTATAGTTCATAACGGGTAAGTACAAGATATAACATTTTCTTCTCTGTTTTCGTATATGCACCCTGGGCTGGAAGAATCGTGATGCCGCGAATAAATTTACTGTGGATCGCTTGCTGCATCTCTTCAGCTTTCTGGGTTATGATCATCGCTGTCAGTTTCACATGACGAGTATGGATTGCATCAATGATTCTTGTCGTGACATAGAGAGCAACAAGTGTATAAAGAGAGTTTTCAGGTTCGTAAAGAACACCTGCCAATACAATGATCACCGCATTAAGAGATAAGAAATATCTGCCAACCGGTTTATCATTCAAACGGGAAAGGACCATAGCAACAATGTCCATTCCCCCTGTTGAAGCACCGATTTTCAGAGAAATACCGACACCGATTCCTCCAATTACCCCACCGAATACCGCATTCAGGATAATATCATTCGATAAAGCAATTACTGGCATAATCTCAAGAAAAATCGTAGCACAAACAACAGAAATAGCACTGTAAATGGTAAATCCCTTGCCAACTTTAAACCATCCCAGAATAAATACAGGTATATTCAGTAAGAGTAGAAACAGACCTGTTCCGATATTGACTCCAATAAAATCTTGGAAAACACTTGCTAATAACTGAGCCGCACCTGCAAAACCACTAGCATAAACGTTAGCAGCAATGAGGAAGAAGTTTAGCGATACTGCAGTTAAGAAAGCACCGATGATTACTATAATAATCCTTTTTGCTTCCATCATAAACATATTTGGTCCTCCTGATAACAAATTCATAACTTTTCAAATACTTTTTGACTAAATGACAATCAAGCTTTAAACTATAATAAGTAAGCAAATTAGAATGGAAGTGAAATCATGAACGTAAAAATCCTAGCAGATTCAGCATCTGACTTGTCAAAAGACCATTATAACGAATATGGCATTGAAATGATACCATTAAATGTTCATCTAGATGATCGTGCTTATGCAGATGTAAATGAAATTGATCCAAAAACGATTTACGATGCGATGCGTAATGGGAAAGCACCAAAAACATCTCAACCTGCTCCAGAGGCTTTTAAAAAGCATTTCATGGCTTGTGCAGAAAAAAACGAACCACTCGTTTATGTATCTTTTTCCTCGGAACTTTCTGGAACCTACCAAAGCGCTAAAATTATGGAGGATATGGTAAAGTCAGACTATCCAGATGCCCCTCTTTATATTGTCGATTCCAAATGTGCTTCCATCGGTTATGGTCTCGTTGTCTTGCATGTTGCTAAAATGGCAAAAGCAGGTGCTAGCGTAGAACAAATTATAGAAGCTGCCGAGTATCAAGCAAAACATATGGAGCATCTCTTCACTGTAGATGATTTAGAATACTTATACCGCGGTGGCCGAGTCAGTAAAACATCAGCCTTCGTCGGTGGCTTGCTGAAGATCAAACCACTACTTAACGTGGAAGATGGACGACTCGTTCCAATCGAAAAAATTCGCGGTTCTAAGAAAGTGCTTGGTCGTATGATTGAACTGATGGAAGAACGCGGAAAAGACTTCCAACACCAAGTCATCGGAATCAGCCACGGAGATGACTTAGAGAGAGCAGAACAATTATCAAGCATGATTCAAGATAAATTTGGCGTAGCTAAAGAAAATATTGTCATTGAAATGGTCGGAGCCGTAATCGGTGCACACGTTGGTCCAGGCACCCTTTCCCTATTCTTCTCCAACCAACCAAATAAATAATAAATTTGAAGACGTTTTGTTCTAAAATCAGACAAGACGTCTTTTTAATTGTTTTATAACACTTTTACACAAGAATGGCCATTTCAAACATACGAAGCCCTCACTTCGAGAAAATTTACAAGTTTATTCTCCCAAACTACAACTACCCACGTGCTTCGGGATGATAAACAATAGATATTTTCTTGAATAAGAGTTGCTTGCCAACATTCGAGAAAACAAACGCATTATATCTTCCCGAACAGAATTGCCTTCTCAACAATCGGGAAAACAAACACATCATATCTTCCCGAATTTGATTCCCTTCTCGACATTCAGGAAAATTAACCACTGCTATCCCTAACTAAGCGCCATTCAACCAACACGTCTTACTGGACATAAAAACGCTTGGCGGATTTCGCACCAAGCGCTTTAAATTATTTGGTTTGTTCGCTTGCTTCTCGTCTCTTCTGCTTCAAGGTCAGATAGATGATTCCAGTAACAAAAACAATCATCACTCCACCGACGAGTGAAATCAGAAGCCAGTTGAAGCCCTCATAGTCGACTACTTCATAAACTTCTACGGATTCACGAGGTATTCCGATCCGGTGGTTTCCTTCTTCATTTTCACGGGCGATATTATCTCCAAGATAACCTCTTAACATCTTATCAGAATCCACATCCGTTATATCTATATAGCTCGATTCACTGCCGTTATTGATAGCAACATACAATGTTTCATCCTCATATGTCCTCTTAAATACAGCAAACGAATCTCTTGAATCTACTAACTCAAAATCACCGTGGCGTAATGCAGGGAATTCATCGTGCAAAGAAGAGATTCGATCATGGAATTCTTTCAACTCTGGTTCTCCACTATGGTGTGGGACGAGCCGCTGAGAATCCTCGGCAGTTTCACCGTACATACTTACCTCAGAACCTTGTATTATCATCGGAGTTCCAGGTGTGGTGTACATATAAGTTAAGGCCAGCGTCCATGTCGTTACCGAATTTCTGCCGTTCTCGGAAAACTTCTGTGTAAAACGCTCAGAATAGAAATCATCTACAAACAGTATACTTCCCGCTTCAGCATATTCTTTATGGAGCTCTAAAATCTCCTCAGGCGACTGGTCGACCTCGCTGAACACTTCCGCTATTCCTCTACTTAACGCATAATTATCAACAGCATCCAGTTCTGTATTCTCCATAATTTCACTAACATCTGATTCGGGATTTAGAACATCGCCTATCAAATAGTGATCGGGATAACTATTTTTAAGTTCTGATGTAATATTCGATAAAAAATCAACAGAAGATTGGTCAACTGCGTGAAGCACTAATCCATCTACATTCGTTTCTTTTAGCCAAAACGAAGCAGCATCAATCAAGAATTTCTGTACCTCTGGATTATCTTGGTTTAATTGAACCACATTCTCTGTCCAATCCGGACCGTTCACTTCATCAGTCAAGATCCAATCGGCAAACTCTGGCTCCAGTGCTATTTCATGATCGCGCGAAACATAATTCGTGACGAATTCAATGACGACTTTCATACCAAGTTTATGCGCTTCTGCTACAAGCTCATCAAGATCCTCTATTGTACCAAACTGTTCTTCCATTTCCGTAAAATCTTCTACCCAATATCCATGAAAACCATTTTCCGAATTAGCCATTATCGGGGAAAGGGCAATCGTCGTTACTCCAAGGTCTGCTTTTTCATTGAGGCGTTTTTTAATTCCTTCGATATCTCCACCATGATAGGCTTGCGGATCATCCACATCCACTCCTTCATCGATAGAGAAATCACCATTATTATAGCGGTCGATCATGACTTTATAGATGATTTCATCTTCAATCTGTCTGTCCGCAGCTTCTATTGGTAGACCATATATTAATAGTGAAAATAATACCGCAATACTCATTATCATGTTCTTCTTCATCACTGTTCCCCCATCATTTCTATTACGTGTCCTGTACTATTATTAACGAAATTATTTATTAGTCAATTGAAATACAAAAATTGTTAAAAAACCTTCATAACTTCATGGTGATACTGAAAATGATAGCAGCTTGCGGGACTTTTTAAGTGGCAGCCGAACTTGCTGGGCTCTTACGTTTGATTCACCAATGAATTCAATGCGACAATCACACGTGAGGGACCCTTGCTTGCGATTCGACCACGATTTCTATGCAACAATCGCACGTGAGGGACCCTTGCGTTCGATTCACCCACGATTTCTATGCAACAATCGCACGTGAGGGACCCTTGCGTTCGATTCACCCACGATTCTAATGCGACAATCGCACGTAAGAGAACCTTGTGTTCGATTCACCCACGATTCTAATGCGACAATCGCACGTAAGAGAACCTTGCGTTCGATTCACCCACGATTCCAAAGCAACAATTGCACGCGAGGGACTCTTGCGTGCGATGCAATCTCGATTTTCCGGAGACAGTCCATCGTGAGCATTCCAATACTTAAACTCATATGTAAATCAATTAAAAAAGCCGCCCCACAATAAAGAGACAGCTTTTTCAAACTTAGAATGATAAAGGTAAACGAATATATCCAAGTACAAGTACGAGAATAAAAGCAATTGCAAATTGAACCCATGCGGACGTTGCTGGTTTGCCTTTTTTCGTTTTTGTAAGTACCATTTCCATCGCACCGATGAGCCAGATTCCAGCTAATCCTTTTGTAATCGCTTCTGCTCCTAATGGCATTTGGAAGTTCGCAAGATAAACATCGAACAGCAGATAACCACCAGTGAAGATGATAAATAAGTACATTAAACGTAAAATCATATGGACGATTTTTGCGCCTTTTTCATTTCCTTGTTTATAAAGGAAAAACGCCACTAATAGTAAAATTATTCCTAAAATCCAGGATGTAACATGCATGTGCAGCATAATGTAGGTTTCCTCCTTAATTTCATTAAAGATTGTCAACACCAATCATACCATGTTCCAAAAAAGAATTCATTTTATAACTAAGACTAGGAGCTGGATTTCACATTACCTATGTCAAACTACAGACACAATTTCCGAGCCTATAATTCTGCCACTTCCGTTATAGCTTTTTGTCCCCAAGGAGCGACCTTTAAAGTGATGAGCCATCTTCTATGCTTATCTTTGCCAGGATCGACTTGAGAAATCTTTTCTATCCCGTAGTCTACCCGATATTCATCCTTTATAGAATCAACATAAGAATAGGTTGCTGGCAGTGATACTTCTTCCGCACGAAGCTCTGGTCTCTCTTTTGTCACTCGGACAGCCCGATGAACTCCTGTATCATCGGGAGCCAATACAACAAAGACTTTCTCCCGATAATCGAGTTCCTCATCGATTTCCCAAATTTCTGCTGGAAGATAATTGATTTCATATTCTACGTAAACATCATTGTTAGCATGATACGTAGTTATTGGAGTTTTAGTTTCTAAAAAAATAGGTTTACCGTTATCTTTTATCCATTCATACTGGAAAGCAACGAGTAGAATAATAGCAGCTTGAACGATTAGCAGGAAAATAAAAATCAATCGTTTCATCTCAAATCACTTCCCTCTTTTTTCAGCCTTCTCCGTTGTCTTTCAAAGATAAAACTAATCAGGAACAAAAGCACTCCGCCGATAAAGAAAAACAACGACTTATTGAGTGCATCCCAGGCATACTGGATATAGACATTGAAAGTGCTGAATAGGAAAGCAACCGTCCCAAGCATTATTCGCTGTGGGAGCTGTATTCTGTAGCCGATAAATATCCAACCCAACGAGAAAACAAATAACACGATGATACTGAATAAATGAGCTTGCGGTAATAAAACGATCGGTAAAAACAGCACAAAATCAACCATTTCCTCCTTGCGCTCAGTACGCCATTTAACATAAAGCGCGAAAATAAAGACAAACAGCCAAACAATAAAAAAGCTAGTATCGAAACTTGGGATTTGTGGAGAATACCATTCATCTTGTAACAGCAACGTCTGAAACATGCCGTAAATAAAGATGGAAATGAGGGTGACATAAGATATCACAACAGCATTTTCTTGCTCCCTTAATGCATCCCCCACTAGATAAAGTATAAGAATCGGAATCAGGTACCAATAATAATGTTCAGAAACAGTCATGGTAAGTACGATGCTCTGCAAAGCAAAGCTCGCAGCAAGTAAATAATAATACAAACCTAACTCTTCACGGAAAGCAAAATATCCAGCTCCAAGAACCATCACTACAAATAAAATCCAATTAAAGTCAGAAAATGACAATCCATTATACAATTGACCAATTGTTCCGATGACAACCAGAACGAAATATAGGAGTGGGTGTTGATAAAGATAGAAAAGCACGAGACCAACAGCAGTCCAAATGATGAACGGCCAAGCGGAAAAGAGCGTCACTTGATATATATCAATAACGAGCAATAATCCGGAACCGAAAACAATATATCCTAGCACGATAAAACTTATCCCGTAGAGTGTGTTGTTCTTCCGGTGAAGGATATCGCCAAGTATATAGAAGAACAACGTGACAAGAAGTAAAATAACGACACGAGATAGATGGGCTTGCCGTGCCCATTCCGACATAATGAAAGTTAAAAATCCTAGACCTGTCAGTAATACTGCGAAAAGGATAATAATATAATTCGGTCCAGTTTCCTTCTTGCGTGCTAAAATGCGATTCAATTGTTCCTCGGAAATAATCCCTTCTTTTACCCACTCTTTTCCTTCCCGTTCAAGTTCCTGCCTTTTCATATACGCCTCTCCTTTCCATCACTTCCGTAATGCTTGACGTTGCTTATAATTCAGACTGCGCCATACCCATTCCAATGGACCGAACCGAAAACGAAGCAGCCACCATTTACTTAATATGATTTGCAGTCCAAAGATAATCAGTGCAATTAATACAGAAACAGCTGGAGTAACCGAATGATATAACCCTAAACCTACACCATAAAAAAGCAGAAAACAAACAACGGATTGCAATATATAATTGCTCAACGCCATTCTCCCTACATATTGAAGCGGACGGAAAATTTTCATTCCGATATCAGTCTGTGCTCCCAATGTAATGAGAGTCATGTAGAAAAGGGCTGAAGCTGCGCCACCGAAGTTATCCTGCACATACGTAAGCCATAAAGGATTACCAAATAGATAAGGTCCGAATTTCAAAATGACACTTAATATGAATGTAATCACCAACAAACGTGATAAAACCTTCTGAAATTCTTCTGGTTTATGAAACCAGCGCTTTCTTGCCAAATACATTCCGAATAGGAATAAAGGCAATAGAATAAAGCAAAGTAAAATAAAAGTAATCCCTGAATTCGCCATCAACCAATCTTGTAAATTCTGTTGCCAGATCAACGGAAATGAACCACTGGAATAGTTATGAATTGCCACACGAATTCCTTCTTGATCGGTCCAATTCATCAAATGCCTTACAGGATATAGAAGTAACGTGATGATTCCAACACTGCCTCCAAAGAGGATTGCAGCCCAAATTAAAAGTGTCCGGTCCTTAACTTCAAGGAAAAGCAATAACAATAATCCAATCAAGCCATAAGAAAATAAAATATCTCCATGCCAAATGAGGATAGCGTGCACGAGACCAAATCCAATTAATACAACCTGTCTGCGAAACAGAAAACTGGAATATTTCATCCCTTTGAGCTGCAGTCTGTCTTTCATCAGCTGCCAACTAAAACCAAATAAAATGGAAAACAACGTATAAAAGCTGCCTTGGAAGAAGATATCAATAAATGCTAATGTAAATTGGTCTAATGGTGAATTCCAAGCCTCCTCCGCACCTCCACGAAGAAAATAAGGTGCAGAGAAAGCACCGATATTCACCATAAAGATGCCTAGAATTGCAAAACCTCTGATCATATCAATATGGTTTATACGATTTTGATCAGACGTTGGTTTGAGTTGACCGTGCATACTTAATAATCACCCTTTTTAAATTTACTTTCAAAAAAGGTGGCTCTTCACAATCGTTATATGAATGAGCCACCTTCTATTATGAAGAATTAATATTATTTGTCTTTATTGTACACCTCAGGTACTTCAATGAAAAGTTGTTTGTCAAAGAAATATAAATAAGCTTCTTTAACTGGCTGTTTCCATATCCGCTCGACAGCAGAACGATACAACGTAAGCTGCGTTTCATATCTTTTTCTCAGCTTTTCAATCAAAGCATCACTGACCGGTTCGTTGATCATATCCGTCTTATAGTCCAAAATGATCCAGCCATCATCTTTAGGAATCAGACAGTCAATTACCCCTTGAATCAACACCTTTTCATTTTTCTCCGGATCAAACGACGGATAAACTTCTGTTGCATCCAACATCAGACTGAAAGGAGCTTCCCGGTAGACTTCTTTGACTGTCATGATATATTCAGCAAGAGGTGTTTGATAGAAATGCTGTATTGCTTCGATATTGATTTCTTCTGCTTCTTCAGCAATAAGAATTTCCCTTGCTACAAGCCGGTCGATCTGCTCGACGATTTCATCAGCGTAGAGCGGACGATCGAGCGGCAAATGCTGCATAACCGTGTGCATTGCTGTCCCTTTTTCTGCAGCACTCAATTTTTTCTCTTTTTGCAGGAAGTTCGGCCGCTTCACGATTGGGGGTTTGTAATCTTTTATTAATTGGTCCCCGCTATATTCATCAAACATTTCCCGCTGACGTTTAATTTCCGTTACCGTCTGTTTTGCCCTAGTAACCGTCGCCTCTTCATCCGGGTAGCGGTAATTCAATCTGGCATCGACAACCTCCCGTTGACCCTCTTTTTCATGGGGAACCGGCTCCCAGCTTTCGATATGTTTTTTTAATAGTTCTTTTTCTTCCTCGTCCGTCGATTCCAAATTAGTCAATTCACTAGCATGCAGAATCGTCACTTTCCATTTAGAAGCGTCTTTCCTTATTTCCGTCAATAAATGATCAGAAGGTTCACGGCTTCTTAATGCTTCACTATGCTCATGTCGAATGAGTGCTGGGCCGACCCAGTCGAGATATGACTTTTTATCGATTCGATAATGTTCCGGCAACACCCAATCATGATGGTCAAGCATTTGATCCCAGCTTTCCAGTTTCTTTTCCAGGGAATTGACATAACCGACCATGACGAGCTTCTCCCTCGCACGGGTGAGTGCTACATAGAGCACTCGCATTTCTTCGGCTAACTGTTCACGTAGTTTTTTTCTTTTAACTGCTTCGTAGTAAAGCGTCGTATAAGATAAACGTTTCACTGGATCAATGTATTTCGTCGCAAATCCATAATCTTTATGGAGCAAGTATTTTTGGCTCAAATCCCGCAAATTGAATTGCTTGTCCATGGAACCGACAATGACAATTGGGAACTCCAGCCCTTTACTTTTATGGATGGTCATAATACGGACAACATCTTCCTGCTCACTAAGGGCACGGGCGACACCTAAATCATCCCCACGTTCCTCCATCCGTTCGATAAATCGTAAGAAACGGAATAGGCCTCGGAAACTGGTCGATTCATAACCGCGTGCCCGATCATACAATGCCCGCAAGTTCGCTTGTCGCTGTCTGCCACCAGGCATTCCGCCGACGAAGTCATAATACCCTGTTTCACGGTAGATATCCCAGATCAGTTCCGATAACGCTCCTTCCCTCGAAGCCCGGCGGAATTGCTCCAAGTGGGAAAGGAAGAAATTGATTTTTTCTGTCGTTTCATTGTTATTCGCCTTTTCATATTCTTGGAGTGCTTCATAATACGAAGCTTGGCGATTGGCCATCCGAATATTCGCAAGCTCGTCTTCATTCAACCCGACAATTGGAGAACGTAGGACAGATGCCAATGGAATATCCTGACGTGGATTATCGATCACTTTTAATAAGCTCATCATTATTTTTATTTCAATCGCTTCAAAGTATCCTTGTGATACTTCTGCATATACAGGGATTCCTTGTTTTTTCAACTCGTCGACAATAACAGGTGCCTGTGTCATCGAACGGAGTAAAATAACGATATCACGATATTGTGCAGGTCGTTGTGAACCTGTTTCTTTATCAAACACTAAGAACGGCTTTCCTTCTTTTCCAATCCAGTTCTTAATTTGATCTGCATAAGAGCGGGCTTCGATCTGAGCTTTTTCCAAGTCACGAAAATCTTCTGACTCCCCGTTCTCATCATTCGTCACAAATCCAGACACTTCTTCCTTCTCTCCATCGATTAAATAAAGTTCTGCTTCAGGCTGGCCGATTGGAGCATCATCGTAACTTTTATTTCCATAGATCAATTCAGCTGCTTGATCATAATTTATTTCCCCTAATGCTTCATCAAGAACTTGTCGGAATATATAGTTCGTCCCTGCCAAAACTTCTTCCCGACTGCGGAAATTACTCGCAAGATCAATACGGATTCCGCTATCTTCCTCTGTAGCAAACCGTTTATATTTCTCCAAGAACAATCCTGGTTCCGCATGTCGAAAACGGTACACACTCTGTTTCACATCACCCACCATAAAGATATTTCCAGGCTCTTCTTGTTTACTTACAAGACGGATGATCGTTTCCTGAACGAGGTTTGTATCCTGATATTCATCAACCAAAACTTCTACAAATTTTTCTTGGAAATGTTTAGCCACACTAGAAGGTTTTATAGCATCTGCTTCCTCGTTATCCGATAACAACTCCAGACAATAATGCTCCAAATCGGAAAAATCAACGAGCGCCTTCTCCCTTTTAATACTTGTGAATCTATCTTTAAACTCTTTTACGAGTTCTGTAAGCTTCTTCACGACAGGGTAGAGTTCCCGCATATCCGCTATATGTCGTTCCAGGGATCTGCTGAGCCACTTTTCCTTGATTTTATTAAAGTTGTTTTTATAAACTTCACGTAATTTTTTTACCGCATCTTTCTTATCTTCATTACAATCCATTTTCTTCGATGAAAGACGAGCAAATTTATAAGCGCTCATATAAGCTGTCAGGTTATCCCATGAGTCCATATGTTCCTCAGCCTCGGATAATCCTTTCAAGTCAGCCTCAATCGTTTCAATATAAGCGTATGGGCCATCAGTTTCCCTAGCGATTTCCATTGCTTGCTCCATCTGTTCACGGAGAGCAGTGAATTGATTTCTCACTTCATATTTGAGGATATCCAGGAATTCTAAATCCTCTTCCTGCCAATCTTCCGGAATCTGATATGCCTCGGCTAACGAATCGAGCCACTGTTCCGGCTGAGGGTTTTGAACGGAAAAATGATAAAGATCGAGGATAAGCTGTTCCACATCCACATCACTGCGGTCACTTGAGAAACGATCGACGACCGCAAAAAATTCTTCTACTTTTCCTGTTTCGTTGCCATACCATACTTCAAATAAATCATCAAGGACATCTTGTTTGATTAAATCCATCTCCATACCATCACCGATACGAAAACCTGGATCGATGTCCAATAAATAAGCGTATTGTTTTACTACATCTAGACAGAAGGAGTGCAGTGTCGAAATCGACGCGCGCTGCAGTAAGGAAAGCTGCTTTTTCAAATGAATCGAATGCGGTTCGGATTCCAATGCTTTTTCCAATGCAAGTCCGACCCGATTGCGCATTTCCTGTGCAGCAGCATTCGTGAAAGTTACGACCAATAAAGCATCGATATCTACTGGATTTTCCTTGTTTAATAGCTTTTGGATGATCCGTTCCACAAGGACTGCCGTCTTTCCCGAACCAGCTGCAGCAGCTACGAGGATATTCGTTCCTGATGTATAGATTGCTTGCTCTTGTTCTTTTGTCCACTGTACCATTATTGCTCCTCCTCTCCACTGATTCTCTTCAGCACTTCTTCTTCCCTCATCTGCTTCAACCGGTGGAAGTTGTTTTCTTCCAATCCTGTATCAAACTGACAGACTGATAGGAAAGGACAATACGTACAGGCTGTTTCTTGTTTATATTGGTAAGGGTTGAGCTTGACTTTTCCGGTCGTGATTTCAATACCTGCTTCTTCAATCAACCCATGGATATACTCTTGCAATTGCTGAAATGTATCCTCAGATGCAACTTTCGATGTTTTGTAGAAACTGCCATTCTTTGAAATCGCCAACGGCAGCATATCACTATAACCTGAGGATAGCGCAGTATCCATATTTCGGACGACGGATTCATCAGCCAGCACTAGACCTTGCATTTTATATTTCTTGAATAGTTCCTTTTCCAATTTAGTTTCTTCCATATCAGGTTCTTCACTGATCATTGGATTGTGTACATGGAAATACAGCACACCTGCTGGGGTTGCTTTCATGCCAAGCCACGACTCAGCTTGAGACAGGACAACATCAAGATACGTCAACATCTGCAAAGCAAGACCATAGTATACCTCGACTAAATTCAAGCCCTTTGAACTAGATTTATAATCTATAATTCTCAAATACAATTGCGAATCGTCCACCGCCTGATCGACACGGTCAATCCGACCGCGAAGAATAAGCTCAAAACCATTCGGCAACTGCATCGTCAATGGTTTCAATGGTGCATTTTCACCAAAAGCAACTTCAAGACCTACAGGTGAAAAATTACTTTTCCTTGCTTGTTCACTTAAGATAAATGTCGCCCTCGCAATAACCTGCTGTAACTTCTCCTGAATATATTTATAACGGTTCGAACTATGCAGGATTTGATGCTGTAAAATCGGTGCCAGCTTTCCGACTGCTCGATTTGCAAAGTAATTGGAGTCTTCTTCGGTAAGTTCTTTATAATCTCTGCCTTCAAGCCGGATCCAATCCGTAATCACTTTTAAAGCTTCATGGAATAACTGTCCGATATTCGGTGCATCCAGTTTATACGTCTGCCGCTCCTCCAAGTTCAAACTGTATCTTGCAAAGTGTTGGTAGGAACAACGATAATAGGTTTCCAACCTGCTGACACTCGCTTTAATTTGTTTCGGATACAATTCGTTGATTGTATCTTCCGAAAGGTCCGTTGGTCTGTTTTGGTAATAGAGGCTTTGTAGAATGGTATAAGTCGTTTGATGTTTCGGTTCATTTTCTATATACCAGTTAAGTACAGACCACCAAATATCCTCTACCGGATAACCTCTACGGTAACGAGCAAGTTGGGCAGTCAGCGCCGCTCTTGTTTTCACCGGATTCGTAATGAAGCGGTCTGCATATACGAGCTCATCTGGATCCTGAAGTAACAAACGTTCACTAGTTTCCGGGAAAAGAGCCTCCATCCGCTTAATAAGCTGTGATGGCATCTTCCCCTTCCCTTCCTCATCACTTAGTGTATAGCTGATATGCAACCTGTCCCTTGCCACAGTAAAGGCCAAATACATGTAAAAGTGGTCATCAAGCAACTGGCGGACACTGCTTTCAGCCAGACGAATCCCATGCTGCTCCAGGAGACCCCTTTCCGTTTCATTAATAAGACCATCACCGCCAGGTTTCATTGGCCATGTACCTTCATTCACACCAAGTAGAAACGCGACTTTCACTCCACCAACCCGCGAGCGGTCAATCGTCCCCACAATGACATGATCCAAGCTGGGTGGTACGTGAGCAAATTCAAGTGTTTCCAAACCAGCTTCCAACGTATTTCGGAAGACATCGACACTTAAATGTTCGTCACCTGCTATTTCCACCAGTTCGTCCAGTATTTGGATTACACCTTCCCACACTTGCTCCTGTTCACGTGCCTTTTCAATTTCTCCAGCCGCATCATCGCTATCCCGTAATTTTTCCAGCTTTTCCGGTGCTCTCACTTTCTCAAACAATGCATACAAAATTTCACAGCGTTCCCGGACAGTGGTTGCCGCTCTTACTGCTTCATCAAATTCTTGCAAAGCAGCGACAATTTGTCTGCGGTAGCGATTGATCCGCTTCTGTTTTTCTAGTTCTTTATCCGTTTGCCGAGCTTCATCAAATCCACGGAAACGCTGGAAGATCCACTCTTCCTCTGAAAACCACCGTTCTCGCGTACGGATTCCATATTCGAGGATATAATTTTCCAGCTCATCTATCGCATCCGCTGTCAGTGGGTATTCCTCGTCAGACGCTGGAACGAATCCTGTCTTCAATACGCGAAACAGCGCATCATAACGCCAATTTCCTTCTACCACGTCGAAAATGGAACGGATGAATTCAATAAATGGATGATTCAACATTGACCTTTTTTCATCAAGGAAGACGGGGATGCCGTGATCCTCAAAAATTGTGGCGATCAAATCATGGTACACAGGTGCTTCCCGCATAAATAGAGCAAAATCACGGAAACGATAATTTTCCTCGCGCACTAAACGAAGTATTTCTTGAGCAGCTCCCTCCACTTCCGCACGTGGATGCACTGCTTCAGCAATTGTTATTGGAACACTACCTTCATAAGCAGGTGCTGGTCTCGTATCGAAATATTTTTCCATATGGACAAAATAAGGCCTGTCTCTAAATCTCCCATGTTCCGGACTAAACTCAATACGTTCCTCTAATGGGATATCATTTGCCTCCGCTGTTTGTAACAGTTGATGGTAAGTTTCCTTCGTTTGATAGAACAAATCAAGCTCCGTAGTCTCTTCATAAGGGTCGTCCAACGTCAGGACAACCGTCACCATCTTACATTTTTTAAGTAACGCTTCAACGACTGCCATTTCATTTGGCGTAAATTGATGAAAACCATCCAAGTAAATCTCTGCCCCTTCCAACAGACGGGACGCATTGATTTTCTCAGCAAGCAACTGAAGCTGGTCTTCACTATCAATATAATGAGGTGCCAGTTTTTCAGTAAGACGTTCGTAAATGTACAAAAGATCTCGAAGTTTCTTTTCTAAAGTCACCTCAGTCGGTTCTTTATGTACAAACTTCTCCATTTGAGCAATCTCCTGATGCAGCAATTCGGGAGTCACTTGATACCTCTTAAATTCAGTGATCATCCGTTCCATATCCTGCAGGAAGCCTTGTTTTTCGACCGCTTTCTGGAAGGTGTGCCACTCCCCATCCTTTTCCTCTATGATTTTCCTCAGCATCATTTGAATACCGATGGAGCTGATAAATTGTCTTTTTCCGCCACCAACTTCCTGCAAAATCCGCCAAGCAAGTCGTGAAAAACTGGACACTTGAGCACGGATGCTTCCCTCAATTCCTCCCGCTGTAAATAAAGCACGCTCCTGCTGAAACGTCATTTGGTCAGGAACAATATAATAGATCGGTGCACCATGCGGGTTGGACAACAATTTTTCTCTTATTTCTTCAATTACGACATCACTTTTATCCGTACCGGAACGACCAGTGATAAAACGAATCCCCATATGGTTACCTCCTCTGCTGTATAGTTTTTAATGTCTCAATTGACATGATTATAGATGACTTTTGTTTGTTCGTGTCGTTAGAACCTTTCTATGTGCACGAACAAAAATCCTTTCTGCGCTTTCGTAGTCAAGTCCATAATTCTGTGTAAAAGCATATTTTCGACCAGTAGTAATATTATTTGAAACCATAGTGTGAGAGCAGCCACAGCTTTGCTGCTTGCCATTGACTGTAGTGCCCGATTCTTAGTATT
>NZ_JAMBON010000020.1 GCF_023715655.1 Oceanobacillus luteolus | reverse complement strand
TCAGAGACGATGAGGTTGATAGGTTTGAGGTAGAAGCATGGTGACATGTGGAGCTGACAAATACTAATCGATCGAGGACTTAACTAAATTCTATTTTGATGTCGTTCCATTACTCTTATTTAGTTTTTAAGGTATAAGCCTACAATTAAAAATGTCTGGTAATGATGGCGGAAAGGTCACACCTGTTCCCATACCGAACACAGCAGTTAAGCTTTCCAGCGCCGATGGTAGTTGAGACTTTGTCTCTGCAAGAGTAGGACGTTGCCAGGCAATTGAAATACAAACAGATTATCAATACGATAATCTGTTTTTTTTATTTACCTCATATTGTCTAATTATTGAAGGAAAATCATATGTATTAATAGAACTATAAAGTTAGATATTTCTTCCAGTCACATTCAGTACATGTGACTTTTCTTTATCGATTTTATTTTTAGGTTTATACCGATGGTGAATGAGGGAAATGTATAGGCTAGAAAAAAATGTAGATAGAAAAGAGGAAGAGCAATGGAAATATTTTTATATGATTTAATGGGGGAAAACTTCCTTGTAATTGTCACAAGGTTATTGGTTGCCCTATTACTGTCAGGTATTATAGGTTTTGAACGTGAGTGGAATAACCACTCGGCTGGCTTCCGCACGCATATACTAGTGGGGGTCGGTGCGTGCCTTATGATGCAGTTATCATTATTTGGTTTTATCGATTTTTTGGAAAGGTATGATAATATTCGTTTTGATCCGGCTCGAATTCCGTCCTATGTCATCAGTGGAATCGGATTTTTAGGTGCTGGTACGATTATCGTCTATGGAGGAACGATTCGTGGATTAACTACGGCAGCTTCTATATGGGCTGTGGCGGGAATTGGTCTTGTAGTCGGTGCAGGGATGTATGGGCCTGCGATAGTAGCTACATTTATCATCCTACTAAGCTTAGTCGTACTGAATAATTTAGAAAAGTTATTGCCGTCTCAAAGAAAGTACACGATGCTCGAGATTGTAGTGGAACCGAATATAAAAGTTCATCAATTGATTGAAGCAACAGAGACTTTTGAAGTGAAGATCTTAGCGGTAGAAGTTGAGAAAATGGAGCGAGATCTACGGAAGATTTTTATTAAGATGAAAAACATTAAAAGCGATGAATTGATTATGTTACTTGAAAAGATATCAAAGGTGGAGGGAATCAATAACATAAGTCAACTAACGAGGTAAAATATAGGATAGGTGCTGAGTCTGGTTGTAAAAGCATCTATCCAACTCCTTTTATAAAGGTTCAGCTTTTTAAAGCATAACTTTCCTGCCCAATTATTATCTTTTTATCCCAATTCGTTTATTTTCATAAAAAATGTCAAGAATGTATTATTGGTAAACACTTTTCAACTTCGATTTTTTGGCGTATAATTAAATTATAGTCAAAGATAGTCAAAGTCAAAAGAAATCACAAACGTGCATGCGAATTGATTGAACAGACATCTTGAGCAAGACGTTCTTGTAAACTCTTTTGTTCAGGCATATTTCATTAAATGGATGACGTGTAGGAAGAAGGGAGTTTTTAAAAATGAGCAACATTTCAGATGTGATTGAAGCTTACCTTAAGAAAGTGTTACATGCGACAGGGAATCATGCAATTGAAATTAAACGAAGTGAAATTGCCGATCAATTCCAATGTGTACCATCACAGATTAATTATGTCATTAATACGAGATTTACAACGGAAAAAGGGTATATAGTGGAAAGTAAGCGCGGGGGCGGTGGATATATTCGAATAATGAGGGTAAAGCATAAAGATAAAGCAGATTTAATCGAAGAAATTATAAAAATGATAAACCCTCACGTATCACAACAAGCCGCTGTACATGTATTGGAACGGTTAAAGGAAGAGGAAATTATTACGAATCGTGAGGAGAAGCTTATTTTTAGTGCGATTGAACGATCGACTTTACCGTTTCCATTACCAGAACGTGATGAAATCCGTGCCCGAATTTTAACAGCAATGCTAAATACTTTAAAATATTACAGTTGACTCTTTGAGGAGGGGGAGAAGCGTGCGATGTCAAGAGTGTGAAGAACGACAAGCTACCGTTCACTTTAAACAAATTATTAACGGTGAGAAAAAGGAGTTCCACTTATGTGAGGTCTGTGCCCAAGAAAAGGGATACATGCAAATGCCGAATCAAGGTTCCAGCCTTCATGATTTATTGACCGGCTTGTTCAATTTTGATAGTGCTCCCTTAGGTGCCCAGACAGCTAGTACGCAACAATTAAAAGAATTGCAATGCCCTAGTTGTCAGTTAACCTTTTCTGCTTTTAAGGAGATGGGAAAGTTTGGCTGTGCAACGTGCTATGAAACTTTCTCTGGAAGAATTGATCCAATCATACGTCGAGTCCATGCAGGGAATGCGAAACATGCAGGGAAAATTCCTAAAAGAACAGGTGGCAGTATTCAAAAGAAACGTCAATTAGAGGAATATCGTGCTCAGCTGAAGAAATTAATAAGTGAGGAAGCGTTTGAGGATGCCGCTGTTCTAAGAGATAAAATAAAAGCATTAGAAAAAGAAGGACTAGACAAGAGGGAGGCAAGCGAAGAATGACGATGGAGCATTTTCTAAACGAAGCAATCAGTCCTTGGATGCGTGAAGAAGGTGCCGATAACGATATCGTTCTTAGCAGCCGTATTCGCTTGGCGCGGAACTTTGCAAACGTCACTTATCCGGTCCTCGGAAAAGAATCTGAACTAAAAAAAGTTCATGACTTTATGAAAGAGACGTATGATAAAACGTCATTCCAAGATTATAAGAACTTTCACTTTATCAATTTAAAAGACCTTTCGGAAATTCAAACGCAGAT
The DNA here is from genome assembly GCF_023715655.1 of Oceanobacillus luteolus. Lineage (GTDB taxonomy): Bacteria > Bacillota > Bacilli > Bacillales > Amphibacillaceae > Oceanobacillus > Oceanobacillus luteolus. The sequence goes on along the minus strand of NZ_JAMBON010000020.1, from coordinate 55,281 downwards.
TCTTGTGGAAAAGCATTTGATCAGCCCTAATTTAGTCAGGTTTCCTGAGGCAGCAGTACTCATATCAGAGAATGAGCAAGTTTCGATTATGGTGAATGAGGAAGATCACCTTCGCATCCAGCTTTACTTGCCGGGAATGAAGCTTGCCGATGGTCTTGAAGAGGCGTTTGCTCTAGACGACTGGATAGAGGAAAGGATCGATTACGCCTTTGATGAGAAGTTTGGTTATTTAACGAGTTGTCCGACTAATGTCGGTACTGGGATGCGGGCGTCTGTGATGATGCACTTGCCAGCCCTTGTCATTACAAAACAATTGAACCGGATGATTCCTGCAATCAACCAGCTTGGTTTAGTAGTTCGGGGAATTTACGGGGAAGGCAGTGAGTCTCTAGGGAATATATTTCAAATTTCCAACCAAATCACCTTAGGTAAGTCAGAAAAGGATATCGTCCTTGATCTTGCAAGTGTAGTGAATCAACTGATTGAACAGGAGAGGCTTGCAAGAAATTATATTACGGAACAACTTGGAGTCAGCTTAGAAGACCGTGTTTTTAGATCGTATGGAATTCTTAAAAATGCACGGATCATTGAATCAAAGGAAGCATCGAAATGTATTTCTAATGTGCGCCTGGGCATAGACTTAGGTATTATTAAGAATACATCAAAGAATATTTTAAATGAACTCATGATTTTAACTCAACCAGGCTTCTTACAACATTATGCGAAAAGACGATTAACACCACGTGAACGTGATGTGTTTCGTGCTTCATTAATTAGGGAACGACTCGAAATGGAGAAATAGGAGGGACGCCATATGATGTTTGGGCGATTTACAGAAAGAGCGCAAAAAGTGCTTGCGCTATCACAAGAAGAGGCGGTACGTCTCGGTCATAATAATATTGGAACAGAACATATCTTGTTAGGCCTAGTCCGCGAAGGAGAAGGCATTGCAGCTAAAGCATTACAATCATTAGGTGTACAGGTGGAGAAAATCCAAGAAGAAGTAGAGAAATTGATTGGAGTCGGCAAACAACCGATGCAATCCATTCACTACACTCCTCGTGCGAAAAAGGTAGTAGAGTTATCTCAAGATGAAGCGAGGAAACTTGGTCACTCTTATGTTGGAACAGAACATATTTTACTCGGACTCATCCGTGAAGGTGAAGGAGTAGCAGCCAGAGTTCTCAATAACCTCGGAATAAGCCTAAATAAAGCCCGTCAGCAAGTTTTAAAACTTCTTGGGAGTAATGAGTCGCAAGCAGGGAGAAGAGGGCGTACAGGGCAGCAATCAAACGCGAGTACGCCGACGTTGGATTCGTTAGCCAGAGATCTAACCGTCAGTGCAAAAGAAGGGAAGATAGATCCTGTTATCGGGCGTGCAAAGGAAATTGAGCGTGTGATCCAAGTATTAAGCCGCCGGACAAAGAATAACCCTGTATTGATCGGTGAACCTGGGGTCGGTAAGACGGCAGTAGCTGAAGGGTTGGCCCAGCAGATTGTTGATAATGAAGTTCCAGAAACGTTAAGGGATAAACGTGTGATGACACTTGACATGGGAACAGTAGTTGCCGGTACAAAATATCGTGGTGAATTTGAGGATCGGTTAAAGAAAGTGATGGAGGAAATTCGTCAGGCGGGGAATATCATCCTTTTCATTGATGAATTGCATACATTGATTGGTGCTGGTGGAGCAGAAGGTGCCATTGACGCATCCAATATTCTAAAACCTTCACTTGCTCGGGGAGAGCTTCAGTGTATTGGAGCTACTACAATTGACGAGTATCGGAAGTACATTGAAAAGGATGCTGCCCTAGAACGCCGCTTCCAACCGATTCAAGTAGATGAGCCGACGGTAGAAGAAACAGTTCAGATCCTGGAAGGCCTTCGTGACCGTTATGAAGCACATCACCGAGTGACCATTACAGATGAGGCAATCGATGCCGCAGTTACTTTGTCTGACCGTTATATTACCGATCGTTTCTTACCAGATAAAGCAATTGATTTGATCGACGAAGCAGGTTCTAAAGTGCGTCTCCGCTCTTACACGATTCCACCGAACTTAAAAGAGTTGGAACAAAAACTTGAGGAAGTAAGAAAAGAGAAGGATGCGGCTGTACAGAGTCAAGAATTTGAGAAAGCAGCATCTTTACGAGACACCGAGCAGCGTTATCGTGAAGAATTGGAGAAAACCAAAAATGAATGGAAACAAAAACAAGGCCAAATGGACTCTGAGGTAACAGTTGAGGACATCGCGAGTGTCGTTTCCATCTGGACTGGTGTACCTGTCTCGAAATTGACGAAAGACGAAACTAATCGTCTCTTGAACATGGAAGAAATCCTCCATGAACGGGTGATTGGACAGGAAGAGGCAGTTAAAGCCATTTCTACTGCAATCCGTCGTGCCCGCTCTGGCTTGAAAGATCCTAAACGTCCGATCGGGTCATTCATTTTCCTAGGCCCTACAGGTGTAGGTAAAACAGAACTGGCAAGGGCGCTTGCCGAGGTTATGTTCGCTGATGAAGATGCCATGATACGTGTGGACATGTCCGAGTATATGGAAAGGCACTCTACTGCACGATTAGTCGGCTCACCTCCAGGTTATGTCGGGTATGATGAAGGTGGCCAATTGACGGAGAAAGTACGGAGAAAGCCATATTCGGTAGTTCTGCTTGATGAAGTGGAGAAGGCCCATCCAGAAGTATTCAATATTTTACTGCAAGTTTTGGAAGATGGACGTTTAACCGACTCTAAAGGCAGAACGGTCGATTTCCGAAACACAATTATTATAATGACTTCGAATGTTGGCGCGAGTGAATTGCGCAGAAATAAATTTGTTGGTTTCAACGTAGCTGATGAAAACCAACAGCATTCCGATATGAAATCAAAAGTAATGGATGAGTTGAAAAAAGCGTTCCGCCCAGAATTCTTAAACCGGATTGATGAGACAATCGTATTCCATTCCTTGGAGAAGAAGCATATGAAGGATATCGTGGTACTCATGCTTAAGGAATTGAAGGAGAGATTGGCAGATCAAGAAATTGAGCTCACGATGACAGATAAAGCAGTCGATAAAATTGCTAATGAAGGCTTTGACCCAGAGTATGGAGCGAGACCATTACGCCGTTCCATTCAGCAAAATATTGAAAATCTGCTTTCTGAAGAGTTATTAAAAGGAACGATTGAAAAAGGACAACAAGTAAAGATTGGTTTAAATAATAAAGGTGAATTTATCATCTTAAAGTAATCAACAAAAGCTAGAAGATTTATTTCTTCTAGCTTTTCCTGCAATTTTTCGTTTTTTGTGGCATAATTTAGGAAAAAAGTATCTAAATTGAAATTATTGTGTAACCTACAGAAGGTTAAAATCGTATACAATAAAGAAGGGACCGAATACGTTTGGCAAAGCGAAAGAATACATTTGTATGCCAGGACTGTGGCTACGAGTCACCGAAGTGGATGGGGAAATGTCCAGGCTGTGGTAATTGGAATACGATGGTTGAAGAAATTCAAGCATCTGCCCGTGGTGCCCGTCATGCTGGTGGTACGAGCCGCACAATCAGTAAACCAGAACGGATCACGCATCTTGAATCACAGAAAGAACCACGCATTACAACTGAGATGAGGGAATTTAACCGAGTGCTTGGTGGGGGAATCGTTCCAGGTTCACTTATATTAATTGGAGGAGACCCGGGAATCGGGAAGTCGACTTTGCTGTTGCAAATATCCGCTCAGCTTGCAAGGAAGCTTCGTGTCCTCTATATATCGGGAGAGGAATCAACGAGGCAGACGAAACTCCGTGCGGACCGTCTAGGTATTCAGGAAGAGGAACTCTATGTCCTCAGTGAAACAAATTTATATGATATTAGTCAGCAAATCGAGAAGCTGGAACCAGACCTTATCATCGTGGACTCTATTCAAACAATTTATCGTGAAGAAGTCACCAGTGCACCAGGTAGTGTCTCCCAGGTTCGGGAAAGTACCGGAGAATTGATGAAAATCGCAAAAACAAATAATATTGCTATTTTCATTGTTGGCCATGTGACAAAAGAGGGTGCGATTGCTGGTCCTAGGTTATTAGAGCATATGGTAGATACGGTTTTATATTTTGAAGGGGAACGCCATCATACGTATCGGATTTTACGCAGTGTTAAAAACCGTTTTGGAAGTACACATGAAATGGGTATTTTTGAAATGCGTGAGGAAGGACTGCGTGAGGTGATAAATGCCTCCGAAATATTTTTGGAAGAGCGGAAAGAAGGAACAGCCGGTTCCACAGTAGTTGCGTCCATGGAAGGGACTAGGCCAATCTTAGTTGAAATCCAAGCGTTGATTGCACCATCCAGTTTTGGAAATCCGAGGAGAATGGCTACTGGTATCGATTCAAACCGCGTGTCTTTAATAATGGCTGTATTGGAAAAACGAATGGGGTTCATGCTCCAGAACCAAGATGCTTATTTGAAGGTTGCAGGTGGAGTAAAACTAGACGAGCCGGCAATTGATTTAGCCATTGCACTTAGCATTGCATCCAGTTTTCGTGATCAGCCGACGGCATCGAAGGACATTTTTATTGGTGAGGTTGGGCTGACTGGAGAAATCAGAAGGGTATCCCGAATTGAACAACGGGTGCAAGAAGCGAGTAAGCTTGGTTTCGAGCGGGTTATTTGTCCAAAGAATAATTTGGAAGGCTGGACAATACCTAAAGACATTCAAGTGGTTGGTGTGTCGACTATTCAAGAAGCTTTTGAAGTGGGACTAGCAAGGTAATTTACACTTTTAATGAATTTTAAGGATTCGTCGTTATTCTATTCGTTAATGGTTATAAATAGTAAATAAAGGTAATAATAAACGTTAGGAGGTGAAAGTATGCTGAAAAAGGTTGTTCATATCTTTTTTATCGTCCTTGGTGGAACGATTGGGTATCTATATATTCCGGTTATCATAAATTTATTGAACCTAGATATGGACTTATTGAAAAATCCTTACCTTGGGATGGTTGTTGGTGCCCTTATTTTATTTTTACTCTCATACTTTATTGTTGATTATGTAGTGAATTTCTTCAAATGGATAGAAGAAGCTCTCATCAAACTACCTGCTATGGATTTGTTTTTTGGTAGTTTAGGGATGATCGTTGGACTTGTTATTTCTTACCTTGTTACGATGCCGCTACAAGATATCAACATTCAAGTAGTCTCTCAGGTGCTTCCAATCTTCATTACAATTATCCTAGGTTATTTAGGTTTTCGCGTAGGCTTCCGTCGTCGAGATGAGTTTTCCAATCTATTGCGGGCTGGTAAAAAAGAGAAGCCCAAAAATACAAATAGTGAAGATGCAGATGATGTGGTTCAAGATATACCGAAACCGAAGATTCTCGATACAAGTGTAATCATTGACGGCAGAATTGCCGATATTTGCAGTACGGGATTTTTAGAGGGGACACTGGTAATTCCTCAATTTGTTTTAGGTGAGTTGCAACATATCGCTGACTCCTCCGATGCATTGAAGAGGAACCGCGGCAGACGCGGGTTAGATGTCCTAAACCGTATTCAAAAGGAATTGCCGATTCAAGTAGAGATTTATGAAGGAGATTTTGAGGATATTGCTGAAGTAGACAGCAAGCTTATCAAACTCGCGAAGGTGACAAACGGAATCGTCGTTACAAATGATTTTAATTTAAACAAAGTATGTGATTTGCAGCGTGTGCCAGTTCTAAATATCAATGACTTGGCAAATGCGGTCAAACCTGTTGTCCTTCCTGGTGAAGAACTCGTAGTCCAAGTGATCAAGGACGGGAAAGAACAGAGACAGGGTATCGCATATTTGGATGATGGAACGATGATTGTTGTGGAAGAAGGTCGGGATTATATCGGCAAGACGATTGAGGTCATCATCACAAGTGTGCTGCAGACCTCAGCAGGCAGAATGATTTTTGCCAAACCAAAAACACTTGAAAAAGCACTGTAAAAAAGGTATAACTTATTATGGATAAGAGTTTAAAAGTGATAACACAAATTGTTATCACTTTTCTTGCATCAATCAACACAAAATCCAGTCGAGAGTAAAGCATTTCTGCTGGGTGGGCTGTTAATGTATAATTTAAGGCTATTTTTAGAAAAGAGGGGAAGCATCATGACGAATGAGGTTCGTGTTCGCTATGCACCAAGCCCGACAGGTCATTTGCATATTGGAAACGCTAGAACAGCATTATTTAATTACTTATTTGCCAAACATTACGGTGGAGACTTTATTATCCGTACAGAGGATACAGATGAAAAACGTAATGTTGAAGGTGGCGAAGAAAGCCAACTTCAATACCTGAAATGGCTGGGAATTGAATGGGAAGAAGGCCCAGATGTCGGTGGAGACTATGGTCCATACCGTCAGACAGAGCGTCTGGATATTTATCAAAAATATGTGGACGAGCTACTTGAGCGTGGGCTTGCTTATAAATGTTATATGACGGAAGAAGAACTGGAAAATGAACGTGAGGAACAAAAAGCAAAAGGCCAGGTTCCGAAGTATTCTGGTGCACATCGTGATTTGACGGAAGAGCAAATCGCAGCTTTTGAAGCGGAAGGAAGATTGCCTAGTATTCGTTTCCGTGTTCCGGATGATGTTACGTATACATTCAATGATCTTGTGCGGAAAGATATTACGTTTGAATCCAGTGACTTTGGTGACTGGGTCATTGTAAAGAAAAATGGCATCCCAACATATAACTTTGCGGTTGCTATTGATGATCATCTTATGAATATCACTCATGTTCTTCGGGGGGAAGAGCATATTTCAAATACACCAAAACAAATGATGATTTATGAAGCGTTTGGATGGACGCCGCCGAAGTATGGTCATATGACACTCATCTTAAATGAAAACCGTAAGAAATTAAGTAAGCGGGATGAACATATTCTGCAATTCATTGAGCAATACCGTAATCTTGGTTATTTGCCAGAAGCGATGTTCAACTTCATCAGTTTACTTGGTTGGTCTCCAGTTGGTGAAGAAGAGATTTTCGATAAAGCAACATTGATTGAGATTTTTGATCCAGAGAGATTATCCACATCTCCAGCAATCTTCGATCAGCAAAAATTAAAATGGATGAACAATGAGTATATTAAAAACTCAGAGTTGGATAAGGTCATTGACCTGGCTATGCCGTATTTAATTAAAGCTGGGAAGCTCTCAGAAGATATGGATGAAGAGCAAAGAAACTGGGCTGAAAAAGTCATTTCACTCTATCGCGAGCAGCTGCGCTATGGTGAAGAAATAATTGAATTGACGGAACTGTTCTTTACAGACGATATCACGTATGACGAAGCGGCTACGAATGTGTTGGAGGAAGAGCAGGTGCCGGAAGTCCTTTCGACTTTCAGAGATAAGTTAAGTCAATTGGATGATTTTACAGCTGATGAAATCAAGGCTCAAACAAAAGCAACTCAAAAAGAAACTGGCCATAAAGGTAAAAAATTATTCATGCCTATCCGTGTCGCAACGACCGGTCAAACACATGGCCCCGAACTGCCACTGGCAATTGAGCTTTTAGGTAAAGACGTCGTCATTACACGTCTTGATAAAGTGTTACAGGAGTTATCTTCAAACTAAAAAAACTTCTTTGATACGCTTACGCATAAGGCTTCACAAAATTTAAAAACTGTAATATAGTAATAATAAATATTGGAACGTTGAAGAGGAAAAGTAGGAAGTCTTTCGTTTATACAGAGAGAATCACCTTGGCTGCGAGTGATTTTAAGCGAAATTTCCGAAGTGCCCCTCGGAGTCTATCATGGAAACCTTAGTACATGATAGCGGTCCTCTACCGTTAACAAGAGCACGAGTTGGAAGGAAGTATATGTTTCTTTCAAACAGAGTGGAACCGCGCAAGGAAAATGCGTCTCTGTATTTGCAGAGGCGCATTTTTTTGTTGTTTTTTTGGGCAACTTGGAACGATCCTAAGAAAGGTGGTAACGGGTAATGGGTATTTTTAAACGCATGAAGGAAGATATGGATGTTGTGTTTGAACAGGACCCTGCTGCACGAACATATTTTGAGGTTTTCTTAACATATTCAGGCCTCCATGCTGTATGGTTTCACCGGATAGCCCATGCGTTTTATAATAAAAGATTATTTTTCCTCGCACGAGTCATTTCACAGGTTAGCCGATTCTTCACCGGAATTGAAATACATCCAGGTGCAAAGATAGGCAGACGGTTGTTCATTGACCATGGTATGGGCGTCGTGATCGGGGAGACATGTGAAATTGGTGATAATGTAACCATTTATCAGGGTGTGACCCTCGGTGGAACAGGAAAGGAAAAAGGCAAGCGACACCCGACGGTAAAAGATAATGCACTTATTTCTACAGGAGCAAAAGTATTAGGTTCCATCACCATTGGAGAAAATGCTAAAGTCGGGGGAGGCTCAGTTGTCCTTAAAGATGTTCCGGCAAACTCAACAGTCGTTGGGATTCCTGGAAAGGTTATTGTGCAAGATGGTGTGAGGGTGAAAGATTTAGATCATCATAAGTTGCCGGATCCAGTAGCTGATAAAATGAAGGAAATGCAAGAACAAATAGATGCACTTCAAGCTGAATTAGTGAAACTCAAGGAAAGGAGTCAGCTCCAGAATGTCGATTAAAATATATAATACGTTAACAAGAGAAAAAGAAGTATTCAACCCAATTGAAGAAGGTAAGGTAAGAATGTATGTTTGTGGGCCGACGGTTTATAACTACATTCACATTGGAAACGCCCGCCCGGCAATTGTATTTGATACTGTGAGACGCTATTTTGAATATAGAGGCTACGAAGTGAATTATGTACTTAATTTCACGGATGTCGATGATAAAATCATCAATGCCGCGAGGGAAAGCGGCGAGGATGTCCGCACATTGGCAAACCGTTTTATTGATGCCTATTTAGAGGATGTGCAAGCATTAGGTGTGAAGAAAGCGACCCATCATCCCCGGGTTACAGAAACGATGGATGATATCATCACCTTTATTCAAGGATTGATTGATAAAGGATATGCATATGAAGCAGCAGGTGATGTGTATTTTAAACCGCGTGCGTTTGAAGAGTATGGTAAGCTTTCGCAACAATCTATTGACGAGCTGCGTGCTGGGGCGCGGATTCAAGTCGGTGAAAGGAAAGATGACCCGCTGGACTTTGCGCTCTGGAAGAAAGCCAAAGACGGAGAAATCGCATGGAACTCACCTTGGGGTGAAGGAAGACCAGGCTGGCACATCGAGTGCTCAGCGATGGCAAAGAAATATCTTGGCGAAACGATTGATATTCATGCTGGCGGACAGGATTTAACGTTCCCGCACCATGAGAATGAAATAGCTCAATCCGAATCTTTAAACGAAAAGCCGTTTGCTAATTACTGGATGCATAATGGCTATATCAATATCGATAATGAAAAGATGTCCAAATCATTGGGGAACTTCGTGTTGACTAGAGAACTGATTGAGCAGCACGATCCTCAAGTATTACGATTCTTTATGCTAAGTGTGCATTACCGTAATCCGATCAACTTTACGGAAGAACTCCTGGAGAGTGCGAAAAACAGCTTGGATAGGATTAAGACCGCATATCATAACCTTGAACATCGGAAGCAAGCAAGCTTGAATCTTGTTGGCGACTCTGAGGAATGGCTATCCAAGATAGAGCAGTTCACATTGGATTTTGAAAAAGAAATGAATGATGATTTCAATACAGCAAATGCTATTTCTATACTGTTCGACCTTGCTAAAGAAGCAAATATTTATATCGGTAAAGAACAAACAGATAGCTCGGTACTCGAGACTTTCCAAACAGCAATCGCCAACCTCCTCCGTATTCTTGGTATAGAAGTGGAAGTGGAGCAGGAATTATTGGATGAAGAGATCGATGCACTGATTGAAGAAAGAAATGAAGCAAGAAAAAATAAAGACTATAAACGTGCAGATGAAATCAGAGACCTTCTAAAAGAAAAATCAATCATTTTAGAAGACACTGCACAGGGAGTTCGTTGGAAAAGAGGCTAAACATGAATGCGAAACAAATGAAGAGTTTAGCGCTCGCTTACATGGGTGATGCCATTTATGAAGTATATGTCAGGGAATATCTATTAAATTCAGGTCAGGTCAAGCCCCATTTGCTGCATCAACAAGCTGTCCGGTTTGTTTCAGCAAAGGGGCAGGCCACTGTCTTGCTCCACTGGCTGGATTCCGAGCTGCTTGATGAAGATGAGCGAAAAATCGTCGCTCGCGGCAGAAATGCAAAATCTGGATCTATACCAAAAAACAGTAGTGTACAAACCTATCGTTATAGCACAGCTTTTGAAGCTTTACTAGGCTACCACTATTTGGATAAGAATGAAGACAGGCTTCATGAATTGATGCAAGCTGCTGTAACTTTCATAGAAGAAGGGAAGAAAAGAGATGAGTGAAGAAATAATTATAGGCAAAAACCCAGTGATGGAGGCACTCTCCTCTGGACGTTCAGTAAATAAAGTATTTGTTTCTGAGCATTTGAACCCTAGTACTGTAAGCAAATTAAAGCAGCGTGCAAAAGAAGCTGGAACAATTGTACAGAAAGTACCGAAATCTAAGCTTGACTCGCTATCTGATGGGAATCATCAGGGGATTGTTGCATACGTTGCTTCTTATGATTATGGAACTCTTGATGATTTATTTGATCGTGCGGAACAAAAAGGGGAAGATCCTTTTTTTATTATATTGGACGAGTTGGAAGATCCGCATAATCTTGGTTCCATTCTGCGGACTGCAGATGCTACTGGAGTACATGGAGTCATTATTCCGAAGCGACGTTCAGTTGGACTTACCGCAACCGTCGCTAAAACCGCTGCTGGGGCAATTGAACATGTCCCTGTCGTTCGTGTGACAAATATCGCAAATACGATTGATGAACTAAAAGAGAAAAATATCTGGGTTGTTGGAACAGCTGGAGAAGCGACAGAAGATTACCGCAGACTGGACGGTACACTTCCGATTGCTGTTGTCATCGGAAATGAAGGTAAAGGAATATCCAGGCTCGTCAAGAAAAAATGCGACTGGACCGTAAGCATCCCGATGTCCGGAGAAGTGTCCTCACTCAATGCTTCGGTCGCATGCAGTTTATTACTATATGAGGTATACAGGAAGCGTAATCCGCTGGGTGAGAGCTGATGAACATTTTACTAGTAGATGGCTACAATATTATTGGCGATTGGGAAGAACTACAACGATTGCGAGATAAGGATATGGCAGCTGCTAGAGATCTGCTTATTGAACGGATGGCAGACTATCAAGCTTTCACAGATACAAAAGTCATTATTGTCTTTGATGCCCACGAAGCGCCAGGGAAGGAAAGTAAACTGAAGAAGTTTAAAGTTGAAGTCATCTACACGAAAGAGAACGAAACGGCTGATGAGCGGATTGAACGGTTGATCAAGAAGCTGAAAAATGTAAAAACTCAAGTCTATGTAGCGACTTCTGACTATACGGAGCAACGGACCATATTTGCCCAAGGTGCGTTAAGATTGTCTGCCCGCGAGCTGAAAGTGGAACTGCAAGATATGGAAAATGAAATTACTTTGCGTTTGAAGGAGCAAGAAAAAAAGCAACCTAAATCGAAAATTATCCTTGATCAAGAGATACTGGAGCGGTTTGAAAAGATGCGTAGGGGAGAAAATTGAGAAAATTTATCATTTTCATGTAAAAAACCGCTGGAAGATATTGACGAAAGCGCTATCTCTGCTATATAATAGCGTTTACAGCTAGCTTATCATATGGGAACGGGGGTAATTCTTGGTGGAGCTCAAGCAATTGGACACGGAATATTCAGGCTTACATATGCTTGATGATGAAGAACTCATTCATTTGATTCATCAAGAAGACAAACATGCGTTAGATTTTCTGATCAATAAATATCGCAACTTTGTCCAAGGGAAAGCGCAAGCCTACTTTTTGATTGGTGCCGATCGTGAGGATATCGTCCAAGAAGGTATGATCGGACTTTACAAAGCAATTCGAGATTATGATAAAGAAAAATTATCTTCATTCAAAGCTTTTGCCGAACTATGTATAACCCGTCAAATCATTACTGCTATCAAAACCGCAACAAGGCAAAAGCATACCCCGCTGAATTCCTATGTTTCATTGGACAAGCCAATTTTTGATGAAGAATCGGACCGGACTTTAATCGATGTAATCGCAGGTTCCATGTCAGTCGATCCTGAAAAATTATTGGTGAATCAAGAGAAACTCGTAGATATGGAGTTCAAATTGTCTGAATTATTAAGCGGATTTGAGAAGCAAGTGCTTCATCTTTATCTTGATGGTTGTTCTTATCAAGAGATATCAGCGAAGCTGGACCGTCATGTCAAGTCGGTTGATAATGCACTTCAGAGAGTCAAAAGAAAGCTGGAGCAATTGATCAAAGAAAATAAAATTAAAAGTTAAATCTCGGAGTGGCGTTGACACGAAAGGCAATGTCATGCTACATTATTAGTTGTAAAAATACCCTGTAAGTAGGGATGATAATATGAGTAAAAAGATAACTTTAGCGTGTGCTATTTGCTCAAGCAGAAATTATTCAACTAATAAAAATGTATCCACAACATCTACCAGATTAGAAGTGAAGAAATATTGTAAACACTGTGGGGAGCATACATTGCATCGAGAGACAAAGTAGCGCATCAGGTGGAGCTTGGGGGGTACAAGAATGTTTAAGTTCTTAAAAGACGTATCGCGAGAAATGAAAAAGGTAAGTTGGCCAACTGGTAAGGAACTAAGAAGTTATACCGTAATTGTTTTGAGCACTGTTATTTTAATGGCTATCTTCTTTTTCATAGTTGATTTAGGAATTTCATCGTTTCTAGAACTTTTTTGAATAATAATTTAGCATATATGCTATAATGAGAATGAATATAGTTACTTAAAAGAAAACCCGCACTAAGACGGGTTTTTCATATTGGAGCGAAACATGAAGCAGTCTGAGTATGGCACCATGTAAAAGGACAAACACCCCAATACGTCCCAAGGTGCTATCCGAGGTTTTTCGTTAATTTACTATAAAGGGAGGGAAGGGGCAAGAGTGTCCTGAGAGCATGGAGAAAAATTGGTATGTGGTCCATACGTACTCCGGTTATGAGAATAAAGTTAAGATCAATCTGGAGAAACGTGTTGAAACGATGGGGATGCAGGATAAAATCTTCCGCGTCATCGTTCCTGAAGATGAAGAAACAGAAATTAAAAACGGTAAGAAGAAAGTTGTAAAAAAGAAATCCTTTCCTGGTTATGTGCTGACAGAAATGGTCATGACAGATGATTCTTGGTATGTAGTGAGAAATACACCTGGAGTGACGGGATTCGTTGGTTCCAGCGGACACGGTACAAAACCTACTCCACTAATGCCTGACGAAGTTGAAGATGTATTAAGGCGAATGGGTGTCCAAGCGACGGAAGTTCAAGTTGACTTTGAAATCAAAGAAAACGTCCGAGTGAAGGAAGGTCCATTTGCCGACTTTGAGGGTACGATTGAAAACATCGATCTCGATAAGCAGAAAATTAAAGTTCATGTAAATATGTTCGGCAGAGAAACGCCGATTGAATTGGACTTTTCCCAAGTGGAAAAATTATAAAGCGTTTGGGCTCATTCCAGTCAATCTAAAGGTGCGAGAGCTTTATTATTTATAAAACCATATAAAAAAGATTGAATGAGACTTGCGTATTTATAAAATACATGGTAGAATTTCAATGTTATTTATGCGCTTCGTATTGAAGGTGTATAAAATGAGTGGGAGGGGAAAGCCCTAATACCACATCACGGACTTTAAGGAGGTGTGTCTCGTGGCGAATAAAGTAATCAAATTAGTGAAACTACAAATCCCAGCTGGAAAAGCTACTCCAGCACCACCAGTAGGACCAGCACTTGGTCAAGCAGGTATCAACATCATGGGATTCTGTAAAGAGTTCAACGCACGTACACAAGACCAAGCGGGTTTAATTATCCCTGTGGAAATTACGGTGTTTGAAGACCGTTCATTTACATTTATTACGAAAACTCCACCAGCAGCTGTTCTATTAAAGAAAGCAGCAGGAATTAATTCTGGTTCTGGTGAGCCTAACAAAACTAAAGTGGCTACAGTTAAACGTGATAAAGTAAAGGAAATCGCGGAAACTAAAATGCAGGATTTGAACGCAGCGGATGTTGAAGCAGCTATGCGTATGGTTGAAGGTACAGCCCGCAGTATGGGTATCACAATCGAAGACTAATTCGGTAACTGATTAGCTGTGGTCTCTTTGGAAGGACACAGCTAATCTAGTGCTCTTTGTTTTATATGACAAAGCGAGGACTTTTGCTGACTGCAAGTTAGAAAGGTTCTTTATGGTTTTACACGTGGGAGGTATAACCGTTAATACCACAATCGAGGAGGAAATATAAATGGCAAAAAGAGGTAAAAAGTATCAAGACGCTCAAAAGCTGATTGATCGTTCAAAAGCTTATGAAGCTGAAGAAGCTGTTTCCCTCGTTAAAGAAACTGCAAAAGCTAACTTTGACGAGACAGTGGAAGTGGCATTTCGTTTAGGAGTAGATCCAAAGAAAGCGGACCAACAAATCCGTGGCGCAATGGTTTTACCGCATGGCACTGGTAAAACACAACGCGTTCTAGTATTCGCTAAAGGTGAAAAAGCAAAAGAAGCAGAAGCTGCTGGAGCTGATTATGTAGGTGAAGCGGAATACATCGAGAAAATCAATCAAGGTTGGTTTGATTTTGATGTGATTGTTGCGACTCCAGACATGATGGCTGAAGTAGGTAAGCTGGGAAGAGTGCTTGGACCAAGAGGTCTAATGCCTAACCCGAAAACTGGAACAGTAACGTTTGAAGTAGAGAAAGCTGTCAACGATATTAAAGCTGGTCAAGTAGAATATCGTGTAGATAAGCAATCCAACGTTCATGTTCCTGTTGGAAAAGTTTCCTTTGAAACAGAAAAACTTGTTGAAAACCTTGAAGCGATCATTGAGCAGATCATTAAAGTTAAACCTCAAGCTTCAAAAGGAACTTACTTGAAGAATGTTTCCATTGCTTCTACAATGGGACCTGGAATCAAGCTTGACGTTTCTAATTACAAATAATAAAAAAAGCATTGACTTGAAAAAAGTCCTTTGATATAATGACTCTTGTTAAAAAGAATACATTATACCGTAGACAGCAGGTGCGCTCTGGCGCTTAATATCCCGCCGAGGTGTTTTATAAAAGCATTCTAAATTCGTGTTTAGATTGTATTATAAAGCTCTCATGTCTATGAGGGCTTTTTTTATAGACTTGATGCGTGGTAATGCTACGGGAACGGTATGATACAAGTAATTAGGAGGTGGAACAATGTCTAACGTGTTGGAACAAAAGAAACAAATTGTACAAGAAATTGCAGATAAGTTTACAGAAAGCCAAACATCAGTTGTAGTTGACTATCGTGGTCTTGACGTATCTCAAGTTACTGAATTACGTAAACAATTACGTGAAGAGGGAATTGAATTCCACGTTTACAAAAACACGATGACTCGCCGCGCAACAGAATCTGTTGAATTAGGTGAACTTAACGAAGTGTTGGTTGGCCCAACAGCAATTGCATTCAGTAAAGACGATGTCGTTGCCCCTGCTCGTATCCTTAACAACTTTGCTAAGGAGAATGAAGAGCTTGAAATTAAAGGTGGCGTAATCGAAGGAAAAGTAGCTAGCTTAGAGCAAATCAAAGAACTTGCAGACCTTCCAAACCACGAAGGTATGGTTTCTATGTTGCTCAGCGTACTACAAGCTCCAATCCGCAACTTCGCTTATGCTGTTAAGTCTGTTGCTGATCAAAAAGAAGAACAAGGCGCTTAATGCCAGAACGATATAAAATAAAAAATTAACTTAGGAGGATTTAAATCATGACTAAAGAAGAAATGATTAGTGCGATTAAAGAAATGTCCGTTTTAGAATTAAACGATTTAGTAAAAGCTATTGAGGAAGAGTTTGGCGTAACTGCTGCTGCTCCAGTTGCAGTTGCAGGCGGTGCTGCTGGTGGCGGTGCTGAAGCTGAGCAAACAGAATTTGACGTAATTCTTACTGGTGCTGGTGCATCTAAGATTAAAGTTGTTAAAGCTGTTCGTGAAATCACAGGTCTTGGACTTAAAGATGCAAAAGGTCTTGTTGACGAAGCTCCAAAACCAATTAAAGAAGGCGTATCTAAAGATGAAGCTGAAGAGATTAAATCTAAACTTGAAGAAGCTGGCGCTGAAGTAGAAGTTAAATAAGTTTAATAAATAAAAATAAAGAGCTCGTCGTTTATGTCGACGGGCTCTTGTTTCATAAAAGAAACTTCATCCGATGGAACTTCTCAGATTGTTCATTTTGCAAACTTCCTGGATAACGAAGTTTAAGTGAATCGGTATATGATATCCATGACTCTCTTGGAAATTTGTTTTCCTTACATAATAATAGGGTGTCAGGGCGGTTGTATATTAAGAGTTTATTCGATCTTCTCACATCAAATCACACTTCCTAAGGCGTCGTTATTACCTTCGCCTTAAGTAAACGATAAACGAAGTAGGTGTTCAAATGAATGAGCATTACTTTTCCGAAAAGCCCCAAACAGAAAGTTCACCAAGACATTTGCAAACTAAATTACGAGATAAAAATTATACATTTACGAGTGATACGAATGTTTTCTCCAAGGGGAAGATTGACTTTGGCTCACGGGTATTGATTGAAACATTCGAAGAGCCTGCGATCGATGGAGATTTTTTGGATCTAGGTTGCGGTTATGGACCGATTGGGATTTCACTTGCGGGAACATATCCGAATCGCCACGTCGTTTTAGCTGACGTGAACGAAAGAGCTCTCTCCTTAGCTGAAAAAAATGCAAATGCCAATCACGTGTCGAATGTTGAAGTGATTCGCAGCGACCGTTTTTCTAATTTGGAAGGCAGGAAGTTTGCGGCAGTTATCACTAATCCTCCGATCAGAGCGGGGAAAACAGTAGTGCATGGAATGTTTGAAGGTGCTAAAGAGGCTTTGGTGGAAAATGGTGAACTATGGGTGGTTATTCAAAAGAAACAAGGTGCGCCATCTGCACAGAAAAAAATCAACGAACTATTTGGTAATGTTGAGGTCGTTGATAAGAAAAAAGGCTATTTTATTTTAAGAGCACTTAAAATTTGACCTTATTCGGTCAATGTGGTAGCATATTATAATGCTACGATGGGCTCTGTTTGTCAAGCGTAAACCGCAAATAAATATCTAAAACGTATATTTTGCCGACAGACGGAGACAATGGAATAAGTATAATAGACAGATTGTTTAATGTTTCTTCATATAGTTTACCAAAATTTAATGGACTTGTACAACTGTATTTTCATATCCTTGGGAAATACAGTCGTATAACTCTTGAAGTTGTAAGCGATGAAGAATTTTGTTGTTTGTGCAAGTTATATACAAACGAGATTGGGCATCCGTCCAATTTCCGTTTTAAATAATAAAATAATTCCGTAGAGAATCCTCTACGAAACATAAGATCTTAAGGGGTGAAGCAGTTGACAGGACAACTAGTTCAATATGGCAAACACCGCCAGCGTAGAAGCTATGCACGTATCAGCGAAGTATTAGAGCTGCCAAATTTAATCGAAATTCAAACCGCTTCTTATGAATGGTTCATGGAAGAAGGGTTAAGGGAAATGTTTAGAGACATTTCTCCAATTGAGGATTTCACCGGTAACCTTTCATTAGAATTTGTAGATTATAGTTTGGGTGAGCCTAACTATCCTGTAGACGAATCAAAGGAAAGAGATGTAACCTATAATGCTCCCCTTCGCGTGAAGGTTCGTTTATTAAATAACGAAACTGGTGAAGTGAAGGAACAGGAAGTATTTATGGGTGATTTCCCATTGATGACTGATACAGGTACATTTATCATCAACGGAGCTGAGCGTGTAATTGTATCCCAGCTTGTACGTTCCCCAAGTGTGTACTTTAACCATAAAATCGATAAAAATGGTAAGCGCGGAGTTCAAGCAACCGTCATTCCGAACCGTGGCGCTTGGCTTGAATTCGAAACGGATGCAAAAGACGTTGCTTACGTGCGGATTGACCGTACACGTAAACTACCAATCACGGTATTACTACGTGCTTTAGGTTTCGGTACGGACCAAGAAATCATTGACCTTCTAGGTGATAATGAATACTTGAGAAACACCCTTGAAAAAGATAATACGGAAACAACAGAGAAAGCATTACTAGAGATATATGAACGGCTTCGTCCGGGTGAACCGCCAACTGTAGAAAATGCTAAAAATCTATTGATTTCACGTTTCTTTGATCCGAAGCGTTATGATTTAGCTCATGTTGGTCGTTATAAAATGAACAAAAAGCTGAATATCAAAAACCGTTTATTCAACCAAGTGTTAGCCGAAACGATTGCTGATCCTGAAACAGGTGAGGTTCTTGCGGAGAAAGGTGATCGTTTAGAGCGTAAATTACTAGATAAACTTATTCCTTTCTTGGAGAGGGAAGAAGAGAAGCTTGGCGAACATGTCATCTCTCTTCATGATGGAGTTTTAGAAGAGGATATCAGCCTTCAGTCCATTAAGATTATTGACCCTACAGACCCAGAAGGTGAGCGGGAGTTAACCATCATTGGAAATGGTGGCGTGGATAATGATGTAAAAAACATCACTCCAGCTGATATTTTGGCTTCCATCAGCTATTTCTTTAACTTGCTGCACAGAGTGGGCGATGTAGATGATATTGATCATTTAGGAAACCGTCGTTTACGTTCTGTTGGTGAACTGCTGCAAAACCAATTCCGAATCGGTCTATCTCGTATGGAACGCGTAGTACGTGAAAGAATGTCAATTCAAGACACTTCCAGCGTGACACCACAGCAATTAATCAATATACGTCCTGTTATTGCATCAATTAAGGAGTTCTTTGGTAGTTCGCAGTTATCCCAGTTCATGGATCAAACAAACCCATTGGGAGAACTCACGCATAAGCGTCGTTTATCTGCGCTTGGACCTGGAGGATTAACCCGTGAACGAGCTGGTTTTGAAGTACGTGACGTCCACTACTCTCACTATGGTCGTATGTGTCCGATTGAAACACCGGAAGGACCGAATATCGGTCTGATCAACTCCTTATCCAGTTATGCGAAAGTAAATAAATTTGGTTTCATTGAATCACCATATCGCCGTGTGGATCCGGAAACTGGTCAGGTGACGGACCAAATTGATTACCTTACAGCTGATGAGCAAGATAATTATATCGTTGCACAAGCAAACGCGCCTTTAGATGAGAATAATCGTTTTGCGAATGAAGAAGTAATTGCTCGTTTCCGTGAAGATAACATCGTTGTTTCACGAGACAAAGTGGATTATATGGACGTTTCACCGAAGCAGGTTGTCTCTGCGGCTACTGCATGTATTCCTTTCTTAGAGAATGACGACTCGAACCGTGCACTAATGGGTGCGAACATGCAGAAGCAGGCAGTTCCTTTATTGGTTCCAGAATCACCTATAGTTGGAACGGGAATGGAATATGTAAATGGTAAAGATTCCGGTGCTGCAGTTCTTTGCCGCCATGCAGGAATTGTTGAACGAGTAGAAGCGAAAGAAATTGTTGTCCGTCGCATCTCTGAAGTAGATGGGAAAGAAGTCGAAGGAGATACGGATGTTTACAAGTTACAGAAATTCCAACGTACAAACCAAGGAACATGTTATAACCAACGTCCAATCATTAAAGAAGGCGACCGTGTAGATAAGGGCGAAATCTTAGCAGATGGACCTTCCATGGAACTAGGAGAACTTGCTCTTGGTCGAAACGTATTGGTCGGTTTCATGACATGGGAAGGGTATAACTACGAGGATGCTATCATTATGAGTGAGCGTCTAGTGAAAGATGATGTATATACTTCCATTCATATTGAAGAATTTGAACTGGAAGCACGTGATACGAAACTTGGACCGGAAGAGATTACGAGAGATATTCCGAACGTTGGGGAAGAAGCGCTTAAAAACCTTGACGAAAATGGAATTATCCGTGTCGGAGCAGAAGTGAAAGATAGCGATATTCTTGTAGGAAAGGTAACACCAAAAGGGGTTACGGAATTATCTGCAGAAGAGCGTCTGCTTCATGCGATTTTCGGTGAAAAAGCTCGGGAAGTAAGAGATACTTCTTTACGTGTTCCTCATGGCGGTGGCGGTATTGTTCTTGACGTCCGTGTATTCAACCGCGAAGATGGCGATGAACTGTCTCCAGGGGTCAACCAGCTCGTCCGCGTTTATATCGTACAGAAACGTAAAATCTCTGAAGGAGATAAAATGGCTGGTCGTCACGGAAACAAAGGTGTTATTTCGAAGATTCTACCAGAAGAAGATATGCCGTTCATGCCAGACGGAACGCCGATCGACATTATGCTTAACCCACTAGGAGTTCCATCCCGTATGAACATCGGACAAGTGTTCGAGTTGCATCTCGGAATGGCAGCGAGACTCTTAGGAATTCACGTAGCATCTCCGGTATTTGACGGTGCTACGGAAGAGGATGTACATGAAACGTTACAAGAAGCTGGAATGGCTCCAGACGCCAAGACGGTCCTGTATGACGGAAGAACTGGAGAGCCATTCGATAACCGTGTATCTGTTGGTGTCATGTATATGCTTAAACTAGCTCACATGGTTGATGATAAATTGCATGCCCGTTCAACTGGTCCATACTCACTTGTTACTCAGCAGCCACTTGGTGGTAAAGCACAATTTGGTGGTCAGCGTTTTGGAGAGATGGAGGTTTGGGCGCTTGAAGCATACGGTGCAGCTTACACGCTTCAAGAAATCCTTACTGTCAAATCTGATGATACAGTTGGTCGTGTGAAGACTTATGAAGCGATTGTCAAAGGACATAACGTACCAGAACCAGGAGTTCCTGAATCATTCAAGGTACTTATCAAGGAACTACAGAGTTTAGGACTTGATGTTAAAATGCTGAACAGCCATGAAGAAGAAATCGATATGCGGGAACTTGAAGATGATGAAGTTCAGGCAGCATCGAAGCTCAACTTAGAAATTGAAGAGAACTAAATAGTGAATGCTATGCGCCCGTTCCGTGACGTATAGACTGGAATGGGCCGTGGCTGTTTTAGTTCGTATAGTATTCCTTAAAGATAAAATGAAGTGAGAATTGATAATGGGCGATCAATTCTCCTTCTCTTATATAATTACAGCACATAAATAAGGGAGGATTGCCCCTTGCTAGATGTAAATACGTTCGAATATATGAAAATAGGTTTAGCTTCTCCGGAGAAGATCCGTTCATGGTCTTACGGTGAAGTGAAAAAACCAGAAACCATCAACTACCGTACCTTAAAGCCTGAAAAAGACGGTCTGTTCTGTGAAAGAATTTTTGGACCGCAGAAAGATTGGGAATGTCATTGCGGAAAGTATAAACGAGTACGCTATAAAGGTGTAGTCTGTGACCGCTGTGGAGTAGAAGTGACGAAAGCGAAAGTGCGTCGTGAAAGAATGGGGCATATTGAATTGGCGGCTCCTGTATCTCATATTTGGTATTTCAAAGGAATCCCGAGTCGGATGGGGCTTGTTCTTGACATGTCACCACGTGCCTTAGAAGAGGTCATTTACTTTGCCGCATATATTGTTACGGATCCAGGTAATACACCGCTTGAAAAGAAACAACTTTTGTCTGAGAAAGAATATCGTGCTTATTACGATAAATATGGAAAATCCTTCCGTGCGGAAATGGGTGCTGAAGCGATCCGCAAGCTACTTCAAGATATTGACCTTGAAAAAGAAGTAAAGACTTTACGTGAAGAGTTGAAGACTGCCCAAGGTCAACGTAGAACACGTGCAATCAAGCGTCTTGAGGTAATGGAAGCTTTTCGTAATTCTGGTAACGAACCAAGCTGGATGGTATTAGATGTTCTTCCGGTCATTCCACCAGAAATTCGCCCAATGGTGCAGCTTGACGGTGGACGTTTTGCTACATCCGACTTAAATGATTTATACCGCCGGGTAATTAACCGTAATAACCGTCTGAAAAGACTATTAGATCTTGGTGCACCTAGTATTATCGTACAAAACGAGAAACGTATGCTCCAAGAGGCGGTTGATGCATTGATTGATAACGGACGTAGAGGTCGTCCAGTAACTGGTCCAGGTAACCGACCGTTAAAATCACTTTCTCATATGCTGAAAGGGAAACAGGGACGTTTCCGTCAAAACCTGCTAGGTAAGCGTGTGGACTACTCTGGTCGTTCTGTTATCGTTGTAGGTCCGAACCTCAAAATGTACCAATGTGGATTGCCAAGAGAAATGGCCCTTGAGTTATTCAAGCCGTTCATTATGAAAGAGCTGGTAGACAGAGGCCTAGCTCATAATATCAAATCCGCTAAGCGGAAAATTGAACGGGTCCATCCGGATGTATGGGATGTTCTCGAGGATGTTATTAAAGAGCATCCAGTACTATTAAACCGTGCACCTACTTTGCACCGTTTAGGAATTCAAGCCTTCGAACCAACTCTAGTGGATGGTCGGGCAATTCACTTGCATCCTCTAGTATGTACAGCATATAACGCTGACTTTGATGGTGACCAAATGGCGGTTCACGTACCGTTATCAGCAGAGGCGCAAGCTGAAGCAAGAATTCTTATGTTGGCAGCACAAAACATCCTAAACCCTAAAGATGGGAAACCGGTAGTTACTCCTTCCCAGGATATGGTTTTAGGTAACTATTATTTAACGTTAGAACGAGAAAATGCAATTGGTGAGGGAAGTGTCTTCAAAGACACCAATGAAGCATTAATCTCTTACTATACAGGAAATGTTCATCTCCATACGAGAGTTGCTGTTCATGCAGGAAGCTTAAACAATAAAACTTTCACAGAAGAACAAAACAGCAAATTATTAATCACAACTGTTGGTAAACTAATATTTAATGAGATTCTTCCAGACTCCTTCCCGTTTATTAACGAACCAACTAGAACGAATCTGGAAGACAAAACGCCAGATAAGTACTTTGTTGATCCGGGAACAGATGTAACAGAAGTCATTAAGAACGCCGAATTAATCAGACCGTTCAAGAAAGGTTTCTTAGGTGATATTATTGCTGAAGTCTTTAAACGCTTTAAGATCATCGAGACCTCTAAGATGCTTGACCGTATGAAAGATTTAGGGTTCAGATATTCGACTAAAGCTGGTATGACAGTTGGTATTTCCGATATTGTCGTTCTACCAGGTAAAGAGAAAATCTTAGATGAGGCCCAAGATAAAGTAGATAACGTCTTGAAACAATTCCGTCGTGGTCTTGTTACAGAAGAAGAGCGTTACGATCGTGTGATTTCTATCTGGACACAAGCAAAAGACACGATCCAAGATAAACTGATGGAGTCCCTAGACAATCGAAATCCAATCTTCATGATGAGTGACTCTGGAGCACGTGGTAACGCATCGAACTTTACTCAGTTAGCTGGAATGCGTGGACTTATGGCCGATCCTTCTGGTAAAATCATCGAGCTTCCGATTAAATCCAGCTTCCGTGAAGGGTTGACGGTACTAGAGTACTTTATCTCTACTCACGGAGCCCGTAAAGGACTTGCGGATACAGCGCTGAAGACTGCTGACTCTGGATACTTGACGAGACGTCTTGTAGACGTTGCCCAAGATGTCATCATTCGAGAAGAAGACTGTGGTACCGACCGTGGACTTCCGGTACGTGCTTTAGTTGACGGATCAGAAGTGATTGAGCCGCTTATCGATCGTTTGATTGGACGTACAGCATTCAATGAAATTGTCCATCCTGAAACTGGCGATGTCATTGTGAAGCATAACGAAATGATCCATGAAGATCAGGCGAAAGAGATTGTAAATGCCGGAATTGAAGAAGTTAACATTCGAACTGCCTTCACATGTAATACAAAACACGGCGTTTGCCAAAAATGTTATGGTCGAAACCTCGCTACTGGTTCAGACGTTGAAGTGGGAGAAGCGGTAGGGATTATTGCTGCCCAATCAATTGGAGAACCGGGTACTCAGTTGACAATGCGTACGTTCCATACAGGTGGGGTTGCCGGAGATGACATCACTCAAGGTTTACCGCGTATCCAAGAGCTATTTGAAGCTCGTAATCCTAAAGGGGAAGCGGTAATCACTGAAATTTCCGGAACGGTTCAAGAAATTAAAGAAGTAAAAGATAAATATGAAATTGTCATTCAAGGTTCTGTTGAACAGCGTACCTATCCGGTGCCATATAATGCAAGAATGCGAGTTGCAGAAGGCGACGAGGTAGAAGCCGGACAGGAGCTTACGGAAGGTTCAGTTGATCCAAAAGAGCTTCTGCGAGTTAAAGGTGTAGAAGGGGTTCAGGATTACTTGCTGCGTGAAGTTCAACGAGTTTACCGTATGCAAGGGGTAGAAATCGGTGACAAGCACGTTGAAGTAATGGTACGTCAAATGCTACGTAAAGTCCGTGTGGTTGACGCTGGTGATACAGATGCACTTCCAGGTTCATTGCTTGAATTGCATCAATTCAGGGATATCAACAAACCGGTACTTCTTAGCGGTGGCAACCCAGCAATCGGTAGACCGGTCTTGCTTGGAATTACGAAAGCATCTCTTGAAACAGATTCCTTCCTATCTGCAGCTTCCTTCCAAGAAACGACTCGTGTCTTGACGGATGCAGCGATAAAAGGTAAACGTGATGACTTGCTCGGACTAAAAGAGAACGTCATTATCGGTAAGCTTGTTCCAGCTGGTACTGGTATGCAACAATACCGGACAATCGAAACCGGATTGGATTTGCCTGAGATGGAAGAGGCTGTCGAAGAAACAGAAACAGTTAAGTAATATAATTGCCTGTCCGGCTCCACGTTGTTTTCTTAAGGAAACAACCTGTGAAGGTGATGCAATAGAACCTTTTCAGGAGCTGGACGCGGCATAATATATAAGGGTAAAAATAAATTTGGAAGCACCGTAAAATTAACAAATAAATTATTGACATTAAAAACTGAGGATGTTAATATATTCAAGGTGCTTCCAATTTATACTTGTTGCTTTGGAGGATGTAAGATGTCTTATGAAAAAGTGACAGAATTTAGATCTCGTCTAATTATTGGAATAAAGCAGACACAGAAAGCCATGAAAAATGGCGAAGTAAGTGAAGTTTTTATTGCTGATGATGCTGAAAAGCATATTACGCAAAAGGTAGCTAGTTTAGCTGAAGAGCTAGGAATACCTTGTCAGCGTGTGGATTCAATGAAGAAATTAGGTAAAGCTGCAGGTGTGGAAGTGAATGCTTCAACGGTTGCGGTCAAAAAATGATTTGGTGTAAAGAGCACCAAAGATTCTTTTTTACCTTCAAATGAACCACCTGGGTGTGTGGTATTACATCTAGCTTGTATATAGCTAGTTACAGCTTATTTTAATTCGAAAGAAGGGAGGAAAAACAAGATGCCTACAATTAACCAATTAATCCGTAAAGGACGTGTAAGCAAGCCTAAAAAGTCTGACTCTCCTGCACTTAACAGAGGATACAACAGCTTCAAAAAGCAGCTTACAAACCATAACTCTCCACAAAAACGTGGTGTATGTACACGTGTTGGTACATTAACTCCTAAAAAACCGAACTCAGCATTACGTAAATATGCGCGTGTTCGTTTATCTAATAACATGGAAGTTACTGCATACATCCCTGGTATTGGTCACAACCTACAAGAGCACAGTGTAGTTTTACTACGCGGTGGACGTGTAAAAGACCTTCCTGGGGTACGTTATCACATCGTTCGTGGTGCCCTTGACACTGCTGGTGTTGAAGGACGTATGCAAAGCCGTTCAAAATACGGTGCGAAGAAGCCAAAAGAAAACAAATAATCTCAGCATGAAAATAGACAAACAGGAAAGGAGGTAGACATATGCCACGTAAAGGACCAGTACCTAAGCGCGATGTCTTACCAGATCCGATTTACAATTCAAAATTAGTGACTCGTCTTATCAATCAAATTATGGTTGATGGTAAAAGAGGTATCGCACAAAAGATTCTATACAACGCATTCAATCTAGTTCAAGAACGCACTGGACAAGATCCAATGGAAGTTTTTGAGCAAGCAATGAAGAATGTAATGCCAGTACTTGAAGTACGTGCACGCCGTGTTGGTGGTTCAAACTACCAAGTGCCGGTTGAAGTTCGACCAGAACGCCGTCAAGCTTTGGGTCTACGTTACCTTGTTAACTACTCACGCCTACGCGGAGAGAAAACAATGGAAGATAGACTAGCAAACGAAATCATCGATGCTTCTAATAACACAGGTGCAGCTGTTAAGCGCCGTGAAGAAATGCATAAAATGGCTGAAGCGAATAAAGCATTCGCTCACTACCGTTGGTAAGATAAAACTAATAAAGCACTATAGGAAGGAGAAGAATACATGGCAAGAGAGTTCTCCTTGGAAAAGACGCGTAATATTGGGATTATGGCACATATTGATGCTGGTAAAACCACTACAACTGAGCGTATTCTTTTCTATACAGGACGTATTCATAAAGTTGGTGAAACTCACGAAGGTGCTTCTACGATGGACTGGATGGAGCAGGAGCAGGAGCGTGGAATCACGATCACATCTGCTGCTACTACAGCACAGTGGAAAAACCACCGTATCAACATCATTGATACTCCAGGACACGTAGACTTCACAGTAGAGGTTGAACGTTCACTCAGAGTACTTGATGGAGCGGTGACTGTTCTTGACGCACAATCTGGTGTTGAACCACAAACAGAAACAGTATGGCGCCAAGCTACTACTTATGGTGTACCAAGAATTGTATTCATTAACAAAATGGATAAAACGGGTGCAGACTTCTTATATGCTACAAACACATTAAGAGACCGTCTAGGTGCAAATGCACACCCTGTCCAAATGCCGATTGGCGCAGAGGATCAATTCGAAGGAATCATCGACTTAATCAATATGGAAGCTCACTTCTATAAAGATGATTTAGGAACAGTTGATGAGTCTGCTGAAATCCCTGCTGAATTGAAGGATCAAGCAGAAGAGCTTCGTGCAGAATTGATTGAAGCAGTTGCTGAAACTGATGAAGATCTAATGATGAAATATCTTGAAGGTGAAGAAATCTCGGTTGACGAATTGAAACAAGCAATTCGTAATGCAACACTTGCTGTAGATTTCTACCCAGTGTTCTGTGGTTCTGCTTTCAAGAACAAAGGTGTTCAGTTACTTCTTGACGGTGTACTTGATTATCTTCCAGCTCCAACAGATGTTGCTGCGATTGAAGGTATCGTACCTGGAAAAGAAGATGAAAAAGTTACTCGTGAGTCAGATGACAATGCACCATTTGCTGCATTGGCATTTAAAGTTATGACAGACCCGTTCGTTGGTAAACTAACGTTCTTCCGTGTTTACTCTGGTACACTAGAATCAGGTTCATACGTGAAAAACAGTGTGAAAGACAAACGTGAACGTGTTGGTCGTATCCTACAAATGCATGCGAACTCCCGTGAAGAGATTTCTATAGCTTATGCTGGTGAAATCGCTGCAGCGGTTGGTTTGAAAGATACAAGTACCGGTGACACTTTATGTGATGAAAAACACCCGGTAATCTTAGAATCAATGGAATTCCCAGAGCCGGTTATCTCGGTTGCGATCGAACCGAAGACAAAAGCCGACCAAGATAAAATGGGTACTGCTTTGGCTAAACTTGCTGAAGAAGATCCAACGTTCAAGACAGAAACGAACACAGAAACTGGTCAGACAATCATTTCTGGTATGGGTGAGCTTCACCTTGATGTTATCGTTGACCGTCTGAAACGTGAATTTAAAGTGGAAGCTAACGTAGGTGCTCCACAAGTTGCTTACCGTGAAACGTTCCGCCAGGCTGCTGAAGTTGAAGGTAAATTCATTCGTCAATCCGGTGGACGTGGACAATATGGACACGTTTGGATTAAGTTTGAACCTAACGAGGAAGGCGCAGGCTTTGAGTTCACAAACGCTATCGTTGGAGGGGTTGTTCCTCGTGAATACATTCCTTCAGTTGAGCAAGGTATCGAAGAAGCACTTGAAACTGGTGTACTAGCTGGATATCCATTAATCGATGTCAAAGCAACACTATATGATGGTAGCTACCACGATGTCGACTCTAACGAGATGGCATTTAAGATTGCGGCTTCAATGGCACTTAAAGCAGCTAAGAACAAATGTAACCCAGTACTGCTTGAGCCAATGATGCGTGTAGAAATCGTAATCCCTGAAGAATACATGGGAGATATCATGGGTGACGTTACATCACGCCGTGGACGTATTGAAGGAATGGAAGCTCGTGGAAATGCACAGCTTGTAAAAGCGTTCGTACCACTCTCTGAAATGTTTGGTTACGCAACAGCTTTACGTTCTAATACTCAAGGTCGTGGAACATATACAATGGTATTCGATCACTACGCAGAAGTACCTAAATCAATCTCAGAAGAAATTATTGAGAAAAACGCTGGACAATAATTGATTTTTTGAATGATTTAACGTATAACATTTAGTGAGGACTAGAGAATAATCAACTTATTATTCCTTAGTTAAAATAAATTATAATAACAGTTATTTATTTAAAGGAGGAACTATAAATGGCTAAAGAAAAATTCGACCGCTCCAAACAGCACGTTAACGTTGGAACTTTAGGACACGTTGACCATGGTAAAACTACGTTAACTGCTGCTATTACTACTGTAATGAACAAAGTATACGGTGGTGGAGACGCAAGAGGTTATGACCAAATTGATAACGCACCAGAAGAAAGAGAACGTGGAATCACAATCGCTACTTCTCACGTTGAGTACGAAACTGAAAACCGTCACTATGCACACGTTGACTGCCCAGGTCACGCGGACTATGTTAAAAACATGATCACTGGTGCTGCACAAATGGACGGTGCTATTCTAGTAGTATCTGCTGCTGATGGCCCAATGCCACAAACTCGTGAGCATATCCTACTTTCTCGTAACGTTGGAGTACCTGCTTTCGTAGTATTCCTAAACAAAGTTGACATGGTTGACGATGAAGAGTTACTAGAATTAGTAGAAATGGAAGTTCGTGACCTATTAACTGAATACGACTTCCCTGGTGATGACGTACCAGTAGTAGCAGGTT
The DNA here is from genome assembly GCF_023715655.1 of Oceanobacillus luteolus. Lineage (GTDB taxonomy): Bacteria > Bacillota > Bacilli > Bacillales > Amphibacillaceae > Oceanobacillus > Oceanobacillus luteolus. The sequence continues at coordinate 26,114 of NZ_JAMBON010000020.1, read as the reverse complement.
CTGCTCTTAAAGCACTTGAAGGTGTTGCAGAATACGAGGAAAAAATCGTTGAGCTTATGAAAGCTGTTGACGAATACGTTCCAACTCCAGAACGTCAAACTGACAAACCATTCATGATGCCTGTTGAGGATGTATTCTCTATTACAGGTCGTGGTACAGTTGCAACTGGACGTGTTGAGCGTGGACAAATCAAAGTTGGAGAAGAAGTTGAGATCATTGGTCTTAATGAAGCTCCTGGTAAAACAACTGTTACAGGTGTCGAGATGTTCCGTAAACTTCTTGACTATGCAGAAGCTGGAGACAACATCGGTGCGTTACTTCGTGGGGTAGCTCGTGAAGATATCAGCCGTGGTCAAGTTCTTGCAAAACCAGGAACTATCACTCCACACACAAACTTCAAAGCTGAAGTTTACGTATTATCAAAAGAAGAAGGTGGACGTCATACTCCATTCTTCTCTAACTACCGCCCACAGTTCTACTTCCGTACTACGGATGTAACTGGCGTAGTTCAACTTCCTGAAGGCGTAGAAATGGTTATGCCTGGGGACAACGTAGAAATGGTTGTAGAATTAATCTCACCAATCGCTATTGAAGAAGGAACTCGTTTTTCAATCCGTGAAGGTGGACGTACTGTAGGATCTGGTGTTGTAACATCAATCACTAAATAAGTTATACATCTTTATAAAAATGGGCAGCTAATTCTAGCTGCCTATTTTAATTTGCTATTCCTTCAAGATATAGTTTTCGGTGTCCTGCTAATAAGTCTATAAACTTAGATTCTACCCTAGAAGTCTTTGAATTTAGTGCTGTTAAATCGCCTATATGCAATTTCCCTCTAAAATATGCAAACTCACCTTGAAAAAGAGTAAAAAATCCCGAGAAAACCTTGCAATCCATAGAAAACATGCGTATAATATGTAGATGTGCAATTGATTCTTATCTAAGAAAAAGGTTGCAATGGCCAACAAATTCTTATATAATATTAATGTTGGTCTTAAAACGGCGATGAAGTGAAAGGTTGTTGGCACACCCGGCCGCTTTGCCATGGCGCTGTGTCAAGAAATTTTCATGGAGAATGTCTATAATAATATGGGCGAAGGAGGGAAAATGATGGCAAAAGAAAAAATCAGAATCCGTTTGAAAGCTTATGATCACCGAGTATTGGATCAATCCGCAGAAAAGATTGTTGCAACTGCAAAACGTTCTGGAGCAAATGTTTCTGGACCGATTCCATTACCGACAGAGAAGAATGTATATACAATCTTACGTGCGGTGCATAAATACAAGGATTCACGTGAGCAATTCGAAATGCGTACACATAAACGTCTAATCGATATTGTGAACCCAACACCAAAAACAGTGGACTCACTTATGAGACTAGATCTGCCAAGTGGTGTGGATATTGAAATTAAATTATAATATAAACGAAATATAGGAGGTGTAACGGATGACGAAAGGAATCTTAGGTCGCAAAATCGGCATGACTCAGTTATTCTCTGAGACTGGTGAGTTGATCCCAGTGACAGTGATTCAAGCTGAGCCGAACGTCGTATTGCAAAAAAGAACAAACGAAAATGATGGATATACAGCAATTCAATTAGGGTTTGCGGATAAGAAAGAACATCGTGCAAACAAAGCGGAAAAAGGACATGCTGAAAAAGCGAGCACTAGCCCTAAGCGCTACGTTCGTGAAATCCGCACCGAAAATATCGACGAGTATGAAGTAGGTCAAGAAATCAGTGTTGATATTTTCACAGCTGGAGAGAAAATTGATGTAACAGGAACTTCTAAAGGTAAAGGATTCCAAGGCTCTATTAAACGTCACGGCCAAGCTCGTGGACCAATGAGTCACGGTTCTCATTTTCATAGAAGCTCTGGGGCAATGGCTATGGCAGCTACTCCAGCACGTGTATTTAAAGGTAAAAAATTACCAGGACAAATGGGTAATGAACAAATTACAATTCAAAACCTTGAAGTAGTAAGTGTAGATGCAGAAAAGAATCTACTACTAGTTAAAGGCAATGTTCCAGGCGCGAAAAAATCCTATGTTAAAATTACTAGCGCATTAAAAGGAAATTAATCACTAAAAGAAGGGAGGATTTGTCATGCCAAAAGTAACATTGTTTAAGCAAGATGGAAGTAACGCAGGAGAAGTTGAATTAAACGAAGCGGTATTCGGTATCGAGCCAAACACTCATGTATTACACGAAGCAGTAGTAATGCAACGTGCATCATTACGCCAAGGTACACATGCAGTCAAAAACCGTTCTGCAGTTCGTGGCGGTGGTCGTAAACCATGGCGTCAAAAAGGAACAGGACGTGCACGTCAAGGTTCTATCCGGTCACCACAATGGGTTGGCGGTGGAGTAGTATTTGGTCCTACACCACGCAGCTACAGCTACAAGCTACCTAAAAAGGTGCGTCGTTTAGCGCTTAGATCTGCTTTATCTTCTAAAGTGAAAGAAGAAAACATCTTTGTTTTAGAGCAACTTGCATTGGATGCTCCAAAAACAAAAGAAATCATCAATTTACTAGATGCATTAAAAGTAGATGAGAAAGCATTAATTGTGACTGCTGATACTAATGAAACAATTGCTCGTTCAGCAAACAACCTTCAAACAGTTAAAGTATTGACTGTAGAGGAGTTGAACGTATTAGATATCTTAACGTATGACAAGTTAGTTATTACGAAAGATGCGGTCGAAAAAGCAGGGGAGGTGCTTGCATAATGAAAGATCCACGTGATATTATTAAGCGCCCTATCATTACTGAGCACAGTGCTGATTTAATGGCAGACAAGAAATATACTTTCGAAGTCGACCCTAAAGCAAACAGAACTGAAATCAAAAACGCTGTTGAAGTAATCTTCGGTGTAGAAGTAGAAAAAGTTAACACAATGAACCTAAAAGGTAAATTCAAGAGAATGGGACAATACGGAGGATTCCGCCCAAATCGTAAAAAAGCTATCGTTCAGCTTTCAGAAGACAGTAAAGATCTAGATTTCTTTGAAGGCTAAAATCAATTATTGAGAAGGAGGGAAAAAGATGGCGATCAAGAAGTTCAAACCAACTTCAAACGGTAGACGTAATATGTCTGTTTCAACATTTTCAGAGATTACTACGGATACCCCAGAAAAATCCTTGCTCGCTCCGCTTAGCAAACAAGCTGGACGTAATAACCAAGGTAAAATCACTACTCGTCATCACGGTGGCGGTCACAAGCGTCAATATCGTATCATCGATTTTAAACGTGACAAAGACGGAATACCAGGACGCGTTGCTACAATCGAATACGATCCGAACCGTACAGCAAACATTGCATTAATTAATTATGCAGATGGAGAAAAACGTTATATTCTAGCTCCTAAAGGTTTACAAGTAGGGCAAGAAATCGAATCAGGTACTGAAGCGGATATCAAAACAGGTAATGCTTTACCACTTGCAAACATCCCAGTAGGTACAGTTATTCATAACGTTGAATTAAAACCAGGACGTGGAGGACAACTCGCTCGTTCAGCTGGTTCAGAAGCACAAATCCTTGGACGTGAAGGTAAATACACACTTGTCCGCTTAGCATCTGGTGAAGTTCGCCTAATCTTGAGCTCATGCCGTGCAACAATCGGTCAAGTTGGAAACATCGAACATGAACTAATCCGTGTCGGTAAAGCTGGTCGTTCACGCTGGTTAGGCAAGCGCCCAACTGTACGTGGATCAGTTATGAACCCGAATGATCACCCACACGGTGGTGGTGAAGGACGCGCGCCAATCGGACGTAAATCACCAATGTCACCATGGGGTAAACCGACTCTTGGTTACAAGACTCGTACACGCAACAAGCCGTCTGACAAGTACATTGTTCGTAAACGTAAAAAATAACAAAATAAGACGGGAAACAGTTAGGCCCGTCTCTAAACTCTGGAAGGAGGTTTATCCATGGGTCGTAGTTTGAAAAAAGGACCTTTCGCTGATGACCATCTATTGAAAAAGGTTGATGCAATGAACGAAAGTGAAAAGAAACAAGTTATCAAAACTTGGTCTCGTCGTTCTACAATCTTCCCATCTTTCGTTGGTCTCACAATCGCAGTATATGATGGACGTAAACACGTTCCGGTTTATATCACAGAAGATATGGTTGGACATAAATTAGGTGAATTCGCGCCAACTCGTACGTATAGAGGACACGCTGGCGACGACAAGAAAACAAAACGCTAAAATGAGAGGAGGCTACTCGCATGCAAGCTAAAGCCATTGCAAAATCGGTTCGTATCGCTCCTCGTAAGGTACGTTTAGTCGTTGATCTGATTCGAGGAAAAAATGTTGGTGAAGCAATTGCAATTTTGAAACATACACAACGTGGTGCTTCTCCAGTCGTAGAAAAAGTATTGAAATCTGCTATCGCAAACGCAGAACACAACTACGAAATGGATACAGACAACTTGGTTGTTTCTGAAGCATATGTAAACGAAGGTGTAACGTTGAAACGTTTCCGTCCACGTGCACAAGGACGCGCAAGTCAAATTAACAAACGCACAAGCCACATTACAGTTGTGGTAACTGAAAAGAAGGAGGGGTAGTTAGTGGGTCAAAAAGTACATCCAACGGGTCTTCGCGTAGGAATCATTAAAGACTGGGAGTCAAGATGGTACGCTGGTAAAGACTATGCAGACTTACTACATGAGGATATTAAGATCAGAGAATATCTTGAGAACCGCTTAAAGACAGCCGCTGTTTCTTCTATCGAAATCGAGCGTGCAGCTAACCGTGTGAACATTACGATTCATACAGGTAAACCAGGTATGGTTATCGGAAAAGGCGGATCTGAAGTTGAAGCTCTAAGAAAAGCATTGAACAAATTAACTGGTAAAAGAGTTCATATCAATATCGTTGAAATCAAAAAGGTGGACTTGGACGCAAAATTGGTTGCTGACAGCATTGCACGTCAGTTAGAAAACCGTATTTCATTCCGTCGTGCTCAAAAGCAAGCAATCCAAAGAACAATGCGTACAGGAGCTAAAGGAATCAAAACTCAAGTATCTGGACGTCTAGGTGGAGCGGACATCGCGCGTGCAGAACACTACAGTGAAGGAACAGTACCACTACACACATTACGTGCCGACATCGACTATGGTACAGCAGAAGCTGATACTACTTACGGTAAACTTGGCGTAAAAGTGTGGATCTATCGTGGTGAAGTCCTTCCAACTAAAAAAGAAAAATAAGGAAGGGGGCACTTTATATGTTAATGCCTAAACGTGTAAAATATCGTAGACAACACCGTGGTAAAATGAGAGGTCAAGCGAAAGGCGGTACAACTGTTTCTTTCGGTGAATACGGCCTACAAGCTACAGAAGCTTCTTGGATTACAAGTCGTCAAATTGAAGCTGCCCGTATTGCAATGACACGTTACATGAAACGTGGCGGTAAAGTTTGGATTAAAATCTTCCCAGACAAACCATATACAGCTAAGCCTTTAGAGGTACGTATGGGTTCTGGTAAAGGTGCTCCAGAAGGCTGGGTAGCAGTAGTAAAACCAGGAAAAATTATGTTTGAAATCGCAGGAGTGGACGAAGCTGTAGCTCGTGAAGCGTTACGTCTAGCTGCTCATAAATTGCCTATTAAAACTAAGTTTGTAAAACGCGAAGAAATTGGTGGTGAAAGCAATGAAGGCTAAAGAAATAAGAGAATTAACCACTGCCGAAATTGAAGATAAAGTGAAATCACTAAAAGAAGAATTGTTTAATTTACGCTTCCAGCTTGCTACAGGTCAGTTGGAAAACACTGCACGTATCCGTGAAGTACGTAAATCGATCGCTCGTTTAAAAACAGTTGCTCGTCAACGTGAATTAACTGCAAATAACTGATCTCGAGAGAGGAGGTACTTAAGGTATGTCTGAACGTAATAATCGTAAAGTTTACACAGGCCGTGTTGTATCGGACAAAATGGACAAAACAATCACTGTTGTTGTTGAAACAAACAAAGTCCATAAATTATACGGAAAACGTGTAAAGTACTCCAAAAAGTTTAAGGCACATGATGAAAACAACCAAGCTAAAACTGGTGACATCGTGCGTATCATGGAAACTCGTCCACTATCTGCTACAAAACGTTTCCGCTTAGTGGAAATTGTAGAAGAAGCGGTCATTATATAATCAAAGTTGATTCGGAACAAATCCGAAGGGAGGTCACAGTGTTATGATTCAACAAGAAAGTCGTCTAAAAGTTGCTGATAACTCTGGTGCTCGTGAAGTGCAAACAATCAAAGTTTTAGGTGGATCAGGCCGTAAGACTGCCAATATCGGTGATGTAATTGTTTGCTCGGTGAAAAAAGCAACACCAGGAGGCGTTGTCAAAAAAGGTGACGTCGTTAAAGCGGTAATCGTTCGTTCTAAATCTGGTGCACGTCGTAAAGATGGTTCATACATTCGTTTTGATGAAAATGCTGCTGTAATTATCCGTGATGATCAGAGCCCAAGAGGTACTCGTATCTTTGGACCTGTCGCACGTGAATTACGTGATGCTAAATTCATGAAAATCGTATCTCTAGCTCCAGAAGTATTATAAGTGAATCTTATCCTTAAGGAGGTGCGTAAAGCATGCATGTAAAAAAAGGTGATAAAGTAAAAGTTCTATCCGGAAAAGACCGTGGTAAAACAGGTACAATCCTTGAATTATACCCGAAGAAAGACCGTGTACTTGTTGAAGGAGTCAATATGGTACAAAAACACGCAAAACCTTCTCAAGAAAACCCACAAGGTGGAATCTTAAACCAAGAAGCTGCAATTCACGTGTCTAACGTATTACCAATCGACCCTAAAACAGGTGAACCAACACGAGTTGGCTATGAAGTACGCGACGGTAAGAAAGTGCGTATTGCTAAAAAGTCCGGAGAAGCCTTAGATAAATAAGTTTGAAGTTGAAAGGAGGGCGCCATAATGAACCAATTAAAACAAAAATTTCAAGATGAAGTTACTCCATCTTTAATGAATAAATTTGACTATAAATCTGTCATGCAAGTACCAAAAGTTGAAAAGATCGTAATCAATATGGGTGTTGGTGACGCAGTACAAAACTCTAAAGCATTAGATAGTGCTGTTGAAGAATTATCCCTAATCTCTGGTCAAAAACCATTGATCACTCGTGCTAAGAAATCAATCGCTGGTTTCCGTTTACGTGAAGGAATGCCGATCGGCGCAAAGGTTACACTTCGCGGTGAACGTATGTATGAGTTCCTTCAAAAGTTGATTGCTGTTTCTCTTCCACGTGTACGTGACTTCCGTGGAATCTCAAAAAACGCTTTTGACGGTCGTGGAAACTACACATTAGGTGTAAAAGAACAACTAATTTTCCCGGAGATTAACTACGATAAAGTAAACAAAGTACGCGGACTGGATATCGTTATTGTTACAACTGCTAACACAGACGAAGAAGCGCGTGAGCTTTTATCAGAGTTAGGCATGCCTTTCCAAAAATAAGCTCTAGCATTAAGGAGGGAAATTTGTGGCTAAAAAATCAATGATTGCAAAACAACAACGTAAACAGAAGTACAAAGTTCAAGAATATACTCGCTGTGAACGTTGCGGACGTCCGCATTCTGTAATTCGTAAATTTAAACTTTGCCGTATTTGTTTCCGCGAACTTGCCTATAAAGGTCAAATTCCTGGTGTCAAAAAAGCAAGCTGGTAAACCCCAATCTGGGAAGGAGGTAATGATGAATGGTTATGACAGATCCAATCGCAGATATGCTTACTCGTATACGTAATGCGAATACTGTAAAACATGAAAAGTTGGAGCTTCCTGCTTCAAAAATGAAAAGAGAAATTGCTGATATCCTAAAACGTGAAGGATTCGTTAAGGATTATGAGTATATTGAAGATAACAAACAAGGTGTACTGCGTATTTTCTTGAAATACGGTAAAAACGAAGAAAAAGTAATCACTGGAATCAAACGTATCAGTAAACCTGGTTTACGTGTATATGCAAAAGCCGATGAAGTACCACGTGTATTGAACGGATTAGGAATTGCTATCGTGTCTACTTCAAAAGGTGTACTGTCTGATAAAGAAGCTCGCAGCCAACAAGTTGGTGGCGAAGTACTTGCATATGTTTGGTAATATTCTTTAACCCAAGGAGGTGCAGAAAATGTCTCGTATAGGATTAAAACCGATTGAAATTCCTCAAGGTGTAGAAGTGAAGTTTGATGGTAACCACGTTACTGTTAAAGGACCTAAAGGTGAACTTTCTAAACAAATCCATGAGGATATGAAAATTAACGTTGAAGATAATGTAATCACAATAGAACGTCCAAGTGATCATAAAGAACACCGTGCGTTACACGGAACAAGCCGTACTATGATCGCAAACATGATCGAAGGTGTAACTAACGGATTCCAAAAATCACTTGAAATCCAAGGGGTAGGTTACCGTGCACAAATGCAAGGTAAGAAACTAGTAGTGAATGCTGGTTATTCCCACCCTGTAGAAATCGATCCAATCGAAGGAATTGAAATCGAAGTTCCTAAGAACACAGAATTAACCGTTAAAGGTATCGATAAAGAGCTTGTTGGCGCAGTTGCTGCTAACATCCGTGCAATTCGTCCACCAGAACCTTACAAAGGTAAAGGTATTCGTTATGTTGGCGAACATGTACGCCGTAAAGAAGGTAAAACTGCTAAGTAAGATTAGTTAGGTATGAAAGGAGTGACCTAGATGATCACAAAACCGGACAGAAATGAAACGCGTAAGAGAAGACACGCGCGTGTACGCAAGTTTGTTACTGGAACTGCTGAACGTCCACGTCTAAACGTATATCGTTCAAATAAACATATTTATGCACAATTAATCGACGATGAGAATCGTGTTACGGTTTCTAGCGCTTCTACAAATGATAAAGACTTGAACATTACTAATGGTGGTAACGTTGAAGCTGCGAAATTAGTAGGAGAAGCAATTGCTAAACGTGCTATTGAGAAAGGCTTCAAGTCAGTTGTATTCGACCGTGGAGGCTATCTATATCATGGACGTGTAAAAGCTTTGGCTGAGGCTGCAAGAGAAGCAGGTCTCGAATTTTAATCGATAAAGGAGGTTACCATTTTAATGAATAATTCAATCGATCCAAACAAATTAGATTTAGAAGAACGTGTGGTATCGATCAACCGCGTTTCTAAAGTTGTTAAAGGTGGACGCCGTATGCGTTTTGCTGCATTGGTTGTTGTTGGCGACAAGAACGGTCATGTCGGTTTTGGTACAGGTAAAGCACAAGAAGTACCAGAAGCAATCAAAAAAGCAGTAGACAATGCGAAAAAGAATTTAATCCGTGTTCCACTTGTAGGTACTACAATTCCGCATGAAATCATTGGTGAATTCGGTTCTGGTAATGTACTGATGAAACCTGCTACAGAAGGTACTGGAGTTATCTCTGGTGGACCTGTCCGTGCGGTACTAGAGCTTGCTGGTGTTGGTGATATTCTTACTAAATCACTAGGAGCAAGCACTCCAATCAACGTGATTCGTGCAACAATCAATGGTTTAGAAAATCTTAAAACAGCAGAGGATGTAGCTAAACTACGTGGAAAGTCTGTTGAAGAACTGTTAGGATAAGGAGGGAAACAAAATGTCTAACAAATTAGAAATCACCCTCAAACGCAGTGTGATCGGCGGTACTCAAGTACAAAGAAAAACCGTTGAAGCACTAGGCTTAAAGAAAATCCGTCAATCAGTGGTACTTGAAGATACACCATCTGTTCGTGGTATGATTAATAAAGTATCCCACTTAGTAGACGTTAAAGACGCTTAAAGAAATTTTAACAAGAGGAGGTGCTCCGATGAAACTTCATGAACTAAAAGCGAATGAAGGTACTCGTAAAGAAAGAAACCGTGTAGGACGTGGAATGTCATCTGGAAATGGTAAAACTTCCGGACGTGGACATAAAGGTCAAAAAGCACGTTCAGGCGGTGGTGTTCGTCCAGGGTTCGAAGGTGGACAAATGCCTCTATTTCAACGTTTACCGAAGCGCGGCTTTACAAACATCAATCGTAAAGAGTATGCTATCGTTAATCTAGATAAACTCAACCAGTTTGAAGAAGGCACTGAAGTTACACCTGAGCTATTACTAGAAGTAGGTGTCGTAAGCAAATTAAATTCAGGTATTAAAATACTTGGTAATGGCGCGATCGATAAAAAGCTCACAGTAAAAGCTCATAAGTTCTCTCAAAGTGCGAAAGAAGCAATTGAGGCTGCGGGCGGTAAAACTGAGGTGATCTAATGTTTCGCACAATCTCCAACTTTTGGCGTGTTGCTGACATCAGACAGAAGATACTCTTTACATTAGCGATGTTGATTATTTTCCGTCTGGGCACATTTATTCCTGTACCGTTTACGGATAGAGCAGCACTCGACTTTATCACGAATCAACAAAATGTATTTGGATTCCTAAATACATTCGGTGGAGGAGCTTTACAAAACTTTTCTATTTTTGCGATGGGGATTATGCCTTACATTACTGCTTCCATTATTATGCAGCTATTGCAAATGGATGTTGTCCCTAAATTCACAGAGTGGAAAAAGCAAGGAGAAATGGGCCGTAAGAAAATAGCTCAAGTAACACGCTACTTTACTATAGTACTTGCGTTTATCCAGGCGATTGCCATGTCGGTAGGATTCAATGCGATGGCAGGCGGCCTATTGATTCAAGATCCTGGTTTTGTGAAATTCTTGGTTATAGCGCTCACCCTCACTGCAGGAACAGCATTCCTAATGTGGTTAGGTGAACAGATAACTGCACATGGAGTAGGTAATGGAATCTCCATCCTTATCTTTGCGGGTATCGTTGCAGCTGTACCAAATGGGGTTACCCAGCTAGTCAGTCAGTATTTCGTTAATGCTGGAGATGAGCTGTTCATTAACATTATTATTGTCACGATCATTTTACTTGTTGTAATTGCGGTAACGGTTGGCGTTATATACGTAAACCAAGCACTGCGTAAGATACCAATTCAATATGCGAAGAAATTGGTTAATCGTTCACCTGTAGGTGGTCAATCTACACACTTACCAATCAAGGTGAATGCAGCTGGAGTTATTCCAGTAATCTTTGCGAGTGCCTTCATGATGGCACCAACTACGATTGCTGGTTTCTACGAAGGAAATTCGGTTGCTAATACGATTTATAATATATTCCAATTTACAGAACCAATTGGAATGGTGATTTATGCAGCGTTGATTATCGCATTTACTTATTTCTATACATTTGTTCAAGTCAACCCAGAGCAAATGGCAGAGAACTTGCAAAAGCAAAGTGGATATATTCCGGGTATCCGACCTGGACATAACACGGAAATGTATCTCACTCGTGTGATTAAGCGGCTGACATTTGTAGGAGCGCTGTTCTTGGCAGCTGTTTCCATTCTACCGATTATCTTAGGAAGTGTTGCAAATCTGCCTCAATCCGTTCAGATTGGCGGAACAAGCTTACTAATCGTTGTAGGGGTTGCTTTGACAACAATGAAACAGTTGGAAGGACAATTAGTGAAGCGTCACTACAAAGGTTTTATTAAATAATTTCCTGCCAAAAGTGAAAAAGCGAGGGGAAACTATTGAATTTAATTTTAATGGGTCTACCTGGTGCTGGAAAAGGCACTCAGGCAGACAAAATAAAAGAAAAATACAACATCCCTCATATTTCTACAGGGGATATGTTCCGATCAGCAATTAAAGAAGGTACAGACCTCGGGAAAAAGGCAAAAGAATTCATGGATCAAGGAGCACTTGTTCCAGATGAAGTCACGATTGGAATTGTGAGAGAGCGTTTGATGAAGGATGACTGTAAGAACGGTTTTCTATTGGATGGTTTTCCGAGAACCATCGCACAAGCTGAAGCATTAGAAGAGCTTCTCACAGAATTAAACCAATCCATTGATTTTGTGTTGCATGTAGATGTTCCAGCAGAAAAATTAGTGGAGCGTTTATCCGGCCGACGAATTTGTCCGACTTGTGGAACAGCATATCATATCGTATTCAATCCTCCGAAAGAGGAAGGAATCTGCGATAAAGATGGTTCAACATTAACCCAACGCGATGATGATAAGCCTGAAACGGTGAAAAATCGTTTAGCCGTAAACCTTGAGCAAATGCAGCCTTTACTCGACTTTTACCAAGAGAAAGGGTATCTTGCACGAGTAAATGGAGACCAAGATATTGATGTTGTTTTCCAAGAGATTGAATCCAAGTTGGAAAACCTGGCTTAAGACGCTCAGAATAGGTGCAATTCTTTCTCTGTAAAGTTATAATGAAGGGCGTAGTAGCAACTGTTTAAAGTGTAACTTTATGCTTTATCCACGTTGTTCGCGATCGCACCGGTGTAGGTGAAATTCGTTCCTGTTTTTCTTGGATGTGAAACGGGCGAGTGCCAGTCGCAAGTGTTGTGGATGATCGGTACGTCTTATTAGCAGATGGAGAGTAAATCGAAGCCAATAAGCCGAAGAAGATACATTCTTCTAAAGAGAGCTTAAGGACTTATTATCTCCAGAAGTCCCAATAGCCTTCTAGAAACTGATTACGTCACAAACGGGAAATTGCTATTTCAATTTGCTTGGTCTTCAAGCGATGTGACTGATTTGAAGAAGGGAGACTAAAAACACGATGGCGAAAGATGATGTTATTGAAGTGGAAGGCACTGTAACGGAAACATTACCGAATGCAATGTTTCATGTTGAGCTTGAAAACGGGCATACCGTTTTAGCGCATGTATCTGGAAAAATTCGTATGCACTACATTCGAATCTTACCAGGTGACAAGGTTACAGTTGAACTTTCTCCGTATGATTTAACAAGAGGTCGAATTACGTACCGTTATAAATAATGCTCCGATATTAAAGGAGGTACTAAGGATGAAAGTAAGAGCATCTGTAAAACCAATTTGCGAAAAATGTAAAGTAATTAAGCGTAAAGGCAAAGTAATGGTAATTTGTGAAAATCCAAAGCATAAACAAAAACAAGGCTAAACAGGAGGTGCTAAAACAGTATGGCACGTATTGCAGGTATTGATATCCCACGTGACAAACGAGTAGTTATTTCCTTGACGTATATTTACGGAATTGGTAAATCAACTGCACAACAAGTCCTTAAAGAAGCAAACGTTTCTGAAGATACTCGCGTTCGCGATTTAACTGAAGACGAATTAGGACGTATCCGTAAAGCGATCGAGTCACTTACGATTGAAGGAGATCTTCGCCGTGAAGTTTCCCTTAACATCAAACGTCTAATGGAAATCGGTTCTTACCGTGGTTTACGTCATCGTCGTGGATTACCAGTTCGTGGTCAAAAAACGAAGAACAACTCTCGTACACGTAAAGGCCCACGTAAAACAATGGCTAACAAGAAGAAGTAATTTGAAAGGAGGATCATTTTAAATGGCTCGTAATACAAACACACGTAAACGTCGTGTCAAAAAGAATGTTGAGGCAGGTATCGCACATATCCGTTCTACATTCAACAACACGATTGTAACGATTACTGACCAAAAAGGTAATGCTATTTCTTGGAGTTCTGCTGGTGCATTAGGGTTCAAAGGTTCTCGTAAATCTACTCCTTTTGCAGCTCAAATGGCTGCTGAAACAGCTGCAAAAACAGCAGTAGAGAATGGTATGAAACACCTAGAAGTAACCGTTAAAGGACCAGGAGCAGGACGTGAAGCAGCAATTCGTTCACTTCAAGCAGCTGGCTTAGAAGTAACTGCAATTGTTGACGTAACACCGGTTCCTCATAATGGTTGTCGCCCACCGAAACGTCGTCGTGTATAATCCACTGCATTTGGTTACTAATAGAGCTAATTTGATAGCTTTTTAGTAAACATCGTATAGATTTTGTCACCCTGTCTATACTGGGTTATAATGGTAATATTATACTCTGCACGTTTTTTAGTAAACGATAGATAGGAATGTACGAAGGAAAGACAGGTAGTGCTGGAATTTGCGCGACTGCCTACTTGAGGAATTTCGGTTAGACTTTTGGTCTAACCGGGGTTTCGACGTTTTTAAGGAGGGTTTTATTTAATGATTGAAATTGAGAAACCAAAAATTGAAACGGTTGAAATTAGTGATGATGCTACATTTGGAAAATTCGTAGTTGAACCTCTTGAGCGTGGATATGGTGCCACTCTTGGAAACTCCTTGCGTCGTATTTTACTGTCCTCACTTCCGGGTGCTGCTGTTACTTCAGTTCAGATTGACGGTGCATTGCATGAATTTTCCACGATCGACGGCGTGGTAGAAGATGTGACTACTATCATCTTGAACTTAAAGAAGCTCGCACTTAAAATCTATTCTGATGAACCAAAGACATTGGAATTAGATATTCAGGGTAAAGCTAATGTGACTGCTGCAGATTTGACATATGACAGCGACGTTGAAGTGATGAATCCAGATCTTCACATTGCAACGGTTAACAGCAAGGGTCGCTTGTATATGAAAATGACTGCTGAACGCGGTCGTGGCTATCGCCCGGCTGAGGAAAACAAACATGAAGAACAACCAATTGGAGTCATTCCAGTAGATTCTATCTTTACACCAGTTGAGCGTGTGACCTACCAAGTAGAGAATACGCGTGTTGGGCAGATAGTTGACTATGATAAATTAACGCTTGAAGTAACGACTGACGGCAGTATTCGTCCAGAAGAAGCTGTTTCTTTAGGTGCAAAAGTTATTTCAGAGCATCTTAATATTTTCATCGGTTTGACAGATGAAGCTCAAAACGTTGAAATCATGGTGGAAAAAGAAGAAGATCAAAAAGAAAAAGTAATGGAAATGACGATTGAAGAACTCGATCTTTCTGTAAGATCATATAACTGCTTAAAGCGTGCTGGTATCAATACTGTTCAGGAACTTACAACAAAGACCGAAGAGGATATGATGAAAGTGCGTAACTTAGGTCGTAAATCATTGGATGAGGTTAAGAATAAACTTTCTGATCTCGGATTAGGTTTACGAAATGATGACTAAGCAGTCACCTTTAGATTGTAAAAAGGAGGGATAGTCCATGACTAGAAAGTTAGGACGTACCACAGATCATCGTATGGCACTACTTCGTAACCTTGCATCTGATTTAATTATTCATGAACGCCTCGAAGTAACAGAAGCAAAAGCGAAAGAGCTTAGATCTGTAGTCGATAAAATGATTACACTTGGCAAACGTGGTGATCTTCATGCACGTCGTCAAGCAGCAGCATTTCTTTATAACAAAGAAACAGAAGATGACAACTCAGTGATTCAAAAGCTTTTCGATGACGTTGCAAAACGTTATGAAGATAGACAAGGCGGCTATACACGTGTACTTAAACTCGGTGAGCGCCAAGGCGATGGAGCACCCATGGCAATCATTGAATTGGTTAAATAAAAAAAGGCAAGGGCAGGACGAAATCTCTCCTAAAGAGGTGAATCCAAGCCCTTTTTTTGTATAAAGAAGTAGAGTAGAGAGCGCTATTTTATGGCATACTTTGATTTTCGTGCTCATATTATTTTCAAGCCATAGAAGCCCTCTCAGTGCATGAATCGAATAAGAATCAGAGTGTTCATGTCCATAGAGGCCCTCTCAGTGCATGAATCGAATAAGAATCAGAGTGTTCATGTCCATAGAGGCCCTCTCAGTGCATGAATCGAAAAAGAATCAGAGTGTTCATGTTCATAGAGGCCCTCTCAGTGCATGAATCGAAAAAGAATTAGAGAGTTCGCGTTCATAGAAGCTCTCTCAGTGCATGAATCGAATGAGAATTAGATTGTTCGTGTTCATAGAGTCTCTCTCAGTGCACGAATCGAATAAAAGTTAGAGTATTCGTGTTCATAGAGGTCTTCTCAGTACACGAACGATATGAGAATCTGTGGCTTCGTTCCAATAGAATGATACACTATGCGAAACCTTCTTTTTTATTACAAACAGGGAGTTGTTTAGTGGAATCAGGCCAAGAATAATACAAGTTTCTCGGTTCACGAGAAGGAGCAGAGATTAGCAGAGAACGCTTCTAGTAAATTCGGGTCGAAAGATGAGATATTTAAATGATTCTCATCCTATCTTGTTATATACTATAACTTACATAGAAACGACCCACCGTAGAAGCGGGAGGAGGCACGAAAGATGAGAAAGGCTTTGATAGAATTCCGGAATGTTTCATTTCGGTATAGCGATACGAATCCTTGGGTTTTGAAAGATCTTTCATTCTCAATTTATGAAAATGAATTCGTGGCCATTATCGGGCACAATGGCTCGGGAAAATCGACTATTGCTAAATTAGTAAACGGTTTACTTTTTCCCCAAGAGGGAGAAATTTTAATAAATGGCGTTACTGTCAATGAGGAAACGATCTGGGATATCCGTCGTGAAGTTGGTATGGTGTTTCAGAATCCGGATAATCAGTTTGTTGGTGCTACTGTTCAAGATGATGTTGCCTTTGGTATGGAAAATCGTGGGATTCCCCGGGAAGAAATGATTAAAAGAATAGAGGATAATTTAGCTGCAGTCGGTATGCTGGATTATCGTTTAACTGAACCACATCGCCTTTCAGGTGGTCAAAAACAGCGGGTAGCAATCGCCGGTGTGTTGGCTATTTATCCTAAGGTGTTAATTCTGGATGAAGCTACCGCCATGCTTGATCCTAGAGGAAGAAAGGAAATTATGCAGACGGTGGCGAGCCTCAGCGAACAACAAGGGTTGTCACTAATTACGATTACACATGATTTGGCAGAAGTAGTACAAGCTGAACGGATAATTGTGATGAATCAAGGAGAAATATGGGCAGAAGCGACACCGAGAGAGATATTTTCCAAGCGCAATCAACTAAAAGAAATTGGGTTGGATGTTCCATTTGTAGCAATTTTGGCAGATGAGTTAAAACGGGCTGGGATAGAGCTTACGAAGGAACCTTTAAATCATGAGGAACTGTTGGAGGAATTATGGACATTACATTCAAAAACGTAACTTATATTTATCAAAAAAATTCTCCCTTTGAACATAAAGCGCTTGAAAATCTCTCATTCCATATTCCTTCAGGCACATTTGTAGCGATAATCGGTCATACAGGTTCTGGAAAATCAACGTTGATCCAACATTTGAATGGCTTAACTGTTCCAAGTGAAGGTGAAGTGCATATCGGCGATTTTAAACTGACGAATGATGAGAAGCCGAAAAATATGAAAGAGCTTCGAAGTAAAGTTGGGGTCGTATTCCAATATCCAGAACATCAACTGTTTGAAGAAACAATCGCAAAGGATATTGCTTTCGGTCCGCAAAATTTCGGTGTGTCGGAAGAGGAAATTGAAAGACGAACGAAAGAAGCATTACGTCAAGTACGATTATCTGAGGAACTCCTGGAACGTTCCCCCTTTGATTTAAGTGGTGGGCAAAAAAGGCGTGTGGCGATTGCGGGTGTCCTTGCAATCCAACCAGAAGTGCTCGTGCTTGATGAGCCGACAGCTGGTCTCGACCCACGTGGACAGAAGGAAATTATGGATATGTTTTATAACCTGCATCGGGAGGCTGGACTGACAACGATACTTGTCACACATAGCATGGATGATGCTTTGAAATATGCCGACCAAATATTGATTTTAAATAAAGGAACGAAATTCATGGAAGGTACACCAATTGACGTCTTCCGTCAAAAAGAAGCACTGCAAAGTGTGCAATTGGATGTGCCCGAAGTCGTTCAATTCCTGACAAGTTTTGAGGAAAAAATGGGCAAGCCGATAAACTTCTCGAATCAATCGATTGATGAAATTGCAACTTCCATCAGTGAGATTGTAAAAGGAGTGGAATAAAATGAATAACTCCTTGATTATCGGCCAATATGTACCAGGTAACTCATTTATCCACCGTCTAGATCCACGGACAAAAATAACAATAATATTTTTCTTTGTTTTTATCGTATTTTTTGCCAATAATGTACCGAGTTACGGCGTCTTGGTTCTCTTTGCGTTAACTTGTATGTTTACAAGCAAGATTCCAATTCGCTTTATTATGAAGGGTCTTACACCGGTATGGTTTCTCATAATCTTTACGTTTATTCTGCACTTAATCGTAACGAGAGAAGGAACAGTCCTATTTGAGTTAGGAATCTTTGAAATCTATTCAGGAGGACTTATCCAAGGTTTTGCAATTTCAATTCGTTTCTTTCTCTTAATACTTGTTACATCTTTATTAACACTAACGACGACACCAATTGAGATTACAGATGCAATTGAAGACATGCTTCATCCATTAAAAAGATTTAAGTTTCCTGTACATGAGCTTGCCTTGATGATGTCGATTTCTTTACGCTTCATCCCAACGTTGATGCAGGAAACAGATAAGATATCCAAGGCACAAGCTTCACGAGGGGTGGACTTTCGTACAGGCCCATTAAAAGAGCGGATCAAGGCCATTGTCCCATTGCTCGTTCCACTGTTTATCAGCGCATTTAAGCGTGCTGAAGAATTAGCGATGGCGATGGAGGCAAGAGGATATCAAGGCGGAGATAACCGTTCAAAACTGCGGGAATTGCAAATTACGAAGCTTGATATTTTCGGTTATATTATTTTTGTGCTTGTCATAGCTGTTTTATTTGTGACAAGGACCTACGGGTAGAGGTTATAATCCATGACTAGAATTAAATGTACTTTAGCTTATGACGGCTCGAATTTCTATGGTTTTCAGATTCAACCTGATAAGCGGACCGTCGCTGGTGAATTAGAACAGGCACTGAAAAAAATCCATAAAGGCGAATCTATCCGGATTCAAGGTTCAGGACGAACAGATACCGGCGTACATGCGGAAGGACAAGTCATTCATTTTGATTCCAAGCTCTCTTTGGGAGCGGATAACTGGAAGAAGGCATTAAATGCATTGCTTCCTGATGACATCTTCATCAAGGCCGCTGAAATCGTCTCAGAGGACTTTCATGCGCGTTTTAATGCTAAGATGAAGGAATACCACTATTATGTCCGTACAAGCCCTGAGCGCGACGTATTTAGCCGTAATTATGCCTATCATGTTCCTGAGCAGCTCAACCTGACAAAAATGCAAGATGCATGTGCATACTTGAAAGGTACCCATGATTTCACGACTTTTTCATCGGTGAAAGCAACGGTGCAAGGAAGTCGGGTTCGGACACTCTACACTGTAACGTGTGAAGAACATCCAAATGGGTTTCGCTTTGTTTTTATCGGTGATGGGTTTCTTTACAATATGGTCCGTATTCTTGTGAGCTTCCTGCTCGATGTAGGCAGAGGGAAATGGCAACCAGAAGAAACGCTGGAACTACTCGCTGCCAAAGATCGCACGAGGGTAGGAAAAACGATTGGACCAGAAGGTTTATACCTTGTACGGGTCGTTTATGAATAATTAGAAATTTGTATGAAAAAAAGACGGAAAAAATATAACCAAACCTTGACAAAGCACGCGGTTATGTTATATTATGATTTATGGCATTTTATTTCTAAACCATGATTAGCCCCGGAATCTAATTGTGTTTTTTAGAAACTTAAAATACAAAATATGAAACGTGATTTTATATATATATGGAGGGAAAAATACCATGCGCACAACATTCATGGCAAACGAAGCGAACATCGAACGTAAATGGCTTGTTGTTGATGCAGAAGGCAAACGTCTAGGTCGTCTTGCTAGTGAAGTTGCTTCTATCCTTCGCGGAAAGAACAAACCAACTTACACACCACATGCAGACACTGGTGACTATGTCATCGTAATCAACGCAGAAAAAATCGAACTATCAGGTAACAAAGAACAGGACAAAATGTATTACCGTCACTCAAACCACCCAGGTGGATTGAAAGAGAGTAATGCAGCAGAAATGCGTGCTAAGCACCCTGAACGCATGATCGAGCTTGCGGTTAAAGGCATGCTTCCAAAAGGTCCTTTAGGACGTAAAATGTACTCTAAATTACATGTTGTTGTCGGTCCAGAACATAAACATCAAGCACAAAAACCAGAAGTTTACGAGCTTCGTGGGTAATCAAAGGAGGTAAAATTCATTGGCACAAGTACAATACTACGGCACAGGACGTCGTAAAAAATCAACTGCTCGTGTACGTTTAGTACCAGGTTCAGGTAAAGTTACAATCAATGGTCGTGAAGCAAGTGACTATTTCCCATATGAAACACAACTTCTTATTCTAAACCAGCCATTGGCTGCTACAGAAACAGAAGGAACTTATGATGTGTTAGTTAATGTTCACGGTGGTGGATTCACTGGTCAAGCTGGTGCAATTCGTCACGGAATCGCTCGTGCGCTTTTACAAGCTGATCCAGAATATCGTGCTTCCCTAAAACGCGAAGGCTTCCTAACACGTGACCCTAGAATGAAAGAGCGTAAGAAATACGGTCTTAAAGGCGCTCGTCGTGCACCACAGTTCTCAAAACGTTAATATCGTTGGTATATCAACGTTTACAACCTCTTCCTGGGTATATTGGGAAGGGGTTTTTTTATGCTAAGAACTTGATTGAATACCCCTTGAATACCCTTCGCTTAAAAGTTGAGAAAATTATTGATTGTAGCTGTAGCTTTCTCATTCATTACATCTGAAACGTGTGTATAGACATTCATCGTTGTTTGGATATCTTTATGTCCCAAACGTGCCTGTGTAGCTTTTATTGGAACTCCGGCTTCACATAAATGAGAAGCGTGTGTATGTCGCAATCCGTGAACTGTAATCCTAGGCAAGTCAGTATGTTTGTTGAAAAAGCTGTATAGTGACTCATTTGGCGAAGCTAGACGGAGATATTTCATTACTCCTTCATCTTTATCAAAACGGGTAAATACAGGCACTTGTTCAGCACTATAAGGTATACCCAACAGTTCATATTCTTTTCTTTGGATATTTTGCCACTCTTGAAGCGTAGAGAGTGTGGGTTCGTTAAATTCAACTATCCTTCTCGAATTGATAGTCTTTGGTTGATGCAACGCTTGAATACCATCATATTGAGCAAGTGTTTTTCTAACAAAGACGGTTCGGTTGGTAAAATCAATATCTGACCAGTGTAATGCGAGAGCTTCGCCTTTTCTTAATCCAGTGACGGCCAACAGACGAAATAGCGTGTAATTTTTAAAGGTCATATCTTCTTTTGCTCTCTTTAAAAATTCTTGCAGTTCGTCTTTAGTGAAGAAATTCCCTTTCTCCTCATCTTCATCATAAAAGAGCTCACTATGCAATTTAGGAATTGTTACATATTCCATAGGGTTCCTCTGGATTAAACCATACTTCATAGCGTACTTAAACACGAGGTTTGCCTGAATTTTGTAATCATTAAATGTCTTTAATTCAGTTGCCCACTCATTGATTACTTTTTGACAATATAGGTTTGTGATATTAGCAATTTTTAAATGTCCGAACTTAGGCAGTATCCGTTTAAATTTGCTTTGAATAGCTTTAATGGTTGTTGGCTTTACCTCAAGCTTATGTTGTTTGATCCAAAGCTCATATACATCTCTAAATGTAAGTTCGTTAACACTACCAGGACCATCCTCATTTACTTCCAAACGAAGCTGAGCTAAAGCGATTTGGGCTTCTTTCCTAGATTTAAATCCTCTTCTAGTCGTTCTTTTCTTTTTCCCCGTGATTGGGTCAATACCAATATAAAAGTTGAACATATAGGCTTTTGAGCCGTCTTTCTTTTTGTATTCTTTAATATTTGCCAATTAATACCTTTCCTTTCCATACGCTGGCGGGCGATATGGGTAAAGGTAACATTAGTTAAAGTGAAAAAATATAGCTGTTTCTCCAGTTTCTTTGTCAAAATGAATGTCTTCAATATCAGGATATTTAAATTTTAAATAAGCAAAATTAGCGATTTTTTTATTATTACCTACTTTACCTTTTTTAAAGTTTTCCCAGCTAAGATCCTCTGGGTCAGCGTAGCTAATTGGGACATTTATACTTAATCCGAATATAGAACCTCGTTCAAACCCTTCCCAGTTAACATACGCTAAAGAAGGAGTCTCTTTGTTAGCAAAATCCATATTCCATAGTAGATCTGTAACGATTAAATAAGCCATAACATTGAGAGCAATTTTATTCTCATTTGGATTAAACTTAATACTTAAATCATGATTTGTATGTTCGGGCTTATAATCATCAAATGTGATGTGTAAATATGACTTTTCGTTCTTGCTGTTGACTTTGAAATATAAAACAGAAAAGGTAAAGTCATAAATTAATTCGGGTTCTCCACCACTTTCTAAATCAGCCCAGATTTGATAACGAAATGGTCTGCACTCATGGCTTTTTAAAGGAGTATAGTCATTTTCAATGCTTTTTACATGCATAGCGTACAAATCAGTTACTTCTTCTAACAAATCCGAGATTCCTACATTTGTGGCATTTAAAATTTTGTTTAACGTATCGTACTGAATTCCTTTACTTTTATTATTCACCATTAAACTAATAGTGTTTTTCGAGATACCAGTTCGTTCATGAAGTTCTGTGATTGATATTCCTTTATTATCTAGTATTTCTTTTAGCCTCATTCTAATCATTTTTACCACCTCCTTTTAAGAATATAATACCATATATAGTATAAAAAACAAACATATAGTATAAAATCATTGACATTATTTTTTGTAATGATACTATATGAAGTATAATAATACTATATGCAGTTAAAAGGAGGTGATTTCTATGCAAATGAATGTTCCAATACAATTATCCAATGATTTTATTGCTTCCTATGAAAAAGCTTTGTTGGAGATGACACAGCAAGTTGTAGAGAAAGTTCAATTGGATAGTGATTATAAGCCTTATATGAATAAGAAAGAAGCTGCACAGTACATTGGAGTTAGCTTTAATACCTTCCAAAAGCTAGAGAAAATGGGGCTTCCAATAATTGAAATTGATGGGATTCGTTTAGTAAGGAAGCAGGACATTGATGATTTCTTGGATGAACATAAAAACACAATGAAATAAGCACTATGCTGGCGGGCAATATGTGCAAAGGAAGGATAAGAGGAATTGGATTGTGGAAACAAAAAGTCTCCCGATGCTGCAACATCAGGAGACCCACATACACTCCATTTTGAAAGGAGATTCTTGATGGATATTTTGATACTTCAATTTTATAACATTCTAGGAGAGTTGGCAACGTCCCGGCGTAGGGGGTGCTGGGATTGACGGTCTACGAGGAATTCATGAAAGAGGTAGAAGGGTTTGGAATTCCAAGCCCTTTTTTCATGAAAGACAATAAGCTAATGCGACTAAATGAAAAAGATAATGAAGAAGAATTTATTAGCAGACAAATTCCCTATGTTACAAAGTGTTTTGACGACATAGAGAAAAACAATGTTCAGTATGAATTAAAATGGTTTAATGACGGCAAAGTGTACAGTGAAGTGGTTCCTGCAATTGCATTAGCAACGAAGCGAGAAGTGATTGCACTTGCAAACAAAGGGTTAAGTAGCAACGATCGAAATGCACGCCACCTAATTGAGTATTTCGATTTGTTTCTAGAAAAAAATAAACTGAAGCGTTCAGTGGTTGTCAGTCACCTGGGTTATGTGGGAAATCATTTTATTCATCCACTGATAGAGTCCAAGTTTCGCATTGTTCCACCTGATGAGGGAGAGATACAAAGGCTTAAAGCTATCAAGTGCAGTGGGACTGTTGAGGATTGGATAACAAATGTGTTGGAACCTCTTTATGATAATCCAAAG
Source organism: Oceanobacillus luteolus (assembly GCF_023715655.1). Classification (GTDB taxonomy): domain Bacteria; phylum Bacillota; class Bacilli; order Bacillales; family Amphibacillaceae; genus Oceanobacillus; species Oceanobacillus luteolus. The sequence goes on along the minus strand of NZ_JAMBON010000020.1, from coordinate 2,431 downwards.
GCATTATTTCCTATTATGGCATCATTTGCTTCTGTACTCTTTAAGGAATTTGATTTAAGTCCAATTATTGTTGATATATCTGGTATTTCTTCAAGTGGTAAGACTACCGTTCAAAAGGTTTGTGCCAGTGTTTGGGGGAAGCCAAGTGGTTATATTAGTTCAATGCTTACAACGAAGGTAGCAATTGAGCGAATTGCTTCATTTCTCAATGCATTTCCCTTAATTCTTGACGATACAAATACAGCTCATGATAAAAAAGCATTACAACAGATCATTTACTTATTTGGTAATGGAACAGGGAAAATGCGGGGCAGTCTAGACGGCAGTCGGGGGACGAGCTCTTGGCAATCGGTATTTATCACTACAGGTGAAAATAACATTTTAGAATACACAAATTCACAAGGGAGTGCTGCACGAGTTATTCCGATCACAAACTTTAAGTTTATAAATAAAACTGCTGATTATTTTACTCTCTTGAATCAAAATGTAGAGCTATATTACGGAAGTATAGGGCTTGAGTTCATAAAACGCTGGGGGAATCATTCAGAGCGATTTAAAAGCAGATTTAAGGAGCTAACGAATCTATTTCAATCCAATACTAACAATAATATCATGCGTAGAATAGCCTTGCATTTTGCATTTATCGTATATGTCGCAGAAGTCTTAAATGAACTATTTAAAGACGAAGGTATGAAAATTCCAGTTAGCGATTTTAAAGATTTATTTAATGCTATATGCTCTGAAAATGACCATGTAGATCGAGCTAAGAATGTATTAATAGAGATACTTGAGGAGCTAGATGCCAATAGAAATCATATCTTTGCTGAATATGAATCGAATAGCGGCATTCACGCAATCTTTAATAAGAATGGGTTATATTTAACCATCGACTATATAAATAAGAGATTGGGAGAGGATGCAAAGCAGATAAGACAAGCGTGGATGAATCAACAGCTTACCCTTGAACAAAAGAATGGAAGGAAGATCGTCGATTATAAAGCTATAACTCATAAAAAGCAAAATTTCCGAGTTACTCAGGTAAATCCAGAGTTTATAGAAGAACAAGGTTTTAATTTTTCTAGAAACTATTTTTAACTTAAGATATTATAGTGTGTAATTTTGTAATTATGTAATTAAGAGTTATAAAGTCAGTCATTTGAGGGACAAAGCGATTACAAATTTAAATACAAAAAAGTTATTGCTAGAAAAAATACAAGAAAAATAGATGGGATTACAAGTGGAATTACTACTTGTAATCCTCCTTTTGTTCCGGTGAAACAGGATTTTGAATAAAATTACAAAATTACAAGTATTGTAGCGTAGCATAATATTTATAATCCAGATATCTATCATATTCCGATTAAATTAAAAATAATTCAAATACTTATGATAAAAAGGACTTACTTAATTAAGTAGTTCGGTGTAAACTGAATTTATAGAAATAATTGAAATGGAAGTTTGTGAAGAAATGTACTTACATTAACGGGGCAGTAGAGTTGTGTAAGGATCGAAACCTTTAACACTGGTGAAACGTATGTAATATTAATTGAAAAGAAAGTAGGAGACTCTATGTCAGCAAATAAGTGGCTTCTGGCATAATTACCACCTTCTCACACCGTAGCTGACTTTATTGGAAGTGTGGAGTTGCATATAAATAAAACAGGGTGGGGATTACAAATGGAAAAAAAAGAAGAGTACTTAGCTTTGCTTTCTAAAACATATGATGAAGCAGTAGAATATTTACTTAAAAAATATGGTGCAGCAAGAGATGATTTCTTCAGGGAACAATCATATGAACGATTCTTAAAAGGAGAAATAAAAAAAATTACAAAAGGGAAGTATTCGAGATCTGTCGAGGGGTTAGAGTGTCATCACATTGATGAAAATAAGTTTTTAAATATGACAAATGAGTCTTTTATAAAAGCTCAAAATATTGCTTTTAAATATCACAAAAAAGAAAGGTTAGTGTTTTGTGATATAGTTGAACATGCTATTCTGCATACTATAATTTCAAAAGAAACCGCGTTAGAATTTGGTATTCCAGGATATCAAGTTTTTTTACGTCCCAAAATAAAGGACTGGTATGTGGAAAAGATTATTCCTAAAAAAAGTAAATGGCATATTGCCTGTTACCATAGATCTTACATAACACCTGAAGACGCATATGAATTATTAGAAAATATGGACAGTATATTGTCTGTTGAACAAAAACGAATAAATCAAGAAGAGTTGGAAGAGAAAAAGATAATGATTCGGAAAGGCAATTTCAAAAACTTAAATAGTGATAGTTCTAGACATGAAATTGTTGGTGCATTGTATGATTTGAATAAAATGGGTGCTTCAGGGTATCTTCATGTATTTAATGATTTTGTATACTCTGAGAAATATAAAAAAAAGATCATCCAACCTGTAGAATTTGAGGATTTTGAAA
>NZ_JAMBON010000207.1 GCF_023715655.1 Oceanobacillus luteolus | reverse complement strand
CACCAGCTTCGCTGACGGAAAACATCCAATTTTTTCGACCGATCACACTAGGGCGAATCGCATTTTCTGCTGGATTATTATCCATTTCAATGCGACCATCATAGAGAAAGGCACGAAGCCCGTCTGTTAATTTCAGTGTATATTCGGCTGCTTTTCCAAGTGCGTGATTGCCGTAAAAAGGGGATTCCTCAATCCATTTC
>NZ_JAMBON010000206.1 GCF_023715655.1 Oceanobacillus luteolus | reverse complement strand
GGAGTTACAAAGAAACTCTTTAGATGAATCGATCTGGAAAGATCAGCCATAGAAGGTAACAGCCCTGTAATCGAAAAGGAGTTTCCTCCGGAGTGTATCCTGAGTACGGCGGAACACGTGAAATTCCGTCGGAATCCGGGAGGACCATCTCCCAAGGCTAAATACTACCTAGTGACCGATAGTGAACCAGTACCGTGAGGGAAAG
>NZ_JAMBON010000205.1 GCF_023715655.1 Oceanobacillus luteolus | reverse complement strand
GCAGACCTGGGGAACTGAAACATCTCAGTACCCAGAGGAACAGAAAGCAAATGCGATTTCCCAAGTAGCGGCGAGCGAAACGGAAACAGCCCAAACCAGTAAGCTTGCTTACTGGGGTTGTAGGACATTCCATATGGAGTTACAAAGAAACTCTTTAGATGAATCGATCTGGAAAGATCAGCCATAGAAGGTAACAGCCCTGTAATCGAAAA
>NZ_JAMBON010000204.1 GCF_023715655.1 Oceanobacillus luteolus | reverse complement strand
GAATAGGCATGGGGATGGACTTATTCGTGATCTTATAGTCTTTATAAGGACACGAATGGACATGAGAATGCAGCGATACTTGTTCCTATATGCTTTGTAAGTGCATGAATAGGCATGGGGATGGACTTATTCGTGATCTTATAGTCTTTATAAGGACACGAATGGACATGAGAATGCAGCGATACTTGTTCCTATATGCTTTGTAAGTGCATG
>NZ_JAMBON010000203.1 GCF_023715655.1 Oceanobacillus luteolus | reverse complement strand
AAACGACGCTGTTGACTTAACCGAAATTGCTCCTCATACCATTTTAGCTTTGCTTCCAAAGCTTCCTTCTCTATTTCAAGCTTTTCGTTACGCTCTTTATAGTATTCAATTGATTCCTGATTTTTGGTGTCTGTATTTTTCATAGTTTCATTATACGAAAGAGAACCCGAATTGACTAGTCGGATTCTCATTTTTCTTGATTTATAGAATGGTACGT
>NZ_JAMBON010000202.1 GCF_023715655.1 Oceanobacillus luteolus | reverse complement strand
AACGTGATTGGTACATCTCGGAAATTTCATCTGCGCTTAAATCAAAACGGTTTGTAACTAAGAGAAGTACGTTTCCTTTCGTATCTTCAACCTTTATGAGTCGAAAGTAATTCTCCGCACGATTTTGTGAGGTGCCAATTAACACCATTTGATCTGACAGTACCGTTGAATCATGAGGGAGTTCAAAATCATCACCAACTACTCGTATAAACGCATTTTTTCGA
>NZ_JAMBON010000201.1 GCF_023715655.1 Oceanobacillus luteolus | reverse complement strand
GGCTCCTCTTCAAACGTGAGACTCTCTTACGTTTGCTTGCGGCCTTACTTTAGGCTCCTCTTCAAACGTGAGACTCTCTTACGTTTGATTGCGACCTAACTCTAGGCTCCTCTTCAAACGTGAGACTCTCTTACGTTTGCTTGCGGCCTTACTTTAGGCTCCTCTTCAAACGTGAGACTCTCTTACGTTTGATTGCGACCTAACTCTAGGCTCCTCTTCAAACGT
>NZ_JAMBON010000200.1 GCF_023715655.1 Oceanobacillus luteolus | reverse complement strand
CGCAATCAAACGTAAGAGAGTCTCACGTTTGAAGAGGAGCCTAAAGTAAGGCCGCAAGCAAACGTAAGAGAGTCTCACGTTTGAAGAGGAGCCTAGAGTTAGGACGCAATCAAACGTAAGAGAGTCTCACGTTTGAAGAGGAGCCTAAAGTAAGGCCGCAAGCAAACGTAAGAGAGTCTCACGTTTGAAGAGGAGCCTAGAGTTAGGACGCAATCAAACGTAAGAGAGTCT